>CAVWIM010000017.1:0-22041 GCA_963755065.1 uncultured beta proteobacterium
GCAAGGAGCAAAACGGGTCTGAGGGGCGGTGTTCACCGGGCGCGACGTCGCGGTCGAGACGGTGGAAGAGTAGGGAGGGCGCCGGTGCGGCCGCCGCGCGGCGCGGGATTCCACCAGGCAACGCTCGACTGGTATGAGACGCGATGATACCGCAGGGCCCCTGCGTGCCGATAGTACGGCGGTGGCCGTGCGACCACGTCGCGGAGGTGCCGCGCCGTTGTTTGAATCATACTGATCCCGGCAGCATCCCCAAACCAGGATTGCGCGCGGTCGCTACCGCGGCCGGGCGACCTGTTCCAGGAACGCCTCAAGCGCGCGTACCGGGGAAACGTCGTCGAACAGGACATCACGCGAGGCCACGATTTGCGCGCGTACACTCTGCCTGAGCTCGGCACTCTGTCCCAGTCGCACAGCCATCGTGGCGTACTCGCCGACCGACGCGGCGACCCACTCGTCCATTCGCATGCGTCGCAGAACACTGCTGCCCAGGCGGCCGCGCATGAATCGACCTTCCAACGTCACGATCGGCAGCGCGTTTTCGACAGCCTGCATGATGGTGTTGAATCCGGAAAAACCGATGGTGTCGAGGCAGACGTCGGCGCGCTCAAGCAAACGGCGGAACTGTGGCCGGGGCTGCCATGGGATGAACGCCAAGTATGCGCGCGGATCCAGTCCTGCTGTCTCGAAGGCAGCCTCGAGACGCATTTGCAGTTTGCCCGAAAGCTGCGTAGAGCGGTCGTTGCAAAAAACGAATTGGCATCGTCGCAGGCGATTTGCAATCTCGACCAGCACGGCGTCATGTTGCGGCGCGTACTTGAACGGTGTTCCCGGACAGAGCATCAGCGGGACATCGGCCATGATTCCCAGCGCTGCGAAGTCCACGTCGACATCCGGCAGCTGCGAGGGGTTATAGCAGCAGCCCAGATGCGGCAGCAGGATGAGGCGTTCACGGTAGTTCGCCGCCGCGTTCGCGGGTTCCATATCCTGCGCTGATATGTAATAGTCGATCGTCGGTAGTCCCGTGGTCTCCGGCACTCCCCGAATTGGCGGCCTGTACGGGAGCAAGCCGCAGGCTCGCCAGTTTGGCGGTCATCTGGTCCATGCCGATCTCCGGATAGATCAGCACATCGACGTGCTGGCCCAGGATGGCATTCACCCATCCGCGCAATCCGTGTCGCCCCTGCTCGAAATGCGCCGCACGCGATCGCGCATATTCGGTCTCCGCGTCGCGCGCGGCCCCGGTGTGGAATACGTGCAGCGAGAAACGACCGCGATCGATGTGGCGTAACCAGCCTTTGACCAGCGCATTCCAGACGGAATGGTTGCGCACGTGTGCCGAGCAGATGCCGACGCGAATGGCGCCGCCATGGCTGGCCGGTCGAGTCGGCGCCAGCGCCTGGCGCTCCCACCAGTCCCGCATCAGCCGGGCGCAAAGGTCGCCGTACTGCGATAGCAGGGCGCGATTGTCTTCATCCTGATACGCAAGAGCAAAAGGTTGCTGGCTGCCCACGGCCCGGGAGCCGTCGGCGGACGGATTCGCATCGAACCATTCGCTGAGCTCGCGCAACCCTTGCGCAAAGTCCGCTCTTGCAGCGCTGGGAAACTCGCCAGGGCCGTAAACCAGGGGTAGCCGGGACATGGTGTGCGCCCAACGCGCTTCGACAAGATCCGGCTGGAGCGCGATGGCCTCGGCATAGCAGGCCAAGGGCGGCTTGGGTGTCGCCCTGCGCCTTGTGAATATTGCCCAAATTGCTGTGGGCCTGCGCCAGTTCGGGATTTGCGCGCAGTGCGTCGCGACAACTTGCCTCGGCCTCGGCGTAGCGCCGCTCCGCGAAGTAGGCATTGCCCAGATTCAGTTGGGCGTCGGCATCATCGGGCTTGAGAGAGAGTGCCTCCCGGTAACAGGCACGTGCATCGGCGTACCGGCCCAAGGCATGGAATGTGGTGCCAAGGCGGACGCGCGTGTCGACCAGATTGGCGTCGAGCGACAGAGCCTTTTGATAACAGGCGCATGCCTCGTCGATCCTGCCCAGCTCTTGTAACACGGCGCCCAGATTGCTGTGCGGGAGCGCGAAAGGTGGGACTATCAAACATGGCCGCCTGGAAACATGGGATCGCCTGTTCGAGTTTGCCTTCGACCTGAAAGACCTTGCCGAGATTGTTCTGTTCTGGCGAAGCCGGGCTTGAGGCTGAGCGCCCGCTCGTAGCAGATGCGTGCTTCGTCAAGCCTGTTCAGCTGCAGGTACAGGTTGCCGAGGCTGAGATGTGCGTCGGCGTCGGTGGGTCGAAGCGCCAAGAGGGCGCGATATCCCGCTTCGGCTTCCAAATGACGTCCCATGGCACCATCAATGCGGGCGAGATTGGCGATGGCCTCGGCGAAATCGGGCTTCAGCGACAGCGCGTGGGCAAAACAAGCGGCGGCAAGGTCTCGCTCGTTTCGCATACGATGGATCTCACCCAGATTGTGGTGCGCCCACGGATTCGTCGGATTCAGCGCCAGTGACTGGTTGATCAGTCTGATCGCATTGTCCGAGTCCCCAACCTGGAGGGCTATCACTCCAAGCAGGCGCAATGCTTCGAAATTGCGTGGCGATGCCAAGAGAACCTGCCGATAGGCGGCCTCGGCTTGTCGAAGACGGCCGGCCTGGTGATGCGCAATGGCGATCCCCATGGCGTCGGAATTTTCAGCGGCTGGCGTGTTCATCATTGGGGACTTCGGATAGCGCCCATCGGGCGCGGCAGCTGACTTCGTGAGGAATGCAGGCGAGGTCGGTCGCGATTACGGGCGACAACGGCGATGGCTGCGTGACGCAAGAATCGGGACGGTGTCAGAACGGGCCGGGCCGTCGCGGCCGCGGTGCGGCTCGGAATGCCGGCGGTCGACGCGCAGCGGGAACATGAGCCGCGATGATACCGCAGGGTCGCTGCGGGCCGATAGGAGTGACGGGTCCTGCGCGACGCGCTGGCGCCCGTTCACTAACAGGATACATCGCCTTCACGCGCGTGGCGGCAGTGGCGGCAGCCGAGCGTCCCCGGCAACCCGGCGCCCGCGGGATCGGCCTTCGACCGGCGCGGCTGCGACGCCCGCAACTGCTGAATCCTACTCTAAAATTTCCGGGCTAGAATTCAAACGGGTGGCTCTGCGCGGTGACTGAAAGGACCAGAAGGTGGTTGGTCTGGCTACGATGTAGCATCGGTAACTAGCTGGGTCCGGATTTCGAGCGGGATGACGAACCGTGAGGACCAGGACATATGTATCTGCGTTGGTCCCGACGTCGGTGCCATTCCGTCCGTCCGGTTCGTTTGCCGATCGGGAGCTATTCGCATCATTGGCATGGGGGAGAAAGGGCAAGCAGATCCATGAGCGCGAAAATAAAATACACCGATGAACCCTTGGGCAGACCCAGAGTCGTGCCAGACTTCCTCCCCGCTCCCGAAGATCTCGTATTTCGCGAAGAGGGGGTCAAGGTCACGCCGGTACTGAGCAAGCGAAGCGTGGAATTTTTCAAACGTGAAGCGGCGAAGCACTACACACAGTATCAGCGCATGATTCGCTCCCTCTCCGACTCCTACGCGGAGCATCACATCCCAACTCCGGCGACGCGCTCTGCCGGACGTCCGCCTGCGGGGACTCGATCTCGCGGCGTTCGAAGCTCAGCTTAGTTCATTTCAATACCCCGCCCCGCAAGTCGGCGCGATCATTGAGCGCAAGCGATGCCCTCCGATCTCGAATTCACCGGCGAGCGATTCGTCCCCGGTATCGCCGGCGAGATCGCGCACGAGCATTGGCATCGCTACGCGTTCGCGCGGCGCTATGTCGCGGGAAAGCGCGTCCTCGATGTCGCGTGCGGCGAAGGGTACGGCAGCGCGTTGCTGGCGGGCGTGGCCACCTCGGTGACGGGAATCGATATCGATGCCGGCGCGATTCGTCATGCCCGCGCCCGTTATTCGGCCGTCGCCAACGTCCGCTTCGAGGAAGGCAGCGCCGTCGCGTTGCCGCTTCCGGACGCCAGTGTCGACGTCGTCGTGTCGTTCGAGACGATCGAGCATCTGCCGCGCGCGGATCAACCGCGCATGCTGGCCGAGATCGCGCGCGTTCTCGCGCCGGACGGCATGCTCGTCCTGTCCGCGCCGAACCCGGCCGAATACTCGGCGGCGCGCAACTATCGCAATCCCTTTCATCAGCACGAGCCGGATCGCGCGGAGCTCGAGGGCCTGCTGGGCGGCGCCTTTCCATTTCAGCGCTGGTTCCGGCAGCGGCGGTTCTTCGGCTCCGCGGTCTGGAATGAAGAGACGGGCGACACGGTCGAGGCGTGGACGGGCGACGCGGAGCGGGTCGACGCAGCTCGCCCGCCGGCCGCGATGTACTTTGTCGTGGTCGCTGCGCGATCGCCGGCGGCGCTTCCCTTCGGTGCGTCGCTGTCGCTTTTCACCGACCGCGCCGAGGGCGAGCTCGCGCGCATGGATGCGCAAGTCGGGCATGTGAAGCACCTGGAAGAGATCGCCGCCTATCGCGAGCGCATCGTCGTCGAACGCGACGCGCAACTCGTCGAAGTGCAGGCGGCGCACGCGGCCGAACGCGACGCGTTGAACGACGAGCGCGACGGACTGGCGGGCGCATTGGCGTCGGCACGGCAGGCGGTGGCCGCGCAGGGCGCCGAATGCGATCGCCTCGAACGCGCAATTGCGGCACAGGAGCGCATCATCGCGTACCGCCAGAGCGCCCGCTGGTGGTTTTCGCTTCCGTGGCTGCGGGTGCGGCTCTGGTGGCAACGCGTGCGCGGCGCATGATTCAGGACACGCTCCGCCACGCCGTCGATGTGGTGGTGCCGGTGTACAACGCGCCGGACGATGTCCGTGCGTGCGTGGGCAGCGTCCTCACGCACCTGCGCGCCGACGTGCGCCTGGTATTGATCGACGATGCGTCGCCCGATCCGGGCATCGCCGCCTACTTCGCCGAATTGGAGCGCCTCGCGCATCCGCAGGTGATGCTGTTGCGCAACGAGCACAACCTGGGCTTCACCGGCACCGCCAACCGCGGCATGCAATTGTCGCGCGCGGATGTCGTGCTGCTCAATTCCGACACGATCGTCACCGCGCGGCTGGCTCGACGCACTGCTGCACTGCGCGACCACCGACGCCACAATCGGCACGATCACGCCGTTCTCGAACAACGCGGAGATCTGCTCGTTTCCGCGCTTCTGCGAGGACAACCCGTGGCCGCTGGAACGCGATGCGGAACCTGTACGGGCGGCAATGGATGCGGCGGCCGTACCAACCTATCCCGACCTGCCGACCGGCGTCGGCTTCTGCCTGTACCTGCGGCGCGCGATGCTCGACGCGGTCGGCCTCTTCGACCCCGCTTTCGGCTTGGGCTACGGCGAGGAGAACGACCTGTGCCTGCGTGCGGCGCGTGCCGGCTGGCGCAATGTGCTCGCGGACAACGCATTCGTCGTGCACACCGGCGGCCGCTCCTTCGTCGGGCAAAAGGCCGAGCTTGGCGCCAGCAACATGGCGCTGTTGCTCGAGCGCCATCCGCATTACCTCGACATGGTCCACGCGTACATCGCGGCAGATCCGCTGCGGCCACTGCGCGAAGCGGCCGCGGCGCGGCTGGTCGTGGATGCGGCGCCAGGTCGCGGCGTGCTTCACATCATCCATTACCACGGCGGCGGCACCGAAACGCATGTGCGCGCATTGATCGCGGGATCCCTCGGCCGCTGGCGGCATTATCTCGCCATCGCCGTGGACGACCGCTGGCAAGTGGAGGAGCACCGCGCCGACGGCAGCGTCGTCACGTTCGAATTCGTGCGCGGTGCACACGAGCGCTGGCGCGACTTCCTCGGCGGAATCTGTGCGACGTTCGGCGTTGCATTTCTCCATCTGCACAACATTTCCGCCTGCCGCGAAGGGATACTGACCGCGCTCGATGACGTCCCCGTGCCGTATGGCTACACGGTGCACGACCTCAACTTCGCGTGCCCGACGATCACCTTCCTCGGCACCGACGGCATGTACTGCGGCGGACAGACCAACGTCGCCATGTGCTCACGCTGCCTGGGCGCCCAGCCGCCGTTCGCGCGGCGTGGACATCGCCGCGTGGCGCGAGCGACACCGGAAGCTCTTGCAGCGCGCGGCGTTCCGGATCGCGCCCTCGCGCTGGGCGGCGGACATGCTCCAGCGATATTTCCCGGATTGCCGCGGCCGAGTTGATTGCGCACGGCACGCCCGAAGGCGTTCTGCCGCGCCAGGCCGCGGGACGCGCGGCGCTGCCGCTGCCCGACGACGGCGCGCCGACGGTGGCCGTACTGGGCGCGATCGGCCCGGACAAAGGCGCGCGACGCCTCGAACGGCTGGTATCGCTGGCGCGCGCGCGCGGCGCCTGGGTGCGCTTTGTGCTGATCGGCTACATGGACGTCGAGCACGGGCCGTGGCAATCCGGCGATGCGATGTTCACCGTCCATGGCCGCTACGACCCGGCCGATCTGCGCGACCTTCTCGTGCATTATCGCGTCGCCGCTCGTCCTCTATCCTTCAGCGGGGCCGGAAACATTCAGCTACACGCTTTCCGAGGCCTGGGCGTCCGGGCGGCCCGTGCTCGTGCCGCCGATCGGCGCACTGGAAGAGCGCGTGCGCGGCAGCGGAGCGGGCTGGGTGATGACCGACGACGGAGTGGCGCGACGAAAAGCGGATGCTGGAACGGTTGCTCACGGTACTCGGCACGGCGAACGCCGCGCGGCCGCGACAAGGCATCCGCCGCGGCGCTGGCCATGCCGCACGCATCGTTGCACGCGATGACCGAGGCGACCTTCGCGTGCTATGACGCAGCGGTGGCGCTGCCACAATCGGCTCAGTTGCCACCATCGTTGCAGCCGACCGCCTTGCAGCCATTCCCCAACGCTCGCGTACGCGATGCGCTGGGCTATCGCGCCGTGGTCGCCGCCACCGCCGCGACCGGATTGTCGTGGCACCGCCGCGCGGAGTCGGCGGACGGATCGCACACGCCGCTGTGGCCATCCGCCACAAGTTGCCTGGCCGCATCCTGTATCGTCTGGCGCCGGCGTCCCTGGTCGCGCGACTGAGGCATTACCTCCGTTGATGGCGGCCAGCGAATACGCCGACTGGCTTCAGCGCGGACGCACGCATATGTGGGCGGGCCGGCCGATCGACGCCGTGCTGTGCTTCCGCCGCGCCGCGCATGAAAACGCTCGTGACGTCGATGCCCGCTTTCACCTGGGCGAAATGCTGTGGCAGCTGGGGCTGGCCGACGAAGCGATCGCGGCGTGGCGCGACGCCGCACGGATCGACACCCGGTTTCTCGCGGCGCGGCTCGCGTTGGCGGAAAGCCTGCTTTCGCGCGCCGACTACGCGGGTGCGCAGGCGCCCGCGGCGGAAGCGCTGGCTCTTGCGCCGCTGGAACTCAAGGCACAAGCGTCGCACAGTGCGGCCGCGGCGGCGCAGGGCGATCGCGCGGCGTTGACGAAACTCGTCAGGCTTCTATCCGTGAATCCGGAATTGTCGCCCTTGCCCGCCTACACGCCGGCACTGGTGCGGATACTCGAACAGGCGCCCCGCGATGCGTTGCGGGAGGACTTCATCAGAGAACTGGTGCCGAGGGCGGCGACACTGCCGTCGGTCCTCCTGGCGCTGGTCGTAGGCGAAGCGTTTGCGCACAATCCGGCGGCGCTGATCGAAGCGCTGCGCGCGCGCACCTGGCAGCAAACCGAGATCGACGCGCTGCGCCGTATCATCGTCGCAATCCATCCGCACGATGCCTCAACTGGCGGCGGAACTCGCGGCGACGCATGCGGCGATGTGCGCGGCCGAGTCGTTGCTCATTCCGTCGCTGTGGCCTGTTCGTACGGGCGGCGCGGCAGGGCGCCTTGCGTGGCTCGTGCCGGCGCCGGACAGCGCCTTGTTCGCGTCTGCCTGCGCGGCCGTGCAGGACACCGTGGCGAAGTTGGCAACCACCGATGCGACGATGACCATCGTTTGCGCGGGTAGCGCGGATCTCACGCGCGCCGCATTGCCGGAGGTTCCAGCGCAGACCGAATTCCGCGAGCTTCCGCCGCACCCCGACGCGACGCACGCGCGCGCGCTGGCGGCGAGGGACCTTGACGTGCTGGTCGACCTGGCTGGATTGCACGCCGCAACCGGGCCCTTCCTCGTGGCGCGCCCGGCGCGCTACGTGTGGTCGCTGGCCACGGTCGCGCCGGGCCATGCGCCGGCGCTGGTCGAGCAGGTGTTCGCCACTACCGACGAACTGGCCGGCAGGCTGCGCGCGCTGTTCGCCGGACCGTTCCCGAATGAGCCGAGCGCCAGGGAACTCGCGGAATGGTGGAATGACGCGGTGCGTGCGCATCAGCAGGGCGACGCTGCCGCCGCCGCTGCGGGATATGCCCGCGTACTGGCGGCGCAACCGGGTTATGCGCCTGCGCATCGCCTCTCTGCGGTCCTCGCGCGTGATCGCGGCGATCGCGACGTTGCCGAACGCGAGTTCGCGCTGGCAATTGCCCTCGCACCCGACGACGCGGACACGCGCATTGCCGCGGCGCAGGTCGCCCTCGCCGCGCATCACGCGGAGCATGGCGCGGCCTTGTTGCGCGAGGGACTGGACCGAACGCCTTACCGTGTCCCGTTGTGGCTAGCGCTGGGTCAGGCGGAACTCGCGCGCCGCGACGGCGCCGCCGCCGCCTGGGCGTTCCGCCAGGCGTTGCGTCTCGTGCCTTCGGACGCCCAAACCTACTTCAATCTTGGCGTGGCGTTGCAGATGAGCGGCGACGTGGACGAAGCGGCGCTCGCCTACCAGCGCGCGCTGGTGCTGCAGCCGGACTTCGCGGCGGCGTGTTTCAACATCGGCGTCCTCTTCCAGCAGCAGGAAAAATGGGAGGCGGCCATCGCGGCCTACCGGCAGGCACTGACGCTGAATCCACACGATGCCGCGGCGTACAAGAACCTGGGCGAAGTCCTGTTCGCCGCCGGCCAGATCGATGCGTGGCGCGCAAATTTTCGTGCGTTCGAGGTGAACTGTCCGACGGCATTGGCGCTCGCCGTGCAGGCGCTGGAAGTAAGCCAGCTCACCGGAGACTACGCGAGGCTGGATTCCTACCTCGAGGGATTGCGGCGCGAGAGCTTCCCCGCAAGCGACGAGCTGGAGCTGGTCGACGCGCTGGAGGAGCTTCTTTTCCTCCTCCTCAATTTCGATGTCGAACCCGAAATGCTGCACCGGTTTGCGGCGACATACGACACGGCGGCAAAGCATGTCTACGGCACGCCGCCGCCACCTCAGTTGCCACACCCCCCGCGACGGCCGGGCAGGCTCCGCCTGGGCTATCTCTCCGGGGACCTGCGCGACCACGTGATGGGCAAGCAGGCGTGGCAGGCCATCCAGCATCATGACCGTGGACGGTTCGAATTGTTCTTCTATTCGACGACGGCCGCGCGCGACGCGTGGACGGAGAAATTCGAGAGCATCGCCGACCGCTTCGAAGTCGTTGCGCGCTTGGACGATACGAAGGCGGCCGCGTTGATCGCCCGCGACGACCTCGACCTCCTCGTCGACCTTTCGACACATACCAAGGGCGCGCGGCCGGGGATCCTCGCGCACAAGCCCGCGCGCGTGCAGATCACTCACATCGCAAGCTGCGGCTCCGTGGGCCTGTCCGCGATCGACTACAAGCTGACGGACAACTTCGCCGACCTTCCGGAAAACCAGGCGCTCATGCTCGAGACGCTGCTTCCGATGGAGGGTTGCGTCTATCCGTGGCGGTCGGTTGCGCCCGCGGCGACGCATCCATACGATCGCGGGGCGCTCCGTATCGCGTCGGACACGATCGTTATCGGCGCATTCGTGGGTCCACTCAAGCTGTCGCGGCGCTGCTTGGCCTTGTGGCGCGACGTGCTCGAACGCCTGCCGGGCGCGAAGCTCGCGTTTTCACCCAACAATGCCGCGCTGCGCCCGCTCTATGAGCAGATGGCTGCGGCGGCGGGCATTGCTGCGAATCGACTGCTGTTCCTGCCGCAGGGCCGCGACGAGAACGAAAACCAGTCGCGCTACACGCTCATCGATTTCGTGCTGGATACGCTGCCTTATGGCGGCGTCAATGGGACGATGGAAGCGCTCGCCATGGGCGTGCCCGTCGTCACGCTGGTCGGCAAGCGCCACGGTGAGCGGTCGACGTATTCGATCCTCGCCAACCTGGGCGTGCTGGACACGGTGGCGCAAGGCGGCCGCGAATTTGTCGACATTGCCGTGCGGCTCGCCACGGACGACGCGTTCATGGGGCGCGTGCGCAACGCGATTCGCGCCAATCTCGATCATTCGCCGCTGACGGACATGGTGTCGCACACGCGCCATCTCGAGGCCGCCTACCTGCACGCGCTCGCCGAGCGCGCGCCGGAAGCGCTGGCGAGCGCAGGCTAGTTGCCCCCAGTTGTCCTCAGGGACCGTCAGTTTCCCTCGGTTGCGCTGGTGTTTTCCTTCCCCCGCGCCGCGAGCGCGGCGCGCACATCGGCGACGACACTCGCCCAGTCGCCCGCGCGCGGCTGCCGGAAGAGCCGCGCGGTCGGATACCACGGGCTGTCGCTTCGGCCGAGGCCCCACCGCCAATCGGGCGCGAACGGAAGCAATATCCACACGGGCTTGCCGAGCGCGCCCGCGAGATGCGCATTGCTCGTGTCCACGCTGATGACGAGATCGAGGCCCTCGATCAGCGCGGCCTTGCGCGCAAAGTCGTTGCGTGCGTCGAGCAGCCGGATGCGCGCGGCGGATGCCACCTGCGCAATCTGGTCCTCGCCATCGTCCTTTTGCAGCGAGAACCACGCGATGTCGGGAAGTTCGAGGAGCGGTGCCAGCGCTGCGAGTGGACATGACCGGCGGCGGTCGTTGGCGTGGTGGGCGCTGCCGGCCCACGAAAGGCCGACGCGCAGGGTTCCCGGCAACGCGGCAATCGATGCAGCGAGCGCGTCCACGTGGTCGCGGGAAGCGGCGAGGTAGGGGACGGCGGCGGGAATCGTGCGCTCGTCGATATCGAGCATTCCCGCGACCGAAAGCAGTGGCAATTGAAAGTCGTGCGCCGGTAATGCGTCGGCGGCGCGCAGCACCGCTCGCGACGCCGGGCGCACTCGCGAGAATCGCGGAGAGCGCATCCGGCGCCCGGACCATCACGCGCGCGCCGCGTTGCGCAAGCGGGTCGGCAAAGCGCACGAACTGCAGCGCGTCGCCAAGACCCTGCTCGGCGGACAAGAGGATCGCACGTCCGGCCAGGTCTTCGTGCTGCCAGCGCGGCGCCGACGACGTGGCCGCCGCGCCGAATGTCTGCGCGGAAAAGCGCCATTCGTATTCGCGCCAGCCCTCGGCATACTGGCCGGTAACGAGCAGCGCCAGCGACAGGTTCCAGTGCGCCTGATCGAACGCGGGCATCAAGCGCAGTGCCTCGCGGAATGCGGCGATCGCCTCCGGCAGCCGGTTCGCGGATTGGCGCGCCAATCCCAGGTTGTTCCACGCCGTGGCAAGGTCGGGTTTACGCGCGAGCGCCTGCTCATAGCGCAGGATCGCCTCATCCGTCCGGTCCGCTGCGGCGAGTGCCAGGCCCAGGTTGTTATGGAATTCCGGCTCCTCCGGCTGGATCGCGACGGCGCGCTCGAGGAGCGGCAGCGCCTCGGCGAGGCGGTTGCGTTGATAGTGGACCACGCCAAGGTAATGCAGCGCGAGCCGGATGTTCTGGCGCGGCCGCAAGTGCGGCGCGGTATTCGCGCTCGGCGGCGGCGATGTCGCCACGCTGATGGGCCTGCATCCCGCGCGCGATCAGTTCGCTCGCGGAGCGGGTATCGCGGAGCGCCGGTGCAGCGGCCTCGCTCGCGCCATGGCAATGTTTGTAGCGCTTGCCGCTGCCGCACGGGCAGGGGTCGTTGCGGCCGACGCCGAGTGCCAGACGCCGCATGGCCTTCCGCAGTCGCGAGCAGCGTGCGGACGTCGTCGCGGGCCGGCTCGGCGGCCAATATCCGACGCGCAATCGCGATCGCCGGCGCCCATTGCAACGCCGACATGCAGTTGGTCGAGCAGGCTGCGCGAGTTGCGGGGAGCGCGCGATGGCGTCGGAAAAAAGCGGAGGCAGCGCAGCCAGTTCGGCCGGCGGCATGACCTGCCAGAAGTTGAACAGACCGTGAAAGCCGAACGGCTTCCCGATCGGATACGCCGCTTCGAACGCAAAACTGGTCCGCCAGCGCTTCGCTGCCGAAGCGTATCGCGTGCTCGCGCTCGAGCAGCGGCCGAAACGTGCGGCCGATGGTCGTGTCTTCGGCCTCGACGAGTTGGATGCGCGGATCGCGGAGCGCTTCGAGCAGGCGGCGCGAGCGGAGCGAAAATCCGCCATTGCCCACGCGCATCCCGTCGTGATGCCAGTACCACTTGGCGCCCAGGTAGTCGCACTCGAGGAACGCCGCGTCCCATGCGCCGGGATTGGCCACATAGCCATCCCACTGCACGAGCAGGACGTGCCCGGTGTCGACGAACGGGAGAAGATCTTTCAGGACGAAAGTCGAATAGGCGTCGCGCGACGTGATCGGCGCAATGGCGACGATCTCGACGTCGCCGGGAACCGCCACGCCGTCGGGCACGCTGTCGGTGAGGAACAGCACGCGCGCGAAGCGGATGGCCGCGCACGATTGCGCGAGCGCGCGCAGGGCGAGCGCGTGGTTCGCGGTGTCGATGCAGACGAGCGTGACGCCCGGCAGTTGCAGCATCAGGGCGACGATCGCCGTCGGCGGCGGCGCGGATGGAAGCACTTCGGAAGACCCGTCGGGCGGCATTTCGGGCGTAGCTGCGATCGCCTCGGTAGCGGCGAGGGTGTGCAGCGTCTGTGCCCACGTCCGGAACACGACGAGCATCCAGATGACCATCAGCGGTGCGACATGCAGCGTCGCGCGATTGACTGTGCTCTGGTCGGCAACCCAGTCGCGGGCGTTGGTGAACGAGAGTACGAACCCGATGAAAATCACGCCGCCGGCGACGACGAAGGTCAGCGGCGCCACGGACGGCGCCAGCAGCTGACGCCTTCCCAGGAGCGCGACCGCGACAGCGCCGTACCAGAGCAGATGCCAGTTGTCGTACAGGAAGAAGCTCGCGGCCAGCGCGTCCCAGGCCGGCGCGAAGTCGAGATGGAGTCGATAGCCCATGATCACCGGACTCGTTTGCGCCAGGTACAAAAGCCCCAGCACCGCCACGGCAAAGCCCGCGCCGACGATGCGCGGACCGCGCCGCGGCAGCAATCCGACGAGCAATGCCGGCAACGCGAGAACTACCCAGATTCGGCCCGGTACCTTGAGCAGCGGACACGCGGCGAGCATCAGCAATGCCAATGCGGCGTCGGCAGGCTCGCGCGCCTTGAGCCAGCGCAGGCACGCAAGGACGGCTACGCAAAGATACATCGCCAGTGGCAGGTCCGCGTAGCCCGCGAGGGCGACGTGTGCATTGGCGAGCGGAAGCGAGGCGACGAGCCAAGTTCCCGCCAGCGCCCACGGCGCCGTGAACTCCATCGCGCGCAGTGCGCCGAACACGGCGAGCGCGAATGCGACGGCGAGCATCCAGAAGGGCAGGTTCATCAGCGCGTCGTCCCAGCGCCCGAGGAAATTGCACGCCAGGACCTGCATCAGTCCGACGGTGCCTGGATAGTCGCGACCCGGCATCGAAGTACGCCGCACCGCCCGCGGCGAACCACTCATCGGTCGCCGCGAACGGAACGATTCGGCCCAACTCGTACCAGACGCGCGCCTTGGTTGCCCATTGCGTCCACGCGTCCCACGGATAGAGCGGGCGCGTCGCCACCTCGATGAAGAGCAGCGCATAACGCAGTGCGAGCCACAACAGCAGCAGGCGCCAGAGAACGCGGGACGAACGGTCGAGCGAGCGCCCGGACAGCGCGGCCCCGATATTGGTCAATGCGCGCGCAATCGAGTTGCGCAACGAGCCGTCGCGCGGCGTACGCCGCAGACGCATTGCGGCGCAGCCGCCCAGCGCCAGCGTTGCTGCCAGCAGCGGCAGCGCGATGGCCGCAATGCTGAAATGGATGCCTGCGAACGAAAGCGCGCGAAGCCAGAGCGTGGCGAGAAAGAAGCCCGCCAAGCCTCCCACGCCGATTATCCAGGGTATCCCACCGGGTTCGACTCGCGCGCGTTTCCAGATTGGGCAGCGCCGCGAGAGCAGCAATGCCCAACGTCCAGAGCAACAGCAATCCCGAACAGCAGCGCGATGGCGTCCATGCCGGCTACTGGATCAGGAACAGCGCGGCGCCTTCGCCGCGGAGTTTCAATTGCGCGGAGACCGGAGTCCCGCCATCCCAGATCAGCTTCCCGGTCGTCGGGTTGAATTGCACGCCGCGCCGCTGATAGACCAGCATCCAGTCCCCGGGCTTGATGCGTTCCGGCGCCGGCAGCTCGTTGCGTCGCGGTTCGGCATACACGTTGTGCGGATAGAGGTGGAATGCCGCGCGTTCGCGAAAGTAGTCGGCTTCGCTGGCGACGAAAATGCGTACCGGCGCCGCCGGAAGTTCGGCGCGCGCTTTCTCGACGAACTCGAACAGCGTTCCATCCTCGGCGGCCAGGTGTTTGCCGCGCCAATCCTTGCCGCCGTACTGCGCGATCGTCGCCTGGACCTGCCGGGCCAGGTTCCATGTCCAGCGCGCGTCGAGGACGAGCCAGCAGACGGCGAACATGATCGCGATGCGCTGCGGCAAGATCCGCGGTGATGGCGGGGGCACGGAACCGCCGCATTGCCAGCGTAAACACCGCAGCAAGCGCGATCGACAGCGCCAGTAACAGCGGCAACGGCAGCAGCTGCACGTCGTCGCCACCGATGATCGTGTTGATCGACGTACCGCTCCAGCGTTCGAACGCGAGCCATTCTCGTGCGCGGTCCTGCAGGACTGTCGATCGCCCCCGAGGGCTTGGCCGCGACTCCGGAAATCACGATAGGCTGCGCGAGCGTGCCGCGGATGGCGAGGCCAATGCCGGTGACGTGGCCCAGCCATCCCGCATCGTTGGCCAGAGTCACCGGGAGCAAACGGCCCGCCTCGACGCCGACCGGCGCGCTGAAGATCTTCTTCGGCGCGTAATCCGTGCGCCAGAGGAAATGCACGTCGGCGTCCGCGGGCACGTTATGCGCGCTCCAGGTGATCGTGGCGTAGTCGCGTGCGCGCAAATCCGTGGTCACCGCGACATACACCTGCCCCGCGGCGTCGGTTCCCGTGACGACGAATTCGTTGTTGAGCGCGCCGCCGGTCCCGCGTGGCAGCGTGAGATCGCGTGCGCCCCATTGCTTCACCGGAGAGGACGGGAACCAGCTGGCGGGCACCGCAAACGCCAGATAGGACAGCAACACGGCCGACAATGGCCGGCCGCGAGTGCCGGGCAACGGGCGCGTCATCGGCCGCCACGGCCGCGTCGCCGCCGGTCAGAGCGCGTTGCGGCTGGTCAGGATGTGCCAAAGTGTCAGGCAGAGAATTCGCAAGTCGAACCAGAGCGACCAGTTGTCGATGTAATACAGGTCGTATTCTATACGGCGCGTCAAGTCCGTGTCGCCGCGCAGGTCGTTGACTTGCGCCCAGCCGGTAATTCCGCCTTGACGAGGTGTTTTTGCATGTAGCCCGGGATCTGGCGCCGGAATTGTTCGACGAACTCCGGCCGCTCGGGCCGCGGGCCGACGAGCGACATGTCCCCGCGCAGCACATTGATGAGTTGCGGCAGTTCGTCGAGGCTCGTGCGGCGCAGGAACGCGCCGAAGGGCGTCGCCCGTTGCTCGCCGGAACGCGCCCACACCGGTCCTGTCGCGGCTTCGGCGTCGACCGGCATCGTGCGAAACTTGAGCATCTGGAAATGCTCGCCGTTCCAGGTCACTCGTTCCTGGCGATAGAACACCGGGCCGGGCGAGGAAAGCTTCACGCCCAGGGCGATCAGCAGCATCGCGGGCGACGCGACGACGAGGAGCAGCGAGCGACAGCACGAAATCCTCTGCGCCCTTGATCACGCGATTGACGCCGGAGAGCGGCGACTCGGTGAGATTGATCACCGGCAAGCCCTGCGACCTCCGTCATCGAATGGTTGAGCAGCGTGAAATTGAAGATGTCCGGCACCAGCCGCACTTCCACCGAGTGCTGGCGCAGTTGCAGCAGCAATTCACGGATGCGCGCCTCCGCGCGCAGCGGCAGCGCTATCCAGACCTGGTCCACGGTCTGCGCCGCGAGATGGCTCGCGAGCGCATCGACTGGCCCGCGCACGTCGACTCCCTCGACGCGGTTGCCGGCGAGCGCCGGGTCGTCGTCGTAGAAACCGCGCACGAAGAGGCCGCTCCATGGCGTCCGCGCGAGGCGCCGGGCAATGTCCTGACCCAGGCGCCCGGCGCCGATGATCACGACGTGGCGCTGGTTGTATCCGCGGCGGCGCAAGTCGCGCAGGACGAGGCGGATGGCGGCGCGAAAGCGCGAAGTGCGCCGCCGCGCCGAACACGATCCAGTACAGCGACCATGCGCGCGAAAAATCCGCGCCCGATTTCGACAGAAAGAGATACCCGAACCAGGCGGCCGCGATCAGCAGCCAGGCATTCACCAACCGGCCCGCCTCCTCGAACAGCGTCACACCGCGCTGCGGCGAATAGAGGCGCAGCAGCGGGAACAGCGCGAAGCAGAAAAGTGCCATTCCGATCAGCGCGAGCAGATAGCGTTCGGGCAGGATCCAGGTGCCGAGATACCAGCGATACGCGAGCCAGCCCGTCGAGCATCACGAGCAACGGATCGAACAGGCGCACCAGCCATTCGAACAGCGGCGCGTTGTCCTTGAGCAGGCTGCGCTTCATCGGACGTGTTCGCGGTTCGCGAATTCCGCCCGCCGGGCGGCGACAAAGGCCGCAGAATTCGCGGCGAAACCGTTCCGCGGAAAAGCGCGCCGCGTTCTCGCGGCAGGCAGTCGCCGTGATGCGGTCGGCGCTGGCCTCGTAGGCGCGCACGCCCGCGGCGATCGCCCTCGGCCGTCTGCTCGCGGAACAGTACGCCGGTGGGAACTTGCGCATCGAGTCCGCGGATCGTCTCCAGCGCGCCGCCGCGGCCGTAGGCGATTACCGGCGTGCCGCGCGCCTGCGCTTCCAGTGGCGCAATGCCGAAATCCTCCTCCGCGGCGAACACGAACGCGCGCGCGGTCGCGAGCCAGCGGTCGCGCTCGCTGTCCGGCGCGCGGCCCAGCAGCTTGACGTTGGGCCCCGCCGCCGCTTCGACGCGGGCGCGTTCCGGGCCGTCGCCGATCACGACCAGTTCGCGATTCGGGCAGCAGCCGGAACGCGCTCGACGATCAGGTCGACGCGCTTGTACGGCACGAAGCGCGACACGGTGACATAGGTGGAACTCCTCGCCGCCTCCGTCTTCGTTCGCCGGCGCAGGGACGGGCGGATAGATCACGGTGGAATCGCGGTCATAACAGCGGCGGATGCGCTCCGCGATGGCGTGCGGAAATGGTGACGAAGTGATCGACGCGCCCGCTTGCGACGCGGTCCCATTCCCGCAGCCGCGCGAGCGATCGGCGCACGACCCGGCCGTTGACGCCCCGATCGAGGCCGACCTGGCGCAGGTATTGGTCCCGCAGGTCCCAGGCGTAGCGCATCGGCGTGTAGCAATAGCAGATATGCAGTTGCGTGGCGGTGGTGCGCACGCCTTTGGCCACCGCGTGCGAACTGGACACGACGAGGTCGTAGGCGGAAACGTCGATACTCTCGATCGCGCGCGGAAACAGCGGAAGGTAGCGGCGGAATGCCGTGCGCGCGAACGGCAGCCTCTGGATGAACGACGTGCGGATCGTGCGCGATCCGAGTCGCGCACGGTCCGTCAGGCGCCATGAAATCCACCAGCGTGAATACGTCGGCGTCGGGAAATAACCGCAGCAACTCGGCCAGTGCCAACTCGGCGCCGCCCCAGGTGTCGAGCCAGTCGTGGACGATGGCGATGCGCATGGGATGGCCGGACGCTGAGGAAGCTTGAGGGTCGGCGGCGCGTTTATGCGCCAAGGCATTGAAAGGGAGACAAAATGCGATAATAAAGAGCTTTTCCGCGGCACCACAATCAACCAGTTAGGCGACGGGGAAATCGGCACGATGGGCAAGACCGCATTGATCACGGGCGTCACGGGCCAGGACGGCGCCTACCTCGCGAGTCTCCTGCTGCGCAAGGGCTACGCCGTTCACGGATTCGTCGCGCGGCGGGCGACCGAGTCGAATTGGCGGTTGCGCGAATTGGGCATCGAACAGGACATCGCTCTGGTGCACGGCGACCTGACCGACATGGCATCGCTCTGCCGCGCGGTCGAATCGGCGCGTCCGGACGAAGTCTACAACCTGGCCGCGCAAAGCTTCGTCGGAACGTCGTGGGCGCAACCCCAGGTCACCGCCCAGGTGAACGGCGTCGGCGTCGTGAACATGCTCGAAGCGCTGCGGCGACTCCAGCCGGCGGTCCGCTTCTACCAGGCGTCCACGAGCGAGATGTTCGGCCTGGTGCAGACTGACGCGCAGGACGAGGCGACGCCCTTCCATCCGCGCAGCCCCTATGGCGTGTCCAAGCTCTTCGGCCACTGGAGCACCATCAATTATCGCGAGAGCTACGGGATGCACGCGTCCAACGGCATCCTGTTCAACCACGAGTCGCCGCTGCGGGGCATCGAATTCGTCACGCGCAAGGTCACCGACGCCGTGGCGCGCATCAAGCAGGGCAAGCAGAAGGAACTGCGCCTGGGCAACATCGACGCGCAGGCGCGACTGGGGATTCGCCGGCGACTATGTCGAGGCCATGTGGCTGATGCTGCAGCAGGACAAGCCCGACGATTACGTGATCGCCACCGGCGTGACCACGACGGTGCGCGATATGTGCCGCATCGCGTTCGAGCACGTGGGCCTCAAGTACGAGGACCATGTCGTCATCGATCCCAAGTTCTTCCGTCCGGCCGAGGTGGACCTGCTGCTGGGCAATCCGGCCAAGGCCAAGCGCGTGCTCGGCTGGGAGGCGAAGACCGGCATCGGCGAACTCATCGCGATGATGGTGGACGCCGACATGCGCCGCGTGAGCCGGGAGTAGGTCCTTGACCGGGTCGGCACCTCAGTCGGCACCTCAGTCGGCGACGCAGTTGGCAACACAGTCGACGCCGCGGCTTGCACACTACCTGGATCTCGTGACGGCGCTGACGATCAAGGAAATCAAGGTCCGCTACAAGCGCACGGTTCTGGGCTACGGCTGGTCGTTGCTGAATCCGCTGGTGTTCGCGGTCACGTACTGGATTGCCTTCAAGGCCATCCTGAACGTCAAGATCGAAGGCTATTTCATCTTCCTGCTGGCCGGACTGTTCCCGTGGCAGTGGCTCAACAACTCGCTGCAGCTGGCACCGCGGGCATTCACCAACAACGCATCCCTGGTCAAGAAGATCGCGTTTCCGCGCTATCTGATCGTCGCGTCGTCCGTACTCACCGAAGGGCTCCACTTCCTGTTGTGCCTTCCCGTCCTGGCAGGCTTGGCGCTGCTGTTCGGGCGCGGCACCGTGTCACCGGCATGGCTTTGGGGCGCGCCGGTCGCTGTTCGTGGTCCAGGGCCTCGTGATCTACGGGATCGCGCTGGCCGTCGCCTCCTGCAGCATCTTCTTCCGCGACCTCGAGCGGCTGATCGGGCTTGGCATGACGGTACTGTTTTTCGTGACGCCGGTGATCTACGAGCGGCAGATGGTGCCGCCGATGTTCCAACCGTTGATCGCCCTGAACCCGTTCACGTATCTCATTGTCGCCTGGCGCGCGCTGCTGATCGACGGCACCATGAACTGGCATGCTTTGGGTGCGGCCGCGGTGATCGCCGTAGTCGCGGTTGCCGTCGGACAGGCCGTCTTCGACCGCCTGCAATGGAAATTCGCCGAGGCGCTCTGATGTCCGGCCCCATCATCGAATTCGACCGCGTCGGCAAGAGCTATTCGCTGGCATTGCACCGAGGTGGCGGGATCAAGAACCTGATCCTCAATCCACCGCGCGCGCTCCGGAGCATGCGCGCCGTGAACCGTGTTGTGCTGGACGATTTTTCGCTGCAGGTTGCGCGCGGGGAATCGATCGCCGTGATGGGGCGCAACGGTGCCGGAAAGAGCACGCTGCTGGCGCTGATTGCCGGCGTGATCCGGCCGACGACGGGCACGCTCGCGGTGAGAGGCCGCGTGTCTCCGCTGCTCGAATTGGGGGCGGGATTCCATCCGGAATTGACCGGCCGCGACAACGTGATGCTGAATGGCGTACTCCTGGGCTTGCGGCGCGCCGAGGTGGCCACGCGAATGGATCGCATCGTGGAATTTGCGGAACTGGAGGACTCGATCGACGAGCCGGTGCGCACGTTCTCCACGGGGATGACGGCGCGCCTGGGCTTCGCCATCGCGGCGCACCTCGACCCGGAGATTCTGCTGATCGACGAAGTGCTGGCCGTAGGCGACACGGTGTTTCAGGCCAAATGCATCGCCAAGATCCGCGAATTCCAGCGCCGCGGCGTGACGATCGTATTTGTCTCGCACGAACTGAAGCACATTCGAGAACTGTGCGATCGCGCCGTCGTGGTCGCCGATCATCGCGCCGCGTTCGTCGGCGACGTGCCGGCGGCGATTGCCTGGTACGACACCACCATGGCAATGCCTGACCTGCCTGTATCGTCCCCCTCCCGCGTTTCGGGCGGGGACTCGGCCCTAAGAAGGATCGACTAAGAAACCTAGAAGACCGCTCGATGGGGTGGTGTCACATCGCTCGCAACGCCGAACTTCGCGGGCAGGTGCCGCAAGATGCTTTCGACCTCGATCATTTGCATGCACACGTTGTTGGCGCACTTCGCGAACTCCTTGCCATCATAGCAAGGCGCGCAGGAGAGCGACTCGCCCGGCCACAGTACGATCGTGCGCGGATCCGGCCGGAACAACATCGCAGGTGGTGTGGGCCCGAGCAGAGCAACTACAGGTGTGCCGACAAGGCGGGCCAAATGAAGCGACCCCGAATCGTGGGCAATCACTGCGGCGCATCGTTGCAGAACGGATGCCAGAGATGGCAGGTCGGTCGCGCCGATGAGGTCCAGCACCGGATGGTCGGAAAACGCACTACTGGCCCAACCGTCCGACGGGCTGCCGGTAAGCACCACGCAATAGCCAAGTTCGTGAAGAGCGCGCGCCAGGGCGGCGTAGCGTTCGAGGGGCCAGCGTCGCAATGGGCTTTCGCGACTAGCGTTACGCGCACCTCCCGGGGTCAGCGCTATAAGTGGACGTCCGTCCGGGTTGAACTGCTCGATGCGGCGCGCCAGCGCCTCCGACATTCCTAGCCGCAACTTTGGCGCGGAAAACGATTGCGCTCGCCAATCGTCTCGACCGGTAACCAGGCGGACGTATTCGTCGGCATGGGTGCGCCCCGGTACGATCGCCCGATTCCCGCTTCCACCTCCGAGCCTTCGTACGGTCTTGGCATGCACAGCCCACGTGAGCACGCGGTATCGACGATCGGAGTGCGCGACGTAGACAGCGTCAAAGCGCCGACCGAAAGTCTTTTGCCACGCACCTACCACCGCCGCGATTTTGGCGATCGGTGTGCCGGCAAGAATCGAGGCCTCGTTAACCTCGATCACCTCGCTGATGCCTTCCACCTGGCGGACAAGCGGGGCGAGACCACGCCCACACATCCAAGTGATCCGGGCGTTCGGATCCTGTGCCTGAATCGCCGTGACCATAGGTAGCGACATCACCACATCGCCAATGGCTGCGAGCTTGATGATCAGGGCACTTGATGACACGTCGCGAGCCGGGCGAAGGTGGAAGCGCCTTGGGGTTCGGGAGGATACGGGCTGGCCTGTCGCCGGACGGGCGACTTGGCGAAGTGGCTCAAGGATTCTACCGCTGCGCCGCCGAAACGAACGCCGTGCTGCGAGCGCTAGTCTAAATTGTAGACTTGCGGTGCCCGGACAGCGTCCGCCGAGCTTTTCCGGGCGATTGGGCTGTTGACGTACCCCTGTTTCGATG
>CAVWIM010000018.1:0-584058 GCA_963755065.1 uncultured beta proteobacterium
GCCGGTGGCAATAACCAGTATGTGGCCGGCCTTGTCGCGTTCCAACTCGATCTTCCAGATCGTCTTCTTCAGCGTCTATGCGTGGTTCTTCCTCTCGGTTCTGCCGCCACTTGTGGGGCTTGAAGGCAGTGTCTATCAATGTCAAGCTCCTCCCCCCTTGCCCAATCCGTTCTCATCTATCTCTCTCGGCATTCCGTTCGTCGCTGGGTTCCTGACGCGGCTCTATTTCACCCGGGCCAAGGGCAATGATTGGTATGAAACCCGGTTCCTTCCCAAGATTGGGCCGATCACGCTGATCGCGCTGCTGTCCACGATCGTCGCGATGTTCAGCCTCAAGGGCGGGATGGTGCTTGAACTCCCAGTCGATGTGGTGCGGATCGCAATCCCGCTCACCCTCTACTTCCTTATCATGTTTTTTGTCAGCTTCTGGATGGGGAAATTGATCCAGGCAGACGATCCACGCACGACAGCCATCGCTTTCACAGCGGTCAGCAACAACTTCGAGCTCTCCATACGTCGCTTCGCCGCCTTTGGCATTGCTTCGCCGATCGCCTTTGCTACGGTCATCGGCCCGTTGGTCGAGGTGCCGGTGCTGATATCGCTGGTCAGCGTCGCCTTCTGGCTGCGCCGTCGTTGGTTTCCGGCCGATGCGGATGCGGGGCGGACAGCCGACACTTGGGGACAAAACCAAGGCGGCGGTGCAAATAGCAAATCCCTAAATGACAGCTCCGCTCCTCGAACTTGCTGTGCGCGCCTCCGCCGCAACTGTTTTTCACCGGGAAAGGTGGGGTCGGGGAGAGCATCCCGTGGCCTGCGCCGCCGCGATCGCCTTGGCTGATGTGGGGAAGCGGGTGCTGCTGGTCAGCACCGACCCGGCGTCCAACTTGGATGAGATGTTCGGTCAGGCGCTCACCGATTGCCAGGCCCGATCCCGGACGTGCCAGGCCTCTCGAGCCGTTCGAGACGCAGTGGACGATCCGTCGACTGCGCCGCGTAGTCGCCCCCCTTCAACTCAGTGCCGACGGAAGTCTTTCCTTTGGGTGTGCCGACTTCGCCAATCTTCGCGATGCCCGATTCGACGAAGAGTTCCATCGCGCCCGGTGCGGCATGCATCACGACGACGGCCTCGATCGCTTCGATCGACGTTGGATCCACTTGCACTCGAAAGCCGGCTGGCGGCGCGTTCGCGGAGAGTTTGAGCCACCCTTCCGTGAGGGAGAGTTCGACCGGCCCTGTGAGCTTGTCCCCGGACATTGGCACGGCGACCGCGAACAAGGTTCCCGGCGCGCCGAGATTGAAGGCGCCACCGGTAGCGAGCTCGACCTGGATCTGCCCGGTTCCCGCCGCGACCAGGATGTCACCTTCGCGAAGGCGCGCGCCCGGAACGAGCTTGTACCAGGTCGTGTCGCGCAGCAATCGGCAAGGGCCGTCGACGATGGAGACGATCCCCGCATCGGCCGCATAGGCGCAGGGAACCGGCAATGCCAGTAACAAAACGAGCCAAAAGGGAGAGAATTTCACGAGGTTGGGCAGAAGACGTTCGGACCGTGACGCCACAGGATACTAGGCCGAGGCGGTTTGGGGCGTCAACGCGATAAATCCGCAGCCTTGCTCGCGCAAATTCGGCCTCGATTGAGGGGCGGAATTAATCCAAAAACGTGGCACGTCTGAGGATTGGTGCCCCGGGCCGGAGTTGAACCGGCGACCTACCGCTTAGGAGGCGGTCGCTCTATCCACTGAGCTACCGGGACACGGTGTGCAATTCTACCGTCGCCCGCGGTTTCCTGGCAGATACGGCAGTCCTTACCGGAACGGGTCGAAGCGCCTAAACTTCTCGCCGAACCGCCGGATACCACCATGTACGCCGAACTGCTCAAGGGATTCGCACCGATCGACTGGATCGCGCTCATCTTCTTTTTTGTCGGCTGGGGCACATACGGGTATTACGCGGATCACAAGACCCGCGGGATGCGCGCATTGCGCGGCGCTACGGAGCAATACCGGCTCGGCTGGGGGCGGCAGATGGTCGGGCGCGAGAACCGCATCGTCGACTCGTCGCTGATCGGCAATCTCGTGCAGAGCGTGTCGTTCTATGCCAGCACGACGACCTACGTCATCGCCGGGTTGATTGCCATCGCGGGCACTGTAGACCGGCTCATCGTGTTGACCGCCGAGTTGCCGTTCGGGCACGCGGCGGCGCGCCAGGTGATGGAAGTGAAGGTGATCCTGCTGGCAGTGATCTTCATCTTCGCCTACTTCAAATTCACGTGGTCGCTACGCCAGTTCAATTTCGTGTCGATCCTGATCGGTGCCGCGCCCGGTCCTGGTGCCGCCGATGACGAACTCGAGCGCTACGCCCAGCGATTCTCGCGCCTCCAGACATTGGCCGGCGACGATTTCAACCGCGGCATACGCGCCTACTATTTCGGCTTCGCCGCCGGCACGTGGTTCGTTTCCCCGTACCACTTCATCGGCGTTCACGCTGGCGATCCTGATCGTGCTCTGGCGGCGCGATTTTCATTCCGCCGCGCTGCGCGTGTTGTCGGACTGACGTGCTCGCCTGGCTGCGTCCGGACGCACCGTTTCCGCCATTGTCCGCTGCGCTGGCCGAGCCGAACGGGCTGCTCGCCGCCGGCGGCGATCTCTCGCCGGAGCGGCTGATCGCCGCGTATCGCCGCGGCATCTTCCCGTGGTTCTCCGCGGGCCAGCCCATCCTGTGGTGGAGTCCGGATCCGCGGATGGTCCTGTACGTCGACGAATTCGGGACGTCGCGCTCGCTCGCCAAACGCGTCCGGCGGCACGAATTCGAGATAAGGATCGATACCGCCTTCCGTGACGTCATCGACAACTGCGCCACGATGCCGCGCGATGGCCAGCGGGGAACCTGGATCACGCCGGAAATGGTCGACGCCTACTGCGAGCTGCATCGGCGCGGCGTGGCGCATTCCGTGGAAAGTTGGCGCGACGGGCAACTATGCGGAGGGCTCTACGGCATGGCGTTGGGGCGCGTCTTCTTTGGCGAGTCGATGTTCGCGCGCGAGACCGACGCGTCCAAGGTGGCACTCGTCCATCTGGTCGCCTTGCTCCGCCAGCTGGATGTGCCGCTCATCGATTGCCAGCAGGAGACCGCCCACCTTCGCTCGTTCGGAGCCCGTCCGATCCGCCGCGCGGTGTTTGCGGGGCACTTGAGCGAATTGATACACTCGACCGAACCCGTTGCCGGATGGCACGCGGGGGCGTTCGAGGGATCCAGAATCGAGCTGCCATGAGCAAGCTAAACGATCTTCCCCTGACCTCGCTGCAGTTCTACGCGACGGCGCCTTATCCCTGCAGCTATTTGCCTGACCGGGCGGCCCGGTCCCAAGTGGCTACCCCAAGCCACCTCATCGACACCCGGGTCTACAGCGAACTCGTCCGCCTGGGCTTTCGCCGCAGCGGCGCTTTCACCTATCGGCCTTATTGCGATCACTGCCGGGCGTGCGTCCCGGTCCGCGTGCCGGTGGCCGATTTCCTGCCCGGACGGACGCAACGGCGGATTAACAGGAGTCACGCGACGTTAACGGCAATTAGGCGTGATTTAGCCTACGATGCCGACCATTACGCGCTGTATTTGACGCTACCAAAGGTACCGTCATCCCGGCGGCGGGATGGACCAGGATAGCCGGGAGCAGTACCAGCACTTCCTCCTCCACAGCAACGTAGCGACCGATCTCTACGAATTCCGGGACGAGGGCGGCCTGCGGATGGTCAGCCTCGTGGATCGACTGGTCGACGGCCTGTCGTCGGTCTATACGTTCTTCGACCCGAGCGTCGCGGGGATGAGCTACGGGACCTACAACGTGCTGTGGCAGATCGAGCGCTGCAAGGCGCTGGGGCTGCCCTACCTCTACCTCGGCTATTACATCGCCGAGAGCCGGAAGATGGCGTACAAGGCGACCTTTCGTCCGATCGAGGGGCTGGTGGGCGGGGTGTGGCAGAGGTTGGGGGACTGAATTAACATGGTTTCGATACTTCGCGGCAAAGGATCATGCCAATGCGACTCCTTGACCCGAAATCTGGGGCGATTCCCAACACGGGCGTTTTCCCGCACGTTCTCCAGCCGCTCGTGGATGCCGCAGCGCGGGGAGAGGAACTGGCCCCCGTGGTGCAGGCGATCGTCGGAGGGTTGGGATTTGACAGTTTCGCGTATGCGTTGACGACCAGCAATATGCCGGACAAGGAAGCTCAACTTTTCGTGTTCACGACCATGCCGGCGGAATGGATGATGCTCTACGATCAGAAGGCCTATGTTGAAGTCGATCCTCGCATGCAATTGATCGCCTAGAAGCACGATGCCGGTGCTCTGGGAGCAAAAAGATTTCCGCGGTCGAAGTGCGCGCGTGGATGAATTTCTCGACGATGCGGCACGATATGGCACGTTGAGCGGGTTGATCTACGCCTTATACGACATCGGCCATGGTGGCATCGTGACGGTATTCAATTCCAGATTGCCCCGTTGATCCGGTCCGCATGCAAATGATCCAGCGCAACTTGCCCGACTTGCTGTCCTTCGGACACTATTTCCACGAATGGTTCATGAAATCGGTAATTGAAAGGGACTTCCGTCGCGATTGAAGGATGCGCCTTTGTCGCCGCGAGAGCGCGAGGTTCTGCGAAATGTCGCGCATGGACTTACTACCGACGACATTGCGGGTAAGCTCGAGATCAGCGAGCGAACGGTGCAATTCCATCTGGACGCCGTACGTACAAAGCTTGGCGCGGCAAATCGCCAGGAGGCGGTCGCGATCGGCATGCAGCGCGGCCTGGTCAACATGTTCCCATGAAGCTGGTGCCAACCTTTTGATGCGACGAATCTGGAAGCGCATACGCGAAGTGACGGACCGGACGCAGCGCTGACACGTCGGTTCGAGGCGTCGCATTGCGGAGCGCGTTCACTCGCCCGGCGCGGCCGATGGGTGTGAAGGTCAAGGTTCCTGCACTCGATGGCTATGAACTGGGTGGAACGCATTTCGAAATGACGGGCGATTCGGACCGTCTCGCGCGGTCGTGTTGCCGGCGGCGGTGGGATAGCAGCTCAGCGTATCGTCATTTCGCGAGGTTTCTCGCGGCTGCGGGATTCCGGTGTTGACCTTCGACTATCGTGGAATCGGAGGTCGCGGCCACGAAAGCTGCGCGGATTTCGGCCTCGGTCGAGGATTGGTCCGAGTGGGATTGTGGCGGCGCGATCAATTGGATGCGAGCGGCTACCATCGCGCCGAGCTTGTCGGAGTCGCTCACAGCATCGGTACGTTGATCATCGGCGGCGCGCCAACGGTTGGTGAATTCTCGCGACTGGTCTTCATCGCGGCGCACACGGGATATTACGGTGATTACCTTGCAAGCGCACCGCATTCCGATGCGGTTATGTGGCATGTCGTCATGCCGATGCTGACCCGCATGTTCGGGTACTTCCCGGCCCGAATGCTGAGACTTGGGCGAGGACATCCCGGCGGGCATGGCAATGCAATGGGCCGCACGTCGAACACCGGAACTGCGACCCGAGATCACTGACCCGGATTCTTCGCGCGCGCGCGCGATGCTCGCACGCTACGCTGACATACGCGCTCCTGCCTTGGCGATTTCCTTCAGTGACGATGCCTTCGCGACCAAGGCGGGTGCTCGAAGATTACTGGCGACTTATCCTGGCCTCGATGCGGGACACGAAGTCATCGAACCGGATGCAGTCGGGCTCTCCAAGATCGGACACTTCGGATTTTTCCGACGCAATGCGGAGTCCAGGCTATGGCCCGTGGTCCTTGCCTATCTGAAAGAGGCACCAACGGAGCTCTCCGCTCCAACGCCATAGCCGGAGCAACCATCGCATGATGGGCCTAGGTGCTCGAAAGGGTGTCTGCCCGCTGGCACGACCCTTGCGGTCTCCCTGTTGCTGTCCGGGGCCGGCCGTGCCGCCCTCCGGGACGAGGGAGGTTGGTACCGGGCAGCTTTCACGTCTAACTGCCGCGCGACGGCAACAAAGCTGCGGCGCGGTCACTTGAGAAGCGTCGATTCGGGCGAGAAATGGCCGGCTATGGGCGGAATATTCCCTAGGGATGGATCGTCAGGACCAGCGTAGAATGAAAGTACCCAAACCTGTGGTCAAATCATTTCCAGACCCGTGATTCGGAATTGGTTCACCCGTGACGGTTTGCGGTCACTATCGCTGCGGCGCCTCGGCCGGAGCTCGAACAGTCGCTGCTGCGCGTGGCCATTCCTTTCCTGGCTGCCCTATGGCTGCTGGGTGACTTGGTATTTACCGGCGGACTTGAATCGGGAGAGTGGCACGGCCTATACGTGGCGTTTGGCTTCCTCACCTTTGCGCTGGCGCTGACCGTTCATATCCTTGCGACGGGGGATATAATCCTCGTGTGACGGTCGCCCGACGCTTCCTGGGCATCGTCGCCGACAACGCGGTAAATACCTATTTCATGCTGGTCATGGGTGAAGGCGGCGCGGTCGTCGTCGGCGTCTATCTGTTCGTCACCTTCGGCAATGGTTTCCGGTTCGGGCGGCTCTATCTGCATGTCTCGCAGGCGCTTTCGCTGATCGGATTCACCATCGTCCTGTATTTTTCGTCGTTCTGGTCGCACCACATTGCGGTCGGCGGCGGTTTCCTCGTGGCCATGGTGGTCTTGCCGTTCTATGTCGGCATGTTGGCCAAGCGAATTACCGAGGCCAAGAAGCGCGCGGACGAGGCGAATGCGGCAAAGGGGCGGTTCCTCGCGAACGTCAGCCACGAGATGCGGACGCCGTTGAACGGCGTCATCGCGATGACGGACCTGTTGCGCGAAACGCAGCTCGCACGTATCGCAGCGGGAAATCGTCGAAACGCTTTCGACATCGGCGCAACTCGCCCTGGCACAGATCGAGGAAATTCTCGACGCGGCAAAGATCGAAGCGGGCCGCGTACAGTTAAGCGCGGCCGTTCGACTTGGGCAAGCTCTTGACTGGCGCGGTCAAGGTCATATTGCCGCAGGCGCGATACAAGGGCTTGGTCGTCAACACCGAAGTTGCACTCGGAGGTCACGTCATGGTTCCTAGGGGACGCCCATCACCTTCGCCAGGTGCTGCTGAACCTGCTGTCGAATGCAGTCAAGTTCACCGAGCAGGGCGAAATAACGCTTGCGAGCGAGCGTAGCCAACTCGGTAAACGGCGTCGCAATGATTCGCCTGGAGGTATGCGATACGGGCATCGGCATACCGCAAGCGAAGCAAGCCGCGATCTTCGAAGCGTTTACGCAAGCGGACGATTCGGTGACGCGCGTATATGGCGGAACGGGGTTGGGAACGACCATAGCGCGGCAACTCGTCGCGCTCATGGGCGGGCAGTTGGGCGTCAGCAGCGTTGAAGGCGTGGGCAGCACGTTCTGGATCAATCTACCGCTTCCGGTATCCGAAGCCGCCGGCATCGACCTGGTCGAAGAGCTGGCCGCCACGCGCAAGGTGTTCGCGCCCGGCGCACGCGCTCAAGGCTGGCCAGGGTGCCACAGTCCACAAGATTCGCGGGGCGCGGGTACTCGTCGCCGAAGACAACCCGACGAACCAGCGTGTCACGCAGATGATCCTGGAAAGCGGCGGGCACGTCGCCACGATCGTCAGCAACGGCGAGGACGCGCTGGACGCGCTGGAACGCGCGAATTTCGATATCGCGCTTTCGACCTTTCGATGCCGGTCGTGAGTGGACTGGAGGCGCTGAAGCTCTATCGATTTGCGGCGGCGAAGCCTATTCCGGTGATCATCCTCTCGGCAAATGTCACGACCGATGCAATTGGCGAATGCCAGCGTGCGGGCGCGGCGGAATTCGTCGCCAAGCCAGTTCGCGCTTCGTTGTTGCTCGACGCGATCGAAAGGAACCTGGCGGACGACAGCGAGCAGTTCACGTCGCGCCGCCGTCGCGTTCGGAGGAGCGCCCGTCGCTGACAGTCGTCGAAACGCCGCCTCTCGATCCGGTGGTGATGGGCGAACTCGCGAATTTCTCGTCCGACCCGACGTTCGTCGAACGTCTGATTCGCGGTTTCCGCTCCGATTGCGAGCGTCTGGTGGCGCAACTTCTGGACGGCCTGGCCCAGCGCAGGTACGAAGCGGTAAAGGATGCCGCGCATGCGCTCCGCGGCGGTGCGGGAAGCGTCGGCGCCACCCAGCTCATGCAGTTCGCGACCCGCGTGGACAAGGCCACGCACGACACGATGCGTCTCAAGGCGTCGGCGTGGTCCGAAGAATTTGGACAGGTCGCCGAGCGGACTTTCGCCGCGCTCGACGCCCATCTCGAGTTGGAACGACAGAAAGCAACAGTCCTCGTCTTAGTGTCCCGACTTCGACAAGGATCCGACCGGTGGCTAGCCGGCCGGTTATTGCGCTTACCGCCTCTACCCAAAACAAACGTAACACCATAGTCCCGAGCGTTCAGTCGTCGCCGCCTACTGCCGCCAGACGCGCGACGGCTGGCATGGCCCGCGTCGCCGGCGCATAGGAACCGGCGGTTTCCAGCGCATTTCGCTGTTGCGCCCGCACCAGGCGATCCATCATTTTGAGGTCGCGTTCTTCAAGCTTGATCGCTGCGTCGACCCACATTGCGGTAACGCGATCGAGTTCCTCTCGCGTGACCGCTTCGAATTCGCGCCGGACCTGTTCGAAGCACGCCGCCCATTGCCGCCACGAGAGTGTCGGCGTACGTAGCTGTACACCGCCGCTTCGCCGGTTCCATCCGGGGTAATCACGTCAACAACGCCCATGTCATAGAGTTCGCGCGCAGTGTAAGTATTGCCGCTCGTGATGAGTTCCTCGGTGATGCGCCGGCCGACTTTGCGCTGCAGGAAGCTGTATGCGCCCATGCCAGGGAACAGATTGAACAGGACTTCCGGGAAGCCCATGCGCGATGACTCCTCGGCGATCAGAACGCTGCTCGCGAGCGCCGCTTCGAATCCGCCGCCCAAGGCGCTGCCCTGTACCAGCGAAATCGTTGTCACCGGCAGGTCGAAGTTGCGATTCCACGGATAAAGATCGTCGACGCACAGCCGCGCGTATTGCTCCAGTTGCGATGCGATCGCGATGGACGATCGCGCTGCGGAACAGCGCGAGATCGCCGCCCAGGTTGAATACGCCGGGCGACTTCGATGCCAGCACCGCGTAATTGACCGAATGGGCGTGCCCATTCTGGAACATCGTCGCCTGCGAATTGATGATGCCATCGATGAAAGTGCGCAGTTCGAGCAGCAGCTGCGGATTGAAGCAAGGCCGCGGCTGCGGATTCATCGTTGCCCAGTAGACGCCGAACTCGGCGTCGAAACGGGGCTCGATCTGGTCGAACTGTGTAGGCTGGAGATACCGGACGTCAGCAACTGCATTCATGATCCACTCCTTCGGGACAAGGTGGGATAACGAGGTCATTGAAAAGAACAACGCAACAAAATCAGCCGAATACGATCGGAGCGGCGCAACAACTGTCGAAAATCGGGGTGCCATCCCGCATCGCGACAGTTGCCGCCCTTCGCCGAACCACGGCATGATCCCAAATATCTCGCGTTCAATGGCCTCTGTCCACCACAATTTGGCCTAATTGCAGTCACTTTGGTCCGGTCGAGTGTTTGACTTGTGTCAAGAATGCCTGGCAGGCCGATGAAAATGGGCGATAAACGCAAGATTTGATATCCTGGCGGTGGCCTGATGGGTCGTATTGTGGCATACAAATAATATCCGACAAACCACTATAGCCTGTGCATGAACCAAAAAGATCGGCAAATCTTGGGGTTATAGCTGTTCTAGGGAGAGCTCGCTCTGTGCTGAACAGATGTATCCGGGAAACCGCTAAGGGCACTTAGCGTCATTCAAAAAGATGCGCCAGCGTTATGTGATGCAGGACGTCACGCCGGATCAGATCGCAATGACAACATCATATGTTCGACAGATGACATAAAGACAATACGATCTCGCGCCGTCCAACGATCGAAACTGAAATGTGTGGGTTTTGCGTCATGGTTCCTATTAAATGCCTACTGATCTAAATGATGACATGGTGAGTCATTTAAGAATGTCGAATTCAATCGTCCAAATTCCCCCTATGCCATACCGTTTCACCATTCGGACGACGAATAAAGTAACCTTTACACACTTGCCGGCCGGCAATGGCTGCGGCTCAAAACCAGAAAACCCTGTGGCATGACGTTCCTGCACGAGCTGGTTGCGGAAAAGCGCAAGCTCCTTCGCAAACTCTTCCTCATCCGCGCTGGTGACCTGCGCGAAGAGCGCCTGCTACGCCAGGGTCGCGGCTGGATCCACATTCCCGGCCAGGGGCACGAAGCGCTGGCAGCGCTGGCGGCGTCGCTCGAGGCGAATGACCTGTTGTTTCTTTACTACAGGGATCGCGCATTGATGCAGGCGCGGGGCGTGACGCCGCTCGAGATGGCCAGGGAGCATCTGGCGACGGCCAACTCGTCATCGGGCGGCCGCCAGATGCCGGTCCACGGCTCGTTCCGCCGACTGGGGATCTATCCGCCAGCCACGCCCACGGCCTCGCAATGCTCTGCCCGCCGTCGGGGCGGCGTGGGGAATCAAGCTCAAGGGTGACTCTCGCGTCGTTCTGTGCACGATTGGCGATGCGTCGACCCGGCAAGGCGAGTTCTTCGAAGCGGTGGCGCAGGCGGTGCAGGATCGCCTTCCGATCATCTTCGTCGTCGAGGACAACGGCTACGGAATCAGCACGCCCACGCTCGACCAGCTGCCGTTCCGCCTGGGCATATTCGGCACGTCGATGTTTCGCCATGTCGACGGCCGATCGGTGGATGCCGTCGCGGAGGCGGGCAGCGCGGCGATCGCGGCCGCGCGGCGGGGTGACGGGCCGACGATCCTGTGGGTGGAACTCGACCGGATGACGTCGCATACCAACAGCGACGACCACCGGATCTACCGTTCCGTGGCCGAGATCGCGCTGATGAAGGCGCGCGATCCGGTGACCTGCTATGCCGCTTCGCTGGTCGATAGCGGCGCGCTCGACGCCGCGCAAGTGCGCGCGTTGCAGGACGAAGCGACGGCGGAGGCCGATGCGGCCTACGCGGCGGCGGAAATCGAGCCGGCACCGGCCACCCAGTCCGCCAACACCAAGCTCCTGGGACCGTTTGATCCGAAAGGCCACCTACCGCCCTTTGCGCTGGAAGAAGCGAGCAACACGATGGCCGGCGCGCTCAACACGACACTACGCGAGGCGCTGGCGCGCATCCCGAACGCGGTGATCTTCGGGGAGGACGTCGAGGATCCGAAGGGAGGCGTGTTCGGGTTCACCAAAGGATTGTCGACGCGCTTTCCCGGCCGTGTCGTGAACTCACCGCTGGCTGAGGCGACGATCGCGGGCATGGGTGTCGGTCTTGCCGCGACCGGTTTCCGGCCCATCCTGGAAATGCAGTTCATCGATTTCATAGCACCCGCGTTCAACCAGCTGCTCAATCAGGCCGCGACGTTGCGCTGGCGTTCCAACGGCGACTGGACCTGTCCGGCGGTGTTCTATGCCCCGTACGGCGCGTACCTGCCGGCCGGTAGCACGTGGCACAGCCAGTCAAACGAAGGGTTCTGGACCCATATCCCAGGCTTGCGCGTCGCCGTTCCCAGCACGCCGGCCGATCTCGCGGGCCTTCTGTGGAGTGCGCTGCAGGAGTCCGACCCAACGCTCCTGCTCATTCCCAAGCACATCATGCGGGTGCGGCATGATCCAGTGCCGCCGCAACCGCGCGGCTTCGGCCGCGCGCGCATCGTGCAATCGGGAACGGACATCACGGTGGTGACGTGGGGCAATTGCCTCGAGGTCGTGCAAAGGGCGGTGGCACATCACGCCGATCGTTCATCGATCGAGATCATTGATCTGATCAGCCTGGTGCCATGCGATTGGGCGGCGATCGACGCCTCGGTCGCCAAGACGGGCCGGCTGGTGGTGGTCACCGAGGATGCGCGCACCGGCTGCTTCGGCCAGGCGATCATCACCGAGGTCGTGGGTTCGCAGGAGCGCTTCAATCGCTTCCTGTCGCCGCCGTTGCTCGTGGCGCGTGAGGACGGCCACATTCCGTTCAACCCCGTGCTCGAATACGCGGTGCTACCGGATGCCGCGCGCGTACATGCGGCGCTGGCGGAAGTCATGCAATGAGCGCCCGCCTAATGAGTGAGAACGGCGCGCGCGAAATTCGGGTGCCACAATTGGGCGAGGGACTGCGCGAAGCGCGGATCGTCCAGCTTCTGTGCGCTCCCGGCGCGCCGCTGCGCCGCGGCGACCGGCTCTACGTCATCGAGACCGACAAGACGACGGTCGAACTCGAGGCGCCGTTCGATGGCACGTTGCTGGAGTGGCGGGTGGCCGCGGGGGACGTCGTGGAAATCGACGCGACCGTTGCGCTCGTGGCGGCGGCGGGAACGATGGAGCCACCGCAGGCCGAGCGAGTGATCCCGCCCCGCACCCGCGCCCATGCGCAGGAGCGCGGGCTCGACGACCACGCGCTGGCGATGATTCCGTCGGCTTCGAACAAGCTGTTGCCCGAGGACATCGACAAGTATCTGGCGGAACGCGCCGCGGAATCGCAGGAGAGCGACGGCATGCGCGAGCGCCGGGTGACCGGTGGCCATCGCGCGCTGATCTTCCGGCTGCGGCGCAGCGCGACGCTGGTCATTCCGGGAACGCTCGCCATCGATGTGCCCTTGTTCGGCCTCGACACGACCGGCACGGAGGAGGGCGACACACGACCGACGCCATTCCAGGTGTTCGCGCACACGGTCGCACGCGTGGCGCAAGCGCACGTGCAATTCCGCTCCGTCATGGTGGGGGACGATCGCATTCGCGAATATGATCACGTCAATATTGGCATTGCGCTGGCGCGGCCGAACGACGAATTGATCATTGCGGCAGTGCGCAAGGTGGAGAGCATGAAGCTGCCGGAATTCGTGCGCGCCTGCACGCGCGGCATGCGTTCGGCGATCCGTGACGGCGGCGAGGCGACGGAGGACACGCAGATCCTGTTCACGCACCTCGGCGAGTTCGGAATTGTGGACGCGGTTCCGACGCTGGTGGCGCCGGCGAGTTCGATCTTCTTCCTGGGCGCGCCGCAGGAGGCTGCGGGCAAGGTGCGCGTCGCGGTGACGTTCGACCATCGCCTCATCAATGGCGCGGCCGCGGCCCGCTTCCTGGACGACTTGGCGACAGAGTTACTGCCCCGTTAGTGTGTGGCGCGTGAGGTCTACGCGCCCGCGGCGGCTTCGGTGCGTTTGGCCGCCTCTTCGGCCATGTCGCGGATAACGGCCGTCAGGTCGGACTCGATCGCCATTTCGCCATTGACGGTTGCCTGGCCATGGATCTTGGCCACGCCGCGGGCGGCGCGCTTCATCGTGCATTCGAGGAGCAACTGGTCTCCCGGGACGACGTCGCGGCCGAAGCGGCACTTGTCGAACCCTGCAAAGAAGAAAATGGTCTTGCCGATCCGGCTCATCATGCCCGAGTAATGGCACAGGACTCCCGCCGCCTGGGCGAGCGATTCCAGCAGCAGCAACTGCGGCATCACGCGCCGGTCGACGGGCACGCCGGCGAAGAACTCGTCGTTGTGGCTGACGTTCTTGATTACCCGTACCCACTCGCCGGGTTCGCATGCCTCCATCCGGTCGATCAGCATGAACGGATAGCGATGCGGGATATGTTTCAGGATCTCGGCGGTATCCGACGGGGGGATCTGGGTGGGCGTCGTCACGGGAATCTCGAAGGGTAGCTACAGCGGGCGGGGCACCCATCCTACGTGGGGGAATGCTCGCCCGCAACTTTCCGGACGCGTCCCCGTTTCCCCTCGAAATAGGCCGGTGTCGAGGCTGCGGGCAACGATATAATCGCGGTTTCCCTGCTGTTCCACTCAGTTGCCCTTAGTTTCCATTTTGCGGCCATCGCCATGAAAATTCTGGTCCCGATCAAGCGTGTCGTCGACTTCAACGTCAAGGTTCGCGTGAAGCCCGACGGCTCGGGGGTAGACACGTTGAACGTGAAGATGTCGATGAATCCGTTCGACGAGATTGCGGTCGAGGAAGCGGTGCGCCTGAAGGAAAAGGGCATCGCGACCGAAATCGTCGCGGTGACGTGCGGCCTGACCGCCTGCCAGGAAACGTTGCGCACCGCGCTGGCCCTGGGCGCCGATCGCGCGATCCTGGTCGAGACCGACGTCGAGTTGCAGCCGCTCGCCGTGGCCAAGTTGCTGGCAGCGATCGTAGCGAAGGAACAGCCGCAACTGGTTATTCTGGGCAAGCAGGCCATCGACGACGACGCCAACCAGACCGGGCAGATGCTGGCGGCGCTCCTCGACTGGCCGCAGGCGGCGTTCGCGTCGAAGGTGGACATCGCCGATGGCGGCGCCACGGTCAAGCGGGAAATCGACGGCGGGCTGGAGACGCTGCAGATGAAGCTGCCGGCGGTCTTGACCACGGACCTGCGCCTGAACGAGCCGCGCTACGCGACGCTCCCGAACATCATGAAGGCGAAAAAGAAGCCGATGGAGACGACCAACCCCGCAACGCTCGGCGTGGACGTGACGCCGCGCCTTACCACGCTGAAGGTCGTGGAGCCACCCCGGCGCAAGGGCGGCGGCAAGGTGGCCGACGTGCAGGAACTCGTCTCCAAGTTGCGCAACGAAGCCAAAGTGATTCGCTGAACAAGATCATTCGCTGAGAGCCGATATGTCCGTCCTCGTTATCGCCGAACACGACCACGCGTCGCTCAAGTCCGCGACGCTGCACACGATCACTGCCGCGACGCAACTCGGCGGCGAGGTGCACGTCCTCGTCGCAGGCCACGACGCCGGCGCGGCCGCGAAGGCCGCCGCCAGCGTTGCCGGCGTGGCGAAGGTCCTGCACGCCGATGCGCCGCACCTCGCCAAGCCCACCGCCGAGAACATTACCGCGACGGTATTGAGCCTGCTTCCGGGTGGCTATACGCACGTGGTGGCGCCTGCCACCGGGTTCGGCAAGAACGTGCTGCCGCGGGTGGCCGCCAAGCTGGATGTGGCGCAGGTGTCGGAAATCACGGCCGTGGTCTCGCCCGACACCTTCGTGCGTCCGATTTATGCGGGGAATGCCTTCGCCACAGTGCAATCGAAGGACGCGGTCAAGGCGATCTCGGTGCGCAGTACCGCATTCGAAGCGGCTGCCGAAACCGGTGGCAGCGGTACCGTCGAGACCGTCGCCCCGCCAGCCGACACGGGTCATGCCACGGTGATCGCGCAGGAACTGACCAAGTCCGAGCGCCCTGAGCTGACGAGCGCGCGCATCGTGATATCCGGGGGTCGGGGGCTGGCCAGTGGCGAGAACTTCAAGATGCTGGAAGCGCTCGCGGACAAGTTGAACGCCGCGATCGGCGCGTCGCGCGCGGCCGTCGACGCGGGGTACGTGCCCAACGATTATCAGGTGGGACAAACCGGCAAGATCGTGGCGCCCGACCTGTACATCGCCATCGGCATCTCCGGCGCGATCCAGCATCTCGCCGGCATGAAGGACAGCAAAGTCATCGTCGCGATCAACAAGGATGCCGAGGCGCCGATCTTCCAGATTGCCGACTACGGACTCGTCGGCGACCTGTTTCAGCTGGTCCCCGAATTGAGCGCCGCGGTAGAGTGCAGCGGGGTATGATTGGGCTGAGCATGAGCGCCTATCACGCCCCTCTCGCCGAGATGCACTTCGTGATGAACGATCTCGCGGGTCTCCCGCAGATCGCCAAGCTGCCGGGATTCGAGGAAGCGGCGCCCGACACGGTGGCTGCGATTCTCGACGAGGCCGCCAAGTTCGCGACCAACGTCCTCGACCCGCTCAACGTGCCGGGCGATCGGGAGGGCGCGAAGCGACTCGACGACGGCTCCGTCAAGACGCCGGCCGGATTCAAGGAAGCGTACAAGCAGTTCTGCGACAACGGCTGGAACGGCCTCACCAAGAATCCGGAATTCGGCGGCCAAGGCCTGCCGCAACTGGTGCAGACCGCCGTCGAGGAAATGTGGCACGCGGCCAACCTCGCGTTCGACTTGTGCCCGCTGCTCACGCAGGGCGCGGTGGAGGCGATCGAGTTGAAGGGGACGGACGCGCTCAAGCAGACATACCTGCCGCACATGATCGCGGGCACATGGACCGGCACGATGAACCTGACCGAGCCGCAGGCGGGCTCCGACCTCGCGGCCGTGCGCACGCGTGCAGTGCCGCAAGGTGACGGCACCTACAAGCTGTTCGGCCAGAAGATCTTCATCACCTTCGGCGAGCACGACTACACCGACAACATCATCCACCTCGTGCTTGCGCGCACGCCCGATGCGCCCGAAGGCGTGAAGGGAATCTCGCTCTTCGTCGTGCCCAAGGTCCTGGTCAACGCCGATGGCTCTCTGGGCGCGCGCAACGACGTGCAATGCGTTTCGATCGAACACAAGCTCGGCATCCACGCGAGCCCGACAGCCGTGCTGGTCTATGGCGAGCACGGCGGCGCAACCGGCTATCTGGTGGGCGAGGAGAACCGCGGCCTCGAGTACATGTTCATCATGATGAATCTGGCGCGCTTCTCGGTGGGCATGGAAGGCGTAGGCCTGTCGGAGCGCGCGTACCAGCGGGCAGTCGCGTTCGCCAAGGATCGCGTGCAGGGCAAGGCCGTCGGCCTGGAGAAGGTGGCGCAGGCGGGACCGATCATCGAGCATCCGGACGTGCGCCGAATGCTGATGACGATGCGCGGCTATACGGAGGCGATGCGCGCCGTGGCCTATGTCACGGCCGCCGGCCTCGACAACACGCATGCCCATCCCGATGCGGACGCGCGCAAGCGCCATCAGGCGTTCGTCGATTTCATGATTCCGATCGTCAAGGGCTGGTCGACGGAAATTGCGCAGGAAGTCACCTCCATCGGGCTGCAGGTTCACGGCGGCATGGGCTTCATCGAGGAGACGGGCGCGGCGCAGTACTACCGCGACGCGCGGATCATCACGATTTACGAAGGGACGACGGGCATCCAGGCCAACGATCTCCTCGGCCGCAAGACCGCGCGCGATGCTGGGGTTGTCGCCCGGGCAATCGCCGCCGACATCGACAAGGTCGCCGCGAAACTTGCGTCGCACGCCGATCCGGTGCTCAACGCGATCGGCCTGCAGCTCGCGTCGAGCACGTCGGACCTGCAGGCCGCGATCGATTGGCTCGTCCCCGCGTTCGGACCCCGTGCGCGCGCCGCGCACGCCGGCGCGGTGCCGTACCTCAAGCTGTGGGGCGTCGTGGCCGGTGGCTGGCAGATGGGACGGGCCGCGCTCATCGCCCACGAGCAACTCGCCAGCGGCATCGGCAGTGCCGATTTCCTCCGCGCCAAGATCGCCACCGCGCGCTTCTATGCCGAGTGCCTGTTGCCGCAGGCTTCGGGATACGCCCATGCAGTAACTCACGGCGGCGACAGCGTCCTGGCGCTGCCGGTCGAGGCGTTCTGACGCCTGCGCATCGCTTTGGCCCCGCGGCCTGCCCCGGTGTCGGTGATTTCCTACACGACTTTCGAACGATCGCTGGTGTATCGAGTCGAACATTCCGAAGATAAGGGAAATTCTTCCCAATTCTCCGCGGCGGGCCGCAACATGATGCACCGATGCAAATGGCAATGGGTTGCGACGTTGATGGTCCTGCTGCTCGGCGTAGCCGACGTTCGCGCCGATGTGGTACCCCCGCTGCAGCCGGGCCCGTATGCGGTAGGCTGCAGCAACATCGCGCAGGATTTTTCGCGCGTAGCGTCCGGCAACCCGCAGGATTACTGGGAAGGCAATCCCAACGGCAGCACGCCGCGCTACATCACCGATCTCCTCGCGGATCCGGCCAATACGATTACGGTCAACCTCGCCGTCCCGAACGATGACGAGCTCTTCGGACCCTACGTCAATCAGACGTTTCCGCACGTCGTCCTGGTGTGTTATCCGACGTCCGGCATGAATTTGCGCGCGGACTATCTGCTGCCGACCGGCGTCGTCGTGCCGCACATGCAGTTGGGCAACCAGGCGCCTATTTTCGCCGACGCTGCCGCGCGCTATCCGGTCCTGCTGTTTTCGCACGGTCTTTCGGGCAGCCCGATTTCCGGCGACTACATCAACGCGATCAGAGTTTTCGCCAGCTGGGGGTATGTCGTCGTCGCCCCGTTCCACGGCGACTTGCGCTTCGCGAACATCAAGCTCGAAAGCTTCAGCGACGTCGTCTACGCGCTGATCCATATCCGGACATTCGTCGCCATGCAGGCGATGCGCCCGCTCGCGTTGTCGCAATCCCTCGACCTCGTCCTGTCCAGCCCGCAGTTCGGCGCGCAGTACGCGGCACACGTCGACGCAACCAAGGTCGGCGGATTCGGCGCGAGCTTGGGCGGCGAATCGATGATTCTCATGGGCGGCGCGGCGCTGACGACGTCGATTGGCCAGTCCTCCAAGCAGGTGACGTTCGATCCGCGGGTGAAGGCGGCGGCTACCTACGTGCCGTACTTCGGCCAGCAGGTTTTTCCGGCGTTCGGCCGCGACCAGAACGGTCTGAACGGCATGGTCCTGCCGCTCCTAGCGATCAGCGGCACCGCCGACACGACGGCCCCCATCGCCGCGACGGAGGATGGCTTCACTCACCTTACCGCGAGCCGCCAGCTCGTCGCGTTGACCGGAGTCCAGCATGGTTTCGATCCCACGTTCTCCGACGACATCTTTACCTGGTCGCTCACGTTCCTCGCCGGCCAATTGTCGGGCGATCCGGTGGCCCGCGCGACGAGCACCCGAATGACTTCGGTGGCCGGTGGCGGCGAGGACATCCTTGAAACGGATTACATCGCGCCGTCGCCGGAAATGCCCGGCGAACGTGTCGTCGTGGAGTTCTACAACGGTGCGCTGGGTACCTATTTCGTTACCGCAGAGCCGTTCCAAGTCGCGATCCTGGATGCCGGCGTCATTCCAGGCTGGCAGCGCACGGGATTCAATTTCAAGGAAATGCCGGCCGGCGATCCGCGCGGTCTGCCCGCATGCCGCTTCTTCGGCAACCCCGGCTCGCACTTCTACACGATCGACCCCGTGGAATGTGCGGCGGTGAAGACCTATCCGTATTGGCTCTACGAGGGCATCGCGTTCAATTCGGATGCGCCGGTGGGCGGAACTTGCGCGCCCGACCGCGTTCCCGTCGATCGGCTCTATAACAACGGCATGGGCGGGCAGGCAAGTCATCGCTTCGTCACCAGCCACAGCGAAGGGCGGGAAATGACGCAGCGCGGCTGGATCGACGAGGGCACTCGGTTTTGCGGAATACCCTGACCTCACGCGGTGCGGGCGATGATCGTCGTTAGCTCGTCGAACAGTCCGGCATTCGACGCGATGACCGCACCGCCGAGGAGGAGGCCTCCGGGTCCTGGGTAGGACAACACGCGGCCGCCGGCTTCTTCCACGAGCAGCAGTCCTGCCTGCGCGTCCCATGCGTGCATGTGCGGCTCGACATACGCGTCGTAGCGCCCGGCGGCTACCTGCGCGAGCATCAAGGCGCCCGCGCCCATGTCCTTGATCGCGGCGCCCGCCTCCGACAGCTCGCGCGTCAACGCGAGATGCGTTTCGATGCCGTGGCGGTGCACATAACCCACCCCGAGCAGCGCCCGGTCGAGTGCCGCGCAGGCGGAAACATGGATCGGCACGCCGTTGCAGGACGCGCCGGCGCCGGTCGCTGCGACGAACAGCTCGTCAGGACACGGGTCGTAGATCACGCCGATCCTGCGTTGTCCCGCTTCGAGCCAGGCGATCGAGACACACCAAAAATGCACGCCATGGACGAAGTTGAGCGTTCCGTCGATCGGATCGACGACCCACGTCCGTTCGCCTACGTCGCCGCCTGTTTCCTCGCCGAGCATCGTGTCGTCCGGATAGGCACGCGCCAATTCCGCGCGAATGAACGCCTCGACGGCGCGGTCGGCCACGCTGACATAGTCTTGTCGCGATTTGGTCTCGGTGACGAATTCCAGTTCGTGCTTGAAGTAGCGGTTGGCGAGCGCACCGGCGGCGCGTGCCAGCTGGCCGGCAAACGCGGTGCGTGCGGCGAGGCTCTGTGTCATGGTCAGGCGCCTACCGGTGGAATCACCACGACGCCGTGGTGCGCGAGCGCGATGCCGACGCCGGTGCCCACGGCAAGCGGCTGCTCGACCGCGGTCGAAATCACGAACAGCTCGCCGATCGGGGATTCGAGCGTGTATTCCATCAGGCCGCCGAGATAAGCGGCCTTGCGCACGGTCGCCTTGAGCGGCGCGCCGTCCTGCGGCGTGAACGTGATCGCTTCCGGCCGGATGGACAGGTCGACGTCGCCGTCCGGCAGCCCGCGATGCGGCAGCGTCAGCGTCGTGCCGCCTACAAGCACATCCCCATGCGTTGCGTCGCGGCGCGCCAATTTTCCGCGTACGCGATTGGCGTCGCCCATGAATCCGGCGACGAAGGGGTCGCGCGGCTGCTCGTAGAGATCGCGCGGCGCACCCTCCTGCGCGATTCCGCCCTTGTTCATCACGATGATGCGGTCGGACACCGCCATCGCCTCGGCCTGGTCGTGCGTGACGTACACGACCGTCAGCGCGAGCCGTTGCTGGAGTTCGCGGATCTCCTCGCGCATCTGCCGGCGCAAGCGCGCGTCGAGGTTGGACAGCGGCTCGTCGAAGAGCAGCACGGCCGGCTCGAGCACCAGCGCGCGCGCGACGGCCACGCGCTGCTGCTGTCCACCCGAAAGCTCCGACGGCAGGCGGCGGTCGAACCCGGTCAGGCCGACGGTCGCGAGGGCCACCCGCGCGCGCTCGTCCGCCTTCGGCTTCGCCACGCCGGACACCACGAGGCCGTAGCGCACGTTCTCGAGGACGGTCATGTGCGGGAACAGCGCGTAGCTCTGGAACACCATCGACACGTCGCGCTCGGACGCGGAAACCTGCGACACGTCGTTGCCGCCGATGAGGATCGTGCCCTCGCTGGGCAATTCCAGGCCGGCGATCAGGCGCAGCGTCGTCGTCTTGCCGCAGCCGGAAGGCCCTAGCAGCGTGACCAGCGTTCCCGGCGCGATGATGAAGTCGAGACTGCGAACGGCGGCGACGTCGCCATAGAGCTTGCTGACCTTGCGGAATTCGATCGAAGCGGCGGTCATGACGTCGTTCGTTTGTTATGCGGCGGAGCCGGCCAGTTGGCCGACATCCGCGGTCGCCGCGCTGCGGCGCCCCAGCCTGCGGTCGCCGACGGCCCACTGGATCGCCCAGATGACGACCAGCATGAGCACGATCAGCACGGAACTGTACGCGATCGCCACGCCGTAGTCGCCGTTGACGACGCGATTGATGATGTAGGTCGTCGCCCATTCGTATTGCGCGGAGACGAGGAAGATGACCGCGGACACCGTCGTCATCGCGCGGACGAAGCTGTACACAAGCGCGGCCACCACGGCGGGCTTGAGCAGCGGCAGCAGGACGCGCCGCAACGTCGTGGCGCTGCGCGCGCCGAGCGTCGTCGACGCCTCGTCCAGGCTCGGATCGATCTGCGCCATGGACGCCATGCCCGCGCGCACGCCGACCGGCATGTTGCGGAAGATGTTGCAGACGACGAGGATGATCGCGGTGCCGGTGATCTCGATCGGCGGCACGTTGAAGGCGAGGATGTACGACACGCCGATCACGGTGCCGGGAATGGCGAACGAGAGCATCGTGCCGAACTCGAACAACGCCTGACCCGCGAATTTCTGGCGCGTGAGGAGCCACGCGGTGAGGATGCCGATGGCCGCGGTGAGCGGCGCGGCGATCGCCGACAGCTTGACCGTGGTCCAGAACGAGTTCCACGCCGCGCCCGCCCAGAGGATGCCGTGCGGCCCCCACTCGACGCCGAACGCCTTCACGTAATGCTTGAGCGTGGGCGTGTAGTCGCGTCCCCAGGTCTCGACGAATCCGCCGGCCAGCGCCATGCCGTAGATCACGATGGTGAGGAAGACCCACGGCAGCACGAGGCCGTAGCAGACGCGTCGCGCGCCGGCGGGGAGCGGCGTCGGCAGGCCCGAATCGCCCTTGCCCGACATCGACGTGTAGACCTTCCTGCCCGAGCACGCGGCGCTGCAGGAAGAAGGCGCCCAGCGCGAATACCAGCAGCACGATGCCGAGCGTCGCCGCGCGGCCCTGGTCGAGCTGCGCGCCGACGACGGAGAAGAAGATCTCCGTGGACAGCACGCCGAAATTGCCGCCCAGCAGGATCGGATTGCCGAAGTCGGCGATGGATTCGATGAACGTGATGAGGAACGCGTTGGCGAGGCCGGGCCGCATCAGCGGCAGCGAGACGTCGGCGAACGTGCGCCAGCGTCCGGCGCGCAGCGTCTGCGCGGCTTCCTCCAGCGCGGGCGACACGCCTTCGACGACGCCGATCAGCACGAGGAAGGCGATCGGCGTGAACGCGAAAATCTGCGCGACCAGCACGCCCTGCAGGCCGTAGAGCCAGCGCGTGGGCGTGATGCCGAACGCCCATTCCAGCAGCTGGTTGACGATGCCGGAGCGCCCGAAGAGCAGGATCAGCCCGAGGCCGATGACGAACGGCGGCGTGATGATCGGCAGCACCGACAGCACGCGCAGGAACTTCTTGTACCGGAAATTCGTCCGCGTCACGACCAGCGCGAATGCCAGGCCCAGTGCCGTGCAGCCGACCGCGCAGGCGATCGCCAGCAGCAGCGTGTTCCAGGCGACGCCGCAGCGCGTGTGCCCGACGATGCAGGACACGCCCCAGATCTTCTCGGTGAACAGGCGGGCGAAGAACGCGGCCGGCGACATCGCGCCATCGTTGTCCTGCACGGCCTGGATCAGGATCGTGAGCGACGGGGAAGAACGTGAACACGGCGACGAGCACGCCGACCGCGACGACCGTGCCCGCGACGAACGCGTCGCCCTTGAAATAGCCGCGACCGGCGAGTCCCAGCGACAGCGATCATCGCGAAGGCGCTGGCGACGAGGCACGCGCCCAGCCCCATGCCGTATTGCTTGCCCGCGAGCGGGCCGAACCAATGCGTCAGCGCATCGAAGCTCCAGCCCGCAGGGCCGATCGCGAATCCCTGCGCGAGGAGGTAGGCGAAGCCCGCGGCGCCGACGGCGATCATGCCGTTGGCGCGAACGCGTCGTTCGAGTCCGGGCGCCAGCAACGCACTACCGGCAAGGAGCAGCGCGCCGAGCGGCAGCAGCCAGGGCCGTCCGTACCGCAACGCCTGCAACAGCGCCGGCGCGTTGTCGTTGCCGGCCCAATCGCGGAGCCACGCGATGCCCAGCACCGTGTCCTGCAGCGCATACCACGGCACGAAGCGGAAGCCGACCGCGCCGACGAGGAGCCAGGCGAGCAGGGCGCGGCGGCGCGTTCGCATTACCGCTACTTCGGCGCCGAATTGATTTCCTTCTCCCACCGCTCGAGCAGCCGCTTGCGCGTCTCGCTCGCGCCGTACTTCGCAAAATCGTAGTCGATGACCTTGACGTCGGTGAGCTTGGGAACCATCGGCGGCAGCACGACGTTGCGATTGGTCGGGATCGCGAATTCCTTGAGGTCGAGTCCGATCTTCTGCGCCTCGGCGGTCAGCGCCCAGTCGTAGAACTTCTTCGCCGCGTCGAGGTTGCGCGCGCCCTTGATGATGGCCACGCTGCCCACCTCGTAGCCGACGCCCTCGCAGGGCAGGATCGGCGCTACCGGAAAGCCGCGGACGATCTCGTTGATCACGCCGTGCAGCACCGTGCTGCCCACGTACACTTCGCCGCGCGTGATCGCGGTCATCGGCCCAATGCCGGAACGCGCATAACTCGTGACGTTCCTGTTGACTTCGACCATCAGCTTGAACGCCTCGTCTTCGCCGAAGACCTGCACGAGCGTCGCCAGCATGAGATACGCGGTTCCCGACGTCGACGGGTTGCCCAGCATCACCTCGCCCTTGTAGACGGGGTTGGCCAGGTCCTTCCAGCACTTCGGCACCGGCAGCTTCTTCTTGTCGCCGATTTCGGTGTTGTAGCCCAGCGCGAGGATGCCGCCGTAGACGCCCGCGACGCGGTTCGCGGACGCCTTGGTGATCTGCTGCGCCCAGTCGTAGAGTTGCGATGAGGTTGGCCGACCGGTATTCCTCCAGCAGGCCGTCGTCGGCCGCCTGCAGGTAGGAATCGGCGGGGCCGGCCCACCAGACGTCGCCCTTCGGATTGGCGCGCTCGGCCTTGATCTGCGCGAACATCTCGCCGGTGGCCTTCTGGATCGACCGAAACCTTGCGTGCCGGTCGCCTTCTCGAATCCGTTCGCCATGCCCTGGCACCACGCGGTGTTGGGCGAGCTGCAGTACAGGTTGAGTTGCGCCTGCGCGAGTGAAGGAAAACCGGCAAATGCGAGGACGAGCAGGGTTGCGATGAAATCGCGGTGCATCATTGTTCCGAACTTTTGTTGAGCAGGTCGTCGCTTCGCGTCACTTGACCTGCGACCCCACTTCGGTGTCCCACCGCTCGAGCAGGCGCTTGCGCTCGGCGGACGCGCCGTATTTCGCGAAGTCGTAGTTGATGAGCTTGATGTCCGCCGTCTTCGGCGACAGCGGCGACACGGGCGTGTTCACGTTCGACGGCAGCTGGAACTGCTTCGCCTGCGCGGCGAGCGCCTGCGCCTTGGGGGTCAGCGCCCAGTCGTAGAATTTCTTCGCGTTGTCGAGATTGCGCGCACCCTTGATGATCGACATCGAGCCGATTTCGTAGCCTGTGCCTTCGCAGGGCGCGACGCTCTTGACGGGGAAGCCCGCCTGCGCCTCGGTCACGACATCGTGGATGAACGAAACGCTCACCAGCGTCTCGCCGCGCGCAACGGCCTTGATCGGCCCCACGCCGGAGCGCGGGTAGTTGTTGATGTTCTTGTGCAGTGCTTTCAGGTATTTGAACGCTTCCTCTTCGCCGAACACCTGCACGATCGTGGCGATGGCCGTGTAGGCGGTGCCCGATGCGTTCGGATTGGCCATCTGCACCTCGCCTGCGAATTCGGGCTTGATCAGGTCCTTCCAGCAAGCGGGCGCCGCAAGTTTCTTGCGCGCGAGCAGCTCGGTGTTGTAGCCGATGCCCAGCACGCCGAGATAAAGGCCGACGGTCCGGTACTTCGACTGCTCGGCCTGTTTCTGCGCCCACGGCTGCAATTGCGCAAGCATCGGCGACTTGTATTCGTCGGTCAGGCCCTGTTCCGCCGCCTGCAGGTGCGGGTCGCCGGTGCCGCCGAACCAGAGGTCGAGCTTGGGGTTGGCCTTTTCGGCGGCGATCTGCGCAAACGATTCGCCCGAGCCCTTCAACGTCAGCCCGACCTTGATGCCGGTTTCCTTTTCGAATTCGGTGGCCGCGAGCGTGCACCACTCGGCCTGCACCGGACAGATGACGTTCAGCTGTTGCGCCGTGGCCGGAAGCGCCAATCCGATCAACAGCGCCGTGGCTGCCTTGGGCAACCATTTCGAGCTGCGAGTCATGCGCATCTCCCCCTAAGCAAATCAAACGCAGTGGCAAACTAGGTAATATTCGTTCATCGCGCCGGAGGGGTCAACTGAGGGGTCAACTCAAATGCCGAAGGGCATCCGCCTGGGCGTCGACCTGGGCGGGACCAAGCTCGAAATCGTCGCGCTCGACGCCGATGGCCGCGAACGGTTGCGCCGGCGCGATGGTGACGCCACGCGACGGTTACGAGGCGACGCTCGCGGCGGTCGCCGGGCTGGTTCGCGATGCGGAGCGTGAGCTTGGCCTGGCGCCGGGCACGGCGACCGTCGGCGTCGGCACGCCCGGCTCGATCTCGCGCGCCACCGGTTTGCTGCGCGGCTCCAACTCCGTCAACCTGAACGGACATCCGATCCGCGACGACCTGGCGAGCATGCTCGGCCGCGACGTCCGCATCACCAACGACGCGAATTGCTTCGCGCTGTCGGAAGCGACCGATGGCGCGGGCCGGAGCGCGCACGTCGTCTTCGGCGTCATCCTCGGCACCGGCGTGGGCGCCGGCATCGTCGTTCGCGGCCACGTGCTCGAAGGCCCGAACGCGATCGCCGGCGAGTGGGGGCACAATCCGCTGCCGTGGCCGCGCGACGACGAGCGGCCCGGTCGCATCCTGCTTCTGCGGGCAGACGAGTTGCATCGAGACGTGGCTGTCCGGCCCGGCATTGGCGCGCGACCATCGCCGCGTCGCTGGAACGGAAATGACCACGACTGATATCGTGGCGCGCGCGGCGGCAGGCGATCGCGCTGTGCGAGGCAACCGTCGCGCGCTACGAGGACCGGCTCGCCCGTTCGCTGGCGCACGTGATCAACGTGCTCGACCCCGATGTGATCGTGCTGGGCGGCGGGATGTCGAACGTCGACCGGCTCTACGTCAACGTGCCGAAACTATGGGGCGCGTGGGTGTTTTCGGACCGCGTCGACACGCGGCTCGTCCGGCACGTTCATGGCGACTCGAGCGGCGTGCGCGGCGCCGCATGGCTGTGGGACTAATGCGGCGGTGCCACCGAACTTCCGCGCGATTCACATTCCGGAATAGTTGGGCCCGCCGCCGCCTTCGGGCGTGACCCAGTGGATATTCTGGCGCGGGTCCTTGATGTCGCACGTCTTGCAGTGCACGCAATTCTGCGCGTTGATCTGCAGCCGCTTCGTCACGCCGCCTCCGCATCGACGAATTCATAGACGCCCGCCGGACAGTAGCGCTGCTCCGGGCCGTCGTAGAGGGTGAGGTTTACGTCGACTGGGATGGCTGCGTTGCGCAACTGCAGGTGAACCGGCTGGTTCTCCTCGTGATTCGTGTTCGACACGAACACCGAGGACAGCTTGTCGAACGTGATCACGCCGTCGTACTTCGGATACTCGATGCGCGGCATCTGCGCCGCAGGCCGCAGCGTTTCGTGGTCCGCCTTGCCATGCCGCAGCGTCCACGGGACCAGCGCGCCTAACCCCAGGTCATTCAGCCACATGTGCACGCCGCCGTGGAACGTGCCGGCCCACATGCCCCAGTTGAGCCCGGGCTTCACGTTGCGCACCTTGTACAGGTCCTCGTACACCCACGACTTGCGCCAGCTTTCCGGGTAGTCGGCAAGCTCGTCGTGCGCGCGGCCCGCGCCGAGTGCGGCGAACGCAGACTCGGCGGCGAGCATGCCGGTCTTCATCGCGTTGTGGCTGCCCTTGATCCGCGGCAGGTTGACGAATCCCGCCGAGCAGCCGATCAGCGCGCCGCCCGGAAACGCGAGCTTCGGGACCGACTGCAGGCCGCCCTCGTTGATCGCGCGCGCGCCGTAGCCCAGCCGCTTGCCGCCTTCGAACGTCGGGCGGATCGCTGGGTGCGTCTTGAAGCGCTGGAACTCGTCGAACGGCGACAGGTGCGGATTCTCGTAGTTGAGGTGAACGACGAAGCCGACGGCGACGAGATTTTCGTCCAGGTGATACAGGAACGATCCGCCGCCGGTGTTCGCGTCGAGCGGCCAGCCCTGGCTGTGCAGGACCAGCCCCTTCTGGTGCTTCTCCGGCGCGACCTGCCACAGTTCCTTCAGGCCGATGCCGTATTTCTGCGGGTCGATGCCGTCGCGCAAGTTGAATTTCTGCATCAACTCCTGCGACAGCGAACCGCGGCACCCTTCGGCGAACAGCGTGTACTTCGCGTGCAGCTCCATGCCGGGCTGGTAGTCGGGCTTGTGCGCGCCGTCCTTCGCGACGCCCATGTCGCCGGTGGCCACACCGCGCACCGCGCCTTGGTCGTCGTAGAGAACTTCCGCCGCCGCAAAGCCCGGATAGATTTCGACCCCGAGCGCTTCCGCCTGCTGCCCGAGCCAGCGGCAGACGTTGCCGAGGCTCACGATGTAGCAGCCGTGGTTGTCCATGAGCGGCGGCAGCGCCCAGTTCGGGATGCGATACGCCTTTTGCTCGGTCAGGATGAGGAAGCGATCCTCGGTCACCGGCGTCGTTATCGGCGCGCCCTTTTCCTTCCAGTCGGGAATGAGCTCGTTCAGCGCCTTGGGGTCGATGACGGCGCCGGAAATGATGTGCGCGCCGACCTCCGACCCTTTTTCGAGGATGCACACCGACACGTCGCGGCTTTGCGCGGCAGCGAGCTGTTTCAGGCGGATGGCTGCGGCCAGGCCGGACGGGCCGCCGCCGACGATCACAACGTCATATTCCATCGCTTCGCGCGCCATGCGGCCGTGCTCCCGGGAATCGCCTTTTTGATGATCCTGAAGGACCGGCCATTATAATTGCTGGTGGCCATAGGTATGCGGCTCCCACACCATGACCGACTCCCGCCTCCTCGTCCACACGTCCATGCAGAAGATTCGCTGGGGCGACATGGACGCGTTCGGCCACGTCAACAACACCGTCTATTTCCGCTACATGGAGCAGGCGCGGCTCGAATGGCTCTATGCGCAGGCGGCGAAAGCCGGCGGCCACGACGTCGCAGGAAGGGCCGGTGATCGTCAACGCGAGCTGCGACTTCCTGTTGCCGCTCGTGTACCCGGGCGACATCGAGGTGCGGATGTTCCTGGGCGATCTCGGCCGCACCAGCATCGGCACGTACTACGAAATCTGGATGGACGGACGCAAGTACGCCGAGGGCGCCTCGAAGATGGTCTGGATCAATCGCGGCACCGGGCGATCGACGCCGCTGCCAAATGCCATTGCCGCGCTGCTGCGCGTCGACGGACGAGCAGAATCGATGACCGCCGCCGCGACCAGGCTCTGGACGCCCGCGCCGCAGCAGGTCGCCCAGGCGAACCTCACGGCGTTCGCCGCGAAGATCGGCGCCCGGCACGGCGTCGATGTAACGACCTACGACGCGCTCTGGCGATGGTCGATCGACCACAAAGCGGATTTCTGGCGCGAGGTCTGGGACGACGCCGGGCGTCATCGGCACGCGCGGCGAAACCGTGCTGGTGGATGGCGACCGGATGCCCGGTGCGCAATGGTTTCCCGACGCCAGGCTCAACTTTGCGCAGAACCTGCTCGAGCGCAAGCGCGCCGACGACGAAAGCGATGCGCTCGTGTTCTGGGGCGAGGACAAGGTCAGCGCGCCGGATCTCGCATCTCGAACTGCACGCGCTGGCTTCGCGCGCGTCGGCGGCGTTCGCGGCGCACGGCATCGTGGCCGGCGACCGCGTCGCCGCCTACGTTCCGAACATGCCCGAAGCCGTCATCGCGATGCTGGGCGCCGTCGGCCGCGGCGCGATCTGGTCGTCGTGCTCGCCGGAGTTCGGCGTGCAGGGCGTGCTGGACCGCTTCGGCCAGATCGAGCCGCGGATTCTCGTCACCGTCGACGGCTACTGGTACAACGGCAAGGCGATCCCGATCCTCGACAAGGTCGCGGACATCGTCGCGCGGCTGCCGTCGGTGGAAAAGGTGGTCGTGATTCCGTATCTGCAGCCAAACGCCGGGCGCTGCCGACGAACCTGTCGAAGGTGCGCGATGCCGTGGCGTGGGACGTCTGGCTGGCGCCGTTCCTGCCCGGCCCGATCGACTACGTCGCGCTGCCGTTCGCGCACCCGCTGTACATCCTCTATTCGTCGGGGACCACGGGCGTGCCGAAATGCATCGTGCACACGGCCGGCGGCGATGCTGCTGCAGCACCTGAAGGAGCACCGGCTGCACGGCGACGTGAAGCCCGGCGACCGGCTGTTCTACTTCACGACCTGCGGCTGGATGATGTGGAACTGGCTGGTCTCGGGCCTCGCGTCCAGCGCGACGCTGCTCCTGTACGACGGGTCGCCGTTCATCCAGCAGGGGCGCATCCTGTGGAAGCTGGCCGCGCTCGAGCGGATGACCCACTTCGGGACGTCGGCGCAAATTCATCGATGCGCAGAAGAAGATCGCGCAGGTGCCGCGCAAGGACTTCGACCTCGCGCGGTTGCGGGTCATGTTCTCGACCGGCAGCCCGCTGAGCCCCGAGAGCTTCGACTACGTCTACCAGTGCGTGAAGGAGGACATCTGCCTGTCGTCGATTTCCGGCGGCACCGACATCGCGTCGTGCTTCGCGCCCGGCGCGCTGACGCTGCCCGTATGGCGGGGCGAATTGCAGTGCCGCGGCCTCGGCATGGACGTCGACGTCTTCGACGACGCGGGGAAGCCGGTCGCGGGTACCAAGGGCGAACTCGTGTGCAAGTCGCCTTTTCCCGTGATGCCGGCGGGATTCTGGAACGATCCCGACGGCGCGCAATATCGCGCGACGTACTTCGAGCACTATCCCGGTGTCTGGCGTCAGGGCGACTGGGCGGAATTGACCGAACACGGCGGCATCGTGATCTACGGCCGCTCCGATGCGACGCTCAACCCGGGCGGCGTGCGCATGGGCACCGCGGAAATCTATCATCAGCTCGAGCCGATCCGGAGATCGCCGAAAGTCTGGTGATCGGGCAGACGTGGCCGCCGGGCGAGTGCAGCGATGTGCGCGTCGTGCTGTTCGTCAAGCTCCGGAGGGGCTGACGCTCGACGACGCGCTGGCGGAGCGCATCCGGCAGACGGTCCGCGAGAACACGACGCCGCGCCACGTGCCGGCGAAGATCGTGCAGGTGACCGACATTCCGCGCACGCGCAGCGGCAAGATCGTGGAACTTGCCGTCTGCGACGTGGTGCACGGCCGCGACGTGCGCAATGTCGAAGCGCTGGCCAATCCCGAAGCGCTTGCCGAGTATCGCGACCGGGAAGAGCTCAAGAGTTGATATGGGCGGGCATGGACGATTCAAAGTTGAATGCCGTTGAGGTTACTCTGGAGGCGACTTCATGCTGATCGATGCCGAACGTTCCGCACTGCTCGTGATCGACCTGCAGACGAAGATGGTGCCCGTGCTTGCCGAGTACGAGGAGGTCGTGGCCAACATCGTGTGGCTGATCCGGATCGCGCAGAAGATCGGCGTTCCCATCGCGGCCACGGAGCAGTATCCGAAGGGACTGGGACCGATGGTGCCTAAGGTGCGCAAGCTCATCCCGTCGAGTGCGATCGCCGCCAAGACCCATTTTTCGGCGGTCGCGGCGCAATGCCTGCGCAAGCTGCCGGGACACGACCGGGCGCAAGTGGTGGTCGTCGGTGCCGAAGCGCACGTGTGCGTGCTGCAGACCGCCCTCGAGTTGCTCGAGGATGGCAAGGAGGTCTACGTCGTCGCCGACGCGATCGGCTCGCGCCATCCCGTAGATCGCGACATGGCGCTGACGCGCATGCGCGACGAGGGTATCCGGGTCGTCACGCGGGAAATGGTCGTGTTCGAATGGCTGGGCGAGGCCGCGACGCCGCTGTTCCGGGAAATCAGCCAGGAGTTTTTCAAATGAGCTTCAAATAAGTTGCAAATGAGATTCAGGTGAAGCGCGCATGAGTTTCCTTGCCATCCTGGCGGCGCTCGGCCTCGAGCAGTGGCGCGCGTTCGCGTGGCGGGCTCGCGTCGAGCGGGCATTCGTCCGCTACGCACGCTGGATCGAGGGCCGGTGGAACGGCGGCACGGCGCAACACGGCTGGTTCGCGCTCGTCGCCGCGCTCGCGCCGCCGGTCTTGTTCGTGGAAGGATTGTTCCTGGCGGCCTGGATCGTGCATCCGGCTGCTCGGCTTCGCCGTCAAGGTCATCGTTCTGTATTTCATGATGGGGTTCCGGCGCTTCAGCCACGCGGTGTCGGCGATCGTCAACGCCTTCAAGGTGAGTGACCTCGCGGAGGCGCGGCGCGCGCTGGCGGCGTGGCGCGGCGGCGCGGCGAGCGAGCTCACGAGCGAGGACGTGGCGCGGCTTGCGATCGAGCGCGGCCTGGTCGACGCCTATCGCCAGGTGTTCGCGGTGATCTTCTGGTTCGTGATCCTGCCCGGGCCCGCGGGCGCGGTGCTCTACCGTGCCGTCGGCGCTGCTCGCCGAGGAATGGGGAACGATCCAGCCCGGCGTCGAACCCACGCCGCATGCGCAGGCGCGCGACGAATTCGGTCGGCCGGCGCGACAGGTGCTGGCGTTGCTCGACTGGATTCCGGTGCGCCTGACCGCGTTGTCGTTCGCGATCGTCGGCGACTTCGAGGATGCGGTGGCCTGCTGGCGCACGCAGGCGCACCTGTGGGCGATCGCATGACGGCGGCCCCGCGATGGGCATACTGCTCGCCAGCGGCGGCGGGGCGCTCGGCGTGCGCTGGGCGGGTCCGCTTCCCGTGCTGGTGGGCGAGCCGGACGTGCGCGCCGAAATGGGCACCGGCGAGCCGGCCACCCGGAGATGCTTGCCCTCCGCGGTGGGGCTCGTCTGGCGCGCGCTCATCATGTGGCTGTTGTTGATCCTGCTGATCACGGTCGCCTACATCGTGCCCTGACACTTCCCACGAGTTGTTCCGCAGCTAGCGCGCGGGATCGCGGATCGCCTGCGCGTCGCGGATCATTGTGTGCAGCAGCGCGACGCGGTGCGGCGCAACCAGGCCGCTGCGCCACTGCCGCCTGGATCGCGCATCCGGGCTCCGCATCGTGGCGGCAATCGCGGAAGCGGCAATGTCCGAGCAGCGGGCGCAACTCGACGAACGCTTCGGCAATCGCACCGGGGTCGAGATGCGCGAGCCCGAAAGCCTTCATGCCGGGCGAATCGACGATCCACGTGTCGGCGCCGAGCGCGGGCAGCGGATAGAGCGTCGTCGCCGTCGTCGTGTGGCGGCCGGTCGCAAGCGCCGTCGAAACCTCGCGCACGCGGATCCCGGCAGCGGGTATCAGCGCATTGACGATCGTCGACTTGCCCATGCCCGATTGGCCGACCAGCACCGTGTGGTTTCCGGCGAGCCAGCGCCGCGACCGGCGCGGCATCGCGCACGGCGGACAACTCGACGACGCCATAGCCGAGCGCGGCGAAGGGCGCCAGGCGCGCCAGCAGCGGCGGAATAATCGGGCAGGTCCGACTTGTTGGCGGCGAGCACGAAGCGGCAGCCCTGCGCTTCGGCCGCGATCATCCAGCGGTTGATGAGTTCCTCGTCGAGGCCGAGGCCCGGCGCGACGACGCCGACGATCTGCGTGACGTTCGCCGCGATCAGCTTTTCGCGAAAGGCGTCGGAGCGGTAGAGAAGGCTCGTGCGCGGCGCGACGGACTCGATGGCGCCGCCGCCGGCCGATGCGCACGACGCCGACGCGATCGCCGCATGCGATCTGCAGCGAGCGGCCCTTCTGCACGCATTCCAGGATTTCGCCGTCCGGCGAGCGTGACCGCGTAGTGCCGGCGATACGTGGCGACGACCAGGCCTTCATCGCGCCGCCGGTAGCGGTGCCGCCGCGGCCGGGCGTCAAGCGAACAGGCGTTCCGCTTTGGCCGCGCAGATGACGTCGTTCAGCGTGACGCCGCCCGCGCTGTGCGTCGAGAACGCGACCACGCAGCGGTTGTAGTGGACCTGCAGGTCGGGATGGTGGTCCTCGTGATGCGCGATCCACGCGAGCGCATTCACGAAGGCGATCGTCTCGTGATAGTTGGCGAACAGGAATGTTCTTCTCGATCTGGCCGTCGTTGAAGATCCCAGCCGGGCAGCGTCTGCGACGTGCGCGGCGAGCTCGTCCGCGGCCAAGGCCGGCGCGCCGTCGCGGCAATGCATCGACGCCAGCGCCAGCAGCCGGGTATCGAGCGACCGTGGGTGAGGACTTCATGCGGCCATCGCCGCGTCCGCTGTCGCGACGAGCGATCTCGATGTGCGCGATGCGGACCGCCGCCGGCGGATGCGAATCGTAGAACGCCGAATGCAGCGGATCCGGCGTCAGCGTCGCGGCGTTGTCCTCGTACAGCTTGACCAGCGCCTGCGTCAGCGCAGCGGCGTCGGCGTTGCCGCGTCGCGTAGGCGTCGGCCTCGAACTCGTGCTTGCGCGAATAGAGCGAGCGACAGCGGCTCGAGCACGAACGTGAACACCGGCAGCGCCAGCAGGAACAGTTCGAGCGCGACGCCGGGCCGCGTCATGCTGACCGCGAGCAGCGACTCGGGAACGCCGAGGCCCGCGTAGAACCACGGCTCGCGCGCGAACCACGCGAGCAGCGCCAGGACGACCAGCGACACGACCGCCGACCACGCGACGCGCTTGGCCACGTGCTTCAGCTTGTAGTGGCCGAGCTCGTGCGCCAGCACCGCCTCGATCTCGTCGGGGGCGAGGCGCGCGAGCAGCGTGTCGAAGAACACGATGCGCTTGGCGCGCGCCGAAGCCGGTGAAGTAGGCGTTGCCGTGGCCGGAGCGCTTCGAGCCGTCCATCACGAACAGCCCGGTGCGCGCGAAGCCGCAGCGCGCGAGCAGCGCCTCGATGCGCGTCGCGCGCCGGGCCTTCGGCCAGCGGCGTGAACTTGTTGAACAGCGGCGCGATCACGCGTCGGGTAGAGGACCAGCACCAGCAGCTGGAACGCCATCCACGCGACCCACGCCCACAGCCACCACAGCGTGCCCGCCGTGCGCATCAGCCACAGCACCAGCACCAGCAGCGGCAGGCCCAAGCGCGACGGCCACCGCAATGCCTTTGGCGAGGTCGGCGAGCCAGAGGCGCAGCGTCATCCGGTTGAAGCCGAAGCGCTCCTCGATGCGAAACGTCTGCCACCACGAAAACGGCAGGCTGACGACGCCGTAGACGAACGCCGGTCACGGCGAAGAGCAGCACGTCGCGCCACAGCGGCGACACGTCGATCGTCTCGGTCCAGCCGATGATCGCACGCGAGGCCGCCGCCCAACGTCATCAGCGAGCAGCAGCGCGGCGTCGGTCAGCGTGTTGAGCGTGCCGAGCCGCTGCTTCGCCACCGTGTAGTCGGCGGCCTTCTGGTGCGCGGCGAGGCCGATGCTGCGCCGCGAACGCCGCCGGCACGGCGTCGCGATGCGCGCGGACGTGCGCGATCTGCCGCCGCGACAAGCCAGAGGCGACGGCCAGCGAGGCCGCCAGCGCGGCGAGGAAGAGCACGGTGAAGTTGGACGCGGTCAAGGGACGGATGTGGCGCGTCGACTTCGGCGGTCCGGCGCTTTGTGCGAGAATGGATCGCGCATTTTACGCCAATTCCAGACCCCATGCCCCAAGACGCCAACCACCTCATCTGGATCGACATGGAGATGACGGGGCTCAATCCCGACACCGACCGCATCATCGAGGTCGCGCTGGTCGTGACCGACGCCGATCTCAACACCGTCGCCGAGGCGCCGGTGTGGGTCGTGCACCAGGACGACGCGGTGCTGGACGGCATGGACTCGTGGAACAAGGGCACGCACGGCAAGTCCGGCCTGATCGACAAGGTGAAGGCGTCGACGCTGACCGACGCCGCGGTGGAAGGCGCAGGCGCTCGCGTTCCTGCGCGAGCACGTGCCGGCGAAGGCGTCGCCGATGTGCGGCAATTCGATCTGCCAGGACCGCCGCTTCCTCGCGCGCTGGATGCCGGCGCTCGAGGACTGGTTCCACTACCGCAACCTCGACGTGTCGACGCTGAAGGAGCTCTGCCGGCGCTGGAAGCCCGACCTCATGAAGGGCATTCCGAAGGAAGGCAAGCACGAGGCGCTCGCCGACGTCTACGAGTCGATCGAGGAGCTCAAGTACTACCGCGAGAATTTCCTGCGCCAGTGAGTTCATCGCCGGCGTGCGAGCCGCGGATCGCGTGCGTGAGCGCTCAGTGCTTGAGCGCCAGCATGACGCCGTCGCCGATGGAGACGAGGCAACTCGTCACGCGCGGATCGTCGCGCACCTTGAGGTTCAGCGCGCGCAGCGCCACGGTGTCGGGTCGTTCTTCGCCGGATCCGCGACCGCGCCGCTCCACAGCGTGTTGTCGAACGCCATCAGGCCGCCCGGCCGCAGCAGCGTCAGGCACGCCTCGTAGTAGCCGTCGTAGCCGGTCTTGTCGGCGTCGATGAACGCGAAGTCGAAGCTGCCCGGGCCCGGATCGCGCAGCAGGTCGCGCAGCGTCTCGCGCGGCGGGCGCGAGGCGCAGGTCGATGCGCTCGGCGACGCCGGCCTCGCGCCAGTAGCGCCGCGCGATTGCGTCCATTCGTCGCTGACGTCGCAGCAGATGAGCCGGCCGTCGGCGGGCAGCGCGGTCGCGACGGCGAGCGCGCTGTAGCCGGTGAAGGTGCCGATCTCGAGCGCGCGGCGCGCGCCGATGAGGCGCACCAGCAGCGCGAGCAACGCGCCCTGGTCCGCGCCGATCTGCATGCCGGCCATCGGGAAGCTTCGCGGTTTCGTCGCGCAGGCGCCGCTGCACGCGGTGTCTCGCGGGTCGCCACGTCGCGCACGTACGTCATCGACGGCTTCGGGCAGCAAGTGAACGCAGGCGTCATATTTCCGTAGGAACTCCGACGGAGTGCGGGGTGCGACAATTATGCACGCATCCACCGGAACGTCAGGCCATGCCTCGATGAAATTCTGCAGCCACTGCGGCTCGTCGCGCATCGAATGGCGCGTGCCCGACGGCGACACCCTGCCGCGCTTCGTGTGCGCCGACTGCGGCACGATCCACTACCAGAATCCCAAGATCGTCGTCGGCTGCCTGCCGGAGTGGGAGGGGCGCGTGCTGCTGTGCAAGCGCGCGATCGAGCCGCGCTACGGGCTGTGGACGCTGCCCGCCGGATTCCTCGAGAACGGCGAAACGATCGTCGCCGGCGCGCTGCGCGAGACGCTCGAGGAGGCGCATGCGCGGGTCGAACCTGGGCGATCTCTACACGATCATCAGCCTGCCGCAGATCAACCAGGTCTACATGATGTTCCGCGCGCCGCTCCTGGACCTCGATTTCGGCGCCGGGCAGCGAAAGCCTCGAGGTGAGGCTCTTCGCCGAAGAGGACATTCCGTGGGAGACGCTGGCGTTCCGCACCATCACGCGCACGCTGCGCAACTATTTCCTCGATCGCAAGCAGGGAGCGTTTCCGATGCGCGTCAGTTCGCTCGAACGGCGGCCGCCGCTACGCCCGACCTGCTTGCTGCCGGCTGACGGCGTCGCAACTGCGCACGGTGACGACGTCGCCTTGTGCGGTGCGCGCCGGTCCACGTCAGCCGAGTTCGCGCAGCGCCCCGCCGCGCACAGCGTGTAGTCGCGGCGCGTACGTGGAATGCGTCAAGCGCAGCTCGGCATGTGTCGATTGCGGCTGCCAGGTCCAGGCGCCGTCGTGCAGCATCGCGCCGGGCGGCGGCTCCATGCCCGCGCCGGTGCCCTCGACGCGCGCCTCGATCGAGCGTCAGCGACGTCGCCGTCGAGCCGGTAGCGCTCTTCCCAGCGCGTCTTCTGCGACCGAGTGTTCCCACGCCAGCGTGAATTCCGGGTCCGGGCAGCGTCGCGCGCACGACGCCGGCGACGAGAAGGCAGATGGCGTCAACTGAGTCGTCAACCGACCGGTTCACGGGCGGGACGCGCGGCTGGCGGGTCAAGCGGACGCGGCCGCCGGCGCGCCGCGCGTGCGATACCAATGCCAGGCGACGAACGCCGCGCTCGAGCGCGAAGCCCGCCTCGTCGGTCCACGGCACCGCGACGACCAGCAGGAACGCCGCGGCCGTCGCGAGGATGCGCTCCGGCCAGATGAGCGGGCCGCGCAGGTAGCCGACCGACGCCGCGCCCCACAGCCCGATGGCGACGATGGCCTTGAACACGACGTAGGCGGTGTCGAGCAACGTCCCGCCCTGCAGCATCAGCGCGGGATCGTAGACGGCCATGTACGGGATCACGAAGCCGGCGATCGCGATGTGCGTCGCCTTCCAGCCGATCTTCATCGGCGACGCCTTGGCGATCGACGCCGCCGCGAACGCGGCCAGCGCCACCGGCGGCGTCAGGTCGGCCATGATGCCGAAATAGAACACGAACATGTGCGAGACGATCAGCGGCACGCCGAGCTTCAGCAGCGCCGGCGCGGCGATCGCGCTGGTGATGATGTAGTTCGGGATCGTCGGAATGCCCATGCCGAGCATCAGGCACACGACCATCGTCAGCAGCAGCGACAGGAACAGGCTCTTCGATCCGATGTCGAGCACGAAGCCGGCGAAGTTGGACGCCGCGCCGGTCAGCGTCAGCACGCCGATGATCACGCCGACGATCGCGCAGGCGATGCCGACGGCGATGGCCTGCCTGCGCGCCGTCGATCAGGCTGCCGCGCATGATGGCGAGCGTCTCGCGGCCGCCTTTGATGACGAAGTTCACGGCGACGAGCAGCGCGATCATCGCGATGATCGGCCAGACGCCGTATTTGAAGAAGCTCGCCGATGCCACGCCCAGCGCGACCCAGAACACGACGCGAAACGACGTCGAGCCGAATCCGCCGGCGATGCCCGCGCCGAGGATCAGCACGGCGGTGAGCGCCAACCCGACGATGCCCGAGAACATCGGCGTGAAGCCGTCGAAGAGCATGAACACGAGCACGAGCAGCGGCAGCATCAGGTACCACTTGGTCCGGATCGCCTGCCACGGGTTCGGGCATTCGGCCTTCGGAATCCCGTGCAGGCCCTTGCGGCCGGCCTCGAGATGCACCATCGCGAACGCGGTGAGGTAATAGAGGATGGCCGGGATGATGGCCGCCTTGACGATCGTCACGTACGGCACGTTGAGCGTCTCGGCCATGATGAACGCGACGGCGCCCATCACCGGCGGCATGATCTGGCCGCCCATGCTGGACGTCGCCTCGACGGCGCCGGCGAAGACGGGCGTGTACCCGAAGCGCTTCATCAGCGGAATCGTGAACTGGCCGACGGTGAGCACGTTGGCCACGCCCGAGCCGGAGATCATGCCCATCATGCCCGACGAGATCACCGCGACCTTGGCCGGGCCGCCGCGCGCGTGGCCGACGAATCCCAGCGCGATGTTGTTGAAGAGGCTGATCATGCCGGCGTGCTCGAGGAAGGAGCCGAACAGGATGAACAGGAAGATGTAGGTCGCCGACACCAGCGTCGGTATGCCGTAGATGCCCTCGGTGCCCGAGGAAGAGCTGGCCGACGATCTGGTCGAAGCCGTAGCCGCGATGCGCGATGGCCGACGGCAGGTATTGGCCGAACAATCCGTAGGCCAGGAAGGTGCCGCAGACGATCGGCAGCGCAATGCCCAGCACGCGCCGCGCGGCCTCGAACAGCAGCACGACGACGATCGATCCCACCACCAGATCGATGAGTGGTCGGGTCGCCCGAGCGCTGGATCAGTTCCGCCTCGAACACCAGGTGATACAGCGCCAGCGTTGCGCCCAATGCCGCCGAGCACCATGTCGAACCAGGCGATCTTGTGCCGATTGGCATTCTTGCCGATCGGATAGATGAGGTACGACAGCAGCAGCAGGAAGCCGACGTGGATCGAGCGCGTCGGCAGGCTCGACAGCGGGCTGAATGCCGCGATGACCAGCTGGTAGGTCGAGAACGCCAGCGCGACGCCGGCGACGACTTTCCACGCGATGCCCGTCAGCTCGCGCTTGACGCCGGTTTCGTCGAATGCGGCCTCGCGCTGCCTGGATTTCGGCAGCGGGGACCTGCGACGAGGTCATTTGATCAGCCCGGCTTCCTTGTAATACTTCTCGGCGCCCGGATGCAGCGGAATCGGCATCCCGTCCAGCGCATGCTTCGGGTCAATGGCTTTGGCCGCCGAATGCGCGGCGACGAGCTGGTCCAACCCTGTCCACAGCGCCTTGGTGATGCCGTAGACGGTGTCGTTGCTCACGCCGTCGTAGGTGACGAGGTAATTCTGGACGGCCGCCGTGGGCACGTCGGCAGTCTGCCCGCGATAGGTGTTGGCGGGAATGACGGCGGCAAGGTAGGCGGGGTCGTTGGTCTTCTTGATGACGTCCGCCGGAATCGGCACGACGATGATGTCGACCGAAGTCGCGAGATCGCGCAGCGCGGACACGCCCAGGCCGGCCGATTGCAGCGTGACGTCGAGCTGGCGGTTCTTCATGAGCTCGACGCATTCGCCGAAGGGCAGGTACTCGACCTTGGAGAAGTCCTTGTAGGTGATGCCGGCGGCGGCGAGGATCGCTCGCGCATTGAGCTCCGTGCCGGACTTTGGCGCGCCGACGGAAATCTTCTTGCCCTTCAAGTCGGCCAGCGTCTTGATGCCGGCGTCGGCGCGCGCGACGATCTGGATGTAATTGGGATAGATCGCGGCGATGCCGCGCAGTTTCTTGAGCGGCGTCTTGAAGCCGGCGTCTTCATTGCCCTTCCACGCGTCGGACAGCGAGTCGCCGAGCGTGAATGCCACTTCGCCGCGGCCGGCCTGCAGCAGGTTCAGGTTTTCGACCGACGCCTTGGTCGCCTGGACCGACGTCTTGACCCCGGGCATCGCCTTGCCGATGTCGTTGGCCAGCGCGACGCCGAGCGGATAGTAGACGCCGCTGGTTCCGCCGGTAAGCACGTTGATGAACTGGTCGGCGGCGAAGCGAGGGGGTGCAGAACCAAAGCCGAGAGCGAGCAGTGCGATGCTGCGCAGCAAACGTTTCATGCGTCCTCCAGATGGGCTGGCGGCTGCCGTCGCAGTCTTGGTTTTGGCGCCGCATTACCCGCTGCAAGTGGCGAGCGGCAGGCGGTCTGCGTGGTCGATTATAGCGCGGGCCGCTCCGCGCTGGACGATGCGATTCCGCCGTGGCGACGGGATAGCCGCATAAGAGGAAGCCTCGCGAGGACGCGTTGCGGCAAGATGTCGATGACCTGTTCGAGCGCTACGGCGAGTCGCACCGCAATCCGGCCAACAAGGCGATCCACTGGATTTGCGTGCCGCTCATCACGTGGAGCGTGCTGGCGTGGATCGGGCAGTTCGTCGGCCACATCATCGAAGGCAAGAAGCCGTCGTTCTTCGAGGACGTGAAGTTCCTGCTGGTCGGGCCGGCGTGGTTCTGGGATTCGTGTACCGGCGCGCCGGCATACCGTACTAGCCGTCGACCTGCATCCCCGCCGCGGCCAGCGCGGCGTGCAATTCCCTCACGTGCGCGTGGCCGGTGGTCTCGACCACGCAGATGACGCGCACCGCCGACAGGTCGGGGCCGGAGAACGCGCGGTCGTGGACGATTTCCTTGATCGACGCGCCGGTCGACGCGATCAATTCGGCCAGCCGCGCAAGTCCGCCGGGCCGGTCGCTGATCGACACGGTGAATCGCGACACGCGGCCGTCGGCGACCAGGCCGACCTCGATGATGCGGCCGAGCATCGTGAGGTCGATGTTGCCGCCGCACAGCGTGAGCACGACCTGCTTGCCCTTGAGATTGTCGAGCTTGCCCGCGAGGAACGCGGCGAGCGGCGCGGCGCCGCCGCCTTCGACGACGCTTTTCTCCAGTTCGATCAGCCGCAGGATCGCGAGCGCGATGTTCGCCTCGTCGACGGTCACGACCTGGTCGACGACCTTCTGCAGCACGGCGAACGGCAGCTTGCCGAGCAGCGGGACGGCGAGGCCGTCGGCCAGCGTCGGCGACAGCGCCACCGGCACCGGATGGCCCGGCGGCGCGCGCCGCCGTGAGGCAGGCCGCGTGGTCGGGCTCGACGCCGACGACGTGCACGCTCGGACGCAGCGCCTTGATCACCGTGCCGATGCCCGCGAGCAATCCGCCGCCGCCCACCGGCACGACGATGGCCTCGACGTCCGGCGTCTGCTCGAGGATTTCGAGCGCCATCGTGCCCTGGCCCGCCATCACGTCGGCATTGTCGAACGGATGGATGAACGTGAGGCCTTCGCTGCTGCGCGATTTCCTCCGCGCAGCACGCGCGACTCGCCCAGGTCGGCGCCATGCAGGATGACGTTGGCGCCCAGGTGCCGGCAATTGGTGACCTTGACCAGCGCCGCGAACTTCGGCATCACGACGGTGACCGGAATCTTGAGCAGGCTGCCGTGGTAGGCGACGCCCTGCGCATGGTTGCCCGCCGACGCCGCGATCACGCCGCGCTTGCGCTGCTCGTCGGTCAGCAGCAGCAGCGCATTGCGCGCGCCGCGCTCCTTGAAGCTGCCGGTGCGCTGCAGGTAGTCGAGCTTGCAGAAGATGTGCGCGCCCGTGAGTTGCGACAGCGGGATCGACTCGACGCACGGCGACACGTAGATGCCGCCGGCGATGCGCTCGCGCGCGGCCTCGATGTCGGCGAGCGTCAGCAGGGCGGCCATCGTCAGAAGGGCAGCGCGACGCCGGGCTTGGCGCGCTCCAGCACGCGCGCGGAATTCGTCCTGGATGCGCGCCAGCGCGGCCGGCGTTGTCGGCCTCGAAGCGCAGCACGATGACCGGCGTGGTGTTGGACGCGCGCGCGAGTCCGAAGCCGTCGGCGTATTCGACGCGCAGGCCGTCGATGCGGATCACTTCGCTCGCATCCGGGAAACGTCTCGGTCGCGGCCATTTTGGCGATCAGCGCATGCGGCTCGCCTTCGGCGCACGGCACGTTCAGCTCCGGCGTGGACAGCGCGTCGGGCAGCGCATCGAGCACCGCCGACGGATCGGCGTGGCGCGACAGGATCTCCAGCAGCCGCGCGCCGGCGTAGAGGCCGTCGTCGAAGCCGTACCAGCGCTCGCCGAAGAACGTGTGGCCGCTCATCTCGCCCGCCAGCGCCGCGTGGACTTCCTTCATCTTGCCCTTGATCAGCGAATGCCCGGTCTTCCACAGCAGCGGCACGCCGCCGTGCCTGCGTGATCCACGGCTTCAGGTTGCGCGTCGACTTGACGTCGTAGATGACCGTCGCGCCGGGATTGCGCTCGAGCAGGTCGGCGGCGAACAGCATCAGCTGGCGGTCCGGGATAGATGACGTGGCCCTCGCGCGTGACCACGCCCAGGCGGTCGCCGTCGCCGTCGAAGGCCAGGCCGAGTTCGCAGTCGCCCTCGGCCGAGCCGCGCGATCAGGTCGCGCAGATTGGCAGGCTGCGACGGATCGGGATGGTGGTTGGGGAAGTGGCCGTCGACGTCGCAGAAGAGCGGCACGACCGTGCAGCCCAGGCGCGTGTACAGCGCGGGCGCGAACGCACCGGCGACGCCGTTGCCGCAATCGACGGCGATCTTCAGCGGCCGCGCGAGCTTGACGTCGCCGACGATGCGGTCGAGATACGCCGGGCCGATGTCGAGCGCGCGGTAGGCGCCGCTGCCTTCGAGGAGCGCGCCGCTTTCGATGCGCGCGCGCAACGCCTGGATGTCGTCGCCCGACAGCGTGTCGCCGGCGACCACCATCTTGAGGCCGTTGTAGTCGGGCGGATTGTGGCTGCCGGTGACCATGACGCTGCATCCGGTATGCAGATGATGCGCGGCGAAATACGTCATCGGCGTGGCCACCATGCCGACGTCGATGACGTTGACGCCGGCCGCGCGAATGCCGTCGGACAATGCCGACAGCAATTCCGGACCCGACAGCCGGCCGTCGCGGCCGATGGCGAACGTGTCGCTGCCGCGTTCGCGCGCGAGCGAGCCCACGGCCTGGCCGACGGCACGCACGATGGCCGGCGTGAGCGTCTTGCCGACGATGCCGCGAATGTCGTAGGCCTTGAAGATTTCGCGGGGCAGGGCGGTCATGGTGGCACTCCGTTCTCTAGCGGCCGGTGACGAAGAAGTCGGTCACGCGCTGCGCCAGCCAATGGATGTTGCCGGGTAGGGGCGGCGTGGCGAAGCCGCCGTGGCCGCCAGCAGGGGGTTGCAGCAGCGTCACCGACGCGCTCACTTCCTGCGCGCCGGGAAGCGATGCGCCGGGCACGAACGGATCGTTCCTCGCATTGAGCACGAGCGTGGGCAACGCGATGTCGCGCAGCCATGGCTTCGAGGATGCGCGCGTCCAGTAATCGTCGGTCCCGGCAAAGCCGTGCAACGGCGCCGTGACCGCGTCATCGAATTCCCACATCGTAGTGGCGCGGGCGACGCGCTGGACGTCGACGAGGCCGGGAAAGCGGCGCTCCATGGCGATCGCCTTGGGCTTCAACGTGCGCAGGAATGACTGCGCGTAGACCAGGCGGTTGAAGCCCTTGTCGATCGCGATGCCCGAGGCCATCAGGTCGAGCGGCGTGGACACCGCCGCGGCCGCGGCGATCGTGTTCGCCGCGGTGGCGCCGGCGCGGCCAAGCCAGTTCAGCAGCGCGCTGCCGCCGAGCGACACGCCGAAGGCGAAGACCGGCGCCACGGAGTCCACGCGCGCGCGGACCGCCGCGAGCATCGCCGCGATCTCCGCGTGGTCGCCGGAGTGATACGCGCGGGGCAGGCGATTGGGCTCGCCGCCGCAGCCGCGAAAATGCGGCACGACGCCGCGCCAGCCCAAGCGACTGCAGGCGCACCATCAGCGTCAGCGAATGGTGGGAGCCGGAACTGCCCTCGAGGCCATGGAACAGCACGACGACCGGCGTGTCGGCGGCGCGTGGCGTCGCATCGACGAGCCAATCGAACAGCCAGAAATCGCCGTCGGGGGTTTCGACGCGTTCACGCCGGTACGTCACGGCGGGGCTGCGCAACAGCACCGGGATAGATCGTCTGCGCATGACCGCCGGGCAGCCAGAACGGCGCGCCGTACGCAACGGGAATCGCCGCAGAGTCGGGTGAACGCATCCCGCATCAGTCGAGCGCGCGCTCGAGCTGCCTGACGATGGTCTTCAGGATCTTCACGCGCGCGAAATGCTTGTCCTCGGCTTCGACCAGCGTCCATGCCGCCAGTTCGGTGGACGTGCGGTCGACCATGTCCGCGACGGCCTGCTCATACGCGTCCCACTTCTTCCGGTTGCGCCAGTCGTCCCGCGTGATCTTGAATCGCTTGAACGGCGTCTTCTCGCGCGCCTTGAAGCGCTTCAGTTGTTCGGCCTTGCTGATCTGCAGCCAGAACTTGCAGATCACAGTGCCGGCGCGAACCAATTTCTCCTCGAACTGGTTGATTTCGTCGTAGGCGCGCATCCAGTCCGAAACGCTGCAGTAACCCTCGACGCGCTCCACCAGCACGCGGCCATACCACGTGCGGTCGAAGATCGTGATGCCGCCGCGCGCGGGAACCTGCCGCCAGAAGCGCCAGAGGTAAGGTTGGGCGCGTTCCTCCTCGGTCGGCGCCGCGATCGGAACGATCATGTATTGCCGCGCATCGAGCGACGTCGCCACGCGCCGGATGGCGCCGCCCTTGCCGGCGGCGTCCGATCCCTCGAAGGCGAGGGCGAGCGAATGGTCGCGAAAGTCCTTGCGACGCGTGAGCCGGAAGAGCTTCTCCTGCCATTTCGCAAGCTCCGCGTTCGTACATCGCCTTGCTGAGCTTTTGCGTAAGGTCGAGGCGGCGGATCAGCGCGACGTTCCCGAGCGCCGAGGGCGCGGGCGCCGCCACGGCTCGCGGCGCGGGCTTCGCTGGCGCGCCGGTCCTGGCCATGGCGCCCTGCAGGATCTTCCCCACCGTCAAGTTGCGATAGTTGGGATCGGCGCCTTCGACGACGTACCACGGCGCGGCGCCGGTCGACGTTTCGCGCAGCATCTCCTCCCAGGCGTCGTGGCACTTGCTGTAGTACTTGAACGCCCGCTTGTCGATGTCGGTCACGCGCCAGCGCGTTTTCGGGTCGGACGCGAGTTCCTGCAATCGCTGCTTCTGGGCGGCGCGCGACAAGTGGATCCAGAACTTGAGCAGCACGATGCCCTCGTCTGCGAGCATCTGCTCGTGCTGCCGTATGTCCTGCAGATACGCGCTGAACTGCGCACGACTCACGGCCCGCCGCGCGTGTGCGTCGATCAGCTGGCGGTACCACGCGTTCATGAAGATGCCGATCCTGCCGCGGGGCGGCAGCGCCCGCCAATAGCGCCACGCGAGCGGCCGGACCTTTTCTTCGGGCGCGCCTTCGCCGAATGCGTGGGTGCGGATGAACCGCGGATCCATCCACTCGTTGAGCTTGTTCGCGGTTTCGCCGCGGCCGCCGCCTTCGAGGCCGCTGATGAGGACCAGGATCGGCCCGCGTTGCGCGCGGCTCATCTCGAATTGACCGATGATCAGCGCCTCGCGCAGCTTCGGCTCTTCGCGCGCGTAGGCGGCCTTGGCGATCCTGTGGCCGACTTCTGCCGATTCCAGCATCGTGTCCTCCCGCCTTTACCTTTCCACTGCCCTTCGGCCCTCTAATTGCGCGACCAGAACGGCTTGGCGCGCGCGAACGCCTGCCAGGCTGCATCCAGCGCCGTGCTGCGCGCTGCGTCCTGCGCGGCGGTCCAGCCGCTGAACGCGGCCGCCGCCGGCGACGCAGCGCCGGCGATTTCGCCGGCGAGTCGCGCGGCCACCGCGGCATCGTTCCACGCGCCCAATTCATCCTGCAATGCCGTCAGACCGCGGCGATAGGCGCGCGTCCTCTTCCTGGCGAACAGTGGCGCGAAGAATTCCGTTGCGTAGCGCAGCTTCTTGGCCGCCAGGCGTGCGGCGTGCCGGGTTTCCGGGGCAGCGTGCGAGAGGTTCCCGCCCAACGCCAGCAACGCACGATGACGGCGCTTGAGCAGCGGACGCGCCACGTCGCGCGCGTGCGCCGCAAGCGCTTCCGGGTCAGCGCTGCCGGTCGTCGGCGATGCCGCCAGCGCCGTGGCCGCCAGCACGAGGCGCAGGAACCGCGCCGAACCAACCGCCGTTTGTGCTGCCGTCCGCGCTTCGTCACGCCGGGCCGACGCTTCCTTGGCCAGAGTGCGCAATGCGGGCTTGAGCTCGACCGCGTTGCCGTTGCGTCCCACCGCCGCGGTGAAAACGGGCAAGGTTTCGAGCGTAAACACGTCATAGTCGCGTGCGTTGCCAAGCAATTGCGCCAGCCAGCGCAACTCCACGCGCAGCGGCTCGATGCGCGCCGGCGCCATCGACCTGGCCGCGAGCGCCAGGCAGGCGCGGAGCCGCCGCACGCCGATGCGCATCTGGTGGATCCATTCCGGATCGTGATGCGCGACGACGCCCGCCGCGTTGCCCTCGATCTGCGCGAGACAGGCGCGGATGATGGCGCCAAAGCACTCGGCCGCGCTCGCATCGGATTCGAGCGGAGCGTCCTCGGCGCCTACCGGTTCCTCTGCGCGCGGATGGACAAGCGCGTAGCCGCGCTCGGCCTTGGACAGTGGCTGCAGCGAAAGAGGGACATCGGCGGCCAGCGCGTACGCGAGTTCGTAGAGCCGGGTCGCGTTGCCGGCTTCGAGCTCGATTTCGATTTCCTGGATCGACTCGCGGAGCCGCTGTCCATTGACGTCGGCGCGGACTTCGCCGCTGTCGATGCACAGTGACGCCATCGTGCTGTCCGCGAACGCGAGCGGGATGGTCGTGCGCGTGATGGCCGTGGTGAATTGCGCCGTGAGCCCGCGCTTCTCCGCCTTGCCGAGCGTGCGGCGAAACGGCGTCGTGGCGAAGCGCCGCGGATCGAGCCTGGGCCCCGCCACGGGCCATTCGAATTCGGGGCGCGCCGTCATGCCGCCCGCACTGCCTTTCTCGGGCCGGCCCTTGACGGCTTGCAGCCACGTGCGGCCGTCGCGCCGCAAGCGCAACGCGATGCCGGCCTTGGCCAGGTCGAGGTCCTCGGTGTCGTAGTAGGTCGACATCAGCCGCGACTTGCGCGCGGGCCCGCGCCGCAGTGCCTTCACGAGCGGATGGCGCGCCACGCGAAGGGCGGCTTCGGGCGTGATCGCGAGCTTTAGCTCCGTCTCCACCGGCACGGTAGCCTTGCCGCCGGTCGCGCCGGAAGTGCTCACGCTTCGTCGGTCAGGATGACGCGGCGTGCGCGCACGGCGTCCGCGAGCTCGCGCAGCACACCTTCGGTCGCGTCCCAGCCGATGCAGGCGTCGGTGATCGACACGCCGTATTGCAGCGGCTGTCCCGGAACGAGGTCCTGGCGGCCCGGATTGAGGTGGCTTTCGATCATCACGCCGAAGATGCGCGCATCGCCGCCCGCGATCTGTCCCGCGACGTCGCGCGCGACGTCCACTTGCCGTTCGTGCTGCTTCTGGCTGTTCGCGTGCGAGCAGTCGATCATCACGCGCGCCGCGAGCCCGGCGTGCGCGAGCTCGTTGCACGTCGCGTTCACGCTCGCAGCATCGTAGTTCGTCGTCTTGCCGCCGCGCAGGATGATGTGGCAGTCCTCGTTGCCGGCCGTGTGCACGATCGCCGAATGGCCGCCTTTGGTGACGGAGAGGAAGTGATGCGGCGCGGAGGCGGCCTTGATCGCGTCGACGGCGATGTGCACGTCGCCGTTGGTGCCGTTCTTGAAGCCGACCGGGCACGAGAGTCCCGACGCGAGCTGGCGGTGCACCTGGCTCTCCGTCGTGCGCGCGCCGATGGCGCCCCACGCGATCAGGTCGGCAATGTACTGCGGCGTGATCATGTCCAGGTATTCGGTTCCCGCCGGCAGGTCGAGCTCGTTGATCTCGAGCAGGATGCGGCGCGCGAGGCGCAGGCCCTCGTTGATGCGAAAGCTGTCGTCCAGCCGCGGATCGTTGATGAGGCCCTTCCAGCCCACCGTCGTGCGCGGCTTCTCGAAATAGACGCGCATCACCACGATGAGTGTCTCGGCCAATTCGTTGCTTGAGCGCAGCCAAGACGCGTCGCGTACGCGATAGCGGCGTCGTAATCGTGGATCGAGCACGGACCCACGACGACGAGCAGGCGATCGTCCGCGCCATGCAGCACGCGATGGATGGCTTGACGTGCTTCGAAGGTGGTGGCTGCAGGTCGTTCGGACGCTGGAAATTCGCGCAAGAGATGCGACGGCGGCGCGAGTTCGGTGATCTCCCTGATCCGGGTGTCGTCGATGGGCCGGGAGGGGGTCGGCGGCCCGTCAATGGCGGCTGGGTTGCGGCGGGTGATGGGGGTCGGCACGGGAGGATCCGGAGGCTTTTTGCAGCTAAAACAATATATTACAGACTTGATGCCGGGATGGCCTCCATTGTGCCACGACCGCTGCTGCGGCGCAGGATGGCGCGGACGCAACACTCGACCCCGGCCGGTCGGCGAATTCGTTGTTGCGCGCGTTTGGGGCACCCCAGGATGCCGTAGACTTCTTCTCGAAACGGCGGGTGTCGCTCCCGAGCAAGCAAGGTAGGGCAAGCACGGCAAGGCAGGCTCTAAGGGCAACCCTCGCGCCGGTCATTTGGAGAATCCCATGAACAAAATGTTGATACTGGTGGCGGCATGTGCAATGGCCGCCGCCGCGCCGGCGTTTGCCGCCGACACCGCCACGCCTGCGGCTGCGAAGCCGGCGGCGACCGCCACAACCGCCGCTACCCCAGGCGCCTGCCGCTGCTCCAACTCGCAGCAGGAAAAAATGAAGGCGTGCAACGTCAAGGCCGAAGGCAAGACCGGCGACGAGCGCAAGGCGTTCATGAAGACGTGCCTGTCCGCCAGCTCCGGCCAAGCCCGAAAGCAAGATGTCGATGTGCAACAAGCAGACGGCGGGGCTGTCGGGCGACGCCCGCTCCAAGGCGCAGTCCGAGTGCATGAAGGGACCCGCCAAGACGTCGTAGCGCGATCAGTTCAGAAACACGGCCGGGTGACCTCCTGTCCATCCGGCCGAGGCTGACAAGGCCGCATCGGGTAACCGAATGCGGCCTTGTTTTTGTGGCTCCCCGGTACCAATGGGATGAGCAATACCTCGCGCCGCATCCGACCATCGACGCGAATAAATATCCATTAATACAATATCTTAGGTACCGTTATCCGAGCAGCCGATGACGGCAATCTGAAAGAACGATTGGCGTTGGTCGACCCCCCAACCTATCTTGCCATGGTGCAGCGCAGCAATTGCGATTTGGCTGCGCAGCGCAATCCCTTCCATGACGGAGGTTGGCATGAACCACCACGAGATCGACAGAGACGCGATTGAAGCGCACATCCGCAATGCGCGCCGGATGCGCAGCGAGGCCTTCGGCGACCTCTTGTTCAAAATGCCTGTGAAATTGGCCGCCGCAATCCGCAGGTTGGTCCGGTCCCTGGCGCGCCGCCGAAAGTGGAACCTTTCGGTACCCGCGCCGCACCGGTGAGAAAAATGGATCGGCACTTGACAGGCGCAGCGTCGATTCGGGCGGGCGCGGGGGAAATGCTACCGATACCACGGCACGGCTCCTATCGCGGGCTGGGCGTGGGCGGCTTCCACCGCCTGCATTATTGCGATTGGGGGCGGCGCGACAATCCGCGCATCGTGGTCTGCGTGCATGGCTACGGCCGCCACGCGCGCGATTTCGACGTGCTGGCGCGCGCGCTGTCCGCGGATTTTCGCGTGATCTGCCCCGATCTCGCGGGCCGCGGCGAAAGCGACTGGCTCGGGACGGCGATGGAATACAGCTTTCCGCAAATGCTCGCCGACCTCAATGCGCTGCTGTCGCGTCTCGACGCGGCGCAAGTGGACTGGGTCGGAACGTCGCTGGGCGGGTTGCTGGGCATGTTGCTGGCCGCGCAGCCGGGCACGCCGATACGGCGCCTCGTGATGAACGATGTCGGCGCCTTCATCCCGTCGGATTCGCTGCGGCAGATGGCCAGCCTGCATTTCCGGGACGTGTGGAACAAGGTGACGTGTCCGACGCTGCTGCTGCGCGGCGAGCACTCGACGGTCTTCCCGCGCTCAGTGGCGGAGTGGATGCAGATCGATCATGACGGCGCGCAGCTGGTGGAGATTCCCGACTGCGGCCATGCGCCGTCGTTGATGTCGCCGCTGGAAATCGACGTCATCGCGCGTTTTGTCGGCGCGGATGCACTGGCGCGAGCCCCGCACGCGAACTCCAACGCGCTGCAGACGGCATGAATCAGCCCTTGCGGATCAGCAGGCCCTTGAGGTAATCGCCTTCCGGGAAATTCAGCGCCACCGGATGGTCGGCGCTGGCGGTGAGGTGCGCGATGATCTGCGCCGTCGGCTTTCGCGTCCAGCGCCGCGCCGGCGACGATCTTCTGGAACAGGTCGGCGGAAACGCCGCCCGAGCACGAGAACGTGGCGAGCAGGCCGCCCGGCGCGAGGAGCTTGAACGCCAGCAGGTTGATGTCCTTGTAGGCGCGCGCCGCGCGCTCTGCATGCGCTGCGGTCGGCGCGAATTTGGGCGGATCGAGCACGATCAGGTCGAACGTCGCGCCCGCATCGCGCAACCGGCGCAATTCTGCGAACACGTCGGCCTCGGTCCACGCGGCGCGCGCGGCATCGAGTGCCGCGTTGCGCGCGAGGTTGTCGCGCGCCAGCGCCAGCGCGTCGGCCGAGCTGTCGATGGAGACCACGGAGCGTGGCGCCGCCCGGCAAGCGCCGCCAGCGTGAAGCCGCCCGTGTAGCAGAAGGCGTTGAGCACGCGCCGGCGCTGCCGCGTGCCGGCGCACGATGTGCCGGTTGTCGCGCTGGTCGAGATAGAAGCCGGTTTTCTGGCCGCGTGACGACGTCGACGCGGTAGTCGAGGCCGTCCTCGGTCGATGGCCACGATTTCCGGAAGAGCGCCGACGATCGCGCCGGTGCGCGCCGGCAGCCCCTCGAGCGCGCGCACTTCCGCGTCCGAGCGCTCGTACACGCACTGCGTGCCGGCGGTGGCCTCGATCAGTGCCGCCGCGATGACTTCGCGCCAGCGCTCGGCGCCTGCCGACAGGCATTGCAACACGACGACGTCGCCGTAGCGATCGGCAATGACGCCGGGCAGCCCGTCGGATTCGCCGTGCACGAGCCGGCCTGCGGTGTGCGCGGCGTCGAAGAGCGACCGCGCGGGCTGCGACGGCGCGCGCAACCGTCTGCGCCGAAGAACGCGGCATCGATCGCCGTCTCGCGGATCGAACGACCATACGCGCGCGCGAATCTGCGACGACGGCGAATAGGCGGCGTGCGCGAGGAACGCGCCGTCGGCGGCGACGACCGTGACCGTGTCTCCGGAGGCGGGATCGCCTTCGACGCGTTCGATCGCGCCGGAGAAGATCCACGGATGGCGCAGGCGCGAGCGACTTCTCCCGTCCCGGGGCGAGCACCAGCGCGGGACCGATGTCGATGCCGGCCCGCGTGGATCGTGACACCGCGGGCATTTCGCGCGCCGTGCGACGGGGATGGCGGCGATCGGGCTTGGTCCGCGCCGCGGTGTCTGCCATCAGCCGACGTTGACGCCGAACAGGCGGCCGATGGCGAACGTCACGCCGCCCGCGAGCGCGCCCAGCGCCAGCGTGCGCAATCCGGAGAGCCACGCGCTGCGGCCGGTGAACAGCGACAGGACCGCGCCGACACCGAAGAGCGCCACCGCCGTGACGCCGATCGCGATCGGCAACGCCGCGCTGCCGGCGGTAAACACGAACGGCGCGAGCGGCACCGCCGCGCCCGCGGCGAACGCCGCGAACGAACTCGCCGCCGCACCCAGCGGCGAACCGAGCTCGCCGGGATTGAGCCCCAGTTCCTCGCGCGCGAGCGTGTCGAGCGCGTGTTCGGGATCGCTGACCAGCCGCTGCGCCAGCTTGTCCGCCTCGCGCTGCGGCAGGCCCTTGGCGACGTAGATCAGCGCGAGCTCCTGCGCTTCCGCCTCCGGATACTCCTTCAGTTCGTCGCGCTCGAGCGCGATCTGGTATTCGTACAGTTCGCGCTGCGAGCGCACCGAAACGTATTCGCCGGCGGCCATCGCGAACGCGCCGGCCGCAAGTCCCGCGACGCCGGACAGGAGCACGACGTGCGGATCGGTGTTGGCGCCGGAGACGCCCAGGATGAGGCTGGCGTTCGACACGAGGCCGTCGCTGACGCCGAAGACCGCCGCGCGCAGGTTGCCGCCGCCGCCCAGGTTGCGGTGGCGATGCTCGATGCCGCTGCCGGCCGTGGGCGTCGCGTGGCCGCCTTCATCGCCGATGGCACTGCCGTAGATCACCATGCCGCGCACCTTCATCGCGGCCAGCACCGCGCGCAGCCTCCGCGGGCCCCAGCCAATGCACCAGCCGCGCGACCAGCCGCGCGCGCCCGTCGGGGACGTACGGGCCGGGCGCGCGGATGGCCGCGGGCCGTCAGCTGCGCGCGCCAGATCGCCGCCTGCGCTTCGGCCTCGACGGCGAGCCGCGCGAACAGGGCGGCGCGGGGCGTGCCGGACTCGGCCTGCCGCGCACGCGCGGTAAAGAAACGCGGAGCGCTGCTCCTCGCCCCAGCTTTCGAGCGGATTCATCGCGTCAACGTGACTGGTCGGGGTCGATGTCACGCGATGTCCGCTCGCCGCCAGCACCGCCTCGATGCGCGCCATGACGTCCGGCGCAAGCTTGGCCACGACATCCAGCGCCTTCATGTTTTCGACGATCTGCGCCGGGCGGCTTGCGCCCGTGATGACGGTGGAAACATGCGGATTCTTGAGGCACCACGCAAGGGACATCTGCGCCAGTGTGCAGCCGAGTTCGGCGGCGATGGGCGCGAGTCGCTTCACGGCCGCGATTTGCGCGGGATCGACGATGCGCTCGGCCAGCCACTCATAGCCTTTCAGCGTGGCGCGCGAGTCCTTGGGGATGCCGTCGTTGTACTTGCCGGTGAGGAGCCCGGATGCCAGCGGGCTCCAGGTCGTCGTGCCCAGCCCCAGTTCGTCATAGAGTCGCGCGTACTCCTGTTCGACGCGCTCGCGGTGGAAGAGGTTGTACTGCGGCTGTTCCGTCACCGGCTTGTGCAGGTGATGGTGGTCCGCGATGTGCCATGCCGTGCCGATTTCATGCGGCGCTCCATTCCGACGTGCCCCAGTAATTCGCCTTGCCCGCGGAGATGATGTCCGACATGGCGCGCACGGTTTCCTCGAGCGGCGTATGCGGATCCGGGCGGTGGCAATAAACGAGGTCGACGTAGTCGAGCTTGAGGCGAGCGAGCGAACCGTCGATCGCCTGCATCAAGTACTTGCGGTTGAGCGTGTTCTTTTCGTTGGGACCGTCGTGAAGGCCCCAGAAGAACTTGGTCGAAACGAGGTACGACGTGCGCCGCCAGCCCAGCTTCTTCAGCACGTCGCCCATGATGGTTTCGGACTGGCCCTTCGCGTAGACCTCCGCGTTGTCGAAGAAATTGACGCCCGCGTCATAGGCGGCGGCCATGCATTCGCGCGCCTGGTCGTTGCCCAATTGGTTGCCATACGTCACCCACGAGCCGAAGGAGAGTTCGCTCACCTGGAGTCCGGAACGGCCGAGCCTGCGGTAGTTCATCGTGGTCACGGGAGATCTTCGCAAAAACGAGGCGAGCCCAGGAGCCCGACAGGCTCCCAAATCGGCACGCGCGCTAGAATCCGGCCTCGCCATTCTAACTTAAGGCATTCCGCATGCCCGCCCGCCGCATTCGCCGCTCCCGCGCATTGCCGCCCCTCGACGTCGAGGCTCTGTGGCAGATCAAACGCATCGGCAATCCGACGCTGTCGCCGGACGGGCGCGTCGCCTGTGCGTCCGTCACGTCGTTCGCGATGGATACCAACGAAAGCAAGACCGAGCTGTGGTTGTTTCCCACGGGCTTCCACGACGATGTTGCCGGCAAGATGCCGGACAAGGCGACCGGCCGTCCGCGGCGCCTGACGGCGGGCGACAAGGACAGCGAGCCGCGCTGGTCGCCTGACGGCAAGTGGATCGCATTCACCGCCAAACGCAAAGATGACGCCGAACCGCAGATCTACCGGATCGCGCCTGATGGCGGCGAGGCGGAGCGCGTTACCAAGATCGCCACGGGTGCGGCCGCGATCAAATGGTTTCCCGACAGCCGCCGCATCGCGTTCGTGTCGTGGACCTGGCCCGATCTGCGCACCGATGGGGCGCAGGGGAGGCGCCTCAAGGAGCGCCGGGATTCCAAGGTCAAGGCGCACCTCACCGAGCGCCGCGCCACGCGCTTCTGGGACCACTGGCTGACCGACGGCCGGGAGCCGCACGTGTTCGCGTGCGACGTGCGCACCGGACACACCGAGGACCTGTTGGCCGGCCTTTCGCTGGCGTTGCCGCCATGGGAGCTGTCGGCGGAGGACTTCGACATTGCCCCGGATGGCCGGCAACTCGCGATCACCGCGGACTTGGCGCCGGAGCCGGACTTCATGAACCGGCGCGACATCGTCACGGTGGACCTGCCCACGCGGCGCAAACGCGTCGTAACGGCAAAGACCGGCACCGATGACGCCTCACCGGTGTATTCCCCGGACGGCAAGTGGCTGGTGTTCATGGCCTGCGATACCGCGCGTGCGTTCAACGACCAGGGGCACCTTGAACTCTGCGAGCGCCGCAGCGGAAAGATTCGCCCGCTGGCGTCCAAGTTCGACCGCGCCGCAATGCACGTGCAATGGAGTCCGGATTCCCGCGCGCTGCTGTTCCTGGCCGAGGATCGCGGCCGCATCGGCCTCTACCATTTGCCGCTTGCCGCCGCGCAGCCGGCGCTGGCGGTGCCCGGCGGAAGCATTTCCGGCTTCGCGCGCTCACGCGCCGGCGGTGTGCTGGCTTTTGCTCGCGCGACCGCGAGGGAGCCGACTGCGCTTTTCGCGGCTCGCGGCGACGCCAGCAGCGTACGCGCAATCGACTCCGTGAATCGCGCGCTGCTGTCTCGGCACGCGTTGGGCGACGTGCGCGAATTCACGGTCAAGGGTTGGCACGGCGAGCCGGTGCAAGTGTGGGTCGTCTATCCGCCCGAATTCGATCCGCGGAAGAAGTGGCCGCTGCTGCATTCCATCCACGGCGGCCCGCACGCGGCGCACCAGGATGGCTGGCACTTCCGGTGGAATACGCAGGTGTTCGCCGGGCACGGCTACGTGGTCGCGTGCGTCAACTATCACGGCTCGTCCGGATTCGGGCAGAAGTTCCTGGAGACGATCACGACCCGCTACGGCGAAAAGGAATACGCCGACACCGAAGCGGCCACGGACTTCATGCTGAAGCAGGGCTACATCGACCGCTCGCGGCTGGTCGCCACCGGCGGCAGCTATGGCGGTTACATGGTCGCCTTCATGAACGGCCACACGGACCGGTACAAGGCCTTCGTGTGCCACGCCGGGTGCTACGACTGGGTCAGCATGATGGCGACCGACGCGTATTGTTTTTTCGCGAAGGAGTTGGGCGCCTTCCACTGGGACAATCCGCCGCTCGTGATGCGCCAGTCGCCGCACCACTACGTCAAGGCGGCGAAGACGCCCACGCTCGTGGTCCATGGCGAACTGGATTACCGCGTGCCGGCGACCCAGGCGTTGCAGTACTACAACTCGCTTAAAGTGAAGAACGTGCCGGCGCGCCTGGTCTGGTTCCCCGACGAGAACCATTGGATCCTGAAGCCGCAGAATTCGCGTCTCTGGTATGGCGAATTTTTCGCGTGGATCGAAAAATACGCGCGCGGCGGGGCGGCACGGCCGGCGAAAAAATAGTTATCCCATGCCGGCGCCGGCGCGGCGCATCGCCGTTTCCAGCTGTTCCTGGCAGGCGATGCAACGCGCGGCGCTGGGATAGGCGTCGAGGCGGCCGAACGGGATCGGCAAGCCGCATTCGAGACACGTGCCATAGGTGCCGTCCTTGATGCGCGCCATGGCCGCATCCACTTCATGCAGTTCGGCGGCGTCGCGCGCCACTTCGGCGACGTCCATCGCTGTCTCCAGGTCAGCGACCGCCCAATCGTCCGTGTCCTCCATCCGGTTGCGCAGGCCCATCAGCTTGGGGTCGTCCTGCGTATTGAGCCTGGCCTCGATCTCGGCGCGCAACGCCTGCCTTCGCGCGACGAGCTTGGCTTCCAGGGCGCCGCGCTGGGCGGCGGTAAGCGTGGCCGGGGATGGCGACATGGCAAGGCCTTTGGGTGCAAGGAGTGGGCGCAGTAAACGAAATCGCGATGACGACGTCAAATATCAAGGCGGAGGCAACGCCGCATACCGCAATCGTCGCCCCGCCGCTTGCCCGGCGCAAGTGCAACCTCTTGAAAGCGCCGCTTCCGACCCGCAGATTGTCATTGCGAGCGGTGCGGCGCCCTGCATTGCATCAAACGGGCGTTCGCCGCGCATCCGAACTGCAACCAGACGACAGGAGCGACACCATGCAGAATCTGCAATTGTACGACCCGTTCGCGGGAGCCGGTCTCGACGAACTCTTCAGCGGCTTTTTCAAGCCCATCCGTGTCCCCAAGGACGCGGCTGTCTCCATCAAGATCGACGTGGCCGAGAAGGACAACAACTATATCGTTCACGCCGAGATTCCGGGCGTGAAGAAGGACGACATCCAGGTCACGATCGAAGGCAACCAGGTCACGATCGCCGCGGAAGTGAAGAAGTCCGCGGACGCCAAGAATGGCGAGCCTTCCAATGGCGGGCGCGTACTGCGCAGCGAGCGCTATTACGGTGCCGCCTACCGCAGTTTCCTGCTTCCGGTGGAAGTCGACGAAACCGCCAGTGAGGCGAAGTACGAGAACGGCGTGCTGGAGTTGAAGCTGGCGAAGAAGGCCGCGCTTGCGGGCCGCAAGCTGACGATCCAGTAAGCACAGGGCAGTTCCGCAATACCTGGCGCGCGCGCGGGAAGCGATCCCGCGCGTGCGCTTGAACACGACTTTAGCGCACCCGCTTGGCCGGAAATTCTTCCTCGATGTTGTCGCGGAAATAACTCCACGGCGACGACGCACCCGCAAAGCGCCGCCACACTTCAGGCGTCACCCCCGTATATTCGAACGTTCCCGCGGTGAGCTCGACCACGAGCTTCTGGTTCCGCGGGTCGTAGCCGGCGGCGCGCAGGCCTCCGCCATTAAGTCTTTTCATTTCCATGGGCAGGTCTTCCCTTGCCGCCTTCGCAGCAGGCGTGATGCTACGATTATAGCCACGTCGCGTTTCGTCCTCGGAGTATCCCTTGCCCACGATGATTCCAGTCCGCGCCCTGCGGGTCGTTGCGCAGGTCGCGTCGCTGGCCTCATTCGTCACCCTCGTTGCCACCGGGGTTCCGGCCCATGCCGCGGACACGCGGGGAACGCTGCATACGGTGCTGCAAATCGCGGAAACGAGCTTCGATCCGGCGTTTGTATCCGATGCTGCTTCCGCCGATGTCATCGCCCATATCATGGAGACGATGCTCGACTACGATTACCTGGCGCGGCCCGTCAAGCTCGTTCCGCGCACCCTCGACGCGATGCCCGTAGTGGAGGACGGTGGCAAGACCTTCACGATGAAGGTGAAGAAGGGGATTTTTTTTGCGGCAGACCCGGCGTTCAAGGGCAAGCCGCGCGAGTTGACGGCGGCCGACCATGCCTACGGCCTCAAGCGCATCCTCGACCCCGCAGTGCAATCTCCTTGGCTGTGGATGCTCGAAGGCAAGATCGTCGGTGCCGACGACGTGCGCAAGAAGGCGCTGAAAGGCGGCAAGTTCGACTACGACGGACCGATCGCCGGACTCGAGGTCATCGATCGCTACACGCTCAAGATCCGGCTCAATTCCGCCGACCTGCGCTTTCTTTATGTCCTGGCGGTTCCCAATACCGCCGCGGTGGCGCGCGAGGTCGCCGAAACCTACGGCAATGACATTGGCGCCCATCCCGTCGGTACGGGGCCGTTCATGCTGGGGCAGTACAAGCGAAGCTCGCACACCGAGCTATTGGCCAATCCCGGCTACCGTGGAATGACCTACGAGCCTGCCGGACCCATTCCACCCGGTTCCCAAGCGGTCGCAGCAGCGCTCAAGGGCAGGCGTCTTCCTCTTCTCTCCCGGATCGACATCAGCATTATCGAGGAGGGGCAAGGACGCTGGCTCGCGTTTCTCAACGGTGAACTGGACTACCTGGGCCTGTTGCCTCCCAATCTTACGGATCAGGCTCTCGCCAACGGCAAACTCAAGCCCGATCTCGCGGCAAAGGGCATCGTGCACCAGGTGCTCGTGCGCCCGAACGTCGTCTTCACGTATTTCAACATGGAGGATCCCGTCGTCGGCGGCTACACGCCCGAACGCATCGCGCTGCGCCGCGCCATCAGCATGGCCTACAACAACGACGAGGCGATACGCGTGTTGTATGCAGGCCGGCCGCTTCCTGCCAACGGCCCGATACCCCCGGATATCGCCGGTTACGATCCCAAGCTCAAGACCAACGCGCAAATCTACGATCCCGCGGCGGCGCGCGCGTTGCTGGACAAGTTCGGCTACAAGGACCGAAATGGCGACGGCTACCGTGAAGCCCCGGATGGGAAGCCGCTTGTCATCGAGCGCTGGTCCCAGCCGACGTCAGTGGTGCGAGAGCGCGACGAATTGTGGAAACGCAACCTCGACGCGATCGGCATCCGGATGACGATGAAGTACGACAAGCTGCCGGAACTGCGGAAGATGGCGCGCCAGGGAAAGATTCCAATGCGCGACGACGGCTGGAACGCCGACTATCCGGATGCCGAGAATTTCATGCAGCTCTTGTACGGCGCCAATGTCGGGCAGGCCAACTATTCCCGCTTCAACCTGCCCGAATTCAACAAGCTGTTCGACGAGGCGCAACGGCTCCCCGATTCACCGGAGCGCACGCGCCTGTTCGACCGGATGACCGAGGTCGTGGTCGCCTACGCGCCGTGGCGGATGCGGATCTACGACAGCGAGGATGCGTTGGCGCACCGGTGGGTTCGCCACTACGTGCCGCATCCGATGCGCGTCGTGGGCTGGGAATTCATGGACGTCGACGAAGCCTTGCGCGCCAGGGGCAGGTGACAATGGAGGAAAGGCGAGGACGATCGACGTCGGTCGCCCGGACTGGCTCTTCGTTGCCCCGTCAACGTTTCATTCTCTCATCGACGTATTTGAACATGGCGGCATCGTCCTCGTCCCCGTAGCCGGCTTCGACCAATCCCTGGAACGCGCTGCGCGCCGCGTTCGCGAACGTCGCGTCCTGCCCCAGGCGCGCGGCGAATTCCGCGGCGATTCCAACATCCTTGGCGAGGATTTTCGCCGCGGCGCGAGGAATGAAATCGCCGGCGAGCGCACGCGGTGCGCGATCCGCGAAGATCCAGCTGCCGCCGGAACTGGCATTGACCACATCGACAACCTGTTTCGGGTCGAGACCTGCGCGGACAGCGAGTGCCAACGCTTCCGCACCTGCCGCCAGGTTCACGGCGGCGAGAAGATTGTTGACGACCTTGAACTTGGCGGCGTCGCCCGGCGTAGGGCCGACGTGAAACACGCGCCCAGCCATGGCCGCGAAAACGGGCTCGCAGCGCGCGAGCGCTTCGGCATCGCCGGCGACCATCATGGTCATCGTTCCATCGGCCGCGCGGCGTGGCCCGCCGGAAACGGGCGCATCGACGAGCATTACACCATGCGTCTTCAGGCGTCCCGATAATGCGTTGACGTAGTCCGGCGCCACCGTCGACGACAGCACGGCGATCGCCCCGCGCCGGAAAGCGCTTGTTGCGCCACGGGCACCGAAGAGGACCTCGTCCACCTGCGCCGCGTCGACGACCAGCATGATCGTGATGTCGCAAGTACCCGCCAGCGCGGCGGCATCCGGATGGCAGATGGCCCCGCGCGTCGCGGCCTCGTGTTGCGCCTCTGGCCGGATGTCGCGGGCGTGGGTCGGGAATCCTTCGCGCAGCAAGCTGGCGACGACGCCCATCCCCATCGCGCCGGTACCGATGACGCCAACCGCCGGTTTCGCCCCGCTGACGCGCGACCGCATCGCTTGGCAGCGCCAGCTACTTGGCCGGCGGCATGACGGCGTAGGGCTCGCAGTCCTTGAGCGGCGTCACCACGCCGTCGCGGATCAGCTGCAGTTCGCTGCCCTTGCCCCGCAACTCCATCACGCCGTTGCTGTAACGCACGCCGGACGCAGTTGGCAACTGGTACAGCACGACGCGTTGCATTTCGGGCAACAGCATCCGCGCCTCGCCGTCGGCGAAACGAACCAGGTAGCGCTCGCCGTTATAGGAGCAGGCGAAGGTGCTCTTGGCGATTTCCTCTTCCTTCTTCGACGCGGTGTCGCAGGCCGCCAGCGCGAGTGCCGCGAATAGAACGAGCGGGGTGCGAAAGGCGGCGATCCGGAGTTTCATGCGCGGTTTCTCTCGTGGGGATGGCACGAGGATAGCACCGCCCGCGCGGCGCCGGGTCAGCACTCGGCGACGTTGACCGCCACCCCGCCCACCGAAGCGACCTTATAGCGTCCCGCCATGGCGCGGCCCCGATCCACAGCCGTCAAAGCCATGCGGTCCAGACCCACGTGAGGATCGGGCATTCGCAGCGCGGTGATCGCCGCGGTATACGCAAGAGCGCCCGCCTTGGCATTGCGCCCGATGCACGGATCCTGCACCCGACCGCCCAGCGGATCGCACGCGAGTCCCAGGTGCGGCTCGAACGCGCGCTCGGCGGCGTAGAGCACCTGGGAGTTGCTCGCGTTGTTGACCGCGGCATAGCCTGCGGCGGCCATCGCGCACGCGACGCCCACCTCGCTCTGGCAGCCGACATGTCTCACCCCGAGGGACCGCAACAACTGGCCGATGGCCGCCGCTGCCAGGAGGAACTCGATCGTGCCGGACTCGGCCTCGATCGGGCGGCTGTCGCGCCAGCTCTGCAGCAGCGCCGTCACGGGACCTGCGGCTCCGTTGGACGGCGCCGACGCGACGCGTCCGCCGGCTGCGTTTTCCTCGGCGACGGCCATCGCATAGATGCTGCAGCGTTGGTCCGCAGGAACCGTCGATGCAATCATCGTGTTGGCCCGCGCAGGCGCATGCCGCACGGAACCGCCGGGCAGGCTTCCGTGCGTGACCAGTCCCCGCTGCAACGCCGCCAGCATCGCATGCGCGACCCGAAGCAGCCCGCTGCGGACTTCGGCGGGACTGCGCAATGCACACTCGTTGGCGAGCGCGATGTCCGGTATTTTCTTGCCGCGAACGCGGCAGAAGTGCAGCAGCGACTCGGCCGAGTCGAAGGGATAGGGCACGCGCGGCCCGGTGCCACGCTCCACATCGCCTTCGCCAAGGATAGCGCCGTTCCCGGAGGAGTAGTAGACGCGCGACGCGATGGGTTCGCCGCCGGCGTCGCGCGCAATGAAGCGAATGGCGTTGCCGTCGAACGCGACTGAATGGTTGACGACGAAGCGAAGGTCGCGCTCCGGCCGATGCGCTACGCGATGCCGTCCGCCCAGAAGCAGGCTCCCGTCCACGTCGACGCACGCCGAGATCTCGGCGAGCACCGCGGCGTCGCAGCGTTCGGGGGACTCCCCGGATAGACCGGCGACGATGGCGCGGTCCGTCGATTGTTCACGCCCGGCAAACGACAGGCCGCCGTAGATTTCGGCTTCCACTCGCGAAGTTGCGGCGACGAGGCCGTCGGCGGCCAGGTCATGTACGAAGCGTAACGCCGCGCGTTGCGGGCCGACCGTTGCGGACGACGACGGCCCCGGGCCGATCCGGAACAGCTCGAAAGCACTGAGATACATGCGGCGACTCCCCCAAGCCTGCACTTGCCAAGGCGCCTTCGGAAATTCCCGGCGCTTGTTATTGACTGGCGAGTATGGGCGGGCGAGGCTGCCCTGAAAGGCGCGATCCGAAGGCCGGTCAACCTAGGCCGCCAAGCGGCACCGGAGGCAAATACATCGGCGGATTTAAGCCCGGGCGGCGGGCGGGGCGAAGCGTGAGGTGCGGACGTAGGAAAGCACTTCGGCCGGTTCCCCGCTGGCGATCTGGCGCTGCACGCTCTGCCACCAGGCCGCGTCGAGCAGGTCGCGATGGAACGCCGTGAACGCCTCGCGCACGCGGGTATCGGTCAGCAGGAAGGTCGGGAATTCCTCCGGGAAAATGTCGAGCGGCCCGACCGGATACCAGACGTCACTTTCCATCTCGTCATGGCCCGGCGGCGGCGTGGGCATCCGGCGGAACTTGCATTCGGCCAGGTATTCGATCTCGTCATAGTCGTAGAACACGACGCGGCCGTAGCGCGTGACGCCGAAGTTCTTGAACAGGAGATCGCCGGCGAAGATGTTGACGGCCGCGAGCTCGCGGATCGCGTCTCCGTACTCGCGCATCGCGTGAACCCGCTGCGCGTCGTCGGCGCCTTCGAGGTACAGGTTGAGCGGCATCATCCGGCGCTCGATGTAGAGGTGCCGGACGATGACCTGGTCGCCCTCTTCCTCCACCTGCGACGGTGCGACGTCCTTCAATTCGGCGAGGAGCTCCGGGGAGAAGCGGCTGCGCGGGAACGCCACGTCCGAGTATTCGAGGATGTCGGTCATCCGTCCGGCGCGGTCGTGGTGCTTGACCAGCGCGTACTTGCGCATGACCTTGGCGCGGTCGGTGTCCTTGGAAGGCGCGATCTGGTCCTTGATCACCTTGAATACGTAGGGATAGGAAGGCAGCGTGAACACGCTCATCACCAGGCCCTTGATGCCAGGCGCGGCGATGAGCCGGTCGCGCGAGTGAGCGAGATGGTGCAGGAAGTCGCGGTAGAAGAGATTCTTGCCGGCTTTCTGCAGCCCGACCATCGTGTACAGCTCGGCGGCGGTCTTGTCCTGCAGGATGGAGCGCAGGAACGCGACGTACGCCGACGGCACTTCCATGTCTACCAGGAAATACGAACGGTTGGCCGAGAACAGGAGAGCCAACTCGACGTCGTCCAGCAGCAGCGCATCGACATAAAGAAGACCCCCCGGTGCGTGCTTCAACGCCACCGCGAAGGGATGGAAACTGTTGCCGTTGACGACGCGGCCGACCATGTACGCCGTCTGGTCTCGGAAGAACAGCGTCGACAGCACCTGGATCTGGTGATTGGCCTCCGGCCGGAACGGGCGCGGGACACGGCGCCGGAACGCCGCCAGGACATGCACGAGGTCGCGCCGGAAATCGGCGAAGCGGCGCTCAAGGCGGAAGTCGAGGACGATGTCGATCAAGGCATCGCGCAAGCCCTTCTCGAGCGGGTAATAGCTGCGGTACGTCGGCGGATCGGCCTCGATGTGCTCGGTGGAGATGGCCGGCCGCACGAAGATGAACCGGTTATGGAAATAGGCGCGATGCAGGATCTTGCAGGACACCGAATTGAAGAACGTCTCGGCGCATTCGGGCTGCTTGTGGTCGATCAATAACCCGATGTAGTGGAGCTTGGTGCGCTCCCACAGCGCGTCAGCGCCGGCTCCATCCAGGCCGGCGGTGCGGAATTCGTTCTGGATGCGCGCGACCGTTTCCAGGACGCGCCGGTCGTAGAAGTCGATACGGTCGCGGGCGACGTGCCTTATCGCGCGCCAGTTGGCCGTTTCGAAATGATGCTTGGCCGCGCGCGCGCAGTCGCGGAACAATGCGTAATGGCGGTCGAAGCCTTCGCGCAGCACGACGGCAATCGCGCGCGCCGTGTCGTCCGCGGCGGTGGATGGGACTGCGGTGAGGTGCGGTGCGGCCGCGCGCGCGGCGGTCAACGGTGCGGCCCGCTGCTTATCCGCCACCGGGTCGCGCTGAGCTCGTTATTTGCCATTCCTCATTTGCCAATTACTTACCGCCCGTTTCGGCAGCCTTCTGCTCTTCCTGGAGTTCCTTGACGCCCGCGTTGTAGTCCTCGATGGTGCTGTTGGCGAGCTTGATCTTTGCGTCGACCTGCGCCCGCAACTCGGCCACGGTGGCTTTCACGCAATCGCCCCACAGGCGAACCTCATTGATCCACGCTTCCTTCCTGGCGGTAGTGGCGCTCTTCCCCGGATAGTGGCCGGGCTTGACGCACGTCGTCGTCGAGGCCGCGGGGGCCGCTGCCGCGGCTGGGGGTGTCGTCGTTTGCGCCGCGACACTCGCGGCGCCGAGCAAGAAGGAAAGTACGGCCAGCGAACGAAGGATGCTCATGATGGTCGCGCCTAGGTCAGGGAGGATTCCGCAATTCTAGCCTCCTTTGGCGCGGTGCGACTAGGACAGCGCCGGCACCCATGCCCCCGCGCGAACGGCCTGCGGACATCAACGCGATGCCAGCAGGGCCGCCAGTGCCGACAAGCCGACTGCGACCAAGTCGACGCCCAAATCCTCCGGGATTTGCAACCGCTCGCGCGCCAGCGCACGCTCGAACTGGACGGTGGCCATGACGCTCGCCGCCGCTCGATCGGCCCCGTCCAGTACCGGCGCTTGTCTTGCTTCGGCCGCGGTGAGTTCGCGCACCGCGCGGCTTGCGGCCTCCGGGTCGAGAATCGTGATCGGTGCCCGGCAGAATTCGCACGCCGTGGATTTGGCGAGATCGATCGGCGCCCCGCAGCTCGAACAACGGATGATCTTGACCAGGGACTTCAGCCGCTCGAGTTCTTCCTTGGGCACCGGCCGGATGAAATTCTTCTCCCGCAGAAACTGGAAAAAAGGCGTCAGGCGGCCATGGCCCCGCCCGCAGCGGAAGTACGAGAAGTGGGTCGTGTGCTGCAAGTCCTGCGTCAGCGCGAGCGGAGAATCGCAGCGCGGACAGCGCATCGCCTGGGGCAGCGTCCCGTGCGCCTGCGGCCGCGAGTCGTTGATCGCGCGGAAGAGTTGGAGCGTCGCCGCTGGCGACAACTGCGGGCTTTCCATCGGGTCGAACCAGAACACCTGGCAGGCTTCGCAGAGGTCGACGACCAGCGTGCCGGCGGCGTGCCGCTCGAGGTCGACGGCCTTCATGGGGTTGCGGCACCCGGGACAGGTGAGGCTAGGCGGCATCGGCCGTCAGATTAGCAGCCCGGCTAAAGATCCTTGGCGGCGAAGGTATTGCAGGCGCGCGGGTCGCCCGAGCGCAATCCGGTCTGGAACCATTTCATCCGCTGATCCGCCTTGCCGTGCGTGAAGGCGTCAGGGACGGTGTAACCCTGCGTCCTTTTCTGGATCGTGTCATCGCCCACAGAGGAGGCCGCGCGCAGACCCTCTTCCGCGTCGCCCGGCTCGAGCAGATTGCGCTTCGCGGCATAGAACCCCCAGACGCCGGCGTAACAGTCGGCCTGCAGTTCCAGCCGCACCGACAGCGCATTGCGGCGGCGCTCGTCCACCCGTTCCACGGCCTGGTCGTAATCGCGCATCGTGCCCATCAGATTCTGCACGTGGTGACCCACCTCGTGCGCGATCACATAAGCCTGGGCGAAATCGCCGGGCGCGCCAAAGCGGTTGTGCAACTCCTGGAAGAAGGCCGTGTCGAGATAGAGCTTGCGGTCGGCGGCGCAGTAGAAAGGTCCCGCCGCCGAGCTTGCCCGGCCGCACATCGACACGATCGACTTGCGATAGAGGACGAGCTTGGGGGGCTCATAGCGCGATCCCATCGCCTGGAACAGCGCCGACCAAACGTCTTCCGTGTCGCCCAGCACGCGTGCGCTGAACGCCTTGTCCGGGTCCTCCGAGCCCTTGGCCGATTGCGGCCCGGCGCCTTGTTGCGGCCCGTAGCCGGGCTGGGGGATTTGCCGCGGTGCCTGCGACTGCTGCTGTGGCGGCGAGGGTGGCGCGTTGCCTTCCATCATGCCCAGGAACTGCAGCGGATTGACGCCGAAGAGGAGGCTCACGATCACGATCAGGATGATCGCACCGCCTCCCAGGTGCAGTCCGCCAAAGCCCATCCCGCCACCTGCGGGCTGGCCGCTGGTCGCGTCCTCGACGTTGTCGCTGCGACGCATGTCTCCCCAGCGCATAGCGTGTCCTTTCCTCAGTTCGCCTTACTTCGCTGTTGCGATGGCCTTCTGTAGGTCCTGCGATTCGGGGCACTTCTTGCCGCAGATGCGCTCGAGCGCGGCGAGCTGCTCGCGCGCCTTGGCCTTGTTGCCGGTAAGCAGGTAAGTCTCGCCCATGTACTCATGGGCCCTGCGGTGCGAAGGGTCGAGGTGGAGTGCGGCGCGGAAACAATCGAACGCGGCGTTGTAATTGCCTTTTTGGCGGTAGGCATAGCCGAGCCAGTTTTGGAGGTCCGCGTCGGTAGGCAAGGCGGTCGCGGCGACATTGAGGTTGTAGATCGCGCGGTCCCAGTCGCTGGCATTGATCGCCTCCAGCCCGGCTTGATAGTCGAGATTCTCTGGCGGCGATGAATTCGGCGCGCCGTCTCCACTGGCCGGCACCGCTGCGAGCAGGACTGCGCACAGGAAGAGCGCCCGCAGGCGCCGCGCCGCGCGGATTTTCACAACACTGGAGCCGTGAATGCGCATCGGTGCAGCCCTCAAGGCTTCAGCGCCCTATAGAGAAACGGCAAGCTCACATCCATGCGGTAGTCGACCGACGAGTGCGTATCGTCGAACTCCTCGTAGGTGTGCTTGACGCCATGCAGCGTCAGTTCCCGCGACAGTATGCGCGCCCCGTAATGCAGGTGGTACTGGTCGCGCCAGCCACAATCGACGTAGACACCGCGCAGGGACCGCAGGTTCTCCTGGTACCGGCCGACGAGATGGATGGGGTCGTGCTTCAGCCATTGCTTCCAGCGCGCGGGAAGAAGCTCGCCGGTCTCGAGATCGAGCGGTAGGCGGAAGCCCAACGGTGCGTCCGGGTCCGGATCGTAGGACGCGGCCATGGCGATTTCCATCAGCGCGTGGCCCTCGGCGTCGTTCAGCTTCTCCTTGGCCCAGACCGTCTCCAGGAAGCGCTTGACGCGGCCGTCGTCGATGGCCGGCCCTCGTGCCGTGGAATCCCGACGAGTGATCTTTGCGGCGCTGACCTTTCCGGCGTGCCGGCGCGGGCGGCGATAGCGGTCGAGTTCGTTCAGCGTCCGCGGCCAATCCGTGAGGTAGCAGAAATCGAAATAGGCGTCGCCGGAATGATCGGCGATCGCGCCCCAGCACTTCGGGTATTTCATGCCGTGGATCATTGCGCCGTAGCCGCCCGAGGACTTGCCGAAGCAGCCGCGGTGATCGCGCGAGGCGAGCGTGCGGAATTCGCGATCGACGAAGGGGACCAGTTCCTTCGTGAGGTAATCGGCGTAGTTGCCCATCGCCGATGAATTGATGTACTGGTTGCCGCCTAAGCAGGTGAAACAATCGGGGAACACGATGATGCACCGCCCCATCCTGCGTTCGTGGATGAGGCGGGCGGCACGCTCCGGCACATTTTCGTCGAACGGCCGCCAGCCGACGTGGGCGAGGCCGGAACCGGTATATCCGACGAGGTCCCACAACACGGGGTAGTGCCTGCCGCGGCCGGCGCCGCGGCCGCGCGCGGCGCCCTCGTCGTAACCTGGGGGAAGCCAGACGGCCAGCTTGCGCAGCGTCGGATCGCCGAGCGGATTGCCAGCGAGGACCTTCGACTCGTGATCGAGTATCACGAGACGGCCGGCGGATTTCAGCAATTTCTTGCGCGCCATCGTCCTATCCGTTCGAAAGCAGGCTCAATGCGTGAGCTTGCGACGCGCGAATTGTAACCGGCCGGAAGGCTTTGGGAGGGGCAGTCTGCATTCCATTGATCGCGGCGTCTTCGCGACCGGGCCATGACGCTGCGAATCACATCATCGGTGAGGCGATCTTCCGCAATGCCGCGTGCAGGCGCGTGAAGTCCCGCAGGACGTCGTAGTAGCGGAACTCGTCCCGCCCCTTGGCGCGCGCCAGCGCGACGACTCGCGCCTTGTCACGCGCCGGCCAACGGGCGAGGTCGGGAATCTGTGCGAGGAGCAGGCAGAACGATTGGAACGCGGCGCGCTCGGCGTCGGGCCAGCGGGAGATTCGTGGCGCGCCCAATGCCCGCGTCACTGTGCGTCCCGCGAAGGTCGCGGCAGCCGCGCGATCACCGCGAAAACGTCTGGCGATCCAGGCCGAAACCGCGAGCGAGAGGTCTGCCGGGTCGCAGGATTGTTGCGCGCCGGCGCCCTCGTCGATGCGCAGTTCGATGTCCGATCTCGTGAAGCGCCGCAGCACCGCGAGCGGTGCGCGATAACCCGGCGCCTGGCGAATCCGATCGAACTCCTCCGCGGCCAGGGCGGCGAGGGCGGGATCTACCGGCCGGAATCCCAGCCGGTAGTAGAACCAGAACGCGCCGGAGGTCGAGGCCTTCGCGATTGCCGCCGCCGAACTGTGACGGCTCGGCGATGAAATGGCCGACGCCGAAGCGCTGGCGATAGACCCGCAAGACCTGGCAGAACAGATACGCGGATTCGCCGCCGCGAAACGGCGCAAAGATGTTGACGCCGATTTTCGCGGTTCCGAGAAACGGCCAGCCGCCGCCGTACCCGACCGGCACCGCATTCCTGAACAGCATGAAGCCGACGTGCGAATCGAGCGGCAGGCGGCGGCCGGGAACCATCGTGTACAACGCGATCGCGGCGCCGCGCCCCAGCGCATGGTGCTCGATGCCCTCTGCGGCAGCGGCGCTGATCGCATCGGTTTCGCGACCCAGGCTCGCGAGCATCGCACGGCCCGCGTCGAGCAGGCGTGCGCGCTCCGCGCGGGATAGGGCGCGCGGCGGCGCGAGCGGCTCCGCCAGTATCGCAAGGGGGTCGATGCCGCGCTGCAGTTCGCCGCGCTGAAAGTAGGGCGCGGCCGGCAGGCCGCGCACGAACGTCCTCGACAACGCGGTGGCGCGCGGGCGGATCGTGATGTATGCCTTCAGCGAATCGAAAAGTTGCTCGCGCATCGCGTCGGTGCAGGGGACGCGCTCGCACTGCGCGACGAGCCAGGCTAGCCCGCTGCCGCGATGCCCGTCGCTGGCCTCGGCAAGAAGATCCTCGCCCAATTGCGCGGCGAGCAATTCGAATTCCATCGCCGGCAACGCATGTCGCAGCAGGTCGGGCAACGGCGCGCCGGCGTCGTCGAACGACGTGATATCCGCGTGGTCCGGGTAACTCAGCGCGAGCCAGCGCGCGATGTCGTAGCCGAAGGCAATCGTCGTCGGAGTCCAGGCAACGCCGCTGTTGGCAAGCCGCGCGCGGTCGCGCGCCGTGCCCGCTTCCGTGATTACGCGCGCCGCGGCGGCCACCCGTTTGAGTTCGCGCCGCGCCACCGCAAGCAGTTCGGCCGACCCGGGATAGGCGAGCAGAAACAAAAGGCAATCGTGATACGCGAGCAATACTTCGGCGTCGACCACCGCGCACGCCGCGCAATCGCGCAACAGGGCCTTCTTGCGCGCCTCGGACGCGCGGCCGTATCCGCTTGCGCCGGCGCGAAGCGCGGCAATCTTAGCCGCCGCCAAGGGGCGGGCGGCGTTGCGCAGGACGGGGGATTGCGGCGCTCGTCGCATGACGATGGGTGCCCTGCCGTCATTTCCTGCCGCTGCGCGCGAGGAGCGATCCCCTGCATTTGTCCGCGCCGCAATGGCAGGCGTATTGCGCACGCTCGCGCTTGGAAAGCGGGCTGTCGATCGTGAGCTGATAGTCGTAGGAGAGCTCTTCGCCCGGACGGATGGCACGCTTCGCTTCGATGAAGACGCGGCCATCCCGATCCTCGAACGTCACGCAGTTCGGATCGCACGAATGATTGATCCAGCGCGCCGCGTTGCCCCGTACGCGCGGGTCGATGACCCTGCCGTCGTCCAGCTCGAAGAGGAAAGTGTGTGCCGCGTCCATCCAGACAGGGTCCGGGCGCGCCATCGCCTCGTCCCACGACGCGCGCTTGCCTTTGTATTCGATGATCAGGGTCCCCTTGCGGATGGGTTCCGCGGCAAAGACACCCCGGCCGTGAATGCCCGAGCTGCGGACGGAGTAGCGTTTCCTGAGCGTTTCTGCGGCCATAGGGTCCATTTCCTGCGCGACAGGGGGATTTTCGCATGCCGCGGACGGCTATACTTTTCGGCCCGCCTTTGGAGTCCGGAGCCGCCGCCATGCGCATTGCACAGAACGTCACCGAACTTGTCGGCAATACGCCGCTCGTCCGTATCAACCGGCTGACCGCGGGCATCGCGGCCCAGTTGGTGGGCAAGCTCGAATTCCAGAATCCGGCGCACAGCGTCAAGGACCGCATCGGCTTGTCGATGATCGATGCGGCGCAGAAGTCCGGGAAAATCAAGGCCGAGACCATCGTGCTCGAACCGACGTCGGGCAACACCGGCATCGGCCTCGCGATGGTGTGCGCGGCGCGAGGGATACGGTGCGCGTTCGTCATGCCCGAGACGATGAGCCGCGAACGCCGTCTGCTGCTCAAGGCCTACGGTGCGGAACTCATCCTGACGCCTGGCGCCGACGGCATGACCGGCGCCATCAAGAAGGCGCAGGAGCTGGCCGCCGCCGATGCCCGCTATTTCATTCCGCAGCAGTTCGAGAACCCGGCGAACCCGGAGATACACCGCAAGACGACCGCCGAGGAAATCTGGCGCGACACGGACGGCCAGGTCGACATCATCGTCTGCGGCATCGGCACCGGCGGCACGATCACGGGCGTGGGCGAAGTGCTGAAGCCGCGCAAGCCGACGCTCCAGATGATCGCGGTCGAGCCGGACGCCTCGCCGGTGCTGTCGGGCGGCGTCAAGGGTCCGCATCCGATCCAGGGTATCGGCGCAGGATTTGTTCCCGCCATCCTGAACACCAAGATCTACGACGAAGTCATTCGCGTCAAGAACGACGATGCGCTGGCGATCGCGCGTCGCATGGCGCGCGAGGAGGGCCTTCTGGTCGGCATTTCCTCGGGCGCGGCGACGTGGGCGGCGCTGGAAGTGGCGAAGCGCCCGGAAAATACCGGAAAGCTGATCGTCGTGATCATCCCCTCGTTTGGCGAGCGCTATTTGTCGACGGTCCTCTTCGCGCACCTCGAGGTCTAGCCGCTGCGCGGCCCCCGCGGCCGTGTCCTGGCGGACCGCCCCGTTGCTGCCGCTGCACGATCGGTTGGGCGCGTGCGGACGGGTCGGGCGCGAAGCCTTGCACGACCACGGACGGGATTTCGCGCTTGATCAGCCGTTCGATGTCGCGCAGGAAGTCGCGTTCGTCGATGCAGACCAGCGAGATCGCCTCGCCTGTGGCGCCCGCGCGGCCGGTGCGCCCGATGCGGTGCACGTAGTCGCCGGGCACGTTGGGCAAATCGTAGTTCACCACATGCGGCAGCTGGTCGATGTCGATGCCGCGCGCCGCGATGTCGGTGGCGACGAGCACCCGCAGGTCGCCGTCCTTGAACTCGGCCAGCGCGCGCGTGCGCGCCGACTGGCTCTTGTTGCCGTGGATCGCCAGCGCCGTAATCCGGTCGTGGTTCAGCTGCTCCGCGAGCTTGTTCGCGCCGTGCTTGGTGCGCGTGAACACCAGCACCTGGTGCCAATTCTGCGTCTTGATGAGATGCGAGAGGAGCTCGCGCTTGCGGTCGCGGTCCACGGGGTGGACCTTTTGCGTGATGATCTCGACGGTCGAATTGCGCCGCGCGACCTCGATCATCGCCGGCGCATTGAGCAGGCTGTCGGCCAGAGTCTTGATCTCGTCGGAGAACGTCGCCGAGAACAGCAGGTTCTGCCGCCGCTTGGGCAAGAGCGCGAGGATGCGGCGGATGTCGCGGATGAAACCCATGTCGAGCATCCGGTCTGCTTCGTCCAGCACCAGGATCTCGACGCGGCTCAAATTCACCGTGCCCTGGGATTGGTGGTCGAGCAGGCGCCCTGGTGTTGCGACCAGGATGTCCACGCCGCGCTTCAACGCTGCGATTTGCGGGTGGATGCCCACGCCGCCGTACACGACGAGCGAATTGAGCTTCGCGTATTTGCCGTATGTGCGCACCGATTCCTCGACCTGCGCCGCGAGCTCGCGCGTCGGCGTGAGGATCAGCGCGCGGATCGGGCGGGTCGCGTGACGCGACGGGTCGGGCGTGCCGTTGACGGTCGCGAGGCGCTGCAGCATCGGCAGCACGAAGCCGGCGGTCTTGCCGGTGCCGGTCTGCGCGCCCGCCAGCAGGTCGCCGCCCGCAAGCACTGCCGGAATCGCCTGCGCCTGCACGGGTGTGGGGTGGGTGTAGCCGTGTTCGGTGACGGCACGCACGAGCGCCTCGGACAAGCCGAGCTTGGAAAAGGACATGACAACCTTCGGGAAAAAATCGGCCTGTTGCCCGATCAGGCACCAGTCGCAGGCAAATAGGGGAACGACGGGACGTCGGAACCGACGGCGGCAGGGGGACTGGTCAGTTGCCGCGTGGCGCGATTATACCTGTTGTTCAGGAAGGGAAATGGCGCAGCAGCGGCACGACGGTGATCGCGACGGTTTCTGTTGCATTGGAAAACCACAGGTGGCCCTCCTGCACGGTGCACTGAAGTTGCATTGTCCGTTGCGCGAGCCGCGCGAGCGCGTGGCTTGCATCCTGCGGCAGGGCAAACGCGGAGAAGTTGGGCAAACGTTCCAGCGCATCGCGGTTCTTCGTCCACCACAGGTCGACGGCGCGTCCACCGTATGCGTACACGATGACGCGCGAGGCGCGCCCGGAGGCCTTGCGCAGCGACCGCTCGTCGGGCAGGCCGACGTCGATCCACAGCTCGATTGCGCCGGTCAGGTCGCGCTGCGTGAGGTCGGCTTCGTCTTCGCTGGACAGTCCGCGGCCGAAGGCAAGCGCGTCGCTGGCATGCAGCGCGAAGGCCAGCAGCCGCACCATCATGCGCTCGTCGGTCTCGGACGGATGCCGCGCCAGCGTCAATGCATGCGTCGCGAAATAATTGCGATCGATGTCGGCAACCGCGAGATCGGCCCTGAAGATTGTCGCCTTGACCGCCATTTGCTATGGGGGCGCCACACCCAGCAACGCGAGCAACAACGGCGTGGTCGCCGCCGCGAGCGCCGTGGTGAGCACGAGACTTCCGGCAACTGGGCCTTCCATCGCCTGGAACTCCTTCGCCATCAGGTACACATTGGCGCCGACGGGCAGCGAGGCCATGACGACGACGGTCTGCAATTCGCGCGCCGGCAACGCCAGCGCGCGCGCAATCAGGTAGACGGCGAACGGTGCCACCGCGAGCTTCAGCACGGTGATCGCGACGCTTTGCCGCCAGCCGGCGCGGACGCCATATTCCGAAAGTCCCATGCCCAGCACGATGAGCGACATGGGAATCGCCGCCTGGCTGACCAACTGCAGCGTCTCGTCGAGCACGCGCGGAAGCGTGAGACCGGTGAGCCCGAATGCGGTCCCGGCCAGGATGCCGGCGACCACCGGATTGGTGACGACCGAGTAAGTCGTCCGTGCGAAGCCGCGCACGGACAACTCGCGATGGCGCGCCCATTCGACGGAGACGGTCACGAGGGTCCACAGCAATAGCGAATTGAACACGATGACCAGCGAGGCCGCGGGCATCGATGCGTCGCCCAGCGTGATCTTGACGAGAGGGACACCGAGCAACACGATGTTCGCGAAAATGCCGCTCATCGCGAACACCGATTGCGACGTGCCGTCCAGCCGGAAGAGCGTCGCCGCGATCACGCGCCCGAGCGCGAACACGGCGAGGCAACCGCCGAAGTAGGCGATCAGCAACCGCGCGTCGACGGGGGGCAGCCGCGAGAAATCGCTCATCAGGCGGAACAGGAAGGCGGGGATGGCGACCGAGAAGACGAAACGCGTCAACGCCTCCGAGGCCGCGCGGGGCCAACGGCCCCAGCGCGAAAGACCGTAACCCAGCAGGACCAGCAGGAACAGCGGCGCGGTCAGCGCCAGCAGATGCGCGAAGACTGGCAAGGCAGGGACGCTAGCGTCCCTTGGGACTGGCCTTGGTTCGCGGCGCGACGCGGGGTACGGGCATGGCCTTCGGCTTGCGCGCATCCTGTCCCGGCACGAGCGGGGCGCCGTGCTTGCCTTTGGGAGCAGGAAAGTGAATGCCGCCGCCCTTGTTCTTGGTCATGATGCGTAGCTCCTGGATTGACGTTGCAACGTTAGATCAGATCGCGCAGCGTCACAACCCGTTCCTGTCCGCCCGCGAGCTTCAGTTTCACCTTGGTGCCGGGGACGGCCTTCAGGTCCTGCCGGATGGCGGACAGCGGGAGCGCGGTCCACGGCCTGCCGTCGACGGCGACGATGACATTGCCCGGGCTCAAGCCCGCCTTGGCCGCGGGACCGTCCTTGATCACATCGACGATTTCGTAGCCGTCCGCGCCGCGTTCGATCCACATGCCGGACCGGTCGAAAGTGTCCGCTTGTCCGAAGTTGGCGTTCTTCTCGAAATATAGCGTCGCGTTCGCAAGATCGAACGTGATGTTGAACTGGCGCAGGATGCCATATCCGATGCTGCCAGCGACCTCCCCCGGCGCCGCAACGGCTCCGGCATTTGTCGACAAGGCAACGACGGGCTTGCCGACTTCCACCGAGCCCAGTTTCACCGCGCTTGCGCGGGCCAGCAGCGAGCGCTGGTAACCGTCCGCGCTTGCGCCGGAGACGAATGACTGCGTGGCGCTGTAGCGTTTGACGAAGCCGTTCTTGTCGACGAAAGGCGCCGCCAGGTTAAGCGACCCGCGGCTGCTGGTGTCGATGGCGAACGTGCCAGCGAAGCCGTCCACGCTGCCTTCGATCTCGGAGACGCGCCCGCGAAGCCTGACCGGGACCGCGACGCCGCCGCCCGAATACGTGAACTTGGAAGGGTCGTAGAACGTTGCGCGCGAGCGCTGGTAGTCGAGCTTGATGGGAAAGCGCTTGAAGAGCTCGTAGCCGACCACGCCGCTGACGTCGTCGATGCCCTCGACGCGCGCCATGAACGTGCTGACGTCGATGGCCGCGAAGAGCATTCCGTCGACACTCACGCCACCCAGGTCGAATTGCTCGATACGCGCGACGCCGACTTCGCGCTGCGCGTCCCCCGCGCCCGAGGTGCCGAAATTCCCTTGCGGCTGCACGCCCAGCGCCGCCATCGCCCGCGGCGTGAGCACGTTGCCGCGGTCCGCGTCGAGCAGCATCCGGAAGGGTCCCTTGCCGTTCAGCGCGACGGTGATGAAGATGTGCCCGTCGCGGACGTCGAACGGTACCTCGATGGAGGCGCTGCCCGCGGCGAGCATGAAGTCCGGCCTCGCCGCGGCGGGTTGCGCGAAGAGGATGCCGGTCAGCGGCCAGTTGTAGTCGAGCTTGTCCACCGTGATGACCTCATCGCTGCGCGGGTCGCCGCGCGTGGCACGCACGCGATACGGGACCTTCACCCCTTCCACGTCGCGCAGGTCCATGAAGTATTCGGTCCGCGTCTCCTGCGCTTCGCGCTCGACGAGCCGCTCGATCAGGTGGGTTTCGCTGTTGATCCAGAACTGGAACGGCCGCCCGCCCTCAGGCACGATGCGCACGACGTCGAACACGGCGCCGTCGTCCGCGACGCGATCCATGAAGGAAATCTGCGCTTGCGCGCGGTCGGGGAACCAGAACGCGAGCTTGTCGCGGTAGGCGGCATTGACGGCGAGCTCGCGCGCCGCGTCCGCGGACTCCGCGCGCGACTGGCCCGATGCGTCCTGCGACCACGCGACCTTGCCGTCGTAACCCGCGGCCCCGGAGACGGGTCCGATGCGGTATTTGATGAGCGAGCGGCCGGTGTAGATGTCCGACCAGCGTTCCGCCGTGCCACCAACCCCGGCAGTGGCGATGCTGACACTGCTGTGCTGTGTGCGCAACGCGTCCCATGCGGCGCCGCCACTCGCGGCCTTCGCAGCGGCGAGGATGGCAATCGCGTCCGGCCGTGGGGTGGCGGCGTTTTGTGCGGCAGCCGACGATGAACCGAAGGCGAGCGTAATGCCGAGCGAAATGGCAAGGAAGCGGATCATGGAATCTTCGGAAATGGTGCGCCGGGAATTACCTTACCACGCGAATGCACAGGTCGCCCACGATCACGCTTTGCCCCGCGCGGATCTTGGCGGTCTTGCGCAGTTCCTGCTTGCCGTCGACCTTGACGGCCCCGGATGCAACGAGCGCCTTGCCGGCGCCGCCGCTGTCGCACGCGCCGGTCAACTTGAGGAGCTGGTGCAGTTCGATGTATTCGCCGGTCGGCGTGAATGCGTGTTCGCGCATACGTTCGATGGCGGGCCCGTTGACTTACGCCAGCGAAGGTGCCGCCTCGCGCGCGTCCGCGCCCGGCGCCAGCTTGCGCGCGGCGAGCGTGTCGAGCGCCGCACTGACCGCGCGATCCCACATCGGCACGGGCTCGACCACCAGCCTTGCCGTGCCGCTGCCCAACTGGTACGCGAGCTCCTCGGGCGTCAGCACGAACGTGTGCGAGCGCGAACGGGTGGTGAAGATGTATTTCCCCCGCAGCGGGCTCACCCAGTTCAGCCGCGCATCGACGGCGCCCTCCGCAAGGTCGAACTGGATCCAGGTGCCGACGACCATTTCGCCCACGTAATCGTGCACGTTGACCGGTGGCGGTAACGGCGCTTTTTCCTCGGCATCGGCCGTCTTCGCGACCGTGGCGTCGGGAAGTGGGACCTCCGCTGACTTGATCGCAGCCATGTGCAGCTGGTAGAGCGACTCGAAGAACGACTTCGAGCGCTCGGGCGGGACCTGCATCGCCTTGCAGCCGGCGCGCAGGCTGCCGATGAGCGAGGGAATCATTTTCGTGAGACGCGCCTTTTGCGCGGTTCGCTCCTTGGCGATGATGCTCCACATCGTGTCGTCGAGCGTCGCCAGCGCGGAATTCCATGCAACACTGTCCTGGCCGTGGTCCCGGCGCACGGCGGCCAGGTAGTCGGCCCAGATGGTTTCGACGAACGATCGCACTTCGAAGGGCACGTCGAGGCCGGCGAGCCGGTCGCGGAGCAGGGCGCGTACGACCGGGCGATCGGCCTCGTCCTGCTCGGCATGCAGCGCATCGGCCACGTTGGAGGTCAACGCGGCCTGCGCATTCTGCTGTTCATGATTCACGAACTCGAGCAATTGCTGATCGGCGTCGCGGAATACGGCAACGTCGATCTCGAAGTCCGCGCAGACCCGGTCGATCGCCTGTCGCGCGGCCTCTTCGAATGCGTTGCGATAGGTTTCGTCGTGCGCAGCACCGACGGCAGCCGCGGCGAGGTTGTCGAGCAGCCGCCTTGCCGGATGTTTCTTGTCGGAGAAGAACGAGCGGTCGAGCAGTGCGGCCTTGACGATTGGCACTTGCAGGCGCCCGAACAGCGCGCGCGTGGATTCGGCGATGCTCGGGTCACGAAAAATGTAATCGAAGAGGAGCCCGATGACGTCCATCGAAATGGCGTCGGCCGGGCTTCCGATCTGGGCGGCCATGGCCGCGCGAATATGCGGAATCAGATTCAGGGGAACGATGACCGCGGTGTCCGCGTCGCCTGCGGCCGGCTGCGGCGCCAGGCGGGCGATCTCGTCGTGGAGATTGAGCTTTTGCCATTGCGCTAGCGTGGCGAACATCGGCGTGGACGTCCCGAGCGCCATCAGCGGATCGAGGCTCGGGAAATCGCCCGCCGTGTTCACGGTAGCCGCGCCGGTCGGACCACCTTCCTGCGTGCCCCCGAGCGAGGCCAGCGCGGCGAGGCCCGCAAGAATCTTGGCCGAGTCCATCTGCGGTGGACTGGAATCCTGCGCCGCGACGTCATGGGCGGGGACCTTGTCGAAGCGAAGCGCCGGCGGCGCGCCCGGTTCGGCGAGTGTTTCCGGAACCGCGATATCGCTCGCAGCGGCGGGCGGCGGCGCCTCGTTGAGGAGTTGCGTGAAGGTCGCGAGGAGATCGCGATCGTCGGAGGGCCGATGTTCGCTGCGCGCGCGCAGCGCCGCCTTGATTTCCGGCAACACGCCGTGATCCGCCAACAACCCGTTGAGTGCGATGTAGAGCCCGTTGAAATTGGGCGTGAGGTCGAGCAGCAAACGTTCCATGAACGGCCGCCACACGCGGGGATTGGGATAGACCACGCGCGCCGTGGATCCCAGCGCATCGAGGACATAGGCGATGGCGAACGGATTGTCGAGATCGCGCGGCGAAACCTCCTCGAGCAGCATGCCGACGCGCAGGTCGAGCGCCGCCAGTTCGCGGTGCGTGAAGCGGAAGAGGAAGCGCGCGGCTTGCGACAGCGCCGCCTGCTTCTCGTGGTCGAAGGGCGTGAGGACCCGAAGGGCGGCAAGCGAGGAATCTGCGTCCGGCCGCAGCCCTTTCCGGCGGTGGCCGGCCAGGCGCCTTTCGAAGAGTTCGGATAGCGTCGTCCCGAACCGGGCGAACCATTCGGCACGCTTCTGCCGGAATGCCTCGACCTCGCCGTCGGGTATGGGGCTGCCGGACTCGAACAGGTCGTCGGTGACTTCCAGCGCCGCACTGGTCAGCTCCAGGAGCTTGTGCTTGAACCGCTCGAAGCCGACCCGCAGCAATGCATGCGCCTCGCCGGGGCGCAGCGGGGATGCGGCATCGGCATCGCCGGCGGGCAATGCCGTGGAGGGAAGGACGGGCGAGGACATTGCGCGGCAATTCTACTGCTTGCCGTCGCGGAACCGGGGACCGGTCCGCCGGGCGGGATTACGGAGCGGCGCGGCGGCGCGGGCGCTGATCGATGCCGACTAGTTCACCTGGATCCGTCCGCAGGCGGCGCTCACCCGCTCATATTCCTCCGCGGTGTCGACCGCAGCTTGCCGCTGTTTCAGGTCGCGGCTACTGCGGGCCGTGAATTCGCCCATGAATTCCTGCACCGCCTGTTTGACCTCCGCCTCCGCGGCGGCGGGGTCGCGGGCAAGAATGACGCGCTGCGCGAAGACTCGCGGCAGCGCTTCTTCAAGCTCGCGGGCGGAATCCGCCATATGCTTCTCGAGCACGGCCACGTGCTTCATTTCATGCTCCAGGACCACGTCCCGCGCGCAGGCATTGTCCTGGACTTCGCGGGCGATGTAGACGGTGACGGGCACCATCGTGAGCTCGAGATGGATCTGCGGCCGCGAGCACGAGCGTCCGCCTGCGGGATCCTTCATTCCCTTGAGCTCGATATCCGCACTCTGCCGAAACTCGGTCTTCGTGAGCCCCAGCGTCCGGTGCGTGGCGGGATTGCCCTCGGCCAATTGCGTCAGGGCGCTGTAGGGAAGTTCGTCGTTGCGCAAGATCGTGATGGTCTCCTGCCGCACCTCGACGCGCGAAGGCGGAAGGGCCAGGCAGCGCGTCTCGAACGAGACAAAGGGATTGTATTTCCCGACAGACGACGTAACCGCGTCGCACCCCGCGAGGAGGGTCGCGGCCATTACGGCACACGCGATGGACCGATGGCGCATGGCGCAAGCTTAGCGCAGCGCCGATTGCACCGGGCCCCTGACACAGATAGCCCATGCGTGCAACGTTGCCCTCGGGCCGCGCCCTGTCGTACCCTCCACCGCAATCGGCCCGGAACGTCGCAAGCACGGGAGACCCTGCCATGAACGATTTCCCCGCCATCATCACCACCGCAACGATCTGGGCCTACTGGTTCGGTGTCGGCGTCATGATCGTCCGGGTGAAAAGGCGTTCCCGCAAGACTGCGATCCTGACGCCGGCGCAGCCGCTGGAACGGGCGCTGGGACTGATCTGGGTCCCGGTAGTCGCCCTCTGGATCGTCCTGCCCTGGCTCGCGCAAACGCGGACGCAGTCGTGGCTGGCGATGCCCGGCTTCGCCACGGAATCGCCGGCCTACGGTGCATTGCGCTGGCTCGCGACGCTGATCGCGGTGTTCTGCTTGATCGCCCAGGCGCGCTGCTGGGCGCGCATGGGCAAGGACTGGCGGATGGCGGTGGCGGTCGGGGAGAAGACCAACCTCATCACCGACGGGCCGTTTCGCCACATCCGCCACCCGATCTACGCGCTGTCGATCGCGCATGCCATTTGCACCGCCGTAGTCGTCCCCAATCTGCCGATGCTGGCGGTTGCCCTGGCGCACATCGGGCTCGCCAACGTGAAAGCGCGCAATGAGGAACGTTACCTTCTGGCGACGCAGGGCGAGAGCTACGCGCTGTACGTGCAGCGGACCGGGAGGTTCTTCCCGCGCCAATCTTGACCAGAGTCAGCAAGCGGCCGCCCGCCGGCTGCGATAATTGCCGGCCATGCCGTGCCTGTCGACCATGAGTCCTCGCGTCTTTGCCGTCGGCGCGTTGCTTTGCATGACGCTGGCGAGCATCCCTCCCGCGGATGCGGTGCCGGCAGCAAGTGTGTCGCTGGATCCCGACCCGAAGCTGGACGAGGCAAGCGTTGCGCGGATTGTCGCACTCGACTGCGGGCACGTTTCCGCCGCCGATGTGACAGGCTTGCTGGCGCGCGGCCCAACGCCGCGGGTCATCCTGTTCCAGGGCAGCGTTGCCGTGGTGACCATGGAACCGTTCGCCGAATTCCTGATCGCGATGGGGTATCCCGCGCAGCAGATCCGCAATCCTCGCGACGGCAGCCTGTCCCAGGGAAGTTTCGGCGACAGCCTGATATGGGCAGGGACGCTCGCGTGGTATTACGAATCGGAAGGGACGATGCCGATGCTGATCGGCCATAGCCAGGGCGGAATGATGGTGATCCGGATTCTGTATGAATTGAACGGTGCGTTCCACGAATCCATTCCGGTGTGGGATCCGCTGGCCGGTGTCGCGTTGCCACGGACGACGATTCGCGATCCGCGCACCGGCGCCACCCGGCCCGTTGTGGGTCTGGCGGTCGGCTATGCCACGGCCATCGCCACGGGCAAGCTGCCGCGCATCCTGCTGGGTCAATGGGACATGCTCGCGAAGCTGCGCCGGATTCCGGATACCGCCGACGAGTTCACCGGATTCTCCATTCCGTGGGATCCGATCGCCGGTACGTTCGGTGATCCTGAACCGTATCTGGCCATCGGCACGGCGCGCGTGCGCAACGTCACGCTGCCGGCGAGCACCAGCCATATCCGGATTCCCGACACCTTGCATCTGGCAACCAGCGATGAAACAAGGACGTGGATCGACGCCTGGTCGCCGAATGTCGCACCGCCGCCGCTCGACCCGGCGCGCGTCGATACCAGGAACCTCCTGCACGCCGCCGACATCTGGTACAGCGTGAAGAAACACTGGTGCCTGTCAGCGCAGCAAGCGCTGTCGGCGATGGACCTTCACTGATGCGCGGGCGGCTGAACTTGTTCCAGGCCACGATGTTGCGCTGGCGCGAGTTGCATCCGTACAGCGCCGTGCATGCCGTCCATGTCGCTGCACCGCTCGACGCGGCGCGGCTCGAGGCCGCGATCGGACGCGAACTCGAGGTGCGCGGCCTCACCCACCTCACGCTGGACGCCGCGCATGCGCGCTTCGATTACGGCGGCGGCGCGGCGCCCGTTGCGTTGGCGGTGTTGCCTGGGCGTAACGATCCACGCGAGGTCCTGAACGCGGAGATCGAACGCCAGTTGAATGCGCCTTTTCCGGCCGACGGCGACCTCGATCCGTTCAGGTTCTTTGCGGTCGATGCGTCGACGTCGTTCGAGTTAGGTCTCGCCTACGACCACTTCGTCGCCGGCGGCGACTCGATCGTCTTGTTGCTGCAAGCGATTCAGGCGCGCTACGCCGCGAACGGCGATGAAGTGCCGCCGCAGGCCGTGCCCGCGTTGTATCCCGCCACGTTCAAGCGCCTCCTGCTGCGCCACTCCAGCGCCGTGTTGCGCGGCATGGTGAGCCTGCCGCGGCTGGCGTTGAGTTGCCGGCGCTCGCACCGTCCGCGCTACCTTCGCTGGCCCGATCCCACCAATGGCTTCGTCTCCTTCCGGCTCGAGGCGCCGGAATTCGCCCATATCCTGCGTACCGCGAAGGCGTGGAACGTGACGTTGAACGACCTGCTCATCGCGGTCATGCTGCTGACGCTTTCCCCGCTGGCGGAAAAAAGGGAGACGGCGCGGCGCCGAATCTACCTCGCTGCCGCGTCGATCATCAACATTCGCAATGAAGTCGGCACCGATGCGCGCGCCTGTTTCGGCCAGTTCTTAAGTTCTTTCCGCGTCGCGCATCTGGTTCCGCAAGGGATCGGCCTGCGCGAACTTGCGCAGGATATCCATGTTCAGACAACGCAGTGGAAAAAACGCCGGCTCTATCTGCAAACGCTCGTCGTGATGTTCTACAGCAGCATCGTATGGCGCTTCCTGGGGCTGGAGCAAAGACAGCGCTTTCATGTCAAGAACTGGCCCGTGTGGGTCGGCGTCACGATGCTCAACGTCGACGCGCTGTGGCGTGAGGGGGGCGCAGCCGAACCTCCACCGGCCTACCTGCGCGCGGTTTCGACGGGTCCCCTGGCGCCCATGATCGTGGCCGTGACAACCGCGGGCGGCGCGCTCGAAGCCGGCATCTCGTATCGCACCGGGGCATTCGAGCGTGCGACCGTGGACAAGGTCGCGGCCGCTGCCCGTCACGCTTTGAGCGTCGCGGGGACGGCGGCGCAGGTGAGCACGGTAGAATAGCGGTTTTGCCTTTCCCACCGCCCTGGCGCCGAAAGGGTAGGCGACTGGGAATCTCGAGACGCTCATCATGGCAGGCGCATTGACCGGCAAAGTGGCGCTCGTCAGCGGCGCGGCCCGCGGCATCGGGCGCGCCATCGCGTTGAAGCTCGCGCGCGAAGGCTGCGACGTCGCCGCCAACTACTACAACAGCGCCGACGAAGCGGAAGCGCTGTGCATGGAAATTCGCGCGCTCGGCCGGCGATCCTGCGCCATTGCCGGAAGCGTCGGCATCCCGGACAGTGTCGACGAGATTTTCGCGGAATTCGGCAGGCATTTCGACCGCCTCGACATCCTCGTCAGCAACGCGGCCAGCGGCGTCTTGAAGCCCACGGTGGACATGACGCTCAAGCACTGGCGCTGGTGCATGGAGACCAACGCCCTGGCGCTGAACCTGTTGACGCAACGCGGATTGCCGTTGATGGCGCCCGGCGCGCGCATCATCGCGCTGTCGAGCCTGGGCGCGCAGCGCGCGATGCCGGGGTACGGATTCATCGGCGCGTCGAAGGCGGCGCTGGAGGCGCTGGTGCGGGCGCTCGCGCAGGAGTTAGGACCGCGTGGCATCCGCGTGAATACGGTGAGCGCCGGCGTCGTCGACACCGACGCGTTGCGGTACTTCCCCAACCGGGAAGAACTGCTCGCCAACTTTTCGCAGCGCACGCCGGCGGGCCCGGAGTTGACGCCGCAGGACGTGGCCGGCGCGGTGTTCCTGCTCTGCCTGCCGGAGGCCGGCATGATCAACGGTCACACACTCGTGGTGGACGGCGGCTTTGCGATCTCCGGCTGATGCGCCCATGACGATGCGAACATGACTCTCGATTCGGGACTCTCGGGCAAGGTAGCGGTGGTTACCGGCGGCAGCCGTGGCATCGGCCGCGCCATCGTGCTGCTGCTCGCGGAGGAAGGCGTCGACGTCACGTTTTTCTATCGCGAAAATAGGGTGGCGGCTGATGACGTGGTCAGCGCGGGCGGCAAATCGGTTGGCAACTCGGTTGGCAACTCAGCCGGCAAACTCATTGGCCACATCTCCGCCGAGCAGGTGGACATCCGCGACTCGGCGGCTTGCGCAGCGGCGGTGGACCGGGTTGTGGAGCGGTGCGGCCGGATCGACATCCTCGTCAACAACGCCGGCATGATCCGCGACAACCAGCTGGCGGCCATGGACGACGATGACGTGAAGCTGGTGCTCGACACCAATGTCGGCGGCGTGTTCAACGTCGTGCGCGCGGTGGCGCCGCACATGATCGTCCAGCGCGCCGGCAAGATCATCAACCTGAGCTCGGTGGCGGGAGAGAAGGGCGGTCGCGGCCAGACAAACTACGCGGCGAGCAAAGGGGCGATCAATGCCTTCACGCGCTCGCTGGCGGTCGAACTGGCGCCGCGCAAGATCACTGTCAACGCGGTCGCGCCGGGCGTGATCGAAACGGAAATGTCGCAGGACGTGCGCGAGATGGCGGGCGACGCCGTCACCGCGCGCATCCTGCTCAAGCGGTATGGCAAGCCCGAGGAAGTGGCCTATGCGGTCTGGTTCCTGGCCTCGCGCTTTGCCGATTACGTCACCGGCCAGGTCATCAATATCGATGGCGGCTTCAAAATGGAGTGAGGCAACGATGGCAAGCGAAATCACCAAGGACGAAATCAACGCGGTATTCCCCACCGTTGCGGAAACGATGGCCGATGCGCTGGGCTGCGATGTCGCCGACATCAAGCTCGACGTGTCGCTGATCGAGGGGCTCGACGCGGAGTCGATCGACTTCCTCGACATGGTGTTCCGGCTGGAACGCGCGTTCAAGATCAAGATCCCGCGCGGCAAGATCATCGACAACGCGCGCGGGACCATGACCGAGGCCGAATTCGAGCAAAAGGGCGTGTTGACGCCGGAAGGATTGAGGCAGCTGCGGTCCTACCTGTCGGAAATCCCCGCTGACCGGTTCGCCGATCCGATGAAGGTCAAGGATATTCCGCGCCTGTTCACGCCGGAGACCTTCTGCAAGCTCGTGATCCAGGCGCAGCGCGAAGCCAAGGTTGCGAGCTGAAATTTACGGAGCCCATGGCTGATCCGACCCAACATTTCGCCGCATTTTCCTTTGTCGACCGCATCACGCAATTCACGCCAGGGAAGAGTGCGCACGGCGTCTTCCACGTGCCGGCCGCCGTCCGCGCGTTTCCGCCGTGCCTCGTGGCGGAAGCGGTCGGCCAGCTCGCGGCCTGGGTGTCGATGGAACATATCGGCTACCGCGGACGGCCGGTCGCGGCACTTGCCGGCGAGACGCGCTTCCTCGGCGGCGTCGCCCCGGACGACTTCATTCACCTTTCGGTCGAGATCGACGATGTCGACGATGACGCCGTGTCGTATCGCGGCTTTGCCTCGGTGGGCGGCAAACGCGTGATCGAGCTCAACGATTGCCTGGGTCCCATGTTGCCCGCGGCGGATTTCGATGCGCCGGAAGCCCTGCGGGAGCGCTTTGCCTTGCTCCGCGGCGAAGGTGCCCCGGCTGACCGCTTCAAAGGGGTCGTCGACCCGACGGTGGAAACTGTTGAACATGTTCCGGGACAATCGATGCGCGCGAAGCTGCACATCCCTGCGTCGGCTCCGTTCTTCGCCGACCATTTCCCGCGCCGGCCCGTGTTCCCGGCGACGCTGCTGCTCAATTCGCAGATCGTGATGGCCACGCAGCTTGCCCGCGAAGCGAATCCCGCGAAGGACGCGCCGGTTCCGGCGCGCATGACGCACGTGAAGATGCGCGCGTTCATCGTGCCCGGGCAGGAATTGGATTCTCGCGTCGAACTACACGGCACACAGGATGGCGTGACCCGTGTCGCGTTGAGCGCGCGTGACGGCGATGGCAAGACCATTGCCACGGCGCGACTCGAGTTTGTGGCAGCGCAGGCCTGACGCCATGGCCGCGCGGCGCCGGGTTGCGATTACGGGATTGGGGCTGGTGACACCGGTCGGCAACGACGTCGCCACGGCGTGGGACGCGGTACTGCACGGCAAGAGCGGCGGCGCGCAGATCCAGAGCTTCGACGCCAGTGGCTTTCCCGTTCACATCGCCGCGGAAGTCAAGAACTTCGATGTCCGACAGGTCGGCGATCGCAAGCTGCTGAAGCTTACCAACCGCTCCCACCGCTTCGCGCTTGCGGCGGCGGAGCAGGCGCTTCGCGATGCCGGCATTCGTCCGACCGCAACCGACGCGACGCGCTGGGGCTGCACGCTTGGCGCCGGCATGATGGGTGTGGATTTCTCGGACTTGGCCGGCACGCAAGCGCATTCGGCCGCGGACGGCGAGCTGCATGCGGACCTGCTCTTGAGCGATGGCCCGGCCAACGACCCGTTGGCGTTCTGCCGCAGCAATTGCGCGGCGGGGCTTTCGCTGATCACCCGCCAGCACGGCATCGGCGGCTATGCATCCGCGGTGCACACGGCCTGTGCCTCGGGCGGACAGGCATTGGGAACGGCGCTGAAACTGATCCGCCGCGGCGCGGCCGACTACGTGCTCGCGGGCGGCTTCGATTCGATGATCAGCCCGGTGGGCATCGCCGGCTTTTGCCTGCTGTCGGCGTTGTCACCGGACAACGACACGCCGCAACGCGCGAGCCGTCCGTTCGACGTGACGCGCAACGGCTTTCTGTTAGGGGAGGGCGCGGGATTCCTGGTGCTCGAGGAATGGCACGCGGCGCGGCGGCGCGGCGCGCATATCTACGCCGAACTCGCGGGCGACGGCAATTCGCTGTCGAGCTATCGCATCACCGATTCGCCGCCGGACGGCGATGGTCCCATTCAAGCCATGCGGCAGGCGTTGTGGAGCGCGGGTGCGACACCCTCCGACGTCGACTACCTGAACGCGCACGGCACCTCCACGGGCATGAACGACCGCAGCGAAAGCGCCGCGGTCAGGGCGGTATTCGGGCCGGATGTCGCGCGGCTGTCCGTAAGTTCCACGAAGAGCACGATGGGCCACCTGATCGCGGCGGCCGGCGCGGTGGAAGTCGCCCTCTGCGCGCTTGCGATCCGCGACGGCTTGATGCCGATCAACGCGAACCTGCGCGAGGTCGATCCCGATTGCGACCTCAACTTCGTGCGCGATGTACCGCGCCGCCAGCGCGTGCGCATGACGCTGTCCAATTCCTTCGGCTTCGGCGGCTCCAACAGCTGCATCGTGCTGCGCAATCCGGAAGAAACAGACGCCGCGCTGGCAAAGGAAGTTGCGTGAGCGCCGCCGGGCCGTCCCAAGGCGCGAACAGCTCCCCCTCTGGGGGCAGCGAACGAAGTGAGCGTGGGGGTCGTTCATGAGCGCCGCCCGGGTCGTGATTACCGCCACGGGCGCTGTATGCTCGAGCGGCAAGAATCCGCGCGACATCCTGGCCGGCGTGCGCGCCGGCACGTCGTCGATCGGGCCAATCCAGCAGTGGGATGTGGCGCAATGGCCGACCAAGACGGCCGGGGAAGTCGCCCATTTCAATGCGCGCGAAATGGTCGAGGACCGCAAACTGCACAAGCTCATTCGCCGCACCGACCTGTTCGGCCTGTACGCGGCGGGCCGGTCGATCGAAGAGGCAGGACTTGTGGCCCACCGTGAAACGTTGTCGGCCGACGCGGCCGCAACTTTCAGCGACCGCACCGGCGTCTACGTCGGGTCGGGTAGCGGCAATTTCGAAAATCAGTACGATTACTTTCCGCTGCTGGCCGCGGCCAACGGCAGCCTGCCCGAATTCGGGCGCGAACTTGCCAACACCGTCAATCCGATGTGGCTGCTGCGCTCGTTGCCGAACAACGTGCTCGGGCATATCGGCATCAAGTACGGCTTGAAGGGCAGCAATGCATGCATCACCAGTCACAGCTGCAGCGGCTCGCTGGCGGTGATCGAAGGGCTGGAGGCTCTGCGTAACGGCGAAGCGGACCGCGTCGTCGCCGTCGGTCACGATGCCCCGATCGAACCGCAGATGGTGCTGTACTACTATCGGCTGGGGCTGATTGCGTCCGAGACGTTGCGTCCCTTCGACGTCGCGCGCGACGGCAGCGTCTTCGGCGAAGGCGCGGGCGCGCTGGTGCTGGAACGGGAATCCTCGGCCGCGGCGCGCAACGCTACCGTGCTGGGCGAAGTGCTGGGCGGCGGCCATGTCTCGGAGGCGACCGGCCTGCTGGCGATCCGCGAGGACGGTGACGGCCTCGCGCGGGCAATCGCGGCGGCGCTGGACGATGCGAAGATCAGCGCAGCGGATGTCGGCATGATCGTCGCCCACGGCAACGGCACGCGGCCGTCGGACGCGTCCGAGGCGGCGGCGATTCGCACCGTGTTTGGAAGGAGCGTGCCACCCGTGACGGCATTCAAATGGGCGTTCGGGCATTTGATTGCGGCGGCAGGCATTCTCGAGGCAACGCTGGCGCTCGCGGCGCTCGCCGAGGGCGTGGTCCCTGGCGTGGCCACGCTGCGGGAACTCGATCCCGAATGCGCCGGATTGCCGGATCACTTCGGGTCCGCAAATGCCGCGCAGCAAGATCGCGTTGATCCTGTGCCGTGGATTTGGCGGCACCGACGCGGCGTTGTTGTTGCGTGCCGCCTGACGCCGCTACGTCGATGACGGAGGCCACGGCCGCCTTGGGTGGCATGAACCCACATGGCCGCTGCGGCATCGACACGGTGGAAATCGCGCGCATCGAGCGCCTGCTGCAGGAAACGCCGGCGGCGGACCTGCGCCGGCTCTTCTCGTCTCAGGAGTTGGCCGACAGCGGGGACGGCCCCGGCCGCGCGGCAAGCCTCGCGGCGCGCTTTGCCGCCAAGGAGGCCTGCCTCAAGCTCTTTCCGCGCGAAACGGCGTTGGGCCAGATCGAAGCCGCGCGAATTTTCCGTGACGCGCGACAACTATGGCGCGCCGCAGGTCGTGTGCAGCCCGGCGGCCGCGGCGCTTCTCGCGCGGCACCGGATCAAATCGATCGCCATTTCACTGTCGCACGATCGCACCAGCGCATCGGCGGTGGCGTTGGCCGAGCACGCCAGCGTGGAGGTGCCGCCCATCCGGCAAGTTCATCTACCGTTTCCTGCCGATAAGACGCCAGGTGATCCTCGAAAATCTTCGCCGCGTGTACGGCGACTACGTTGCCGACGGCGAGATCGTGCGCCTGGCGCAGGCGCACTACGCGCACCTGTGGCGGCTGTTCCGGCGAATTCGTGCGCTTCCGCTGGCTGTCGCAGGCGCGCAAGATGGCCATGGTGCGCATCGAGAATGTCGAAGCCTTCGCCGCGCGCGCTCGCGCAGAACAAGGGCGTGCTCATCCTGACCGGCCACTTCGGCAACTGGGAAGTGTCGACCATCGCGGGCCTCAACCACTATCCGCAGATGCGCGGCAGGTTCCACTTCGTGCGGCGCGCGATCAAGCCCGCGTGGCTCGACGCGCTGGTCACGCGGCGCTTCAACGAGGCCGGCTTCGGCGTGTTCCCGAAGCGCGGCTCGCTCGACGCGATGCTCGACCGGCTGGCGGCAGGCGACGCGATCGTGTTCCCGTTCGACCAGCACGCGCGCCCGCCCGACGGCATCGAGGTCGACTTCTTCGGCCATCCGGCATGGACGTTCAAGAGTCTCGCGATCATCGCGCTCGCCACCGGCGCGCCGGTGCTGCCGGCCGCCAGCTGGCGCGAAGCCCGACGGTACGCCACGTGTTGCGCTTCGAGGAACCGCTGGCGCCGATCGAATGCGAGAATACCGGCGAGGCCATCCGCCGCAACACGCGCGCCTACAACGCTGATGCTCGAACGGGTCGTCCTGCGCCGTCCGGAACAGTGGTACTGGGTGCATCGGCGCTGGAAGGCGGTGCGGCAGACGCGCAGGGAGGGCCGCGAGGGCCTCGAACGGACGGCGCGACGATGCCGATGACACCGGGCGACGCATGCGCGCTCGGCATGACCGTCATCTGCTCCCGCGTTCTGAGCTGGAAGGCGGCGATCCTCTACGCGTTCCTCGCCTCGGCGTTGTTCGTGCATTTCCGCGGCCACGTGCGGCATCAGGTTCTATCGCCAGGTCACCGACCACTCGACGTTCATGGCGCCGTACAACGCGCTCATGTACTTCTTCTCGGCCATTCCGAATCGGCCGTTCGTCGACGTCGATCGCTTTCCCGAACTCAAGCCGCTCGCCGACAACTGGCAGATGATTGCGCGACGAGGCGCTGCAGCTCTTCGACGACGGCCACATCCGCGCCGCCGCGAAGTACAACGACCTCGGCTTCAATTCGTTCTTCCGGCGCGGCTGGAAGCGCTTCTACGTCAAGTGGTACGACGAGCCGCTGCATTCGGCGCAGGCGCTGTGCCCGAAGACCGTGGCGCTGGTCGCAGTCGATCCCGACGATCAACGGCGCAATGTTCGCAATGCTGCCGCCGGGCGGCGACCTGGGCAAGCACCGCGATCCGTACGCGGGTTCGCTGCGCTATCACCTCGGGCTCGTCGACACCCAACTCGGAGGACTGCCGCATCTTCGTCGACGGCGAGGCATATCACTGGCGCGACGGCGAGGCGGTGATGTTCGACGAGACGTACATCCACTGGGCGGAGAACAAGACCGACACGATGCGCGTGATCCTGTTCTGCGACGTCGAGCGGCCGCTGACGAGCCGCGTGATGACGCGGTCAACCACTGGTACAAGAACACGTTCATCCGCGCGAGCCAGACCGAAAACATGGCGGGCGACCATGTCGGCTGGCTGAACCGGATGTTCGGCGTCGCGTATTACCTGCGCCTGCCCGGCAAGGCGATGAAGCGCCGCAGCAAGACGCTGTACTACACGATGAAGTGGATGCTCGTGCGTCGGGCTCGACTTATCTCATATTCTTCGCCTGAAGCCGCGACGCAGCGCGGCTCACGAACGGAGGAACGGCATGGGCACTTGGCTCGAGTTGACAGCGGCAGACGGCGCCGTTTGGCGGCGTATCGCGCCGACCCGCAGGCGTCGCCTCGCGGCGGGCTGGTCGTCGCGCAGGAAATCTTCGGCGTCAACAGCCACATCCGAGCGTGTGCGACGGCTATGCGGCCGACGGCTACGCGGCGATCGCGCCGGCACTTTTCGACCGCTATGAGCGCGGCGTGGATATCGGTATACACGCCGCCGACATCGCCCGCGGCCGGGAGCTGAAGGCATTGGCGAAACGGAGGAAGCACTGCTCGATTGGCGGCGGCACGCGCCGCCGCGGCAAGCGCAGGCAAGGTCGGTGTCATCGGCTATTGCTGGGGCGGCTATGTCGCCTGGCTTGCCGCTGCCCGCCTTTCCGGCTTCGCGTGTGCCGTCGCGTACTACGGTGGCGGCATGACCGATGCCATCGCGGAAAAGCCGAAGTGCCCGGTCATGGCGCATTTCGGCGAGCGCGACGCCAACATTCCCGTTGCAGGCGTGAAGTGCGCTGGCGGCCGCGCATCCCGACGCGCAGGTGTTCCTATATCCGGCCGATCATGGCTTCAATTGCGACCAGCGCGGCGCGTTCGACGCGCAGGCCGCGAAGCTCGCGCGGGAACGGACGCTCGAGTTCCTGCGGCGGCACATCGGGTAAACCAGGAGCCGATCTTGGTCCTCGCCGACTCGTCAAGGTCGATGGTCAAGGCCTCGCGCGCAAGTTGCGCGACCCCGTCGAAGAAGGATGGTAAGGGCGGATGACCTTCAGGCCGCAACGGATTCCCGATTCAAGCCGCGCCCTATCAGGTGACGCGGCGAACCGAACTCCGCCAAAGTTGCCGCAACCGAGCGCAACGCGAGAAACCGCTGCACCGGTTGGTCCGAGCAATCGAGTCTCCATTACAAATATCCCGGCAAAACGAGGCCGGTCTACGACATCTCCAGGCTCTCGAACGCCAACTCTACGGATTCCATGACGATGCTGCCCTCCATGGCCCGAAGCGGAGAGTAGGAAAGACTCACCGGATATACATTGCGGAAATTCCAGGTCAGCACGACCGTAGACTGGTCCTCGCCCAATAATTCGATCTTCAGCGTGTGTCGCTTCGCCGTCTTTCCTTGGCGGGCACTGTGCCACCACCTGTATACATCCAGGTCTCCGCTTTGGCCGCGTTTCAACACAAGGTGATTGCCGGGAGCCGCACCTGCTGGGTCGACGCTCTGCGAAACGATCGGCTCGCCTTGACGCGGTGCGGCTTGTTCAATCATGAAGCGTGGGAAAATGACTTCGGCAAATCCCGCCGTCATGGAGTGGCCATCTTCATCGCGAAACTCGACGAGAAAATTCGAGTTGAGATAAGGGCGGTCACGCATCACGGCCACGGCGATCTCTCTTTCGGCGCCTGCATCTTTAGCACCCGTGGACTCGGCTATGGCCTACTCCATCTCAAGGCGCTCATAGGCGAGCACTAGTTCTTCCATTGCAACGTCGGTGCCCTTGGCGTTGAACGGACCTGACGTATGTTTGATGATCCGCGCCCTCAGCAGCTTCCAGGTCTGCACGACCTGTGTGCGGTCCTCGTTTTGCAACTGTACTGTTACCGTGCGCAGCGCCTGCTGATCTCCGTTGCGGATCTGATCCAGCCACTGGTAAAGATCCAACGACCCGATGATTCCACGTTTCATCGTAACGTCGGTGCATTTGTTGAGCCCAGTGATCTTCATCACGCTATTTTCTTTGGAGTTGCCGGCGCGGTATTCCGCGACCGTTACCTCCATGCCGATGCCGCTTACCTCCTGAAATCCCGCTTTCGGGCCATCGGTCGCTCCGTCGCCCAGGTCGACGAGGAAATTGAATTGCATGTAGGGTCGGTCACGAAAGGTTGCCATTCTGCTCTCCTTGTCCAAGCGGTCATGACATGAGTCGTTGGGAACTGTTCTCGCATTTGGTTTGCCAAGGCTCGCAGGAAAATGTTACCCGAATGCTCACGCCAGCTCCCTAGGCTTCGAGGTTTTTGCTAGGATTGTGAGGCCGCGCGCGCGATACTTGGTCCGTTCAGACCCGGCAAATTTGCGGCTCCCGGCATGGCACGTCGCCGAACCAAGCTGGACCAACGTGAATCCAAGTCTTGTTCCGAGCCGATCCGCATGAAGGTTCCAGAGCCGACACCTGCTGCATTGAACGAGGAGCTGCCTGACGGCTCCATCGCGTCCGCTGTCCGCGCCTTGCCCGCGGGTGCTTGGCTGGACGGGTTCGAAGTCGAGGAAATCATCGGCGAGGGCAGCGTCGCGATCGTCTACGCGGCCACGGACCGCGTGCTCGCGGTCCCGGTGGCGATCGCGGAGTACATGCCGGCGCGGCTTGCGCAGCGTGATGATGAAGGGCAGGTCACGCCACGGACCTCCGCGCATGCCGATGCCTTTGCGAAAGGGCTGAGGGCCTTCATCAAGGAAACCCACACGCTGGCCCGATGCGACCATCCCTCGCTGGTGCGCCTCCTGCGTCTATGGGAAGCCAATGCGACAGCCTACCGGGTCATGCCGCGCTACTCGGCCAGCCGGCTGCTCGACGTGCGCCGGGGCATGAACGAACCACCCGACGAGGAGGCAGTGCGCGCGCTGCTTGACGCCCTGCTAGGCGCGCTGCAGGCGTTTCACCTCGCAGGCGGAGGTCATGGCAAGGTCACGCCGTCCAATATCTTGTTGCTGGCCGACAACCGACCGCTGCTGCTGGGCCCCGGTGGGGCGGGCCGGGCGATCGCCAGCGACCGGATCGACGCGCCGATCGCCAGTGGGGAACCCTGCTTCGCGCCGATCGAGCAGATTGTCGAAGCCGACCGTGCGCTCCTCCATCCCTCGGTCGACCTCTATGCGTTGGCCGGCGTCGCGCGCTACTGGATGAGCGGGCAGTTGCCCGCGCCAGTCTTCGGCGCGCCTAGCACCGCACGGCGCGAAACACTCGCAGACACGGTGGGGCGGTTGCGCCTGACCTGGCCGCGGCTGCACTACAGCGCATCCCTGCTGGACGCGCTCGACAGCGCCTTGTCGATCTATCCGGCTGAGCGGCCGCAAAGCGTTGCGCAGATGCGCGCGGGTCTAGATACCGCAGCCCCGCCCGCAGGCGGGCCCGTCAGCCCGGCATCGACCGGTGCCCCTGTGCTGAACGATGCGGCGCCATCGTCACCGGCGCCGGCACCGCAGTCCGCGCCGCCAGACCGTGTGGCGCAAGATCTCGCTGCCGTAATGGCGTTGGCGCCCGATCCCGAACCCCTGGCAACTTCCGGCGTCTCTCGCATCGATGATGATCTGCGGACGGCATTAGTACGCCAAGCACACAAACCACGCCGCATCGCGATGTGGAGCGGCACGGTGTTGGTGCTGCTGGCGCTGCTGCTTATCGGCGTGTATGAGTTTGGCGAGGAGCGCCAGGTTGCGCGCGTGCTCGCTGTCCTTGGCATCAGCCGCGGCACTGGCGCTGGGGACAGCGCGGCTGTGTCCGCATCCGCCGTGGGCCCGCCGGCGCCGGCGACACCGCCGATTGCTGCAGACGCTGGCGCCGCGAAGCCGATGCCGACGCAGCCAAGCGCCGCGGATTCACCAGCGGGCGCCACCGCGCCTGAGTCTCCCGCCAGCGCCAACACCGCGGCACTGGCGTCCGAAGCTACCGCCGCTCCGGCTGCACTCGCGCAGCCGCGGGCCCCGACGCCCCCTCCAACGCGCGTGGCGCAGCAACGTGCCTCGCGCACCCCGACCAGCCCGCGCGAGGTCTGCGGTGCGCGTACGCAGTTCTCGCTGTACCGCTGCATGCAAACGCAGTGCAGCCAGCGCCAGTGGGCATCGCATACCCAATGTGAACACCTGCGCACGACCGATAGCGTCGACTGACGCCGCGCCATGCTGTGAAAATGAAGGGTGCAACGACTAGAGTTCCTGCGACGATACGTCGGGTAAGTGGCTAGTCATCCGCCCCAGCGTCGGCGCTAGGCATACCTGCGCCGGACATTTCGATTCGGTCCGGTTCGTAGGATGCGATGCTCATGAGTGACATGACGAACACGCCAGCGTAACCACCGGCCAAGAATGCCGCGAGCAACCACCACAGCGATACCGTACCGTCTTCCACGGTCGCGCCCCCCATGATTGGATTTACGCTAGTAGGGGGCGAAGGACCTGTCTGTGCGGTACCCAACATATGCGAAAGGCATATTTTGGCTGACGTGGGGAGTTGCACTTGACGCTTAACCTGTCGCCGCCCCAGTGACTGTGCCGAGATAACTGATCGGCGTTCCGGGCGGCAAGCGGGTCAGTTCGGGTTGTCAATCGGTCTGCCAACGGCGCGGTACTCATCACGGACTTGACTCGCCGGCTGATACTTTGGAAGAATGTTTTCTTCCGGCGTGACTGGAACGAAAAACCACAGGTAATGGATCGGAGGAGGCCTTTCTGGGGGCGCCTCCGGCGCGAGCCTCGTCAGCCTATTCGGCCGATCCCTGAAGCGGTAGAGGTCATACGCGGAGCAGCGTCCGACGCGGTAGCACGACGGGTACGGAACTGCAGGCGCAGCCCCAGGCAACGTGTACATTTCGTCCGGATACGGTACAACCCGCATCATCGTCGCCCCCATGGAGGGGACGCTGACGGAAGCCGGTTGATCGGATGCGATTGGTCCTTGCGCTGCGGCCGACATCGATAACAACATCGCAACCGCGCCGGAAACGGCGGCGCGAATCGTTTTCATTGGACAGCCCGAGTGCCGCCACCGCGCTCGCAATGACCACCGGCGTCGTGCGGGCGAGGATCGAAGTTCTCAGCAAAACCGGACACGCGGGCGCAAAGGAACGTTTGGTCGGGTAAGAGTTCGCGCCCGTCGTGGATTCTGTCAGGCCGGTACTCCGGCTCGGTGCACACGCCCGTTGCGTTCAGGTGAGATGAAGCTTGAAGGAACCGTCGGGAGCCTTGTTGAAATCGACTCCCTCCACCACCGTAGATCTATTCCCTACGCGCTTTACATAGTCCACGCGGATGATCACAACCGCCGCGAAGTCGGGCTTTCCAGTAATGACGTTTACACAGGCAGTTGCGATCTTTGACGCTTCGGCAGTGCGCTCTGTTGTCGATCCATCGTTCAGCTTGCCATTGACGACGATTATCGTGATTTGGTGCGCGGTGGACTTCACTTCAATGCTGGCTTTTTGGTATCCGGTCGCAGACGCTGCTGCCTCCTGCAAGGCTGGAACCACGGCAACTTGCCGCTTCGCTTGCTCGGCATCGGACATGCTGTCTGCACCGCAGACAAGGGCCGGCGTACTCACGGTTACAAGCGTGATCAATGCAGTGATTGCCATTGGGTTCTTCATGTTATTTTCCAATTAGTCGAATGCAATCGAGCAATGCAACAACGTAGGACAGCGGCGAAGGCTACCCCCGAACGTGCGAATTGCTCTGCAATGCCTGCCATGGACCTCATTGCTTAAGCTAGATCATCGCTAGACCCTATGCCTTGACCTTAGTCAAAGCGTCGAGCAAGACCGAGCCCAGAACACAGCGTAGCCTAATTTGATGTGCCAAGCGGCAGCAGAAAGGTGGCTGCGTTCATGAACCGCCATGACGAGACCCGTATTGAAGGACATGTGAGCGCTGGCTTTGAAGCCGTTCGAGACGCGTTCGCTGAGAACTTTTCTCGCCGACACGAATTGGGTGGCGCTTGTTGCGTGTATTACCGTGGCGAGAAGATCGTCGACCTGTGGGGTGGTGTACGAAACAAGTCGACCGGTGAGCCTTGGCAAGAGGACACGATGGTCCTGATCTGGTCGGCAACCAAGGGCTTGGCGGCGATGACGCTCGCGGTCGCCCACTCGCGTGGTTGGCTAGACTACGAGGAGCGCGTCTGCACGTACTGGCCGGAGTTTGCCCAGCAGGGAAAAGAGAAAATCACCGTCCGCCAACTCTTGGCTCACCAAGCGGGCTTGTTCGCCTTCGATGAGCCGGTGGACCGGAGTGTGGTCGCCGACCTCGATCGTCTTGCGGTTGTGTTGGCTCGCCAGAAACCGGCTTGGGAGCCTGGCACGCGGCAAGCCTATCACGCGCTCACCCTCGGCTTCCACGAAGGCGAGTTGCTGCGCCGGATCAATCCGCAGCAGCACAGCCTCGGGCAGTTCTTTCAGAAAGAAATCGCTACACCGCTCGGACTCGACCTGTACATCCGTCTGCCCGAGTCGATCCCTAATTCCAGGCTGGCGACGCTCGAGAGCCCAAGCCCGGTGGCGATGCTGCTTGGGTTTCCGATCCGACTGATGCTCGCCTCGCTGAATCGCGGGTCGAACATTTATCGCGCACTTATCGCGAACCCCGGCGCCGCGATATCGCAAGACGAACAGCGTATCTACGCGCGCAATCTGGAGGTGCCGTCTGGTGGTGGTGTCGGTACTGCGCGCGCAATCGCCAGTGCGTACAGCGTGTTCGCGACGGATGGACGGGAACTGAAGTTGCGCCCGGCGACGCTGCAGGCGTTGGCAGCACCGGCGATCCCTGCGACGAACGGCTTCTACGACGAGTGCCTGTTCGGCGAGGTACGGTTCTCACTGGGCTTTATGAAGCCTAGCCCGTTGTTGCCTTTCGGAAACGATAGCTCGTTCGGATCACCTGGAGCGGGAGGTTCGCTTGGCTTTGCCGATCCGAAAGCCGGTATCGGCTACGCATACGTAACGAGCCAAATGGGCCCAACGCTCACAGGAGACCCGCGGGACCTCGCGCTACGAAACGCCGTCTACTCAATCATTGAAGCGAGGTAACAACTGGTCTACTCCGGCAACCCTGCCTTGCGCCACGCTGGAACAAGCTTGTTCTCAAACATTCTTCACCCACTCCGACTTGTCGCCGAGCATTGAAACAACGTAGCGACCCCCGGCCGCGTAGCCGAACTTAGTTGCGCGCGCCGGTCGATGAACCGTGCTGCGGGTCCGAACGACTCTAGTTGGCCGAAAGCGGCCACCGGACAAGATTGAAGCCCCGACGCACATTCGGATGCATCACTGGCCAAATTTCGACTTCAACTGTTGGGAGAATTTGGCGATATCGATGATTACCCGCTCGTGAGTGCCCAGGCCGATCACCTCGGCGCCCTCCGTCGCTCGGATCGTGAACTCGATGCGTCGCCCATCGATCTTGGTGACCTCCGCTTCCCCAGTAACGCGCCGGCCCGCCGGAGTCGCCGAAATGTGACGAACATCGACTCGCGTACCGAGCGCAGTTTCGCCGGCATCAAGGTAGGGTTTCATTGCATTGAGCGCTGCATTTTCCATGACCATGATCATGACTGGTGTCGCCAAGACCGGAGGCAACATCGCGTCTTTGAATCGGTTGGCGAGGTGTTCGGGGCTGACGACGAGACTGAACGAACCTTTGGCTCCAATCGGCATCCTTTGCATGGCATTCCCCTGGCGTGAAACACTCACGGTCTACGACGTTCGCAGGTCGACCGTGCGTCGTCAAGTCGCTTGGGTGGCGTCGCGCGGACGCTAAGAAAAGAGCACGAGGAATGAGTTAAAGTTGTCGTCTTTACCGCTCCGGGAGCCGTCATGAACCGCGCCATTGCCGTAACCCTGCTGGCCATTTCCGCCACCGCTGCCCAGGCCGAGGACTCGCGCCTGGACGACGTGATCAAGCGCGGCGCGCTGCGCGTGTGCACGCCGGGAGACTACAAGCCGTTCAGCCTGGCCAAGGCCGATGGAACGTTCGAGGGCATCGACGTGGACCTGGTGCAGGCCATGGCAAAGTCGTTGGGCGTCGAAGCCAAGTACGTCAAGACGAGCTGGCCCAAGCTGATGGACGACTTCGTCGAGAAATGCGACTTGGGCGTGGGCGGCATTTCGGTGACGCTCGACCGTCAGAAGCGCGCGTTTTTCACCGTGCCGTACATGGTCAACGGCAAGGCGCCAATCACCAAGTGCGAGAACGTGGCGAAATTTCAGACCGTCGCCGATATCGACAAGCCGGGTGTGACCGTGATCGAGAATCCGGGCGGCAGCAACGAACGTTTCGCGCGCGCGAATTTCAAGCAGGCGAAGATCGTGATCTTCAATGACAACACGACGATCTTCGACGAAATCCTCAAGGGCAATGCCGACGTGATGATCTCCGAATCGGTCGAGACGATCGTCCAGGCGAAATTGCGGCCGGGTTTGTGCGCGGTCAACCCCGACAAGCCGCTGCAATATGGCGAAATGGCTTACCTCATTCCGCGCGGCGATCCGACGTTCAAGGCGTGGGTCGACCAATGGCTGCATCTCGCAAAGGCCACCGGCGAGTACGACCGCACCGTCGCCGTCTGGTTGAAGTAACCGGCGTGACGCGCCGCAGGCCATCTTCCCATTTCCCCGGTTCGTCGCATTTCGCTGGAGCGGGGAGCGGGGCGGGGCCTAAATGGGCTAACCTTATGCCATGACCCGACGGCAATGGCTACCGCACGCAAACCCCGGTCTCTGATCACGCGCTGGCTTTCGCGGTCGCTTTTGTTCTGCGCGGCCGTGGCGCTGTTGATCGAGGAATGGTTGTGGCGCGAAACCGCCAAATTCCTCAGCGGCCTTGTGCGGCTGCGTCCGGTGGCGGCGTGCGCCGCATGGATTCGCCGCCGGCCGCCGTATCAGGCGCTCTCGCTTTTCGTGCTGCCGCTGCTTGCGCTCCTGCCGCTCAAGAGCGCGATCGTGCTGGCGTTCGTGCACGGCCGAATCCTGCTGGGAACCACGATACTGGTTCTGGAAAAGCTGATCTTCTCCGCGATCTTTGCCGCGCTGTATCAAATGACGGAACCGGCGATCACGAAAATCGGCTGGGTGTTGCGCGCGCAGAATGCGTTCCTGAGCGTGCGGCGCGCGCTGCATGCTTGGTTCGAGCAGCAGCCGGCTTACCGCCAGGCGCGAGCATGGGTGCGGCGGATTCACCGTCATCACGGCCTGCGCCGGCGCTTTGGCGCGGCTTACAGAATGCAGCGGCGCAGGACGTCGCGCTTCTGCTTCGGCCGCTAGACGCCCGCCAACAGCCGCGCCTTACGGAACTCGCTGCGGTGCAGGCGCCGGTCTTCGCGGTGGAAGCGCAGCTCCTTGGCCTTGGAGCCGAAGATCTGCGTGATCGCCTCACCTTTGCGCACCAGCGAGTAACCGCCCTTGCGCAGCTCGAAGGGCCGCGTAATCAGTTTTAGATGATCGAACTGCGCGGATTTCGGCTTGCGGAAGATTTCGAAGTACGCGGGGTAGACGAAGTCGCTCATCGCGATGCCGTCGATTGCGAACTCGTCCTCTTCCACCGCGTCGCACATTTCGTAGGCATACAGCGCTCCATTGGGTCCGTCCGCCCACAGGTTGATCGCCGGGTCCACCATCATTTCCGCAAGCTCGTGACAGGCGGTCACGCTCACCTTCTGCCCGTCGGCGAGCGTGGATTTGACGAACACCTTCGAGAGCGGCAGGCCGTTCTTCGTGAGGTCGTGGTAGCCCAGCGCGTTGGCGGCATCGGCGTCATCCAGGAAGGCCAGACTCCACGCGCCGGCCAGCGGCTTGGATGCCTTGACCAATGTTGCCGGCGTTCCCCACACCGGCACGAAGTGCTCGTCGAGAAACCGCTGCAACGCCACAACCAGCCGGTCGAAATCCACGCCAAGGCCGATGGTTGCCTTGTTGACGCACGCGATCTTCGGCATCTGGCCATGGTCGAATGCGGCCAGGATGACCTTGCGGCTCGGCATGGCGCCTCGCTTCCCGTCGTCCGCGGGATTGCGTTACCCGCGCCCCACGAACGGCATCTTGGTCGCCATCACCGTCATGAACAGGACGTTCGCGTCCAGCGGCAGTCCCGCCATGTAGACGACCGAGTTGGCGACGTGCGCGACGTCCATCAGCGGCTCGATCGCGATCTGGCCGCTGGCCTGCGGAACGCCGGTCGCCATGCGCGCTGCCAGTTCCGTCGCCGCGTTGCCGATGTCGATCTGCCCGCACGCGATGTCGTATTTTCGACCATCCAGCGCCGTCGACTTGGTCAGCCCCGTGACCGCGTGCTTGGTCGCTGTGTACGGGGCGGAATTGGGCCGTGGCGCATGCGCGGAGATCGAGCCGTTGTTGATGATTCGCCCGCCGCGCGGCGTCTGGTCCTTCATCGAGCTTGATCGCCTCCTGCGTGCACAGGAATACGCCCGTCAAGTTGATGTCGACGACGTTTTTCCATTGTTCGAACGTCAAATCCTCCATGTTGACCGGAGGCGCTCCCACGCCGGCGTTGTTGAACAGCACATCGAGGCGGCCGAATTTCGCCTTGGTCGCCGCGAACAATGCGCGCACCGACTCGGGGTTGGCGACGTCGGTCGGGACCGCGAGCGCGCTGGATGATGTGGCCCCTGCGTCCTTGATGGCCTGCTCGAGCGGTGCCGGCCGCCGGCCGGCGAGCGCCACGCGGTAGCCCGCTTTCAGAAATGCCGTCGCGACGGCCTTGCCGATGCCGCTGCCGGCGCCCGTCACGATCGCAACCTTGCTGGATTCAGTCATTGCGTTCCTTTCCCGATCATCGAGTCTGGCAGGTTCATGGGTGTCGCCATCACTTCGGCAATTGCTGCACGGGCGTTTGCATGCGCACGCGAATGCCGGCGTTGAAATATTCGTCGAGGAACAGCTGGCGCAGGAACGCCCGGAAAATCGGGCGATTGATGTCATTATGATCGGGAATGATGTCTCCGGTCACGGTGACGTTCCACAGCGGCATGTTGGGATCGGGATTGCGAAAGGGCGCAGGCTGACCGCCCAGCGGGGTCAGCACGAGACCGCCGCAAAAGATCCGCGAGAACGGCTTGCCGGTGCCGTCCAGCGGCCACCGCTCGTCGCGCATCTGCGCGTTGAATACCTCCGAGTTCTTGAACTCCAGCTGGATGTTTTCCGCCATCTCCTCCGGCGTCGTTGGATCCTGCTTCCAGCCTGCGCACGCGGCGGTGCTCGTTCCCGACAGGTCCAGCCGATGGGTCAGGTAGGCGTCGATGTGGCCGGGGGTCCTGCGATTCGCGTCGCGTTCTTCGTCGGTCAATTCCGACTCGAAGAGCGTGTTCATCGTCCGCCCCAGCGGGAAGAGTTTGCCCGTTGCCATGTCGGCGTCGGAAGTGACGGAGACGAAAATGGGCGATTGATAGACATCGTATTTCCGGTTGCGGGCGGCGCGATCGAGCGGCTGGTAGCGCGTCGCCTCGAAGGCCGGATTGATCAGGACGACCATGTCGGCCAGGCGTTCGACGGGCGCCAGCTTGCCGTCGACGTCCTCGCCGGAAACCAGGCCGTTGACCACCGCCTGCGAGACGGCGGCATAGAGTGCCAAGCCGCCGAAGCTGTGTCCGATCATGAATACGCGCACGCGCTGGTCATTGGGCAGCGCGAACTTCTTGTTCGTACCGGACGCCACGCCATTCGCATGGCGCTGGAACGCGCGCAGTTGTGCGGTGAGTTCGCGTATCGAGCCGACGGCGACATGCTGTGCGGCGGTCTTGCGCTCCCAGAAAGTCACGGAGATCCAGGGCTCGGCCAAGTCCAGCGACTTGCCGCGCCAGGCGGCGTAGATGCCGATAACGCGGTTGCCCGATTGCGCTACATCCTCGTACTGCGCGGCCTCCTTGAGGAAATTCCTGAAATTGACGACGTTTTCGTCGTCGAAGGCCGCGTTGTGCTTCCAGCCATGGATGAAGACGAAGATGCGCACCGGCTGCTTCTGCTCGGCCGCCTTGAGCCTTTCGATGACGAGGCGCAGCTGCTGGGACGATTGGTCGGTCTGCGGATCGCGGCCGAGCGCGGCCGCTTCGGGATAGGTCCAGCCCTGGTCGTCGAACTCGACGAAATGAAGGTCGTAATCGGCCGTCGTTTCCGTGATGGCCCGGCGGCACGGCTCGGGGAGGGCCGCGGCGCTGTCGGCCTTGCAGGCCACGGTCGGGACGGCCGCCATTTTCCGGAACGCCTCGTTCGGCGTGCAGGCCGCGAGGGCCATCGTCAAGGTCGAGGAACGCAATGAGCCAACGACGGGTGCGCATAGGCCCTCCGGCACAAGTTGTGGACGACAGCCGATCAGCATACGCGCCGGACCGGCCGCCCGCACGCGAACACCTTGCCGAGGTCAGCGCTGGAACTTGACGGAGAGCACGATCGACGTCTGGGTCCGTTCGATCCCTTCGATACGGCCGATCGCATCCAGGATTCCGTCGATCTCCTCGGTGCTTCCCGCGTCGACGACGACCTCGTAGTCGAAAACTCCGGACAACGCATAGACCGCGCGCACATGCGGCGACGCCTCGAGTTCGCGCACGACCCGGTCGGACATCTTGGCGTTGACGTTGAGCAGCACGTGCGCGGTGATGCGGTGGCGCGCGAAGGCGTCGGTCACGCGCACCGTGTAGCCAGCGATGACACCGTCGCGCTCCAGCCGGTGAATGCGCTCCTGCACGGTGGTGCGCGCTACGCCCAGCTTGCGCGCCAGCGACGCGGTCGATTCCCGGGCGTTGCGGCGGAGCAGCGTCAGCAGCCGCTGTTGTTCCGTCGTGATCCGTCGATTCGTCGATTTTTCGGTCATAACGACGAAATTATACCTGCATTATGCCGATTAGCAGCCTGTGATCCGGCGGGCCTCCGGCCTAGAATCCCGCCGTCCAGACAATCCGACCCACCGGGAACCGAACCATGACGCGACTCATCCTCCTGGGCGCCGGCAAGATCGGCGAGACGATCACCCATTTCCTGCAGGCGTCCGGCGACTACGCGCTGACCGTCGCGGACCAGGACCCGGCACGCCTGGCGCCTATGGCGGCACTGGGGGCGGCCACGCGTGCGCTGCGAATTCGGCGACCCCGCGGCGCTGCGCGAATTGATCCGCGGCCACGAATTCGTCATCAGCGCGAGCCCCTTCCACCTGACGCCGGCGATCGCCGCGGCGGCCGTGGACGTCGGCGCGCACTACTTCGACCTCACCGAGGACGTCGAGAGCACGCGGCGCGTCAAGGCGCTCGCCGCGAATGCGCGGACGGCGCTCGTCCCGCAGTGCGGCCTGGCGCCCGGCTTCATCTCCATCCTCGCGTACGCGATGGCGCGCAAGTTCGACACGCTGCGCGACGTGCAGATGCGCGTGGGCGCGCTGCCCGTCTATCCGACCAACGCGCTCAAGTACAACCTGACATGGAGCACCGACGGGCTCATCAACGAATATTGCAACCCGTGCGAGGCGATCATCGACAGCCGCCTGCACGAGACGCTCGCGCTGGAGGAGGTCGAGGCCTTTTCGCTGGACGGCGTCGCGTACGAGGCGTTCAACACGTCGGGCGGCCTGGGCACGCTGTGCGAGACGCTCGACGGCAAGGTCGAGAACCTGAACTACAAGACAGTCCGCTATCCCGGCCACCGCGACATCGTGAAAATGCTGATCCGCGATCTGCGGCTCGGCCAGCGGCGCGAAATCCTGAAGGATGTGCTCGAGGAGTCGGTCCCGATGACGCACCAGGACGTGGTGCTGGTGTTCGTCACGGTCAGCGGCATGCGTGAAGGCCGCCTGACGCAGGAATCGTTCGCCAAGAAGATCTACAGCAAGACCATCGGCGGCAAGCTGTACTCGGCGATCCAGGTGACGACGGCGGCAGGCATCTGCGCCATGGTGGACATGATGCGCGAGGGCACGCTGCCCAAGCAGGGATTCGTCCGGCAGGAAGAGGCGGACCTCCAGAATTCCTGGCCAACCGGTTCGGGCAGCATTACGCCTGACGCGACTGGGCGCCGTGGCAAGCGTAACGATGTTGTAGTCAACCGTTGCTGCCGCTTGTCGGCCATCATTGCCGGCGCGCACATCCCGGTGCTACTATGACATTGGCATGAGACGATGCGGTGGCCGGCGATGGCGCAAGGGCCGGCTTGACCGGCAATCGCGGAAGGTTCACATGGACTGCACGATCTGCGGCAAGGCGACGTTGCCGGGCGCGATGTTATGCGTGCCCTGCAAGGCTGCGCTCAAACGTGCCCGTTACGTCACGGTGCAGGAAGGCCTTCGGCGCCCGTCGATCATCGACGCACGGCGCCATGCGCGCCGGCGCGCGTCAGGCGGAGCCGGTCCCGGAACTGGAGCAAGGCGCGTCGCGCGCGTGGCGCAGACTCGATCCCGCGTCCGGAAACTCTGCCGCGTGCCCGCGTATCCCCTGATGTCATCAAGACCTTCCATGCCGGGAGTCGTGTCTTTGTCGCGCTCTTGGTCGCTGCTGCGTTGGGTGGCGCCGCGTACTTCGGGCAGCGCGAATTAAGGCGCCAATGCCCAGAGCGAGGGCTGGGCTGCTGCATCGGCCGCTGGGACTCATCCCGCAACGCCCGTCAGCGTCGCAAAGGCCGCGCCGCCCGCAATCGAACCTGCAGCGTCCGTCGCTCCTCCTCCGGTCCGCGGCCCGGGCGCGCAAGCGCCGTGGCCTCGAAAAACGGCCGGACAAGCCCGCCGCAAAGCGGACGATGCTGGCAAGCCGCGCGACGTTCGCGACGGCCGATGGCGACCCCCCTGATGCGGTCGCCCCGCCGCCGGAACCGGAGAAACCGGCGCCCGTCCCCGCGCCGCCGCCGCCGCGTCCGGTTCCCGACCGCTGGCAAAACATGCGCGACGCACTTTCGGAATGCGATCGGCTCGGGATTTTCGACGGCTTGATCTGCGGCCAGCGCGTGCGCATCCAGTATTGCGACGGTTATTGGGGCAAGGTTTCGCAATGCCCGGGCGTCAACGCCGGGTACGAGCGCTGAAGAGTCAACCGGCACTGATTTTGGCCAAGCGCTCCGCCAGTCCGTCGACGTAGGCGGGGAACCGGTGGATGTCGTTGTGTCCGGCGCCGTCCACGACGAGCAATTCGACGGGCGAGCGCGCCAGCGCCTTCAACTGCTCGCTATCGGACAGCGGCGTCAGATGGTCCTGCGTGCCGGCCACCAGGAACACCGGACTCCTGACCTTCCCGATGATCGTGTCGTTGCGCAATGGATACTTCACCAGGGATTCGGGCACGAAGCGGAAAATTGCGTTTCGCCGAAGCGGCGACGCTGGTAAAGGGCGTGACCAGTACCAGCAGCGTCGGATCGATCTCGGTCGCGAGCCGCGTCGCGAGCCCGGATCCCAGCGAACGGCCGAAGAGGACGATGGGCATGCCCCGGTATCGCGGCGCGATGATTTCCCACGCGGCGCGCACGTCCGCATGCAACTGTGCCTCGCTTTCGATGCGGCCGGTGCTCTTGCCATAGCCGCGATAGTCGAAGATGAAAAGGTCGTAGTTGATCCGTTTGTAGAAGTCGAGACCGGTGGTCCAAGTGGTCAGGTCACCGCCGTTTCCGTGCAGGTAGAACACCAGTCCGCGCGGATCGTCTTGGCGAAACAGCAGCGCGTCCAGCGAGCCGCCGGGCACGGCCACCTTGATTTCCTCGAAGCGCTGGTCGAACCGGAACTGGTAATCCGCAGGCAGTGTCGTTGCGGGAAAGATCAGGCTCTCCTGGTTGAAATACAGCGCGGCCAGCAGGCCGCCATAGGCGAGGCTCGCCAGCGCGGTGACGACTCCGGCGACCACAAAGCCCTTGCGCAATATTTTCGGCGACATGTGCCGGTATAGACTACGCCTGAGCGAGGATCCGATGTCCCGGCACTGCACGCACCTGAACCAGATTCGCGCCGTCACGCCCGGCACGCGAGGCTGTGCCGAATGCGAGGAGATGGGTGACACCTGGGTTCATCTGCGCCTGTGCCTCACGTGCGGACACGTCGGCTGCTGCGACGACTCGAAGAACAAGCATGCCACCCGGCACTTCCGAGACACGCAGCACCCGATGATGAAATCGTTCGAGCCCGGCGAAACGTGGGGCTGGTGCTTCGTCGACCAGGAAATGTTCGACCCGATGCCCGGTCCCCCGGCCGGGCGCTGAAAGGCCGCGGCGACGGCTGACACGCTGACGACGAAGCAGGCGTTCCGGCGCGTCTTTCCGGGCGTGATGGTCGCGATGTTCCTGGCCGCGGCCGACCAGACGATTCTCGCGAGCGCGCTGCCGACCATCGCCAGCACGCTGGGCGGCCTGGCGGACCTCTCGTGGGTGGTCGTCGCGCTACCTGCTCGCCGCGACGGTGGCGGCGCCGCTGTACGGCCATCTGGGCGATCACTTCGGCCGGCAGCGCATGCTGCTCGTGGCGCTCGCCGTTTTCACGCTGGCTTCGCTGGCCTGCGCGTTTGCGCCGACGCTGCTGGTCCTGATCGTCGCGCGCGCCGTGCAGGGATTGGGCGGCGGCGGCCTGATGACGATGGCGCAGGCGTTGATCGGCGAGCACGTGCCGCCGCGCGAGCGCGGACGCTTCGCCGGATATTTCGCCACGGTGTTCGCGCTGGCGAGCACGTCGGGGCCGGTGCTGGGCGCCTATCTCACCGAGCATTTCACCTGGCGCGCGGTGTTCGCGGTCAACCTGCCGCTGGGGCTTGCTTGCCGCGCTGCTGGCCACGCGCATTCCGCGGCCGCCGAGCGGCACCGCGTGCCGTGCGCGTTTCGGCTGGACGTCGTCGGCGCATTGCTGTTTTGTGCCTCCACGGTCGCGCTGCTGTTCGCGCTGTCGTCGGGCGGTCATCGCTTCGCGTGGACGTCGCTGCCGCTGCTGGTTGCGTTGCTTGCAACGGCCGGTCGCTGGCGGCTTCGTTGCTGCTAGTGTGGGAGCGGCGCGTCGCGAACCCGGTCATCCCGGTCCGCTTCCTGCGCATTCCGGCCATTGTGCGTTCCGATGCGTCGTGATCTGCTTCGCGGCCGCATTGTTTTCGACGATCCTTTACCTGCCGCTCTACCTGCAGCTGGGACGCGGGCTGGGCGTGGGCACATCGGGCCTGCTGCTGCTGCCGATCACGCTCTCGATGGTGACGTCGTCGGCGATCACCGGCCGCCTGGTCACGCGCACGGGCCTGACGACCATCTTTCCGCAACTCGGCCTCGCGTTGGCCACCGCCGCGATGATCGCGCTCGGCGATGACGGTCATGGCGCGCCCACGTGGGTCGTCATGGGATTGACGATGCTCGTCGGCGCGGGACTCGGGATGGTGATGCCGCCGACGCAGGTGACCGTGCAACTGGCCGCCGGCCGCGAATCGCTGGGCGCTGCGACCGGGTCGATCTCGCTGTCGCGCGCCATCGGCGGGGCGATCGGCGTGGCCGTCGTCGGCGCGGTGCTGTTCGCGCAGGTTGGCCAGGCAGGCGATGGATTCGCGGACGCTGATCCATCAGATCGTCGAAGGCGGTCCCGCCAATATCGCCACGATGTCGCCGGAAGACCGGCAATTCGTGGGCGCGCAGATGGGTCAGGCGTACCGAATCATGTTCCTGGTCATCGCGGCCTTTACGGTGACAGGCGCGCTCGTTGCGCGGACAATTCCGAAACCGGAATGGCCGAAATGAGTCCAACGAATATTCCGGTGTACCGGATTCCCATTCAAAGACTGGAGATGACCATGGCGGCTCTTCGAATGACCGTGGCCTGTTTCGCATTCGCGACGACGACCATGGCAACCGGGGCGTTCGCGGCCGAGCCCGTCTATTTCGACGTTGCGCGCGGCGCACATCCGCACGACGTCGCGGCAGCTCCGGTGGCCGGCGGCCCGGTTTACTACACGGCACAATCAACCGGAAAGCTGGGCATCCTGAATCCTGCGACGGGCAAGTACGACGAGATTCCACTCGGCCCGCGTTCGGCGCCACATGGCGTCGTGGTCGGACCCGACGGTGCGCCGTGGATCACCGATGGCGGCCAGAATGCGATCGTGCGCGTCGATCCCGCGACGCGGCAGGTGCGCAAATTTCCACTTCCAGGTGATGCGGGCTACGCCAATCTCAACACGTTGACGTTCGACAAAAAAGGCCGCGTGTGGTTTACGGGCCAGAGCGGCATCTACGGCAAGGTCGAGCCGGCGACGGGCATCGTTACGGTCTGGCAAGCGCCGCGCGGCAGCGGGCCGTACGGCATCACGACGACGCCGTCCGGAGAGGTCTACTACGCGTCGCTGGCCGGAAACCACATTGCGCGCATCGACGTGGAAACTGGCGAGGCGACCGTCATCGAACCGCCGACACCGAAGCAGGGCGCGCGGCGCGTGTGGTCCGATTCGCGCGGCCGCATCTGGGTGAGTTACTGGAACACGGGGCAAGTCGGCATGTATGACCCGGCCACGCGCGCGTGGCGCGAATGGAAGCTGCCGGGCAATGCGCACGCGTATTCCGTATGGGTCGACGACCGCGACAAAGTCTGGCTGACCGACTGGAGCGTCAACGCGATCGTCAGGTTCGATCCAGTGACCGAGAAATTCGATCGCTACGAATCCAATCGCGACAGCGCCAACGTGAGGCAGATGCTGGGCCGCAAGGGCGAGGCGTGGGGTGCGGAATCCGGCAACGATCGCCTGGTCATGGTGCCCGCGTCGTAGCCATGGCCGGGCTGCGCACGTGCTCCGGCCGCACGCCCACGCCGATGAGGCGCGCGGGAATGCGGCGTAACGCGGGATAGCGTCCCAACAGGCGCAACGGCAACGGCAGGACATCGCTGCTGCCAAGACCAGTGCCTGCAAGGACGTTCGCGATGACGCGGTTCTGGACCATGACCTGAAACCATTGCGTCAAGCGAGTCGGCAGTTGACGCCGCCGCTGCACCCGCTTCAAGTCGTCCTCCGTGACGCGGCGCTCGCGCAGCGGCGCAACCAGCACGTTGGCGGCGGCGACCGCATCCTGGATGGCGAGATTGATGCCGACTCCGCCCACCGGCGACATCGCGTGGGCCGCGTCGCCGATGCACAACAGTCCGGGCCGCTGCCATTGCGTGAGGCGCTCGACGCGAACGGTCAACAGGCTCACCGAATCCCAATCGACCAATTGTGTCGTGGCTTCGGCCACGAAGGGCGCCAGCTGCACGACGCCTGCGCGAAAGGCAGGCAACCCCTTGGCGCGAATGGCTTCGAAGCCGCCCTTGGGAATCACGTACGCGCATTGCCAGTAATCGCCGCGATTGATCATCACGAACATATGAGCGGGACCGAAATATCCGGCGGTGTCGTCGGGATCGCCGGGACCGCGCGCCAAGCGGAACCACAACACGTCGATCGGCGCTCCCAGCTCTTCGACGGCGAGCGCGGCGCTCTCGCGGACGGTCGATGCCCGGCCATCGGCGCCGATGGTAAGGTCCGCGCGGATCTCGAGCGGGCCCTCGGGCGTTGTCGCCATCACGCCGGCCACGCGGCCCGCCGTCTCGATGATGCCTTCGACTTGCGTGCGCATCCGCAGGTTGAACGTGGCATACCGCGCCGCCTCGGACGCGAGGAACGCCAGGAAGTCCCATTGCGGGATCATCGCAATGAAGCGGCAGCGAGTGGTCAGGTGCGTGAAGTCCGCCACCGGCACTCTCACCGCGCCCATCTTCATCGCGATCTGGCCGACCTCCTGGTGCGGCAGCCGCAGGAAGGTGTCGAGCAGTCCCAGCTCGTGCATGACGTCGAGCGTGGAAGGATGGATCGTGTCGCCGCGAAAATCGCGCAGGAAGTCGGCGTGCTTCTCGAGCACGATGACATCGATGCCGGCGCGCGCCAGCAGGAGGCCGAGCATCATTCCGGCAGGGCCGCCGCCGGCGATGCAGACGTCGGTTTTCAACGATTCACTCATCACGCGCTCGCGCTGTGGTCAAATGCGGTCAGCGGTGGCGACAGCCAAACCTTGAAAGGAGCCGACTTGATGCGAATCCGATTGTCGCAAGGAATTGTACTTGTCGTCGCGGCCCTCGCGGCGACGGCCGGCGCGTGGGGCCAGATACAGCCCGGCGGCCACCCGCGCCCTGGGGGCGGTGGAGGCGGTTCCGTGACGTCGCATCTGCCGCCGACCGCTCCATTGGCGAGTCAGCCCGGCAGTATTCCCACGACCGCGCTCGCCGCCGTGCAGTACCGTCTCGATATCCTCGAGGAGGATCTGCGCCTCGCCCCCGGACAGCGCAGCGCGTGGCTCGCCTATCGCGAGCGCGTGCTGAAACTGGCGGAAGACGCGCAGCGGACGGCGCGCGCGGCCCTGGGTGGCGACATGGCGGCGCCGAAGCGCCTGGACCAGCTCGCGGACGTCGCGCGCGATCGACTGACCGCGATCGAAGACATCGTCGATGCCGGCAAGACCCTGTACGCGATGCTGACCCCGGCGCAGCAAGCGGTCGCGGACAGGCGCATGGCGGTGCCGGTCATGTCGCTTGCGGGGGTCGAGCAGGCAGCGGGCGCGGGCGGCGGCACGCGCGGCGGCGCGGACCCCGCGAAAAATCCGTAGCGCGCTACCCCGAATTGCGCGCGAGCGCATCGAGGAAGGACTCGATGCGCTTGGCGTTCGTGCCGACGTCGCTGCCCCCGACGCGGGACTCGGAGCGGATGTCGACCCGGCTGCCTCCGGATGTTGGCGTCACGCGGATGACGACGTCGTCCTTGAAGCCGAACAGCAGCGTCGTCGCCGTCGCCTCGATGCGCCCTTCCGCCGGCACCACGGCGACGATTTGCCATCCGGCATCGCGCGCCGCGGCCAATGCATGGGCGAACATGGCATCGGGCGCCAGCGGCGATTCGTACGGCACGACGCGCGGATAGGCGGCCTTTTGCAGCTTGGCGACTTCCGGCCCGCCATATTCGACGGAATTCGGCGCCTTGATGCGCAGCGACAGCACGGCGACGAACGCGGGGGGATTGGCGGTGTCGGTCGTGATGTCGTGGATCGCGGGAACCTGCCCCGCGCGATACAGCATCCACGCCGGCGCGCCGAATGTGGCCAAGCCGATGACCAGGGCCGCCAGCGAGCGCGCAAAGCCGCGCCGTGGCGCGCCCGGCCGCGTCATGATCGCGCCGATAATGCCCAGAACCGTCGCGGCGATGGCGCCGTAGGCCGCCCAGCGAAGCAGTTCGAATCCCGAATGCAGCGACCACCAGCCGAGGCGATAGCCAATGCCGGACGACACCGCGGCGACCGCGGCGGCCAGCGCAAGCCAGAGGCCGTAACGGGCAAATGGCGAGAGAGACGAAACGGTCGGAGGTGGCAAGAAAGTGGCCTTGGGCTTACCGCGCCCTAAATGTTGCCACATCCGCGGAACTTAACCGCGCGTTTAGCCGTGGTTCCAATAGCCCCTTCGATAGTACCAATGGTCGCCACGCTGTTCCCATTGGTCCGGCATCCACACGTAGCCATGCCGCTCGCGAATCCAATGACCCTTGGCCCACGTGTGCTTGTGGCCGTTCCAATGCCAGTAACCGGGCGCCCAGACATAGCCAGGGCGCGGATCGGGAACCACCTCAACAATCGCAGGGGGCGGACCGACGTTGATCTCGAGGTCGACGTTGGTCTTGGCCAGCGCCGGCGTCGTCACGAGGCCGCCCGCCAGCAATCCGATGAGCAAGCCTTTACGCGCATCCATGAATCCTCCTTCTTGTGCGGGCGTGGCGAAAGGCGTCACGAAACGCCCATGCCCGACAGGATTGGATGTCAATTCGATGAAGTGGCGGGCGCGAGATTCCACACGCACGTGGCGAGATCGCAAAATCAGTTGAGGTCCTACGCCGCCCTACGACCGCGACCGACATCGCGGTGGGCGTTTCGCAACGGTCAGGCGTCGCGCGGATCGAGCGCGTCACGCAGGCCATCGCCGACCAAGTTGAACGACAGCACCAGCACGAAGATCGACAGTCCGGGCCAGACGGCCATCCACGGTGCGTTGTCGATGTAATTCTTCGCGACGTTGAGCATGCTGCCCCAGCTCGGCGCCGGCGGCTGCTGCCCCAGGCCGAGAAACGAAAGGCTGGCCTCCGCGATCACCGCTGCGGCGATGGCGAGCGTGGCTTGAACGATCAACGCAGGGACGACATTGGGCAACACGTGACGCAGCGCAATGCGCCAGGGCGGATTGCCGATCGCGCGCGCAGCGAGGATGAATTCCTCGGCTTTGATGGCCATGGTCTGTCCGCGCGTCAAGCGGACGACGACGGGGGTCGCCGAGATGCCGATGGCGATCATCGCATTCGTCAGGCTGGGGCCCAGGAACGCCGCGAGCGCAATGGCCAAGATCAGGAACGGGCACGCGAGCACGGCGTCCGTGAGTCGCGAGATGAGCATGTCGACCTTGCCGCCCGCGTAACCCGCCAGCAACCCGACCGGCACGCCTATCGAAAGCGAAATCAGCACGGAAACGATGCCTGCGAGCAGCGAGGCGCGAGCGCCCCAGATGACGCGCGACAACACGTCGCGGCCGATTTCGTCCGTACCGAACCAATGCGCGCCGCTCGGGGCTTTGCGGACCGCTGTCCAGCTCGTCGCCAGCGGATCGTAGGGCGCGACCAACGGCGCCAGCAACGCCACCGCAACGACGATGGCGATCACCGTGAGCCCGATTCCCGCGGCGGGCCGGCGCAGCAGCCTTCGCAGCGAATGGGCGCGCGGACCCGATCGCGTTGCGGCGGCCCCAGCGGGGAGAGTGCCGGCCAGTGTTGCCATGACAGGCTAATGCACCCGCAGTCGCGGATTGGCGACGACGTACGCGATGTCGGCGATGAGATTCAGCACGATGTACGCGGTGGCCGTGAACAGCACCACACCTTGCACGACCGAGTAGTCGCGATTGAATACCGCGTCGACGATCAGCTTGCCGAACCCGGGGATGGTGAACACCTGCTCGGTGAGGACGGCGCCGGACAGGAGCGTGCCCAACTCCAGTGCGCCGAGTGTGATCACCGGGATCAGCGCATTGCGCAGCGCATGTTGCAGCACGACGCGCCACTCTGACAATCCCTTGGCGCGTGCCGTCCGCACGTAATCGGAGGAGAGCACCTGCAGCATCGCGCTGCGCGTGTGCCGCATCAGCACCGCGGCGATCGCGTTGCCGAGCACGAACGCGGGCATGATCAGCGACGCCAGGTTTGCGCGCAGGTCCTCGAACGGGCTGACGAAACCGGACGCGGGCAGCCAGCCCAACGTGACCGAGAAGAGCAGGATCAGCATGATGCCGAGCCAGAAATTCGGCGTGGACAGGCCCCACAACGCGACCGCATTGGCTGCGTAGTCCCACGCGGTGTTGCGTTTCACCGCGGAAATGATGCCGGCGGGAATGCCGATCGCGAGCGCGATGATGATTGCGAGAAGTGCGAGTTCGAGCGTGACGGGCAGCTTCTGCAGAATCAACTCGAGCACCGGCTTCTGAAGGCGCATCGACTCCCCGAGGTCGCCCTGCAGCACGCCCTTGATCCAGTACCCGTAGCGCACCGGCAGCGGCTCGTCGAGATGGAGCTTCTCATGCAGGTACTGGACGACGGTGGGATCGTGTTCCTCGCCGGCCAGCACGAGCGCCGGGTCGCCCGGCAGCAATTGCTGGAGACCGAAGATCAGCATCGACACGAAGATCAATGTCGGGACGATCTGCGCCACGCGACGGACGAGAAACGTCAACATCGCGCAGGCACGCGGCTATTCCTGAATCTCAGTTGAACCTCAATCCCTGCACGCGCACGAGACCGTCAGGGATGGTGCGCACACCAGTCAACTTGGTCGTGTAGGCCCAAAGCCAGTTGCGGTGATAGAGATAGATGATCGAACGGTCCTTGAGCACGATGGCCGCGATCTGCTCATAGAGCTTTTGCCGTTCCGCGGGATCGCGCGTCGTGCGCGATCGGGTGAGGAGGGCGTCCACGTCGGGTTTGCAGTAGCCGGCGTTGTTGAGCGGCTGCTTGCACGCGTCGAAGCTGTAGATATTGCCGTCCGGATCGGCGCGGCCGCTCCACGCCAGCACGTAGGCTTCGTACTGACCCTTGTCGGCCAGGTCTAGCGACGTCGAAAACTCGGTCGCCTGGATCTTGACGTCGAATCCCGCTTCCCTGGCCATCGCCTGCACGACCTGTGCCGTCTTCAACTGGTCGCTGTTGGTCGGCGTCATCAATGTGAACGCGGGGTTGGGCACGCCCGCTTCCTGCAGCAGCGCTTTGGCACGCGCGAGGTCGCGCTTGGGCACCGGCATGTTCTTCGCGTAGTACGCATTGGTCGGCGGTACCCACTGGTTGCCGACGGTGGACTCGCCGTCCATGGCGACCTGCACGATGCCGTCGCGGTCCAGCGACAGCTCGAAGGCCTCGCGCACGCGCGGGTCGCGTCCCAGCGGATTTTTCTGTCCGGCCTCGCCGTTGCCGACGTTGACCGTGATGCCCTGGTAGCCGAGTTCCGTGATGCGGGCGAGCTTGAAGCGGGCGTCTGTCTTGAGTTGCGGCACGTCGGAAGGGAGTACGCGCTCGATGAAGTCGAGCTGCCCGGCACGAAGGTTGGACAGGCGGACGGTCGCATCGGGGATGGGAACGTAGACGACGCGGTCGAAATGGACGTCGCCCTTGTTCCAATAGTTGGCAAAGCGCTCGACGACGATGCGGTCCTGCGCGACGCGCTCGACGAATTTGAACGGGCCTGAACAGACGGGGTTGGCGCCAAACTTGTCGCCTGCGGCCTGCGCAGCTTTCGGCGAGACGATCATCCCGGCGCGGTCGGCGAGCTGCGCCAGAAGCGGCGAGAAGGGCGCGGACAAGTTGAGGCGAACGGTCGTCGGATCGATCACGTCGACACGGTCGACACAAGCGCGAGTTCGCCGCGGCGATTGGAGCCTTGCATCGTCTTGTGCCGCTCGAGGCTGAATTTGACCGCTGCCGCGTCGAGCTTTTCGCCGTCGTGGAATGTCACGCCGGGGCGAATCTTCAGCGTGAGCGACTTGTTGTCGGCCGACCATTCGTATGCGGTCGCGAGCTGCGGCACGATGTTGAGCTTTTCATCGATGTCGAACAGCTTGTCGCACAGCGACGCGAAGACGATGCGCCCGACGAAGGTCCGCGCGAGCGTGGGGTCGAGCACGTCGGGATCCTCGGCCAGGCCGATGCGCAACGTCTGGGCATGCGAGGGGGAAGCCATAGCGCCGGCAAGCGCCAGCGCCAGAACGATGCCGTGGGCACGACAGGGATTTCGCATGGAAATTCTCCGCAAGGGTGGTCGGACTTGCGCGCTTCCAACGCAATTCAGCATAGCACGCGTCGCCGCGTCAACCGGCAGCCGAACCGCTTTGGTGCGCGGCATGAAAGCGCTCGATTTCCTCCTCGATGACGGCGCGGTCGGTGATGCCGGCGGGTCGGTCGCGCGACGGAAGGCAAGCGACGAACGGCTGGAAACGCTCCAGGCTCTTTGCGTACAGCCGGCGCAATTCGGCGATCGGATCGGCGTGGTCGTCCACGCGCAGGTCGAGCGCCGGGTACTCTTCGGTGGTGCAGATCAGCAACGCGGCGGCCTGCTTGCCGCGCTTGTCGCCGCCCACGGCTTCGCCGGCCGCAAGCGCCGCGATCAGCCGTTCCGCGAAGGGCAGGGCGCCGCCGGCCTCGTACGCGGCGGCCGTGTCTTCGAGCACGCGCGGCCCGGCCAGCATGTTGCCCGCCACGGAATATTCACGGCCGGCACGTTGTCCGCACCACTCGACGCAGGCGCTTCCCGTATGCGCGGCGATCCTCCCCTGTGCGTCGATGATGTGGAGCTGCCGATGGTCGCGGCCCTCGTCGGCGCGGGTGAGCGCATGGACGACCTCAGGCGGCGCCTTGCCTCGCGCAAGGGCTTCCAGCGCTGCCGGCGCATACATCGGATTCACGAGCGCCTGAGTTGCCAGGGCACCGATTCCGCTCGCCGCGTAGGGACAAAGCGCCCCGACGGCGAAAAAACGGCTGGCGACCGCCACGCCGAGCGCGCCGGTGGAGTCGCGTGCAATCAAGGACCAGGTCAAGTGGATGCTCCAGGGGCCGCCATCCCTTGCCGGCGGATGCCTCAAGATGCTACACCGCGGCAGCGTCGCGAATTTCGCGGCGCACCCTGCAGAATCCTGCCGCGGCGTGAAATCTTTCGCGTGTTTCCGCGACTAATGTGGCAGACGGGGTCGACACCGGCCCTTCCCGACCAGGAGATGCATCATGCTCAGAGCCATCCCGCGTCCGATTGCCCTAGTGCTGGGTCTGGCCCTATTGACGCTGGTCCAGGCCTGCGGCGCCGCCGAGCGTGCAGTAACGCTGCCTGCGGCCGCCGTCGATATTCCCGCCTCCGCCAGCAAAGGCCCGCAGACGGCGGTTTTCGCCGGCGGCTGCTTCTGGGGCGTGGAGGCCGTCTTCCGGCACGTCAAGGGCGTGTCGAGCGCGGTCTCCGGCTACGCCGGCGGCGCCGCCAAGACGGCCGACTACGAGACCGTCAGCAGCGGCACGCACTGGCCACGCGGAATCGGTCAAGGTCACCTACGACCCGGCTTTGGTTTCGTACGGGCAGTTGCTGACGGTTTTCTTCTCGGTCGCGCACGACCCGACCCAGCTCAACCGGCAAGGTCCGGACACGGGCACGCAATACCGGACGGCGATCTTCACCACCAGCGACGAGCAGAAGCGCGTGGCGCAGGCCTATGTCGCGCAACTCGACAAGGCGAAGGTTTTCGGCCGACCGATCGTGACCGAAATCGTCCCGCTGCCGGCGTTCTATCCGGCGGAGGCGTATCACCAGAATTACCTGGCGCTGCATCCGACGCAACCCTACATCGTATTCAACGACCTGCCCAAGGTAGCCAATCTAAAGACGCAGTTCCCCGCGCTGTACACCGAAAAATAGCGGGCGCGGCGTCAGGCGGGCGGCGGGCTTCCGCCGCTTTTCTTGGTCAACCGCTGGATGGCCATGTTGATGGACAGGCGCAGCCGTTCGGTGGCCAGCGCGAGCTTGTCGAGTTCGTTGGCGCTCGCGGCGTTGGTCCGGGTGACGCCCAGGTCGGCGGCTTTGCCGATCGAAATCTGCTGGGTGGCGAGCGTCAGCTTCCTGATCGGCACGACCACCGCGTAACGGATGAAGAGCATCGCGATGACGAATGCGGCGACGATCATCAGAAGCTCCCAGACGCCGACGACTTCCTTCGCGACGTCCCAGAACGAGCGCGCGGGCAACCTCACGCTGATGATCCCGGAAACGTCGCCCTCTTTGAAGCCGAAGCCGTTCTGCGTGCCGTAGCGCACCTTTACATCGTTGGGCGCGGTTGCCGCGTCCCCATGGCAGACGATGCACGAAGCCTTGTGATAGACGGCGCGGGCATAGCGGTAGCCTCCCGGCAGCAGCTCGTAGTATTCCTTGAGCCCGCCCTCGCGGATGCGGCGCAGCGCGCCTTCCTCGAAGGCATCCGGCTTGTTGGCGGGGTTCATGACGTTGTGCGACGTCAGGCGGAACTTGGACGGCGATGCGGAGCGTTCCACGACTTCCGAATATTCGCGCTGCGCGAGCGCCGGATTCTTCGAGTAGAAATTGACTTCGGTGACCTTGGGCGGTGTCGCGGCCATGTCGTCGGCCTGGAAGAGGCCCAGGTGACCCAGGTAACTGCGGTCGTCGTCGCGCACCCAGACCCGGCCATATTGCGCCACCCAGCTGCCGAAGGCGTCGACGTTGTCGGCGACGGTTTCCGCCTGGCTCTTGAGCTGGTTCATGTAAACGCGGTCGAGAATGAGCCATGACGCGCCGCCGATGAGCCCCAGCGCGACCAGGAACACCAGGGCGAATTGCATCGTGATGGACAGTCTCGAATGCATTGAACTTCCTTTCAGCGGCGTGACGGTATCGCCTGACCCGTTGGTCCTAGACGCGGCCGGCGATCTGGCGCGCGCCCGCTATGAATTCTTCCCGTTGTCTGGGCTCCGGCACTTCGCCGGCGAGTAACTTGATGTAGTCGTCGATGTCGCTGGTATGCACGCGGCGTCCGGTAGCCAGCCACTTTTCGCGCACCTCGGCCACGACCACGCGGCCGAAGGGCCCAACCTCCTCGATGAATAACGCGTCGATCGCGGCGCATTGGCTGTTGAGCAGCGGCAGCACGCGGTGTAGATCCGGCATCGCCAGGAAACCTCTGGTTGGTTGCGACGTAGGCTAAGCGCGCACGAGACACGCGTCAACCAGTATGACAAAGAGGAGTCGCGACAATATCGCCGCAATGCCTGCGCACTTGCTAGAATCCAACCCTTGGAGCATACCGCCTTTCTCGACACCATCCACTTTCCGGGCGCGATCGCGGCGGAAGCGCACGAGAAGTGCGTCCGTCCGGCGCTGGCCGTGCATTTCCGCATGGCGGTCGGGCCGTCGGCGGATTATTACGCGCCCCGTTTTCTCGAATATGAACGAATGGGACACGGCGCGCCGGGTTGGCATTGGCCATCGTTCCTGCTCCCGAGCGTATGGGCGTTCTATCGCAAGCTCTGGTTCGAAGGGCTTGCGTTCGCATTGCTTCCGGTAGCCGGAGCGGTAGCATTCGCCGCGCTGGCACCGTACATCGGCAATGCACATGGGCCCTGGCTGGTCGGCGCGGCATTGGCAATCTGGTTCCTTCCCGGACTCGTCCCCGCGCTGCTTGCCAATTCGCTGCTCTATCGCCGCGTCCGGCGCCTGGTGCGGCGAGCCGAAGAGCGCACCGACAATGCGGCTCAGGCAGCGAGCCTGCTCGCCCGCCGTAGCCCGACCTCGCTCGTCGCGGCGTTCTTGCTGGGCGGCGGCGCCATCGTGCTGGCGGGAAACCTGATTGCGCCCGGCGTGCGTGTGGCCTGGCTCGAGCATCAAGTGCGCGCGAAGGTTACTGCGGCCCTGGCCAGCGTGCGTCCGCTGCAGGAGCAGATCGAGGACGGCTGGAAGCAGTTTCGCGCCATCCCGCGCAAGCTGGACGCGGAAACGCTGCGCGCCGGGGCGGCGGCGGCATTCTTCGACGAAGTGAGTTTCCGCCCTGCTAATGGCCGCCTGCGCCTGGCGCTCTCGTCATCGATACCCGAGTTGTTCGGGCGCTCCATCCTCCTCGCACCGGCAGTCGATCCGCTCCAGCGCATTCAATGGATGTGCATCCCCATCGACATTCCTGCCCAGTATCTGCCGAAGGAATGCCGCAGCGGCTAGTGTTGCGCACCTTATTTGCGCCACACGCTCGCGAGCCAGGGCTGCTCCTCGCGGGGAAGTCCCTCCGGCCGATAGTAGTGGGCAATTTCCACGAATCCCGCCGCGATCACGTAGCGTCGCCACGCCGCCAGGCTGTGATACGTCCCGTAGCGGCCCCCGTGCCACCCTTCCTCGTCGTTGCCGCGGGGATTCGAACTGAACAGCACGCCGCGCGGCTTGAGCGTCGCGCGCAACTCCAGCAATACGCGCGGCAGCTCCCGCGCCGGAACATGGAATAGCGCCGCGTTGGCGAAGATTCCGTCGAAGCGCTCGGACGGAAGATCGAGCGCCAGGAAATCCTGTTGCCATACGGCGCAGCCGCTGTGCGCGCGCGCCATTGCGGCAAACGGCGCCGAGCCTTCGAGGCCGACGGGTGCATGACCCAGTTCCGCGAAGGTCTTGAGATCGCGGCCCGGCCCGCAGCCCAGGTCGAGGATCGCGAAGGGCGGCGTGCCTTCGATCGCCTGCAGCAGCGCGGTGACGTTCTGCCGCACGTCATGATCGCGGGTGCCTGCCCAGAACGCCGCGGCCCGCCGGCTGTAGTGCTCCAGCGTCGCGCGCGTGATCGCGGCTAGGTCGGGCGGCAATGACGGTCATGGTGCGGCACTCACTCGACGACGCGGCCCCGCGTCGCCTTGACCTGCCCGCGCTTCACTTTGCTGTCGACGCGACGCCGCTGCGAGCTGCGGGTCGGCTTCGTGGCCTTGCGCGCGCGCTGCACGATGGCGGCGTGATCCACCAGTCCCTGAAGGCGCGCGAGGGCGTCGTCACGGTTCTTGTCCTGGCTGCGATACCGCTGCGCCTTGATGACCACTATGCCGTCGGCGGTGATGCGCGAATCGCGGTGCGCGAGCAGCCGGCTTTTGACCGGCTCGGGCAACGACGATGCAGTGATGTCGAAGCGCAGGTGCACGGCGCTCGAAACCTTGTTGACGTTCTGCCCGCCGGCGCCTTGCGCGCGGATGGCGGTCCATTCGATTTCGGCGGGATTGATGTAGGTCATGGACAGCGTGCCGATTATCCGCCAATTCGCAATTGGATCATTCGATCGGCAACCGAATCCGTTAAAATCAATCTTTTTTGTCCCCGAAGAAAGTTCCTGATGCGAGTCTTCAACTTCAGCGCCGGTCCCGCCGTATTGCCGGAGCCGGTCCTGCAGCAAGCGGCCGCCGAAATGCTCGATTGGCACGGCAGCGGCATGTCCGTGATGGAAATGAGCCATCGCGGCAAGGAATTCATCAGCATCGCCGACGAGGCCGAGGCCTCGCTGCGGACACTGCTCGCCGTTCCGTCCGACTACAAGGTGCTGTTCCTGCAGGGTGGCGCGATCGGCGAGAACGCCATCGTGCCGATGAACCTGCTGGGCGATCGCACGACGGCGGATTACATCAATACGGGCGAGTGGTCGAAGAAGTCGATCAAGGAGGCGAAGAAATACTGCGCGGTGAACATCGCGGCGTCCGCCGAAGACAAGGATTTCACTTACGTTCCGCCGCAAAGCGCGTGGGAATTGAGCCGGAACCCGGCCTATGTGCACGTGTGCACCAACGAGACGATCGCCGGTGTCGAATACCAGTGGACGCCGGACACCGGCAGCATCCCGCTGGTGGCGGACATGTCGTCGCACATCCTGTCGCGTCCGGTCGACGTGGCGAAGTACGGCGTGATCTACGGCGGCGCGCAGAAGAACATGGGCCCTGCAGGGCTTACGCTCGTCATCGTGCGCGAAGACCTTCTCGACCGGGCGCTGCCGATCACCCCCTCCGCATTCCACTGGAAAGAGCAGGCCGCGGCGGATTCGATGCTCAACACGCCGCCGACGTATGCCATCTACATCGCAGGCCTGGTGTTCCAGTGGCTGCTCGCGCAAGGCGGGCTCGCGGCCATCGAGCGCAAGAATATCGCCAAGGCGGCGCTGCTCTACGACTACCTCGACCAGACGTCCTTCTATCGCAACGCGGTACGGCGCGAGGACCGCTCGCGCATGAACGTGACGTTCCGGCTGGCGGATCAGTCGCAGGACGAAGCGTTCCTCAAGGGCGCCGCACAGCGCGGCATGGTGCAGCTGAAGGGGCATCGCGCAGTGGGCGGGATGCGCGCCTCAATCTATAACGCGATGCCGCTTGAGGGTGTGGAGGCGCTGGTCGCGTACATGCGTGACTTCGAGCAAACGCGATGAACAAATTCCAGATCCTCACGCTCAACCAGATTTCCAGCCACGGACTGCACCGTTTCCCCGGCGCTCGCTACACGGTGGGCAAGGCCGTCGACAATCCCGATGCCATCCTAGTGCGTTCGCACGACATGCACCCGATGGCGATTCCGGCCAGCGTGCGCGCAATCGGTCGCGCGGGCGCGGGCACCAACAATATCCCGGTGGCGGCCATGTCGCAGCGCGGCGTGCCGGTGTTCAACGCGCCGGGCGCCAATGCGAATGCGGTCAGGGAGCTCGTGCTCGCCGCGCTCTTGCTGGCGGCGCGCAACGTCATTCCCGCCTTGGGCTATGTGGCGCACCTCAATGCCGCAGCCCCCGACCTGGAAAAGCAGGTGGAGGAGGGCAAGAAGCAGTTTGCCGGAATGGAATTGCCGCATCGCACGCTGGGAATCGTCGGCCTGGGCGCGATCGGCAGCCTCGTTGCCGACACCGCGATCAAGCTGGGAATGAAGGTCACCGGTTTCGACCCGGAAATCACCGTCGACGCAGCATGGCGGCTGCCGGCGAGCGTGCGGCGCGCGCATAGCATCGAGGAAGTGCTGAAGCAGGCGGACTTCGTCACACTGCACGTGCCGCTGCTGCCGGGGACGCGGAACCTCATCGATGAGAAGCGCCTATCGGTGATGAAGCACGGTGCGGTGCTGCTCAATTTCGCGCGCGATGCGCTGGTCGACAACGAAGCGGTGGTTGCGGCATTGCGGGCGCACCGCCTCAAGTACTACCTGTGCGACTTTCCGGTCGCCGCCCTGCTGGGCGAGCCGCGCGTGGTCGCGTTGCCGCATCTGGGCGCTTCGACCGAGGAAGCGGAAGAGAACTGCGCGGTGATGGTGGTCGACCAGGTGCGCGAATATCTGGAAAACGGCGCCATCGCCAATGCCGTCAACTTTCCCAACGTCGAGATGCCGCGCGAGTCGCCCTACCGCATGGCGATCGCCAACGCCAACGTTCCCAACATGCTGGGGCAGATCTCGACGGCGATGGCGCATGCCGGGCTCAACATCCACAACATGGTGAACAAGTCCCGCGGGGAAATGGCCTACACGCTGGTCGATGTCGACAGCCCGATCCCGGTCGCGGCCATCGACGCCATCGCGGCCATCGACGGCGTGTTGTCGGTGCGCGCGATCCCGGTCGAAGATGGGGGTAAGGGAGACTGACGAGGAAAACGAGCGGCTTCCGTTCGGCGTGCTAATTCGACTTGAACCTCACGCGCATCACTTTTTTGTCGTATTCGGCTTCCGTCTGCAGCGTAATCTCGGCGCCGTTGGCGGCGTAGACGCGCCCGCCGCTCTTGCGGCAGATGTTGCGTTCGTATTGGCAAGGACCCATTTCCGGATTCTTGGCGCACAAGGCGCCCACCTTGGGCGTGAATTCGATTGCCGTTGTTTGGCGCACGCCCCCCGTTTCCGCGACGCAGGCGTAGATCGCGCCCGGCGGGATGACGATCGGAGCCGCCGGCGCGGCGATCTCTGCCTGCGGTGACGGGATCGCGGCCTCGGGGACCGTGCGGCGCACGACGGGAGCGCCCGCGGTTTCCGCGGGGGGTGTCAGCGGGATGGGGGGTTTTTCGACCGGCGCGGGCGAGCAGGCCGCCAATAGGCCAACGATCGGCAGGAGGAAGCTTGAGCGCGGCCTGGCGCGAGCGATCACGGGGGAGCGGTTACGTAACGGCGGTCTCTTCGATTGCTACAGGCCGAGCCAGGCGATCGTCGACGCCTCGACCTCCGGATTCGTCGCGACGAAGCCCTTGTAGCCGACAGCGTCCAGCGCATCCTTGCCGGGCTTGCTTTGTGCCATGCCGAGCAGCGCCGCGCGGATCCGGTCCTGTTCGTCGGCGGGCATCGTCTTCGACACCAGGAACTGCTTGATCGGGACCGAGCGCGATTGCAAGAGAACCTTGCCGCCCTTGTCGGTCCATGACTTGACGACCGATTTGGCCGCGGTCGCGCCCACCTCGGCAAAGCCGTTCTCGATGTAGAACGGCACGGCGTCCTGGTAGCGGGTGGTGATGATGCGAATGCTTCCCGCCATGTCCTTGGCGTTTTCCGGCGTCGGCTTGGCCGTCGTCGACGGCACTTTGCTAGTGCGCAACATCGCGCGCACCATCATCGCGGTGATCGAGTCGGGATCGGGCGTCACCAGCGTATGGCCTCTGACATCGTCCAGCGATTTGAGCGATCCGCCGGCGCCGATCAGCAGCGAGACGGTGTAATCCACGAATCCGGACGTCCACGCGACCGACTTGTAGCGTCCATCCTTGATCTCGGCCATCGCCACGTGCGCCGGGTGGATGAACACAAGGTCGTATTCCTGCTTCGCCATGCCCGCGCGCACGTCGTTGTACGCGGGGACGAGCACAACCTTGACCCGCCGCCCCGTGGCTTTGCCGATGTATTCGGCGAGCGGCGTGAACTTGTCCCGGATTTCCTTCGGGGTCGCCTGGTAGGTGACGCCTTCGGTCACGCCAAAGACCAGTTCGCGATCCTGCGCCGCCGCTCCGGCGGCGAGCGTCAACGCCAGGCCTGCTGCGAATGCAATGCGTAACGTCATGGATTCCTTGAGGTTTGCGTGACGGGCCGTGGTCGACCTCCGGTGACGGTGCACGCCAAGTGTTGGTCATTATAGAAAGTCCGGAGCCGACGGTGCAACGCACACTTTACCGCACGCCGCTGCGCCAACTAGTCCTACCCCAATTCCGCCCATCGCCAGCGGACGGCCGCCTGTCGTCGTGGCACGGTGTATGCGTAAAGGAGATCGAAGGGCCGGAAGGGCCCGGCGAGGGTACGAAAGGAGTGGAGATGAGAATGAGTGACGGTAGCGAGTTGGGCAGTGGGTTTTCCGGGCTGACGCCGGCTGGCTTCGTGTCGGAAGTGCAGGACTTTCGCGGATTCGTCGCAGATCCGGCCCCGACGCTTGCTGAAAAGAAACGCGCCCTCGGCGTCATCGTCAAGCATGCCGCGACACTGGACCCCTCGGACGCCGGATTCGCCAGCGCCGGTGTGGCCCTCAAGGAAGCCGTGTGCTCGTGGCTGGACGCCCAGCCCACGAACAAGCATTGAAGCCTCGATAACGCGGCGCGCTCACGCACCGAAGGACACCACCCTGACGCCGAACAACAGGCGATGCAGGGCCATGACACCGACCGACAGCACGACACCTCCCACGATGGCCATGATGTCGTACTTGATCGCCGGCGCGAACGCCTTGATCGCTTGCCGGCTGTTGGCCGATACCAGATCGATGACGGCGTAGGCCAGGAACGCCCCGAACAGCCATGTGCCTCGGAGATCACCGTTGGCCAGCAGGTGCACGCTCGCCCAGATGAGCAGCCCCAGCAGCATCGGATGCCGGAGCCCGTGGCGAATGTATCCGCGCATGTTGGCCGCAGCGAACAGGATGAACGCGAGCGTCACCGCGTAGGGGGCGACGGCAATTGCGGCGGGGAACGGCGCAAAGATACGCTCCGTCGCCGGCGCCTTTCCGAAGCCGACGACGATGAGCACCAAACCCGCCGCCGATGCCAGCGAGAACAGTCCCTTGTATCTGCGTTCGCCAAGCCGCTCATTGAGGCTTGCGCGGAGTTTCGGAATCGCCGGCAGGAAATGGACGCCCAGGAAGAGTGCGAGACCGGCAATGAGCAGCGACATGAATGGCTCCGGTGACCTAGAGAGATAAAGTAATGAACGCGTAGTATCGCCGATCAGCCTTTGACCTGATGCTGGCCGGCGAGTCCATCCGTTCCGTCGTGGCCTATTGAAGTATGATTTCCTTCCTTAAGCGTGGCGGGAATCGGCGATGAAATACAAGGACTATTACGCAATCCTCGGCGTGGACCGCAACGCGACCGCGGATGAAATCAAGAAGACCTACCGCAAGCTCGCGCGCAAGTACCATCCCGACGTGTCGAAGGAGAAGGACGCCGAGGAGAAGTTCAAGGCGATGGCGGAGGCCTACGAAACACTCAAGGATCCGGAGAAGCGCGCCGCGTACGATCAGTTGGGACGCCACGCGCCGGGACAGGAGTTCCGTCCTTCACCGGACTGGGAGGAGCATTTCGCGCGCGGCCAGTTTGCCTTCGACGATATCGACCTCGCCGATCTTTTTGCCGGATTGGGCGGCGGCGCGGGATTCCGGCGGCGCCCCGATCCCAATGCGCCCGTTCCCGGCCGCGACTATGAAGCGGCCGTGCGCATCACGCTCGAGCAGGCGTTCCACGGCACCGAGGTCCAACTGGATCTGAGCGTGCCGGAGTACGACGAGAACGGCGTCGCGCATCGCGTGCCGCGCCTCGTGACCGTGCGCATTCCCAAGGGTGTCACCGACGGCCAGAAGCTGCGCGTGCCCGGCAAGGGCGGCCATGGGGTCCGCGGCGGCCGCAGCGGCGATCTCTACCTTGACATCGCGGTATCGCCGCACAAGCTGTTTCGCGCCGACGGGCGGGACCTCTTCGTCGACCTTCCGCTGGCGCCGTGGGAAGCGGTGCTCGGCGCCAGCGTGGACCTGCCCACACCGGCCGGGCACGTGAAATTGAAAGTGCCGGCGGGGACGCGCGCCGGGCAGCAGTTACGGCTGGCCGGGCGCGGGCTCGTGCGTCCCGACGGGTCGGCCGGCAATCTCTATGCGATCGTGCACATCGCCGTGCCCACCGTGCTGGACGACGCGCAGCGGACGCTCTTCCAAAGACTTGCGGAGACGTCGGCCTTCAATCCGCGAGCCCATTTCGAGCGCGAGGCGAGCCATGAAGCGTGAAATTGCCGAGGCATTGGACCTGGACGAAGGCGGCGTGCTGACGTTTGCCCAGTTGGTCGAGCAGTCGGACCTTCCGGAAACGGAGTTGCGCGCGCTCGTGGACTACGGCGCGCTGACGCCGATCGATCCGCAAGCGTCGTCATGGACGTTCACGGCTTCCTGGGTCGTCGTCGCGCGCACCGCGGGGCGCCTGCGCAGGGACTTCGAGCTCGACGCGCACAGCCTGTCCGTGGTGCTGCAGTATGCGCAGCGCATCGCTGCGCTCGAAGCCGAGCTGCGGGCGTTGCACGCGCGGCAGGGCTAGCCGCGCGATCCGTGCGTCCCTGCGGTATCAATACCCGCTGGTCGCCGGCTTTGTCGCAGAAGGCGACCGGAAGCCCGTGGGAGTCGGACCCGCGGGAAGACCCCGGGAGGCTGCTGCTGCCGCTGCGGTGTTCGTGGAGAACGACCGCACCGGAAAACCGGCCACGACGTCGTCCACCTTGATGTCGCTCATGCCGCCCACGCCGGTAAGGAATACGAGAGTCGGGCACTGAGGGATGTCCCCAAACGTGAGGTGCTCGCCGCGGGCGCGCAGGGCTTCGCGCTGGGCCAGGCCCGCGTTGCTCATGTCGACCGGCGGATAGGTATTCTGGTAGATGACATTCTCGTTGCGATCGTAGACGATGTAGCAGATCAACGCGTCCGCGGGACCCGCCGCAGCGACGCACAACGCACTTGCCAACATCAGGTGGAACAGTCTGGGCCGCATGGTGGTCTCCTGTTGAGTCTCCCATCCTAAGCGTGTATCCGAGCGAAATCAAATACTTCGATGTAGCGACCCGGCGCTTGACTTTCGTTCCGGCACGGGCGCTCAATACCCGAATTGCAATCCGGAATTTCGACTAACAGGGGGAGGTGACCATGACCATTCGTTCGCTGCGCTCCATTGTCGCGGGGCGCCCGGCGATCACCGTGGCGAAGACCGTGACGGTCATCGAGGCCGCGCGCATGATGAAACAGCAGAACGTCGGCGCGCTGCTGGTCGTGGACGGGTCGAAGCTCTGTGGCATCTTCACCGAGCGCGATGCGCTTTTTCGCGTGATCGCGGACGGCCGCGATCCGGGCGCCACCCAGCTCTCCCAGGTGATGACGCCGCAACCCCAGACCATCCACCCGGACCAGCCTTTCCTGGACGCGTTGCGGATGATGCACCAGGGACGATTCCGGCACTTGCCGGTCGTCGAAGACGGCCGGCCCCTCGGCATGGTGTCCTCGCGCGATGCGCTCGACGACGATCTGTACGAGTTGCGCACCGATCTCGCGCAGCGGGAAGACATGCTGGAATAGCACGGCTACATGATGCGGTTGAACCAAAGCATCGACAGCAACGCCGACAGGAACGCCAGCACCGCCGCCGCCGCCGCGAACAGCGCGGTGATCTCGGTTTCCTTCTGCTCGAAGAAGATCCGCGTGTTGAGGTTCTGGTAGATTTTCTGCAGGTCGGCGGCATTGCCGGCGTAGAAGTATTCGCCCCGGGTGAGGTTGGCGATGGTCTTGAGCGACTCCTCGTCCAGGCGCACGCGCATCGACCAGCCTTCGGCGCCGATGATCTCGCCGTTGGCGGTGCCGATGCCGACCGTATAGACGCGCACGCCGCGATCGGCCGCCATGCGGGCCGACTCGATCGGATCGGGGCCCGTCGTCGTTTGCCCGTCGGTCAGCAGGATGATGGCCGCGCCGGTGTAACGAGCCTGGCGGGACGGGCTTGGGTGCCGCCTTGTCCGGCGCCTTGGCCGGGTCGAGCGGCGGCGCTGCGCTGGCTGTTGCTGCGTGGATTGTACGAGCGCAGGTCGAATTCGACGTCCGGAAAGATCATCTTGAGCGAAACGAGAATGCCGCTGCCCACGGCGGTGCCGCGCTGCAGCGTGAAGCGCTCGATCGCGGCGAGGATGTCCTCGCGGCTGTGCGTCGGCGATTGCACGACGGATGCAGTGGCGGCAAACGACACGACGCCGATGCGGGTGGTGCGCGGCTGATCGGCGACGAACGCGCGCGCGGCCTCCTGCGCCGCGACCAGGCGATTGGGCTTGACGTCGGTGGCGCGCATGCTGCCTGAGACGTCCATCGCTAGGATCACGGTTTCGTGCTGCGAAGGCAGCGTGACCACCGCCGCCGGGCGGGCGATCGCGACGAGCAGCAGCGCCAGCGCCACCAGGAACAGGACCGGCGGAATATGCCGCCGCAGGCGCTGCCCCGCGCCGAGCGCCTCGCGGATGAGGCTCAAGCTCGCGTAGCGAAGCGCGGCCTTCTTCTTCCGGCGCAGGATCAGCACGTACGCGAAGGCGACTGCCGGCACGAGCAGCAGCAACCAGAGCATTTCCGGCCAGAGAAAAGTCATCACGCGACGCCGCCAGATGTCCCGTGCAGTCCGGCACCCCCCGTCGCCAGTTGACTGCGCCGCTTGCGCAGGTCGGCGAAACGCAGGATGGCATCGACCAGGTCGTCGTCGGTGGCGAGCTCGAGCGCGTCGACACCCGCGCCGCGGAACGCCGCGCGCAGTTCCGCCTCGCGCTTTTGCGCTGCCGCGGCGAAGCGCTGGCGAAAGCCGCGGTCATGGGTGTCGACGAAAAGCTGCTCGCCGGTTTCGGCGTCCTGGATCACGAGCAGTCCCATGTCGGGCAATTCCATCTCCAGCGGGTCGTACAGGCGGACGGCGACCACGTCATGGCGTTGCGCGAGGCGCGCCAGCGGCTCGGTCCATCCCGGCAGGCTCATGAAATCGGAAAGGATGAAGACCAGCGAGCGCCGCGGCGCCATGCGAAAGGCCGTCTGCAGGAGGTCGCGGAGGTTCGTCGCCGCCTTTCCCGCGGGGGCCGGACGCGTCAGCAGCCGGTGCACGATGTGCAGGACCTGGCGGCGTCCGCTGCGCGCGGGAATCACCGTGTCCACGTTCTTGCCGTAGAACAGTGCGCCGACCCGGTTGCCGTGGCGCGTGAGGATGCGCGCGAGCACGGTGACGAATTCGGTCGCCACGGCGCGTTTGCGCAGTCCTTCGACCCGAAGTCCACCGACGCGCTCAAGTCGAGCAGGAACCACGCGGCGACCTCGCGCTCCTCGTTGTACTCGCGCACGTAGGGCGTCTGCAGGCGCGCGGTGACGTTCCAGTCGATGTGCCGCACATCGTCGTGGTAGACGTATTCGCGCAGGTCGGCCAGGTCGAGCCCCTGCCCGCGGAAGAGCGTGCGGTAATCGCCGTGCAACACGCCGTCCAGCCGGCGCATCACCGTCCATTCCAATCGCCGAGTACGGCCTCAGGCGCCGGCGTCGACCCGGACATGGGTCTCGAGCGGCTTTTCCGGCCGCGGGACGTGCTGCATGATGCGCAGGATCAGCTCATCGGCGGTTACCGCATCGGCGAGCGCTTCATACGATAGCGACAGCCGATGCCGCAGGACGTCGGGCGCGAGATCGGTGACGTCCTCGGGCAGCACATAGGCGCGCCCGCGCAGGAAGGCGAGGGCGCGCGCGGCCTCGACCAGGTGGATCGTTGCGCGCGGGCTCGCGCCATAGGTCACGTAGCGTGCAAGGTCGGGGATGCCGAAGCGTTCGGGATTGCGCGTTGCCGCGGTGAGCCGCACCGCGTAATGCATCAGCGACGGGTCCACGTAGCCCATCCGGCATTCGCGTTGCAGCGCGGCGAGTTCGTCTGTCGTGGCCACGGCGGCGACCTCCTGCGCGGCACCGGTCACCCGCTCGACGATCACGAACTCCTCTTCCGGGCTTGGGTATCCCACCAGCACCTTCATCATGAACCGGTCGACTTGCGCCTCGGGCAGCGGATACGTGCCCTCGGTCTCGATTGGATTCTGCGTGGCCATGACCAGGAAGGGTTCGGGCACGCGATGGGTCTGGCCCGCGATCGTGACCTGGTATTCCTGCATGACTTCGAGCAGCGCGCTTTGCACCTTGGCGGGCGCGCGGTTGATTTCGTCGGCCAGCAGCAGATGCGTGAACACGGGCCCGAGCGAGGTATTGAACTCGCCGGTCTTCTGGTTGTAGATGCGCGTTCCGACGAGGTCAGCCGGCACGAGGTCGGGCGTGAACTGGATGCGCTTGAACGTGCCGCGGATGGTTCGCGCCAGCGTCTTCACCGTCAGCGTCTTGGCCAGTCCCGGCACGCCCTCGACCAGCAGATGGCCTTGCGCCAGCATTGCCACCATGACGCGCTCGAGGAAATGGTCCTGGCCGACCACGACCCGCTTGACTTCGTAGAGGATCCGCTCCATCAGCGGCCCTGTTTCACCGAGGTCGCTGCGGTGGCGGCTGGCGAGTCATTCATGCCGTTTTGCCTCCTCCGTGCCGAATCAGAACGGCGACAGGCCGATGGCCGCCGCCGCGTTCTCGATCGGAACGGCGAAGCCGATGCCGATGAACACGCGCTGGTCGGTCGGATTGAGGATGGCGGTGACGATGCCGACGACTTCGCCGTCGGCAGTCACCAGCGGTCCGCCCGAGTTCCCGGGGTTGACGGCGGCGTCGAACTGGATGAGGTTGGTCAGCGCCTTGCCGTTGGGCGAGCGGTATTCGCGGCGCAGGCCCGACACGATTCCCGCGGAGACCGACGGTCCGATGCCGAACGGAAAGCCGACCGCAATGACTTCGTCGCCGGCGGCCAAATCGGCGGTCGAGCGCAGCGTCGCGGCGGGCAGGTCATCGGGGATCTTGCTCGGCCTTGAGCACCGCGAGATCGTGCTCGGGCCGCGACGCCGATGACCGTGGCTTCGGTTTCGAACCCATCGTCGAATTCCACCTGGATCCGGTCGGCGCCCGCGACCACGTGCATGTTGGTGAGGATGACCCCGGTGTCGACGATGACGACGCCGCTGCCGATGCCCTCGCCGCGCGCCCTTCCTGTTCCTTCGCGTACCCGGTGCCGTGGACGCGGACGACCGAGCGGCGCACCGCCTCGTAGGCCTTGGCGGCATGCGAAGGCAGCGGCGCGGTCTCGAGCGTGTGCAGGACCGCGGCGTCGATGTCGTCCTGCGTGACCGGGCGCGACGTGCGCGTGAGCGCGGCGTGGCCCAGCACGATGGCGAGGGACAAGAGCGCAGCCGCGACGAGAAGCAACGGACGTTCGTGCCTTGACGCGTACGCGCGCCAGCGTGCGCGCGCCCTGACGGGGTTACCCAACTGAGGGACGCGCTCGGTGGGCGCGTCCGCTTCAGGGACGGCCCCCTTGCGCGTCCGGTCCGAACTGCTGTAGAGCGAGACTTTTTTCACCGGCGCCTCATTTTCTACCCCACTCCACCTATCCCTGCCTCGACAACAATTTCTTAACGTTAGCACGGCGGCGGTCGCGCGTGAATTGTTACGGCGGCAGGGACCCTATAATCGCGCCTGTGGGGCATCTTCATGAGCGCACGATGATCACGGCCGAGGAGCTGCGCAGCGTCGACGCTGTTCGCCGCGCTGCCCGACGACGAGGCCGAGACGCTGGCTGCGCGGGTCGCCGACGTGCGCCTGCGCGAGGGCGACTGGCTGATCCACGAAGGCGAGCAGCCGTCGTTCTTCCTGCTGATCGAAGGCTCGCTCGAGGTGCGCAAGGTCGTGCACGGCGACGAGCGGCGCATCACGGAATTTCACCAGGGCGACTATTTCGGCGAATTGCCGCTGCTGCTCGGGTCGCCGGCGATCGTGAGCCTGCGCGCGCTCGAGCCCTCGCGCGTCGCGCAACTCGACCAAGGCGACTTCAGGCAGCTTTTCACGTCGTGCAGCACGCTCGGCGGGCGAGCTGACGCGCACGATGACCGAGCGCGTCTCGCGTCTGCAGGAACTCGCCACGCAGGCGGCACCGGCGAGTGTCACGATCGTCGGCCATCGCTTCGACATCGCGTGCCACGACCTGCGCGACTTTCTGGCCCGCAACCAGATCACGTTCCGATGGTTCGACCCGACGCGGCCGCCCGCCTCGCGGCGAGATCGCGCCGCCGCAGACCGGGCGATCGCTTTCCCGTCGTGATCCTCCGCAGCGGCGAAAAGCTGGTGACGCCGAGCCTGCGCGAGCTTGCGCAGAAGCTCGGGTTGCAGACCATGCCCTCCGGCGCGAGCCTACGACCTGGCCATCATCGGCGCCGGTCCCGCCGGCTTGGCGGCCGCGGTCTACGGCGCCTCGGAAGGCCTGCGCACGATCCTGATCGAGCGCGAGGCGCCCGGCGGGCAGGCCGGAACCTCGTCGCGCATCGAGAATTACCTGGGCTTTCCCACCGGCGTTCCGGGCGACGAGCTGAGCGCCCGGGCGTTGCAGCAGGCAAGACGGTTCGGCGCGGAGCTGCTGGTCGCACGCGACGTCGTTGCGCTCGACACTGCGCCGTCGCCTGACGGACACTCGGTGCAGCTCGACGGCGGGCGACCATGTCTTCGCCCGCAGCGTGATCGTCGCGTCGGGCGTGGCGTGGCGCGAGCTGGACGTCCCGGGCGCCGACGCGCTCGTCGGCCGCGGCCTCTATTACGGTGCGGCGCGTACCGAGGCCATGAACTGCCAGGGGCAGCACGTGTTTCTCGTGGGCGGCGGCAATTCGGCAGGCCAGGCGGCGATGTTCTTCGCCAATTACGCGCGCAAAGTCTCGCTGCTGGTGCGCGGACACTCGCTCGACGGACAGCATGTCGCACTACCTGATCCAGCAGCTCGCCACCAAGAGCAACATCGAGGTGCGCACGCGCTGCCGGATCGTCCGCGTCGAAGGTGAGCGCCGTCTCGAGGCGATCGTCGTCGAGCACCGGGACACGGGACAACTCGTTCACTGAAACCGCGTCCGCGGTGTTCGCGTTCATCGGCGCAGACGCGAGGACGGATTGGCTGCCTGCCGCGATGATCCGGGACCAGGATGGCTACGTCTGCACGGGCCGAGACGTGATGGACCTCGTCGCCGGAAAGCAGGGCACCTGGCCGCTCGACCGCGACCCGTTCCTGCTCGAAACGAGCGCGCCGGGAATCTTCGCCGCCGGCGACGTGCGGCACGGCTCGATCAAGCGCGTCGCTTCCGGCGTGGGCGAGGGGAGCATGGCCATCGCCTTCGTGCATCAGTTCCTCGCGTCGAATGCCGCCGATCGAATGCAACGAGGACTGCAATGACGGCTACGACAAAGCCGTACGCGGGGATCTTTCCGATCGCGCCCACGCCGTTCACCCAATCCGGAGAACTGGATATCGGCGGACAGCGGCGCGTGCTCGATTGCATGATCGACCAGGGTGTCGATGGGATCTGCGTGTTGGCCAACTATTCGGAACAATTCCTGCTCACGGACGACGAGCGCGCGATATTGGTGGACGCCTGTCTTTCCCATGTCGCCGGCCGCGTTCCGGTGATCGTCACCTGCAGCCACTTCAGTACGCGAATCGCGGCGGAGCGGGCGCGCACGGCCGCCGCTGCGGGTGCGGCCATGCTCATGCTGATGCCGCCGTACCACGGCACCGGATTGCGCGCCGACGAAAACGGAATTTTCCAGCACTTCGCGCGCGTCGCGGAAGCTGCGGCCATACCCATCATGGTCCAGGATGCGCCACTGAGCGGCGTGAACCTGTCGCTGCAGTTTCTCGTCCGGCTCGCGCGGGGAGTGCCGTCGGTGCGTTATTTCAAAGTCGAAGTTCCGGGCGCGGCCGCGAAGCTGCGCAGCCTGGTCGAGGCGGGCGGCGATGCGATCGCCGGGCCCTTCGACGGCGAAGAGTCGATCACGCTCATGGCCGACCTCGACGCCGGTGCGACCGGAACGATGCCCAGCGCGCTGCTTCCCGACCTCATCAAGCCGGTCCTGGCGCATCACCGCGCGGGGCGGCGCAAGGATGCTGCCGCGGCGTATGCGCGCATCCTGCCGCTCATCAATTTCGAGAACCGGCAATGCGGCCTGCGCGCGACGAAAACGGTGATGGCGGAAGGCGGCGTCATCGCGAGCGACGCCGTGCGCCACCCTCTGGAAGCGCTCCACCCGGCAACGCGCGCGGGATTGCTCGAATTGGCGCGCGAAGTCATGCCGCTTGCGCTTAGGTGGGGAAAATGAGGGCGCCAGATGAGGTGACGATGGACCCCGAGACGCTGGCGGACATCTCGGCGGTTCAGGTCCGCTATCCGAATCCAGCGCGATGAAATCATGGTCGTTGACGGAACCCCCGCCACACCCGACGAATCGTCTTTGCGCTTCTCGTCGACGGAGTTGCTCGTCATCGGCGCCTGCGCGATTTCGATGCTGATCGTGCAGATGGACTGGTTCGCGCTGAACCTCGCGATTCCCGCCATCGGGCGCGACTTCCATGTGGCGTCGACCGACCTGCAGTGGGTCGTCAGCGGCTACATGATCTCGATCGGTGCGCTGATGGTCACTGGCGGCAGACTCGCCGACATCTTCGGGCGCCGCAAGATCATCGTTTGCGGACTCGTCGTGTTCGGCGTGATGTCGGCGATCTGCGGTTCTGCTCCCGACGAGAACTGGCTGATCACGGCGCGCGTCATCCATGGCATCGGCGCGGCGCTCATCTTCCCCGTGTCGATCGCCGTCGTGTCGAGCACGTTCACCGGGCCGCGCCAGAGCCGCGCGATCGGCATCGTCCTCGGATTCGCGGCGATCGGCACCGCGTTGGGGCCGTTCGTCGGCGGCGCGTTCTCGCAGTACTGGACATGGCGCGGCGTGTTCTTCATCAACATCCCGTTCTGCATTGTTGCTGTGTTCCTGATGCTCCGCTACGTTCGTGAATCGCGCGACGAGACCGCCGAGCGGCGCATCGACTTTGCGGGAATGATCGCGGTCACCGGCGGACTGGTCGCCATCAGCCTGGCATTCGATCGCGGCGAGGCGTGGGGTTGGTTTTCCGCCGCGACGATCGGCACGCTTGCCTTGGGAATCGTTCTGCTCGCCATCTTTGTCGCGATCGAATCGCGCGTGCGCTCGCCGCTCATCGATCTCAATCTTTTTCGCAACCGCGCCTTCGACGCCGTGGTCGTCGCCGGATCGCTCTCCAACGTCGTGTTCTGCCTGGTCGCGGTGTTCTCCGCGCTGTACCTGCAGCAGGCGCGCGGGCTGTCGCCCTTCGAGTCCGGGGTCGTATTCCTGGCGCTCTCCGCTGGGACGGGTTCGGCCAGCTATTTTTCCGGCCGGCTCGCGGAACGCTTTCCCGCCGACCGCCTGATGGCGATCGGCATGCTCATCAGCGCCGCCGGCATCGTGGCGCTGACCAACGTCACTTCGCTTTGGCTCTACACACCGGTGTTCCTGATCACGGGCGTCGGACTCGGCCTCGGCTGGGCGCTGGCCAATGTCGCAACGCAGGCCGTCGTCGCGCCGTCGGAAGCCGGCGCCGCTTCCGGGATCACGCTCACGTGCCTCGTCATGCTGGGCGCCGTAAGCGTCGCGATTGCCGCCGCCATGGTGGAGTTGCTAAGCGGCTCGGTGAGGGGTGCGGCGTCGGACGCGGCGGCGCTCAATACCGTGATCAGGGCCGGCGCGGTGCTGGCCTTCGCCGGCGCCGTCGGCTTGCTGATCTTCGGCCGGCGCCGCGAACCATTGGCGGCGACGGACCCGGTGACACCACCGCTGCAATAGAGAATCCGTTACGCGTCCAGCACGCTCTTCTTGCCGAACAACCCCCTGGCGCGGAAGGTCACCACCGCGATGAACAACAGGTACATCGACAAGAGCGACCATTCGGACGCATACGCGCCGGTCAACCCGACCACCATGCCGACCATCACTCCGGCCATGACCGCGCCCCAGAGACTGCCCACGCCGCCCAGCACGATGATGAGAAAGGCCGGCACGACGGCGTCGACCCCCACATGCGGACGGATGCCCCAGATCGGCGCCATGATGACGCCGGCGATGGCGGCGAGCGCCACACCCAGCGCGAAGACGAAAAGCCGCAACCGCGACAGGTTGATGCCCAGCGCACGCACCATTTCGCTGTCGTGCGCGCCCGCCTTGATGATGGCGCCGTAGGGCGTCTTCTCCAGGAATAGCCCACAGGAGCCCGATCATCAGGACGGCGAACCCGCTGGCAAAGAAGCGGTAGTTGGCGTAGATCAGGTCGCCCACACGAATGCCCCCGAGATCGCGTCGGGCAGCGGCAGCTGCTTTTCATTGGACCCCCAGATGAGCCGGATCAGCTCCTCGATCACCAGCGCGGCGCCGAACGTGAACAGCAAGTCCGTACAACGGATCCCTGCCATAGGTGCGGCGCAGGCACACCTCGACGAGCATCCCGAACAGCCCGACGAATATCGGGGCGAGACACAGCGCGACCAGATAGCGCGTGCCGAGCGGTAACGAGAGGTAAGCGTCCTGCACGGCCGGGAACCAGCCCAACTTCGGGGAAATCACGAACAGCGCGACATACATCCCCAGCGCGAACAGCGAGCCATGCGCGAGGTTGATGGTCTCCATGACGCCAACAATCAGCATGAACCCCAGCGCGATCAGTGCGAACAGCAGGCCGAGGCAAAGGCCGTTGACGAGGTGCGGCAGAAGATTGAGCAGGAAATCCATGCACGGTACCGGGCACGCGGCGCCACCGGTCGCCGCGTGCCGGGCCGGTCACATTTCGTAGGTCGGCGTCTTGTCGTAGGGCTCGAGCTTGCACGCCGCGCGCGCCTCGGGATCCTCGACTTCCTTCGGCGGCAGCTTGGCCAGGATCTTGAAGATGTCGTCCTTTTCCGTCGGCGCGTCGTTGTACGTCGCCATGTAGATCGTCTGCTGCAACTGGTGCGTCGCCGGGTTCATATACGCGTCGTAGTCCTGCATCCGGTCGCGCGCCGACACCTTGAGGTTCTCGAGCTCCTTGATGACCTTGATGTTGTTGGTCGAGCCGGCACGCTCGGTCGCGCGCAGCAGCTCGCGCGTCGCCATGTAGCCGTTGTAGTACGTATTGCCGGGGACCCTGATCTGCACGCCGGGGTAGGTCGTCTGGTACGCGGCGACGAATTCCTTCACGCCGGGCAGGTCGAGCAGGTAGTACCAGTTGGTGCCGAAAACGCCGAAGATCGCCTCCGGCCCGAGGCCATAGATGTCCGGCCAGTCCTGCTGATTGTTGATCCACGCCATGCTCTTGTTCATCCCGAGCTGGACGACCTGCTGGCGCAGCGCCTTGATGTCGTCGCCGCCGACGGCGGCCGCGACGACCGCCGGCTTGATCTGCTGGATCTTGATCAGATACGACGAGAAATCGCGCGTGTTCTGCGGCACCAGCAATTCCTCGACGATCTTCCCGCCATTGGCCTCGACGATCGTACGCGTCGCCTTCGACGTGTTGTGGCCCCAGACGTAGTCGTTGGTGAGAAGCACCCAGTTCTTGCCGTTGACCGCCATCGCGTTCTTGACGATCGCCAGCGCGAAGTTGGTGCCGTTGCCGTCCCAGACGAACTTGACGCGGTGGCAGTCCTTGCCCGACTTCGGTCGGCGAACTCGAATTGGTATTGAGATAGATGCAGCCGTACTTCTGCGCGACCTGCGAAATGGCATTGGCGACGCCCGAGTGGAGCGCGCCGATCAGGAACGCCACTTCGTTGCGCGTGATCAGCCGCTCCGCGACACGCGAGCCGGTCGCAGGCGTGGTCTCCGGTATCCATATGGATCGCTTCGATCGGCCGGCCCAGCACGCCGCCCTTGGCGTTGAATTCCTTGATCGCCATCATCGCGCCGAGCCGTTCGTCGATGCCGCTCGCGGCGTATTGGCCGCTCGCGTCCATGGTGAGGCCGATGACGAGCGGCTTCTTCTGCGCTGCCTGCGCCCACGCGTGATTGGCCTTCCACGGCCCGAAGAAGGTCGCGCCGCGCCATAGGTTCCCGCCGCGGCGATCGCGCAGCGCCGACGCGGCTCGAGCGGCTGCGCGCGCGGCGGGTCGGCCTGTCGTCTCTTTCCACGTCCTTGTCTTGAGCTCGCGTCATGTTGCCTCCTCCGTGAGCCGCGTCATCTGCGCACGCTTTGTTGATTCAGCGGCCAGAACGCAAAGGCCCTCGTCAGAACGTATATTTCCAGTTGTCCAGCGGTTTGCACAGCGGATGCCGTGCTTGCTTCATTGCCGTCATGCCCAGCCGCCCGCGCATCCCCTTGATACCCCGCCGCCCATGCTCCTGCTGTTCGTCGGCCTGGCGAACGGCACGCCCCTCTGGTTGACGCGCGTCGGGCTCTATCAGTACCTCGCGCTGGAAATCGTGATCTGGATGATGTACGCGCTGGGCTATAACCTGCTGCTGGGGTACGGTGGCCTGCCGTCGTTCGGCCACGGCGCATTCTTCGGCATCGGCGCCTACGCATTCGGGCTGCTGCAGCTGAAGCTGTGGCCGAATCTCTGGTTCGATCTCGCCGGCGGCGATCTCGCTGCGGTCACTCGGCGGGTGGTGGCGGCGTTCATTTCGCATCGGCGCGGCATCTACTACGCGCTGCTGACGATCGCGTTCGGCCAGGTGTTCTGGTTCGTCGCAATCAAATGGCATTCGGTCACGGGTGGCGAGGACGGCCTGCTCAACCTCAAGCGGCTGCCCGCTGATTTCGGCTTCGTGCCTTCGACCTCAAGGGCAACGAGGCGCTCTTCTACTTTGTCTTCGTGTCTTGTTGCTGGTGGTCTGTGCTCTGCTGGCGCTTCGTCCATTCGCCCTTCGGCGCGTGCTCCGCTGCATCAGGCAAAACGAGGTGCGCGCGCGCGTTCTCGGCTATGCGTGTGGTTGTACAAGTGGATGGCGTTCACGCTGTCCGCGGCGATGGCCGGACTCGCGGGCGCGCTGTTCGCGCATGGCGCAGCAATCGGCCTACCCGAACGTGATGAGCCTGCATCAGTCGGGATTTGTCGTCATGATGGTGCTGATCGGTGGCGGATTGGTGAGCTTCTGGGGACCGCTCTTGGGCGCGCGTTCTTTATCCTGGCGCGCGATCTGCTCGGCGCCTACACCGAGACTTGGCTGCTTTGGTATGGCTTGCTTTTCATGGCGGTCGTGCTGTGGAAGCCTGAAGGTCTTGCCGGACTATGGCAGGCATGGCACGACGTTCGCGCGCGCCGCCGGCGATGATGCGACGAAGGCAGTCTGCGATGGCGCTGTTCGAAGCCGACGCACCTGCACAAGCGCTTCGGCGACCGGGTCGTGCTCGAGATGTATCGCTCGCCTTCGACGAAGGCCGCTGACCGGAATCATGGGCCCCAACGGCGCCGGCAAGACGACGTGCTTCAACGTGCTGACCGGTCTGTACGCGCCGGATCGCGGCGACGTCCGTGTTTGAAGGCGACGAGATCGCCGGCGTCAGCGCCGCCGCCGTGGCGCGGCTGCGGTATGTCGCGTTCGTTCCAGGTGATCAGCCTCTTCGACGATGACACGGCGCTCGACAACGTGCTGATCGCACTGCCGGCAATGCGCGCGCGCGGCGTTCGACGCCTGGCGAGACCTGGCGGCGGATTCCGCGGCGCAGGACCAAGCCGCGGCGCATGCTCGACCGCGTCGGCCTGCGCCGGGCGCGAGCGGGTCCGGGCGAAGAGATCTCGCCTACGGCGAGAGGCGCGCGCTCGAGATCGGCTCGCGCTCGCCGCGGCGCCGCGCATCCTGTTCCTCGACGAGCCGACGTCCGGGCTTGGTGCCGAGGGCACGGCGCGGCTCGCCGACGCTGATCGGCGAGCTCAAGCGCGCGCTGACGATGGTGGTGATCGAGCACGACATGAGCTTCCTGTTCGGCCTCGCGGACACATCTCGGTGATCCATTGGGGCCAGGTCATCGCCCAAGGGACGCCCGCACGAATTGCGCGCCGATCCGTGGGTACAGCGCTCGAGCCTGGGGTCACTGGAGACGTGATGCTCACGATCGATGGCATCGACACCTATTACGGCGAGACGCAGGTGCTCTTCGGCGTGTCGCTCAAGGCGGCGGCGGGCGAAATCGTCGCGCTGCTCGGTCCCAGCGGCGCCGGCAAGACGACGACACTGCGCTCGGTATTGGGCCTCACGCCCGCGCGCGCGGGCACGATCGTGTTCGATGGTTGCGATGTCACTCGGGCCGCCACACATGAAATTGCGAAAAAGGGGCTCGGCTGGGTTCCCGATGATCGGCGCATCTTTCCGACGCTGACGGTCGCCCGCAATCTTGCCATCGCGCGCAAGAAGACGCGGTTTCGGGCGTGGAGCGATCGCGACTGCTTCGATGTCTTCAGCGCGCTGCCGCACCTCATGCACCGCGAATGCGAAAATCTTTCGGGCGGCGAGCTGCAGATGGTGGCCATTTCGCGCGCTTTGGTCGGCGCCCCGGGCATGGTGCTCTTCGACGAGCCGAGCCAGGGACTCGCCCCAAAGGTCGTTCAGGACGTCATGCGCATCATCCAGCGGCTGAAGAGCGAAGGGATCGCCGTGCTGGTCGTCGAGCAGAACATCGAATGCGCGCTGGCGGTCGCCGACCGTGCCTACGTCATCAACCAGGGCATCGTCGTGCACGAAGGCCCCACCGCCGAATTGCGGGATGACGCGCGCCTGCGCGGCCGGCTCCTCGGGAATTAGCGCGATGACTGTCCCGCTGCTATCGGTGAACAAGGTTTGCAAACGGTACACGCGCGGGCCGTTCGGGCGCACGGTCACCTTTTCGCTGGAAGCCGATTTCGCGATCGAATCGGCGGCGATCGTCGGTGTGATGGGCCCGAATGGCTCAGGCAAGACGACGCTGTTCGAGCTCATCACCGGCAGCAACCTCCCGTCGACGGGTCGGGTATTGGTCGACGGCCGCGACATTCATCGCGTCCGCTACCGGGAGCGCGACCGGCTGGCGATCCATTATCACCAGTCGTACCAGGTGCGCGCGTGGAAGCGCCGATGGCCGTCGTTCCTGCTGGAACCGGCCGGCAGCGACTCGCCGCGCGTACACCTCTTCGACGAGCCGCAGTTCAATACGCAGGATGGCTACATCGGCTTCATGTTGCGGTTCTTCCGCAAGCTGCGCGCTGAAGGCAAGTTGGTCTTCGTGTGCCTGCATCCGAACGAGTCCTGGCACGTCGACATCCTGCGCGAGACCTGCGAGCGTTTCATCTTCGTCGACCGGGGACGGTTGACTCACGCCGCCGATTTCGCCGCGCTCGAGGCCGACGCGGGTGTGCGCGGTTACTTAGGCGCGCTGGCGTCGCGAGCGGCGGTGACCTCGATCGGGGCAAGCCGGTAAACCGGGAGGCCGTTGGCATAGGTTCCGGTGAAGACGCCGATGCCTGGCGGCGGGGTTTCGGAAAGCGCTGCCGATCGCGGCGGGTTCGCCGTTGCCAGAGGCGGACTCGGCGCGGCCGGACGGATACGTGTCCGCCACGATCAGTCCGATCAATGCGGCGACCAGCAGGCCGACGACGATCGCGTCCTTGCCAAGGGTGACGGTTGACCGCTTCGTTTCGGCGGTGAACAATCCCGTTGCATGCCTTTGAAGTGTGAATTGTGCTGACATGATCGTTTGCTCCATCGGGTTGAGTAACGGTTACAATATAAGTCTCATACCACAACGGGACAATCGATTAGTTTTCAGGTAATATGTCAGCCATATTCACATAAATCGGAGATGGACCATGGCGGTGCGACTGCCCCCGATGCAGGCGCTGCGGGCCTTCGAGGCGGCCGCGCGGGAGCGCAGCCTGACCCGTGCGGCGGAGACGCTCAATGTCACGCACGGGGCGATCAGCCATCAGATCAAGTCGCTGGAATCGGACCTGGGCGTGCGCCTGGTGGAACGCTCCGGCCGCGGGATACGACTGACTGACGAGGGCGAGCGCTTCGCGAGCCGCGTGCGCGCTGCGTTTGCGGAGCTCACGACCGCCGTGCAGGAAATCAGCGCGCGCGCGAACCCGCGATCGTTGCGCGTGAGCGTCGTGCCGTCGTTCGCCGCGCGCTGGCTGCTGCCGCGCATCCGCAACTTCCTCGCCGCCTATCCGGATGTCGACCTCGACGTGCGCTCCAACATCGTCAACATCGATTTTCAGCGCGATGACTCCGACATCGCAATCCGCTACGGCCACGGCAACTGGCCGGGCGTTACCGCGGAGCATTTGCTCGACGACTGGTTCTTCCCGGTGTGCAGTCCGAACATCCCGAACGGCGTACCTGCGCATCCGGAGGATTTGGCGAACTACACGCTGCTGCGCTCGGAGGACGAACCGTGGAAGCCGTGGTTCGAGGCGGCGGGACTGGATTGGCCCGAGCCCACGCGCGGACCGATCTTCAACGATTCGGGAAATGGCTTGCAGGCGGCCGCCGCGGGCCACGGCATCGCGCTCGCTCGCACCACACTCCTGGCCCATGACGTGCGCAACGGGATTCTCGTCAAGCTCTTCGACATCGTCGCGCCCGCGCCAAAGAAATTCTGGCTCGTCTACCCGCCGCGCACGGCAAACACGCCGAAGCTCGCGCTGTTCCGGGAATGGCTGCACGACGAGATCGAGGCCGACCGGCGGCTCGACGCGCAGACCACGCGCCGCAAAGCGGCGAAGATGTAATGCGGCTGGGTTACCATTGCCGGAATGGCGGCGGCGAAAGCGCGGAACGTGCTCCCGCCGCCATGGAGCTGGCCTGGCATTCAAACCCGTGGGAGGAAGCAATGGATCGCAGTAAACGCATGATGTTGTCCGCCGTCGCCGTGCTGCTGGCGCTGACGATTGTCCCCGCCGCATCGGCGCAGCAATGGAAGCCGACCAAGCCGATCACGATCATCGTGCCGTGGGCGGCCGGCGGCTCGACGGACCAGGTCACCCGCGTGACCGCCGCCGAAATTGAAAAGGCGCTCGGCCAGAAGGTCATCATCGTCAATCAGCCCGGCGCGTCCGGCTCGATCGGCACCAAGAACGCGCTCGAAGCCGCGAAAGACGGCTACACGTGGACCGCCGGTGCTGCGCAGGACCTGGGAACTTACGCGGTCCTCGGCATGCTCGACACCAAGATCGGCGATTGGGCGCTCTTCCTCAACGTCGCCAACGTCTCGACGCTGTCGGTGAATCCGAACACGCCGTACAAGACGCCGACCGAGCTGATCGACGCAATGAAGGCGAAGCCGGGCGCGATCAGCGTCGCGACCGCCGGCGTCAACTCCAGCGGCCACAGCGCGATGGATGCCGTCGCCAAGGCGACCGGCGTCAAGTACAAGCACGTCACGTACGACGGCGGCAATCCGGCCGTCATCGCGACGGTCGCCGGCGAGACCGACGCGACGTCGCAGCTCACCGTCGAGCAGGCCGAGATGATTCGTGGCAAGAAGCTGCGCCCGCTCGCCGTCATCGGCGACAAGCCGGTTGAACTCGACGGCTACGGGATCATCGAGCCGCTGACCAAGTCGGTGCCGGGCTTCAAGGCGCCCGCCAACTACTTCGGCATCTTCATTCCGAAGAGCGTCCCGCCGGAAGTGATCGCAACGGTCGAGAAAATCTGGGCCGAGCAGATCGTCAATTCCGTGGCGCTCAAACAGTACGCGACAAGCCGCGGCGCGCAATTCGCGCCGTACGCCGGCGCCGATGCGCAGAAGGCGGTGTTCCCGGCGGTGCAGGCCAACGCATGGTCCGCCGCCGACCAAGGCAAGGCGAAAGTCGCCCCGGACACGCTGGGCATCCCGCGTCCGTAGACGACGCAAGGGTCCGGTCCGGCGCACTGGCCGGTGCCGGCCCTTTGCCAAAGGAATCGTTTCCTTGTCCAGCGAGCTCTACCCATCGTCGCCGCGGCGTGACCTGCAGGGTGGCGTCGTCTGGACGGCGTTCGGCTGCATCGTGGTCGTGCTGTCCTGGCAGATGGACCGGATGACGCAGCAGGGCGCAACGCTGCACACCGCTCCGGGACTTTGGCCCGGCATCGTCGGATCGCTGCTTGCCGTGCTGGGCGGTGTACTGATGCTGCGGTCGTGGCTGCGCGCGCGGCGCATCGGCTGGGATGCTCGCGAGACCGACGAAACCGACTACGCGCCGCTGTCGAGCTTTGCATTGGCGGCGGCGATGTTCTTCGTCTACGCTCTGCTGCTCGTCGGCCGCGGATTGCCGTTCTGGCTCGGCACAGCGCTCTTCGTCACGGCATTCGTGTTCCTGTTCCAGTACACGAAGCGCAAGGCCACCGGTGCCGTCGTTCGCGGCTTCGTTGTGGCGCTGACGTGCGGCGTGCTCACGTCCATCCTCGTCACGCTGCTGTTCGAGCAGCTCTTCTACGTGCGGCTGCCCTAGCGGCACGACGCCATGTTCGACGGCCTCGTCGCATTCGGTCATTCGCTGTGGAGCTTTTGCGACCCGCTGTCGATCGGGCTGATCCTGCTGTCGTCCTTGGTCGGCGTCATCATCGGCGCGCTGCCCGGCCTCACCGCGACGATGGGTGTCGCGCTGATGACGACGCTGACGATCAAGATGCCGTCGAGCCAGGCGCTGCTGGTGCTGATCTGCACGTACGTGGGCGCGATCTACGGCGGCTCGCGCTCGGCGATCCTGCTCAACATTCCGGGGACGCCGGCGTCGGCGGCGTCGTGCCTCGACGGCTACGCGCTCGCCAAGCAGGGTTTGGCGGGCCGCGCGATGGGCATCGCGACGTCCGGCTCGGTGCTGGGCACGCTGATCGGCATGGTCTTTCTCGCGTTTTTCACGCCGATCCTCGGCAACCTCGCGCTCAAGTTCGGCGCGTACGAATTCTTCTGGCTCGCGCTCTTTGGCGTGATCATCGCTGGCTCGCTGACCGGCAACGACCCGCTCAAGGGCTGGATCGCGGGCCTCATCGGCATCTTCACGGCTGCGGTCGGTCAGGAGGCGATTTTCGCCTACGACCGGTTCAGTTTCGGCAGCCGTGACTTGGCCGGCGGCTTCCAATTGGTCCCGGCGCTGGTCGGCGCGTTCGGCTTCGCGGAACTGTTGATGGCCGTGCGCGAAAAACCTGCGCCGGTGAAGATCAATCCGTTCGACTCGGTGATTCCAAAACTCAAGGACGTCACGAAATATTGGCGGACGATCCTGCGCTCTGGCGTCATCGGCACCTTCATCGGCATCCTGCCCGGCGTTGGCGAAGACGTCGCGGCATGGTCCTCGTATGCCGCTGCCAAGCGCGTGAGCAAGGAGAAGGCGTTGTTCGGCAAGGGCTCGATCGACGGGCTGATGGCCGCGGAGACCGGCGATAACGCTTGCGTGCCCGGCGCGGTGATCCCGGTGCTCACGCTTGCCATTCCGGGCTCCGCACCCGCCGCGGTGCTGATGGCGGCGATGCTGATCCACGGCGTGCGTCCGGGCCCGATGATCATGATCGAGGCGCCGACCTTCGTCTACGATGTCGTGGCGATGATGATGTTCGCGACGATCGGCATCCTGATCTATGGCCTCACGCTGACGAAGCTGCTGATCAAGGTGCTGATGGTCCCGAAACCGATCATCCTGCCGATCATCTTCGTGCTGTGCGTCGTCGGCTCCTATGCCATTTCGCAGCGGCTCTTCGACGTGTGGGTCATGCTGGGTTTCGGCGTCCTGGGGTACGCGTTGCGCCGGCTGCATTATCCGGTTGCGCCGCTGGTGCTGGGGATCGTACTCGGCGACCTCATGGAAAAGGGCTTCCGGCGCGGGCTCGTCCTGTCCGACGGCGACCTCGGGCCATTCTTCACGCGCCCGATCTCGGCGGTGCTCGCGTTCACGATCGTAGTTGTCGTCCTGCTCAAGATTCCGGCCGTCAGCCGCAGACTCGGCAATCTCGGCCGGTTAACAGGGCGGGGAACGCCGCCCCCTTCACTTTAGAACGTTCGAAGGAGTCCAAGCAACGTGGAAACCATCCGCCTGGGCGTGATCATGAACGGCGTCACCGGCCGCATGGGCACCAACCAGCACCTCGTCCGCTCGATCAACGCGATCCGGAAAGAAGGCGGCGTCCTCGCGGGTCCGGGGCGACGGATCCTGCCGGACCCGATCCTGGTCGGCCGCAACGAAGTCAAGCTCGCGGCGCTCGCGAAAGCGCACGGCATCGCGCGCTGGACCACCGATCTCGATGCGGCGCTCGCGGCCCAAGATGACTCGATCTACTTCGACAGCGCATCGACCGGACTGCGGCCTGGCCTCATCCGTAAGGCTATCGCGGCGGGCAAGCACATCTACACGGAAAAGCCGGTCGCGCCGACGCTCAAAGAGGCGCTCGACATCTATCGACTCGCCGAAGCGGCGGGCGTGAAGCACGGTGTCGTGCAGGACAAGCTCTGGCTGCCCGGCCTCCTCAAGCTCAGAATGTTGATCGACTCCGGATTTTTCGGACGCATCCTTTCCGTGCGCGGCGAGTTCGGCTACTGGGTGTTCGAGGGTGATGTTCAACCGGCACAACGGCCGTCATGGAATTACCGCAAGGAGGACGACGGCGGCATCATCGTCGACATGCTGTGCCATTGGCGTTACGTCCTCGATAACCTGTTTGGCGGGGTGAAGAGCGTGATGTGCCTCGGCGCCACGCATATTCCCAAGCGGTGGGACGAGGGCGGCAAGCCGTACGTCGCCACCGCCGAAGACGCTGCGTACGCAACCTTCGAGCTCGCGGACGGTGTCGTCGCCCAGATCAACAGCTCGTGGTGTACGCGCGTGCGCCGCGACGACCTCGTGACATTTCATGTCGATGGCACTCTCGGATCGGCCGTCGCCGGTTTGACGGAGTGCCGCATCCAGCCGCGCGTCGCTACGCCCAAGCCGGTATGGAATCCCGACGTGCCGCAGACGATCGACTTCTACGACACGTGGCAGCTCGTTCCGGACAGCCGCGCGTATGACAACGCGTTCAAGGTCGAATGGGAGCTGTTCCTGCGGCATGTCGTCGACGGCGGCGCATTCCCGTGGAATCTGCTGGAAGGCGCGAAAGGCGTGCAGCTCGCGGAGCTCGGCATGCAGAGCTGGCGGGAACGTCGGATCGTCGATGTTCCGGCGTTGTCGGTCTAGGTATCCAAAGGACATGACGACGCTTTCGCTGCCGCAGGAGGGCGGCACTCTTGCGCCCTTCACGCTGCGCGCGGCAGTGACCTGGCCCATGCCCTCGGGTGCGCCGCGCTGGAATCGCATCGCCTTCGCGGCCGCGCATGTCGTTGCCGATCCCCGCGCCGCCATCGATCCGTGGCTGCAAACGGCCATCGACTGGGACGCGACGCTCGCCTTTCGCCGCCACCTCTGGGCGTGCGGTTTTGGCGTGGCCGAAGCGATGGACACGGCACAGCGCGGCATGGGACTCGACTGGCCGACGTCGCTCGAACTGATCGAGCGGAGCGTCAAGGAAGCGCGGGGCATCGCGGGCGCCGTCGTCTTCTCGGGCGCCGGCACCGACCATCTTCCGCCCGGCGCGAATCTGACGCTGGACGCGATCGTCGCCGCCTATGAGGAACAATGCGCGGCGATCGAGGCGGCCGGCGGCCGCATCATCCTGATGGCCAGCCGCGCGCTGGCAGCGTGCGCGCGCTCACCCGACGATTACGCATTGGTCTATGGACGCGTGTTGGCGCAGGTGCGTGCGCCGGTCATCCTGCACTGGCTGGGAGAGATGTTCGACCCGGCGCTCGCCGGCTATTGGGTGGGCGCTGGCGGCCTGGCGAGCGACCCCGACCATGCCCGCGCGACCGACGTCTGCGCCGCGGTGATCAACGCTAATGCCACGAAGGTGGACGGCGTCAAGGTGTCGCTGCTCGACCAGGCGAAGGAGGTCGCGCTGCGCGCGCGCTTGCCAAAGGGCGTGCGCATGTATACGGGTGACGACTTCAACTTCGCGCAGCTGATCGGCGGCGACGCGACCGGCCACTCCGACGCGCTGCTCGGCATCTTCGACGCGATCGCGGAGCCTGCGTCCGCGGCGCTGACGGCACTCGCCGCCGGCGACCGTACTCGGTTCGATGCGATTCTTGCACCGACGGTGCCGTTGTCGCGTCACGTGTTCGCGGCACCCACGCGCTTCTATAAGACGGGCGTCGTTTTCCTAGCATGGCTCAACGGCCACCAGGCGCATTTTTCGATGGTGGGTGGACAACAGAGCGCGCGCAGCCTGGTGCATCTGTCGCAGTTGTTCCGGCTCGCGGATGCCGCTTCCGTCCTGCGCGACCCGGAACTTGCCGCGTCGCGAATGCGCGCGTTCCTGGGCATGCATGGCATCGCGACCTGAGGCGAACCAACAATGAAGCTGACCGTACTCGATCCCGGGCATTTCCACGCTGCGCTGCTGCAGAAGACGATGTATGCCGACATCGAACCGACGGTGCACGTCTATGCCGATGAAGGTCCGGACCTGCGCGATTACCTGCAGAAAATCGAGAGCTACAACAACCGGGCCGAAAACCCGACGTCGTGGCGAACGCAGGTCTATACCGGCACCGACTTTCTGGACCGGTTCAGTACGGACAAGACCGGAGACGTCGTGGTCATCGCCGGCAACAACCTGCGCAAGGCCGAATACGTGACGCGCGCAGTTGCCGCCGGCATCAATGTGCTTGCCGACAAGCCGATGGCCATCGACACTCCGGGGTTCGAATCGCTGCGGAAGGCGTTTGCGCTTGCCCGTGAAAAGCGCGTCCTGCTCTACGACATCATGACCGAGCGGCATGAGATCACCACGATGCTGCAGAAGGTCTTTTCACGAATACCGTCCGTGTTCGGCGAGTTGCTGCAAGGAACCGAGCGGGAGCCTGCCGTCACCAAGGAAAGTGTTCATCACTTTTCCAAGCTCGTGTCTGGCACGCCGATCAAGCGGCCGGCATGGTTCTTCGACGTGGCGCAACAGGGGGAAGGACTCGTCGACATCACGACGCACCTGGTCGACCTCGTGCAGTGGGAGTGCTTCCCGGAAGCGATTCTGGATTTCAACAAGGACATCCGTATCTTGAGCGCCAGGCGCTGGCCGACCAAGATCAGTCCGGCTCAGTTCGCGAAGGTCACGCAATTGCAGGACTATCCCGGCTTCCTGCTGAAGGATGTGCGACCCGACGGAAGTTTGCATACGTACGCCAACGGCGAGATCGACTATCGGATCAAGGGGGTGCACGCCAGGGTTTCCGTGCTCTGGAATTTCGAGCCGCCCGAAGGCGCCGGAGACACGCATTTCTCGATCATGCGGGGCTCCAAAGCGAACCTCGTGATCCGCCAGGGCGCGGCCGAATCCTGGCAACCCGTCTTGTCGATCGAGCCCATTGCGAATGGAGGCGCGGCGGACCTTCCATCCGCACTGGAGCAGGCGTTGCGCCGGGTGCGCGAAGAGCATCCCGGCGTCGACGCGAAGCGCGTCGGCGATGCGTGGCAGGTCATCGTTCCGGCGTCCTATCATGTCGGCCACGAGGCGCATTTCGCGCAGGTCGCCACGCAGTTTCTCGACTACGTGAAACGGGGGGCCTTACCCGACTGGGAGGTGCCCGACATGATCGCCAAGTACCACACGACCACCCGGGCGCTGGCGGTTGCCCGCGGCGAGGCTTAGACCGGCCCGATGAACGAACCCGACGGCAATCTTCTGTCGCTCAACACCGCCACCGTGCGACCGCAGTGGACACTGCCGCAGATCATCAATGGCTGCGCGCGTCACGGCATTCGTGGCATCTCGCCATGGCGGGACCAGGTTGCGGCCGCCGGATTGAAGGAATCGGCGGCGCGCATCCGCGACGCCGGGCTCGTGGTGACCGGCTACTGCCGCGGCGGCATGTTTCCGGCAGTGGACCGTGAAGGTCGGCGAGCGGCGCAGGACGATAACCAGCGCGCGGTCGACGAAGCGCTCACCCTCGGCGCGCGCTGCCTGGTGCTGGTGGTCGGAGGCCTGCCGAAGAATCGTGACGGGACGATCGAATCGAAGGACCTCGCCGGCGCGCGGGAAATGGTGCGCGATGGCATCGGCGAGCTCCTGGGCTATGCGCGCGGCGCGGGCATGCCGCTGGCCATCGAGCCGCTGCACCCGATGTATGCCGCCGACCGCGCGTGCGTGAACACGATGGAACACGCCAATGATCTCTGCGACGAACTGGGATCCGGCGTAGGCATAGCCGTCGATGCCTATCATGTGTGGTGGGACCCGCACCTGCGGCGCGAAATCGAGCGCGCCGCGGGCAGCAGCCCGTCGCGACTCCTGGCCTATCACATCTGCGACTGGCTGGTGCCGACGACCGACCTCCTGACGGACCGGGGCATGATGGGTGACGGCGTCATCGACTTGCGTCTCCTCCGTTCCTGGATGGAAAGTGGTGGATACCGCGGTTTCCACGAAGTCGAGATCTTCTCCGCCAACAATTGGTGGAAGCGCGATCCGGATGAAGTACTCGCCATTTGCAAGGCGCGTCACCGCGAGTGCAGTTGACCAAAATGCAGTTGACCAAAATGCAGTCGATCAAAATGCAGTCGACCAACGTGGAGGACCCTTCATGCTGCGCACGTTCTCTTGGCTTGTCACCACGACGCTTCGACTCGGCGCCGTCGTGTCGCTCGGCGCAGTCTTGACCGCCACGGAATTGCTGAACGCACAGCCATTGCATTACCCGCCCACGACGAAGGGCGACGTCGTCGACGACTATCACGGGACAAAAATCGCCGATCCCTACCGCTGGCTCGAGGACCTCAATTCAGCAGACACGAAGGCGTGGATCGACGCGCAGAACGCCGCCACACTACCTTGGCTCGAAAGTCTGCCGCAGCGCGCGGCGTTACAGAAGCGGCTCACGGAACTGTGGAATTACCCGCGAACCGGCCTCCCAATTCGCGAGGCGGGGCAGCTCTTCTACCGCCACAACAGCGGCCTGCAGAAACAGGCACCGCTCTATCGTCGCGCGTCGCTGACGGCGCGATCGCAGCTTCTGATCGACCCCAACACGCTGTCCGCCGACGGAAGCATTTCGCTCGCGAACTGGCGGCCTTCGCCCGATGGACGTTACATCGCGTACGGGCTGTCGGAGGGCGGTGCCGATTGGGCCGAGGTTCACGTGCGCGAGATCGCGACGGGCAAGGACCTGCCGGATGTCGTGCGCTGGTTCCGCTTCTCGGGAATCTCATGGACGAAGGACGGCAAGGGCTTCTTTTACGCGCGCTTCCCCGAGCCGCCCCGGGCAAGGCGCTGGAAGCGGACCTTCGCGATCATCAGCTCTGGTATCACCGTGTCGGGACTGCGCAGGATCAGGACCGCCTCATCTACTGGCGTCGCGAATTGCCGCGCTACTTCGTCGGCGGTGGCGTCACGGAAGATGGCCGCTACCTGATCGTTTCGCTCTACAACGGCACCGATCCCAAGAACCGACTCTTCTACGCCGACCTGGGCAGCCCGATGAAACCGAATATCGGCGCGCCGATCGTTGCGATCGTCGACGAGGACATTGCCGAGTTGACCGTGCAAGGGAACGACGGGCCGGTGTTCATTGTTCGCACCGACCTCGACGCGCCCAACCGCCGCGTCATCGCCATCGACCCGCGGCTGCGCAGCGGGCGCGAGGGTTGGAAGTCGATCGTGCCGGAGCGGAAGAACGCGCTCGAGAACTTGACGATGGCCGGCGGCAAGCTCTTCTGCCAGTACCTCGTGGACGTCAAGAGCGAAGTGCGGATGTTTTCGCTCGGCGGCAAGGGGGAGGGCGCGCTCGAACTGCCCGGCATCGCGACCGTCGCCGAAATGGGCGGGCGCGAGCGCGGCAACGAACTCTTCTACCTGGTGACGTCGCCGCTCTTCGCCTCGACCGTCTTCCGCTATGACATCCCCGGCCGGAAATCCACGGAATTCGCTGCGGGCAAGCCCGCGTTCGATCCGTCGCCCTACGAGACGCGCCAGGTCTTCTACGCGTCGAAGGATGGGACCAAGGTGCCTATGTTCATCACCGCCAGGAAGGGCCTCGTGCTCGATGGCTCGCACCCGACGTGGCTCTACGCGTACGGCGGTTTCTCGATCAGCATGACGCCCTACTACCAGAACTCCCTGCCGGCGTGGCTGGAAATGGGCGGCATCTATGCGCAGCCGGCATTGCGCGGCGGTGCCGAGTACGGCGAGGAATGGCATCGCGCCGGCATGTTCGAGAAAAAGCAGAACGTGTTCGACGACTTCATCGCCGCGGCCGAGTACCTCATCGCCGAGAAATACACGTCGTCAACGAAGCTCGTGATCGAGGGTCGCTCGAACGGCGGCCTTCTCGTCGGCGCCGTGATGACGCAGCGGCCCGAGCTCTTCGCCGTCGCGCTTCCCGAGGTCGGCGTCCTCGACATGCTGCGTTACGACCGCTTCACGGGCGGCTCGGCGTGGGCGCCCGAGTTCGGCACGTCGCAGAAGCCGGATCAGTTCGAGTATCTGATCCGCTACTCGCCGCTGCATAACCTGAAGCCGGGGACGTGTTATCCGGCCACGCTCATCGTCACCGCGGACCACGACGACCGCGTGGTGCCCAGCCACTCGTTCAAGTTCGCCGCGGCGCTGCAGGCGGCCCAGGGCTGCGACAAGCCGGTGCTGATCCGCGTCGAAACCAAGGGCAGCCATGGCTATCGCCCGACGGACAAGCAGATCGCCGAACGTGCCGACATCCAGGCTTTCGCCGCAAGCCGACTGGGCCTCGCGTTGCCGGCGAAATAGCCGCCGCGCGAGTGGTCGCATCGGCCTCAATTGCGACGACGTGCGTCGGAGAAGAATTCCTGCATCAGGAACGCCTCGAGTTCGGCGTTGTCCTTTTGCCGTGCGGATAGGGTCAGCTGACGGCCGAGTCGCGGCGATTCCCAGATAAAGTCTCCGGTTTCATGCTCGCGAACGATCGCGATCATCCGGCGGATGACCGCGATGCGGATGTCGCTGTTCTCACCCCTGCGCACCTCGATCAACTGCTTGGTGTTGCGGCTGATGTCCTTGTCCCAGCCGAAGAAATAGAACTCGGCTTCGGCGAAATCCATGCTTTTGATCTGGAACAGGCCACCGCCGTTCTTGGGATCGGCGCCAAAGGACGGCCGGGCGTTCATCCCGATATTGGCGGCGATGATCCTGTTCTTGCGCTCGTTTTCATCTTCGGCCGGCGGCGTGTTGGTCGCCCCCTCCTGCGCGGTCGACGCCGATTCGCCGCGCGCGCGCCGCCTGGCCTCGACGTAGGCCGCGAGATCGGCTTCGGCAGCGGGCGTCGGAGGCGCGGGCGCGGCCTCCGGCGGGGAGGGCGGCCGCTGGGGAAGGTCGGGCGACCGGCGCGGCAGCGTCATCATCGGCGGCGAAGAGGGTGCGCGTGGCGCAGCCTTCGGCAGGGCCGCACTGCGGGTGGGCGCCGACTGTGCGAGCAAGGGCTCCGCCGGCGGTGAGGCCGCCGGCATGCTTGCGGAAGGACTCTCCAGCGGCACCAGCTTTACGGCCAGCGGGTTGCCGACCTCGCCGCGCTCGACGCTTTCCGAAGGAGCAAGCACGCGCATCCGCGGCAGGAACGTCCACAGCGCGGCGCCATGGATGAGGAGCGACAGCGCGAACGCGACCCGGATCGCCGGCAGGGTTACATCGTCGTGCCGCCTGGGGTTCTTGTAATGCCAATCAGCGGGAACGGAATTCATCGGCGGTTGGATTTCTAGGGCGAGCCGGAAGTTCGCCCAAATGACGGCCCCCATTTGGCCAAATCGCGGCTTTGCGCGTTCGGCGCAAACAGCGCTTTTCAGGTGCCGTTGCGGACGAGCTCGGCCAGCTTGGCGATCCAGCGCTCGCGCGTTTCCGTATCGCGGCCTTCCACCATTCCGATCAGCGTCTCGCTGATCGGACCGATGCCCACGAAGTCGAGGACGTTGTGCTCGAAGCTCCGGAGGATTCTTTGGCCCATGGTCTTGCGCGTCGACCCGGGATATTCTACATGCCCCCTCGCGCAGCACCGTTTCGCCCGTCGCTGTGGCCGGACTGAAATTCGAGTTTGGCCGAATGGATGTCGATGAGCGGGCCCAGTTCGAAGACATTCCGGTAGCCGTAGCCGTAGAGCGCGATGTACGTGGCGATATTCAGCGACGCGTTGGCCGCCTTCACGGGAAACGCACTGTTGGCGTTGGCGAAATTGTTGTTGCAATAGATGAGGATGCGCGCATTCTTGTCGGGAAGCACGCGCTGCAGACTCTCGATCGCGATATCCGGGAAGCTCAAATTGACCGCGCCCTTGACGTGCAGCTCGTCGTATTTCTCACGGCTACGCGCATCGAGGACGATGGTTCCCGGTTCCCGGCTCATCCGGACGAAATCATTTTCCGACAGCCGGTGCGTTTCGCGATACCGTGCCGCCTCGCCCGATAGAATGAGGTAGCCTTGCATGTCGATGGCGGGATTGGCGACGGTGGCGGCGCCGGCCGCAAGGGCTGCGGGCGCGGCGACTGGAAAACACAAGATCGGGCACAACATAAGCCACAGCGCCACGAAGATCCGTCGTCGTCTCATGTCCGGTCAACGTGAGGGCGTGGCGCGGCGTTGACGGGTTTGCTGTACTCTTTCGGCATGCGCAAGCTTTACCAGCGTTTCCCTATGACCGCGACCTCCACCAAACCGAAGGCCCTCCGCATGGTCCTGTGGCTCGCCATGTTTCTCGTGCTGTTGTTGGCCGGCCCGCTGCTGGCGCTGGCGATCGGCCGCGCCAATGTCAGCGGCGACTGGCGCAACGCGTCGCACCGTTCGACGGGCCTTGCCCCCGACCCGGCCAGTCATCGCGAAGCCGTCGTCCAGGTTTACGCAAGCCGGGCATTCAGCTGGCGCGGCGCCTTTGCCGATCACATGTGGCTGGCCGCCAAAGCTGAAGGTGCCGAGCGATTCACCCGCTATGAGGTGATCGGCTGGTACGGCGGCGCGGGCCGTTCGGTCGTGTCCATATCGGACCAGCGAGCGCCGGATGCCGAGTGGTTTGGCGTCGCGCCGCGCCTCATCCGAGATGTTCGCGGCGCGGAGGCCGACGTGATCATCCGCAAGTTGCCGCATGCCATCGATGCCTATCCGTACGGCAGCACCTATAGCGTCTGGCCCGGCCCCAACAGCAACACGTTCATCGCTCACCTCGGCCGCGAGATTCCGGAATTGCACGTCACGCTGCCGTCGACGGCGATCGGCAAGGACTACCTGCCCATCGGTCGCATCCTTTCAACGACGCCCAGCGGAACCGGCTTCCAGCTATCGCTGTTGGGATTGCTGGGTGTCATCGCCGGCCCGGACGAAGGGCTCGAATTGAACGTGCTCGGTCTGGTGACGGGAATCGATGTGCGCCACCCCGCGCTCAAACTGCCGGGAATCGGGCGGGTCCCGGGAAACGGCTGACCCGCTTCGGTGCATCGCATCCGCGGCTATGGGAACTGGCTGCTCCAGCCGATGCCGGTGTAATAGATGACGCCACCGCCGTAACCACCGTCCCACCACATCGCCACGGCATTGTCCTGCACGGTGTTCCAGTAGTTGTAATACTCTGAACTGATTCCGCCATCGCCGCCGAGCGTGCGGCTGTAACCGCCGTCACCCCTGTCACGGGCGTTCCAGCCGGTGTTGGGCGCGTTGGTGAAGCGATCGGTGTTGCTCATGCCATAGCTCGCCGCCGCGACATCGGAATTGGCGCGCGCCTGCGACTCTTGGTCGGCCCACGACGTATCGCCTGACGCGCTGCTCCAAGTGCCGCCCGTATTCTGCTGCCAGCCGCCTTCGCCTTGACGGTAGACGTTGCCGCTCGGATCGGCGTAATAGGCATTGGAGACGCTTGGCAGCGAATAGGGCTGCCATTGCGGCGGAGGTGCGCTCGCGCCGTACGTGGGTGCCGGGTCGTAGCGCTGCGCGTTGGGGCCGCCGGACGGCTGCGCGCCGCCGCCGGTTTGTCGACCCGCGTTGACGCCGCCCGCGCCGATATCGGCGGAATTCATTTTCGGATTGCCGCTCCAGCGGCGATAGACATTGGCGGAAGCCGTCGCGCAGCACGGATAGCCTCCCCAATAACCCGGATGGTAGTAGACGGTGCGCAAGTACGGTCCCGTCCACGACGGCGTGGCGAGACCGATCGCGAACGCGTAGGTGAAGCCGGTGTCCTGGTTGTAGATTGGCGTGGCGGCGACGCCGTAGGTGGCAGGCGCCGGATACCACACGTTGTCGATCCACGAGGTATAGGTGTAGCCGGTGCCGTACACAACGGTTCCCGACGGCGATACGGCCGTTCCAAGATAGCCGGGCGTATAGCCTTCACGCACGACATCCGCGGTCACCTCGTAAATGCGCACGTAGGTGATGAAGTAGATCGGCGACGAAGGCGGGATCGTGTAGATCGCGTCGGGAATCCTGGTGGCGATCGTCCATGGGCCCGTTGCTTGCGCGGCCGTGAACCAGACGCCTGCCCGTATCGCGTAGAAAGCATCGTTGGCGACGCGCACCACGGGCGCCGAAGCGTTGGTCACGTACGACAGCGGGGTGCCGGGGATTGCTGCGTATTCCGGCGCGCCGTCGAATTTCGGCGTGAACTTGGGCCCGTTCTTGAGCGGCACGCTGGCGGTCTGCGCGATGGAATTTTCGTTCAGCGCCTGCTGCGCTTGTGGCGTGCCCGCCACCGTTTGCAGTACGGCACCGGCGAGCGAAGTGGGCGGGATCCTGGCGAAGTCCGGCGGTAGCGCATTGCTCGCGACGAACGTCCACTGGCCATCGAGCGCGGCCGCGCGGAACCAGCGGCCGGCGAGAAGCAGGAAATAATCCTTGCTTTGCGTGTCGACCAGCACGTCGCTGGTCGTGTTGGATGCCCACAGCAACGCCGTACCGACAATCGGCACGAAACTCGGCGGCCCATCAAAGACGATGAGTTCCGCCGGTCCCTGGCTCGTGAAGATGGTCGGCACTCCGTTGGCGAGCGTGGGCTTGGGCACCGCGCCCTGGCCTCCATCGAGCATATCGACAACGTGCGTCGCGTTGATTTTCGACGCAACAGCGTTGATTCCGGTCGGAGAAATGAATGTACGGGTCCATGGGCCCTGGATCGATGGGGCCACCAGCCAACCGTCGAAGACATGGATGAAGTAGTCCTTTTCCACGATGCGCTGCAGGATCAGTGCCCGCGTGTTGATGACGCGCTGGAAGACGGCGTTGTTTGGGATCGGCCGCACCACGGGTCCGCCGTCGATCGGCACCAGGATGGCGGGGGACTGGCTGACGATCACCCTGGGCACGTTGTTCAGCACGGCTGCGGCGGGTGAGGCCGTGCCGGGAAGCGCAGGCGAATGCTTGAGACGGTCCAGCGAGATCGTGCGCACGCCCTGCGCGAATTGCTTCTGCAACTCGGCCATGTACGCGGCACCGTGGTCGGGCAGCGTCGGGAAATCGCTCTTGGTGATTTGCAGGTTATCGAGCGCGACCCGGTGCGCGGCCTTGTCCACGTTCGTGCGCGCAGTGGCGAAGATCACGCCAAAATCCTCGCGCTGCGAGCCCTTGGGCTTGATCGCTAGCGCGCTGCGGAAGTCAAGGCGATTGTCGGTCCAGTTGTTGACCTGGGGTTGGTAGATGAGGACGACGGCGTTGGCCAGTACGACCTGGCGGGGCCAGGATCCGACAGGGGAGGGCGATCCGGACGCGATGGACGCCGCCGCGGCGGCAACGTTCAAGCCGAGGGCTGAACTGAGGGCGATCGCGAAGCTGAACAGGACGATGGTGCGCGTGCATTGGATATTCATGAAATGAATTGCTCACGATGAAGGGGCTTCGTCTGGCGGTGGCAAAGACTACCATTTTCGGACACGTCTATAATGCGCGCCAGACAAATGCGTATTGAGAAAACATGGCCATGAGCGACGCCCCGGAAACCAAGCCTGCAGCACCCGCACCCAAGGAGCCACAGGAACGCATCGTCGTCACCGAGCACAGTCGCGTCATCGGCGGCAAGACGCTCGACTATACGACCACCTGCGGCACGGTAGTGTTGCGCGACTTCGACCACCAGGACGACAGCAAGGACGGCAAGAGCCGTGGCCACAAGTCGCGCGCGACAATTTTTTTCACGGCCTACACGCGCAAAGGCGCCCAGAGCGCGGAACAGCGCCCACTGACGTTCAGCTTCAACGGCGGTCCAGGTTCCAGCAGCGTGTGGCTGCACCTCGGCATCCTCGGGCCGCAGCGCGTCGCCACCGACGAGATGGGCAAGCCGCCGCCACCGCCCTATGCGCTCGTCGACAACGAGCACACGCTGCTGGAAGCGAGCGACCTCGTGTTCATCGACCCGGTCGGCACGGGTTACTCGCGCGTGGTCGAAGGCGAGAAGGTGGACGAGTTCCACGAGTACCAGCGCGACCTCGATGCGGTCGGCGAGTTCATCCGCTTCTACCTGACGCGTTTCGGCCGCTGGGGCAGCGCGAAGTACTTGATCGGCGAGAGTTACGGCACCACCCGCGCGACCGGCTTGTCGCGGCACCTGCAGGAAAAGCACGACATCTTTCTCAATGGCGTGATGCTGGTCTCGCTCGCCGTCGACCTGCAAACACTAAGCTTCGACCACGGCAACGAATTGCCGTTTGCGTTGTTCCTGCCCACCTACGCCGCAACGGCGTGGTATCACAAGGCGTTGTCGCCCGCGCTGCAGGCGAAGCCGTTGGCCGAGGTCATCCACGCCGCCGAGGCGTTCGCGAACGATGCGTACACGGTGGCGCTGATGCAGGGATCGCGGCTCGCGCCGGCCGCGCGCGACCGCGTGGCGGCGCAGGTGGCGCGCTACTCCGGCCTAAGCGTCGAATACGTATTGCGTTGCGATCTGCGGCCGACGCCGTTCCGCTACTTCAAGGAGCTCTTGCGCCACCGTGGCCAGACCGTCGGCCGGCTCGATACGCGCTTTCTCGGCATGGACCGGGACGATGCGGGCGAACATCCGGAAGCCGATCCGCTGCTGGCGAATCTGGTGGGCGCCTATGCGGCCGGCATCAATCGCGTGCTCAAGGAGACGCTGCAGTTCGAGTCCGACACGCCCTATGTCGTCCACGCGCCGATCTGGGACAAGTGGGCGTGGAAGGATTTCGCGAACAAATATGTCAACGTCGCGAACGACCTTCGCTTCGCGATGCACGCCAATCCGCATATGCGCGTCTATGTGGCCAGCGGCTACTATGACCTGGGCACGCCGTTTGCCGCCGGCGATTACACGCTGAGCCATCTCGGCCTGCGCGAAAGCCTGCGCGACAATGTCCACGTCAGCTACTACGAATCCGGCCACATGATGTACATCCACCAGCCCTCGCTCGCGCGGATGGCGTCTGAGCTGAAGGCGTTTGTCACGAAAGAAATGAGGTGAAGGGCCGGGCGCAAGGCACCCGGCCCTTCGGCAGTCGCTCGTCTGGAGGGCGACGACTGCGGGGGAAGGCGACCGCGCTCTAGCTGTACAGCCTGCGCAGAAATTGCACGACACGAGCGTGGGCCGGCTGCACGTTGCCGTCGCGCTTGGCTACCACGTAGACGGGCGGGAGGGCGCGAACAGCGACCGGTGCGCTTACCTGCCGGGCTGCCATGGCCATCGCTGCCTTCGTCCTGGACGGCCAGCGATGCCGGGCCGGCCACCAACAGGGCGAACGTGGCTACGGTCAGGGCGCAGGCGATCACGCCAAACGCGGTGCGGGGGGTCGAAGGTTCGTATCGGTTCATGGTGTCGCTCCTCGTAAAGCCTTGTCTGTCCTGCATTGGATGGATTGATCGGCCAATCTGGATTCAACTAAGTGGATTCAACTGCGAATTCAACTGAGCGGATTCACCGGGCCTGCAGCGGGCCGCCCATGCGGCTCTTTGCTGTTGGGAGGATCGTAGGCGGGCGGGCCGACGCCGGGAAGGCGATCGCGACGGAATGGAAGATGCGGGCGATGAAACCGCCCGGCGCCGGATGAAATGCTCGGGACGGGGACTTACTTGGCGGGCGGCGCCTGCGGATTGCGCAACGTCAGCGGATACGTGGCGAGGCTGCGCTGCCCGCCGGCGCCCACCGCGCGCACGGAGAAAAGGTAATCGTCCTTCGACATCGGCACGCTCGCGCGGGTGACGTTGCCGACGAATTCCGCCCCTTGCCAGAACGGTGCCGTGGTGTCGCGCCACACGATCTCGTATCCCGCGATGTCGGCCTCGGGATTGGCGCGCCATGACAGCGTGGTCCGGTTTTCGAGTTGCAGCGTCTCGATGCGCACGCCCGCGGGCGGCGAGGGCGCGCGCGCGAGCGATGCGAGCGCCGCCGCATTCACGCGCGCAACGCCGGCCAGGTAGGGGAAGTCGACGAACTGCGGCAGGTCTCCGAACTGCACGCCATCGACCACGCGCACATCCTGGTGCTGGTGGCGGAAATCCTCGTGCGCCTCCGTGAAGCGCACCGCCGTGTACCCTTGCCCGAGGAATGGAATATGGTCACCGCCGCGCAGATAGCGGTCGCGGCGGTAGACGACCTTGACCGTCATTTCCGGAACGTAGCGCTGCGCGGCATCGCGGATGGTGCGCGCGAGCTCCCGCGCCGGCGAATCATTTTCGCCGCCGGTGCCCAGGCGCTGCTGCCATTCCTCCGTGACCTCCTTGCCCGCCGGCACGCCCTCCGCGAACACCCGCAGCGTGCCCGCATCGCGCCGGCCGTTCTCGTCATGGGCGTTGCCGACGATGTCGTTGGTGATCATCGCCTCGACGCTCACGCCACGATCTTTCGCGACCTTGGCCCAATGCGCCGCGCCCAGCAGCCCCTGTTCCTCGCCGGCGACCGTCATGAACACCAGCGTCGCGGGGAAGCGGCTCTTCGCGAACGTGCAGGCCAATTCCATCACGACGGCCGTGCCGGACGCGTCGTCGTTGGCGCCCGGTGCGTCGCATGTGGAATTCATCACGTTGCCGCACATCGAGTCGTAATGGCCGGACACCACCAGCGTGCGCGCCCGCGACCGCGCGTCAACGCCTTCTTGCGTGGCGACGACGTTGACCAGCTGCACCGCCTGCGGAATGCGTGGCGTCGCGTCCTGCGTGAATTCGTCGAATTCAACCTTGAGCCGCGCGCCCGATTCGGCAGCGCAGCGATCTAGCGTGGCTTTGATCCAGCGGCGCGCGGCGCCGACACCTCGCTGGGGATCCTCGGTGGTGGACAACGAGTGGCGGGTGCCGAAGCCGGCCAATGTGCGCACGTAGGTTTCGAGCCGCTCCTGCGATACGTCGCGCACGATGCGCGCGATGTCCGGATCGGTTGCCGACGGCGCATCGGCGGCGAACGCCTTCGCGGCGCCCAAGGCCAGCGGAAAAAGTGCCAGGGTGAATACGAAACCGAGGATCGAGCCTGCGCGCATCAGCGAATCACGCCGTCGTGCCTGCGCCGCCAGCCGCGCCCCAGCCTCGCCCGGTTCTTGCGCGCGATCACGGCCTGCGCTACGGCGTCGCCCTTGCGCCCGAACGTCGTGTCGGTCCTCGTCTTGGGGTCGAAGAATCCGCAATAGCCGCCCGGATTGACGCCGAAGGATTGCAGCACTTGGCCTTCGTAGGGGCGGCCCAGGAAGTCGTTGCGCGCGCCGGGCTGCTCGCCGCGCGTGAAGTAGGACGGCAGCACGAAATTGCTCAGCTCCACGTCGTCGATGTGGTAGTACTCCCCCTGCACCGCGTCGCACATCTCGAACCAGTGGAAGACAATCCGCCGCCGGTCGCCCGGATGCGGTCCCCTGACCAGCAAATTGCCTTCGGGATCACCGAGCAGTTCCAGCGCCTCGTGCGACAGCGTGGAGGTCCAGTTGAGACCGGCCCCGCGGCATTCGTTCAGCGACACGATGCCGAAAGGAATGCCGCTGTCGTTGCGGTCGTGATACCCCAACGCCTCCTCGACGTCGATCTTGTCCCAGACATAGATCAAGGCGTCGCCGCGCAGTTCCGACAATGTATTCGGCCGCGGCCTCACGCCGATGGCGCCCTCCAGCCGCAACCTCGCGCCGAAGCTCCAGTAAGGTTCGAAATCCTCGGCGATCTGGCGGTTGATCGCGCGAATTACGCGCTGCAAGTCTTCCTCCGGAAGTGCGCCGCGGCTCAAATTGACGATGGAGATGAGCATTGATTCCCTCGTTGCGCGTGAGGATGGAAATGTTACATCATGTGATGCATGCGATGGCCGATCCCGTTCCTCCTTTTGTTCTTCGCCGCCAGCGCGACGGCGGAGCTGACCACGTTTACGAAGGACACCGAGTCCGTCGAAATCGCGGGCTTTGACGAAAGCGTGGACATCTACCGGCCGGCCACCGGACCCTCCGCGGGTGTGGCGATCGTCGCGCACGGTTTCACGCGTTCGCGCATCCGGCACCGGGATCTGGGCCGCGCGCTGGCCGAAGCCGGCGTGACCGCGGTAATACCGGACTTGCCCAACGTCATGGACCTGTGGGGCAACGGCGACGCCATCGTGGAACTCACGCAGAAGCTGGAGGCGGGACGCTTGGGTGAGCCGCCGCCCGTACGGTCGCACGTCGTGCTGATCGGCACATCGGCGGGCGGACTCGCCACGGTGTTGGCAGCTGCGAAGATGCCCGGGCTGGCAGGCTGGATCGGTCTGGACCCGGTGGACCGCACGGGGACCGGCAGCGATGCCGCAGCGCAGCTGCACGCGCCGGCGATCGTCCTGCTGGGCGGCGCGTCGGGTTGCAATCTCTTCGGCAGCGGCCGGACGATCGCGCGCGCGTTGCCGCAACTGGTGCGCACGACGGCGCTGAAGGGCGCCTCCCACTGCGACTTCGAGGACCCGACGACCAACCTGTGCCGCGTGCTGTGCGGCGGATCGTCGGCGGAAATGCGGGAGCGCGTGCGCGAGGAAACCGTGCGCGCCACGCTCGAGCTGCTGCAGACCGCGGCGGACAAGGACGTCGACGTGCCGGAGGACGGCGTGCCGGAGCCTACCTTGGCGGAATGATGGGCGGCGCGATGTGTGGAGGACTGCGGGCGACGCGCGGCTTCATGACCGGCTTGACCGTGCGCGTCACCGCGGCGTGGAGTCGTTTGTGCCTGGGCGTCGGAACGCCAGCGTAGCCATAGGGAACATAGACGCCGCCGGCGTATGACGCTAGTTGTCCGGCTCGGCCGGATAGACCCACTGCGGCGCCGCCGCCCATTCCAGCGCCGCGCGGCGGCCGTCGGCCAGTCGTTGCGCGGTGCTGCGCGCCAAGGCGTCCCGCTCGTACTGGAGCTCCGCGAGCGCGGCCGGGTCCGCATCGTTCGTCTTGACGTTCATCTGCACACCGGAGCAGGGCTCGTCGGTGTAGAGGACGTTCAGGTTCCGGTCGAAGCATTTGTAGATCGTGGTGGTCGCGGCCGAAGCGTTGCCGCCCGTGACCAGCACAAGGCACGACGCGACCAGCACGAAGCCGATATTCCCACGCATCAGGTCATTCTACGCCGGTTACAAAACGCGGCGAAAGGGGCCCGCGGCGGCTTGAATGGCCTCCGTCTGATCCACGTCAAACCGTGCCTCGGCCAACGCCATTAAAAGGAAGGTGACGCACGATGGAGGACGTCCATGAACGACATGACCCCGCACACCCTTCCGCACGGCGTGCAATTGCTGCACGACCCGCATACTCAACAAGGGCACCGCCTTTACCGAGGGCGAACGCGATGCGCTCGGCCTGCGCGGCCTGCTCCCGCCGCATGTGCACAGCCAGGACGAGCAGGCCGCACGCGTGCTCGAGAACCTGCGCAAGCTCTCCGATCCGCTGGAAAAGTTCGTCGCGTTGAATGCGCTGCATGACCGCAACGAAGCGCTGTTCTTCCGCGTCGTGTGCGACAACGTGGACGAAATCCAGCCGCTCATCTACACGCCCACGGTCGGGCTCGCGTGCCAGCGTTTCGGGCACATTTTCCAGCGGCCGCGCGGCATCTTCATCAGCATCAACGACCGCGGCCGCATTGCCGACGTCCTCTCCAATTGGCCGCTCAAGGCCGGCATCATCGTCGTCACGGACGGTGAACGCATCCTGGGCCTGGGTGACCAGGGCGCCAACGGCATGGGGATCCCGGTCGGCAAGCTGTCGCTCTATACGGCGTGCGCAGGGGTGCACCCGGCGCTCTGCCTGCCGATCACGCTCGACATGGGCACCAACAACGAAACCCTGCTCAACGACCCGTATTACGTAGGGTTGCGCCGCCGGCGCGTGACCGGCGCGGCCTATGACGAACTGCTCGAGGAGTTCGTCGCGGCCGCATGCAAGGTTTTTCCCGGCGTGATCATCCAGTTCGAGGACTTCGCCAACCACAACGCGTTCCGCTTGCTGGAAAAATATCGCGACCGCATCTGCACGTTCAACGACGACATCCAGGGCACGGCGGCGGTGGCGGTCGCGGGCATCCTGTCCGCGCTGCGCATCAAGGGCAGTGCGCTGGCCGACGAGAAGCTCCTGTTCCTGGGCGCGGGCGAAGCCGCCACCGGGATCGCCGACCTGACCGTCGCGGCGATGGTGGCCCAAGGCGTGGATCCGGCCGAAGCGCGGAAGAAGATCTGGCTGGTCGATTCGAAGGGCCTCGTGGTCAAGTCACGCAAGGATCTCCCGCCGCAAAAACTGCCCTACGCGCACGAGCACGAGCCGGTTGGCGATTTCCTCTCGGCGGTCAAGGCGCTGAAGCCGACCGGAATCATCGGCGTCGCCGCGGTCGGCGGCACGTTCACGCGCAAGTGATGCGGGCGATGACCGACAACAACGCGCGGCCGATCATATTCGCGCTTTCCAATCCGACCTCGAAGGCGGAATGCACGGCCGAGCAGGCGTACCAGTGGTCGGACGGGCGGGCGCTGTTTGCCTGCGGCAGCCCCTTTGCGCCGGTTCCGGCACACGGCAAGACGCTGGTGCCGCGGCAATGCAACAACTCGTACATCTTCCCCGGTGTCGGCCTCGGCGCGATCGCGTGCGGCGCCACGCGCATCACGGACGAGATGTTCCTCGCGGCAGCGAACGCGCTGGCAGCGCAGGTCACTCCCGAGGACCTGGAACAGGGCAGCCTGTACCCGCCGTTGGCCAACATCCGGACGGTATCCGCGCATATCGCGGCGGCCGTCGTCGACGTCGCTTACCGGTGCGGGCTGGCGTCGAAGCCGCGGCCTGCCGATCTGCTCGAATTCGTCGGCAAGCAGATGTACGACCCGCATTATCCGTCCTACGCATAGCCGCCCAGGCGCCGCTTCCGCCGTTCGGCGGGGCCTGTAGTCCGGTTCCTACGGGAATTTAGGTCGCGCCCATGTAAACGCGCGCTCCCGGCCGGCGTTAATGTGCGTACCTACCCCCGCGTGGGGTCGCCAACCTTGGAGCCATAATGAAGAAAATCCGGACCATTACCCTGGGACTGGCTGTCTTCTGCGTCGCCTGGCAGGCGGCGGCGCAGGTGACGCTTTACGAGCGCGAGGGACTGCGCGGACAGGTCTTTACCGCGGATCGCTCGGTCAACGACCTGGAGCGCTATGGGTTCAACGACCGCGCATCCTCGCTCATCGTGCAAAGCGGCCAATGGCAGGTCTGCGAGCACGCGAATTTCGAGGGCCATTGCACAATTCTGCGTCCGGGCCAGTATGCTTCGCTCGCGGAGATGGGAATGAACAACCGCATTTCGTCGCTGCGCAAGGTCCAGGGGTCGTCGAAGCACGCCTATGCGCCGGCGCCGTCCGTCCCCGTGCCGTATGCCTACTATCCGCATCACGGCGAAAGGCTGTATCCGGCGAATGTCGTGGCCGTGCGCGCCGTCATGGGCCCGCCCGAACAGCGCTGCTGGGTTGAACAGCAGCAGGTACCAGAGCAACAGCCCGAACGTGCCCGGGCGCCATCATCGGCGGCGTCCTGGGCGGCGTCCTTGGCCATCAGATCGGCAATGGTCGCGGCAACGACGTTGCGACGGCCGTCGGCGCGGTCGGCGGCGCGGCCATCGGCGCCAACGTCAACCGCGGCAGCCAGACCACGACGCAGAACGTGCAGCGTTGTGCCTCGGTTCCCGGATCGGAGACGCCCCAGTATTGGGACGTGACGTACGTGTTTCGCGGCGTCGCAGCATCGCGCGCAACTGAATTTCGCGCCCGGTACGACCATCAACGTCAATAGCGCCGGAGAGCCGCGTGTCTAAGTCACTGGCAGAAGCTGCGCTTGATCGCAGGTGGGGAGGGCGGTGATGATCGCGGAAACCATAACCGCCACCACCACCCCACGAAATGCATTCATCGCAGGATTGTAATGCCAACCCTGCAATGCTTGCGTTTGCTCAGTTCGGGACGAGCCTGCCGAACAGGCCATCTTCCTCGTCGTTGACGCCGGCCGTGAAATAGAGCTTGTCCGCGTCACCGCCGCGGCCGCCGTTACCGAACATCACCGTCCACAAGCCGTCGATCACGACCGCCTGCCCGTGCGGGTTGCGCAGTTTGTCGACGAATTCGCCAGTCACCGGGTTGTAGGCGTTGATGTGACCGTTGCCGAAATTGCCGATCAGGACGTTTCCGCCGAGCTCGCCGAAGCCCCCCGGCGCCAGCGCCACGCCCCACGGCGAATTGAGCTGGCCGTGCTGCGCAAATCGAACGCGATTCTCCCCGTTCAAGTCGAACGTATTGACGATGCCGTGGCCCATGCCCGCGACGTCGTCTTCCCTGTCCTCATCCGGCACCGCATAGGTGACGAACATCCGGGCCCCGATCGGAACGATATTGAACGGGGAATAATTGCGCGGCAGCTTGGGGTCGGAGAACGCGTCGGGGCCGAGCGCCGAGTGAAACGTGGCGTCGTACACGTCGATCTTGCCGGAGCGGAAATTGGTTGCATACAGGTGGGGGCTCCCGTTACCGTCGATGGCGATGGCGAGTCCCTTGTAGACCGCATGGTTCTCGGCATCGGGGATGGCGGACTTGTCGACGGCGATGATTGCATGCGTGCCCTCGGTGCCGGGAGTGAAGTTCGGGGGATTCACCATCGGATTCCAGCCCGCGATCGTGCCGTCTTCGGTGGCGAACAGGAAGACAGCCGCCCGTGTGATCGGAACGCCGTTGACGTCGACTCCCGTGATCGGAAACGCCGGCAGGCTGGCCGCAGTGTTGAATACGATACCTGTCGGATGCCCTGAAGCGCCTTGCAGGTCGCCGGGCGTCGGTATGGACACGACGAGCGCTTGCGGAGTGCCGTCTGTGACATATAGCGTCGAGAGCCCGACCTCGGCGTCCGACACCCAGAACGGACTCCCTGCCGACTCCGCGACACCCCACGGGTTCACCAGATGCGGATCGCAGAATTTCGCAATGTGCACGTTGCCATATTTGTCGGTCAACGTCGGCACGCCGCCGACCGGACAGTTGACGACGAGATCGGTCTCGACGTAACCGGCAGCGAGTGTTGTTGCCGGCATTGCAAACAGTGAAACAAGAGCGAGCGCGGCGAGCGCCAGTTGTCGCTGCAGATTGCCCATCGCTGTTTCCTCCGTGAAAGAAGATTCCTGCGGACGCAGGGGAGGTCATCTTCCTTCGCGAGACGCGCCGCGCAAGTCGGCGCATTCCTGAAAGTTGTGATGGTGCTTCTCCTACACTTCGGAGTTCGCTGTGCGATTTCGCGAATGCGACACGCGTTGGAAAGCGAGCGCGGTAAACAGCGTTGTCCATCTTTTTATTTCGTGCCTTCACGAAAAATGCAACGAACCGCTATACAGCGTTACCGCGCTTTTATTCCGAACCTGCGTTAACATTGCCGGCAACCTGACCTGATACCGGGGCGTAGCCCGATTGCTGAACCACAAGCAGGAAGGAGACCTTCCATGGCAGCATCATTTGCCCGCATGCGTGCCGCGATCGCCGCCGTTGCTTGCGCGGCGCTCTTCGCGGGATGTGCGGTGAGCCCGCCGCGTACGAATGCGGCGGATCTGCAGCGCCAGGTGGCCGACACCGAGCGCGCGTTCGCCAAGACGATGGCCGACCGCGACCACGCGGCCTTCGTCACCTTCCTGTCCACGGAAGCCATTTTCTTCACCGGACCGAAGCCGCTCCACGGCAAGCAGGAAGTGGCCGATGCGTGGAAGCGCTTTTACGAAAAGCCCGACGCGCCCTTCTCGTGGGCACCGGAAACGGTCGAGGTGCTGGAATCGGGGACGCTGGCGCTAAGTTCGGGCCCGGTGTGGGACCCCAAGGGCAAGCAGTTCGCGACGTTCACGTCGATCTGGCGACTGGAAGCGCCAGGTGCCTGGCGCATCGTCTTCGACAAGGGGAACGACGTCTGCGACTGCCCGAAGGCGCCTTAGCTTTCCGCTACCGCGTGGCCTGGATGTCGCGGCTGTTGACGGGCTGCACCGGGCGGGCGTTCATCGGATAGAACCGCGCGAAGCGCGCAATCTGGTCGGCCGAGATCGTCACCGGCGTTTTCATAACGAACCAGGTCACGTCCTCGCTACACGGCGGCGTGGTTAGCGATCCGGAAAACGTGTAATAGCCCTTGTTCTTCGGGAGCAGGTCCTTGGCGTTGATCATGACCGCCGGGGCGGTGCTTTCCTTGCCCTTTTCCTTGGGCAGATTGTTCCAGAGCGTCTTGATGAGCGGATTCTCGGCGCCGGCGTCGAGCTGCACGGCGACCACACCGAGCTTGTGGTCCGGGCTCTGGTGCACCAGATGGGCGTCCATTTCCTGGCCCTTGCCGTCGATCTTCTCTTCGCTCGGTTTGTGGAAGTGGAATTGCATCAACTCATACTTCTTGCCGGAAACCATGAGGAAGCTGCCCGGCGCGTAGTTGACCTGTATCGTGTGCCCGTTGTCGATGATCGTGAGCGGCACGGGTTTGTAGTCGAAGAGCAGCGACGGCAGGTCGCCTTTGCGGGCGACGGCATCCGGAATGTCGATCGGCGCCTGCGTCTGGCCGACCTTGCACTCGTCGAAATCCTTGTTCAGGTCGCCCCACTTGGCGGGCCCGGTCGCCCCACCATAGCTCCATTTGTCCTTGTCCTTGTCCGCGCCGTAACCGGTGCCAGCGGCCAGCGACAGAGCCGCGCCGACCAGAATGACGAGACCGCGTGCGATGAACCTGCATGCACCCCGATGCTTCATGCCGTCCTCCTCCGAATGCTCTTATTCAGGGGCGCATGATGTGCCGAACCCTTCGTGTTTGCAACTTGGCCCAACCGTAAACGGGTTTACACATGGGTGTGGGAAAATGGGCTAGGCGCAGAGCTCATCTGGCGCCGTCCGCAACCCGCAGGAGACGAGCAATGGCAAATCCCTTCGTGCACGTGGAGCTCAACACCAACGATGTCGCCAAGGCGAAGAATTTCTACAGCAAGCTTTTTGACTGGAAACTGGAAGACATGCCGATGGAAGGCGGCAGCACCTACACGCTGATCGGCGTGGGCGAGGGCACAGGCGGCGGTCTCATGAAGCACCCGATGCCCGGCGCGCCGTCGTTCTGGCTCTCGTACGTGCTGGTCGACGACATCGACGCCGCGACCAGGAAGGTGAAGGCGCTCGGCGGCACGGTGATGAAGGACAAGACCGAAGTCCCGGGCATGGGCTGGCTTGCGATCATCGTCGATCCGACGGGCGCCCATCTTGGTCTGTGGAAGACGATGCCGAGGTCGAAATGACCTAGGGACTTCTCCAGCACTCATTTTTCCAGCAGGTAGGCGCGGCTGTCGTCGAAGAAATGCGGGCCGGCATCCGAGCGCAGCGCCGTGCCCACGCCTTCCGCGGTCAGCACTTCGAGCAGCAGCGCGCTCGGCACGCCGCCGTCGATGATGTGCACCGAGCGCACGCCCTCGCGCACGGCGCGCAGCGCGGCGATCACGCGCGGCTCCATGCCGCCGTGGACGACGTGGTCGCGCAGCAGCGCCTCGGCGTCGCCCGCGGTGAGGATGTGGGCGAGCTTGCCGTCGCGGCCGTGCACGCCGGCGACGTTGGTCATCAGGACGAGCTTCTCGGCTTCGAGCGCGCGCGCGAGCCGCCCGGCCAGGAGGTCGGAATTGATGTGGTACGTCGTGCCGTCGGCGGCGACGCCGATCGGCATCACCACCGGCATGAAATTGCGCGACAGCAGGAGCTCGATGAGCGCGGTATCGATGCTCTCGACGTCGCCCAGGAAACCCAGGTCGGGCGCGTCGGGGTCGTCGGCCGGCGGCGCCATCGGGCGGGCGTGGATGAAGCGGCCGTCCTGCCCGTCGAGGCCGACGGCGCGGCCGCCGTGCTGGTTGATGAGCGAGGTCAGTTCCTGGTTGAGTTCGGAGAGCGCCATCTCGACGACGTTCAGCGTGCGCTCGTCGGTGATGCGATGCCCGCGGTAGCGCTTGCTCGTGCAGGCCCATCTGCTTCATCAGCTCGTCGATGCCCCAGCCGCCGCCGTGCACGACGATGGGCTTCATGCCGACGAGGCGAAGGAGCGCGACGTCGCGCGCGAAGCCCGCCTTGAGCGCCGGGTCGGCCATCGCGTTGCCGCCGAAGCGGATCACCAGCGTCTTGCCGTTGAAACGCGCGGAGGTACGGCAGCGCTTCGGCCAGGATGCCGGCCTTCTGGGCGGGGGTCAATTGCGGATCGCCTTCTCGAATTTTCCGGTACTGCCATCGAAGGTCACCTGCAGCGACCGGCCGTCGGTTGCGCGGTAGTTCACGAACCAGAGTCCGCGGTAGCCAACGACTTCGGAACCCGCGCTCAATTCGACCATCGGCTGCGCGCCATTTTGAATGAGCTGCCCTCCGCCCTTTTCGGATGCGATGATGAGCATTTTCGCGACGTCGGTGTACACGCCCGACTTCAGGACAGGCACGCGGCCAGGACTTATCGCATCCTCGCGGCACGTCATGCCGCCGTTGGCGATGAGGACCGCGATGCGCTTTCGCATCGACGGCGAGAACCACACCATGTACCAGTTGGCCGAGCGGGCGTCGGGATCGACGGGACCGATCGCGGTATTCGCCAGGCGCACGACGACGGCGTCCGCCTGCCACGTATGGGCACGCTTGTCCGCCGCGGCGAACGCCGTGTTGAAGTCGACCATCTTCAGCGCGCTGAGCTTCTCCGGTATGCACGCTTCGGCCGCTTCGGCCGCGAGGCACATTGGTGACACCGACAGCGCAACCAGCGCGAGCAGCATGCGTAACATTGCGATCTCCATGGGTCGGCGGTCGCGCAATGCTACCGCCAATCGGCTAACATTTGCGGGTGGGCCGCACGGCCACGCCGATCACTCCCGGGAGAAGCCATGACATCACCAGCCGCGTTCCGTGTCGCTCTATTGGTATCTCTGGTGGGCTGCGGCGCATCGGTCGCGGCGCAAAACGTCAAGATCACGCCGCTGGGGTCGCATACCGGCGAGCTTTGCTCCCGCGATCGCGCGACGATCTTCGAGGATCCGACCGGCGTGCGCATCCTCTACGACGCCGGCCAGTCGGTGACGGGCGGCGAGGACCCGCGGCTGGGCGCCATCCACGTCGTGCTGTTGAGCCACGCGCACGGCGATCACATCGGCGAGATGAAGCTCAAGGCGCAGGACGCGGGCACCTGTGACATTCCCGACCTCGTTTCCGCCGCACCCAATTCGACGACCGCCGAGATCGCCGCCGCCAAGAACTCGGCCATCATCATGGTCGGGCCGCTGGCAAGTTTCGTCGGCAAGAAAGTCGAGAACATCCGGACCGAGCCGACGCCTGCCTGCCCGCAATCAGGGGACAATCTCGTGGCGCCTTTCGCCGCACCTTGTGTCACCTTCGTGATGATCGGCGGCACGCGTTACGTCAAGACCGCCAATACGCCGCGCGCGGTCGAAATCACGATCGTGACGGCGGCGCACGACAGTACGGTGCCGCGCAGCCTGCTGACCGACCCGGAGCGCAAGAACCTCGAGGCCGACAATGTCAGCCTGATGCTCGGACCCTCGACCGGCTACATCATCAAGTTCACCAACGGTCTCACCGCTTACCTGTCCGGCGATACTGCATTGCACGCCGAGATGAAATTGGTGGACAACGAGTTCCACAAGGCGAACCTGATGCTGCTGAACCTCGGTTATACCGCCATCACGGCGGAGTCCGGGGCCTATGCCGCCAATGAACTCGTGCGGCCGGCGTCGGTGATCGTGTCTCATGTCAACGAAGCCGCAACGTTGGGCGGTAAAGTGCGGCCCACGTCGCACACCGCGGCGTTCACGGGCATGGTGAAAGGCCGGCCCGTGTATCCGGCGCTCTCCGGCAGGACGATGGAGTTCGATGGCCACGGGAAGTGCGTGGCGGGGTGCTCGTAGCGGCCCGCCCATTGACGAGGCTCGCGCAAAGGGACTAGCGTTCGGACATGAAAACCTGTCGCGAAGTGTGTCGCCTCTTTCTCGCGCTGGTCCTGGCGCTGGGCTATTCCATCGCGATGGCGCAAACGCCGCCCGTCGGCACTGCCGCAGGCACGCTGACAGTCAAGGGAAAGGCCATCAACCTGGCCCACGCCGCCGCCTTCGCCGACGAGAAGGAAAAGCAGGTGATCCTCCTCGTCACCGAGCAGCCGATTCCGGCGGCGAACTGGAAGAGCCACTCCGACATCATGATGTACCGGATGAACAAGAATCCGCTGCGCGGGATCGCGTTCAGATTCGACGACAAGCGCCAGGTCGTGGGTGCCGACTTCTACGACGACCAGTTCCCGACGAGCACGTCCGGCATCTTCGAGGTCAAGCTCGAGGGGCCCGCCGGAAAGGCCCTCGTGGGAACCGCGAAGTCCACGGCGGCGGCCGCGAAACTGAGCGAGCCCGTCAACCTCGACGTCAGTTTCAATGCCACGCTGAAGTAGCATTTCCCGCCGCAAAAAAACGCTTGACAACGGCTCCCTGCTGCGTACAATAGGTAACGTATCGGTTACTTATTAGTGACCGGTTCATTGTATCAACCGGGAGCCACGCAGACAATGCGTAACCAGACAGTTTCCGCAAAACCGGACGAGCGCGACGTCTTCCAGGCGCTCGCGGACCCGACCCGGCGCGCCATCCTCACGCTGCTGAGCCAGGGTAGCCAGCCCGTGGGCGGCATCGCCCGCGATTTCCCGATCAGCCGTCCGGCGGTCTCGCGCCACCTGCGCATCCTGCGCGAGGCCGACCTGGTTACCGAGGTCAAGGTTGGCCGCAACCGGTTGTACGAGCTCAATGCGGGCCCGCTCAAAGACGTCGACGACTGGCTCGCGCACTACCGCCACATGTGGCAGCACCGCCTCCGCAATCTGAAACGCTTCGTCGAACAAAAAGGAAAGGAACACTGACATGAACGACACCGCGAAAATGAACGACACCATCGTCGTCGAAATCGACATCACGGCGCCGCCGGAACGCGTGTTCCAGGCGTGGATCGACCCACAGCAGCGCCTCGCATGGTGGGGCGACGACCAGACGTACCGCAGCACGAAACTGGACAGCGACCTGCGCGTCGGCGGCAAGTGGCGCACCGTGGGCAAGAGCGCCGACGGCACGGAGTTCACGGTCTTTGGCGAATACACGCGCGTCGATGCCCCCAAGGCGCTCGGCTTTACCTGGAATCACCGTTGGGGCGGCGCCGACATGCCGGAAACGCACGTGCTCGTCGAGCTGATACCGACGTCCTCGGGAACGCACGTGACGGTCACGCACTCCGGCTTCACGACCACCGAGGAGCGCGACTCCCACAACAAGGGATGGCAGCGCGTGCTGGGCTGGCTTTCGTCCTACCTGCAAAAACGCTGACGCGAATCTCCCAACATTACGAAAGGAACGACAATCATGGCCGCACCCTCTGCAACACACGGCGCTTTCAGCTGGACCGAATTGACGACCAGCGACCCGAAGGCGGCGCGCGCGTTCTACGGCAAATTGCTCGACTGGCAGTTCCAGGACATGGACATGGGCACGGGCACCTACACGGTGATCAACGTCGGCGGACAGGGCATCGGCGGCATCACCGCCGTCCCGCCGAATGCGAAGGGCATGCCGCCCAATTGGGGCAGCTACATCACGGTGAACGACGTCGACGCGGTGGTCGCGCGCGTCGCAGGACTCGGCGGGAAGGTGCTGCTCGCGCCGATGGACATCCCGACCGTAGGCCGTTTCGCGACGATCATGGATCCGCAAGGCGCCACGATCTCGCTCATCACCTACGCGATGAAGAACTAGCTGAGCTAGGGCTCACGCGCGCCGCGAACCAACCGGACGATACCGGACACCACAAGCAGAACGGGAAATCCTTCCATGGGGAGCAGGAAAAGCATTCCCGCTTCCCCGAAGCCGCGGGGCGCGATCGCTTCGGAAGTCGCGGCCAATCCAAAGAGGAGCAGACAGAAACCCACAAGGGCGAGCAGGGCGTACACCCACCAGCGCTGCCGCCGTGCTGCGGCCCACGTGGAAGAAACGCAATAGACACAAACCGCGAGAAACCCGGGAGCGAGTTGGTACGGCGGGGCGGCGGCCATCAGGATCACCGCGGTCACGTAGAGGCCCGCGGCCTGTCCCAGCGGGTTCGAATACACCCAATCGCGAACCTGCGCGAACGAAAGCTGTCGCAGCAACAAGAGATCCGGGCGCAGCAGAAAGTACGCGCCGGCGCCAGCTGCGGCGGCAATGATCGCCGTGAACACTCCGCTTGCGACGGGGGTCTCGTCCGGCAGATCGTGTATCAAGATGCGCACGGCCCCGATCGTGCAGATCAGGGCCAGCAGAAGCAATGGTGCTGCGGCGATGCGGCGAAGCCAAATCATCAGTCAGGCAGATTACACGTCAATCAGATAGGAGAGAAATGATGACCGACCACAAGACCGGAACCCGCGACGAGTGGCTTGCGGCCCGGCTCGAGCTGCTCAAGGCCGAGAAGGAGCATACGCGGCGCGGTGACGAGCTGGCACGCAAGCGGCAGGAACTCCCCTGGGTTCGCATCGACAAGAAGTATCGATTCGAAACTGACGCGGGGAGCGCCTCGCTGGCAGACCTCTTCCAAGGACGCTCGCAGCTCCTCATCTACCACTACATGTTCGGGCCCGACTACAAGGCAGGGTGCGCGACCTGCTCGACGATCGCCGACGGGTTCAACGGCTTCGGCGTCCACCTTGCCCACCACGACGTCACGCTCATGGCTGTGTCGCGGGCGCCGCTCGCGAAGATCCAGGCCTACAAGCGGCGGATGGGGTGGACGTTTCCGTGGGCGTCCTCGTTCGGCGGCGACTTCAACTACGACTTCAATGCCTCGTTCACCGAGGAGCAACAGCGCGAGGGCGGCATCGAATACAACTACCACCGCGAGCCGGCGTGGCAGTTACGCAGCGACGAGGGGTTCGCGACCCGCATGACCGGGGACCCGGTCAGCGACAACGCGGCGATGACCGGAACCGACACCGCCACGTATACGCGCGAGCGGCCCGGCATGAGCGCGTTAATGCTGGAAGATGGCGTCGTGTACCACGTCTATTCCGCGTATGCGCGCGGACTGGACGCCCTCTGGGGCATGTACCAGTGGCTCGACCGCGCACCCAAGGGACGCAACGAGACGGGCATGTGGTGGCGCCGCCACGACGAGTACGACAAGCGCTGAGCGAATCGAGCGAATGCCGGTTTCAAAGAGGAGACGATCATGAGTGAACTACGGTATCCCAACGAAAGCAAAGAGTATCGCGATGCGCGCGACTCATTGCTCAAAGACGAACGAGAGCTTGTCGACAAAGTAAAATCCGTGGCAGCAAGACGCCGCAATCTACCTCCCGGCGGGCAGTTGAAGGAGGACTACGTCTTCCAATGGGCCAACGATGGGAAAGTAGGGAAGAGCGTTAAATTCTCCGAGCTGTTCGGGGACAAGAACACGCTGCTGCTTTATTCATTCATGTACGGTCCGGGTTGGGACAATCCGTGTCCTTCCTGCACGTCGCTGGTCGATGGGTTTGATCGGACCTCTTATCAGGTCACTCGGAATGCCGCGTTTGTCGCGATTGCCAAAGCCCCGGCCGATCGAATCAATGCGTGGGCCAGGAAACGCGGATGGTCGCAGATTGCATTGGTCTCCGGATCGGACTCTCCCTATCAAGCCGATTACAAATGCCAGGGAGACTCCGATGACATGCAATGGCCGGTGATGCATGTGTTCCGGAAGCAGGATGGGAAAATATTTCATTTCTGGGGAACTGAACTGTCGGGGAATCATGTCGACACGGTGTGGCCGTATTGGAATCTCATGGACTTCACCCCGGAGGGTCGGCCGGACATTCCCACTCCGCCACAGAATTTCAGGTCCGAGTTCCTGGAAAAGCACTATCTGAACAAGAAGTAGTTCGTGCCGAGCATGGCTACCGAGCGAGTTTCCCAGCGAGCCTTCTTCGGCGTCTCGGCGCTGCTCTTCGCTGCCAGCGCTACGGTAACGATCGTCTGGGGCGCCGCCATGGCCGAGATGGGCGGGATGCCGATGCCCGGCGACTGGACTATGTCGATGGCGTGGATGCTGATGCCCGGACAGACGTGGTTCGGCGCCGCAGCGACGTTCCTCGGCATGTGGGTGGTGATGATGGTGGCGATGATGACGCCGTCGCTGGTCCCGATGCTGTGGCGCTACCGCCAGGCGGTTGGCAGGGCAGGTGAGACGCACCTAGGTCGGCTGACCGCGCTCGTGGGCGCTGGTTACTTCTTCGTCTGGACCGTGTTCGGAATGGCCGCCTTTCCGCTGGGAGTCGCGCTGGCAGCGGTGGAGATGGAGGAGCCGGCGCTTTCGCGCGCGGTACCGGTGGCTATTGGTGTGATCGTCCTCTACGCGGGCTTCCTCCAGTTCACTGCGTGGAAGGCGCGTCACTTAGCCTGCTGCCGGGAGATGCCCGGGCGCGGCCGCATGCTGCCGGCCGATGCCGGCACGGCGTGGCGACACGGCGTGCGCCTCGGCTTCCACTGCGCCCGCTGCTGTGTCGGCCTGATGGTGGTCCTGCTCGTCATTGGCGTCATGGACCTTTGGGCGATGGCGGTCGTGGCGGCCGCCATTACCGTCGAGCGTCTCGCACCGGCCGGCGAACGCATCGCGCGGGTCACCGGCGTGGTTGTCGTCGCGGCAGGGTTGTTCCTGATCGCGCGGGCAGCCGGGCTGTGGTGACGCGACTACATGCAGCCCATCCCCGCCCCAGCTTCCTTGGGCGGAAAGTTCACGTCGAAGTCGAAGGCGAACGACGTCTTGTCGAGATTGCCGGCGATCTTGCCTGACAGTGTGCCGCCAGCCTTGACCTCGCCGGTCATTTTCTCGACCTTGAAATCCTTCGGCGCCTCCAGCAGGCGCTGGATGCCGGCCATCGGCGACTTGGCGTGATTTGTATTGAGGTCGATCGAGTTGACCGCGGCCGCGGATGCCGTCGGCTTGCCGCCGCCCGGGCAGAACATGATGATCGCCATCGTCCGCGGCTTGCCGCCCTTGTCGCCGCTGGCATAGGACGACGACTGGAAGCTCTCGGCCTCCTGCGGCGTGATGGGATCTTGGTTGAACCAGATCGCAACACTATGCGCATCGTCGTAGAAGGACGCGATGCAGTTGGTCGCCGTGAATCGCTCGCCGCCCATCGATCCGGTCGCGGAACAGCGCGTCTTCACTGGCGCGCTGGCGGCCGCGGTTGCGCCTTCCGCTGAACCCGATGCGCCGGGGCTCCCAGGCATCGGCTGGCCGACCGACCACGCGTCGGCGAGTGCGAGGGCGCTCTTCCTTTGCGCGGGCGTGAGCTCCTTCGCGATATCGTCGCGGTATTTGACGTTCTCCTTGTCGCCACCGCGCGCGGCGATCGTGGCGTTGGCGAGTGCGAGGACCGAATCCTTGGCCACGCCCGAGCCGTTTTGGTAGACGACCGCCATCTTGAACTGCGCGTCCGCATTGCCCTGGGCCGCCGACTTGCGCCACCAGTCGATCGCCTGCGTGTAGTCTTTCTTGACACCCTGACCTTTGGCGTACAACAGTCCCAGGTTGTATTGCGCTGTCGCATCTCCGCTCGTGGCCGCTTTTCGGAACCACTCGACGGCCTGCACGTCGTCCTGCTTCACACCGTCGCCGGTCGCGTAGATGAAACCCAGCTCCTGTTGCGCGTCGGCATGGTTTTGCGCCGCCGCCTTGCGGATCCACGCGATGCCCTGCGCCTTGTCCTGCGTATATCCTTTGCCGAACTCGTACATCCGCCCGATCCGATATTGGGCTTCGGCGTTTCCGCGCTCCGCCAGCGGGCGGTATTCTTTTATGGCGGTGGCGTAGTCTTGCCTGCTCAGCGCCTCGTAGCCCTCCTCGAGACCGGCGACGGCGGCGTTGCAGCACAACAAGACGCTGAGGGCGAGCAGGGCGCGCAGTCGCATGATTCCTCCTGGATCGGCGGCTAGGACCTTTGCAGCACGCGGTCCAAGCGGTCGAATGTTACTCGCCTCGGCAGCCGTGAAGAAACAGGCCCGTCACCTTGCGCGGCCATTCGCGCAACTCCCGCGCTGTCATCGGTGCACCGAGCCCCATGGCCCGACGTTGCGGCAGCGCGACCACAATCTGCAGAAACTGCTGCGCGGCGAAACGGATGTCGTCGATCTCGAGTCGCCCTGATGCGACCTCGCGCTCGAGTAGGCCTGCTATGAGCGTGGTCGCTTCCTCGGCTGCCCCTTCGTGAGCGAGTACGCGGGCGAGCTCTGGAAAGCGCGCCGACTCCGCGACGATCAACCGATGCAACGCAATCGCGTGGGGTGAAAGCGCGGCGCGCAGGATGAGCGTCGCGAGCCGCTCGAGTATCGCTTCGAGGTCGGCGCCTTCGACTAGCGGAATGTCCGCGGCGGGTCGCAGCCGCTGGATGATGCGATGGACGACCGCGGCAAACAGCGCTTCCTTGTCCGGGAAGCGGTGATAGAACGTGCGCTTGGACATGCGCAGGTGCTGCGCCACTGCATCGATGCTGGTGGCACCGAAGCCGTGGGCGAGAAACATCTGCGTCGCCGCGTCCAGGATCAGCTCGCCCAATTGCTCGGACGCGGCGCGTGACGGACGACCTCCCCGGCGCACCTGCGGCATATTCGGATCAGTTATTTAGACGGCGTCGCGCTCAGCGGGCGTAATCGGAGGGGTAGGACACCGGTGCCACGACGCGCGGGCGATAGTAGGCGGTGGCGAGCGGATAGTTCGTTGGCGCGTTGTATGTCGCGGGTGGCGGGTAGTACCCCTGTGGCTGCGGCGCATACGCTGGCGGTGGATTGTTGTCGTACTCCTGCGTGTAATAGTCCGGCGGAGCCGACGCAGCGCCGCTGTACGAAGGCGCGTAGTACTGCTGGGGCGCCCGATAGCCCTGCGGCGCGTTGTAGCCCTGCGGCGCGTAATACTGTTGCGGAGCGTAGTTCGGCTGCGGCGCGTAATAACCCTGCGGCGCGTAATTCGGCTGCTGTGGGGGGTAATACTGTCGCGGCGCGTAGTTCGGCTGCGGCGCGTAATTCGGCTGCGGCGCGTAGTAGGGCGCACTGGCCACCGCATTGCCGAATGCCACGAAGGGTGCTGCGATCACCGCCGCTGCGGTGCCGACAACCGCCGCTGCTGCCGCCGCGGGCCACCATACGCCACCACGCCAGTAGCCGCCGCCGCCATGCCAATTCGAGCCGCGGTAGCCGCCGTGATACGCGGGCGCGTGATATGTATTGCCATGGCCATGCGACCAGCGTGGACCGTCGGCAAACGCCGGCGACATCGGCGCGACCAAGAGCACGCTCGCGACGAGGCCGGCCGATACGATTCGAGATGGGGTCATGGCGCTTCCTTCCTAAATGGCAGGCAAAGATGCCCGCTGACCCTAAGGTAACAGTGCGCCAGGCGAAACGCAACGGTATCGTAGCGTTTCGTTACAAAGTAGGCTTACCTAACGCTTTCGGCGCCTACGCATTGGAGGCGCAGGCTCTGCATGGCAGCGGAGTATCATGAAAGTTCTGGTACGCCAGAGCGAAGTTTGCAAATTGGAACCAACGCCGGCGCACTGGATGGACCAGGTCTTGGTAATTGTGGATAGGGGCCAATCATGAAAAAACTGTTGCTTGCGTGCGTGATGCTCGTCCTTCCTTCGTTTGGCGCGTTCGCCGCGTTCGCCGCGGAGAGTCCTTGGGTGGGAACCTGGAAGCTGGATCCGTCGAAGAGTCACCTCGTTGGAGATACGTTCGATTACTCGAAGGCGCCGAATGGTCTGATCCACTATTCGGACGGCAGCACGGCGAGCTTCGATTTCGGGCTGGACGGCAAAGAGTACAAGTCATGGGGCAATCACACGGTCATATGGACCGCTGACGGCCGCCAATACCTGGAACACCGTCGTGAAGCAGGACGGTGCAGTCATTTACGGGGCGCGCCGTGAGCTATCTGCCGATGGCAAAACCCTGACCATCACCAGTACAAGCAACCGGCCCGACGGCTCTGCCTCGAAGGACGTGGCCGTTTATACGCGCGTTGGCAGCGGTACGGGGCTCATCGGCAAATGGCGTTCGACCAAGGTCGAGATACCGGCCCCGAGCGTATTTACCATATCATCGCCGTCTCCTGGCGCCATGCGCTTCGAGTCGCCAACCTACAAGATGATATTCGAGGGAAAGATCGACGGTACTGACTTCGCGGTCAAGGGACCGACGGTGCCGCCCGGCTACACGGTATCGGTTACCTCGACATCGCCGAAAACGCTTTCCTACGTCTACAAGCTGAACGGGAAGCCGGATTCGTACAACATCGACACGCTCGCGGCTGACGGCAAGTCGTTTGCGTCAGTCTCCTGGAATCCGGGAAAGAAATCCGAGCAAACGACATTCGTCTTTATCAAGCAGTAGCACTGCGCCGAGGCGGCTCGCCTTACCGCGGGCCGCTACTGGAAACCGTAGAGGCGCGCCGGATTGTCGACCAGGATGCGCTTGCGCGTCGCCGCATCAGGAACCCAGTCGAGGAGCAGGTCGAGGATGTCGACATTCGAGGGCGGGGGATTCCTGCCCGGATGCGGCCAGTTGGTCGCCCACACGCAGCGCTCCGGATGGCTCTTCGCCAATGCGCGCGCCAGCACGCTGACGTCTTCGTAGCGCGGCGCGCCGGTCTGCGACGTTTCGTACGGCGCCGACAGCTTCACCCAGCAGCGGCCCGAATCGAGCAGGCGCAAGAGCGTCAGGAATGCCGGATGCTCCGCCGGCACGGGCTCCAGGAACTTGCCGTTGTGGTCGATGACGACCTCGGTCGGCAATGCGCGCAGAAGCGCCTCGTATTTAGGCAGATCGCGTCCGTCCAACTGCACCTGCGCGTGCCAGCCGAGCTCTGCGACGCGCCTGGCGATCTTCGGAATGTCGTCCCACTGCACGAACGGATTGGGCAGCACGTAGCACCGCGCGCCCCGGATGCCGGCCGCATGGAGCCTGAGCAAATCGGCGTCGAGGATGTTAGACGCGATGATCGCGATTCCGCGCGCCTGCGATCCGAGGGCGGCGATCGCGTCGACCGTGCAGCTATTGTCGAAGCCATACGCATTGGGCTGGACCACGACGACGCGCTCGAGGCCGAGTTCGTGCTGGACCTTCTTGTAGTCGGCCGCCGTGCCCTTCGGCGGTGGGACTGTCCACCTCGGATCGACCGCGTAGCGATCGTCGTAGACATGCATGTGCGTGTCGCAGGATCCGGGCGGCGTTTGGAGAGCGGAGGATTTCTTCATAGGGCGACAGTATCAAACGTTCCGTTTACGGCGCCAGTAGCGACGTTCGTCCCCGAACGCATGTTAGGGATGTCGAGCACGCGTCTGCTTTCGGCCACAGGCAGCCGCAAGGAGTCCTCGTCCAAAGCGGCCGTACACGCGGAACGCTTGGATTGGTGATGGGTGGAAAATTAGGCTTACTGCATCAACGACCGGGTTGGGCAGCCGAGAGCGCTATATGTGCCCGTTCCGTTAGCGCCGTCTTCGCGAGAAGCCGAGCGCGAGGAGGGCTGCGCCGAAGAGAGCGATCGTGGCGGGTTCAGGAGCGGCAATAACGCCAAACAACCCGTGCGTCTCGCCATCCGGACCCGCGGTGAAGTAGATTGCCTGCGAACTGCCGCCATTGCCGGCTCCGCTACCTGGGATCAACCCCCATAGGCCGTCGATCGTCAGCGGGTTGCCGCCCGGTGCAAGCAACTGCCCCAGGAAGTTATTGGTCCCAATGTCGAAGACGTTGATGGTTCCGTCACCGAAGTTGCCCACCAGAAGATCGCCCGCAATGGCGCCAAACGACGAAGGCGCGAGCGCCAGACCCCAAGGCGAATCCAGCGTGCCCTGCGAAGCCACGCGGCCAACAAAATTGCCTTGCGTATCGAACTCGCTTACGAAGCCGTGGCCAAGCCCCGGAACATCGTCGTGGCCCGTCGCATCCTGAAGCGCGTAAGTCACATAGAGATTGCCGTTGATGTCCTGAATGTTAAACGGCGCGTACCCCGAAGGTATGCCGGGATCGACAAAGCTTCCCGCCAGGCTGGGGGCGCCGGCATTGCCCTTGACGACGTCGATCTGTCCTGAATGGAAATTGGCGGCATAAAGATAGCCGTTGCCGAGAATGTTCTCGAACGCGCTTCCCTTATAGACGTTGTTCGGCGAGGCGAGGACAAACGTTTCCGCAGCGGTACCCAACGAACCCCTCCAGCCGGAAACAGTCCCGTCCTCGCTCACGAAAAGAAAAGCATCGCCGTTGAAACTGCCGGCGAGGTTGGCGAAGACCTGTCCGGTTGGGTTGCCCGCTCCTGGAATCGACACGACCAGCGGTTGTATGGACGGGACACCGGTGACCGGATTGACGCGATACAGGGTTGCAACGCCGGTGCCATTGTCGGATACCCAAAACGGCGAGCTCGCGGAGCGCGAGATGCCCCAGGCGTTGACGAGATTCGGATCGGTGAGGACAGCAGCGTGCGCCGACTGGTCATCCGTCACCAGATTTGTGGCGGTGAACCCAGCCCCCCACGCCGGCAGCGCCAGCCCAAACGCGATGATCAACGTGGAACAGAGCCCCACGACCGGTGCGCGGCGCGAATTCGGTACTTCACCTGCTGAGAGAATCGCCGGCTTTCGATTGATTTGCATGGATACCTCCATGAGCGAGGCCAAGCGGTACGCTACAAAGGGGTACCATACAAAGCAACAATCGTGCAACCACGCAAAATCAAATACTTAGGATTGCGCTACAAGAAATCTGTCAACTCTGTCGACGCTGATTTGCATGACGCTCCGGGAGAAGTTGGGGTGGATGGCGTCTCCGGACACCAACCGGAGGTTTGATCGAACTTCGCGGATTGTGCGGTTACCGATGCGACCCCCTCGGCGCCCCGCGCCGCGTCGGCCATTCTTGCGGAGAGTCGGGCGCCTGCTTCGGAGAGACTCGACTGTCCGCAGTGGGTCGACACCAGCCTGACGTACGCTCCGAAGCGGACGTACACCGCAATGTCTTCTACGGGGAGCGCGTCGGTCCCAGAACGCCAGAAGCGGTCCATCAAGAGAGGGGGCCATGCTCGTGGAGTGAAGCGAGACTGCCTCGATCTTGATGCGCACGACCTGAGCCTTCTGCGGTTTCTCGAACATCGGTCGAGTGCGTCAGACCAGGTCCAGCGGTCTATCGGCGCATGGATTCAGTGTGCAATGGCTCCGCGCTTCGACGGTTCGTTCGGACATGTGAGAATCGACCCCGAAGTCTGACAGGTGTGGATATGACAATGGACCGGATGCGGTTCACGAATGTCTGGTGGGAGGGTCAACCTAGTGTGACGGTCAGACGGCGGAGCACGCTTGAGTTCACGTTCCAGCGACGCCGACAGCAAACGCATGAGCCCCGAGCACAGGCGACTGACGCATGCGCTGCTGCTCTCGCTGCTGATTCATGCGTGGCTATTGAGTTTGACTTTCGGTGGCCAGGGGCTGTGGCGTCCGGGCTTCGGCTTCCCCTGGCAGGATCGACGGATCGAGGCACCCGATCTGCGCGTCGTAGTCGTTCCGCCGCAGGTCACAGCCGCGGAGCCGGCGGTCATGCCGGTCGCGGAGCCGTTGCAGCAGGCACCGGTCGAGCAGCCTGTTGCCAGTGGGCCGGCGCCGGCGCCATCCGTGTCTCGTGCGCCGACCACGCGGCCGACCGCAGCCGCGATCATGCCGGAGGCCAATCCGAGGGCAGAGCCCAATCCAACGACAGCCGCCGCGACCGGTGGGGCCCCTGCGCAAACGGCTTTGCGCGGCGATCGGCCCGGTGACACGGCGCTCCCGCCAATCCCCCCGCCAGCCGTGATCGCCGTGGCGCCGACCGACGAGGCCACGTGGGTCGTGCCCGCCAACCCGGCGATACCAGCGCCCGTCATCGCGCCATTGCCGAGCGTCTCGATCCCGGAGATCGCGATGCCGTCGCTTCGAGATGCTGGCGATGCAGCGCGGACCGAGAAGGCGCGGCTGGAGGCAGAACGCCAGGAGGCGGCACAGCAGGAGGCGGCACAGCAGGAGGCGGCACGGCAGGAGGCGGCGCGGCAGGAGGCGGCACGGCAGGAAGCGGCACGGCAGGAAGCGGCACGGCAGGAAGCGCACGGCAGGAAGCGGCACGGCAGGAAGCGGCGCGGCAGGAGGCGGCACGACAGGAAGCGGCGCGGCAGGAAGCTGCCCGTCAGGAAGCGACGCGGGCCGAGGACACGCGGGTGGAGACCGCGCCAGGAAGCGGCACGCCAGGAAGCGGCACGCAGGAAGCGGCACGCCAGGAAGCGGCACGCCAGGAAGCGGCACGCCAGGAAGCGGCACGCCAGGAAGCGGCACGCCAGGAAGCGGCACGCCAGGAAGCGGCACGCCAGGAAGCGGCACGCCAGGAAGCGGCACGCCAGGAAGCCGGCACGCCAGGAAGCGGCACGGGTCGAAGTAGCGCAAGAGGCGGACGCAAGACGGGAAGCGGCGCGTCGGGCGATGGGGCGACAGCTGGACGAGGAGGCCGCCCGGCGTGAAGCGGCAACGGCTGCAGCGCGCCTGTTACCCTCGTCGAGCGGCGCACGTCGATACAGGCTCTTCGGTCGCAGTGACCCCAACGCGGAAGTCATCCAGTACGCGGAAGCCTGGGCCCGGAAGATCCACGTGAACATGACGTTCGACATGGTCCGCGAAGCGGCGAAGCAGCCTCACGCCGATCCCCTCGTGACGGTGGCCATTCGTAGCGACGGCTCGGTGGAGTCGGTGACCTTCGTTCAGTCCAGCGGCGTGGCAGCCCTCGACGAAGCGATACGACGCGTCGTGCAAAGCCAGACGCCCTACCAGGCGTTTCCGCCGGCCCTGGCTCGCGAGTACGACGTGATCGAGATCCGCCGAACCTGGTACTTCGACGTGGCGATCCGGCTGTACTGATGGGACAGTGATCGGCGAGTGCGAGAATGGAGTTCGTGTTTTTCGAACAACGACGTACGATTCTGCCAATGATCAGGGTCCTTTGCGCATTGTTCGCCCTGTGCGCCATCTCGTGGTCGACCTCCGCCGACAACGCGAAGCCGTTGACCACGATCCTCCTGGTCGCCCGCGCCGAGCTGCCCGATCCCAGTTTCAAGGATTCGATCGTGCTGGTGATGAACCACATCGGTCCGTCCCCGGCCGGCGTCATCATCAACAGGCCCACACGGATTCCCGTCTCGCGTGTTTTTCCCGAGCTCGAAACCTTGGCGCAGCTGGACGACAAGGTGTACTTCGGCGGTCCCGTCGAGATCCAGTCGGTGTCGTTCCTGTTTCGCTTTGACAAGCCGCCCGAACAACCCGCGATCGAGGTTCTCGAGGGTATCTACTTCAGCGCGGACCGCGAATTGCTGCGCCAGTTGCTCGGCCGCGACAAGCCGATGGAAGGCCTGCGGATCTTCGTCGGCTTCTCCGGCTGGGCGCGCGGCCAGCTCGAGCGTGAGATCGCGCGCGGCGATTGGGCTCTCGAGCCCGCGAACGCGACCACGATCTTCGACCCAAAGTCGCAACATCCTTGGCCCGAGCGGCAACCGCCGGGTGTTGGCCGCGGCGCCTAGCGTTTATGTAGGGTCAGAGACGACTTTCGCAAAATTGGGCAGCGACGATGACGTGGCTGCCCGCAATTCCCCCCTCAATCCCAACTCAACGCGCCACCCGTCTGATATTCAATCACCCGCGTCTCGAAGAAGTTCTTCTCCTTCTTGAGATCGATCATCTCCGCCATCCACGGGAACGGGTTGTCGGCCTTCTCGAATAGTGGATCCAGTCCGATCTGCTGGCACCGGCGATTGGCGATGAAGCGCAGGTATTCCTTGAACATCGGCGCGTTCAGGCCCAAGACACCGCGCGGCATCGTGTCCTCGGCGTACTTGTATTCGAGCTCCACGCCTTTGCGGAAGATCTCCGCGATCTCGGCCTTGAACTCGTTGGTCCACAGGTGCGGGTTCTCCATCTTGATCGTGTTGACGAGATCGATGCCGAAATTGCAGTGCATCGACTCGTCGCGCAGGATGTACTGGTACTGCTCCGAGGCGCCGGTCATCTTGTTCTGGCGGCCCATCGCCAGGATCTGCACGAAGCCGACGTAGAAGAAGAGTCCCTCCATGATGCAGGAGAAGACGATCAGGCTCTTCAGCAGCGCCTGGTCGGCTTCCAGCGTGCCGGTCTTGAACGTCGGATCGGTCAGCACGTTGATGAACGGGATCAGGAAGTCGTCCTTGTCCTTGATCGACTGGATCTCGTGGTACGCGTTGAAGATCTCGCCTTCGTTAAGCCCGAGGCTCTCCGTGATGTACTGGTAGGCGTGCGTGTGGATCGCCTCTTCGAACGCCTGACGCAGCAGGTACTGCCGGCACTCGGGCGCGGTGATGTGGCGATACGTACCGAGCACGATGTTGTTGGCGGCGAGCGAGTCGGCGGTGACGAAGAAGCCCAGGTTGCGCTTGACGATCAGGCGCTCGTCGTCGGTCAGGCCGTTGGGGTTCTTCCACAGCTCGATGTCGCGCTGCATGTTGATCTCTTGCGGCATCCAGTGGTTGGCGCAGCCGGCCAGGTACTTGTCCCACGCCCAGCGATACTTGAACGGGACCAGCTGGTTGACGTCGGCCGAGCCGTTGATGACGCGCTTGTCCTCGAGGCGGACGCGGTGGAAGTTCTCCGGAGAGGCTTCCTTCTCCACGTCGATGTCGTGCACCGGCTCCTGCGAGAGCAAGCCGCCTCCGATGCTGCCCATCGTCTGGGCGCGGATCGTCTCCGGCGTGCGCGGCGCCAAGTGCGGCTGCGCCGGCGTGGCCGGAAAATCGTCGTCGAAACTCAACATGTTGCCTCTCCCGAAACTCAACCTTTATATTGGGTCGAATCCATTCAATTTCAGCCCTCCGCCCTCTGATTTTCGCGTGGGACAAACCCCATGGCGCGTGATCCGAGCCACCTAAAAAATTTGTCGCCGCGACAGGGTAGGGGACGTCGCTAGTTCATTGCTTTCAGCCGCTCGTACAGGAACTCGGGCGCGAAATCGGCGCCGTCGAGCCATGCAATCGAAGCGAGCCCGTAGTCCAGATAAAAGCGCGCGAACGTGTCGCGGTCGCGCAACGGCGAGTGCGCTTCACCGTAGAGTTCGTCCGCGAGATCGACCACGCCCTTGCGTCCATCGTTGAATTCCAGCCAGACCTTGTAATCACCGAGATACCGCGCCTCAATTACATGTCGGGGTGCGTACTCATAGTGGGCCAACTGGTACCTCCCTTTCGCGATGTGGACAATGTTGGTGCTACAACAGTTTCCAAACACCTGCGCCGGGAAACCCGGCCTGGGAAAACGGGGCGCGCGGATGGGCTCGCGCGCCTCCCAGATCAACGTACTGCTTCGGACGTGCGTTTCTTGGCTCACTTGCCGCCTCATTTGTCACACATCCTGGCCGACATGTTCGTCGGCCCCTTCGGCGTCGCTTCCCTCATTTCCACCTCATTTGCCACTTCTAGTCCTTCACGCCATCGCGGGCGCGTCCTGTCTGGGTGGTCGCGGGGTGTTGCCTTTCCGGGGCGCCGCGGGCGCTTCTGGTTGCCGCCGCTGCTGTCGCGCCTACCGGTCACCGAATCCCGTGTTTATTGATGATGAGAAGACTGTCCCTTTCCGGGTTGCGTTGGTCGCGGCAGAGCCGTTCGTCAAAATCCCGCGTCGATTCCAGTCGCGGTTCGGCGGTGCCATGCAGGTATTGCTCGATCAGCTTCCATTGCAAAAACCTCCTGGCCGCCGCGCCCATGATGTCCGCAACCATCAGCGAGACGTAAAGACCGGATTTCGCGCGCGGATGCATCAGCCAGCGAACAAAGCAGTCGTCGCCATCCACAATCAGGCGCCGATACAGATTTGCGCTCTGGCCAAAATCAATCGGTTCAAATTCGCGCCTTGCCCAGAACCTCTCTCGCACCTGGATCACGAACAAGCCTGGCTTCGCCGGCACTTTCGCCTCCAGCATCGAGACTGGCGCGGTGAAGCGCCAACCTCCGTAATCGACAGTGCCCTGCTCAGTACTCTGCTCAGTTTCCTGCTTATTTCTCTGCTCTGACTCCTCGGTCTGGTCCGCATCGAATTCCAGCGCAACCGATGCCGGCTCTGCCGAGTTGATATCTGCATTCATTCCTTACCCCCCCGCAGCGCTTCAAATCCGCGCCGCTTCCCGCTTGCCCTCCGTTGTCACGGCCCCTTCGCCGTCATTCGCAAATCATCCGCTACTGCCCGGACGCCTCAATTCCCTCTCAGTTCCCCAATCCTCAGTTTCCTAACCTATTGACACGCTTCGCATGTCGGGTCGTTGATCATGCACACCTTCGCCGTCGGATCGTCCGCGACGGTGGCCTTGGTCGAGGCGATAGAGCCCAATGAGCCCGCGGCCGCACCCATGTGCGCACCGGAGGACGACACCGCGTTCAACTCACCGCCCTTGCCCGTGGACTTCTCGGCCGACGTGGCCGCCAGCGTGCGCAGGTAATACGTGGTCTTCAGGCCGCGCACCCACGCCAGCTTGTACGTTTCATCGAGCTTCTTGCCCGAGGCGCCGGCCATGTAGATGTTCAGGCTCTGCGCCTGGTCGATCCACTTCTGGCGGCGCGCGCCGGCTTCGATGATCCACTTGGTGTCGACCTCGAACGCGGTGGCGTAGAGGTCGCGAAATTCGGCCGGTACGCGATCGATCTTGGCCAGCGACCCGTCGAAATACTTGAGGTCCGAGACCATCACCTCGTCCCACAGGTTGAGTTCCTTGAGGTCGCGCACGAGCTGCTCGTTGACGACGGTGAATTCGCCCGACAGGTTCGACTTGACGTAGATGTTCTGGTATTCGGGCTCGATCGACGCTGCGACACCGATGATGTTGGAGATGGTGGCGGTGGGCGCGATGGCGATGCAGTTCGAGTTGCGCATCCCGTGCTCCTTGATGCGCGCGCGCAGCTTGGTCCAGTCCATGGCCGAAGAATCGTCGATCTCGACGTAGCCGCCGCGCTCTTCCTTCAAGAGCTTGAGCGAATCCTGCGGGAGGATGCCGCGGTCCCACAGGCTGCCCGGGTACGACGAATACGGGCCGCGCTCTTCCGCCATTTCGGTGGACGCCCAGTACGCGTGGTAGCAGACGGCTTCCATCGAGCGGTCGGCGAATTCGACCGCGGCCGCCGACGCGTACGGCGTGCGGGTCAGGTGCAGGCAATCCTGGAAGCCCATGATCCCCAAGCCCACGGGACGATGCTTCAGGTTCGAATTGCGCGCCTTGGCGACGGCGTAGTAGTTGATGTCGATGACGTTGTCCAACATCCGCATCGCGGTCGTGATCGTGCGTTTGAGCTTGGCTTGGTCCAATGCCCAGCCGGGTTTGCCACCTGAATCGGTCTTCACCATGTGCGCGAGCAGGTTCACCGAGCCTAAGTTGCAGACCGCAATTTCAGTGTCGCTGGTGTTGAGCGTGATCTCCGTGCACAGGTTGGAGCTGTGCACGGTGCCGACGTGTGACTGCGGCGAGCGGACGTTGCAAGCATCCTTGAACGTGATCCACGGATGGCCCGTCTCGAACAGCATCGACAGCATCTTCCGCCACAGCTGGACCGCGGGCAGCCGCTTGAAGAGTTTCAGCTCGCCGCGCGCGACCTTGTCTTCGTAACGCTTGTACGTTTCCTCGAACGCGTGGCCCCACTTGTCGTGCAGGTCCGGCGTGTCAGAGGGCGAGAAGAGCGTCCAGTCGCCGCCTTCCATCACGCGCTTCATGAACAGATCCGGAATCCAGTTCGCGGTGTTCATGTCGTGCGTGCGGCGGCGGTCGTCGCCCGTGTTCTTGCGCAGCTCGAGGAACTCCTCGATGTCCAGATGCCACGTCTCGAGGTACGTGCACACCGCGCCCTTGCGCTTGCCCCCCTGATTCACGGCGACCGCAGTGTCATTCACTACTTTTAGGAACGGCACCACGCCCTGCGACTTGCCGTTGGTGCCTTTGATATGCGAGCCCATCGCGCGCACGTTGGTCCAGTCATTTCCTAAACCACCAGCGAATTTGGAAAGAAGCGCATTTTCCTTAATTGCCTCGTAGATGCCGTCCAGGTCATCGGACACGGTGGTGAGATAGCAGGACGACAGCTGCGAGCGGTGCGTGCCCGAGTTGAAGAGCGTCGGCGTCGAGCTCATGAAGTCGAACGTGGAGAGCACGTTGTAGAACTCGATCGCGCGGGCTTCGCGGTTGACTTCGTTGAGCGCCAGGCCCATCGCGACGCGCATGAAGAAGCATTGCGGCAGCTCGAAGCGGCGCCCGCCGACGTATTGGTCGACCAGGAAGTAGCGGTCGTAGAGCGTCTGCAGGCCCAGGTAGCCGAACTGCGTGTCGCGCTCGGGTTTCAACGCGGCACCCAGCTTCTTCATGTCGTATTGCAGCAGCGCCTCGTTCAGGAGGCCGATCTTCACGCCGTGCTTCACAAAGCGCGGGAAATATTCCGGATACTTCGCGGCCATTTCGTGTTGCGTGGCTTCCTCACCCAGCGCTTCGAAGCGCAGCGCGTCGAGCAGGAGGCGCGCGGTGACGTACGAGTACGCCGGATCCTTCTCGATCAGCGCGCGCGCCGAGAGCACGACACCCTTGCGCACTTCTTCCACGGCCACGCCTTCGTAGAGATCCTTCAGCGTCGCCTTGAGGATCCGCTCGGGCTCGACTTGGCCTAAGCCTTCGCACGACTCCTTGATGAGGAGCGTCAGGCGCTCCAAGTCGAGCGGCTTCTTCACGCCGTTGTCGGTGACGTGCAGCGTGACTTCGGCGAGCTTGCCTTTCGCCTGCGTCTTGGCGTGCGCGCGCTCCTGCGAACGGCGCTCGCGATACAGCACGTAGGCGCGTGCGACTTCATGTTCGCCGCCGCGCATCAATTGCAACTCGACCTGGTCCTGGATTTCCTCGATGTGGATCGCGCCGCCTTCGGGCTTGCGCTTGATCAACGCCGCGACGACGCCGTCAGTGAGCTTGGTCACCTCTTCGCGCACGCGCGCCGACGCCGCGCCCTGGCCGCCGTTGATGGCGAGGAACGCCTTGGTCATCGCGATGGTGATCTTGGACGGCTCGAAGGCCACCACCGAGCCGTTGCGGCGGATGACCTTGTACTGCGAGAAGCGGGGGTCGGAGCCGTTGCCTACCGGACTGCCAGGTTCTCCCACGATCAAGTCCCGCGGTGGTGCCGAAGCCGGGTTGGTAGAAGGAGCGCTGGCGATCTGCATGGGGTGTTTCTCCTGTACGTTTCTTGTCGTTGTGTCGTGTTCACGCGCGTTTTCACGGCGGATGCGCGTTTGTCGCAAAGGCCCGTCCGGCGCGGCTTTCCGAGGGGTGGCAGTTTTGCCGGCTGCGGCCTCGCCCCGTGGCGTGGGGGTTGTCCGGTGGGCGCCATCGGAATCTGCTTGTAAATCAGAATCTACTATATCTTGTGTTCAAGTGGCTACTCAACACCAAGCATAGTGGGTCGGGCCGTCCGCTGCAAGGTTTTTTTGTGCACAGAAGGGGGGTGCAAAAACAACAAGAAAAACAGCCTTCTGCGGGGACTCCGATGGCATATCCCCGGGGAATCCACCGGTTATCCACCGGCTTGTCCACCAAAATGACAGCCGACGAACGGCGGCGCGAACGTTGCAGTTTTGCGACAGGCGGCAGGCATGCTGCGCCGCACTACCGGCGTTGGCTTTCGCGGAATTTCGCGGCACACCCCGCAAACGACTAATCGGCACGCAGCGCGACCACCTGCCGCAGCTTGCCGCCGCGCCGCTACGGCTGGGGCTCTCCGGATTCGACGACCACCTTCACGTGCGTCAGGCCGTGGCGGTCGAGATACGCGCGCAACGCCGCAGCGCGCTGCGCGGCGGCGTGCGCCCGATCGACGTCCATCAGGCGCAGCGCCAGGCAATCATGCGCGCGCTGCACGACCTGGAAGCGATGGACCTGCGCCGCGTCCTCGATGACCGTGGTCAGCGCCAGCGGCACGAGGTGCACCGGCGTGCCGTCGCGCGCGCGCAGCGACGAGCACGTCGTCGCTGCGTCCCTCGACCTGGATGGCCGGCAACGGACTGCCGCAGGCGCAGGCGCCGGCCTTGGCGCGCACGCTGTCGCCCAGGTCGTAGCGGATGATCGGCTGCACGACGTTGGCGAGATTGGTGAGCAGCACCGTGTGCGACAGCTCGCCGGGCGGCGTGGGCCGATAGTCGCGGTCGACGGGCTCCAGCATCACCCAGTCGGCGTTGATGTGCAGCCAGCCTTCGCGGCAGCCGTGGCCGATGGTGAGGCATTCGGACGCGCCATATTCGTTCTGCAGCGGGCAGCCGAACACGCGCTCGATTCGCGCTGCGCCGGCGGCGACAGGCCTTCGCCGCCGGACCACAGCGCCGCCGGGCGAATGCGCGAGGCGGCCCGCTGCCTGCTCGTCGGCGAGCAGCGCCAGCACCGTCGGATAACTCGACACGAACGCGGGCTGATACGCGTTGAGTTCGCGCACGATGTCGGGCAGCGGCTGCGTGACCGCGAAGCTCTTCATGTCGAGCCACGGCTTGCCTTGCGCTAAGCGCCGCCACGACGCGATGCTCGCGAAATGGTCGGTGTCGGCGGTGATCAGCGCCGACGCGCCCGCCGCTCGCAGCCACCGCCTGCCAGTCGCAGCCCGCGAAGGCCGGTCCCGCGAGCTGCGCGCTGACCAGCGCGTCATAGGCGGCCAGCGCACCGGCGTCCTGCACGTAGATGCCCGGCTCGCCGGTGCTGCCGGAACTCATCCAGACGAGGTAGCGATCGAGGAAGCGCTCGCCGATGTGCGCGCGTTCGCCGATGAAGCGGTCGACCGCAGCGCGCGTGACTGCGCGATCGGTGCACCAATCGTCGAATGCCGCCATCAGCTGGCGCTTGGTGACGACCGGCAGGTCGGCGAGCCGCAGCGGACCTGCGGGCAGATGCTTCCACGCGTCGCGGTAGAACGGCGAGCGCTCGCGCACGGTGCGCGTCAGCGCATCGAAGCGCGCGTGCCCGGCCGCAATGGATGGCCGCGGCGCCGAAGAAGCGCACGCCAAGCACCTGCGCCGCCAGCGCGGCGGCGTTCCATTGTTCGAACGCCGAACGCAACGGGATCGGGCGTCGTGGTTTGCGGCGCGGACGTCATGGTTGAGTCTAGCGCGGACGGCCCGCAGTTCAGCCTGTTTCGAGGGCATGTTTGACCCCCGTCAATATTGCAATGCGGCATGAGAATAAAATTCAATTGCGCCCCGGTCTGCGGTCGCGAATCAGAGCGGAAGCCGCGGCGCAACGCCAGGGTCGGCGTTCCCATACCGCATCGCCGAACGCCGATTCCCTGGCATCCAACAGGAGCCAGGATCATGGCAGTTCTCAACAATCTCAAGACCTACGAACCGTTCGCGGACATGGTTCGCGGCAACGCCGATGTTCGACTTCACCGGCCTGTTCGATCTCCCGCGCACGCGCTTTACGCTATCCGACGATGCGCACTGAACCGGACATCCGGATGGACGTCACCGAGGACGCGGCTGGATATCGCGTCCGGGCGGAAATCCCCGGCGTGAAGAAGGAAGACATCCATGTCGCGGTCGAAGGCAACACGGTCTCGATCAGCGCGGAAGTTCGGTGCGGAAGAGCGAAACGCAAGAAGGATGAAACGCTGCTGTGCCGCGAGCTCTATCAAGGCAAGGTGGCGCGCAGCTTCACGGTGATGGCCGACGTCGACGAAGGCCAAGGCCGAGGCGAAATACGAGAACGGCATCCTCGAATTGATGCTGCCGAAGAAGCAGGGCGCGCTGACCAGGGCGCTCGAAATCAAGTAGCGGGCGAACTGCAGGCAGACACGTGCGGACTGGCGGGCTCCGCGAGCGGCAACGCGCGGACCCGCCGGCCGCAGCGGCAAGGAGATTCCATGAAACACGCCACTCATGTGAAACCGAAGTTTCGAAAACCGCTCGATATCTACGCGATGTGGGGCATGCCGGGCTCGGCGTTCGAGGATGCCGAGCAAGGCTGTATCGCGCGTGGCTCGACGGCGCGCAGCGGATGCAGGCCGAGGCCGATCGACGTTCTTCAACGACCGCGTCGGAAAGGACATGGCGATGCTGTCCGACTGGGCGCCGCTGCGCAACGCCCGCCGAGGCGCTCGAAGTGCAGGCCCGCTACGGCAGCGACGCGATGACCGACTATGTGGCCGAAGGCCAGCGGATGTTCGCGTCTGCTCGGCGACAGGTCGCCTCGCGCCTGATGGACCGATCCGAAGCGCGACGCGCGACATGGTCGGCAGGATGCCGGACCGCGGCACGCGCTGGAGGCTAAGCGCGCGCGCCGTCCACGCGTCAAGGCAACGTTTCCGGACGCGCCGCCGCCGACTTCGCCAGCCGCGCCGGACCCGTCGTTCCTGCGCGATTCGTTCGCGTCCACGGCATTCGCGGAGGCGATGGACCGCTCGCTCAATGCCGCGGTCGCGCGCTACAGCACCGGGCCTGTCGCCGATGGCGCAGGTCGCGGCGTACTGGGACTGGGCGTCGCATCTGGCGTTCGCGCCCGGCAAGCGCCTGCAGCTGGCCGAAAAGGGCGTCAAGAAGTCGCTGCGCCTCGGCAACTACGTGATGCGCACGCACGCTGCAAGATGGACGGGACGGCGCCGTGCATCGAGCCGCTGCCGCAGGACCGGCGCTTCGTCAACGAGGCGTGGCGCAAGCCGCCCTTCGACGCGATCTACCAGGGCTTCCTGCTGACGCAGCAGTGGTGGCACAACGCGACGACCGGCGTGCGCGGCGTCACGCGGCAGCACGAGCGGATGGTCGCGTTCGGCGCGCGCCAGTTCCTGGACATGGTGTCGCCGGCCAACTTCATCGCGACCAATCCGGAGGTCCTCGAGCGCACGGTGCGCGAGGGCGGCGCCAACCTGTGCGCGGGCGCGTTCAATTTCATCGACGACTGGGACCGTGCGCTGGGCGGCAAGCGTCCCGCCGGCGTCGAGCAGTTTGAGGTCGGCCGCGACGTCGCGATCACGCCCGGCAAGGTCGTGTTCCGCAATCGGCTGATCGAGCTGATCCAGTACGCGCCGGCCACGGCAACGGTGCATCCGGAACCCGTGCTGATCGTGCCCGCGTGGATCGAGAAGTACTACATCCTCGACTTGAGCCCCGCCAACTCGCTGGTGAAATACCTGACGGCGCAGGGCCACACGGTGTTCATGATCTCGTGGAAGAATCCGGGGCCCGAGGATCGCGATCTCGCGATGGAGGACTACCGGCAGCTGGGCGTGATGGCGGCGCTCGACGTCGTTGCGACCATCGTGCCGGAGCGCAAAGGTGCATGCCGTCGGCTACTGCATCGGCGGCACGATGCTGGCGATCGCCGCGGCCGCGATGGCGCGCGACGGCGACCTGCGGCTCGCGACCACGACGTTCTTCGCCGCGCAGACCGACTTCACGGAGGCGGGCGAGTTGATGCTCTTCATCGACGAGAGCCAGCTCGCGTTCCTCGAGGACGTGATGTGGGAGCAGGGCTTCCTGGACAGCCGCCAGATGGCCGGCGCGTTCCAGCTGCTGCGCTCGAACGACCTCGTATGGTCGCGCGCGATGCGCAACTACCTGCTGGGCGAGCGCGAGCCGATGACCGACCTGATGGCGTGGAATGCCGACGCCACGCGCATGCCGTTTCGCATGCACGCGGAATACCTGCGCCGCCTGTTCCTGCAGAACGATCTCGCGGAAGGGCGCTTCACGGCCGGCGGGCGTCCGGTCGCGCTCAAGGACCTGCGCGTGCCGCTGTTCGCGGTGGGCACCGAGCGCGATCACGTGGCGCCGTGGCGATCGGTGTACAAGTTCCACCTGCTCACCGATACCGAAGTGACGTTCCTGCTGACCAGCGGCGGGCACAATGCCGGCATCGTCTCCGAGCCCGGGCATGCCGGGCGGCGCTACCGCGTGGCGACGAAGCTGGCCGACGATCCCTACGTCGACCCGGAAGTGTGGGTAGCCGACACGCCGGTGCGCGAAGGATCGTGGTGGCCGGAGTGGGCGGCCTGGCTCGCGCGTCATTCCGGCGCGATGGCGGCGCCGCCGCCGATGGGTGCGGCGCGTATCCGCCCAGCTGCGACGCGCCCGGCACCTACGTGCTGCAGGCCTGACGGGCGCGACTCGTGGAACGCGGCATGGCCGTCGTGCGCAACCATTGCGCACGCCCGGCTCTTTGTGCACACTGGGAAAGCGGATGTAGCCACCCGGACGCGCCGTCCCAACCAATTCCAACCAGCGGCGCCTGACGCAGCGGCTCGCTTCCGCTAGGCGATGCCGCGCTTCTCCGCTAATCTCTCCTTCCTCTTCACCGAGGTGCCGTTTCTCGAACGGTTCTCCGAGGCTGCGCACGCCGGCTTTCGCGCCGTCGAGTTCGCCTTTCCCTACGAATACCAGGCGAAGGAACTCGCGGCGGAGATCAAGGCGCACAAGCTCGAGGTGGTGCTGTTCAACACGCCGCCGGGAAACTATGAGGCGGGCGATCGTGGACTCGCGTCGCTGCCCGGCCGCGAGCACGATTTCGCGTCCAGCGTGTCCGCCGCGCTGCGTTTCGCGCAGACGCTGAAGTGCAACCGGCTGCACGTGATGTCGGGTGTGCTGCCGCACGATGCCGACGCGGACGAGCGTGCGCGGCGCCGGCGGATCCTCGTGCGCAACTTGAAGTTGGCGTGCGAGGAGGCCGCGGCCCAGAACGTCACGATGCTGATCGAGCCGCTCAATCCGCGCGACATGCCGAATTACCTCTTGTCGACGCAGAAGGAAGCGCACGCGATCCGCGAGGAGGTGGGCATGCCCAACCTGCGCGTGCAGATGGACCTCTATCACGCGCAGATCGTCGAGGGCGATCTCACGGAGAAAATCCGCCGTTGGCTGCCTTTCATCGGCCACTTCCAGATCGCCGGCGTGCCCGGGCGCAACGAGCCGGACTTGGGCGAGGTCAACTATGCGTCGATCTTCAAGCTCTTGGACGACCTCAAGTACGACGGCTGGATCGGCTGCGAATACCGGCCGGCCGAAAGCACGACGGCCGGCCTCGCGTGGATGTACAAGCTGATCGATCGCCGCGCGCCGTAGTCACAGCGCGATCCCCATCCCTCCGTCAATCATCAGCAGCTGTCCGGTCATGTAGTCCGACGCGGCCGACGCGAGGTAAACGGCGATGCCCGCCAATTCGTCGGGCTGGCCCCAGCGTCCCGCGGGCGTGCGCTTGCACACCCACGCGTTGAACTCGGCGTTGTCGATCAGCGCGCGATTCATCTCGGTCGCGAAATAGCCCGGCGCAATGGCGTTGACCTGGATGCCCATGGGCGCCAGCTCGACGGCCATCCCGCGCGTCAATTGCCGCACGCCACCTTTGGCCGCCGTGTAGGGCACGACCGTCGGGCGCGCGAGTTCGCTCAGCATCGACGCGACATGAATGATCTTGCCGCGCTTTTTCGCGATCATTCCCGGCAGCACCGCCTGCGACACCACGAACGGCGCGGTCAGGTTGGTGGCGATGATGTCGTCCCAATCCTTCTCGGTGAAGTCGACGAGCGCGCCGCGCCGCTGGATGCCGGCGTTGTTGACGAGGATGTCGATGGCGCCGTGCTTGGCGACGGCGGCATCCACCGCAAGCTTGATCGCGGCGCGGTCGGTGATGTCGAAGACCGCGACGTCGGCTTTGAGGCCCGCGTCCGTCAGCGTTTTCGCCGCGCGCGCGAGTTCATCCGGCTTGCGGCCATTGAGGATGACCGTCGCGCCCGCCTGCGCGAGCCCACGCGCGATGCTGAATCCCAGGCCGCGGTACGCGCCGGTGACGAGCGCGACGCGGCCTGAGAGATCGAACGGCGAAGCGGACATGATGGTCCCTTTGCGGAATGGATTAACTGCGGGATCAATGGCTGAGCGCGCCGAAACCCAGCATGGCGCCGCCGAACACCATCGACATGAGCAAGCCGACCAGGACGAAGGTCAATACAATGCCGCAGAGAACGACGACGATCGTGTACGCGACGGCCTTGTCCTGCGTGCATTTCTTCAGTGTCGGTGCGCCCAGATAGAACGTGTAGAAAGTATAGATCACCGCCAACAGGCCGATCAGCCCTCCAAGCGTGCCGAAGAACTGAAAGATCCCCGCGATCCATGTCGCCGTATAGGAATACGCGATGAGTTTCAGCGACTGAATGAAATTCTTTTCGCCGCCGAACGAAGGCGCCAGTACGTCGACGATCAGTGCCATTAGGTAACAGACGCCGAGCCCGACGACATACGTCATGATGGCAACCGGCGTGCCGACCGCGAATGACCGGAGAATGATCGCGATCGGCCCGATGGCGGCGAGGATCATGATGTAGCCGGTGTACAGCGACCCCACCGTCGCGGGCTCTTCCGCGATCCTCGGCCATTCTGCCTTCGGGGCGAGCAGGATGTTCTTGACACGGTCGACGAGGCTCACGGTGTCCCTCCCTGTTGGTGTCGTTCGAAGCGCAAGTTTAGGCTGTTTCGGCGTTCTGGGAAGCGCCGTCGAGGATGATGCAGAGGACACGTCCTACAGCAAAATCAGACGCCCGCTGATTCGGCGCGCCCTCGCGCGCGCCGACGATATCCCACGTTCAGCTGGAGGGACGTCATGAAACGCTTACTGGCGCTTGGCGCGCTGGCAGGAATCCTTGCCGGTTGCGCCGCCATCCCGTCCGACGATTACGATCGGCTCTACCAAAGCGACGACGCGAATGGGGATCTTCGCTCCATTGATGTCAATGAACATGAATACGACAGCAACTGGATCGACTACGGCGGCCCCCTGCCCAGCATTGCGTAGCCGCGTTACTTGTGCACCGCGGGCGCGTGAGTTCCCGCCGGAGCCGCATTGGCCGCGGGCGGCGCGAAGAACGTTTCGCGGGTAAAGAACGTGTAGTTCCCCTCGAACGCGCCGATGCCCATCAGCACCATCAACAGCAGCGGCGGAACCAGGATGACGTACACCATGGCCAGTCGCTCCCAGAGCATGTGCATGAAGATGGCGACGATCAGCCCGGCCTTGAGCAGCATGAAGATGATGATGAGGGACCACCGCATATAGCCCTGGAAGTGAAAGTAGTCGACCAGGTACGAGGCGGTGGAAAGAACGAACAGCAATCCCCAGATCTTGAAATAGATTCCCAGCGGATGTTGCTGCCCTACGTCGTGATGTCCCGCCGTCGCCGCGGCGGCGGGATGGTGCTCCCCTTCTGCGTGTGCCATGGTGGCCTTACCAGAGATAGAAGACTGCGAAGATGAATACCCACACCAAATCGACGAAGTGCCAGTAGAGGCCCATGATTTCGACGATCTCGTAGTTGCCTTTCCTGCCGGTCAGGAAGCCCGGTTTCTGGCGATCCAGGTCGCCGCGCAGTACCTTGACCGCCACGATGATCAGGAAGATCACGCCGATCGACACGTGCGTGCCGTGGAAGCCCGTGATCATGAAAAAGCTCGCGCCGAACTGGGCTGCGCCCATGGGGTTGCCCCACGGCCGCACACCTTCTTCGACAATCAGCTTGGTCCATTCGAAGGCCTGCATCCCCACGAAGGTGGCACCCAGTGCCGCGGTGGCCAGCAACAGCCAGAACGTCACGACACGATTCTTGCGATAGCCGTAGTTGACGGCCAGGGCCATCGTCCCGCTGCTGCTGATGAGGACGAAGGTCATGATCGCGATCAGGATCAGCGGGATACTCTTGCCGCCGAGCGTCAACGCAAACACCTCGCTCGGATTGGGCCACGTCGCGGTGGTGGAAATCCGCACCGTCATGTACGAAATGAGGAACGAGCTGAAGATGAACGTGTCGCTCAGCAGGAAGATCCACATCATCGCCTTGCCCCAGGGGACGTTCTTGAACGCCCGCTGATCCGAGGACCAGTCGGCGACAACTCCCTGCAGGCCTGGAGCCAGCGGCGCGTCCACCGCGCTCGTCGGTGCCGTTTGGTTCATGTGGATGGATCCCCCTTATTTACGTACTCATTTTCGTACATCTAGTCGTGTGCGTGCAGAAGGACTGCGAACAAGACCACCCAGACCACGAGCAGATAATGCCAGTACACGGTGCACAACTCGACACTCAAACGTATCGGGCCGGGTTCGGCGCCGACTCGCATCACCCGGCGAGTCGTCCGCGCCCAGACCCACAGGCCGCCCAGAAGGTGGATGCCATGCACGGCGGTCAGGAGAAAAAAGAACGAGTACGCGGGATTGGCCGCCACGAAATAGCCTGCGGCGACCATCTGCTGCCAGGCCCAGAGCTGCCCGGCCAGGAAGGCGAAGCTGAAGGCACCCGCAGCGATCATCCCGGCTTTCACTTGGTCCAGTTGTTCGCGCCGGGCGGCGCCGCGCGTCCATTGCATCGCGACGCTGGCCAGAATCAGCACAGCGGTGTTCAGCCAGAGCACCTTCGGCACCGACAGCCGGACCCAGTCCTCACCCATCATGCGCATGTGGTAGGCGCTGATGAGAAGCGCGAACAACGACGTGGCGACCGCAAGGAAAACGCCGAGGCCGACTTTCACCGAGGGCTCGGAAAGCGCGCCGTCTCCGCTCGCCATCTCGCCCGCGTGCTGTGCCTGCCACGGCTTGACGTTGACCGTCTGGCGGACCAGCCACCAGACGACCACGGCCATGAGGCCGGACAGGAATATCAATGCATACGTCACGGATGCCCGCCCTGCGGTTTGAGCGCTGCCACGCCAAGATCGGCGGCATCAGGGGTCTTCTCGAGGCCTTGGGTCTTCTTGCCCGGCGGTTGGTTCTGCGGGATGAAGTCCTCGGGCGCGCCCGGCACGCTGTAGTCGTACGCCCAGCGGTAGACAATCGGCAGCGTCGGGCCGAAGTTGCCGTGCTTGGGCGGCGTATCAGGCGTCTGCCATTCCAGCGTGGTTGCGCGCCAGGGATTGCCACCCGCCGGCTTGCCGTGGAAGTAGCTCCAGATCAGGTTCCAGATGAACACGACTTGCACGGCGCCCACGATCAGCGCCGCGATGGTGATCGCCGCGTTCAGCTGCTGTGCCGATTCGGGCATGAAGACCGTCGTTCCCATCGCGTAATAGCGGCGCGGCACGCCTAGGAATCCCAGGTAGTGCATCGGATAGTAGATCGCATAGGTTCCAAGGAACGTGACCCAGAAGTGGAACTTGCCCATCGTGTCGTTCAGCATGCGGCCGGTGATCTTGGGGTACCAGTGATAGATCGCGCCGAACACGACGAGGATCGGCGACACCGCCATCACCATGTGGAAATGGGCGACGACGAACATCGTGCCCGAGAGCGGGATGTCCACGGGCACGTTGCCGAGGAACAGGCCCGTCAAGCCGCCGTTGATGAACGTGAACACGAAGCCGATGGCGAACAGCATCGGGACCGTGAAGTGAATGTTGCCTCGCCACAACGTCAGCACCCAGTTGTAAACCTTGAGCGCCGTGGGGATGGCAATCACCAGTGTCGTCGTGGCGAAGAAGAAACCGAAGTACGGATTCATCCCGCTCACGTACATGTGGTGCGCCCAGACGACGAAGCTCAGGCCGCCGATGGCCAGGATCGCCCACACCATCATCCGGTAGCCGAAGATGTTCTTGCGCGCGTTGACGCTGATGAGGTCGGAGACGATGCCGAAGGCGGGCAGGGCGACGATGTAGACCTCGGGATGGCCGAAGAACCAGAACAGGTGCTGGAACAGGATCGGGCTGCCGCCGTTGTAGCCCAAGTGTTCACCCTTGGACACGAGCGCCGGCATGAAGAAACTGGTACCCAGCGCCTGGTCCAGCGTCATCATGATGGCGCTGACGAACAGCGCGGGAAACGCGAGCAGCGCGAGGATGGTGGCCATGAAGATGCCCCACACCGTCAGCGGCAGCCGCATCATCGTCATGCCGCGCGTGCGCGCCTGCAGCACGGTCACCACGTAGTTCAGCCCGCCCATCGTGAAGCCGACGATGAAGAACGCGAGGGAGACGAGCATCAGGATGATTCCCCAGTTCGCGCCCGGCGTGCCGCCGAGGATGGCCTGGGGTGGATACAGCGTCCAGCCCGCGCCCGTGGGTCCGCCGGGCACGAAAAAGCTCGCCATCAGCAGCAGCACGGCGAACAGGTATACCCAGTAGCTCACCATGTTGACGTACGGGAACACCATGTCGCGCGCGCCCACCATCAGCGGGATGAGGTAGTTGCCGAAGCCGCCCAGGAACAATGCAGTGAGCAGGTAGATCACCATGATCATGCCGTGCATGGTGACGTATTGCAGGTAGGTCGCCGGCGTGATGAAGGAAAAGACGTTCGGGAAGCCCAGCTGCAGCCGCATGATTCCCGACAGCACGAGTGCCACCAGTCCCACCGCGATCGCCGTGATCCCGTACTGGACGGCGATGACCTTGGCGTCCTGGCTCCAGATGTACTTCCCGATGAAGGTCTTCGGATGGTAGAGCTCCGGCTCGGCGACCTCGGCCGGTCGAACGAAGTCCGATTCGTCGTGCGCAACATAGGTCATCGCTGGTTCCTCAATTCGCTCATTTCGCTAACTCGCCCCTTGATCGGCCCGATGCTCATTCGGGCGCTCATTTGAGTGTATTGATGTAGGCCGCGAGATCGCTCATTTCGCTGTCGTTGGTCAGCATCTCGGACAGCGCCGCCATCTGCGGACCATACATGTCCTTGGGACTCCCGCCGCGCACGCCCTGCTTGAAATTCTTCAATTGATGGACCAGGTACCAATCACTCATGCCCTTAAGCCGTGGCGCATTGGTTGCCTGCGATCCGCGCCCGTCGGGTCCGTGGCACGCCGCGCACGTTTCGTAGAGTCGCTGCCCGTTCGCCACGTCCGTCGTCACCGTAGGCGGCGCGGGAGTGTCCGGCAGCGTCTTGATATACGCGACGACGTTGTCGATCGCGGCGTCGTCAGCCAGCGTCGCGGCCATCGGCGCCATTATCTTACCAAAAACATCCTTGTCGCCCGCGCCCCGCGCGCCGTTCTTGAAATTCTGCAATTCACGCTTCAGGTACCAGGCGTGCTGCCCGCTCAACTTCGGGGCGTTGAGCGCAGGGTTGCCTTCGCCGTTTGCGCCATGGCAGGCCGTGCATACCGCAAAGAGCGCCTGTCCCGCCGCCGCATCGCCCGCGGGCCGATCCTTCGTTTGCGCGAACGTCGGATTGCTGGCAAGCCACGCGTGGTAGGCGGCCTCGTCTTCCACGATAACCTTGCCCCGCATCGCGTAATGCGCGACGCCGCAGAGTTGTTCACAGAAGACGTCGTACGTCCCGGCGCGAGTAGGGGTGTACCAGACGTACGTCACCAGTCCCGGCACCATGTTCATCTTGGCCCGGAACTGCGGCACGGTGAAGTCGTGCAGGACGTCGATCGAGCGCAGTTCCGCCTTGACCGGCTTGCCCAGCGGCAGATGCACCTCGGGGCTCGCGATCAGGATGTCGTCGTTGCCGTGCGGGTCGTCCGGATTGATGCCGAAGGGATTTGCATCGCTGACGAACCGGGCGTCGACGGTGCCGAGTATGCCGTCCGCTCCCGGGAAGCGATAGTTGAAGTTCCATTGCCGCGCCACGACCTCGTACATCGCAGCGTCTTTCGGGACGTCGATGAATTTCGCCCAGGCCAGGAGGCCGGGGGCCAGCATAGCGATGACGCCCACCGTGGTCGCCAGGATGAGCGCGCCTTCCAGCTTCTTGTTTTCAGGTTCGTAGTGCGCCTTGGCGCCCCGCTTGTTGCGGTAGCGCCATACGCACCAAGCCATGAACAGGTTGACGATGACGAAGACGAATCCGGTGACCCAGAACGTCAGCGTCACTGTGTCGTCGATCCCGCCCCAATTGGAGGCGATCGGCGTGAAATACCACGGGCTCAGGTAGTGAAACGCGACGGAGCCGACGACCAAGAGAACCAATACGATTGCCAATACCATAGCGAAGGCCCCGGTGAGTTGGACAGATCAGGGTTTTGGAGTCATGCGGGCGACTCGTGCGGCCTGCCGCATCCTAGTCCTCCTGCAACACTTGCTCGTCACCGCTGCCGGGGCGGTGGTGCCGGCGCCGAACGGGCTTGAACGGATTGATGAAGTGCGTATTGACGGCGACCAACTCGGCTTCCGGATGCTTGGCGCGCATGCGCGCCCGCACGGTCGCTCCCTGCGCCTTCCGGGTGTAGACGAGGATCAGGTACTTGCCGGCTTCGAGGTCCTGGCGAAATTTGCGCAAATTCTTGTGTTCGCTCGCGATGCCGGTCAGGCCGCCCACCCAGGCGCCGAACATCGTGGCCACGGCGACGACAAAGACAATGATGACGCGGGGGAAATTGGGGCCGAAAGGTTCGGTAAACACCAGCAACGCGGCGGCGATCAGTCCGGCGATGAAGCCCAGCGCCGCGCCGATGAAGCCGTCGCGGACGATGTCCAGCGTTTCCAGGTAATTGCTGGAGTGCAGACGGTGCTCTCCCAGGCCGTGCTCGTCCTTGCTGATGACGTGGATGAAGAAATCCCTGACGCCGGCCGCGTGCAGGTCGTCGGTGACCTTATGCGTGCTGTCCAACGTGGGCGCAAGGTAGTAAAGGCAATTCATCACTTCCCCCGGATTCGACGCGGACTCTCGCTGCGGGTCCTTTGTGGTCGCGGAAAATGTACCACATCGGGAACGAGAGTGCCTACCGCGTCCGGCTCGCGTAGAGCAGAGGGAATTCCCGCAGGCGAACGAAGCCGAGGCCGCGGTACATGGCGATGGCTCGCTCGTTGCCGCCTTCGACATGCAGGATGGGCGTCTGGCCCGCGCGCAACATCCGGTTGACCACGCGACCGGTCAATGCCCGCGCGAGCCCGCGTCCCTGCACTTCCGGGTGCGTGCACACGCCGCTGACTTCGCGGTGATCGCCGACCCACATCCGCTCGCCGGCCATCGCGAGCAGTCGCCCGTGCTCGCGAACACCCACGAACGTGCCCAGCTCGATCGTGCGCTGGCGAAACGGTCCCGGACGCGTGAGCTCGACCAACGCCAGCATGTCGTCGACATCGGCGGCCGACAGCGCGCACACGTCCGCGTCGCCCACGGGCAGCGGCGCCGTTTCGCGCCGAATCATTTGCACGACACTGATCCGATGCAGCGTTTCCCAGTTCGCCGGCAGTTCCGGCACTTGCGGTCCGGCCACCGCGACGTTATCGCCGACCTCTACCAACGCGTGCAGCGCGTCGATGTTGCCCGGCGCGGCCTCCGCCATTCCGCACAGGGGGGAGTAGTCGGACGGATAGCGCAGGGCAAGACCGCTGCCTTGAGCCAGATGCGCATGCCGCGTGGCCAGGCAGGACCAGACCGGATTGGCGAGCACATCATCGTCAAGAAGATTGGGCATGGCATTGCCGGATTTGCTGGGGACAAGTCCGAAGTGTACTGTCAGCGAGGGCTGCCCCCCGGCAAGCGATGGACTAAGAAGGTGTTCCAATTGACCACGCGGCGCTTCCTTCTCGCGGCAACGGTCGCCATTGGCTTGGCGTTGGCCGGGGGCATTGCCGGTGCGGCAGACGCTGCCAACTGCACGATGGCCAAGGTCTCGGATTGGCCGGTGCGACTGGTACGCAACCATCTCGTCGTCGATGGTGCCATCAACGGACGGCCGGTTGCCGTTACCCTGGACACCGGGTCGACCGCATCGCTCATTCATCGTGCGGCCGCGGAGCGGCTGGACCTGGTCCGCCGGGAGTTGAAGGGCGCGCGGATGTACGGCGTGGGCGGCGAGTCCAGGGTCGAGATTGCGATGGTCGATGAATTCAAGGTGGGCGACACGGTGCACAGGAACTGGAGCATGCGTGTCTCCGGCGAACGGGATATCGGCGCCGACGTCTTTCTCGGCGAAGATTTCTTCCAGCTGGTCGATGTCGAATTCGATTTGGCCCAAGGCAGGGTCCGGCTTTACCAGCCTCGGGATTGCGACGGCGTCTCGTTGGCGTATTGGGCGAGCGCCGGTGTTGGCGAGGTGGAGATCGAGCCGATTTCTGCCGCGCGCCCCCATATCCTTCTCGCGGTCCAGATCAACGGCCAGCCGCTCAAGGCCATGCTCGATTCCGGTTCCGCCCTTTCGGTGCTTGGCAAGGTCGACGCCGCGCGTTTGGGGGTGACGCCGGAAACACCGGGCGTCGTCGCTGCCGGCAAGTGGGTCGGAATCGGCAGCAAGGCGATCGAATCCTGGGTCGGCCCCTTCCAGAGTTTCACGATCGGCAACGAGACAATCCGGGACACGCAGATCCGCTTCGCCGACCTGTTCCGTGACGCGACGTACTCCGCCGTCGGCAGCCACATTCCGGTCAAGGTGGAAGGGCTGCAGACATTTTCGATGCTGCTGGGCGCCGACTTTCTTCGCTCGCATCGGGTATTGGTCTCCCACAGCCAACGCAAGGTCTACTTCACCTATAACGGCGGACCCGTGTTCCAGGTCGCCCGGCCCTAGGCGCCGCGGCCCTATACGATTGCCCTCGTTCTGCTCATAATGCGAATTCGGGGGGACGCATCACTTCTTATACACGGAGCAATGGTTATGGATACAGAAGGCGATCCGGTCACCATCGAAAAACTGAAGACCGATCTCCGCGTGCTCGCAGCCGACGTGGAGCAACTGCTGAAGGCCACCGCCAGCCAGACCGGACAACAGGTGGCGCAGGCGCGTGCCAGGGCGGAGGCATCGCTGAAAGTGGCCGTGACCCGTCTCGCCGGGTTGCAGGAAGTGGCGCTGGCGAAAACCCGCGCGGCCGGACGTGCGACGGATGATTATGTGCGCGCTAATCCCTGGCAGGTACTGGCGATCGGCGCGTTCGCCGGCCTGGTCATTGGCTTGATGCTCGCGCGGGGCCGGAACTCGGATTGATAGCGCTTTTCGCGCGGCGCATTGTTTGGAAATTCATTCGCCCGACCCGGACTACACCGGCTCCGAACGCGCCCGCGCCAACTTCCGGCTCGCGGTACTCACCTCCGCGGGCTTTGTCGCACTGATCTGGCTGGTCCCGCTGCTCGGCTGGGGGTTGGAGCTCGAGCAATTCGGCGTTCGCCCGCGGCAGTGGATCGGGCTGCCGGGAATCCTGTTCGCGCCCTTGCTGCATGCCGGCTTCGACCACCTGATCGCCAACTCGCTGCCGCTGCTGGTGCTCGGCACGACACTGTTCCACCTCTATCCGGGATCGGCATTTCGCGTGCTGCCGGCCGTCTACCTGGGGCCGGGAATCGCGGTGTGGCTGCTCGCGAGGGGCGGCGATCACATCGGCGCTAGCGGCCTCATCTACGGATTGGTCGCGTTCATTTTCGTGGCCGGCTTGATCCGGCGCGACCGGCGCGCGATCGCCGCATCGCTGCTCGTCGCGTTCATGTACGGCACGCTGGTTTGGGGATTGCTGCCGATCAAGCAGTCGGTCTCGTGGGAAACGCACCTCGCGGCCGCGCTGATCGGCATTGTGGCGGCGATCCTGTTGCGGCACCGGGACAATCCACCGCGCATTCGCTATTCGTGGGAAGACGAGGGCCGCGAAAACGAGGACGAAGCGCTGGAGGACAAGCCTTTGGCGGACGCCGATCCCCTGGGCGAGGATCAGGCTCGGTAGCGACGCGGCGTCCTACAGGCAAATCGGACGACGACCGGTTCTGCCGCACGCCCTGCGCGCCGAGAATACGAGCCAAGGCAGGAACGTTTCGAGGACGCCGCAGTGTCCAAATGACGACAGGCGGTCGAATCCTGCGATTCCGTTCCTGCCTGCCCCGTCAAGCCTGGCTTCCGACCCATTGATCGTTTACGACGGAGGATGCCATGAAACGGCTATTCCTATTCGGTGTTCTGGCAGCGCTGCTGTCGGGTTGCGTCGCTGTTCCGGTAACAGCGGAGTACGACGGACGCCCGTACTACCGTAACGGCTACTACCATCGCTATTATGGCAATTACGGCCCGCGGTATTACGCGTATGACGGCCCTCGCTACTACGCATACGACAACAGCTGGAATTACTACGGCAGCAATCGCCATAGCGGGTCCTACTAGCGAAAGCCTGCTGCGCTACTACTTTTCGGACCCCTTTGCGCGCTCGGATTGATCGCATGGTGGTGCGTCCGCGCCGCGAGTCGTTACTTGAGGACCGCGAGCTCTCGATTGGCCTGGCGCAGCATTCCCGCCAGCCCGAGCGCAAGATTTTCCAGCAAGCGGATCTTGATCGCAGGCGCCTCGCGATCGAGGCGCGCGAACGCGTCGCGCGTCAGCACACGGCAGTCAACCGCGCCCAGCGCAGTCACGTTGGCCGAGCGTGGTGAGCGGTCGAGGAAGGCCAGCTCGCCGAACGTCATGCCGGAGGTGAATGCGTCGAGGCGCGCGATGCCATCGTGCGTCGCGAGACTCACCATCGCCGAGCCATCGGTGATGACGAAAAGTTCGTCCGACGCCTGACCGGCGGCGATGATGGTCTGGCCCGCGTGATAGCTTCGGCGCAGCATCAATTCCGACAGCAGCGCCAATTCGTCGCGCGACAAGCCCGCGAAAAGCACGCAGTTCTCCAGGGCAACCGGGGCTTCCCACGCCGCGTCCGGGAAGCGCTTGGCGAGCAGCACGTTTTCACCGTGCTCAAGGGCGAAGTCATCGTCGGCGTAGAACGCTTCGCGAGCGACGCCGGCATCGATCAGCTGCTGCCACCAGATGCCCGCTTCGGCGAAGACGAGCGTCTTGCCGAGGCGGAGCAGTTTGCTGCGAGTTTGCGCGAGCAGGCGCGTCGCGGCTCCATCGATTCGCTGCGCGGCCCCCAGGTTGACGATGAAGACTTCGGTGTCCTGCGCATGGGCCATGAGTTCGCGCACGACCGGCTCGATCGAGGCGAACGCGAGCGCGCCCTGCAGGTGGTAGAGGCGAAGGCGGTTCCCCACGCTTCGCAGATGCTCAGCCGCCGAGGCTTCGCGCCTCCGCTTCGAGGCCACGCTGCGGCGCGTCGTGGCGAGGCGCAGCGCCGGCGCTGCGCCTTGGGAGGCGTCGAACAGGTGCAAGCCGAGATTGGTGGCGAGTTCACGACAGACTGCGATGCCGCGCACGCTGTTTCCGTGCAGGTCGACTCGCGGCGAATACACGCCGATCCCGATGCGCCCGGGTTGGACCGCAAGAATCCCGCCGCCGACGCCGCTTTTCGCCGGCAATCCTGTCCGGTACAGCCATTCGCCGGAGAAGTCGTACATGCCGCAGGTCGCCATCACCGAAAGGATGTTGTCGACGTATTCCTCGCGAATGGCGCGGATCCCCGTGACGGGATTCACGCCGCCGTTGGCGAGCGTCGCGCCGATGAGAGCGAGATCGCGGCAGGTGACGCGGATCGCGCACTGCTGGAAATAGGCTTCGAGCGCCGGTGTCGGATCCTCGGCGAGGATCGCGAAATTGCGCAGCATCCAGCCGATCGCGCGATTGCGATGCCCGGATTCGCTCTCGGAGTGGTAGACCCGGTCGTCGACGTCGAGCGCGCGGCCGGCATAGCGGGAGAATGTGTCCAGTATGCGATCGATCTTCTGCGCGGCTGTGGTGCCGGGAATCAGGCCGCACGCCGCGATTGCACCAGCATTGATCAATGGATTGAGCGGAGCACCGGTTTGGGGCCGCAGGCTGATCGCATTGAACGCATCGCCGGACGGCTCGACTCCGATCTTCGCCAGCACGGCGGCTTCGCCGTTTTCCTCCAGTGCGAGCCCATAGGTCAGCGCCTTGGAAACGGACTGGATGCTGAAGGGCTGGCGCGAATCGCCGACCTCATAGACGAATCCATCGTGGGTGGCGATGCAAATGCCGAACGCTTCGGGGTCCGCGCGCGCAAGTTCGGGGATGTAGGTGGCGACGCCACCCTCCACGACGCCCCGAAAGCGGGCATGCAGCGATTCGAGGTAATCCAGAATGGGTGACGAGATGACGGAGGTGGCCACTGGGGGTGCACTGAATCGGGCACTGCTGCGCTCCGGAGTGGAAACGCGAAGAGCGCACGCAATATTGATGCCGGTCGAACGCCCGGATGGAAAAAACGCGCGGCTTGGGGGCGCGCGTTTTCTTGGGGCAACGGATGCTACGCGGGCATCCTGATCGTCACCGGCGCCGGCGCTGGCAGCGGAGAGCGGAATTGCGCGAGCAACACGCCTTCGCGCGCCTTGGCTGTCTTGAGGTGCGACTCCTTGACGTGGCCGTAGCCGCGGATGTACTCGGGCACCGACGCCAGGTCGACTGCGGTCGCGTGATTCTGCGCTGTGAGCTTGGCCACGATTTCCGCGATCACGGTTTCATATTCGCCGATCAGCGCGCGTTCCATCTTGCGTTCCGGCGTACGGCCGAAGAAGTCGAGCCCCGTCCCGCGGAAGCGGCGCATCTTCGCCAGGATGCCGAAGGCCCTCAGCATCCATGGGCCGTAGACCGATTTCCGCGGCACGCCGGTCACCGCGTCGGGCTTGTTGAACACGGGCGGCGCCAAGTGGAAAGTCAGCTTGTAGTCGCCCTCGAACTGCGCGGCGACGCGCTTCGCGAAGTCCGACTCGGCATAGAGGCGCGCCACCTCGTACTCGTCCTTGATCGCCAGCAGCTTGAAGTAGTAGCGCGCGACCGCCTCGGAGAGCTCCGTGATACCGGGCATCGCCTTGCTTTCCGCGGCACGCACCTGCGCGACCAGGTCGGCGTAGCGCTTCGCATATGCCGCATCCTGATACTCGGTCAGGAACTGCGCACGTCGGGAGACCATCTCGTCCAATGATTGCGACAAGCGTTGCGAGTCGGGCTTTGCTTCCGCCGGGATCGCCGCCGTCGCCACGTGCGCGGGATCGACCGCCGCCATGCGTCCCCAGTTGAAGCTCTGCTTGTTCGACTCGATCGCCTGCCCGTTCAGTTCGATGGCCCGCACGATCGAAACTTCGCCCAGCGGAATAAGCCCGCGCTGGAACGCGTAGCCGACCATGAACAGGTTGGTCGCGATCGAATCGCCCATGAGTCCGGTCGCGAGTTTGGTCGCATCGAGGAATTCGGCATCGCCGGGCGCGACCGCGTCCTTGATTTCCTGTTCCATCGATCCTGTCGGGAAACGCAGGTCCGGTTCGCGAGTGAATTGCGCGGGCATGACCAGCGCCGTGTTGACCAGCGCCTTGGTGACGCCCTTTTGCATCTTGGCCAGCGCTTCATAGCCCACGCCGGTGAGGATGTCGCACGCGAGCACCAGCTTGGCTTCGCCGGCCGCGATGCGCGTGGCGAACATTTGTTCCGGCTTGTCGCCAATGCGCACGTGCGAAACGACGGCGCCGTTCTTCTGCGCGAGGCCCGTCATGTCGAGGACGCTGCAGCCCTTGCCTTCGAGGTGCGCGGCCATGCCGAGCAGGGCGCCGATCGTCACCACGCCGGTGCCGCCGATCCCCGTGACCAGCACGCTGTAGGGTTCGGCGGTCGACGGTAGCGCAGGCGTGGGCATGCTGGAGAAGTCGACCGCCGCGGCCTTGGCCGGCTTGCGCAGCGTGCCGCCCTCGACCGTCACGAACGACGGGCAGAATCCCTTGACGCAGGAGTAGTCCTTGTTACAGGAGGACTGGTCGATCGTGCGCTTGCGGCCGAACTCGGTTTCCACAGGCGCAATCGATACGCAGTTCGATTGCACGCCGCAATCGCCGCAACCTTCGCACACGAGTTCGTTGATGACGACGCGCTTGGCCGGGTCGACCAGTTTGCCGCGCTTGCGGCGGCGGCGTTTCTCCGCGGCGCAGGCCTGGTCGTACAGCAGGACAGTGCAACCCGGAATGTCGCGCATTTCGCGCTGCACGGCGTCGAGTTCATCGCGATGATGGATGCGGATGTCGTCGGAAAAGTACCCTTGCGGATACTTGTCGGGCTCGTCGCTCACGACGATGATCCGCTTCACACCTTCGGCCGCGACCTGTTGCGCGATCAGCGCGGGCGATATGGGGCCGTCGACCGGTTGACCGCCCGTCATCGCAACCGCATCGTTGTAGAGAATTTTGTACGTGATGTTGACGTCGGCGGCGACCGCCGCGCGGATCGCGAGGATCCCACTGTGGTAGTACGTGCCGTCGCCTAAGTTCGCGAAGATGTGCTTCTCTTCGGTGAACGGCGCCTGCCCGATCCAAGGCACGCCTTCGCCGCCCATGTGCGTGTACTCGGTCGTACTGCGGTCCATCCAGATCGCCATCACGTGGCAGCCGATTCCGGCGGTGCCGCGGCTGCCCTCGGGCAGCCTAGTCGACGTATTGTGCGGGCAACCAGAGCAGAAATAGGGCTGGCGCACGAGATCGATGTTGGGCTTGGACAGCGCCGCTTCCTTGGCATTGATCCAGTCGACGCGCGCGCGAAGTTCCTCCATGCGACGCGAATGCAGGTTCAACCGCTCGATGCGCTTGGCGATCACGCGCGCGATCATCGCCGGCGTGAGCTCTGCTGCCGCGGGCAACAGCCAGTCGCCGTGCGGGCGCACCCATTCGCCTTTTTCGTCGAATTTTCCGACCACACGCGGGCGCACGTCGTCGCGCCAGTTGTAGAGCTGTTCCTTCAGCTGGTATTCGACGATCTGGCGCTTTTCCTCGACGACCAGGATTTCCTCGAGGCCTTCGGCGAAGTGGCGCACGCCTTCCGGCTCCAGCGGCCAGGGCATGGCAATCTTGTAGACGCGCAGGCCCATCTCGGCGGCATCGGCGTCGGTAATCCCCAAGTCGACCAACGCTTGCCGCACGTCCGGATAGCTCTTGCCCGACGTCGCGATACCCAGGCGTGCGGGTTTGCCAGAATCGGGCGAACCGATGACGATCTTGTTGAGTTCGTTCACGCGGCAGTAATGCAATGCTGCGTAGACCTTGTAGTCCTGCATCCGCGCCTCGATCTCGAGGAAGCCATCGGGCCAGCGGATCGACACGCCGTCCTGCGGAAGCGGAAAGTCGTCGGGCACGATGATCTTCGTGCGTGCCGGATCGACATACACGGACGACGAACTTTCGACCGTGTCGGCGACGCACTTGAAGCCGACCCAGCAGCCCGAGTAGCGCGACATCGCCCAGCCGTGCAGGCCGAGGTCCAGGATCTCCTGCACCGACGACGGATAGAGGACCGGCATCATCGCCGCGGAGAACATATGATCCGATTGGTGTGGCAGCGTGGACGACTTGGCGGCGTGGTCATCGCCCGCCAGAACCAGCACGCCGCCGTGCTTCGACGTTCCGGCCATGTTGGCGTGCTTGAATACGTCGCCGCAGCGGTCCACGCCGGGGCCCTTGCCGTACCACATCGCGAATACGCCATCGACCTTGGCGCCCGGATGCAGGTTCACCTGCTGCGAGCCCCAGATCGACGTCGCCGCGAGGTCCTCGTTCAATCCCGGCTGGAACTTGATGTTCGCGCGGTCCAGGAATTTCTGCGCTTTCCACAACGACTGGTCGAGCGCGCCCAGCGGAGAACCGCGGTAACCCGAGACGAAGCCGCCTGTGTTGAGTCCCGCCAACTTGTCGCGCTGCCGCTGCAGGATCAGCAGTCGGACGAAGGCTTGTGCGCCGGTCAGGTAAACGCGGCCGGAGTCCAGCTCGTATTTGTCGTCGAGCGCGACGTTGCGCAGCGCAGGGGAAGTGGATGAGGCAGGGGACATCAGCGTGACTCCGCAAAAATCGTGTTTTTGGGACGCGCGAAAGAACCGGTAGGTCTCGCGACGCACGCGAAGCGGGGATTGTGTCCCCGCTGCGTCAGGGCGCGAATGATACGCCAACGCGCACATACCGTCCATGAAATCGGAGCTAGAATGACGTTCTCAAGCAGTTCTCGCGCAATGTCTCTCGTTCCATCGCGTCCGGCTTCGCCGCCGGACTTTTTTTGGCCCGCCGCGCGGGGCCGGATTCATCAGTCGAAAGCCCTTGATGCCATCGGAGTTATTGCCCGCCATCGAAATCGAGACCGCACCGAATCCCGACGCTGCGTCATCTGGCTCCATGGTTTGGGCGACGACGGCAACGGCTGGTCCCAGGTCGTTGGTTCACTGGGCCTGCCGCGCGAAAAGGCCGTGCGCTTTCTGTTTCCGCATGCGCCGGTGATGCCGGTCACGATCAACAACGGCATGGCGATGCGCGCGTGGTACGACATCCGCGAGGCCAATCTCAATTCGCGTGCGGACTTGGCCGGCGTGCGCAGGTCGCAGGGCCACGTCGAGGCGCTGATCGCGCGTGAGGTTCAGCGGGGCATTGCGCCGCGGCGGATCGTGCTGGCCGGATTCTCGCAGGGCGGGGCGGTTGCCCTGTACACCGGCCTGCGACATCCCGAAAGACTGGCCGGCATCCTCGCGTTGTCGACGTATCTCATCGACGCGCCCAACTTGGCAACCGAAGCGGCCCCCGCGAATCGCAACCTCCCGATCTTCATGGCGCACGGAGCGCAGGATCCGGTCGTCGCGTTTGCGTGGGCCGAGATGTCGCGGCGCGCGCTGGTCGATGGTGGATGGAACGTCGAGTGGCACGCGTATCCGATGCCCCACGCGGCGGTGCTCGAGGAAATCGTCGCGTGCGGGAAATTCCTGGCCACGGTGCTTGCGTAGCGGGCGCGCTCTCAGTTGCCTTGTAAATCGCCCGATTCGCTCTCAGCCTCGTTGCGGCGCTTCCCCAAGGCGCCGCGCCGTCCCAGCGCATCGCGCAACAGGAACTCGATCTGCGCATTCGCACTGCGCAATTCGATCTGGGCCAGGCGCTCGATGGCCGCCCACAACGCGGGATCGATGCGTAACAGGAACGCCTTTTTTTCGGCCATCGTCGGCGTATGCGCGGGGATGGGTTGGCTCTACGTCCGGTTCGCGAAAGTGCAGCAACAACGACACCATCAAGGTCCCCAGCGTCACCAGGAACGCGACGAGCAGCGTGACGAACAGCGGACCCGGAAGGCGTGGGGGCTGCGTGGCGTTGGCTTCGATTAGCAGCAAGTGAATGGCCGCGATGAACGCCGCGATCAAGGATCCCAGCCAATACGCGTGCGCTTCGATGTAGCGCAACGTGCCCTCGCGCCGCGCGAGGATCGAGCCAGTAGTCGCGATTCGGGATGTTGATCCCTCTCACCATGTGGCGCGGCAGGACGGCCATGCTCAGCACGACCGCGAGAGGAATGCCGATGGCGAAAGCGAGCATGAACAGGAGATAGCCGCTATGGCTCATCCAGCCGTTGGGCGCCCCGCCGGCGCCGAAGTGCGATGCGATCTGCGCGGGCAACCGGTCGACGGTGACGCCGATGAGTACCGCGACTGACGACCAGCACGAGGAGGAAGAAGGGACGCGCAAACTGGATCATCGTGGCCTCGCTTTAGGGTCCGCCCGTGACCTGGACCATGGGGGCGGCGCAGTGTTGATCACGTGTACAGCGTGCCGGTGTTGATGACCGGCTGCACTTCCGATTCGGCGCACAGCACGACCATCAGGTTGGAAACCATCGCCGCGCGGCGCTCGTCGTCCAACTCGACGACCTTCTTCGCCGACAACTCGGTCAACGCCATTTCCACCATCGACACGGCGCCATGCACGATCTTCTGGCGGGCGGCGATGATCGCCTCGGCCTGCTGCCGGCGCAGCATCACCTGGGCGATTTCCGGCGCGTAGGCGAGGTGCGTGAGCCGCGCTTCCTCGACGACCACGCCGGCCTGCTCGAGGCGCGCCTGCAGTTCCTTCACCAGCGCGCGCGCGACGACGTCCGCGCTTTCGAGCAGCGTAGGCTCGCGGGCGACGTCCAGCTTTTCCTCGGCGTCGTAGGCGAACGACGAGGCCAGGTGGCGCAGCGGCCGATTCGCTTTGCACCTTTACGAACATCTCGTAGTCGTCGACGTCGAACGCGGCCTTGGCCGAGTCCTCGACGTGCCAGACGACGACCGCGGCGATCTCGATCGGATTGCCGCGCTTGTCGTTGACCTTGAGCTTGTCGCCGTTCAGGTTGCGCGCGCGCAGCGAAATCTTCTTGCGCGAATAGAACGGATTGGTGGCGCGCAGGCCCGGCACGCGGCTCGTGCCCTGGTAGGCGCCGAAGAGCTGCAGGATCGCCGCCTCGTTGGGCTGCAGCGTGTACAAGCCCGCGAGCATCAGCACGCCCAGGATCATGACCACGATCCCCAGCCCGAAGGTGCCCCAGGCCGGATAGCCGTGGGAGAGCGATTGCCAGAGCATCATCCCGCCGCCGGCCAGCAGCGCCAGCGCCCAGGACGATCGCGAAAAAGCCGTTGGCGGTGCCATGGCCGCGTTCCTGGTGGGACGGACCCCGGTTGTTCGTTGCGCGTTCCATCGTGACCTCCGTGTCGGGACGCGTCGCAGCCGCAATGGCCTCGGCGCGTCAGGTATCAAAATGATATCACTTTGATAACGGAAGTCACGACCGCTGGTCGGCCGGGCATGAGTGGCTCCAGGGTTCGGGCTTGAATCCAGCGCGGCCGAGTTAGGCAGTAACGCAAACCCGTTGGCTCCGGGCCGTCCGGAAAGACGTGACCCAGATGCGCATCGCACGCCGCGCAGACGACCTCGGTGCGGCGCGCCCACATCGACACGTCCTCTTCCTCGCGCACGTTTTCCGGCGTTATCGGCTTCCAGAACGACGGCCAGCCGGTGCCCGACTCGAACTTGGTGTCGGACGGAAAGAGTGGCATGCCGCAGCACACGCAGTTGTACATGCCCTTCGCGTGGTTGTTCCAATACTTGCCGGTGAACGCGCGCTCGGTGCCTTTCTTGCGCGTGACCTTGAATTGTTCGGGCGTCAGTTGCGCCTTCCATTCGGCATCGGATTTCTGGATCTTGTCGCTGCATTCGCTTGGTTCCTATGGGTCGCCGTTGACGGTAACGCCGCGGCTGGCCGCGCGCGTCGGTAAGCTATAGTGTCGATTTTGTCGCGCCAGCCTTACAAGCGTGTCGTTAGAAACCGTTCCCGCCGAGTCGTTCCGCCGCGACGTCCGCATTATCGGCCTCGTCGGTTCCGCGCACGCATTCTCGCACTTCTTCCAGCTCGCTTTGCCGCCGCTCTTCCCGCTGCTGCGCGCCGAGTTCGATGTGTCCTGGACGCTGCTGGGGCTGCTGGTCGGGGTCTTCTACGCTGCCAGCGGCGTGACGCAATTCGCCGCGGGTTTCGTCGTCGACCGCCGCGGCGCGCGGCCGGTGCTGCTGTCCGGGCTCGCGCTGCTGGCGTGCGGCACGATCATTGGCGTCGCTCGCCCCCGGAGCATATTGGCTGTTCCCGATCGCCGCGGTGATGGGGGTCGGCAACGGCGTCTTCCATCCCGCGGACTTCGCGATCCTCAACGCCAACGTGGCGCCGCGGCGCTTGGGCTATGCCTACTCGACGCACGGCATCGGCGGCAACCTGGGCTATGCGCTGTCGCCGGTCGTGAGCTTCACGCATGGCTTCGGCTTACGGCTGGCGCGCGGCGCTTGCGGTGATGGGCGTCATGGGCCTGATCGCGCTCGGCGTGCTCGCGAGCCAGCGCGCGCTGCTCACGTCGCACAAGGCGCAGCGACGCGCATGCGCATTCGCTGCGCGGTTCGCTCCAGCTCTTCCTGCAGCCGGCGATCGCGCTGTGCTTCTGCTATTTCGTGGCCCAGACCATGGCCGCGGTCGGGCTGCAGACGTTCCTGCCCGCGGCGCTCAACGCCGGCCTCGACGTGCCGCTGGTTCTGCGCGACCTCGGCGGTCACGGCTTACCTTCTGGGCGGCACCGCGGGCATTGCCGCGGGCGGTTATCTTGCGACGCGCACGGCGCGCCACGACCGCGTCGCCGCGGCGGGTCTACTGACGGGCGCCAGCCTGCTGGCGCTGGTCGCCTCCGGTGCGGTTCGTCGGCGATGATCATTCCGGTGTTCGTGCTGGTCGGCATCGCGATTGGCGCTACCGGGCCGTCGCGCGATCTCATCGTGCGCAACGCCACGCCCAAAGGCGCGGCGGGGCGCGTGTACGGATTCGTATATTCCGGCCTCGACTTCGGCGCCATGGTGGGCCCCGTTTGGTTCGGCCTCCTGCTCGATCATGGACTTGCGCGCCAGATGTTCTTTGTCGTCGGCGTCTTGTTCGTCGTCGCCGTCGCGACGGTGCTGCAGGTGCGCCGGAACAACACTCTCGTTCGGGACACCTAAGGAACGCAATGGATCTCGGCATTGCCGGCCGCCGTGCGCTGGTCTGCGCGGCCAGCAAAGGGTTGGGACGCGGCTGCGCCGAGGCGCTGGCGCGCGAGGGCGTGGACGTGACGATCGTCGCGCGCACCGAGGCCGGCCGGTGAAGCGCGCGGCCGAGGAGATCGGCGCACTGGCCGGCCGCAAGGTGGCGTGGGTGGCGTGCGACATCACGACCGCGGAGGGGCGCGGCGCAGCGCTGGCCGCGTGTCCGCAGCCGGACATCCTCGTCAACAACGCCGGCGGTCCGCCGCCGGGCGATTTCCGCGACTGGGATCGCGAAGCGTGGCTGCGCGCCATCGACGCCAACATGCTCACGCCGATCGAACTCATCCAGCGCCACGGTGGACGCGATGATCGCGCGAAAGTTCGGCCGCATCGTGAACATCACGTCGTCCGCGGTGAAGGCCCCGATCGACATCCTCGGGCTTTCCAACGGCGCGCGCAGCGGGCTCACCGGATTCGTCGCGGGGCTCTCGCGCAAGGTCGCGCGCCACAACGTCACTATCAACAACCTGCTGCCCGGCTCCTTCGCCACCGACCGCCTGCAGGGCACGATGGCGGCGCGCGCAAAGGCTTCCGGCAAGTCCATCGAGGAGGTCATGGCGCAGGCGCGCGACGGCGTTCCCGCGGGACGCTTCGGCAACCCCGCGGAGTTCGGTGAAGTCTGCGCATTCCTCTGCAGCGTTCATGCCGGTTATCTGGTCGGGCAAAACATGCTGATCGACGGCGGCAGCTTTCCCGGGACGTTCTGACCGCTGATCGCTGCCGATGATCGATCTCCATTACTCGACCACCGATTAGTCGCAGGGTGGTGACATCAACAGATAAAGAAGACACGCCATGGACAATCCGGGCTCCGTGTGCGGGGCTCACCATCAAGATGCCGACCGGCGCGGTCAGCAATCCGACGACGCTGGTTAGGGCGGATGTCCTTTCGACTATTCTCGGTCATACGTCTGAGTTAGGTAAGTCGTCCGAGTCGCCGTGACGGCGAAGCCGGCCATGCTGCGCCGCCAAGCACCGCTGTGCCACCGCGCTGCAGCCGGGCACAGGTTCAAGCACTCCGAAATGCAAGGGACACTGATGCCAATCGAACTCCACGCCTTCGATACGCCGAACGGTCGCAAGATCAGCGTTGCCTTGGAAGAAATGGCGCTTCCTTACACGGTCAAGATCATCGATCTTCGCAAGCGGGAGCAGTTCGAGCCCGAATTCCTGAAGATCAGCCCGAGCGGCAAGATTCCGGCGATTGTCGATCCGGACGGGCCCAGCGGAAGACCGGTCAACGTTTTCGAATCGGGCGCGATACTTATCTACTTGGGCGAGAAGACTGGCAAGTTCTGGCCGCGCGACCTAGAGGCGCGCATCCCGGTAATGGAATGGCTAATGTTCCAGATGGGAAATTTCGGACCGATACCGGGACAGGTCCACCATTTCGTGTCGGTCGAGAATGAAGATGACCGTCGCTACGGACTTGAGCGCTTTTCGAAGGAAACCCGGCGATTGTATGCGGTGATGGACCGCAGGTTGGCGAAGCATGAGTTCTTCGCGGACGAACTGTCGATCGCCGACTTCGCCATTCTGGGGTGGGCGTGGCGGCACCCCCGGCATAAGGTCGATCTCGCCGAGTATCCACATGTACGTCGGTGGTACGAAATGATGATGGCGCGCCCTGCCGTCCGGCGAGGCTTCGATGTGAAACTGAGTTGATTCGCGGGCGCGCCGTCGGCCGGTTGTACAGCGTCGCCGCAGAACGCCGCCACCCCCCACCAGCAGAAAGACTGCGTTCGGCCGGTTGGGGGGGCGCGCATAGGTGGACGCGGCAGATGCGTCTATTAGGCGATTTACCTCAAATACTTACCAATCTGTCCATACCCCGTCACCAAATCGGTGCAAGAGCACGCCCAATGGCCACAAGATCACGATCTTCCGAACGCTACGTCAAGGAAACGGGGCGCCTGTACGCCGTACTGAACAAGCGGCTCGCCGATCACGAGTTCGTTGCCGGCGACTACGGAATCGCCGACATGGCGTGCTACCCGTGGATTTCGCCCGAGCGCCAAGGCCAGGACATCGAGCAGTTTCCGCATCTCAAGCGCTGGAAGGCCGCGATCAAGGAGCGTCCGGCCGTGCAGCGCGCCTACGAACTCGCCAAGCGCATCAACGTCAAGCCCGCCGTCAGCGACGAGACGGCGCGCAAGATCCTGTTCGGACAGGACCAGACGGTGGTGAAGTAATTACGCAGCCGCCTTGCGCCACTCGAGGCGCACGTAGATCCCGGTGTCTTCGATTTCGCGGAATCCCAGGCGCGCAAGGAGCCGCCGCGCGGGATTCGCCTTCTCGACCTGCAACTGCAGCGGTATGCCGCGGGCGACGGCCATCGCCATCGATTCGCGCAGGAGGTACGTCCCGATGCCGAGGTTGCGCCACGGCGGCAACAGCGCGATGTCCAGCACGTGCAGGACATCACGGTCGATGGCTCGGCACAGGCGTCCGACGGCTTCGCGGTCGCACAGGACGACCAGGAATTCGGCCTTGGGAAATATTGCGCGATAACTCTTTTCCTGCGTGGCGAACTGCATCGCGCAAAATTCATCCTTTTGCGCGTCGGTCCATTGCCACGGCACCATTTCCGGCTCGCGGGTGCTGCGATACACGCGCCGCAGGAAAGGCGCATCGGCCCGCGCGGCCGGCCGTACGGATAGTTTTACGCGCATGGGCTATGATAATTCAGCGCCGCGACGCGCGTTGCCGCATGGCCAATTTCCTCCCGCTCAAGCATCACATGTTCTACTGCCTCGACCGCTTCATCGAGCGGTACGGCCTGCATGGGCCGTTCCTGGAAGTCGGCTGCGGCCGGGGTGACGTCAGCGCATACCTCGCGGCCAGGGGATGGCAAGGCGTGGCGATCGACTTCTCGGATGCTGCCGTTGCGCAGGCGGCGGAGGTCTTGCGGCCCTTTCCGCAGATCGCGGTCACCAAACAGTCGCTTGCGGAAGTCACCGGGACATTCGACTGCATCATCATGTGGGACGTGCTGGAGCACATGGAGGACGACCGCGGCGCGCTGCGGATGGTCGAGCGGCTGCTGCGTCCCGGCGGGCAGTTGCTGATCGCCGTGCCCAGCAATCCGCGGGAGTGGCGCTGGGACGACGAGTTCTACGGGCATTTCCGCCGCTACACGGTCGCCGACATGACCGAAAAGCTGACCCGCGCCGGAATGCCGCCGCAGGTGTTCTGGGATTTCACGTTTCCGATGTTCTGGCTGATGCGCCGGATGTACACGCGCATCAAGGCGCCCGCTGCGACCACAACGGACAACGAGGCCGCAACGAAGGCGAGCGCCGGTCGCAACGCGTGGGACCTGCCGCTCATTGGCAGGCTCCTTGATCGCACCGCCGTGCTGTGGTACCCGGTCCATCGCATCCAGTTCCGGCTCTTTCGCAACGCGACCGGGCGCGGACACGAGTTCTTCGTGCTCGCGCGCAAACCAGGTTAGGAGAAGCCTTCGCCGGAAGCTACGGCGCGGAAAGATCCTTCCACGCATCCTTCGGTACGCGCGCGACGACGCGAAGCCGTTGCCCTGGCCGCGCGGCGCGATCACCGCCGCTTCGCCTTCCGCCAGGTACTGCCCGACGGTGACGGCGCGGAACGGATTGCCATGGCTCGCGATCGCGAGGTTCGTCCCGCGAGGGACGGGAGTGGCCAGAAGGTTGCGCAATTCCGCGTAGCGATCCGGCCGATTCCGGTTGCGCAGGGCCGCCGCGCACGATGGGTGCGGCCACAGCCCGGCCGAACATGAGCCGCGCCGTTTCCATCGTGCGGCAGAAGGGGCTGGCCAGCACGTCGCCGATCGGGATATCAAGTTCGCGGAGGGCCGAGCCGATGGCGCGCGCCTCGGCGCGGCCGGCGTCGGTCAGGTTGCGCTGCCTCGCGCAGTCCTCGTAGCCGGTCATGCGCTCGTCGTTCTGGCCGAAATCCGTCGACGTGTGCCGGAAGTAGAGGATGTAGCCTCCGCCGCGCAGCGCCGTGAGCAGCGCACGTCCCTGCAATTCGGCGCGGGGGTGCGGGCTTGTGTCGGCCGACGGCGCGACGACGTCTTGTGCCCGCGCGCCGAGAGCCGCGAGGAACCCGAACAGGAGCGCCAGCGCGTGGCGACGGTGGACTGACATCATGGGCAACATCGTCGTTGGAGGGGCGCCCATCGGGATCGGTTCCGTCATTTAACGGAAGACCCAGAGCCGGTACGCAAGGTAATTGCCAAAAGTCATCAGCACTGTGGTTGTCACTTGCGCCGGCCACAGCGTCAGCCCTGCCTTCAGGAGGCCCGCGAGCAGCAGCGTGTTCACCATGCAGCTGCAGCGCGATCGCGACGACGAACCGCGGTGCCCGCCGCCGTCATGCCGCGCGACGGCGCGAACACATGCCAATACGACAGCGCGAAGCGGGTCAGCGCGCCGGCGACGAATCCGACCGCGCTGGCCGGGACGCCCGGCATGCCCCGCCTTCACGAAGCCGTACATCACCGAATAATGCGCGGCGACGGCGATCGCACCGGTTGCGACGTGCAGCAAAAAGCTGTGCATCCAGTGCAGCGATGCCGTTGCCCTGCGGGCGGCGGAGGAACTTGCGGATGGGCATCGAGTGAGGGTTGCCGAACGTCACGCCGTGCGCCGGCGGGGCAGGTCGAACAGCCGGTGCCGATACAGGCCGATCCGCGCGAGAAGCGCGAGCAGTGTCGTGCCGACGACGCCGAAGCCATAGCGCACCGAGCGCCGGAAAGCCGATCGAGCTCGCCTCCGCGAAATAACGGGTCGGCACCGAGACCTCGCCGATCCCGAAGCCGCCGACGATCGCCTGCGCCAGGATCTGGTTGTCGAACACGAAATCATCGGAGTTGCATCTGCCACGGCAGCGCGTCGAGCAGCGCCCGCGAGTACGCGCGGTAGCCCGTAGTGGTATTCGGACAGGTGCGCGCCCAGCAGCAGGTTCTCGAACAGCGTGAGCAGCCGGTTGGCGACGTATTTCCATATCGGCATGCCGCCGCGCAATGCGCCGCTGCCCAGCATGCGCGAGCCCAGCACCATGTCGTAGATGCCCGAGGCGACCATCCCGGCCATCGCCGTCACCAGTCGCGGGTCGTACTGGTAATCGGGATGGACCATCACGACGATGTCGGCTCCGCGCGCGAACGCTTCGCGGTAGCAGGTCTTCTGGTTGGCGCCGTAGCCCATGTTGTGCGGATGCAGGATCACCTCGAGCCCGAGTGCGCGGGCGACTGCGACCGTATCGTCGTCGCTCGCGTCATCGACGACGATGACCTCGTCGACGACATCGTGCGGCAGGTCCCGCCACGTCGCCTCCAGCGTGCGTCCCGCATGGTACGCGGGCATCACCACGACGATGCGCTTACCGCAGCACGAGGCGCGGCAGGCTCGGCGAGGCATGGAACACGATGATATGGGAATCTTCGTACGCCGGCGGCCCGAATCGGCTCGCGCAGGACGGACTCGCAGGCGGCGGTATCGTCGCCCATCGCTTCGCGGCGCCCGCGATGTCGCGCACGTACGGCTTTTGCCACGCGACGTAGTCGATGCCTTTCGCGTGCAGTGCAGCGTCGTCGGCCAGGTGCACGGCGTTGGCGAAACGGATAGCGCGGAGTCGCGGGGCAATTCCCCGGCGCGATGGTCGACGCACAAACCCGGTGAGATAGCCCGGGCAGCACCGTTTGCCCGCTCAGCCGTTCCCAGCGCGGCGCGTCCCAGTCGAAGCTCTCGAAATAGAACGGTGCCGCCGCGATGCGCACGCTGCCCGCGGGCTGCGCGGCAAGGCTTGCCCAGAACGGCGACAGCGGGGTGGCCTCGAACTGCGGCAGATAGGGATTGCTGCTCGGGCCGGAAGTCGATGTAGTTGACGAGATGCTGCGTCTGCGAATTGGGGTGCCGCAGCAAAGGCGCGAGCGGCGATTGCGCCGCCAGCAGGACGACAGGGAGCGCCATCGCCAGCAGCGCGAGCGCGCGGCGCGCTGTGGTCGACCCTTGTACCTTCACTTGGTTGACTCGTCCGGCCAGCCGAACCGCGCCCGCCGCTACGCCCAGCAGCAGCAGCGGAAGGAACGGCAGCAGGTAGCGCGCCAGCGTCACCGGCAGGTGGCTCCACATGATGCCGGCCGCCATGACCAGCAACAGCGTGAGCACGACGCCGAGCGCGCCGGTCCGCGCGACGGGCAGCGCGCGCCAGACGACCGGAGCGCCATAGGCCGCGAGTGCCACGCACACCATGACAGCAATCGTCGACGGCGTCCCGAGCCAGGCGTACCAGACGCCGATCAGCGTCTGCACGTCCGGGCGCATCGACGCCGCCCTTGGCGGCGAGCGACGCCGGATGCGCGAGGAGCGGCGGCAGCACGACCGCGGCAATCAGCACGCCCGTCGCGGCGGCGAGCATCAGCCAGCGCGCAGAAGTCCCGGCGGCGCTTGTCGGGCTGCGCATGCCGCAACTGGGACAATCCCCACAGCAACGGCGCAACGGCAAACGGGCCCGACGACCGGATGCAGCCACGTCGCCAATGCCGCGGCCGTCGCATAGGTCGCGCCCGCCGCGCCACCCGCGGGCGCGCCGACGCGTGGTAGCGCTGATAGGCGCCATGCGCGATCCAGCCCAGCAACAGCGTGATCGCGTACGGCCGCGCCATGCGCGTGAAGATCACCAGCAGCGGCGAAATCGCGAGCAGCAGCGCGAAGAGCGCCGCCGTGGCGCGTCCCAAGCCGCGGCGCGACGTACAGCGGCAGCACGACAAGCGTCGCCAGCCCGCACACCAGCATCGGCGACCGTAGCGTCAGCTCGGACACGCCCCACCATTGCGCTTCGAACCAGCCGAGGATGCCGAGCGGAATGCTGTAATCCGCGTAGCCGAAATCGACGAACATTTCGCGCGGCGTGTGCGCGATGAACTGGTGGACGGCGTGCCACTCGTCGTCGATCAGCACCTGGCGCGGCGACCTGGTCGAGGCGCAGATATGCGCCGATGAGCACCGCGGCGCCCAGGACGTAAAGCCAGATGCGCGAACGAACCGCGTTGCGCGAATACGCTTCCAATCATGACGCAGCCCGTCATGCGCCGGGCTTGCCCGCCTCCGCGAGTTCCGCCGCGCGTTCGAATGCGGCATCGACGTCGAAGGCGATGTCGCCTTCGGGCTCGGGCCGGCCCGTCGCGCGGACCGCGAGGAAGTCGTGGATGCGCCGGTCCATGAGGTGCGACGCCTCGACCTTGCCCAGCGCGTTGTAGATCGACTCGACGCGGCCCGGGTACTTCCTCTCCCATTCGCGCAGCATCAGCGTGACCTGCTTGCGCTGCAGGTTCTCCTGCGAGCCGCACAGCGTGCAGGGAATGAGCGGAAACGCCATCACCTCGGCAAAGCGCGCGAGATCGCGCTCGCGCACGTACGCGAGCGGGCGGATCACGACGTGCTTGCCGTTGTCGGACACGAGCTTCGGCGGCATCGTCTTCAGCTTGCCGCCGAAGAAGAGGTTGAGGAAGAACGTCGCGAGCAGGTCGTCGCGATGGTGACCCAGCGCGATCTTGGTCGCGCCCAGTTCGCCGGCCACGCGGTAGAGCACGCCGCGGCGCAGCCGCGAGCACAGCGAGCACATCGTCGCGCCCTCGGGGATCAGGCGCTTGACGACGCTGTAGGTGTCCTGCTCGGCGATGCGAAACGCGATGCCGCGTTCGGTGAGGTAGCGCGGCAGCACGTCGGCGGGAAAGCCCGGCTGCTTCTGGTCGAGGTTGACGGCGATGAGTGTCGAAGTTCACCGGCGCACTTTCGCGCAGCGCGCAGCAGGATTTCGAGCAGGCCGTAGCTGTCCTTGCCGCCGGACAGGCAGACCATGACGCGGTCGCCGTCCTCGATCATGCCGTAATCGGCGATGGCCTGCCCGACCTGCCGGCGCAGGCGGCGCTTCAGCTTGTTGGTTTCGAATTCGGCTTTGCGCGGATCGCGCAGAGGAGGGCCCGGCGTCGGAACAGGCTCGGCTTGGCGAAAGGCGGGGGCAGTATCGCTGGCGTCGTCCATGGTTTTGCGTATTTGCCTTTCACTCGCGCTGGAATTTGACATCGACGTCGAGCTCGGATGAGGTCCCCGAGGCGATGGGCTCGAACTGCCAGCGCAAAAGCGCCTTGCGCACGGCGCGATCGAACACTTTCGGCGGCTGCGCTCCGAGGATGTCGACGCTGGTAACGTTGCCGCGGGCATCGACATGGATGCGCGCGTTGACCATCCCGCTCTTCAGCCCCTCGGCGGCGGCCTCCCGCGGAAAGTCTGGCGGGTCGCGCGAGATGGCCTTGAGTCCCGTGGCGACCGCCGAACGCGAAGTTGCTGGTGCGGGCGCGGCCGCGGCGATTTGCACGGGCCGAGGCGGCTCCGCCACGACTGGTTCGGGAGACGCTGGAATTGCAGCGGGGGCGGCCGGCATCGTTATCGGGACACCCGCTGCGACGGGGCCCGGCGCGGGCGCCGCGATACCCGTTGTGACAGGCGCTGCCGTCGGCGCCGCAGGCGGCGCGTTGGGGACGAGTCCCTGGGGCGCCACCTTCGTCGTAGTCTCGGAGGTTGGCGCCTTGCGAGACGAAACCGCGAGCAGTGCCGGGCGAATGTCGGGGCGCAGCTCGGCGTGTGCATTCCCGCGGAGCGCGGCAGCGATGGCCGGTTGTGCCTCATTGGCAGCGGACGCCATCGGTGGCGCTGGCATGACCACAGGCGTCGTGGCCTCCACTTTCACCAAGGGTGCGGCCGGTTGCGCCGTGCTGGCGGGTACCGTGTCGCGTGCGCGGTTGGCGTACCAGATGCCTGCAGCCAACAGCAGTCCCGCAGCGCCCATGGCCAGCGGCCATGCGGACGACCGCCGCGTGCCGTGGCCTATGACCACCGGCGCCATCGACCCGCGCACCGGCGCGTGCGACCGGCGTCCCGGCGCGGGCAATTCCGGAGCCGTGGTGGTGGTCGTTCCCGGCGACTCGACCAGACGCAGTTCGGCGAGCCTCGTGAGGTCGCGTGCGAGTTTGCCCGGCTCGAGGTGATGTTTTTGCGCCAGTTCGTCGGCTGCGGTGGGGTTTTCCAACCACGTCAGAACGCGCCGCTGCCCCAACGACAGACCTTTGCTAGGAAGGGCGAGCTCGGCCTCCCCGGCTGGGGTCCGGGCATAGTGCGCGGAGGAATCGAAGGTCATTGTATTGTTTGAGGAAAATGCCAGTTTGCCCGGGCGATATGGCGGCGGATGTTAGCATGCCGACGCAATGCACGCGCTAAGACCAAAGGATAGTCCAGTGGCGACACAAAGGATGCGGATTTCGACTCGCAGTCGGGGTCAGCGATGAATCCGCGCATTTCCAGCCATTTCGACGGCGGCGCGATCACGGTCGTCGACACGGCCCGCATCGAGGATCTGCAGGTGGCGCTGCGCCCGGATTCGCACGCCGACATCCGGCAGTGGTTCTACTTTCGCCTGCAGGGCGCCGCCGGGCGGGCCGCGAGAATTCGCGTCGTCAACGCCGGCCAGGCGACCTACGTCGACGGCTGGCGCGGCTATGCCGCCGTCGCGTCGTACGATCGCGACGACTGGTTCCGCGTGCCGACGACATTCGACGGCGCTGAGCTCGTCATCGAGCACGCGCCGCTGCGCGACAGCGTCTACTACGCCTACTTCGAGCCCTATTCGTGGGAGCGGCACCTGGCGCTGCTCGGACGCGCCGACGCGTCGCCGCGCGCGCGCGTGCGCGACCTGGGCGCGACGGTCGAAGGCCGCGACATGAACGTCGTCACGGTCGGCACGCCCGGCGCCGGGCAGGAAGTCGCTGTGGGTCATCGCGCGCCAGCATCCGGGCGAGACGATGGCCGAGTGGTTCGTCGAAGGCATGCTGGAGCGCCTGCTCGACGAAAGCGACCCGGTGGCGCGGCGATCTGTGCCGAGCGCGCGGTGCTGCACATCGTGCCGAACATGAATCCCGACGGCAGCGTGCGCGGCAACCTGCGCACCAACGCGGCCGGCGCCAATCTCAACCGCGAGTGGATGGCGCCATCGCTGGAGCGCAGTCCGGAAGTCTTCCACGTGCGCGCGGCGATGCAGGCGACCGGCGTCGACGGGTTCCTCGACGTCCACGGCGACGAGGGGCTGCCCTACGTGTTCACCGACGGCAACGAGCGGCTGGCGAACTACTCGCCGCGGATGGCGGCGCTGGAGCAGGGGTTCAGGTCGGCGCTGCAATTCGCCAATCCCGACTTCCAGACGGTCCACGGCTACCCGGCGGACAAGGACACCAAGGTCAACCTGACGATCGCCTCGAAATGGGTGGGCCACACGTTCGGCGGGCTCGCGCTGACGCTGGAGATGCCGTTCAAGGACAATGCCGACCTGCCGGATCCGGTGCACGGCTGGAGCGGCGCGCGGTCGCGGCGGCTGGGGGCCGACGCGCTGACGGCGCTGCTACGCGATGCTGCCGTCGCTGTGACGCGCGAGCGTGAAATCGCGACGGGCATCGTAAACTCCGGGTTCGGATCCTAGGGGAGAAACCGTGCAGACGATCCTGGTCGCCAATCCGAAGGGGGGCAGCGGCAAGACGACGCTGGCCACCAACATCGCGGGCTGGCTCGCCGGCAAGCGCCAGCGCGTCGCGCTTGCAGCGATGCCGATCCGCAGCGCTCGGCGAGCGAATGGCTCGCGCGGCGGCCGGCGCTGTTTCCGCCCATCGGCGGCTTCGCCGGCGAAGTCGCGCAAGAAGGAGTTGAAGGACGTCGCGACCGAGTGGCTCGTCGTCGACAGTCCCGCGGGCCTGCACGGCGAAGCGCTGCGCGACGCGGTCCGCCGCGCCGACGTGATGCTCGTGCCGGTGTCGCCTTCGGTGTTCGACATGGCGGCGACGCGGCGCTTCCTGCGAGCAGATCGCCGAATACAAGGCGGTCAGGGAAGGCGGTCTCGCGATCGGCATCGTCGGCATGCGCGTCGATGCGCGCACGCGCGCGGCGGCCGAGCTCGACGAATTCCTGGAAGGTTTCGACTTTCCGGTCGTCACGCACCTGCGCGACACGCAGGTGTACGTCTACTGCGCGCGCGACGGCTACTCGGTGTTCGACCTGCCGCGCTCGCGCGGCGAGCAGGATTGGGAGCAGTGGAGGCCGCTGACGCGCTGGATCGCGCGGCACGCCGAGAAAAGAACTGCTTCATAGTCCTCGCGCCAATGGAAACGGCCGGGCACCTCGCAGTGCACCGGCCGTTGACCGTCAACGGTTGGACGTTACTTCTTCGGCGCGTCCGCGGGCTTGGCGGCTTCCTTCGCGGCGTCCACGGCCTTGTCTGCGGCGTCCTTGGTCGCGTCGGCGGTCTTTCGGCGGCGTCGGCGGTCTTGCGGCGGCGTCGGCGGCAGCGGCCTTGGCGGCGTCGGCAGCCTTGGCGGCGGCATCCTTGGCGGCAGCGGCGGCCTGGTCGGCCGACGCTTTCGCGGCGTCGGCGGCTTCCTTGGCCTTGTCGCCGCACGCGGCCAGCGTGGTGGCCAGCGCCAGCGCGGCGAGCGCGGCAAACAGACGTTTCTTCATGGCTTCTCTCCGGGTCAAGTGTGGGTGGCGGCGGGCCGAAAAACCGCACCCGTCGAATGGCAATTTTAGCCGATTTGCCGCGCATTGTCGTGCGCATCGTTAAGGCTGCACTCGTTAAGGAAAGCTGCGCGCCAGCCGCGCGCGCCGGCGCTCCAGCAGCGCCAGCATGACGCCGCTGCCGACGATGATCGCCATGCCGACGGCCGACCAGCCGTCGGGCAGCTGCGCCGAACACGAAATAGCCGAACAGCGTCGCCCAGATCATCTGCAGGTAGGTGAACGGCGTCAGCAGCGACGCCGGCGCGATCAGGAACGCGCTGATGATGAGCCAGTGCGCAAGGCCGGCGAACAGGCCCAGCAGCAGCAGCAGGCCGCCCTCGCGCCACGACAATGCGCGCGCCGTCGAATCCCCACGGCAGCGCCAGCGTGAAGCCGACCGCGCCGACCAGCGCGCTGTAGAAGAGCGTCGTGTGCGCGCTGTCGCCGGGCAGCTTGCGCGTCAGCAACTGGTAGAACGCGTTGAACACCGCGGTCGCCGATGAGCAGCACCACCGCCGGATGCAGCACGGACGATCCGGGCCGCAGCAGCACCAGGATGCCGGCGAAGCCCGTGATCGACGGCGATCCAGCGCGCGCGCGTCGGCCGCTCGCCCAGCACCGGCTGCGAGAGCACGACGATGAAGATCGGCGCGAGGAACGTGATCGCCGAGCCTTCGGCCAGCGGCAGGTAGCGCAAGCCGGCGAAGAAGCAGACGGTGGCGGCGAGCAGGAACGCCGAGCGGACGAGCTGCATGCGCAGGTTGCGCGTGCGCCAGAAGCCGGGCCCGGCGCGGTGCCAGGCGAACGGCGTCACGACCAGCATCTGCCCGACGTAGCGCGCCCACACGACCAGGAACAGCGAATGGTCGCGCACCAGGTACTTCGCCGTCGTGTCGAGCGCCGTCAGGCACAGCCCGCCCAGGAGGAACAGCGGCAGCGCGTGGCGGAGAGGGTGGTGGCGTGTGCGGCATGCGGAGACGAATGCGGGCCGGCAACCGCGACGGCGCCGGCCCGCGCAGGCGGTCAGGAGTGAATGGCGCTACGGCCGCCTGACCAGATCCCGCAGCACGAACGGCAGGATGCCGCCGCCGTTGTAGTAGTCGACCTCGATCGGCGTGTCGATGCGGCACAGCACCGGCACGTTCTGCTTCGATGCCGTCCTTGCGCGTGATGACGAGCGTCAGGTCCTGCTGCGGCCTGATGTCCTTGGGCACGACGATGTCGAACGTCTCGTCGCCCTTGATCCCGAGCGACTGCGCGGTGTCGCTGCCCTTGAACTGCAGCGGCAGCACGCCCATGCCGACCAGGTTGGAGCGGTGGATGCGCTCGAAGCTCTTGGCGATGACGGCCTTGACGCCGAGCAGCTGCGTGCCCTTGGCCGCCCAGTCGCGCGAGCTGCCGGTGCCGTATTCCTCGCCGCCGAAGACGACGGTCGGCGTGCCCTGCGCGATGTATTTCATCGCCGCGTCGTAGATGAACATCTTCTCGCCCGACGGCTGGAACAGCGTGACGCCGCCTTCCTCGCGCGTGCCGTCGGCGCGCGGCGGCAGCATCAGGTTCTTGATGCGCACGTTGGCGAACGTGCCGCGCATCATGACTTCGTGGTTGCCGCGGCGCGAGCCGTAGCTGTTGAAGTCGGCCTTCGCTGACGCCGTTGTCGAGCAGCCATTTGCCGGCGGGCGAATTCGTCCTTGATCGCGCCGGCCGGCGAGATGTGGTCGGTGGTGATCGAGTCGCCGAAGATGCCGAGCGCGCGCGCGCCCTTGATGTCGCTGGTCGGGCTCGGCTGTCATCGTGAAGCCGTCGAAGAACGGCGGCTTCGCGATGTACGTCGACGTCGGCCAGTCGTAGACCTGGCCCGTCGCGCCTGAATCGTGCCCCACAGCGGATTGGCGTTGGCGAGGTTGCCGTAGAGCTTGCGGAACGTCGTCGGCATCGCGCGCGAACTGCAGCACCGCGGCGATTTCGTGCGACGTCGGCCAGATGTCCTTGAGGAACACCGGCTTGCCGTCCCTGCCCGTGCCCGAGCGGCTCGGTCGTCAGGTCGCGCAGCACCGTGCCGGCGATCGCGTAGGCGACGACGAGCGGCGGCGACGCGAGGAAGTTCGCCTTGAGGTTCGGATGGATGCGCGCCTCGAAGTTGCGGTTGCCGGACAGCACGGCCGCGCAGATCAGGTCGTTCGTGACGATGGCGTCGTTGAATTCCGGCGCGAGATCGCCGGCGTTGCCGATGCAGGTCGTGCAGCCGTAGGCGGCGACGCTGAAGCCCAGCTGCTCGAGGTAGGGCAGCAGCCCGGCCTTGGTCAGGTAGTCGGTCACGACGCGCGAGCCGGGCGCGAGCGACGTCTTGATGTGGCGCTTGACCGTGAGGCCGTGCTCGACGGCCTTCTTCGCGAGCAGGCCGGCGGCGAGCAGCACGCCGGGATTGGACGTGTTCGTGCACGACGTGATCGCGGCGATCAGCACGTCGCCGTTGCCGATCGACACGTGCTCGCCGTCGGGCTCGCTGACGCGATCGGGCGTGGGACGGTTGTCGACCATCTCCACGACGGTCGCGCGGCTGTCCGTTGCCGGGCACCTGCATCGACGCGTCGCTGATCGCGCCGCACGCCATCGGCTGACCCGCGCGCGTCACGATGCGCTTGCGCGAGATCCGCGGCGTTCTTCGCGAAGCCGTTCTCGCCGACGGGCTTGCTGAAGAGCTCGGTGAACTTGGCCTTGAGGTTGCCGAGCTCGATGCGGTCCTGCGGGCGCTTCGGGCCCGCGAGCGACGGCTTGATCGTCGCGAGGTCGAGCTTCACCACCTTCGTGTAGTCGATCTCGCCGGCCTTCGGCATGCCGAACAGGCCCTGCGCCTTGAAGTACGCGGTCGAAGGCGTCGATCTCGGCGTCGGTGCGGCCGGTGGCCGCGCAGGTAGTCGACGGTCGCCTCGTCGACCGGGAAGAAGCCCATCGTCGCGCCGTATTCGGGCGCCATGTTGGCGATGGTCGCGCGGTCGGGGACGGCGAGCGCGGCCGTGCCTTCGCCGAAGAACTCGACGAACTTGCCGACGACCTTTTCCCTGCGCAGCATCTCGGTGACCGTCAGCACGAGGTCGGTGGCGGTGATGCCTTCGCGCAGCTTGCCCGTGAGCTCGACGCCGACGACGTCGGGCGTCAGGAAGTAGACCGGCTGGCCGAGCATGCCGGCCTCGGCCTCGATGCCGCCCACGCCCCAGCCGACGACGCCGATGCCGTTGATCATCGTGGTGTGGCTGTCGGTGCCGACCAGCGTGTCGGGATAGTAGACGCCGTCCTTCTCGTGCACGCCGCGCGCCAGGTATTCGAGGTTGACCTGGTGCACGATGCCGATGCCCGGCGGCACGACCTTGAAGGTGTCGAACGCCTGCATGCCCCACTTCATGAACTGGTAGCGCTCGTTGTTGCGCTGGAACTCGAGCTTCATGTTGAGGTCGAGCGCGTCCTTGGTGCCGTAGTGGTCGATCATGCACCGAGTGGTCGACGACCAGGTCCACCGGCACCAGCGGCTCGATGATCTTCGGGTTCTTGCCCATGTCGCTGGCCGACGTTGCGCATCGCCGCGAGGTCGGCCAGCAGCGGCACGCCGGTGAAGTCCTGCAGCACGATGCGCGCGACGACGAAGGGGATCTCGTCGGTGCGCGGCGCCGTTGGGCGCCCAGTTGGCGAGCTGCGCGCACGTGCTCTTCGGTCACCTTCTTGCCGTCGCAGTTGCGCAGCACCGACTCCAGCACGATGCGGATGGAGACCGGCAGGCGCGAGATCTTGCCGATGCCGGCCTTCTCGAGCGCGGGCAGCGAGTAGAACTTGCCGGTCGCCCGTTGCGCGAGCTTGAATTCCTTGAGGGACGTGTGAGAGGTTGTGGCTCATTGCGGGACCTTTGCGAGACTACTTCGTTTGCGTGGGGGCATGGCGGGCGGCTGGCCCGGCATGCGTTTTCATGTTGAATCTTCCTGCCGTCGGGCATGACGACGTCGCCAGGCTGCAGGCCGTCGCGGCACGGCCCGACGTACTTCGCCTCGACGGTCGTCGTCGAGTCCTTCATGCCCATGAGCGGCGGTTCGTACGTCGTGTCGATGACCGTCTTGTAGGCTGGTGTCGCCCTGGATCGTCATCACCGAGTGCGACGATCATCGTGCTGTCGCCGATCTGGCACACCGAGTCGCCGACGTATCTTGCCGCCCGTCGCGCCGGATGTCGGACTTCGAGCACATCTCCGTTGCATGCCCTTGCTCATGTCCATCATCTGCTTCTGGACGGCGTCGTCGGTGCACATCGTGCATCTTGTGCGCCGGCGCGTTGGGCGGTCTTCGACGTCGTCGTCGTCATCTCCCACTGCCCGGCCTTGAGCTTCGGGAAGTCCTGCGCGGCCGCCGGCGCGGCGGCGACGATCGCGAGTGCGAGGAGGGCTGCAGGAATGCGCATGGCAGATCTCCGTGGTGTGAGCAGCAGCCGGTGGGCTCGCGTTCATAATCACCATCAGGTCGACGAATTCGTGCACCGGCAGCGCCGCCAGCCGGTCGGCATCCAGCGCGACGTCGAGGATCGCCGCGCGCTGTTTCTCCGGGAAGCGGCGCGCGAGGTTGGTCTTGAACTTCTCGACCAGCACCGGGATGCCTTCCTTGCGCCGGCGGCGGTGGCCGATCGGATATTCGACGACGACTTCCTTCGGTCTTGCTGCCGTCCTTGAACTCGACCGTGATGCGCGTTGGCGATCGAGCGCTTGTCCGGGTCGTGGTAGTCCTTGCGTGAACTGCTTGTCCTCGACGCAGACCATCTTGTCGCGCAGCGCGTCGATGCGCGGATCGCGCGGCGACGTCGTCCTCGTAGTCCGCGGCGGTGAGCGGCCGAAGATCAGCGGCACGGCGACCATGTACTGGATGCAGTGGTCGCGGTCGGCCGGGTTGTCGAGCGGGCCCTTCTTGTCGATGATGCGGATCGCCGACTTCGTGCGTGCGGATCGATGATCTTCTCGATGTCGTCGAGCCGGTCCTTCACCTGCGGATGCAGCTGCATCGCGCATTCGACCGCGGTCTGCGCGTGGAACTCGGCCGGGAAAGAGATCTTGAACAGCACGTTCTCCATCACGTAGCTGCCGTAGGGGCGCTGGAACTTGAACGGCTTGCCCTTGAACAGCACGTCGTAGAAGCCCCAGGTCTTGGCGGTCAGCACCGACGGGATAGCCCATCTCGCCCTTTCAGCGCGATCAGCGCCAGGCGCACGCGCGCGGCTGGTGGCGTCGCCGGCGGCCCAGCTCTTGCGCGAGCCGGTGTTGGGCGCGTGGCGGTAGGTGCGCAGCGACTGGCCGTCGACCCAGGCGTTGCGACACGCGCATTGATGATCTCGTCGCGCGTGCCGCCCGAGCATCTGCGCGACGACGGCGGTGGAGGCGACCTTCACCAGCAGCACGTGGTCGAGGCCGACGCGGTTGAAGCTGTTCTCCAGCGCGAGCACGCCCTGGATCTCGTGCGCCTTGATCATCGCCGGTCAGCACGTCGCGCATCGGTCAGCGGCTGCTCGCCGGCGGCGACGCGCGTTGCGCGACAGCCAGTCGGCGACGGCGAGGATGCCGCCCAGGTTGTCGGAGGGATGGCCCCATTCGGCGGCGAGCCAGGTGTCGTTGAAGTCGAGCCAGCGGATCATCGCGCCGATGTTGAACGCCGCCTGCACCGGGTCGAGCTGGAACGGCGTGCCCGGCACCCGCGCGCCGTTCGGCACGACGGTGCCCGGGCACGATCGGGCCCAGCAGCTTGGTGCAGGCCGGGATAGGCCAGCGCCTCGAAGCCGCAGCCCAGCGTGTCGATCAGGCATAGCGCGCGGTCTCGTAGGCCTCGCGTGCTGTTGATCTTGTAGCTCGGCGACGTAGTCGGCGATGTCGACCAGGACCTGGTCGGGCTCGGGGCGGACGTTGCGATGGAGCGGACATGCGTGGAGCGGTCATGCGTGCGAGTCACGCTCAGGCGCGGTCGCTGTCGAGCGGCACGAACTTCGCGGTTCTCCGGGCCCGGTGTAGTTGGCGGACGGGCGGATGATCTTGCCGTCGATGCGCTGCTCGATGACGTGCGCCGCACCAGCCGGAGGTGCGCGAGATCACGAACAGCGGCGTGAACATCGCCGTCGGCACGCCCATCATGTGGTAGCTGACGGCGCGAGTACCAGTCGAGGTTCGGGAACATCTTCTTCGCGTCCCACATCACCGCCTCGATCCGCTCGGCGATGTCGAACATCTTCAGTGTCGCCGCGCTGCCTCCGACAGCCGGCGCGCGACGTCCTTGATGACCTTGTTGCGCGGGTCGGCGACGGTGTAGACCGGATGGCCGAAGCCGATGATGATCTCCTTCGCCGCGACGCGCTGCGCGGATGTCGGCCTCGGCCTCGTCCGGCGTCGCGTAGCGCTCTGGATCTCGAAGGCGACTTCGTTGGCGCCGCCGTGCTTCGGGCCGCGCAGCGCGCCGATGGCGCCGGTGATCGCCGAGTACATGTCGGAGCCGGTGCCGGCGATCACGCGCGCGGTGAAGGTGGAGGCGTTGAACTCGTGCTCGGCGTAGAGGATGAGCGAGGTGTGCATCGCGCGCACCCAGCAGTCGCGGCGGCGTCTTGCCGTGCAGCAGGTGCAGGAAATGGCCGCCGATCGAATCGTCGTCGGTCTCGACGTCGATGCGCCTGCCGTTGTGGCTGAAGTGATACCAGTAGAGCAGCATCGAGCCGAAGCGACGCCATCAGCCGGTCGGCGATGTCGCGCGCGCCCGGCGACGTTGTGGTCGTCCTTTTCCGGCAGCACGCTGCCCAGCACCGAGCGCCGGTGCGCATCACGTCCATCGGATGCGCGGCGCCGGGCAGCGCTTCCAGCGCCGCCTTGACCGGCGCGGGCAGGCCGCGCAGCGACTTCAGCTTCGCCTTGTAGGCGGCGAGCTCGGCGACGTTCGGCAGCTTGCCGTGGACCAGCAGGTAGGCGATCTCCTCGAACTCGCAGGCGTCGGCGAGGTCGAGGATGTCGTAGCCGCGGTAGTGCAGGTCGTTGCCGGTGCGGCCGACGGTGCACAGCGCGGTGTTGCCGGCGGCGACGCCGGACAGCGCGACCGACTTCTTGGGCTTGGGCGCGGGTGCGACGGCGAGCTTCGCTGGTCATCGGCATTCGTCGCGCTTGTCATCGCGTCTTCGCGAACAGTTGCGTCGAGCTTCTGCTCGTAGGCGTGGTAGTCGAGATAGTCGTAGAGCTCGGCGCGGGTCTGCATCAGTCGGCACCACCGTCTTCTGCGTGCCTTCGCGCGCGGATCGTCTGGTAGACCTTGAGCGCCGCCGCGTTCATCGCGCGAAACGCGGAGCAGCAGTAGAGCACGATGTCGACGTCGGCGGACGCCAGTTCGTCGCGCGTGAACAGCGGCGTGTGGCCGAACTCGGTGATGTTGGCCAGCACCGGCACCTTGCACCGCGGCCTTGAACTGCCGGTACATCGCGAGCTCGGTCATCGCCTCGGGAAAGATCATGTCCGCGCCCGCCTCGACGTAGGCGACGGCGCGCTCGATGGCGGCCGGCAGGCCCTTCGACCGCGAGCGCGTCGGTGCGCGCCATGATGACGAACGCCGGATCGGTGCGCGCGTCCACCGCGGCCTTGACGCGGTCGACCATCTCCTCCTTCGGCACGACTTCCTTGCCGGGCCGGTGGCCGCAGCGCTTGGCGCCGACCTGGTCCTCGATATGCACGGCGGCCGCGCCGGCCTTGATCATCGAGCGGATCGTGCGCGCGATGTTGAACGCGCCGCCCCAGCCGGTGTCGATGTCGACCAGCAGCGGCAGCGTCGTCGACGTCGGTGATGCGGCGCACGTCGATGAGCACGTCGTCCAGCGTGCTGATGCCGAGGTCGGGCATGCCGAGCGAGTTGGCGGCGACGCCGCCGCCGGACAGGTAGAGCGCGCGGAAGCCGGTGCGCTCGGCCATGCGCGCCGTGTAGGCGTTGATCGCGCCGACGACCTGCAGCGGACGCTCGGCGGCGACGGCGGCGCGGAATTGCGCGCCCGCGGATTCGGCTTTCGTGGTCATGTTCCGTAGTTCGGTCGATCGCTCCGGCGCGTCAGCCGAGCAGGGCCGCGACGCCCGGCGCGCTCTTCCTCGAGTTCCTTCAGCGTCGCGTTCATCCGCTCCCGCGAGAAGTCGTCGATCGGCAGGTCGCGCGACGCGCGTGTACTCGCCGTTGGCGGTGATGACCGGCATGCCGTACATGACGTCCTCCGGAATGCCGTAGCTGCCGTCGGAGGCGACGCCCATCGTGACCCAGTTGCCGTTGCTGCCGCAGGATCCAGTCGCGCACGTGGTCGATCGCGGCGTTGGCGGCGGAGGCGGCCGAGGACAGTCCGCGCGCCTCGATGATGGCTGCGCCGCGCTTGCCCACCGTGGGCAGGAAGTCGTCGCGGTTCCATCGCTCGTCGTTGATCAGCGTCTTGACCGATTGGCCGCCGACAGTGGCGAAGCGGTAGTCGGCGTACATCGTCGGCGAATGGTTGCCCCAGACGATGAGCTTCTCGATGATCGCCCACCGGCTTGCCCGATCTTCGCGGCGAGCTGCGACAGCGCGCGATTGTGGTCGAGGCGCATCATCGCGGTGAAGTTCTTCGCCGGCAGCGACGGCGCCGACTTCATCGCGATGTACGCGTTGGTGTTGGCCGGGTTGCCGACCACCAGCACCTTGATGTTGCGCGACGCCACGGCGTCGATCGCCTTGCCCTGCTCGATGAAGATCTTGGCGTTTTCCATCAGCAGGTCCTTGCGCTCCATGCCCGGGCCCGCGCGGCTTGGCGCCGACGAGCATCGCGATGTCGGCATCCTTGAACGCCACTTTGGGATCGGCGGTGCCGAACATGCCGGCGAGCAGCGGGAACGCGCAGTCCTCGAGCTCCATCATCACGCCGCGCAGCGCCGCCTGCGCCTTGTCGATCGGCAGCTCCAGCAACTGCAGGATCACCGGCTGGTCGCGGCCCAGCATTTCGCCGGCGGCGATGCGGAACAGGAGGGCGTAGCCGATCTGGCCGGCGGCGCCGGTGACTGCGACGCGGACGGGTGCTTTCATGGTGGGGCTCCTAGGATGCGATGTTGCGCTGCATGATTCTAGGCGTTCCGTTGGGTGGAAGCAGTGCTCAATCAGAATCCTATAAATGATATATGATATAAGACAAGCGTTGGACAGATGCGCCGGACAGCACGTCACCCAACTCTTATGGACAAGATGACCGGCCGCATCACGATAGATGGCCCGACGCCCGCGAACGCCTGCCGATGCCCAAGCCCGTTCTGCCGCCCACCCTCGTTCCAGCCGCTCTACCTGCAGATCAAGGCGCTGCTGGAACAGAGCCTCGAGGCCCGCGAATGGGCGCCGGGCAAGGCGATTCCGTCGGAAATCGACCTGGCGGGCCGCTTCGGCGTGTCCCAGGGGACCGTGCGCAAGGCAATCGACGCGCTGGCGGCCGACAATCTCGTCGTGCGGCGGCAGGGGAAGGGGACCTTCGTCGCCACGCACACCGAGGAGCGGGCGTCGATGTTCCGCTTCCTGCGCATCCGCCGCAACGACGGCTACGACGAATATCCGGCAAGCCGCCTGCTCGACATCGGCGCGGGCAAGGCGAGCGCTGAATGCGCCCGCCTGCTCGAACTGAAGACCGGCGATCCGGTCGTCGTGCTGCGCCGCGTGCTCGAATGGGACGGCGAGCCCGTCGTCCTGGACGAGATCACGCTGCCCGGCGGCATGTTCCGCGGCCTGACGCGCGCCCGGTACGAGGCCTACCACGGCCCGATGTACGGCTTCTTCGAGACGCAATTCGGCGTGCGCATGCTGAAGGCGCAGGAAAAGCTCACCGCCGTCGCCGCCGATGCGGCGAGCGCCGCGATCCTCGGCGTTGCGCGTGGGGGCGCCGCTGCTCGCCGTCGACCGCGTCACGCTGACTTACGGCGATCGTCCCGTCGAAGTGCGCCGCGGCCTGTGCACCACGCGCTCGCATCACTACTGCAACGAACTGTTCTGACGATCGGCCACCCGCCCGTATGCGGGTTCTGGCGCGCCGTCGGCCGGTGAGGCTATAATTCATTGCTGCGCACAAAAAGCTCGCCCGAGTTAAATGAGTTGTCAACTGAGGAGTTGTCAACTGAGTGTCAATTCGGCCGCGGTGACCTGCCGTTTTGTCCACCAAACGTTCGTCTTTAAGGGCATGAGATGGCCGCACTCGACCGTCCCGTCATGAAGCCGCGCCCGGTTTACCTCAACCTGTTCGCGATCCGCATGCCGTTGCCTGCGATCGTCTCGATCCTGCATCGCGCCAGCGGTGCGCTATTGTTTTTCTTCGGCATTCCGCTCCTGCTCTGCGTCGTGCAGCGGGCGATTGTCGTCGCCGGAAGCGTGGGCGCAAATGCGCGCCGCGCTGGATGCGCCGTTCGCCAAGATCGTCGCCATCGTGCTCGCGTGGGCCTTCGTCCACCATCTGCTGGCGGGCATCCGCCACCTGCTGCTGGATGCGCACGTCGGCGTCGAGCTGCCCGCGGCCCGCCAATCCTCGGCATTGACGATGGTGCTCGCCGTCGTCCTCACCCTTGCCGTCGCGGTGCGCCTGTGGTGATGCCGAGCCGCATCGTCGTCGGCGCGCACTACGGTTGGCGCGACTGGCTCGTCCAGCGCGTCACGGCCGTGGTGATGGCGCTCTACACGGTTCTGATCCTGGGGCTGCTGCTGTGGTACGGCGGCCTCGACTTCGCCGCATGGAAGTCGACGTTCGGCAACGAAGCCTTTCGCATCGCCACGTTCGTCTTCATGGTCGCGCTGTTCTGGCACGCGTGGGTCGGCGTGCGCAACATCCTCATGGACTACGTGAAGCCGGTGACGCTGCGGCTGACGCTGCAGGTCGCTGGTGATCGGCGCGCTGATCGGCTATACCGGGTGGACGATCCAGGTGCTGTGGGGTGGACGATGAACGCGGCCGCGACGGGACACCCATGACGGCGCTGCCGGTCCAGAAATTCGACGCGATCATCGTCGGCGCCGGCGGCGCGGGCATGCGCGCGTCGCTGCAGCTGGCCGAGGCCGGCCTGCGCGTCGCGGTGCTGTCCAAGGTATTTCCCGACGCGCTCGCACACGGTGGCGGCGCAGGGCGGCATCGGCGCGTCGCTCGGCAACATGGCCGCGGACAACTGGCACTGGCACATGTACGACACGATCAAGGGCTCCGACTGGCTGGGCGACCAGGACGCGATCGAATACATGTGCAAGATGGCGCCGCAGGTCGTCTACGAACTCGAGCATTTCGGCATGCCGTTCGACCGCAATCCCGACGGCACGATCTACCAGCGCCCGTTCGGCGGGCACATGGCCAATTTCGGCGAAACGCCGGTCCAGCGCGCGTGCGCCGCGGCCGACCGCACCGGCCACGCGATGCTGCACACGCTCTACCAGCGCAACGTGCGCGCGCGCACGCAGTTCTTCGTCGAATGGATGGCGCTCGACCTGGTTCGTGACGCCGAGGGCGACGTCGTCGGCGTCGTCGCCTACGAAATGGAAACCGGCGAGGTGATGATCCTGCAGGCGAAGGCGACGGTGCTCGCCACCGGCGGCGCCGGGCGGATCTTCGCGGCGTCGACCAACGCGTTCATCAATACCGGCGACGGCCTCGGCATGGCGGCGCGCGCCGGCATTCCGCTGGAGGACATGGAGTTCTGGCAGTTCCATCCGACCGGCGTCGCCGGCGCGGGCGTGCTGATCACCGAAGGCGTGCGCGGCGAGGGCGGCATCCTGCTCAACAGCGCCGGCGAGCGCTTCATGGAGCGCTACGCGCCCAACGCCAAGGACCTGGCGTCGCGCGACGTCGTGTCGCGCGCGATGGACCAGGAGATCAAGGAAGGGCGCGGCTGCGGTCCGGAGAAGGACTACGTGCTGCTGAAGCTCGACCACCTCGGCCCGGACGTCATCATGAAGCGGCTGCCGTCGATCCGCGAAATCGCGATCAAGTTCGCCAACGTCGATCCGATCAAGGAACCGATTCCGGTGGTGCCGACCATCCATTACCAGATGGGCGGGGTTCCGACCAACGTCCACGGACAGGTCGTGGCGCCCAAGGACGGCAATCCGAATGCCGTCGTCCACGGCCTGTACGCCGTGGGCGAGTGCGCATGCGTGTCGGTGCACGGCGCCAATCGGCTCGGCACCAACTCGCTGCTCGACCTGCTGGTGTTCGGCCGCGCCTGCGGCAACTTCATCGTCGACCAGAACCTGCGCGCGCAAGGGCAGAAGCAGCCTGCCCGCGGATGCCGGCGACGCGTCGCGGCGCGGCTGGCCCGGCTCGACGGCGCGACGTCCGGCGAATCGGTGCCGGAGGTCGCGAACCAGCTGCGCAAGGCGATGACGACGCATTGCGGCGTCTATCGCAACCAGCAGCTGCTGACGCGAAGGCGTCGCGCAGGTCATGGAGCTCGAACAGCGGGTCGCGCGCACGGCGATCAAGGACCGGAGCCACGTCTTCAACACGGCGCGCGTCGAGGCGCTGGAACTGGACAACCTGATCGAGACCGCCAAGGCCACCGTCGTCTCGGCCGAGGCGCGGCGCGAATCGCGCGGCGCGCAGGCGCGCAGCGACTATCCCGAACCGCGACGACGCCAACTGGCTGAAGCACACGCTGTGGTACCGGGACGGGAACCGGCTGGACTACAAGCCCGTCAATCTGAAGCCGCTGTCGGTGGACGCGTTTCCGCCGAAGGCGCGAAGCTATTGACTGAAGAGCCTTCCCAATGAAATTCCGCATCTACCGCTACGACCCCGAGCAGGATTCCGCGCCGCGCTACCAGGAGTACGACGTCGCGCTCGAGCCCACCGACCGGATGCTGCTCGACGCGCTGATGCGGCTGCGACAGCAGGACGACACGCTGTCGTTCCGCAAGAGCTGCCGCGAAGGCGTGTGCGGGTCCGACGCGATGAACATCAACGGCAAGAACGGCCTCGCCTGCATCACGAACCTGAAGGACGTGAAGGAGCCGGTCGAACTGCGTCCGCTGCCGGGGCTGCCGGTGATCCGCGACCTGATCGTGGACATGAGCCAGTTCTTCAAGCAGTACCACTCGATCAAGCCTTACCTGGTCAACGACACGCCGCCGCCGGAAAAGGAGCGCCTGCAGTCGCCCGAAGACCGCGAGGAGCTGGACGGCCTTTACGAATGCATCCTGTGCGCGTGCTGCTCGACCGCGTGCCCGTCGTTCTGGTGGAATCCGGACAAATTCGTCGGGCCCGGCCGGGCTGCTCGCCGCCTATCGCTTCATCGCCGACAGCCGCGACCTCGACACCAGCCACCGCCTCGACAACCTCGAGGATCCGTACCGTCTGTTCCGTTGCCATACGATCATGAATTGCGTCGACGTGTGTCCGAAGAACCTCAATCCGACCAAGGCGATCGGCAAGATCAAGGACATCATGGTCAAGCGCGCGGTCTGACGATTGCAGCGACCCTAGCGACGATGCTCTGCCCAGGAACGCCTGAACCGCATCCGCTGGCGCAGCCGGCGCGGAATGCTCGAGAACGACCTGGTGCTGGCGCGATTCCTGGACGGCAAAGGGGCCGCGCATGACCGAGGACGAGGTCGCGATGCTCGACCGGCTCCTCGACTTGACCGACAACGATTTGTGGGACCTGATCGCCGGCAGGCGGGAGCCGCACGACGCGACGGTGGCGTCCGCTGCTCGCGCAACTGCGCGCGGCGTGAGCGCCATGATTGTCGTGCCCCTCAGTTGTGCTCTCCATCGACCTCCGTCATTGTCCACTGACTTCTGACTTCACCGGCCGGGAGCCACCGCCATGACTGACCGCACCGCCACACTCAACTTCTCCGACGGCTCGCCCGCCGTGACGTTCCCGATCCTGTCGGGTACCGTCGGGCCGGACGTCATCGATATCCGCACGCTGTACGGCAAGACCGGGAAGTTCACGTACGACCCGGGCTTCCTCTCGACCGCGTCGTGCAGTTCGGCCATCACCTACATCGACGGCGACAAGGGCGAGCTGCTCTATCGCGGGTATCCGATCGAGGAACTCGCGACGCGCTGCGACTTTCTCGAAACCTGCTACCTGCTGCTGTATGGCGAGCTGCCCACGGCGGATCAGAACGCGAAGATTCGTGTCGCTCGTGTCGCCACCACACGATGGTCAACGAGCAGATGCACTTCTTCATGCGCGGCTTCCGGCGCGACGCGCATCCGATGGCCGTGCTGACCGGGCCTGGTCGGCGCGCTGTCCGCGTTCTACCCGGACTCGATGAACCTGCACGACGCGAAGCAGCGCGACATCTCGGCCATTCGCCTCATCGCCAAGCTGCCGACGCTGATCTCGATGGCCTACAAGTACTCGGTGGGCCAGCCGTACATCTACCCGCAGAACAATCTTTCGTATGCGGCGAACTTCATGCGCATGATGTTCGCCACGCCGTGCGAAGCGTACACGGTCAACGAAGTGCTGGTGCGGGCGCTCGACCGCATCTTCATCCTGCATGCCGACCACGAGCAGAATGCGTCGACGTCGACGGTGCGCATGTGCGCCTCCAGCGGCACCAATCCGTTCGCGGCCATCGCGGCGGGCGTCGCCTGCCTGTGGGGTCCGGCGCACGGCGGCGCCAACGAGGCCGCGCTCAACATGCTCTACGACATCCAGGCGAACGGCGGGCGTGGCCAAGATCGGCGAGTTCATCACCAAGGTGAAGGACAAGAATTCGAGCGTGAAGCTGATGGGCTTCGGCCATCGCGTCTACAAGAACTACGATCCGCGCGCGAAGCTGATGCGCGAGACCTGCTACGAGGTGTTGAGCGAGCTCGGCTTGCACGACGATCCGCTGTTCAAGCTCTCGATGGAGCTCGAGAAGATCGCGCTCGAGGACGACTACTTCGTGCAGCGCAAGCTGTACCCGAACGTCGATTTCTACTCCGGCATCGTGCAAAAGGCGATCGGCATCCCGGTGCAGCTCTTCACCGCGGTGTTCGCGCTGGCGCGCACTGTCGGCTGGATCGCCCAGTTGAACGAAATGGTCTCGGACCCGGAGTACAAGATCGGCCGGCCGCGGCAGCTGTACGCCGGTGCGACGCGGCGCGTCGGTCACGCCGATCGCGAAGCGTGCCAAATGAGGGGCTGACGGCGTCTTCGGCGAACGGTTGCGGGGCTGGTTTTGGACGCATCGCGCCACCATCTAGTCGGATGGTCAGGGTCGCGCGCAACGAGGTGATCGTCATGGGCAGCATGAAGGAATTCGCGGAAACCAGCACGTTGTTCGGCTCGAACGTCCCGTTCATCGAGGAGCTGTACGAGCATTACCTGGCCGACGCGAATGCCGTTAGCCCGGAGTGGCGCGAGTATTTCGACGAACTGCGCGGCGACGCGGCGGACGTCGCGCACGCGCCGGTGATCGCGTCGTTCGTCGAGCTCGCCAAGAACCGCAAGGTCGCCGGCGCGATGGTCGACGCGGCGACGATGCACAAGCAGGTGCTCGTCCTGCGGCTCATCAGCAAGTTCCGCACGCTCGGCATGTTCTACGCCGACTTAGACCCGCTGGGGCGGCACGAGCCGCAGTACATCCCCGACCTCGATCTGCGCACCTACGGCTTCACCGAGGCCGACATGGCTACCGAGTTCGATGTCGGCTCGTTCAAGGCGGGCCCGGCGCGGATGCGCCTGTCCGACATCATCAGCGCGCTTCAGGAGACCTATACCCGCACGCTCGGCACCGAGTACATGTACATCTCGGACACGGCGACCAAGCGCTTCTTCCAGCAGCGGTTGGAGCCGATCCGCGCGACGCCTTCTTACTCGCAGGAGGAGCGGCGGCACATCCTCGAACGGCTGACCGCGGCGGAAACGCTCGAGCGCTACCTGCACACCAAGTACGTCGGCCAGAAGCGCTTCTCCGGCGAAGGCGGCGACTCGATGATCCCGATGCTCGATCGGCTGATCGAAAAGGCGGGCGTTGCCGGCGTGCAAGAGATCGTGCTGGGGATGGCGCACCGCGGCCGGCTCAACGTGCTGGTGAATACGCTGGGCAAGATTCCGGCCGATCTCTTCTCGGAGTTCGAAGGGAAGACCGCGCAGGACCTGCCGGCCGGCGACGTGAAGTACCACCAGGGCTTTTCGTCGGACGTCTCCACGCTGGGCGGGCCGGTGCATTTGACACTCGCGTTCAATCCTTCCCACCTCGAGATCGTGAACCCGGTCGTCGAGGGCAGCGTGCGCGCGCGGCAGTTCCGCCGCGGCGACACGAAAGGCGACCAGGTCCTTCCGGTCCTGCTGCACGGCGATGCGGCCATCGCGGGGCAGGGCGTCAACCAGGAATGCCTCAACATGGCGCAGACCCGCGGCTTCTACACGGGCGGCACCATCCACATCGTCATCAACAACCAGATCGGCTTCACCACGTCGGATCCGCGCGATACCCGCGGCACGATCTACTGCACCGACGTCGCGAAGATGGTCGAGGCGCCGATCCTGCACGTCAACGGCGACGATCCCGAGGCTTGTCTCCTCGCCGTCGAAATCGCGATGGAGTATCGCCAGCAGTTCCACAAGGACATCTTCATCGATCTCGTGTGCTTCCGCCGCCAGGGCCACAACGAGGCCGACGAGCCGCTCGTCACGCAGCCTCTGATGTACAAGAAAATCGCGCAGCACCCGGGAACGCGCAAGCTGTACGCGGACCGGCTGGTCGCGGCCGGCGTCGTCACGGCCGAGGAGGCGGACGGCATGGTGACCGCGTACCGCGCCGCGATGGACCGCGGGCAGAACACCAACAAGACCGTCATCGCGAATTACAAGCCGCCGTTCACGATCGACTGGTCGCCGTACAAGAACCGCCACTGGACGGATCCCGCCGCCACCGCGGTTCCGATCCGGCAACTGGAGGCGCTGGCGCAGAAGGTCACGACCGTTCCCGCGGGCTTCAAGCTGCATTCGCGCGTCGAGAAGGTGATGGCGGACCGTCGCGCGATGGGCGAGGGCACGCTGCCGCTGGACTGGGGCATGGGCGAAACGCTGGCGTATGCGTCGCTGCTCAACGAAAACCACGGCGTGCGCCTGACCGGCCAGGATGTCGGGCGCGGCACGTTCTCGCATCGCCACGCCGTGCTGCACGACCAGAATCGCGAAAAGTGGGATGACGGCACGTGGATTCCGCTGCAGCACGTCAAGGAAGGACAGCCCGCGTTCGAGATCATCGATTCCGTCCTCACCGAGAATGCCGTGGTCGGCTTCGAATACGGCTATTCGACATCCGATCCCACGCGCCTCGTGATCTGGGAAGCGCAGTTCGGCGACTTCGTCAACGGTGCGCAGGTCGTCATCGACCAGTTCATCAGCGCCGGCGAAGTGAAGTGGGGCCGGATCTGTGGCCTCGTCATGCTGCTGCCGCACGGCTACGAAGGCCAGGGACCGGAGCACTCGTCGGCTCGCCCCGAACGGTTCCTGCAGCTGTGCGCGCAGCACAACATGCAGGTGTGCGTTCCGACCACGCCGGCGCAGGTCTTCCACATGCTGCGGCGGCAGATGCTGCGCAACTATCGCAAGCCGCTGATCGTGATGAGCCCGAAGAGCCTCTTGCGGCACAAGGAAGCCGTCTCGTCGCTCGATGATCTGGCCAAGGGCGGATTCCGCAACGTGATCGGCGAGGTGGACAAGCTCACGGCAAAGAACGTCCGGCGCGTGTTGCTGTGCTCGGGCAAGGTGTACTACGAGCTGCTGGCCTTCCGGCGGGAAAGGAAGATCGACGACATCGCGATCATCCGGATCGAGCAGCAGTATCCGTTCCCCCACGCCGATTTTTCAGCCGAAGTCGCGAAGTATCCGAATGCGACGGAAGTCGTCTGGGTGCAGGAAGAGCCGCAGAACCAGGGCGCGTGGTACCGGCTGCGCGCCTACCTGCGCCGCGACATGCCGGATCGACAGGTGCTGGCCTACGCGGGACGCCCGATCTCCGCCTCGACCGCCGTGGGTTACGGCAGCAAGCACAACCAGGAGCAGAAGCAGCTGTGGGAAGACGCGTTCGCGGCCAAGCTCGCCTCCGGTGAAATGGTCGTCGCGCACTAGGCCCCATCAGGATTTCCTCCAATGCGTATCGAAGTGAAGGTCCCGCAGCTGCCCGAATCCGTGGCCGAAGCCACGCTCGTCGCCTGGCACAAGAAACCCGGCGACGCGGTGAAGCGGGACGAGAATCTGATCGACGTCGAGACCGACAAGGTCGTGCTCGAGTTGCCCGCGCCGGCTGACGGCGTGCTGGTCGAACTCGTGAAGCCGGATGGCTCCACCGTGACCTCGAACGAAATCATTGCGGTAATCGATTCGGAAGCAAGGGTGACAAATGAGGCGACCCATGCGGCCGCGACGACCGCACCCGCTGCCGCGAAGCCGGCGCCCGCCGCGATGCCGCAGTCGCCATCCGCGCCAGCCGCCGCGAAGCCGTCGCCTGCACCCGTAAGCGCGACCGTCACGGCGCTGCCGGCCGCGCGCAAGATGATGGCGGACCAGGGCGTCGAGCCGGCGGCCGTCGAGGGAACCGGACGCGGAGGACGCATCACCAAAGGCGATGTCCTTACCGCGGTCGAGGCGAGATCCGGCGAAGGGAAGAATGCGGCCGTTCCTGCGGCGAAGGCGCCCGCGACGACCCCAGTGCCCGCAGTTTCTCCCCCGGTTTCCACTCCGGCCGTGCAGGGATCCCGCCCGGAACAGCGCGTGCCGATGTCGCGCCTGCGCCAGCGCGTCGCCGAGCGCCTCGTGCAATCGCAAGCCACCGCCGCGATCCTGACCACGTTCAACGAAGTCAACATGCAGCCGATCCTCGACCTGCGCAACAAATACAAGGAGCGCTTCGAGAAAGAGCACGGCGTCAAGCTGGGGTTCATGGGCTTTTTCGTGAAGGCCGCCGTCCACGCGCTGAAGAAATACCCGGCGGTCAATGCGTCCATCGACGGCACCGACATCGTCTATCACGGCTATTTCGATATCGGCATCGCCGTCGGCAGCCCGCGCGGCCTCGTCGTGCCGATCCTGCGCGACGCCGACCAGATGTCGCTGGCGGAAATCGAAAAGCAGATCGCCGATTACGGCAAGCGCGCCAACGAAGGCAAGCTGACGATCGAGGAACTCACGGGCGGCACGTACACGATCAGCAACGGCGGCGTATTCGGATCGATGCTGTCCACGCCGATCATCAATCCGCCGCAGTCAGCGATCCTCGGCGTGCATGCGACGAAGGATCGCGCGGTGGTCGAGAACGGGCAGGTGGTGGTGCGGCCGATCAACTACCTCGCGCAATCGTACGACCATCGGATCATCGACGGCCGCGAGGCGGTGCTGTCGCTGGTCGCCATCAAGGAAGCACTGGAAGATCCCGCGCGGCTGCTCCTCGATATATGAAAACTTCTGATGGACCCGGGCCGGCGCGGCCGGCCCGACTCTGAAAGCTATGGCTGAGCAATTCGATGTGGTCGTGATCGGCGCCGGACCGGGCGGCTACACCGCCGCCATTCGCGCTGCGCAACTCGGATTCGCGACGGCGTGCATCGACGACTGGTCGCGCGCGGACGGAAAGCCGGCGCCGGGTGGCACCTGCACGAACGTCGGTTGCATCCCGTCCAAGGCGCTCCTGCAATCGTCCGAAAATTTTGAACATGCCGGACATTCGTTCGCGGACCACGGCATCAAGGTCGACGGTCTCGCCATCGACGTGCCGAAGATGCTGGCGCGGAAAGACCGCGTCGTCGCGCAGAACAACGACGGCATCCTCTACCTTTTCAAGAAGAACAAGATCGCGTTCTTCCACGGGATCGGCTCGTTTGCCGGCAAGGAGGGCGACGCCTGGAAACTAAGTTGCAAAATGAGAGTCGCCGGGACCAAGGCCGCGGAAATCGTCGCGAAGAACGTCATCGTCGCCACGGGCTCCAGCCCGCGTCCCTTGCCCGGTGTGGCCTTCGACAACGTCCGCGTGCTGGACAACGAAGGCGCGCTGGCGATTCCCGGTGTGCCGAAACGGCTGGGCGTGGTCGGCGCGGGCGTAATCGGCCTCGAGATGGGAAGCGTCTGGCGGCGCCTGGGCGCTGAAGTGACGGTGTTGGAAGCGTTGCCGGCCTTCCTCGGCGTGGTCGACGGCGCAATTGCCAAGGAGGCGCTCAAGCTTTTTACCAAGCAGGGTCTTGTGATCCGAGACGGGCGTGACGATCACCGACGTGAAGGTCGGGCAAGGAGGATGTCGGCGTCGTCTACACCGATGCCGCCGGGCAAGTCGCAGAATGCAACGTACGATCAGCTGATCGTCTCGATCGGCCGCATCCCCTATACCGGCGCGCTCGAGCGCGGGCAAGGTCGGGCTTGAAGCTGGACGAGCGCGGATTCGTCGACGTCGACGCCGAGTGCCGCACCAACCTTCCGAATGTGTGGGCGATCGGCGACGTCGTGCGCGGACCGATGCTCGCGCACAAGGCCGAGGAGGAAGGCGTCGCCGTCGCCGAGCGCATCGCCGGCCAGCACGGCCACGTCGACTTCAACACGGTGCCGTGGGTGATCTACACGTCGCCGGAGATCGCGTGGGTCGGGCAGACCGAGCAGCAGCTGAAGGCCGCCGGCGTCGACTACCGCGCCGGGTCGTTTCCGTTCATGGCCAACGGTCGCGCCCGGGCGATGGGCGATACCAGCGGCTTCGTGAAGATCCTGGCCGACCGCAAGACCGACCGGATCCTGGGCGTGCACATCATCGGTCCTTATGCCTCCGAGCTGATTTCCGAAGGGGTGGTGGCGATGGAGTTCGGCGCGTCGAGCGAGGACCTGGCCCGCATCTGCCACGCCCACCCGTCGCTGTCCGAGGCGACGAAGGAAGCCGCACTGGCGGTAGACGGACGGACGCTGAATCTCTAGCATGGGCGATATTGGGCGAGCGTCGAGTAGCGAAATGGAGCGTCGCTGGCAGACGCGACGCTCATTTCGCGATGCCTAAAAGCAAAATGGCTGTGGGCCGATAGACAGATAGGATGTTGCAACTGCGCGCGGCGGGACGAGAATCGGAGGAGCGTTGAACGGCATCAATATCGCGATGGCGGCCTTCGGGCGGACGGCGGGTGTCGCCGCCGCGCGTTGGCGCATGACCGGGGCACTCGCCCCCGGTCAAATCGCGCGCCGCGAAGGCGCGCTCATCGATTATCTCGAACCGCTCCTTGCGCGGCGCCGGGCGACGCTCGACCACGCGCAGGCCGCCGCGCTCGACCGGCTGCAGCGGCTGTCCGACGAACTCGCGGACTTTCGCGCCGCGCGGCAATCGACGCTCACGCGCCTGTTCAACGCGCCCGACGGTGCCGCGCGGCGTCTACCTGTGGGGCGGCGTGGGCCGCGGCAAAAGCTTCCTGATGGACAGCTTCTTCGCGACGGTTCCGATCCGGCGCAAGACGCGGGTCCATTTCCACGCTTTCATGCGCAACGTCCACGCGGACCTCATGCGCTGAAAGGCGAAGCCGATCCGCTGGCGACGGTGGCCGCGCGCATCGCCAAGCGCTGGCGGCTCATCTGCTTCGACGAGTTCCACGTGTCGGACATCGCCGACGCGATGGTGCTGGGCCGGCTGCTGTCCGCGCTGTTCGACGCCGGCGTCGTGTTCGTGATGACGTCCAACTATCCGCCGGAGGGCCTGTGGCCGAACGGCCTGCATGCGCGAGCGCTTCCTGCCTGCCGATTCGGCTGCTCCGGGAATGGCTGGACGTCCTCGAAGTCGACGCCGGCGTCGACTACCGGCTGCGCACGCTGGAGCAGGTGAAGGCGTTTCATGTGCCGGCCGGACCGATGGCCGATGCGGCGCTCGGGCGCGCCTTCGACGCGATGAGTTCCGGCCCGGACGAGGATCCGAAGCTTTCCATCGAGCGGCGGACACTGACCGCGCGCCGCCGCGCGGGCGGCGCCGTGTGGTTCGACTTTCACACGTTGTGCGATGGCCCGCGCTCGCAGCTCGACTACCTCGAACTCGCGCGCCGCTTCGCCGTGATGTTCGTGTCGGACATCCCGGTCATGAACGCCGCAGAAAGGCGATTCCGCGCGGCGCTTCACGTGGCTCGTGGACATCCTGTACGATCATCGCGTCAAGCTCCTGGCCTCGGCCGAAGCGCCGCCGGAAGAGCTGTACGTCGCCGGACCGAATGCCTTCGAATTCTCTCGTACTGTCAGCCGGCTGGCCGAAATGCGCACGCGCGAATACATGGCGCTGCCGCACAACTCGGGCAGCGCGGCCGCCGCCGATACCGCCTGACCTCATTGCCGCAACCGGTTCGCAAACGCAAGATCCCCAAGGAGACTCCCGTGCACAAATTCAAGGCCTATCGCACATTCGAGGAGAACAAGGTCGTCTCGAGCCGGTTCGTCGACATGTCGATCGACGAACTTGGACCCCGGCGAGGTGGTCATCCGGACCAAATATTCGACGATCAACTACAAGGATGCGCTGTCGCACAACGGCGCCGGCAAGATCATGCGCAAGTATCCGACCAACGCGGGAATCGATGTGGCCGGCACCGTGGAAGCATCGGCAGACCCGCGCTTCAAGCCGGGCGACAAGGTCATCGTCACGGGCTACGACATGGGCGTCGCGCACGACGGCGGCTATGCGGAACATGTCCGCGTGCCCGCCGACTGGGTGGTGCGGCGGCCGGAGAGCATGACGGCTTTCGATGCGATGACCCTCGGAACCGCGGGCTTCACCGCGGCGCTGGCCGTGCTGCTGATGGAACACAACGGCCTGACACCTTCGGCAGGGCCTGTCGCGGTCACCGGCGCCACGGGGGGCGTCGGCTCGGTCGCGATCGAGATACTGGCGAAGCTGGGCTATCACGTGGTCGCGATCACCGGCAAGCCGGAGGAGGCCGCGTATCTCAAGGACATCGGCGCGTCGGAAGTCCTTCTGCGGCAATCGCTCGATGTCACGAACATCCGGCCGCTCGGGAAGGCGACGTGGGCCGGGGTCGTAGACAACCTGGGCGGCGATCTGCTGGCGTCGCTGCTGTCGATGATGAAGATCGGCGGAACCGTGGCGGCGGTCGGGCTCGCGGCCGACTACAAGCTCAACACGACGGTGATGCCGTTCATCCTGCGCGGCGTGCGCCTGCTGGGCGTGGACAGCGCGAACTGCGACATGTCGCTGCGCCAGAAACTGTGGAACAAGCTGGCGGTCGAGTGGCGCCCGGACCGCGTCCACGATCTCGTCCGCACCATCGACTTCGACGAACTGCCGACTCATTTCGATCCCTACCTCAAGGGCCTGGTCCGCGGGCGCACGGTCGTGCGCATCGCCCCCGATACGCACGGAGGCTGATCTAAAGCAAGGCGCGACTCGCCGCCGGCCCGCACAATCGGCGCAGGGAGGAAGCGTCAAATGCCCACGTATCGGGAGTTCTATCGCCGTTCGCTCGCCGACCGGGACGCGTTCTGGCGCGACGAGGCGGCGCTCATCGATTGGCAGACGCCGTTTGCGTCGGTGCTCGACTACTCGCGGCCGCCGTTCGCGAAATGGTTCGTCGGCGGGCGCACGAATCTCTGCCATAACGCGATCGACCGCCATCTGGCCGCGCGCGCGGAACAGGCGGCGGTCATCTACATCTCCACCGAAACCGGCGCTGCGACGCGCTATACGTTCAGCGAGCTGCACGCCGAGGTAAACCGGTGCGCGGCGGTGCTGCAGAGCCTGGGCGTGGGACTCGGCGACCGCGTCCTCATCTACATGCCGATGATTCCCGAAGCGATGTTCGCGATGCTCGCGTGCGCGCGCTTCGGCGCCATCCATTCGGTGGTCTTCGGCGGCTTCGCCGCGGCGAGCCTTTCGACGCGCATCGATGACGCGCGTCCCAAGGTGATGTTCACGGCGGATGCGGGCATGCGCGGCGGCAAGCCGGTTCCGTACAAGCACTTGGTGGACGAGGCGATACGGCTCGCCGCCCATCCGCCGCGTTCCGTCGTGATCGTGGACCGCGGCATCGACCGCGATTTCCCGCGCGTGGCAGGCCGCGACATCGACTACGCGACGCTGCGCGCGGCGCACATGGACGCCAGCGTGCCTTGCGCGTGGCTCGAGTCGAGCGAGCCCTCGTACATCCTCTATACGTCAGGCACGACCGGCAAGCCCAAAGGCGTGCAGCGCGACACGGGCGGCTATGCCGTTGCGCTGGCCTCGTCGATGCGCCGCATTTTCAACGTTGCGCCCGGCGAGACGATGTTCACGACCAGTGACATCGGCTGGGTCGTCGGCCATTCGTACATCGTCTACGCACCGCTCATCAACGGCTCGACGACCATCCTGTACGAAGGCTTGCCGATCCGGCCCGATCCGGCCATCTGGTGGAAGATCGCCGCAGACGAAAAGGTCACGACGATGTTCAGCTCACCCACGGCCATCCGCGTGCTGAAGAAACAGGACCCGTGCGTTCATGAAGAAGCACGACGTGTCAGCGTTGCGATGTCTCTTCCTGGCCGGCGAACCGCTGGACGAGCCCACGGCGCGCTGGGTCTCCGACGCGCTGGGCAGCGTGGCGATCGTCGACCACTATTGGCAGACCGAGTCCGGATGGCCGATCCTGTCCGCGCACCCCGGCGTCGAAGACACGCCGCGCAAGTTCGGCAGCCCGTCTTTCCCCGTGTACGGCTACGACGTCAGGCTGCTGCACGAAGGTACCGGCAAGGAGGTGGCAGCGAACGAGAAGGGCGTACTGATGATCATGCCGCCGCTGCCGCCCGGCTGCATGACGACCGTGTGGGGCGATGACGAGCGCTTCGTGCAGACCTATTTCACGACCTTTCCGGACAAGCTCGCGTATTCGACATTCGACTGGGCGACGCGCGACGACGACGGCTATTATTTCGTGCTGGGCCGTACCGATGACGTGATCAACGTGGCCGGCCACCGCCTGGGCACGCGCGAAATCGAGGAGGCGGTGCAGGCGCATGCCGGCATCGCCGAAGTCGCGGTCGTCGGCATGGCCGATTCGTTGAAGGGGCAGATTCCGGTGGCGTTCGCGGTCGTCAAGGATCCGGCCAAGGTCGCGAGCGCCGCGGGTATCGCGCAAATGCGCAAGGAAGTGATGGACACGGTCGATCGCGAGCTGGGCGCCATCGCGCGGCCCGGCGCCGTGTATTTCGTGACGGTGCTGCCGAAGACGCGCTCGGGTAAGTTGCTGCGGCGATCGCTGCAGGCGCTCGCCGAGGGACGCGATCCGGGCGATCTGACGACCATCGAGGATCCGGGCGCGCTGGATCAAATCAAGGCGGCGCTCGCGGTCAAGGGCTGATGACAACCTAGGCGAATTGTCCCGACCCTCCGCCGCATCCGACGATCAACGGGGTTGATAGGCGATAATAGGAGGTTGATGTCCTTCATTGCGCGCCCGTGCCCGCCTCGGTTCCCATCCTCGCATCGTCATCCCATCCCGCAGCACCGTCGCACGTTCCGCTCACTGCCGTCATGCGTGGCGGCGCGGTCGAGAGCGTGCACATGGGCTCGGTGGCGGTCGTCGACCGGCAGGGCCGCGTTCTTTACTCCGCCGGCGACGCGGCGACCATGACCTTCACGCGCAGCGCGCTCAAGCCGCTGCAAGCCCTGCCGTTCGTTGCCGGCGGGGGCGTCGAGCGCTTCGGCTACACGCAGCAGCAGGTTGCATTGCTGTGCGCCAGTCACACGGGTGAGCCGCGCCATGTCGACGCCGTCGCGGACATGCTCGCCCGCGCCGGCAATACCGAGGGCGACCTGCAGTGCGGCACCCATGCGCCCACGTATTTCGACTTGCGCGGCGACGTGCCGCCGCCGCCGCCGTATTCGCCGCTGGCGCACAACTGTTCGGGCAAGCACAGCGGCATGCTGGCCTATTGCGTCCAGTGCGGCCTCACGAAGCACGACTATCTGGCCTTCGACCATCCGTTGCAGCAGGCGATCCGGCGCGCGGTGGCCACCTTCACCGAAACGCCGGAGGACCGGCTGGTGGCCGGGATCGATGGCTGCTCCGCGCCCAATTACGCGCTGCCGTTATCGCGGCTCGCGCTCGCGTTTGCCCGCCTCGCGTCGTCGGATGTCGACGCAGATTATGGTCGCGCGCCGAAGCTGCTCGCCGATGCCATGACGGCGCACCCGGAAATGGTTTCGGGCGAGCACCGCAACGACCTTGCGCTCTCCCGCGCAGGACGGGGCGACTGGGTGCCCAAAGTGGGCGCGGAGGGGGTACAAGCCATCGGCATCCGCAGCCGCGGCTGGGGAATTGCCATCAAGGTGGCGGATGGGAATGCGCGCGGCTTGCACCCGGCGACCGTCGCCGTCCTGGATCAGCTGGGCCTCGTGGACGATTTCGCGGCCGGAGTGCTGTCTGCCTGGGGCCATCCGCTGGTCAGGAATTACCGGGGCATCACCACCGGAGACATCCGGGCGGCGGTTGTCTTGGACAAACTCTCGGCATGAAGCGGTCCAGGGAATAACCATGGCAGTCAATGAACTAAACCCCCCTCCGGCAGTCTGTTACGCCAAGCGTGCACTGCGCCTTTGCCCGGGCGACTCGCGCCGGAAGGCCACGGCTTCCGGCTGCCGTACCCGCAACCCGCGGGATAACAAACAATGAATCAGGGACGACCCGTCAGTGGGTGACCGCGAAGTCGACCAGCAGCTCGTGGAGCGGGCGCAACGAGGCGACAAGCGCGCGTTCGAGCTGCTGGTCATGAAATACCAGCGCAAGCTGGCGCGGCTCCTGTCGCGGCTTGTGCGCGACCCGGCCGAGGTCGAGGACGTGGCGCAGGAGGCCTTCATCAAGGCCTATCGCGCCCTCCCGAGCTTCCGGGGCGACAGTGCGTTCTACACGTGGCTGTATCGCATCGCGATCAACACGGCGAAGAACTACCTGGTCGCGCTGGGCCGGCGGGCGCCGACGTCCACCTCCTTCGACAACGAGGAGGCGGAAGGCTTTGAGGATGCGGAACAGTTGCGCGACAGCGCGACGCCGGAAGACGAGTTGATCGGCAAGCAGATTGCGGCGACGGTGAACCGCGCGATGGATGCACTGCCCGAGGACCTGCGCACGGCGATCACGCTGCGCGAGATCGAGGGCTTGAGTTACGAGGAAATTGCCAGCGTGATGAATTGTCCGATCGGTACCGTGCGTTCGCGGATCTTCCGCGCGCGCGAGGCGATCGCCGCCGAACTGCGTCCGCAGCTTGGCACCGATGAAACCCGGAGATGGTGATGAACGAGAATATTTCGCGCCTGATGGATGGCGAGGTCGACCCCGCGGAATTCGAGCGCCTGTGCGCAGAAATGAAGGCGCCCGAGGCGCTGCGAACATGGGTGTGCTATCACGTGATCGGCGACCAGCTGCGTGGCGCGCACGGCGTCGCGCCGCGCTTCGCGACGCGATTCTGCGCCGCGTTGGCCGCCGAGCCCACGGTCGTGGCGCCTCATTTGGCAACTAAGTCGGCAACTCATTTGCCGCCTCATTTGGCACAATCCGCGCATGGACGCGCAGGGCAAGTGGCGACGCTGGCCTGGGCGGTGGCGGCGACGCTCGCGGCCGTGACCGTCGTCGGCTGGACCGCGTTTTCGATGGTCGACGCCCCGCCCACCGCCATGGCCAAGGCGCGCGAGGCCACCACCGTCAGGGCGGCGCAAATCAAGCCGCCTGCGGACATTCCCGCGGACTACCTGCTCGCCCACCAGGAATATTCCCCGTCCGTGGTCATCCAGGGCGGGGTTCCCTACCTTCGCGCCGTCGCCGTCACCGGAAGCGAGCCGCGGCCGTGAGCGAGTTTTGCCGATGACCGTTGTCGTCCAACCGATGCCGCGCGCCGCGCGGCCCCGGAAAGTCGCTGGCCGCGCGCTCGCTTCTCATCCTGTCCGTGGGCTTCGTCGCTGACGCTCGCGGCCGATGCGTCGGCCGAGGACAGCGCGCAGTGGCTCGAACGGGCCGCGCAAGCCGCGAGGACGCTCAACTATGCCGGCACCATCGTGTACCAGCACAACGGTCACGTCGAGACGTCGCGGCTGGTCCACGTGCTCGACGGCGGGCAGGAGCAGGAAAAACTGGTGAGCCTGGATGGGCCCGCGCGCGAAGTGATTCGCAGCGGCGGCGAAGTACGCTGTTATTTTCCCGACGCCAAGATCATCCGGATCGAGCCACGGACTTTTCGCAATGTGTTTCCCGGCGCTCTCGCCGGAGCAGCAGCGCAACCTGGCGCAGTACTACGACGCGCGCATGGTCGGTCAGCGAGCGCGTGGCGGGGCGCTGGACGCAGGTGATGGTCGTTCGAGCCCAAGGACGGCCTCCGCTATGGCCACAAGTTCTGGGCCGATGCGAACACGGGCCTTCTGCTCAAGGCGCGCCTGGTCGACGACCACGGCGAGGTCGTCGAGCAATTTGCGTTCACCGACGTGGCCGTCAACGACAAGATCGACCGCGAGATGGTCAAGCCGTCGTGGGCGGCAGCGCCGCCGGATTGGCAGGTGCAAGCAGGGCTCGTTCGGCGAGATGTCGCCCCATGAAACGGGCTGGTCCGTCGGCAAGGTGCCCGGCGGATTCCAGAAGATCATGGAAGGCTATCGCACGCTGCGCGGCAAGCGCGAACCGGTCGTGCATCTCGTCTATTCCGACGGCCTGGTGGCGGTCAGCGTATTCGTCGAGCCGCTTGCCCCGGCGCCGCTGCAGACCGGCGGTGTCGCAGCAGGGCGGCCTCAATGTCTACATCGACCAAGAGCGATGACTACCTGGTCACCGTGCTGGGCGAAGCCCCGCCCGCGACGGTGCGCCAGATCGCCCAGTCCGTCGCCAGGCGCTGATGCGCGGGCACGCCTCCCGCGCAAATACACAATGAACGCCGGCCAATTTCCTGTCAATTTTCGTGCTCATTTTCGTGCACCGAGTCAAGTGAAAAGGAATTCCATGTTGAAGCGTATCTGTTCCGTGCGGGCGCCGCCGCATTGGCGACTTCGTTGCCATCGTTCGCGGCATCGCCGGCCGCCGCTTGCCCAGGGCAAGGCGGGGCTGCTGCCCGATTTCACGGAACTCTACGAAAGGAACGGTCCCGCGGTCGTGTCGATCGACGTCACGCAAAAGGCCAGGCGCGTCCGCGGCATGCCGGAACTGTCCGAGGACGATCCGTTCTACGAATTCTTCCGCCGCTTCGGCCAGGTGCCGCCGGGTCCGCGCGGCCAGCAGCGTGAACCGGAGGCGCAATCGGTCGGCTCGGGCTTCATCATCGGCGCCGACGGCTACGTCATCACCAACGCGCACGTGGTCGACGGCGCCGACGAAGTCACGGTCCGCTTGAGCGACAAGCGCGAATTCAAGGCCAAGGTCATCGGCGCCGACAAGCGCACCGACATCGCGCTGCTGCGGATCGAAGCCAAGGACCTGCCGAAGGTCACGATCGGCGATCCGGACAAGTTGCGGGTCGGCGAATGGGTCGTCGCGATCGGCAAGCCGTTCGGCCTCGAGAACACGATGACGGCGGGCATCGTCAGCGCCAAGGGCCGCGACCTGCCGCAGGAGAACCTGGTTCCGTTCATCCAGACCGACGTGGCCATCAATCCCGGGCAATTCCGGCGGCCCGCTCTTCAACATGCGCGGCGAGGTCGTCGGCATCAATTCGCTGATCTATTCGCGCACCGGCGGCTACATGGGCCTCGCCTTCGCCATCCCGATCGACGTCGCGATGAACACGGTGAACCAGCTGAAGGAAAAGGGCCGCGTCACGCGCGGCCGCATCGGCGTGCAGATCCAGCCGGTGACCAAGGAAGACGCCGAATCCTTCGGCCTGGGCGCGCCGCGCGGCGCGCTGGTCAACGGCGTCGAGAAGGACGCGCCGGCGGCCAAGGCAGGCATCGAGATCGGCGACATCATCATCAAGGTCGACGGCCGCGACGTGAAGACGTCGAACGAACTGCCGCGGATCATCAGCGCCGTCAGCCCGGGCACGAAGATCAACCTCACCATCTGGCGCAAGGGTGCGCAGAGGGACATCGCCGTCACCGTCGCGGAGATGAAGGAAGAGGTCGCGGTCGTTCCCGGGCGCGGCGTCCAGCCGCCGAAGGAGAAAGGGCAAGCCCAACCGGATGGGCCTCGTGCTGTCGGACCTGACCGATGAGCAGAAGAAGGAGGCCGACGTCAAGAACGGCGTGCTGGTCGAGGACGTGCGCCCAACGTGCGCGGCAACGTGCAGCCCGGCGACGTGATCCTCGCCATCATCAACCGCGGCCAGTCGACGGACGCGCGAAGCGCGGCGCAGGTGAACGACGTGATCGCGAAGCTGGACAAGGGTGCCTCGGTCACGCTGCAATTGAAGCGCGGCGAACAGCAGTTCTTCTCGGCGCTGCGCGTCGACGAGCAGCGAGTAGCTGGATGGGTACGCCGGCGCACGCAGGAAGGCGTGCGGCTGATCCCGCAGTTGACACTTCTCACGCGCGCGTATTGCCACCTGTGCGACGCGATGCGCGATGCGCTCGCGCCGCTTGCCCGCCAAGTACGGTGCGACGGTCGCGGAATTCGACGTCGATGCGCATCCGGCGCTGGAGGCGGCGTATGGCGACCTCGTTCCCGTCCTGCTGCGCGGCGGCGTTGACATGGTGCCGTGCTTTGCCACTACCATCTTGATCGCGAGGCGGTCGATACTCCGCGGCTGCGAGGGGCGCTAAATTCCGCTGTATTCGTGGACGGAAGGGGTTTTTCCGATATAATTCAAGACTTTCCGATGTCTTCCTGCCGGCGGGCTACCTTTGCGGTGCCCCTTGCGGTGTCCTGCCAGGGCTTGGCTCCTGGAATCCGCGTGCGCCAGAATCCGCAACTTTTCGATCATCGCCCACATCGACCACGGGAAGTCGACGCTCGCCGACCGCTTCATCCAGCGCTGCGGCGGCCTGACCGACCGGGAGATGAGCGAGCAGGTCCTGGATTCGATGGAGCTGGAGCGCGAGCGCGGCATCACGATCAAGGCGCAGACCGCGGCATTGACGTATCAGGCGCGCGACGGGCAGACCTACCACCTCAACCTGATCGACACGCCGGGGCACGTCGACTTCGCGTACGAGGTCTCGCGTTCGCTCGCGGCCTGCGAAGGGGCGTTGCTGGTCGTCGATGCGTCGCAGGGCGTGGAAGCGCAGACCGTCGCCAACTGCTATACCGCGGTGGAGCAGGGCGTCACCGTGGTTCCGGTTCTGAACAAGATCGATCTGCCCTCCGCCGAACCCGAGCGTGTCATCGACGAGATCGAGGACATCATCGGCATCGACGCCACCGACGCGGTGCGCGCGAGCGCCAAGAACGGCATCGGCATCGACGACATCCTCGAAGCGGTCATCGAGAAGGTGCCGCCTCCCACCGGCGATCCCGCCGCGCCGCTGCAGGCGTTGATCATCGACTCGTGGTTCGACAACTACGTCGGCGTGGTCATGCTGGTGCGGGTGATGCAGGGTACCTTGAAGCCCCGGGACAAGCTGCTGTTCATGGCAGGCGGGGCCGCGCACAACTGCGAGCAGGTGGGCGTCTTCACGCCGAAATCGGTGGCGCGCGACCAACTGTCCGCCGGCGAGGTCGGATTCATCGTCGCCGGCATCAGGGAATTGAGGCCGCGAAGGTCGGCGACACCGTGACATTGGCCAACCGCCCCGCGTCCGCCGCGCTGCCGGGATTCAAGGAAGTGAAGCCGCAGGTCTTCGCCGGACTCTACCCGGTCGAATCCAACCAGTACGAGGCATTGCGCGACGCGCTCGACAAGCTCAAGTTGAACGACGCCTCGCTGCATTACGAGCCGGAAGTCTCGCAGGCGCTCGGCTTCGGCTTCCGCTGCGGCTTCCTGGGCCTCCTGCACATGGACATCGTGCAGGAGCGCCTCGAGCGCGAGTACGACATGAACCTCATCACGACTGCGCCGACGGTCGTCTACCAGGTGCTGATGCGCGACGGCACGGTGCTGGAAATCGAGAATCCCTCGAAGCTGCCGGACTTGTCGCGCGTCGAGGAGATTCGCGAGCCGATCATCACCGCGACGATCCTGATGCCCCAGGAATACGTCGGCCCGGTGCTGACGCTGTGCACGGAAAAGCGCGGAACGCAGAAGAACATGCAATACCTCGGGCGGCAGGTCATGCTCACTTACGAGCTGCCGATGGCCGAGGTCGTGATGGACTTCTTCGACAAGCTGAAATCGGTGTCGCGCGGCTACGCGTCGCTCGACTACGAATTCCGCGAATTCCGCGCGGCAGACGTCGTGAAGCTCGACATCCTGATCAACGGCGAGCGCGTGGACGCGCTGTCCGTGATGGTGCACCGCTCGGTCGCGACCTACCGTGGGCGCGAGGTCGCGTCCAAGATGCGTTCGCTGATCCCGCGGCAGATGTTCGACGTCGCGGTGCAGGCGTCGATCGGCGCCAACATCATCGCCCGCGAGACAATCAAGGCGATGCGCAAGAACGTCCTCGCCAAGTGCTACGGGGGCGACATCACGCGCAAGAAGAAGCTGCTCGAGAAGCAGAAAGCGGGCAAGAAGCGGATGAAGGCCGTGGGAAGCGTCGAAATCCCGCAGGAGGCGTTTCTCGCGATCCTCCAGGTGGGCGGACAAAATAGATGACGAATCGCCGGAATGAAGGGCCGGATGGCGGCCCCCGCGCGCCCGTCCCGTGCCACAATCCGCCGGCCGCGTAGGGGCCATGCATCGACACTTCCATCCGACATCACTATGAATTTCGCGCTGATCCTGTTTCTCCTGACGCTCGCCACCGGCGTGCTATGGCTGCTCGACGTCGGCATTTTCAGGAAGCGGAGGCAGGCCGTTCTCGCCGCCGAGTTCGGCGGCGTTCGACAAGAAAAACCAAGTACTGCTGGCCACCAATGAAGGCGCGGTCCTGGCCGAAAGGGCCCAATTAGAAGAGCGGCTGCTGCGCCAGCCCGCGTGGGTCGAGTACGCGGCGAGTTTCTTCCCCGTGCTTCTCGTGGTGTTCCTGCTGCGATCGTTCGTAGCGGAGCCCTTCAAGATCCCGTCGTCGTCGATGCGGCCCACGCTCGAGGTCGGCGACTTCATCCTGGTCAACAAATTCGTCTACGGCCTTCGCCTGCCGATCATCGAAAGCAAGATCGTGCCCATGTCCGATCCGAAACGCGGCGACGTCGTCGTATTCCGGTATCCGCTGAACCCGTCGCAGGATTTCATCAAGCGCGTGATCGGCGTCGGCGGCGATGTCGTTACCTACCAGGACAAGAAACTCGAGGTGAACGGCCACCCGCTGTCGCAGGTTCCCGATGGCACGTACAGCTACCTCGAGAACATGCGCTTCGAAACCCTGGATCGGATGCTCGTGACCCCGAACGCCGGAGAAGGGCCGCATTCGTACGCGATCGGACTCAATCCGCGTGCGCCCCCGGTCAATCCGCAGGCCGTCAGGCCGTTTCCGGGACGCGAAAATTGCGACTACAATGAGCGCGGTTTTACCTGCAAGGTGCCTGCCGGCCACTACCTCATGATGGGTGACAACCGCGACAACAGCGACGACAGCCGTTATTGGGGGTTCGTCCCCGATGACCACATTCGCGGAAAAGCCTTCTTCATCTGGTGGAACTGGGATGACCTTTCGAGCCTCGCGTTCAAACGCGTGGGCAGCGGGATACGCTGATGGGAGTGATGAATTGAACAAGTACATGACGATGCCGGCGCGCCAGCGCGGCCTGTCGATGATGGGATTCATTTTTGTGGCCGCCGTCGTTCTCGTCTCGGCTCTCGTCGCCTTTCGGGTGATCCCCGCCTACATCGAATATTTTTCTGTACAAAAGGCGCTGCAGGGTGCGCTCAACGACTCCACCGAGTTGACGCGGGCCGATATTCGCCGCCGCGTCGAACGCCGCATCGGCGCCGAATACATCGACTCCGTGAATGCAACTGACGTCGAAGTCACCAAGAGCAACAACGTGACCACGGCGTCAGTCAGCTGGGAAAACAAGCTGCACCTGGTGGGCAACATCAGCTTGTTGCTGGAGTTCGACGCTTCCGCATCGCGGTAGGCAGATCCTACGCTCCCGGATGGCCGAACCGCCGCGCTTGAATCCCGGGCTCCTGGGACATGCATTCCGCCGGCCGGAACTGCTGCGCCAGGCGCTGACGCACCGCAGTTTCGGCACACCTCACAACGAACGCCTGGAATTCGTCGGCGACGCGGTCCTCAACTGCGTCGTGGGCGCTACGCTGTACGAGCGCTTTCCCGCCTTGCCCGAGGGCGACCTGTCGCGTGTGCGGGCGGGACTCGTCAACCGCGACACGCTGGCGCGCGTTGCTCGGCGGCTCGGCCTCGGCGAGCAGATTCGCCTGGGGGAGGGCGAGATGAAGAGCGGAGGAGCTGCGCGCGCCTCGATCCTCGCCGACGCGCTCGAGGCGTTGTTCGGCGCGGTGTTTCTCGATGGCGGATTCGACGCCGCACGCGACGCGATCGTCGAAATTTATGCGGACGTGCTCCGCGACGCCAACCCCGAGGCGCTCCCCAAGGATCCGAAGACGCGCCTGCAGGAGTGGCTGCAGGCGCGCCGCTGGCCGGTCCCGGAGTATGCCGTCACGGTGACCAGCGGAGAGCCCCATGAGCAGCGGTTCGTCGTGGAGTGCCGGATTCCCGGTTTGGCGATCCAGGCGCTGGGCGAGGGCTCCAGTCGGCGCGCGGCGGAGCAGGCGGCGGCCGAGGCGGCCAGCGAGCTGGCCGTTGCCGCGGAGCGCGCGGGAGCAGGACGTGGCAAGTAAGATGGCCAATAAGGTGGCCAATGAAGTGGTCGATAGCGTGGCTCGTGAGGTGGGGAACGCGTCCTTTCGCTGTGGACACATAGCCATCATCGGGCGGCCGAGCGTGGGCAAGTCTACGCTGCTTAATGCGCTGGTCGGGCACAAGATCAGCATCACGTCGAAGAAGCCCCAGACCACTCGCTACCGGATCACCGGCATCGCGACGGACGAGCGCGCGCAATTCGTGTTCGTCGACACGCCCGGCTTCCAGACCAAGCATCGCTCGCGCCTGAACGAGCGGCTGAACAACGCGGTCCGCGAAGGCCTCACCGACGTCGACGCGGTGGTCCTGGTCCTCGACGCGACCCGGATTACGTCCGCAGACCGGGCCGTGGTGGAGCTTCTGCCCCAGGGCGTGCCGGTCATCGCGGCCGTGAACAAGGTCGATACCCTGGCCGACAAGGCGGCCTTCATGGCCCGTCTCACGGAAATCGCGAAGCTGTATTCGTTCGCGGCGATCGTGCCGGTATCGGCCGAAAAGGGCACGCAGCTCCCAGCGCTCAAAACCGAGATCGCGGCGGCGCTGCCGGTATCGGACCGGCTGTATCCGGAAGAGGACCTGACCGACCGCGACGAGCGCTTCCTTGCCGGCGAATTCATTCGGGAGAAGATATTCCGGCTGCTCGGCGACGAAGTGCCCTATGCGACGACGGTGGCCATCGACAAGTTCGAAATGGACGGCGCACTGCGGCGCATCCACGCCACCGTCTATGTGGACAAGCCGGGCCAGCGCGCGATCTTGCTGGGCGAGGGCGGATCGCAGATGAAGGCCATCGCCACCCACGCACGCTCGGACATGGAGAAGCTCTTCGGCGGCCAAGTGTTCCTCGAGATCTGGGTGCGCGTGAAAAGCGGCTGGGCGGACACCGACGCGTCACTCGCGCGATTCGGGTATTAGCGGCTCGCCGCCATGGCCACGCGCCAACCTGCTGAACGGCGCGACGCCCAGGCGGCGTTCGTGCTGCACGCCTACGCGTACCGCGAAACGAGCCTTATCGTCGAGGCGTTCACGGCGGATCACGGCCGGGTGGCGATGGTGGCGCGGGGCGCCAAGCGGCCCCGTTCGGAAACGCGCGGATTGCTGCAGGCGTTCCAGCCGCTGACGCTGTCGTGGGCGGGATCGGGCGAGCTCAAGACCTTGCTCAAGGTGGAATGGAGCGGTGGCCTGCCGCTGCCGCGGGGCGCCGCCCTGTTGTGCGGGTTCTATCTCAACGAACTGTTGCTGAAGTTGCTCGCGCGCGAGGATCCTCACGTGCTCCTCTTTCGCGACTATCAGGACGCGCTGGCCGCGCTGGGCGAGAAGAAATCCGCTGCGGAGCAAGGCGCCGTGCTGCGGCGATTCGAGCTGCGCTTGCTAGCGGAATTGGGATACGCGCTGCTGCTGACGCACGACGCCGACACCGGCGCCGCCATCGATCCTTCCGCACGCTACTATTACGACTTCGGACGCGGACCGCGCGCGTTGGCGGCGCGCGTGGCGCGAGAGCCGGGCGTACCCTTTCCCCACATCAAGGGCGCTACGCTGCTGGGACTGGCCGCCAACGTTTTGCCCGATGCGGAGACGGCGGCGGAAGCCAAGCGCCTGATGCGCGAAATACTGGATCATCATCTCGAACAGCGGCGCATTTTCAGCCGGCGGGTCGTGCAGGACCTGCAGGCGATCGACGAAGAGAGCGAGCCATCGTGATTGAATTGGGCGTCAACATCGACCACGTCGCGACCTTGCGGCAGGCACGGCAAACCTACGAGCCGGATCCCGTCTGGGCCGCGGTCGAGGCGCACATAGGCGGCGCCGATGGAATCACCGTGCATCTGCGCGAGGACCGGCGGCACATCCAGGACGAGGACGTGCGTCGCCTGCGCGAGCTCGTCCACATCAAGCTCAACCTGGAAATGGCGGCGACGGACGAAATGCTCGCCATCGCCTGCAAGCTGCGCCCTGAGATGGCGATGCTGGTTCCCGAAGGACGGCACGAGATCACGACCGAAGGCGGACTCGACGTCGCGGGACAGCAGGCGAAGCTCAAGGCGGCCGTCGCGCGCCTGGCCGATGCCGGCATTGTGACGTCGGTGTTCATCGACGCGCTTCCGGTACAGGTCGATGCGGCGGCGCGCATCGGCGCGAAGGTGTGTGAAATCCACACCGGCCCGTATGCGCACGCGTTTCATGCCCAGGGCCGCGATCCCTTGGGCGCCGCCGCCGCAAGGGAATTGGCGAAGATTCGCGCCGCCGGCGAAGCCGTGCTCGGGTACGGAATGCGTTTCAACGCGGGCCATGCGCTCAACTATTTCAACGTCCAGCCCGTGGCGGCGCTGCCCGGTGTGCGCGAGCTGCATATCGGCCATGCCATAGTCTCGCGCGCGGTCTTTGTCGGCCTGCGCGAAGCGGTGCGGCAGATGAAGGCGTTGTTGCGCGAGGCGGCCGCAACAGGTCCCGCGGCAGGGCCGGCGCTCCCATGAGCGCGGCGTATCCATGAACAACGCGGAGACGGCACGCGGCCCAGTCATCCTCGGCATCGAGGGGACTGCGCTCACCGATGCCGACCGTTCGCGATTGCTGCATCCGCTCATCGGCGGCGCGATCCTGTTCTCGCGCAACTTCGAGTCCAGCGCGCAACTCCGGCTGCTGACCGCGTCGATCCGCACGCTGCGCACGCCGTCGCCGCTCATCTGCGTCGACCACGAAGGCGGACGTGTGCAGCGGTTCAGGGATGGCTTCACGGCCATCCCGGCGATGCGCACGCTCGGTGAAACGTGGGACAGCGACGTCGCCCGCGCGGCAGCGGAAGCACAGCGATTGGGCGAGCTCATCGCGCGCGAGCTGCGCGCGCACGGTGTGGACTTCAGTTTTACACCGGTGCTCGACCTCGATTTCGGCGCCAGTAGTGTGATTGGCGACCGTGCGCTCCACGGCAATCCCAACGCGGTAGCGCATCTCGCCTCCTGCCTGCGGCGCGGGCTCAACGCGGGGGGGTGCGCAGCGGTCGGGAAGCACTTTCCCGGGCACGGCTTCGTCACCGTGGATTCGCACGTCGATCTCCCCGTGGACGAGCGCACACTGGACACGCTGTTTGTCGAGGACCTCGTTCCATTCGGCGTCCTCGCGCACGAGGGGCTGGAGGCGGTGATGCCCGCGCATGTCGTCTACCCGGAGGTGGACAACGTCGCGGCAGGATTTTCGCGGGTCTGGCTGCAGGACATCCTGCGCGGACGCCTTCGCTTCGACGGACTCATCTTCTCGGACGACCTGGAGATGGCGGGAGCCCAGGCGGCGGGGGACATCGTCGGGCGCGCGAGCGCCGCCGTGGCCGCCGGGTGCGACATGGTTCTCGTCTGCAACGACTTTGCCGCAGCGGACGACCTCCTGTCCCGCTGGAAGCCGGATGCGCAGCCGGATCTCGCGCGCCGCGCCGCGAGGATGGAAGGAAGGAGCGGGAAGTAAGGCCAGACTCGACTTTTCACGGCGCCTGCATCATTGGCGACGTGAAACTAAAACGCCGCCCCGGGGCGGCGTTTTCGCATTTCGGTGTTTCCTCGTTGTCTATCGGCCGTGGGGCCACTTGCCCCCGAGCCGATGCGTCAATTCCTCGGCCGTATGCGCAACCAGCGGACCCAGTTGCTTGATGCGCTCGTCGGGCAAGCGCGAGGACGGTCCGGCAAGCGAAATCGCGCCCAGCGTTTCCGCATGTTCGTCGTAGATCGGCCCGGCGACGCAGCGCGTGCCGATCGCGTGTTCCTCGTCGTCGAACGACCAGCCTCTTTGCCGGATGACGCGGATGCTGGCCCACATCGTCTCGGGCGTAGTGATCGTGTTTCCCGTGATGCGCGGCAGCCCGCGGACCTTCAGGATTGCGTCGATCTGGTCGTCGGGCAGCGACGCGAAAATCGCCTTGCCCACGCCGGATGCGTGCAGCGGCGCGCGGCTGCCCAGCTTCACGATCGTGCGCATCATTTCGCGGCACTGCACCTGGTCGACGAAAACCGCCTCGGTTCCGTCGAGGATTGCCAAGTTGACCGTTTCTCCCGACTGGTCCATCAGCCGCCGCATGTACGGGTGGCTTTGCGCGACGAAGTCCCGGCTCGACAGGAAGCTCGAGCCCACGGCGAACGCCTGCAGGCCGACATACCACCGGCCCAGTTCGCCCGCCTGGTACACATAGCCCATTTTCTCGAGCGTGGCGAGCAGCCGGTGGACCGTCGACGGCGGCAATTGCACGCGCTGGCCGACATCGGTGAGCGTCAGGCCGCCCTCCGCCTTGGCAAGACATTCGAGGATCGACAGGCCGCGCGTGAGACTCTGCACCTGGCCGGTGACGACGGCGGTCTTGCCGGGCGTGCGGCCCCGCTTGGGCGGCAGGGCGGGGGGACGATGCGTCATGGGACCTGCGCGTCGGCGTCAGTGGCTGAGGATCTTGGACAGGAAATCGCGCGTGCGCTCGCTCTTCGGGTGCGCGAAGAACTCCGCCGGCGTGTTCTGCTCGACGATCTGCCCCTGGTCCATGAAGATCACGCGGTCGGCCACCGAGCGCGCGAAGCCCATCTCGTGCGTGACGCACAGCATCGTGATGCCCTGCCCGGCGAGCTCGATCATCACGTCGAGCACTTCCTTGATCATCTCCGGGTCGAGCGCCGAGGTCGGCTCGTCGAACAGCATGATCTTCGGCGTCATGCACAGCGAGCGCGCGATCGCCACGCGCTGCTGCTGGCCGCCCGAGAGCTGCAGCGGATACTTGCCCGCCTGCTCGGCAATGCGCACGCGCGCCAGCTGCGCCATCGCCCGCTCGTCGGCTTCCTTCTTCGGCACCCGGCCGACCCACATCGGGGCGAGCGTGAGGTTCTCGAGCACGGTCAGGTGCGGAAAGAGGTTGAACTGCTGGAACACCATGCCGACGTTCTTGCGCACCGTCTCGATGGCCTTGACGTCGTCGGTGATCTCGATGCCGTCGACCGTGAGCCGGCCTTCCTGGTGCTCCTCCAGCGCGTTGATGCACCGGATCAGCGTCGACTTGCCGGAACCCGACGGACCGCAGATGACGATGCGCTCGCCCCGGCCGACGGCCAGCTCGATGTCGCGCAGCACATGGAAGTCGCCATACCATTTGCTGACCTTCTCGAACGCGATGATGGGTTCGCTCATGGTCCGTCGTTGCCCGCTCAGCGCGCGGTGCCGACGTTGAGGTGCCGCTCGACCCACTGGCTGTAGCGCGACATGGCGAAGCAGAATATCCAGTAGATGGCGGCGATGAAGAGGTAGCCCTCCAGGTAGAACTGCCGCCAGTTGGCGTCGCCGCCCAACGCCAGCGCCAGCGACCCGGTCAGGTCGTAGAGGCTGACGATGGTGACGAGCGACGTGTCCTTGAACGTGCTGATGAAGCTGTTCATGATCGACGGCACCACCATGCGCAGCGCCTGCGGCAGGACGATCTTGCGCTGCGTCTGCCAATACGAGAGGCCCATCGCGGCCGCGGCCTCGTGTTGTCCCTTGGGAATCGCCTGCAGGCCGCCGCGCACGACCTCGGCCAGGTAGGCCGCCGCAAACAGCGTGATGCCGACCAGCACGCGCAGCAGCACGTCGACGGTGATGCCCGGCGGCATGAACAGCGGGAACATGAACGACGCCATGAACAGCACCGAAATGAGCGGCACGCCGCGGATCAGCTCGACATAGACGATGCACAGCGTGCGGATCGCCGGCAGGTGCGAGCGGCGTCCCAGCGCCACCAGCACCGCGATCGGAAACGCCGCCGCGATGCTCGAGCGTGGACAGCAGCATCGTGAGCGGAACGCCGCCCCAGCGCGCGGTCTCGACCGGCGTCAGGCCCGCGACGCCGCCGCGCATCAGCACGAAGAAGACCGCGAGCACCGCGAGCCACGCCACGACCAGCCACCGGCTCCAGAGCACGCGCGTGCAGCTCGCGACCAGCATGACGACCATGAGCAGCGTGGCGATCAGCGGCCGCCATTGCTCGTCGAACGGGTAGCGCCCGAACAGGATCAGGCGGTATTTTTCGGCGATGACGCCCCAGCAGGCGCCCGTAGTGTTCGAGCGCGCGGCAGGCGGCGTTGTCCGGGCGCGTGACGGCGCGGACGACGGCCCAGTCGATGATTTCCGGCAGCCAGGCGCGCGATGCAACGCGACGACGATGACGGTCGCCAGCGTGCTCTTCCAGTCGGCGAAGAGGTTCGCGCGCAGCCACGCCAGCGGGCCGGCGCGTGCGCACGGGCGGCGGGCGGGCGATGACGGGCGCGTGCAGCGCGGTGTCCATCGGTCAGCGCTCGCGGATCGCCGAGCGTGCGTTGTACCAGTTCATCAGTGCCGGCGGTGACCAGCGACAGCGTGAGATAGACCGCCATGATGACCGCGATGCACTCCACGGCGCGGCCGGTCTGGTTCAGCGTCGTGTTGGAGATCGACACCAGGTCCGGGTAGCCCACCGCCACCGCGAGCGACGAGTTCTTGGTGAGGTTGAGGTATTGATTGGTCAGCGGCGGAATGATCACGCGCAGCGCCTGCGGCAGCAGCACGAGCTTCAGCGCCTGTCCGCGCGACAGGCCGAGCGCGCCCGCGGCCTCGGTCTGTCCCCAGGCCACGGCCTGGATGCCGGAGCGCACGATCTCGGCGACGAAGGAAGCCGTGTAGATCGTGAGGCCGATGGTCACCGCGAGGAATTCAGGGGTGACGGCACCGCCGCCGGAGATGTTGAGGTCGCTGCGCTCCGGCAATTCCAGCGCCGTCGGCGCGCCGCCGGCGACCCATCCCAGCAGCGCGCCGGCGACAACGATGGCGATGGCGGGCCAGACCATCGGTCGCGCGATGCCGGTGCGCTCGAACGCGCTGCGCGCCCATCGCCGGTAGACCCAGGCACCGCGATGCCCAGCGCGAATGCCCGCGACCGTCACCAGGTGCCCGCTGTTCCCATTCGGGGATCGGGAACGACATCCCGCTCTTGCTCAGGTAAATGCCCGGGAACGGATGCAGCGCGTCGGACGCCGGAGGCAGCCACTCGTTCAGCACGAAATACCACATCAGCAGCTGGATCAGCACCGGAATGTTGCGGAACAGCTCGACGTATCCGGTGCACAGGCTGCGCACCAGGAAGTTGCGCGACAGCCGGCCGATGCCGATCAGCGTGCCGAGGATCGTCGTGAGCACGATGCCGACGACCGCCGCGCGCAGCGTGTTCGACGAGGCCGACGAGAAACGCCTTCCAGTACGGATCGGCCGAGTCGAACGCGAAGACGCTCTCGCCGATGTCGAAGCCGGCCGGCTGCGTAAAGAATCCGAAGCCGCTCTGGATGCCGCGCACGCGCATGTTTTCCAGCGTGTTGTGCGCGAGGAACCAGACGGCGGCGGCGATCACCGCCACCGCCACCACCTGGTAGATCAGGCCGCGAGTCGCCCGGCTGCGCCAGGACCAATCGCGTTTCTTGGCACGCACGTCCGCGGCTGCCGGGCGGGTTACCGAATCGGCGGCGCGTACATGATGCCGCCCTTGTTCCACTGGTTGTTGAGGCCGCGCGGCAGTTTCAGCGCCGATTGCGGGCCCGACATTGCGCTCGAAGATTTCGCCGTAGTTGCCGACGGACTTGATCGCCCGGTAAGCCCACTCCTTGTCCAGGCCCAGCAGCTTGCCCGTGTCCTCGGACGTGCCGAGGATGCGCTGAACCGGCGGATTCGGTGCTCGATTTCATCTGGTCGACGTTCGCCTGCGTGATGCCCGTACTCCTCGGCTTCGAGCAGCGCGTAGATCGTCCACTTGACCATCGCGAACCACTCGTCGTCGCCGCGCCGGACCATCGGTCCCAGCGGCTCCTTGGAAATCAGCTCCGGCAGGATCACGTAGTCGTCCGGATTCGGGGCTTCCTTGTTGCGGATCGACGCCAGACCGGACGCATCGGTCGTGTACGCCTGGCAGCGGCCCGAGAAGAACGCCTTCACGCTCGCCTCGAAGCCCTCGAACACCACGGGCTTGATCTTGACGTCGATCGACTTGAAGTAATCGGTCAGGTTCTTCTCCGTCGTCGTGCCGGACTGCACGCAGACCTCGGCGTTCTTCAGTTGCTTGGCGCTGGTGATCTTGCCCTTCTTCGGCACGATGAAGCCCTGGCCGTCGTAGTAGGTGACGACCGTGTCATGTAGAGGCCGAGCGACGCGTCGCGCGTCAGCGTGAACGTCGTGTTGCGCGAAAGGATGTCGACCTCGCCCGACTGCAGGGCGGTGAAGCGCTGCTGCGCGTTGAGCGGAACCCACTTCACCTTCTTCGCGTCGCCCAGCACCGCTGCCGCGATAGCCTTGCAGACGTCGACGTCGAGGCCGACCCAGATTGCCCTGGCTGTCGGCGGCCGAAAAGCCCGCGAGGCCGGTGTTGACGCCGCACACGACCTGGTCGCGCTGCTTGATCGCGTCGAGCGTCTTGCCCGCATGCGCGTGGGCGGCAAACACCGCGCCACCGACGACGAGCAGCGATGCGGAAATGATCTGGAGGGCGGGTTTGCTCATGGGAATCTCCTTCGAGGGAAGCTTCGGAGTGCCGGCAAGGCCTGCGGGCGGACGATGGCTTTGGATCCTGTCGGGTCGGATAATGACAAACCTTGCCCAGCAACACAAATCCCGCGGATGGACTCGGCCGACGCGCCCGCGCGATTCACTCGACTCTCCCTCGCGGGTTACGCGAGCTTGAGATGGGGCGTCACTGCAAATATCGTCCCCGCAATGTCGACGGCGTAGCGTGCCCCAAGAATGCGTTCGTCCGACAAAGGAGGTTCGCCGGAGATGGCGCGGGCATAGCCCATGGCGATGGCGCGGCCGTATTTGCGGCTGTAGCCGGCCGAGGTCAATTCGCCCACATTGCGACCATCCATCAGGATGGGTTCGCCGCCCCAAGGAAACGCCGCGGAATCGTCGAACGTGAACGTCACGAGGCGCTTGCGTATCCCCGATTCCCGCTGCTTCACGAGTGCGTCGCGTCCAATGAAGGGCGCGGCCTTGTCCATTTTCACGGCGTAACCAAGACCGGCTTCCCACGGCGTCTCGTCGGGCGACAACTCCGGGCCCCAGGCGCGCCGTCCGGCCTCGACCCGCAAGGCATCGATCGTGTAGTAGCCCGCATCCCGGAGGCCGTGCGGGCCGCCTGTGCCGCACAGAGCGTCGTAGAGCGTCACGCACTGGTCCGTCGGGACGACCATCTCGTAGCCGGGACCGCCCACGTAACTCATCCGGGCGGCACGCACGCGCGCGTGTCCGACGTCGATGTCCGCGGTCATCGAAAACGGCAATCCGGTCTTGGTGAGGTCGTCGGGAGATAGTTCCTTCAGCAACGCCTCGGACTTGGGACCCATCAGCGAGATCACGGAATAGGCGCTGGTTACATCGACCAGCGCGGCGAATTCGGCGGGATCGATATGCCGCTCGATCCATGACGCATCGCGCGTCGCCTGCCCCGATCCCGTCATGATAAAGAACGTGTCCGGATGAAGGCGCGTGATCGTCAAGTCGCTTTCGAATCCGCCGCGTTCGTTGAGCATCGCCGTGTAGACCATCCTGCCGATCGGCACGTCGATTTCGTTCGCGCACAGCCGCTGCAGGACGGCGAGCGCGTCGCGGCCCTTGAGGATGAATTTGGAGAACGACGTCTGGTCGAAGACCACGACACCCTCGCGGCAGGCGCGCTGCTCGTCGAGGACGTACGGAAGCCAGTCCGGCGTGTCGAACGTGTACGGCGCTTCCGCGGCGCCTGGTGGCAGGAAGTAGTTGGCGCGCTCCCAGTTGAGCTTGGTGCCGAAGACGGCCCGCCTGGCTTTCAGGCGGTCGTACAGCGGCGAGCGGCGCAGCGGGCGCACCGTCTGCAATTCCTCGCGCGGCCAGCGCATCGCGTAGTGCAGTCCGAGGGACTCGACCGTGCGGTCGGCTAAGTGTTTTCGGTTCGCGTGGAAGGACGCGAAGCGCCGGATATCGACGTCCCAAAGGTCGAGCGGCGCTTCGCCTCCCACGATCCATTCGGCGACCAGCCGACCGGCGCCGCCGGCGTTCGCGATGCCCGCCGAGTTGAAGCCCGCGCACACGAAATAGCCCGCGACTTCCGGTGCCTCGCCCAGGATGAAATTGCCGTCCCCCGTGAAACTCTCCGGACCGTTCAACAGCATCCTGATCTCGGCCGTTTCGAGGCACGGCGTGCGGTGGATCGCGTTCGTCATCAGCACCTCGAACTGGTCCCAGTCCTCGGGCAGCAGCTGGAATTCGAACTTGTCCGGGATGCGCGGCGGGTTCCACGGCTTGGCGACCGGCTCGAATCCGCCCATCACGAGGCCGCCGACTTCCTCCTTGTAATAGATGAAGCCGTCCGGATCGCGGATGACCGGCAAAGCAGGGGTGACTCCGGGAATCGCCTTGGTGACGATGTAGAAATGTTCGGCGGAATAAAGCGGCACGTTGACGCCTGCCAGGCGTCCGAACTCGCGCGCCCACTGGCCGCCGCAGTTGACGAGCGTCTCGCAGGCGATTTCGCCTTCGTCCTCGCCGCGTTGCCAGGCGATGCCGGTCACGCGCCCGCCGCGCCGTTCGTACGCCTGTTACTTTCACGCCCTCGAATATCGCGGCGCCGCGCATCCGGGCGCCCTTGGCCAGCGATTGCGTGAGATCGGTCGGGTTGGCCTTGCCATCGCCGGGAATCCACACGGCGCCTGCAAGGTCGTCGGTGCGCAATATCGGCGCGATCCTTTGCGCTTCGGCCGGCGTCACATAGTCGAACGCGATACCGAAGCTCTTCGCGCGCGCCATCTGGCGCTTGATCAAGTTGCATGCGCTCGGGCGTCTTCGCGACGTTGAGGCTGCCGCATTGCTTCCAGCCGGTCGCAAGGCCCGTCTCCTGCTCCAGCGTCGAGTAGAGCTCGATGCCGTACTGGCTCATCCGCGTCGCGTTGCGCGTCGCCCGCGTCTGCCCGACAAGGCCCGCCGCATGCCATGTGGTTCCGCAGGTGAGCTTGCCCTGTTCCAGCACGACGACGTCCGCGACGCCCATCTTGGCCAGGTGATAGGCGGTCGAGGCGCCGACGATGCCGCCGCCGACGACGACGACGCGGGCATGCGATGGGGGAGCGGTCATGTCACAGCTTGAGGGTTGCCACACCCACGACGACGGTCGCGGCGCCGGCCAGGCGCGCCAGTCCGAAGCCTTCCTTCAACCACAGCGCCCCAATCAATGCCGCGAAGATCACCGAAGTTTCGCGCAATGCCGCCACGGCGGCGACGGGCGCGCGCGTCATGGCCCAGAGCACGATGCCATAGGCAGCCACGCTGCAGAAGCCCCCCACCAGGCCGCGGCGCCATTGCCTGCGAACATAGCCTGCCGCCATTGTGCCGCGGCGCGTGCCGATCCACGCCAGGAAGACGATGCCCTCGAGGAAGGTGAGCCACAACACATAGCCGAAGGCGTTGCCGGACGCGCGCGCGCCGGCGCCGTCGACCAGCGTGTAGATCGCGATGATGGCGGCGTTGGCGAATGCCCAATACGCCGCTGCCGGCGGATGGCGCTCGCGCCGCGCGAACGCGATGCCGATGATGCCGATCGATATGAGCGCGATGCCGGCGATCACGTGCGCCTGCGGCAGTTCGCGCAGGAAGATCGCGCCGAGCACGGTGACCAGCAGCGGCGCGGTACCGCGCATCAGCGGATAGGCGAACGACAGGTCGCCGGTTCGGTACGCCTGCGCGAGTGTCAGGTAGTAGCCGAAGTGAATGACGGTGGAGGCCGCGACGAAGACCCAGGCACCTGCCTCGGGAAACGGCAAGAACGGCAGCGCGAGCAGCGAGCACACGGTCGATCCCGGCGACGACCGTCGCCGTGTCGAGCAGCGGATCGCCGCCGCCAGCCGACTTGAGCAGCGCGTTCCAGCCGGCATGAAGCATCCCGGCGCCCAGGACCGCAAGGGTGACGCCGAGCGTGAGTTCTACGGGGGCGGGCGGCACGCAACCGACTCCAGCGCGGCCACGAAATGCGCGAGCGGCGGCGTCGCCGCGCCTTCCACCTTGGCCAGGTCATCCCATAGCCGGACCCGGACGGCGTCCCGCGCAAACGGCTGCGCTATGAACGCGGCGGCCTCTTCCGGCGCAAAAATGCCGCCTTGCAGCACAAGGCTGCGCTTGGAATCGGCCGACAGCGCTTCGTAATAGGCGTCGCGGGTTGCGCACAGGTAACGCTTCGCGTCGACATGCAGCCGGATCGGCACCAGCACATCATCGGGGAACAGCCCGCGCAGGAACGGCAGCGCCGCGTATTGGTGCAGGTCATCCACGCCCCGCATCGTCGGCGTTTCACCCTGGTCGTTCAGCAGGTGGCCCAGGTCGTGCAAAAGCGCGGCGGAGACGAGCGCCGGCAAGGCGCCCTCATCTTCGGCGCGCGCGGCCGTCTGCAGTGCGTGCTCGATCTGCGTGACCGGTTCACCGTCGTACGCGCGGCCGCCTTTGCGGGCGAACAGGATGCAGATATCCGAGATCGAGAGGGCCATGGGCTCGTCAGGCGGCTTTCGGTTTGCGCTTTTGCCAGTTGCCCTTGCCGTTGCGCGGCTTGGCCATGACCGGGTCGTCATCCGGAGGTGTTTCAGGCTCGGGTTCCTTGAGGCGGGTTCGCGCCAGCACGCCGGCCTCTTCGAGGATCGGGTAGGCAATCGAGCAGATATGCGAATTGATGCGCTTCAAGTCCGAAATGAGGTCGAGGTGCAGCGACGAGGTCTCGATGCTCTCCAGCGTATTGCCGGCGAGGCGCGTGAGGTGCGAGTCGGCATAGGCGCGCTCCAGGTCGCGGAACAGCACCTTTTGCGCGAGCAGTTCCTGCGCGCTCTTCAGGTCGCCATTCAGGAACACGCTCATGCCGAGGCGCAGGTTGGCCACGAGGCGCGCGTGCAGGTCGCAGATCTCGGCCATGCCGGCTTCGGAAAAATTGCGATGCTTCTCGATCTTCTTCTCCTCGAGGTCGATCAGCACGCGCTCGATGATGTCGCCGACCTGCTCCAGGTTGATCGTGAACGACACGATGTCCGCCCAGCGCCGGCCTTCCTTGTCGTCGAGCGCCTCGCGCGAAATCTGCGTCAGATAGAGCTTCACCGCCGTGTACAGCTCGTCGACGATGTCGTCCTTCTGCCGCAGCCGTTGCCGCCAGCGCGCGGTCGTTGGTCTTCATGACCGTCAGCATGCCGTTCAGCATGTCTTCGATGACGTCGCCGATGCGCATCGCCTCGCGCGCGGCGTTGGCGATCGCCAGCGTGGGCGTGGTCAGCGCGGAGGGATCGAGATGGCGCGGCGCGGCAGGGTTGTCGGCCGCGCGCTTGGCGGGCAGCAGCCGCTCGGCGATGCGCGCGATCCTTTCGGTCCAGAAGATGAACAGCAGCGCCAGCGCGACGTTGAAGCACAGGTGGAACAGCACGACTTCGCGCGCCTTGTCGAGCTCGAGGGCGTCGATCCAGCCGTCGATATGCGCCAAGGAACGGAATGGCGATCACGCAGCCGATCAGCTTGAACAGGAAATTGCCGAGCGTGACGCGCCGCGCTTCGGGCGGCGAGCGCAGCGTCGACAGCATGCCCAGCAGGCCGCTGCCGAGGTTGGCGCCCAGCACCAGGCCGAGCGCGACCGGCAGCGCGATCACGTGCAGCGACGCCAGCGTGGCGACCAGCAGGACGACGGCCAGGCTCGAGTAGCAGAGCATCGTGAACAGCGCGGCGACCAGCATGTCGAGCAGCACGTCGCCGGTCAGCGACGCGAAGATCACCTTGACGCCGGCGGCCTGCACGAACGGCTTGGCGGCGACCGAGATCCACTGCAGCGCGAACATGATGAGGCCGAGGCCGATCAGGATGCGGCCGAAGCGTCCGACGTTCGTCGCCTGCAGCGTCAGGAACAGCGTCACGCCGACGAAGATCAGCAGCGGGGCGAGCCACGACAGGTCGAACGACAGGATCAGCGTGACGAGCGACGTGCCGACATCGGCGCCCAGCATCACGGCCAGCGCCGGCGCGGTGCCGATGAGGCCCTGGCCGGCGAAGGCGGCGACGATCAGCGCGGTGGCCGTGCTGCTCTGGATCAGCCCGGTGACGCCCAGCCCCGCAAGGAAGGCCGTAGAAGCGCTGGCTGATGCTCTTGCGCAGCACGCGGCGCAGGTCGCCGCCGTACAGCCGCAGGATGCCCGTGCGCACGATGTGCGTGCCCCAGACGAGCAGCGACACGCCGGCCAGCAGGTTGAGCAGCGTCTGCATCTGTCAGATGCGCGGGTCACCACGGCAGCGAGTACGTCTTGGTGTTGGTGAAGCTCTTCATCGCCTCCTGCACGCCTTCCTTGTAGCCCAGCCCGGAATCCTTGATGCCGCCGAAGGGCGTCAGTTCCAGCCGATAGCCCGGGACCTCGCGCACGTTGACCGTGCCGACGTGCAGTTCGGTCACGAATTTCGTGATGTAGTCGAGGCGGTTCGTGCACACCGACGACGACAGGCCGTAGACGGTTCCATTCGCAATCGCGATCGCTTCGTCCATATCCCGGAAGCGAATGACCGGCGACACCGGGCCGAAGGTCTCGGTCTTCACGACGTTCATTTCCGGGCGCACGTGGTCGATGACCGTTGGCGAATAGAGCGCGCCGTGGCGGACGTTGCCCGCAAGCAGGCGTGCGCCCTGCGCCACGGCATCGTTGACGCGCTGCTCGAAGTTCTGCGCGGCGGCCTCGTCGATCACGGTGCCCATGTCGAGCGCGCCGTCCATCGGGTCGCCGTAGGTCCAGGCTTTCGTCTTCGCGACCAGCCGCGCGACGAAGTCGTCGGCGACCTTCTCGTGCACGAGGATCCGCTTCACCGCCGTGCAGCGCTGCCCGGAGTTCTTGTACGATCCCGCGGCCGCGAGCGTGGCTGCTTCCTCGATGTCGGCATCCTCCATCACGATCAGCGGATCGTTGCCGCCCAGTTCGAGCACCTGGCGCTTGTACACGGCTTTCGCGGCGATGTACTTGCCCACCGCCACGCCGCCGGTGAACGTCACCAGGTCGACGTCGGGATTGGTCAGCATTTCGTCGGCGATCTCGCGCGGATCGCCGGTGATCACCGAGAACATCTGCGGCGGCAGGCCGGCTTCGTACAGGATGTCGGCCAGGAGCAGCGCGGTCAGCGGCGTCTTTTCCGTGGGCTTCAAGACCATGCGGTTGTTGGTCGCGATCGACGGGCGCCACTTTGTGCGCGACCTGGTTCAGCGGATGGTTGAACGGCGTGATGGCGGAAATCACCCCTTGCAGCGGCTCGCGCAGCGTGTAGACCTTGCGCGACTTGCCGTGGGGCGTTAAGTCGCACGAGAAGATCTGCCCGTCGTCGGTCAGCGCGGCGTTGCCGGCGAACGTGAACACGTCGCAGGCGCGGCCCACTTCGTAGCGCGAGTCCTTCTTGCCGATGCCGCACTCGGCCGTGATGAGGTCGGAGATCGCCTCGGCGCGGGCGCGGATCAGCGTCGGCCGCCTTGCGCAGGATTTCGGAGCGCTCGTAGCGCGTGAGTTTCGCCGGTAGCCGCGGGCGATGCGCGAAGGCGCCGCGGACGTCGTCGACCGTGGCCTTGGGCACCGTGCCGACGAGCGCATTGGTGTACGGATTGCGGACCTCGATGACGCGGCTGCCGCCGACCTCCTTGCCGGCGATGCGCATCTTCGCCGTGGAGGACCGCGCCGCGGCTTCACGTGCGCACAGATCGGCCATCATGTTCATTGGAGGTGGTTGAGCCCCAGGTCGAACGCGTCGAAGTTGCGCCACCGCCGCTCCGGAAGGGTCGGGGCCTTGCCGGTTGGCGATCAGCGGCACGCGCTGCTCGGACGTGCCGCCGTGCGAGCGCAACGGCGCGTCGAGGCCCGACAGGTCGTGCCGGTCGCGGCTCGTGCCGATCACCGTCAGCCGCTCGGAGACGATGACCAGATCGCCGACGCGATCGGGCGGCAGTTCGAACTTCGCGCACGCCTGCTCGCGCGTGTACACGCCTTCGACGCCGGGCAACGCCGCGATGTGGCGCGATCGCATGGTCGCGCGTGGGTCCTTGTCCGAGATACACGGTGGCATAGGAGCCCAGCGCGCCGTGATGGACGACGTAAGGGTCGGTGATGGGCAGGATCACGCGCGTCGTCGCCTTGCCATACCATTCGTCGAGCCGGTCCTGCAGGAAGATGATGTTGGGACGGCCGAACGCGTCGGTCTTGGCGTTCATCCCGTGATCGGCGGTCAGCACCACCGTCGCGCCCAGCGCGTCGAACTGCCCCAGGTAGCTGTCGAGCATCGCGGTGAAGTCGTTGGCGGCGGCCGTGCCCGGCGCCGCCTTGTGCTGCACATAGTCGGTCGTCGACAGGTACATGATGTCGGGGCGGTCGCGCTTCATCAGCGCCACGCCGGCCGCAAACACGAACTCCGATAGCGCGGCGCTGTACACCGACGGCACGGGCAGGCCGGTCAACGCCAGCGCGTCGGCGATGCCGTTGGCCTCATGCGTCACCTGGTCCGCCTTTCTCCGACGAAAAGCAGATGCCCGTCAGCTTGTGGCCGAGGAGCGAGCGGAGCTTGTCCTTCGCCGTGATCACGGCCACCTTGGCGCCGGCATCCGCGAGCGCGGCGAGCAGCGTGCCGGCGCGCAGATACTTCGCGTCGTTCATCATGACCTCGGCCTGCGCATCCGGGTCCCAGAAATAGTTGCCGCAGATGCCGTGCACGGACGGCGGCGCGCCGGTCACGATCGACAGGTTGTTCGGGATTGGTGAACGACGGCACGACGCTGTCGGCGGTGAGGCAGGTGCCGCGTTCGGCGAGCGAGGCCAGGAAGGGCGCGCGCCCGGCGGAATGGCCTGCGTGATGTAGTCGGGCTCGCAGCCATCGACGCAGACGACCACGAGCGGACGGTCGGGCCACCGGTACGTGCGGCCGTTGACCGACACGTGCGGCCGGCGGCGGTGGTCATCGACGCCTCCGGGCGTGGCGCGCGAGGGCTTGGGCGCCGCGGCGTGGCGTCGTGCACGCGGTGCATCCGCTCGCGGCTGCCCATCACGTGGTCGTACAGCGCACGGCCTGCGGCGACCGCCTGGCCGGCGGCGATCTTTTCCACGATGTCGTGATGCTCGCGCGTGGAGACGGGCAGCGCGCCGGCCTGCGCGAGGCTGGCCCGGCGATAAAGGTGCAGTTCGTTGACGAGCCGGCGATAGGTCGCGAGCAGCTTGGCGTTGCCGGCGAGTTCGACCAGCCGGTCGTGGAATTGCAGGTTGGCGCGGTAATAGGCGTCGAGTTCTTCGCGTCGCCGCCGCCTTGTCCATGCGCTCGACGAGACGCGCGCAGGTCGCGCACGTCGGCGGCGGCGGCGCTCTGCGCGACGCGCCGGCCCGCGTACTCGTCGAGCGCGGCCCGCAGTTCGTAGATCTCGTCGGCTTCCTCGAGGCTGACCTGGCGGACGAAGACGCCACGGTTCTTTTCCAGCCGGACCAGGCCGGACTCCTCGAGCGAGCGGAACGCCTCGCGAACCGGTCCGCGCGACACGCCCAGCATGTCGGCGATGCTGGCTTCGTTGAGCTTGGCGCCGGCATTTGAGATCGCCGGCCAGGATCATCCGCTCGAGCTCCTTTTGCACCAGCATGGCAGCGAGTTGGTCTGGAGCAGCGCGATGGTGCCGTCGGGGACGCCGTTGCGGCGGGGCGCGCGCGGCGGCGGGCGCGAGGGCGCGGCGTCGCCGGAGAGCTTTGCGATTTCAGCATGTTGCGATTAGACGGCGGACTGTGTAGATTGTCAACAATCTGCAATTCCGCGGTGAGTAGTCTCGGGCCCGAACATGTCGCGCGGCGCCGTGGCGCGGGCGCGTAGCCGTTGCACGTCGGGCGCTGCCTGCGATGGCGGGGGCACGTAACATGTCGCACGCCGATTCACAGCGCGCGAAAGTGCGTCCGCCCCGTTTGCCGCGTCATTTTCCGCTAACCCGTTCGCCTGAAGGAGCACATCGATGAAATTCCACCGAGGCTTTCGCTGGCTGTCGTCCCTCTTCGCTGCCGCGGCGTTCGCGCTGTATCGGCGAGCGGGTCGGCGTCCGCGCAGAAGACGTCAACTCCTCGTCTACACGGCGCTCGAAGCCGATCAGATGAAGGCCTATGCCGATGGCTTCAACAAGGTCGTGCCGAACATCGAAATCCAGTGGGTGCAGGATTCGACCGGCGTGATCACGGCCCGGTTGCTCGCGGAAAAGGCCAATCCGCAGGCCGACGTCATCTGGGGACTCGCCGCGACCAGCCTCGTGCGGTTCGAACGGACGGCATGCTGACGCCGTACGCGCCAAGCGGCCTCTGCGGCCATCAAGGCGTCCTATCGCGACGCCAAGAACCCGCCGTACTGGTTCGGCATGGACGTCTGGGGCGCCACCGTCTGCTTCAACACCGTCGAGGCGGCCAAGATGAACCTGCCCAAGCCCGAAACCTGGCAGGACCTGACCAAGCCGATCTACAAGGGCAGGATCGTCATGCCCAATCCCGCGTCGTCCGGAACGGGCTACCTCGACGTCACGTCGTGGCTGCAGATCTTCGGCGAGCAGGGCGGCTGGAAGTTCATGGACGCGCTGCACGAGAACATCGCGCAGTACGTGCACTCGGGCAGCAAGCCGTGCGTGCTCGCGGGCAATGGCGAGTTCCCGATCGGCATCTCGTTCGAATACCGCGCCAACACGATCAAGGCCAAGGGCGGCCCGATCGACCTGATCTTCCCCAAGGAAGGCCTGGGCTGGGACCTGGAGGCGTTCGGCATCATGAAGAACACGAAGAAACTGGATGCCGCCAAGAAATTGGCGGACTTCGCGTCGAGCAAGGCCGCGATGGACCTCTATGCCAAGAACTACGCGATCGTCGCCATACCGGGTGCGGCCATCCCATCTGCCCAATATTCCGGCTGACTACGAGTCCCAGGCTGGTCAAGAACGATTTCGCGTGGGCCGCCAACAATCGCGACAAGATTCTCGCGGAGTGGACCAAGCGCTACGACAGCAAGTCCGAACCCAAGAAATAGACGTCTGCCTGCGCCAACGCGCCCCGCCTCCCGCGGGGCGCGCTTACATCACGGGGACCGCTCTCGTGACCGACGACTCCTACCTGCGGCTTTCGGGCATCAACAAGAGCTTCGGCAAATTCGAGGCGTTGAAGGACATCGCGCTGGAAGTCCGGCGCGGCGAACTGATGGTTTTCCTGGGCCCTCCGGCTGCGGCAAGACCACGCTGCTGCGCATCATCGCCGGCCTCGAAACGCAGGATACGGGAACGATCCACCAGGATGGGCGGGACATTTCGCGGCTTGCCCGCGATCCGGCGCGACTACGGAATCGTCTTCCAGTCCTACGCGTTGTTTCCGAACCTCACGATCCGCGCCAACGTCGCGTACGGACTCGTCAACCGCCGGCAGGCGCGCGGCGCGATCGCGGCGCGCGTCGCGGAACTTGCTTAAAGCTCGTCGGGCTGCCCGACGCCGGCGCCAAGTACCCGGGGCAATTATCCGGCGGACAACAGCAGCGGATCGCGCTTGCGCGCGCGCTCGCCACCGCGCCGGGATTGCTGTTGCTGGACGAGCCGTTGTCGGCGCTCGACGCACTCGAACGCGTCCGGCTGCGCGGCGAAATCCGCGCACTGCAGCAGCGGCTGGGCGTGACGACCGTGATGGTGACGCACGACCAGGAAGAGGCGCTTTCGATGGCCGATCGCATCGTGGTCATGCATGCCGGCCGGATCGAGCAGGTCGGCACGCCGCGGGAAATCTACGAAGCGCCCGCGACGCCGTTCGTCGCTGACTTCGTCGGCAAGATCAATGTGCTGCCCGGCCGTGGCGGAAGGCGGAGGGCAATTCCGCGTCGGGCGCGGTTTCGCTTGCCGTCGCGCGCCCGGATATCGCGGCCGGCACGGCCGTGAAGCTTTACCTGCGTCCGGAAGAGATCGGGCTGAATGCCGCCGGCGCGCGTGAACGGCAATACGCTCGGCGCGCGGATCGCCAAGGTCGAATTCCTCGGCGCCTTCTGCATGGTGGGGCTGACGCTCGACGCCGGCGGCGCGCCGGCACTGGTCGCGAACGTGCCGCGCCAAGACGTCGACGAGGGCAACATGATGGCGGGGCAGTCCGTCACGGTGAGCCTGCCTCCCGACGCGCTGCGCATCCTTGGATAAGGGAGACATGAGCAGTGCAGCGGCAGCGGCACCGGCCGCATGCGCGGGGATCCTTGAGCACGCCTGCGATCCTCCCGGGAACAAGGGCCGCGACCCGCCCGCGCGTTCACTGGCAGGACCGGCTGGCGCAAGGACTGCTGCTCGGTTGTTGCGCCGTGCTCGCGCTGTTCCTGCTGGGACCGATGGCGAGCGATCCTGGTCGAAGCGTTCAGGACAAGGGCGGCGCATTCGTCGGATTGCTGCAATTCCGCGAATATTTCGCCACGCCGGCATTGATGAGCTCCATCTGGAATACCTTCTGGGTGGCGGTCATCGTGACCGCCATCACCATTCCGCTCGCGTTTGCGTACGCGTATGCGCTCACGCGCTCGTGCATGCGCGGCAAGATCATTTTTCGCGTCATCGCGCTGACGCCGATTCTCGCGCCGTCGCTGCTGGCGGCGATTTCGTTCATCCAGTGGTTCGGCAACCAGGGCGCGCTGAAGTGGCTGCTTTATGGCGCCTCGATTTACGGGCCGCTCGGCATCATCGTCTCCGCCATTTACGCGACGTTTCCGCATGCGCTGATGATCGTTCTCACGTCGCTGCTCCTGACCGATGGCCGTCTCTACGAGGCGGCGGAGTCGTTGCGCACGCCGACGTGGCGCAGGTTTTTCACGATCACGCTGCCCGGCGCGAAATTCGGGCTGATCAGTGCCACGATGGTCGTGTTTTCGTACACCGTCAGCGACTTCGGCATTCCCAAGGTGATCGGCGGCAACTTCAACGTGCTTGCGGTGGACATCTACAAGCTGGTGATCGGCCAGCAGAACTTCAACAAGGGCGCCGTGGTCGGCCTGGTGCTGCTGTTTCCCGTGCTGGTCGCGTTCATCGTCGACTGGATCATGCAGGGCGCCAGCAGGCACTGTTCTCCGCGCGTGCCGTGCCCTATGCGCCGAAACCCGCGCCGTGGTTCGACCGCGGGATGTTCGTGTACTGCCTCGTCATCGCGTCTGCTGCTGCTCGCCGTGCTCGGCATGGCGGTCTACACGTCGTTCATCAAGTTCTGGCCGTACGACAAGTCGATGAGCCTGCGCCACTACGTCTTCGGACTCGTCGACGCGGGTGCGCTGGACGCCTATGTCAACAGCCTCAAGATGGCGCTCGCGGTGGCGGTGGGCGGCACGGCATTCATCTTCGGCTGCGCCTACCTGCTCGAAAAAACGAGGGGGGTGCCGCTGCTCAAGGCGTTCGTGCGCCTTCTCGCCGCCATTCCGATGGGCGTGCCCGGCATGGTGCTCGGCTTAGGCTACATCCTCTTCTTCATCGATCCAGCCAATCCGCTGAACGGACTCTACGGGACGCTCGGGATCCTGGTGTTCTCGACCGTCGTCCACTACTACACATCGAGCCACCTGACGGCAGTGACGGCGCTGAAGGCGCTCGACAGCGAATTCGAGGCCGTCTCGGCTTCGCTCAAGGTGCCGTTCTACAAGACGTTCTTCCGGGTGACCGTGCCGGTTTGCCTGCCCGCGATTCTCGACATCGGCCGGTACCTTTTCGTCAATGCGATGGTGACTATTTCCGCCGTCATTTTCCTGTATACGCCGCAGACGCGATTGGCGTCGATCGCGATCCTCCGGCTCGACGAGTTCGGCGAGATCGGCCCCGCCGCCGCAATGGCGACGCTGATCGTGATCACCTCCACGGCCATCTGCCTTGTCTATGCCGTGCTGACGCGCTTCATCGTCACGCGCACGCAGGCGTGGCGAAGCCCGTCGTTCTCTAAGGAAATGCCATGAGCCTTCATTCCCGCGATCCCATCCTGCTCACACCCGGCCCGCTGACCACGTCGCTCGCCGACCAAGATGGCGATGCTGCGCGACTGGGGCTCGTGGGACGCGGAGTTCAACGCGGTGACCGCGCAGGTCCGGCGCAAGCTCACCGACATCGTCCATGCGAGGGAAACCCACACGTGCGTGCCGATGCAGGGCAGCGGGACGTTCGCGATCGAGGCGGCGGTCAACACGCTCGTGCCGCGCGCGCGGCCACGTGCTGGTGCTGATCAACGGCGCCTACGGCAAGCGGTTCGCGAAGCTGACCGAGATGATGGGACGGCGGCTGACGACGTTCGAAACCGCCGACGACGTGCCGACGACGGCGGACGACGTCGACCAGATGCTCGCGAAGGAGCCCTCGATCACGCACGTGGGCCTCATCCATTGCGAGACGTCGACGGGCATCCACAATCCTCTCGCCGCGATCGCCGAAGTCGTGGCGCGCCATGGCAAGGGACTCATCGTCGACGCGATGAGCTCTTTCGGCGCGCTGCCCATCGATGCGCGCGCGACCCCCTTCGACGCGCTGATCGCGGCCTCGGGCAAATGCGTCGAGGGGCCGCCCGGCATGGGCTTCGTGCTGGTGCGCAACGGGCTTGCTCGAACGCTGCGCGGGCAATTCGACGTCGTTCGCACTGGACCTGGCCGACCAGTGGGCGTACATGGAGAAGACGACGCAATGGCGATTCACGCCGCCGACGCACGTCGTCGTCGCGCTCAATGCGGCGCTCGACCAGTACATCGCCGAGGGCGGGCAGCCCGCGCGGCTTGGCGCGCTACACGGCAAATTACGACGACGCTCGATGCCGGGATGCGCGAGCTGGGGTTCAAGCCGTTCCTCGATCCTGCGATCCAGGCGCCGATCATCGTGACGTTCCATGCGCCCGCCGATCCCCGCGCATACGCGTTCAAGGAGTTCTACGATCGCGTGCGCGACAAGGGCTTCATCCTGTATCCCGGCAAGCTCACGCAACTCGAAACCTTTCGCGTCGGCTGCATCGGCGCCATCGGTCCGGACGAGATGCGGCATGCGGTCAACGCCGTGCGCGATACGCTGCTGGAAATGGGCATCAAGCACGTCGCGCCGGCTCACGCGCGGCGTGCGGCTGCCTGAGCGCGCAAGAGCCCCTTCAGTCCGTTGTACGCCGGCATCGCGGGATCTACGGCGCCCTGGCGCAGCAGGAAGTCCAGCACGACGAGGCTCGCGTCGGCCGTGACTTCGTCCGGCTCGTCGGTCAGGGCGATCAGCCGCGCCGCCTCGTCCATCGCGACGAGGCGGTGGTCGACGGCTTCGCCATCCTGGTTGGCGGGAGCGAAATCACCGGGGAGCCACAGGTCATGCACGAAGATCGTCTCCGACTGAAGGCCGTCCGGCTGCTCGCGCCAGATGTGCACGGCGCCTGCAGGCTGCGCGCGCAAGGCCAGATCCGTCTTTATGCCGGCTTCCTCCCACGCTTCCTTGGCCAGCGTCTCGCCGACCGTTTCCCCCGCCGCGATGCCGCCGCCCACGAGGTTGTCGAGCTTGCGAGGATCGATGGCCTTGCCCTCGCTGCGGCGCGCGAACCACATCTGCGCCTTCGGCGGCCCACGGACGACGCCATTGATATGCGCCGCCCAGGTATGCACGCCGAAGTAGCGCGCGGCCGCCCGCTCGAGCAGAAACCAGGGCGGGGCGCCGAAAGCCGGCGCCGCCGCGTAGAGTTCGTCCCGCCACTGCGTGAGCGCCCCTTCGGCGGCCAGCGTCGCGGTAACATCCGCCATCGCCTTGCTGCGCGACTGTTCGTCGGCGAGCGAGGGAAGGAACGACACGCCGTCGCTGTTCACCGCAAAGACATCGGCAAAGTCCGCGAGCCGTGCCGCGCGGTGCTCGTCGAGCCAGCCCGCAATGGGCCGTCCCGACTCGCAGCGGACGCAGCAAGTGGCTCCGGCGGTCGCGAGCGCACGCCGAAGGCGGGTCAAGAATGCGCATTGGCTGCGACGTTACCGATCACTGCGCCGGATTCCAACTCTTTTCTTCCTCAAGGATTGTGACTGTCATGGCCCACGACATCCTGGCGTTGTTCGACCTCGACCACACGCTGCTGCCCAACGACAGCGACGAGCAGTGGGTCGAATTCCTGCTTGCGCGCGGCAAGCTCGATCGCGCGACTTTCGAAGCCGCGAACCTCGAACTGGGCGAGCGCTATCGGCGCGGCGAGGCGGGCGCCATCGAATTCACCGAGTTCTACCTGTCGACGCTGAAGCCGTTCACGGCGGAGGAATTGGACGGCGCTTGCACCGCGACGTTCATGCGCGAGCGCATCCTGCCTTCGATCGCGCCTGCGGCGCGCGCAACTCATCGCCAAGCATCGCGGGCTCGGCCATTTCATGATCCTGACGACGGCGACCAGCCGCTTTCTGACCGCGCCCATCGCGCGCGAGCTGGGCTTCGAGAATCACATCGCGACCGAGCCGGAGATGAAGCAGGGCCGCTACACCGGGCCGCGTCGTCGGTACGCCCAACATGCGCGAAGGCAAGGTCGAGCGTCTGCTGGCGTGGCTTGCCGCGCGCAACATGCGGCTCTCCGACTTTCCGCGAGAGCTGGTTCTACAGCGATTCGCAGAACGACCTGCCGCTGCTTTCGCACGTGACCCACCCGGTCGCCGTGAACGCCGACCCGGTGCTAGCCGCGCACGCGCGGCACAAGGGGTGGCCGCAGATCGTGATCGGGTGACCAGGTCGTGCCGCCAGTGCGCCATAGATGAGGAAAATAAAGCCATAGTTGCAAACGATAGCAACAACAGGTGATCGGCGAACGCCTTCCAGCAGCAGTCCTTGAACCCGATTAAACCGCAGGCGATCAGGAGTGCGGCGCGCCATGCGCGCTGGGCATTGGTCCGAGGCGATCAGGATGCGAGCAAATCAATGGCTGAAGTGGCGATACCAATGGTCGGCAACGATGAAGGCTGCAAGTGAATCAACCAGGCCGAGCTGGACGGCAAAGGCATCAGTCCCGCGGCGGCCGAACACAATCAACTGCAAGCAGGGCGAGCCCTCGCGGCAGCGCAGATGGGCCAGCACGTCGCGAGCAGTGGAAGATCGGCAAGCCGTCGACATCGATTGGGCGCGAACAACGCGACGCAAAAGCCGAACCACTGATTGGGCGGATAAGCCGCAACCCTTGAAGGCTACATCGAAAAAGCTGTGCACGTAGTCCAGTCGAGCCGATCCTCCGCCATAATCAGCATTGGCGAGCACGCCGATTATGAGCCCACCAGCAAAGGCCGCGACACGCTCTCCAGTCACGCTGCCAGACAAGGTAGGGCCAAGGCAATCGCGATAAGGTTCGATCGAGGCTGAAAGCCAGGGCGATGCCGGCTAGCCACGGCCGGTCGCGTTGATCGAGCAGCAGGAAGCCGGCGAGCGCAGCCAGCACGAGCGCGTTCGCTTGTCCGAGACACAACTTGTGACGGTCGGCACAAAGAATGCCGCGCCCCGAAAGGGCACGGGTCGATCCAGCGTCGGCGCAGGAATCGCGAGAGGCACAACGGCAGGCATGAGCCGCTACAAACTCGCCACGGCAGTGCGGCGGCAAATGGCAATGCGAATCGGGCGCAGGACGCCGGCGAGAAGCGGCGGACAGATAGCGTTCGTCATAATTGGCGACCTGCGCGGTTGGCCTGCCAACGTGTGCCGAATCAGACTCGCTCAGTGTGTAAGATGTTGCGCTCTGCTGCAAGGCAGCCGCTGCCTAGACAAATAGGCCGCAAAATCGACGCGTCATAAGGTCCGCGCGCGGTCCACGTCTTCCATCGTGGCTCCCTTGACCTCGTGGATGTCCATGTACATCGGCATTGCGACCTCCGAAAAATGCGGCCTCGACGTCTAGACCAGTCGGCGTGACACCGTGATATCCGGGGACCGGCGCAGCGTTTGGTAGACGACGCAGTAGCGCTCGGTGAGGCGCATCAGCGTGGCCAGCTGTTCTTCGGACGCGTCGGTCTCGAGGTCGAAATGCAGGCGGATCCGCTGGAAGCCGACCGGCGCGTCCTTGGCGACACCCAGCGTGCCGCGAAAGTCGAGATCGCCTTCGGCGCGAACCGCGCCGCTTCGAATCACGAGCCGAGCGCCGTCGCCACCGCGTTCAGCGTCACGCCGGCGCAGGCCACCAGCGCCTCGAGCAGCATGTCGCCCGAGCAGGCGCTCAGGCCATTACCGCCCGTGGCCGGATGCAGCCCCGCCGTGACAAGCGCCTTGCCGGTCGCAACCTTGCAGGTGACGCCTTCGCCGAGCCGGCCCTCCGCCTTCAGCGTAATCAGCGCGGCATCGGGACGCTCCTTGTAGCGGTCCTTCAGGGGTGCCTGGATGGCTCGAAGTTCTTCCATCTTCATTGAGCACTCCATGTCGTGTTGCGCTCTGGTGATTGTACATCGGAGCTTGACCGGCACCGGCAGATTCTAAATACTCCGAATGCAGGGTTCGAGTACCGATCCAAGGGGTAAACTCCCGCGAACATACAAACTCAACTGGGAGAACGAAGATGATTTATTCCAGGAACAGAGCGTGGCTTGTGTTCGGAGTTGTCGCATTGGCGGGAACGATGGCGGTTCGTGCGCACGCGGCGAGTGCGGATGAGGCCGCGATCCGCGCACAAACCACAAGCTGGGAGAAAGCGTATAACGGCGGCGACGCGAAAACGGTCGCTGCGCTTTACGCCGACGACGCCTTGCTGCTTCCACCGGGCGCGCCCGGCGTGCGCGGGAGGGCGGCGATCCTGGAGTTCATCACCAAGGATATCGCGAGCTCGAAAGCGGCGGGCGCGGTCTTTGCGATTACCCCAAACACCGACGTCGGTATCTCGGGCGACATGGGCTGGGAATCGGGGACGTACAAAGTGCTGGTGAAGGGTGCGGCTGTTGAGACAGGCAAGTTCCTCTCGGTCTCCCGCAAGAAGGATGGAAAGTGGCTCTACATCCGCGACACGTGGAACGCGGATGCGCCGTCCGCGCCACTCCCGCCGCCGAGTGCGCCAGCGGCACCCGCGATGAAGAAATAAGCTGCGGATTTCGGCGGACCCGATGACCGCCCGCATCATCGACGGCAGGGCTGTCGCCAGGACGGTTGTCGACCAGGTCCGCGCCGACGTTGCGGCGTACGTGGCGGCAGGCGGCGCCGCGCCTGGATTGGCGGTCGTGCTGGTCGGCGACAGTGCCGCGTCGCAGGTCTACGTGAGCAACAAGCGCAAGACAACCGAAACCGTCGGGATGCGCTCGTTTGCGCACGATCTTCCGGCAACGGCCAGCGAGGCGGAACTGTTAGCACTCGTCGACCGCCTCAACGCCGATCCTGCAGTCAACGCCATCCTGGTGCAACTGCCGCTGCCCAAGCATATCGACCCCGAGCACGTGATCGAGCGCATCGATCCGAAGAAGGACGTCGATGGTTTCCACCCGTACAACATCGGCCGGCTGGTGCAGAAGCGTCCGACGCTGCGTCCCTGCACGCCGTTCGGGTGCATGCGGCTCTTGCAGGAGACCGGCGAAGACCTGGTCGGCAAGCACGCCGTGGTCATCGGGCAATCGAACATCGTCGGCAGGCCGATGGCGCTGGAACTGCTGATGGCGCGCTGCACGGTGACGATCTGCCATTCCGCGACGCGCGACCTGCCGGGCATCGTGCGCCAGGGCGACATCGTCGTCGCCGGTGTGGGCAGGCCGAAGTTCGTCGCCGGCGACTGGATCAAGCCGGGGGCCATCGTCATCGATGTCGGCATCAACCGGCTGCCCGACGGCAAATTGTGCGGCGACGTCGACTTCGATGCCGGCGAAGAATGTGGCGGGCTGGATCACCCCGGTGCCGGGCGGCGTGGGGCCGATGACGATCGCGACGCTGCTGGCGAATACGCTGCGCGCGGCGCAGTGGCAGGCGCGACGCTAAGCGCAGTAGCCTGCGGCCGCTCGGCACCGTTCGTCGCCCCGACATTCAGCCTTCATCGTTCGGGCATGGACATTGCTGCGGATCACCACGGAGGCGCACTTGGTGCGCCGAATCTGGGAGCGATCAATGCTGATTCCCTTCTGGTGGGTGGTGGTGGCGTTCATTCTTGGCGGTACGGGCGGCCTGCTGGGCCTGGCCATTTTGTCGGCCATGGCCGACTTGGAAGAACGCGACGCCGCGAGTTTCGACGGTATCAGCCAAACGCGTTGACGGCCGGTTGCGCCCCCGCGGCGCAGATGCGTGACTGCGTCAAAGACGCATGATCGATGAGTGTCCTTCGATCAGATACCAGTTCTCAGCCTTCGCCCTGCGCGCAACGCTGGCGCTTCGGCGCCGTGCCTTGTTCGGATCGCCCCGCGGCTGCTGCGCAAGCGCTACTGCGGCCAGGCCGACCACGATGAGCATTCCGACACAAACTATGAGCGCGTCGGCGGCGACGTCCTTGTCGTACCCGCGCTGCGCGATGAAGATCGCGCCCACGCCCGAGGCGATGACCGCCGGATAGAGGAAGTCCCTGTAGCGGAGCGCGATGAAGCCTCCCGTCGCGGCGGCGATCGCAAGAAATGCGGTTGCCGCGTCGTCCGGCATCACCGCGGTCCCGGCGAGCAGGCCGCTGGCATTCAGCCACTGCGTCATGGCTACCAGGAATGCGATGGTCATCGCGCCGAAGTGGAGGCTGAACGGGACGCGCAACCAACCGGAGTGCTTGCCCGGGGATACCGACGCAACGCGCACGAACATGACGCCAGCCAATGCGACGCCGGCGGCAATCAATGCGGCGGAGAGACCGACCGCTTCGTGCCGGAATGCCACGAACCAGCTCGACGCCAGAGCGCTGGTTAGCGTAAGCGGGATGACCACCTTGTCGTACACGCGGTTGCGGTGTCTGCTGGGCCATAGAGCGGCGACATAGAAGAGCAGGAACGCGACCAGGATGGCCACGCAAATCGCCTTGGCAAATCCTGCAGGCACGAACGCATTGCCCAATTCGGCCATCAGGCCGGCGATCGTGGGAGATTCGCTGAGACCGCTGTAGACGGCGATGAACGCCAAGTTCGCCGCAACGAGTACCAGACTCGTCCAACGCAGCATGGTTGAGGATGAGGGGGCGCCCGTAATGTCTGGCATGGCCATTCCACATTGTTGCCTACAAGAGGTAGTATGCCACTACAGAGCAGCGCGCGCGAGCCCAGGGGAAACTTCCCCTATGGCGTCGACGCCTCGCTCGTCCGGTGGCAGCGCCTCACGCGCTGCGCAGGTGCCAGGCTTTCGGCCGCGTGAACGTCTGGATCCCGTAGGTCGACAGCGTGAGGCCGATGCCTGAATGCTTGACTCCCGACCACGGCAGGCGCGGGCTGACGCGGTCACAGCAGTTCCAGTAGACGCTGCCCGCGTTCAGCTTGCTCAGGATTTTCTTCGCGCGCTTCTCGCTCGCGGAGTAGACACCGGCCGTTAGCCCGTACTCGCTGTCGTTCATGAGATCGATGGCGGCTTCGTCGTCGGCCACGGCCTGCAAGCCGATGATCGGACCGAACGATTCGTCGCGCATCACGAGCATCGAATGGTCGACGTCGGCCAGCACGGTCGGCGCATACCAGTTGCCCTTGGCCCGGAGGACGTGGCCGCCTAGCAACAGCTTCGCCCCTTTCCGCTTCGCGTCCGCCACCTGCGTCTTCAGCACCGCAAGCTGCGGCTTGCGCGTGATGGCGCCCACGTACGTCGTCTCGTCCTGCGGGTCGCCGATCTTGTAGCTCTTCACTTCGGCTACGAAGGCCGCGACGAACGCGTCGTAGATCTGCTCGTGGACGTAGACCCGCTCCACCGAGCAGCACGACTGGCCGGTGTTATAGAACGCGCCATCGGCCACCGCTACTGCCGCCGCCTTGACGTCAACGTCCTCGCAGACGTAGATGGGATCCTTGCCGCCTAATTCCAGTTGCGTCTTGATCATCCTGCGGCCGGTGCTGGCGGCGATTTTCGCGCCCGTCCGGTAGGAACCGGTGAAGAAAACGCCATCGACGGGCTGCCGTAGCAGGGCGGCGCCCGTCGCGCCGTCGCCGATCACGGCGATGAAGACGTCGCGCGGAACGCCGGATTCGTGGAGCAGGTCGGCGATGTGCTGGCCGGTTAGCGTGGCGAACTCGGAGGGCTTGTACAGGACCACATTGCCGGCCGCCAGCGCCGGCACGAACACGTTGCCGCCGACGAAATACGGATAATTCCACGCCGAGATGTTGGCGATCACGCCAAGCGGGACGTGGGCAATGCGCTCCTCGAGCTTGCCGGCGGGATCGGCAAGCACCTTTTCGTCGCGCAACGCGCGTTCGGTTTCGGCGAGGAAAAAATCGATGCGCGCGGTCAGGCCATTCAACTCGTTGCGCGACTGCCGGATCGGCTTGCCGACTTCCGCCGTGAGGGTCCGGGCGAGCTTGTCCTGGCGCTCGATCAGCAGTTCGCGGAATTTGGCGAGGATTGCGAGTCGCCTCTTGATCGGCACGGCCGACCACTTCGGTTGCGCCGCGCGCGCTAATTCATACTTGGCGCGCACCGTCTTGAGATTGTCGGCGGCGACCTCGGCTAAGACGAGCCCGGTCGCGGGATTGCTGATCCTCATCGCTTGACCTTAAGAGCGCGGATTCATAGAGCGTAGGCGGCGGCCTTGTGTTGCGCGGCCGTGGCGAGAAAGTCGTCGAGCAGCGGCGTGTCGTCGATGAATGTCGTGTCACCCGGCGGGTGAAACTCGGGGTGCCACTGCACCCCTACTACGTAAGAGGGTCCGTTCCAGCGCAGCGCCTCGACGATGCGATCCGGCTCGGACCACGCCTCGGCGGCAAGGCCCGTCCCCAGGGCCTTCACCGCTTGATGGTGCACGGAATTGGTCTTCACGAGCGTCGTTCGCGGATACAGCCTGGAGAGGCCGGTGCCCGGGGCGATCGATGTCGCGTGGCAGTTCTTGTCGTAGATCGACTGCATCCGGTGCCGCAGCGCATCCGGCCGCTGCGTCGGAATGTCCTGGTAGAGCGTCCCGCCCATCGCGACGTTGATCACCTGCGCGCCTCGGCACAGCCCCAGGACCGGCTTGCCCAGCGCCACGAAGGCGCGCAGGAGCGCGATTTCATAGACATCGCGGACACGATCGCCGCTCCAGGCGGGCTTGAGGGCGACTTCACCGTAGGTTTCCGGACACACGTCCGAGCCGCCCATCAGCACCAGCGCGTCAAGCTCGCGCGCATAGTCGTCCACCGTGACGCCGCTGCCGGCGCGCCGCGTCTTACCTTCGGGCGAGGGCACCATGAACGCCAGCACGTCGCGCTGCATCAGCCAGTGGGCGACATTCTGCTCGATATATTGCAGCGTCATTCCCTGGAACAGCGTGCGCGGCTGGTCCCCGTGGAGGAATGACGCCGAAATCCCGACCTTGAGCATCGGATCAGATCGCAGCGGCGAACAGGTTCTCGAAATCCGCCGCCGTGCACTTGCGCGGATTGGTCTGGTGGCAGATGTCGGCGGTCGCCACTTCGACCAGGCGCGGTATGTCCGCTTTCGTCACGGGCCGGGCCCCGCGGTAGTCCGACACCTTGGCGGGAATCGCCAGCGTGGATTTGAGCGTCGACAGCCACGCGATGAAGGCAATGGCGCGCGCTTCCGTGGTTCCGTCTTCGCCGCCGGGCACGTTGGCCGCATGCGCGAGTTCGGCCAGCTTGGCGGTCGCCGCCGGCAGGTTGAAGCGCATGACGTGGTCGATCATGATGCCGTTGGCAAGGCCGTGATGCAGGTCGGCCACCGTCGACAACGCGTGCGCGCACGAATGCACGGCGCCTAAGTCCTTCTGGAACGCGACCGCGCCCATCAGCGAACTCATCAGCATGTCGGAGCGTGCCTGGAGATCCTGTCCGTTCTTCACCGCAAGCGGCAGCGCACGGGCGGCGATACGCACGCCTTCCAGCGCAATCCCGTCGCACATCGGGTGGTAGGCCGACGACAGGTACGACTCGACGTTGTGCGTCAGCGCGTCCATGCCGGTTGCGGCGGTGATCGAGGCGGGCAGGTCGAGCGTGAGTTCGGGATCGGCGAACACGGCCTTGGCAAGCAGGGCCGGCGAGAAGATGATCTTCTTGATGTGCGTTTTTTCGTCGGAGACCACCGCCGAGCGGCCGACTTCCGAACCGGTTCCGGCGGTGGTGGGCAGCGCGACGAACCACGGGATCGGCTGCGCAATGGCGCGCACCTGCGGGTGGTCCCACGCGTAGTCGAGGATGTCGCCGTCGTGGTTCGCCATCAGAGCGATGGCCTTGGCGACGTCGAGCGCGGCGCCGCCACCCACGCCGATGACCGCGTCCGCACGGTGCGCCTTGTACGCCGCAGCGCCCGCCGCGACCTGGCCGCGCACCGGATTGCCGGAGATGTCGGAAAAGACCGCGACGTCGAGTCCAGACAGGTCGGCAACCAGCGCGGCAAGGAGCGGCAACGCGGCGATGCCGCGGTCGGTGACCAGCAGCGGGCGCGCAATGCGCTGCGCCTTCAGATGATCGGCGACGAGTTTGCGCGCGCCGGGGCCGAAATGGATGGTGGTCGGAAAGCTGAAGCGTTCGATGCTCATCGCATTCTCAAAGGAAAAGGATCATGTGTTCTTTGTCGAAATATTCGATGCCGACCTTGAGGGCGCGTGGTTCCATCCCAAACGTCCTGAATCCGGCCGATCGGTACAACTCGATCGCGGGCTGGTTGGTGCGTGTCACCGTCAACACCAGCTGCTCCAGTTTCTCCGCGTCTCGCGCGTAATCGATCACGGCCTGCAACAGCGCGCGCCCCAATCCGTGGCGGCGGAACTCCGGCGCGACGTACATCGCGACAACGTCGCCTTTGTGCCGGTTCTTGAGGCGCGGTTCGCGCGTCAATCCAATCATGCCTCGGATCTCGCCGTGCGATGAAGGCGCCCCAGAACACGTTACCTTCACCGGCAATTCGCTGTTCCGTTGCGCTCTGCGCCTTGTGCACGTCCTCCTCGTAACTCGATGTGAACGCCTCCGGGTGCTCCTGCAATGCTCGCAGCCGTAGCGTCACGAAACGCGGCGGCGTCGGCGTTCGTCAGAATACGGACCGGCATTCGCATTGGCGTATCAAATGATCTCGAAATAGCGCTTCAACTCCCAGTCGGTGACACCATCCAGCCATTGGCGCCATTCCCATTCGCGCGTGGCGGCAAAATGATCGACGAAATCGTCGCCGAACCAGTCGCGCGCGACATCCGACTTCTCGAAGATGCGCGTCGTCTCGATCAGCGTGCGCGGCGCGCGTGGGATGTTCTCGGCGCCCTGGTTCGTTCCGGTGATCGGCTTTGCGGTCAGCTTGAGCCCCTTTTCCACGCCGTGGATGCCGGCCGCGATCACGGCGGCCATCGCCAGGTACGGATTGATGTCGGCGCCTGGGCAGCGCGTCTCCAGCCGCGTGGACTTGGGCGATCCGGGAATCACGCGGAAACTCGCCGTGCGGTTGTCCACGCCCCACGTCGGCTTGACCGGCGCCCAGAAGCCGTCCACCAGCCGCTTGTAGCTGTTGATCGTCGGCCAGAACATGGGCGCGAACTCCATCAGCACCGCGACCTGCCCGGCCAGATAGCTCTCGAAGAGCCGGCTCATCCCGTGCTTGCCCTTGGGATCGTAGAAGCGGTTGGTCTTCCCATCCGACAGCGACTGGTGAATGTGGCCCGAGCAGCCGGGATACTGCTGGCTCCACTTCGCCATGAAGCTCGGCATGATGTCGAAGTGCGACGCGATCTCCTTCGCGCCCGTCTTGAACAGGATCGCGCGGTCGGCCTGCTCGAGCGCTTCCGAGAACAGGATGGCCGCCTCGTAGACGCCGGGGCCCGTCTCGGTGTGCAGGCCCTCGATGGGCACGCCGAAGGCGCCCATCTCGTTGAACAGCGCTTCGAAGAACGGCTGCGCCGCGTTGGCGCGCAACAGCGAGTAGCCGAACATGCCCGAGGTGATCGGGTCCGGACCGACCCCTTTTTTCTCGGCCCACGATTGCGGCGTCTCGGAGAAGTTGAACCACTCGAATTCCATCCCGCACATCGGCGTGAAGCCCAGCTTCTCGGCGCGGCGCAGCACGCGCTTCAGCAACTGCCGCGGACACAGCGGAAACGCCGCTTCCTTGCCATCCTTCTGCCACACGAACTCGCCCAGGAAGAACGGCACATTGTCGTCCCACGGCACGTGCCGGTGGGTGCCGAGGTCGAGGCGCGCAAGCACGTCGGGATACCCCTTGTGCCAGCCGGTGAGTTTAGTGTTGTCGTAACACACGTCCTGCGAATCCCAGCCGAACACGACATCGCAGAATCCGAATCCGCCTTCGACGGCGGAGACGAACTTGTCCTTGTGCATGTATTTCCCGCGCAGGATGCCGTCGATGTCCGAGCAGGCGACCTTGACGCGGTTGCCCGGCGTCTTGCGGACGGCGTCGATGACCTTGGCGGGCGTGACCGGCGTGGGCATGGGTTGCTCCTGGCGTCTTCTCTGGCAGCGTAGGTGCGCGCGGCGGCTGATTCTAGCAGCCCGACGACGCGAGACCATGTGATGCCGATGGCGCCGAGGGTCGCGATTGGGTAGCATCGCGGCTTCCATTCCTCCGCGGAGACGTACGCGTGATCGTCCTCCTGATGGGCGTCAGCGGTTCCGGCAAGACCACGATCGGTCTCGCATTGGCGAAGGCGCTGGGTTGGCCGTTCTTCGATGGCGACGACTTCCACCCGGAAGCCAATGTGGCCAAGATGGCCGCGGGGCAGCCGCTGACCGACGACGATCGGTGGCCGTGGATCGACCGCATCGCCGAGGAAATGAGAAAGGTCTCGGCCCGTGGCGAGAGTGGAATCTTTGCGTGCTCGGCATTGAAAGAGGCCCACCGTCTTCGCTTGCGGCGCGCCGGTGACGTGCGCATTGTCTATATGAAAGGCGATGCGACGACGATTGGCGCGCGCCTCGCCGCACGTGCGCATCGCTTCATGCCGGCGTCGCTGTTGCCTTCGCAGTTTGCTGCGCTGGAAGAACCCGCGGACGCTTTGGTGGTCGATATCCGCGATCCCATTGCGGCACAGGTCCGGCACATCCGCGAAGGGTTGGGCGAAGGCGTGCCGACGCAATCATGATCCGACCATGACCGACAAGCCGCGCAACAAGGCGACGCAGGTCGGCCATCTCGGGCGCGCGCCGCGCAAATTCCTGGGCGCCGTGAACACGCCGGTCTTTCGCGCCACGACGATGCTGTTCCCGACGGTAGCCGACCTCGAAGCGGCCACGCGCGGCGAATACGCCGGAATCGGCTACGGCCTGCACGGGCTGCCGACCGTCACCGACCTGCAGGCCGCCATCGCCACGCTCGAAGGCGGGTATGCGGCGCTGGCCGTGCCATCGGGCCTGACTGCGACCACGCTGCCATTGCTGGCGCTCACGCGACCCGGCGACCACGTTCTCGTGACCGATTCGGTGTACGGCCCCACGCGCCGCTTTTGCGAATTGCACCTGAAGCGCCTGGGCGTCGAGGTCAGTTACTACGATCCTTTGCTGGGCGCCGACATCGCGCGCGAGTTTCGACCCAACACCAAAATCGTGTTCGTCGAATCACCGGGATCGCTCACCTTCGAAGTCCAGGACGTGCCGGCCATTGTGCAGGTCGCCCATGCCCGCGGTGCGCTGGTCATCATCGACAACTCCTGGGCGACGCCGCTCAACTTTCGCGCGTTCGACTTCGGCGTTGACGTCTCGGTGCATGCGGCGACCAAGTTCATCGGCGGCCATTCCGACGTCCTGCTGGGGCTGATCGTGGCCAGCGAGGCGACCTATCCTGCGCTGCACCGGCTGTGGACCGACATGGGCGTCACCGCGTCGAGCGACGATTGCTTCCTCGGCTTACGCGGCTTGCGCACGCTGGCGGTCCGCCTCGTGCGCCATCAGGCGAGCGCCATCAAGGTGGCGCAGTGGCTGCGCACGCGGCCCGAGGTGAACGAGGTGATTTATCCGGCGCTGCCCGGATCTCGTGGTCATGAGTTGTGGAAGCGCGATTTTCAAGGCGCGACGTCGCTCTTCGGCGTCGTGCTCAACCCGGTCGCGAAGGCGCGCATCGATGCGCTGCTGGACGGCATGCGCATCTTCAGCATGGGCTCGAGCTGGGGCGGCTTCGAGAGCCTCATCATTCCGACCTATCCGGAGCGCATGCGCACGGCGTCGACGTGGAAGGCCGGCGGTCCGTCGCTGCGGCTTTATGTCGGCCTCGAGGACCCTGACGACCTGATCGCGGATCTGGCGGACGGCCTCACGCGCCTTGCGGATTAAGGCCTCTCAAGCGTCGACGCCCAAGTAGACCGCCCGCACGCGCGGATCGGCGCGAATCGCATCGGGAGGTCCTTCGGCGATGATCCTGCCGCGGTCGAGGACGATCACGCGATCGGCGAACCCGAACACCACGTCCATGTCATGTTCGGTGAAGAGCACGGCGATGCGGTCGCGCTGCGCAAGACTGGATGCCTGCTCCATGAGCGCCGCGCGTGCGTACTGCGCCATCCCGGCGGTCGGCTCGTCCATCAGCAAGAGCTTTGGCGCACCCGCCAGTGCCAACGCGAGCTCGACGCGTTTGGCGTCGCCGTACGCGATCGTCGCGCAGTGCGCGTCGGCGAGCTCGCGGCATCCCACGCGCGCCAGCAGCGCGTCCGCGCCCTCGGCGAATGCGGCCGCTCGAACCCGACCACATCGCGCCGTGCTTGCCGGCATGAGCGAGCAGCGCGAGCACGACGTTCTCGCGTACGGTCATCGACGCGAATGTCGCCGCCACCTGGAACGTGCGTCCGACGCCACGCCCGGCGATGACCTGCGGCGGAAGTCCGTCGACGCGCCGCCCGGCGAGCACGATGGCGCCCGAATCCGGACGCAGCTGGCCGTTCACCAGGTTGAAGCACGTCGTCTTGCCCGCGCCATTGGGCCCGATCAGCGCGACGCGTTCGCCGGCGGCGACCTCGAAGGTGATGCGATCGACGGCGCGCACGCCATCGAACGCCTTGGCCAGGTCCTTGACCTCGAGGATGGCGGTACTCATTGGCTTGCGCCCGTGCGCCGAAGCCAACGCATCGCGCCGCCGATGCCCGTGGGCAGCACCAGCACGATGGCCAGGATCAGGATCCCGAGCACCGCGCGCCAATATTCGGTAACCCGTGCGAGCGTATCGGCAAGCCACGTGAACGCGGCCGCGCCGAGCAACGGACCAAACAGCGCGTTGAGGCCGCCCAACAGCACCATCACGATGGCGTCGACGGAGCGTGGGATCGCCAGCGACTCGGGCGAAATGCTGCCCTTCGAGAATGCAAACAGGCCACCGGCGATGCCGGCGAACGCCCCGGCGAGCGCAAACCCTTGCCAACGCATGCGCGCGACGTCGATCCCGAGCGCCGCGGCGCGCAGCGGCGAATCGCGGACGCCGCGCAGCGCGAGACCGAAGGGCGCGTGGGTGATGCGGATGAGGACGAACGCGGCCGTCGCGACGACTATCAGCGCAAAGAGGTAGAACGCCGTGCGCGCTCGCGAGCCAGGGTGCGGGCCAGATGCCGACGAGGCCATTCGAGCCGCCGGTGACGCTTTCCCACTGGAACGCGATCGACCAAACGATCTGCGCGAACGCGAGCGTCAGCATCGCGAGATAGACGCCCGCCAGACGCACGCAGAACCAGCCGAAGATGACTGCCGCAAACCAGGATGCCAAGGGTGCCAAGGCAATCGCCGCGAGCATCGGCCAGCCGGACCGCACCGCCAGCGCGGCGGCATAGGCGCCCACGCCGAAATACGCGGCGTGGCCGAACGAGGACATGCCGCCGGTCGCGAGCAGAAACTGCAGGCTCGCCGCGAACAGGGCTGCGATCACGATGTCGGTCGCGAGGACCGCCGCGTATTCGTCGCGGACGAAGGGCAGGGCGATCAGCGCGACCAGCACGATGGCCGCGACGACCGCGGCGCGCCGCCCAGGCGCGACCACCAGCGCGCGCTGTTCGGGCAGCGGCGTGGTCATGGCGCCGGCCGGCGCCTTCCCGAGCAGGCCCTGCGGCTTTAACGCCAGCACGATGGCCATGACGATGAATTCGGCGACGAGCGTGAGGCGCGGAAAAGCGAAGGTGATGCCGAAGAGGTCGACGTCTCCCAACGCGATGCAGAATGTCTTGGTCACGCCGATCAGCACCGCTGCCAGAAAAGCGCCGGGAATCGAACCCAAGCCGCCGACCACGGTGACGACGAAGGCATCCGCGATGATCGACAGGTCCATGCCGAGGTTGGCGGGTTCGCGCGGCAACTGCAACGCGCCGGCCAATCCCGCCAGGAAAGCGCCGAGCACGAAGACGGCCGTGTACAGCCGGGACTGGTCGATGCCCAACGCCGACGTGAGCGCGCGGTTTTCCGCTGCCGCGCGGATCAGCATGCCGAAACGCGTGCGCGTGACCAGCGAACGTCAGCGCGACCAGGACCACCGGTCCGGCGACCATGAGGAACAGGTCATATTGCGGAATGGCGTGGCCTGAAGAATTCGAACGGTGCCTGCGAGACCCGGCGCGCGCGGTCCAAGCAAGATCTTCGGCGCCCCACAGCGCGAGTGCCGCGTCGCGGACGATGAGCACGACGGCGAAGGTGGCCGTCAGTTGCATGAGTTCGGGCGCGTCGTAGAGGCGCTTCAGCAGCAGCGACTTCGAGCAGCGCGCCGATCAGCGCGACGGCAAGCGCAGCCAGGAGCAGCCCGAGCCAGAACGACAGCGGCCCGCGGCCCAACACGCCGGCGAGGCGGTTCCCGAACGTGTACGCGCAATACGCGCCCAGCATGTACAGCGAGCCGTGCGCGAAATTGACGACGCGCGTGACGCCAAAGATCAGCGTCAGGCCGGCCGCGACAAGGAAAAGCGCCGAGGCGGAGGCGAGGCCGTTGAGGAGCTGCAGGAAGAAGGAGGCGAGGGACAAGCGAGAGGCGCCGGCGGCGGGGTGCGCCGGCGCTGCCCGCGATTCTAATCTGCGGGCCGCATCCGGCGCACGTCGCTGTCGTCGGGCAGGTAGTTCTTGCCGTCGGCGTACTTCCAATCGACCATGACGCCCTTGCCGTCTTTAACCGCGGTGCGGCCGACATACGCGCCCATCGTCGACTGGTGGTCGATGCCGCGGAAACGTTACAGGTCCGAACGGCGTGCCGAAACCGAGGCCCTTCATGGCGGTGACCAGCTTTTCAGGGTCGGTCGATCCGGCTTTCTTGATGGCCGCCACCGCCGCGATCACCGTGCTGTATCCGACCACCGAGCCCAGGCGCGGATAGTCGTTGAACTTGGCTTGATACGCGTCGCGAAAGCGCTTGTGTTCCGGCGTATCGATCGCATACCACGGATAGCCGGTGACGTACCAGCCGGCCGGCGCTTCTTCTTTTAGCGGATCCAGGTATTCCGGCTCGCCGCCAAGGAGGTTGAACACCGGCCGATTCTTGAACAGGCCGCGCAACTCGCCCTCGCGCACGAAGCGGGCGAGGTCCGGCCCGAACAGCGAGGAGAAGATCGCGTCCGGCTGCGCGTCGAGCAGCGCCTGCACGACCGGTCCCGGATCGATCTTGCCCAGCGGCACGGTGACTTCGATGAACTCCAGGCCGCCGCTTTGCATCACGTTCATCTGCTTCTTGAACGCGGCGGTGGCCGATTGCCCGTACTCGTAGTTGGGATAGACGATGGCCCAGCGTTTGCTTGATTGAGCTTCGCCGCCTCCGGCACGAGCATCGCGGTTTGCATGAACGTCGATGGACGCAGCCGGAACGTGTACTTGTTGCCGCTTTCCCAGACGATCTTGTCGGTCAGCGGTTCCGCAGCGAGAAACGGGATCTTGCGCTGCTTCGCAAAATCGGCGACCGCGAGGCCGACGTTTGACGCGAACGTGCCCATCAGCATGACCACTTTCTCGCGTGACATGAGCTCCTCGGCCACGCGCACTGCATCGCCCGGCGTGCCGTTGTCGTCGCGCGAGACGATTTCCACCTGTCGGCCGAGCACGCCGCCGCCGGCGTTCACTTCCGCCAGCGCCAGCTCCATGCCCTTCTTGTAGGGCTCGAGGAATGCCGGAAATACCTTGTAGCTGTTCAGCTCCCCGAGCTTCACCGGTCTGCGCAAGCGACGGCGCTGCCAAGGAAGGGCAAAGGCGGCATGACGACAGCGCGGCGATAAGCGCTCATGCGATTCTCCGAGACGGAAAGGGAACTAAGCTGCAATGGAGTTCATCCTGCCGACTGAACCAGGCCTAAGCATATTCTCCACGCATAGTGCCGGCGAACCGATCCGGAAAGGTAAAATAGCAGGCTTTTGCGTGTAACGGGCCGCGGCGAATCGGGCTTGGGCGGCAGGCGGGTGTGCGCTGCGCTCCATTAGACCAGTCGCTTGGCGCACACCCGCCTGCCGCCCAAGCCCGACAGGTTCCCAGACCGCCGCGAATTATCCGCTATCCCATGCTGACGCTCGCCTACGGCCTCGAGTTCGCCGACCTGTACACGGTCGGCGGGCGAGACCGCATCGACCGGTTGTTCGTCGCGCACCTTCGCGACGCCGATCCGCGCTGGCGGATCGGCTCGAGACTGCTCGCAGCGGACCCCGCGAGCGCTGGCGCCCAAGGACGAATCGTCGCTGCTGATCGACATCGCGCCACACCTCGAGGATTTCCTGGCGCATCTTTTCGGCATCGCAGACGAGGTCCAGGCACTCGAGGCGCAACACCACGAATTGGCGCCGCTCTTCGCGATCAAGCGGCAGTTCGTGCAGCGCAAGGCCGCCAACACCTACAAGGCCGACGTTGCGGAGACATTCGACGGCGCGGCGTTGCGCGCCGCACTTGAATCTCACGTCGGCGCGCCGGTTCATGGGACAACGCGGAGAGCTCGCGTTTGCGACCGCCGTGACGCGCTGGCTGACCGACGATGTCGCGAACGCCGCGGCGCTGGATGTGGCGACCCGCTATGCCGCGTGGGCGCTGCACACGCCGGCCGGCCGCGCGGCGCACAAGGGCGGCGTGCTGTTCCGCGCGCCGCGCAAGCTCGACTATCTGAAGCTGGTTCCGCTGGAGGCCGTTACCTATGCCGGCGTTTCGGCATGGAAACTTCCGGCCGACCATGCGTTGCGCCGGCGCGAGGGCTTTGCGCTGACCGACCCGGGCACGGATCTCGTCGGAGGACTCGACCAGGCGCACTACTGCATCTGGTGTCACGAGCAGGGCAAGGACTCGTGCGCGCGCGGCCTGCCGGAGAAAAAGCCCGTGGAAGGGGAAGCCCCGTTCAAGAAGTCGCCGTTCAACGTGACGCTCGCCGGCTGTCCGCTCGAGGAGCGCATCTCGGAATTCCACAAGCTGCGCGCCGAAGGCTGGCCCGTGGGTGCGCTGGCGATGATGTGCATCGACAATCCGATGGTCGCGGCGACGGGGCACCGGATCTGCAACGATTGCATGAAGTCGTGCATCTACCAGAAGCAGGACCCGGTCGACATCCCGCAATCCGAAACGCGCGTGCTGAAGGACGTGCTGGCGCTGCCCTGGGGATTCGAGATCTATTCGCTGCTGACCCGGTGGAACCCCCTCAACCTGCGCCGTCCCGGTCCCGCTGCCGCGTTCGGCAAGCGCGTGCTCATCGTCGGCATGGGTCCCGCGGGATTCACGCTCGCGCATCACCTCGTCAATGACGGCCACACGGTGGTCGCGATCGACGGGCTCAAGATCGAGCCGCTCGACCCGGAACTTTCCGGCATCACCATCGCGGGCGAGCGCGTGCCGTTCCAGCCGATTCGCGACACTGCATCCGCTCAAGGATCCTCTCGACGATCGCGTCATGGCCGGCTTCGGCGGCGTCGCCGAGTACGGCATCACCGTGCGCTGGGACAAGAACTTCCTCAAGATGATCCGGCTGCTGCTCGAGCGGCGCGACCGCTTCGCCCTGTACGGCGGCGTGCGCTTCGGCGGCACGCTGGACGATGCCGGCGCCTTCGCCATGGGTTTCGACCACATCGCGCTCGCCACCGGGGCGGGAAAGCCCACGGTGCTCGACCTGCCCAACGGCCTCGCCAACGGCGTGCGCACCGCGTCGGACTTCCTGATGGCGCTGCAGCTGACCGGTGCGGCGAAGAAGGATTCGATCGCCAACATGCAGGTGCGGCTGCCGGTGATCGTCGTCGGCGGCGGACTGACCGCGATCGACACGGCGACCGAGTCGCTCGCCTACTATCCGCTGCAAGTGGAGAAATTCCTGCAGCGCCATGAAACACTCGTCGCCGAAACCGGCGTGGCAGCGGTGGAGGCCGCATGGACGCCGGCAGAGCGCGCCATCGCGCACGAATTCCTGGCGCATGCCCGCGCGCATTCGCGCGGAACGCGATCGCCGCGCAACGCGAAGGCCGCACGGCGAATCTCGCGGAACTGCTGCAACGCTGGGGCGGCGTGACGATCGTCTATCGCCGCCGCCTGATCGACAGCCCGTCGTACACGCTGAACCACGAGGAGATCGAAAAGGCGCTGGAGGAGGGGATCCGATTCGCCGAAGGCTTGACGCCGCTCGCCATCGAAGTCGATGCGGACGGCGCGGCCACGGGTCTCAAGGTGTCGCTTGCAGCACAACGACGGCGACGGCGTGTGGCACGAGACGACGCGCACCGTGCTTCCTGCGCGCACGATATTGATCGCGGCGGGCACGCAGCCCAATACCGTGCTCGCGCGCGAGGACGCCGCTCATTTCCATCTCGACGGAAAATATTTCCGGCTTCTCGACGACGGATGGCCAGCCCGCCAAGGTGATCCGTGGGCTTGGCCAAGCCTGCGCAGCCCGCGGTGCTGACCGAAATCCTGCCCGATGGCCGGGCGACGAGTTTCTTCGGCGACCTGCATCCGTCGTTCTCCGGCAATGTCGTGAAGGCGATGGCCAGCGCGAAGCAGGGCTATTCGATCGTGTCCCACATGCTGGCGAAGGTCGCGCCGGCATCGGCATGTGAGCGACGCCGATTTCTACGCGCGCCTCGACCGGTCGCTGCGCGCCACCGTGGCGCGGGTCGAGCGCCTGACGCCGACGATCGTCGAGGTGGTCGTGCATGCGCCCGCGGCGGCGGAGCGGTTCCGGCCCGGCCAGTTCTACCGGTTGCAGAACTACGAAACGCTGGCTTCGCGGCGCGACGGCACGCGCCTGGTGATGGAAGGCCTGGCCCTCACCGGCGCGTGGGTCGATCACGCACGGGGCCTGGTGTCGACCATCGTGCTGGAAATGGGCGGCTCGTCGGACTTGTGCACGCAATTGCGGCCGGGCGAACCGGTCGTGCTGATGGGCCCGACCGGCACGCCGACGGAAATCGAGCCTGGCGAAACGGTGGTGCTTGCGGGCGGGGGCTTGGGCAACGCCGTGCTGTTCTCGATCGGACATGCGTTTCGCAAGGCCGGATCGAAGGTGCTGTATTTCGCCGGCTACAAGAAGATGCAGGATCGCTACAAGGTCGCCGAGATCGAGGCCGCCGCCGATGTCGTCGTCTGGTGCAGCGACGAGGCGCCGGGATTCGTGCCGGAACGCGCCGGCGACCGCGCATTCGTCGGCAACATCGTGCAGGCGATGCGCGCGTACGCCGCGGGCGAACTCGGCGCACAGGCGCTGGCTTTCAGCGCGTGTGACCGCTTCATCGCCATCGGCTCGGACAAGATGATGGCCGCAGTCGCCGCCGCGCGCCACACCGTTCTCGCGCCGTATCTCAAGCCCGATCATCGTGCCATCGGTTCGATCAATTCGCCGATGCAGTGCATGATGAAGGAAATCTGCGCGCAGTGCCTGCAGCCGCACCGCGATCCTGTGACCGGCAAGGTGACCTACGTCTTTTCCTGCTTCAACCAGGACCAGCCGCTCGACCGCGTCGACTTCGCGGCGCTGGATCTGCGCCTCCGGCAGAACGCGGTGCAGGAAAAGCTGACCGCGACAATGGATCCGGCGCGTGGTGGCGCGGGCCTGACGGCTCCTCACAACTGGTTTTCGATCGGAAGGAAGGAGAGCAGATCCACTTTGAATCGCTGCCACGGGCTCGTGTCGGGTTCGTAATGCCAATCGACGAATTTTCCATCGACGCTGGTGCGCCACGTCAGCGCGGCACCCGTGGCGGCTGTCCTTCGTGCGCACCAGCCGGTAACTGTTCGATGATGCGGAGAACTCGTCGAAACGCTCGATGATCTGCTGCGCCAAGTCAGGACTTTCGACCAGCAGGCCGACTTCCGTGTTGAGTTCAAGCGAACGCGGGTCGAGATTGGCCGAGCCCAAGAAGACCGACTGGCGGTCGAAGACGTAGGCCTTGGCGTGCAATGCGAACGGCGCGCCGCTGCCGCCGCTGATGCTGCCGTGCGATTCGTCGGACCGCAGTTGCCCGGGCGCCGGCCGGACTTCGAATATTTCCACGCCGGCATCGAGCAGCGGTGCCCGATATCGCCGGTACGCGCTGTGCACTATTGGAACATCGGTCGAAGCCAGCGAATTGGTCAGGATGCGGACGCGCACTCCGCGCTGGCGCAAGTCTTCAAGCGTGGCCAGGCCTGCGGGTCCCGGGATGAAATACGGCGAGATGACGACCAGTTCCCGCGCGACGCCGTTCATGTGACGGTTGAGTTCACGCGCCGTCGGCGAAACGGCATCACCATCGCTTCCCGGAGCGGCCTTTTCAGGAGGATCGGCCACGACGACCGCATCGGCCCAGGCGAGCGGCGTGCGTCCCCCAAGCATTCCTGCCAACGGCTCTCCTTTGTCGAGGCGACGTGCGATATCGTCCCGGTCAGGCCGTTCGCGATTTTCCTCGAGCACGGCCCGTGTCTCGGATTCGGACGACTTTCCGGTGCGGGGCGCAATGGCCTCCTGGGGAATCGCCAGTGCGCAATTCCAGTAGGCGTCGAAACTTTCGGCCAGCTTGGGCACGACTGCACCGATCGCGGCGACGTCGAAGTCTCCAAAGCGAATCGCGAGATCGCCGGTTTCGAAATAGGCGTCCGCCACGTTCCTGCCCCCGATGACGGCAACCGCGCCATCGACCACCATCAGCTTATTGTGCATCCGGTGATTGACGCGCGGTGCACTGAGCGCGAACTCGACCTTTCGGAACAGCGCAATGTCGCCCCGGTAGACGAACGGATTGAACAAGCGGATTTCGATATTCTTGTTCTTGTCCAGCGCCGCCAGCGTCGCTCGCATGGCCGGCTGCCCGACCGAATTGAAGTCGTCGATCAACAGGCGAACGTGCACGTCGCGGTCGGCGGCGCGCAGCACGGAATCCAGCAGGAGCTTGCCCGTGTAATCCTCGACAAAGATGAAATACTGGATGTCGAGCGATCGCTCGGCCGCTCTGACAAGCTGCGTTCGCATCAGTAATCCATCCACTCCGCGGGGAAACACCTGAAACCCGGAAAGACCGGGATGGGCGGCGGTCTGCGCCGCCACTTTCTTCCCGAGGCGCGTCGTTTCGGGATGATCGAACGCCGTGCTGAACGTTTTGGGATAATCGGCGCCCGGTGGCAACGACGCGCAGCCGGCGAGCAGTATCAGCGCGAGGAACCATGACCACGCTCTCGTGCCTAACCCACTATGCGTGCGAATGCATCCGGAGGAGGATTGCCGTAATGCGCAAATGGACACTCGTGTTGCTGCTGGTGAGCGCTTCGGCGTGCGCGGCGATCCCCGACGACCAGGACATCGACGTGAAGGTGGCGAAATCCGGGGACGTGGTGGAGGTTGATGTATCGCTGCGCGTAAACGTCGGCCGAAGCGAAGCCTGGAAGGTGCTGACTGACTACGACGATATGGTCCGGTTTGTTTCGACATTGGAATCCAGCAGGATCGTGCGCAGGGCGGGGAACGAACTCGACGTTGCGCAAAAGGGAAAAGTCCGTTTCGGGCTGCTGTCCTTTCCCTTCGCCACGCTCCGGCGCATCGAACTCGAGCCTTACCAAGAGATCCGGTCGTTCCTCATCGAGGGCGACATGGCCAATTCACGCTTCACAACGCGCCTTGTGGAAGAAGGCGAAACGACACTGATTCTGCAGCATGGACAAATGATCCCCGGCCTGTGGGTTCCTCCATGGATCGGTTCCGCGATCATCGTGGCACGAACGCGCCAGCAGTGGCAGGAGATCAGGGCGGAGATCCTCCGCCGCAGACTTGCGTCGGCGGCGGCCCCCTAGGCCGACAACAGTCGACCCGGGGGATCCGTCGAATCGTTTCGTACAGGCCCTTTAGTGCTCAATACTTCTTGTGTTCTTGCGCCTCTTCCGTGACCTTGTTGCCGGCGGCTGCGACGTCCTTGCCGGCACCACTAACCGTGTTGCAGCCGGTCAGGGTCAGGGCCGAAGTGCCCACTGCGAGTGCGAAGAGCATCATCACGAGTTTTCTGAACATGTCGGTCTCCTTTGCCGTGTTCGGCGTTTATCCAACTGCGCCTGCAGTGTGGGGTTACGCCGCATCGGGCTTTAGCGGACAAGCGCGCAAACGCGTGTAGGAATATCCCCGCACGATGGGCTGGCGAATGGTTGGTCATCGTCATGCCCGTTCCGTCGGCAGCCACTAGCCGTTCTCCGGCGCTCGTCAGTGATTGGCACGTTGATTGCTCACCGAGCGAGAGCCTTAGGTATTTGGACGTCACCGGAGCAAATGATGATTCCTTGGATTGTAGGATTTGTGATTGCGGGCATCGCCGCCGGCATCGGCTTCGGTGCTCTGTGCGTAAGTTTGCGGGACCGGCATGTCCGGCTGATGCTCGGCATCCCCGAGGGCGCAAGCGGCAATCTCGGCGAGTTGCGGGCCAGACTCGCCGCACAGGCTGTAGTTGACACCGAAATGAAGATCAATGCCGCCGCACCACATCTCTCGGCGCCGCAGCGCCGCAGATCGGCACTGGCTCTGGCGCGGTCGAGGGGTTTAATGCCGGGGAAGGATGGCGCGCGAGGTCGATGACCTCACGGTGGTGACGTTACCCAGGACTTAGCCAGCTCAGCTACCGATGCCGCCTCGTTTTGGGCATCAGCGACACCACGACGATAATTCCCATCGTGATGTAGATAAGAACATTCAGCGTGATGTCATCCATGATGAATTGTCCGAAATGACCTCCAAACCCGCGCCGCACCCGCCATGTCCTCTTGCTAGCTTTTCGCCCCCATTACAACCGGTTCGGAACCGCCTTCGAGCTTGTCGGGTGTGCGCGAAGTGTCCGGCGCCGACAAGCGCGCGAGATTGAACGTGGCGTCCCTTGGGCCTGTTGGCGTGTCCGGCGCATATGCCGGAAGATTCGAACACGCGCTGATGGCTACGGCCGTTGCGGCGATTGCGGCCGCTTTCCACAACGTTGACATGGTCTGCCTCCTAATCCTCGATACCTGGAATGCGCCAAATCGCATGCTGTGACGATATCAAGGCCTGCGGTGATCTGCCCATGCACGGAAAGCGGAAAACGCTGTCGGACTCAGCTGACATTCGGCCGACTCGGTTGACAACAAAGTTGACACTTCACTGCGCCGAACGGCGGGTGGCCCGGCGCGAGGATTTGGGGGCGGATTGGAGTAAAGAGTAGAATTGGGCCGAAAGGCGGTCGCAATGACTGCTTCGGTCGTCCCGCTGGTGATACCCAAGGGCGTCGAGCTCTTCGACGTTGACGGGATCCCTGTAACCCTCGGCAATATGCCTGGCTCGCCTTTTTCAGCGACCGCCTGGGATACACCTTCCCCGCGCACATTCGATCCCGATTTGGCCCGGCACAACGGCGTGTCCGTCTCCGAAGAGGAATTCCACGATGTCGTTGCGAGAGCTACGCGGGGCAGCACCATGAGCTGGTATGACTGGATGGAAGCACAGCACACGTGCCCGAAGTGCGCCTGGGCTGGTCTCGGACGCGACACGAAGATCGGAGACATTTTCAACGACGGTTCGGAGCGCCATTGCCCTGAATGCGATCACTACTTTAGCTTCGTCGCGTATCCGTTGATCTCCGAATCCCTGACCGATCCTCGAGCGCCCGAGGGCGATCGGTTGTTTGCGGAGGTTGTAATGCAAGCGGTCGCGGAGCTCAAGGCTGATGAGGCAATTGCACGCGCGGGATCCAAAAACATCTAACGTCCACGTACGCGTCCGGGTAAGATGTTTCATCAAGTTCACACGTTGAAGTTGTCAGCGTTACTCTAGACGTGCAACCTATTCAGGATAACGACCGTGGCAAACATAGCATTTCTCGGGACGGGACTGCTCGGCGGCGCATTCGCAGAGGCTGCCGTCAAGCGTGGTGATACGGTCACCGCATGGAATCGGTCACCAGAGAAAGTACTGGCTCTGGCCCAGTTCGGTGTCAAGTCAGCCACAACTCCAGTCGACGCGGTTCGAGGTGCATCGAGGGTGCATCTTGTACTCAAGGATGACGCCGTAGTGGACGAAATCATCGCTGCCGCGTGCTCCGGTCTTTCCCCTGAGACTATCCTGATTGATCACAGCACAACGTTGCCGAGGCTCACCGCCGACCGCGCCCAACGGCTCCAAGTCCAGGGAGTGAAGTATCTTCACTGCCCAGTCTTCATGGGACCACCTGCCGCACGTAATGCGCAAGGTTCGATGATGGTTGCAGGACCAAGAGCCCTCTTTGAGAGTGTCAAGGCAGAACTAGCCAAGATGACAGGACGCTTGGAGTACATGGGCGAACGCACTGATCTTGCCGCCGTGAACAAACTGTTCGGCAACGCCATGATCATTGGAATCACGGCTATGACGGCCGATATCCTTACCATGGCCCAGGCAAGCAGCGTAGGAGCCGAGGATGCCATCAAGCTGCTTGGACTTCTCGATCTAAACGCGATGGTGGCAGGACGCGGAGCGAACATGGCAAGAGGCAACTTCGCCGCGAGTTTTGAGTTGGCCATGGCCCGCAAAGATGTAGGGCTGATGCTTGAGACCGCTGGTGATAGACCGATGGCAGCGCTGCCCGCGGTTGCAGCGCGGATGGATCAACTCATTGCGGGCGGGCACGGTGCCAAGGATGCCAGTGTGATGGCAATTGATGCGGTGCGTCGAGCGTAACTTGTTGCAATCTTCGCCCGAATGACTGCTGGTACGGGCTTCGACGACTGAAAGTAATGGCCGAGAGCTCTCGGCCATTCTGTTTTGGTGCCGGCGAAGAGAGTCGAACTCCCGACCTTCGCATTACGAATGCGCTGCTCTACCAACTGAGCTACGCCGGCTAAGCAGCTACTGCTAAAGCGCAATTATAGCGGACGGGTGCGCCGCTTGCCAAGTGAGATTCAGGGCCGCGGAAGATGCGGCGGCCCGGTGATCCCGGTCAGCGCATCGATGCCGTTCCACATGATCTGCACGCCGATGCATAGAAGAATGAACGCGGACAGGCGAACCACGACGGCGGTGCCGGTTCCACCCAGAAATGTCGACAGGCGCTGCGCGTAGCGATAGCACAGATACACGGAAACGCAGATAAGGATGACGCCCAGTAACGACGAGAGCGCCGCCGTCACGAACGAGCGCACGGTCTGCGGGTGATTCGCGCCAATGGTGATGGCCACCGAGATCGACCCCGGTCCGACGGTCAGCGGCAACGTGAGCGGATAGAAAGCCTCGGTGGCCACCGCTTCCGGATCGTGCGCGTCGAAGGCTTCGGTCTTTTTCGATGCATCCGCTCCGCGCAGCAGGTCCCATGCGACCGAGCACACGACAAGTCCGCCCCCGATCTGCACGACTGGAATCGACAAGCCGAAAAATTCGAGCACATAGGTGCCGATGAATACGGAGGCCAGCAACAGGACGAACGAATTGATGGTGACCTTGCGCGCCAGGACGGCGCGCCTCGCGTCGTCTGAATAGCGCGTCATCGCGAGGAACACCGGCGCCGCGCCGAGCGGATTCACGATCGGCAGCAGCGCCGCGTACACCAGGAATACTCCCTCGAGGAAGTGCCGCAGGTCGACGGTCATGGCGGCGTTTGCGGCGCCCGGACGCCGGCAGCCGCGCCTCCCGGGGCTGCTGCGGGTTGCGTGGCCGCGAAGGGCAGCTCCTCGACCAGCGCCCGCACGCCGTTCCACGCGATCTGCACGCCGATGCACAGCACGATGAACGCCGACAGCCGCAGCACGACCATCAATCGCGTATGTCCCAGCCACAGCGCCACGCGTTCGGCGTAGCGATACGTCAGCCAGACGCTGGCGGAGATGATCGCGACGCCGATGATGGCGCCGGCCAGCGCGACCAGGACCTTGCTGATGTTCGACGAGTGGTTGGCGCCGATCGTGACGGCGACCGAGATCGCGCCCGGGTCGACCGTCAGCGGCAGCGTGAGCGGATAGAAAGCGCGGGAAATGGAATCGGTTTGCTGCGGCGCCGCCTCGTGCGGAGCCGTGGGCGCGTCGTCCGTCAGCAGCCGCCAGCCCAGCGAGCACAGGACCAGCCCGCCTGCAAGTTGCACGACGGGCACCGACAGTCCGAAGAGCCGCAGAACGAAGTTGCCGAGGATGAGCGAACCCAGGAGCAGCACGAAGGAATTGACAGCGACCAGTCCCGCCAGCGTGCGCCGGGTCGTGCTATCGGCACCGTGGGTCATCGCGAGGAACATCGGTGCGCTGCCGATCGGGTTGACGATGGGCAGGATGGCACCGACCACCACCAGGATCGCGCCGAGCAACTGCCGCAGGTCTTGGTCGACGATGAGTAGCGTGGACAAGGGATGTCGTCGCGAGTCGGTCACGCGAAGGGTGCGCCGCCGGTGCAAGTTACACTACCACATCGTTTCGCATGCCCAATGCCCGCCACGCGATCCCTGTTCGGTTTTCATGCCATCACGGCGCGCCTGCGCCAACGTGCGGACGCGGTGCGCGAACTCTATGTCCTCGCGGGCAGGCAGGACGCGCGCTTGCGCGACCTGGTGGCGCGTGCCGAAGCAGCGTCAGTGGCCGTCCGCGCTGTCGATGGCGCCCGTCTCGACGCGCTGGCCGGACATGGGCGGCACCAGGGCGTGGTGGCCGTCGTCGACGACGCGCTGCCGCACGTCACGCTGGATGACGTCCTCGAGCCGGGCGAGATGCAGCCGCTGCTGCTGGTGCTGGATGGCGTGACCGACCCGCACAACCTGGGCGCCTGCCTGCGCAGCGCCGACGCGTTCGGCGCGCAGGCGGTCATCGTGCCCAAGGACCGCGCCGTCGGCGTCAACGCCACCGTGGCCAAGGCGGCGTGCGGCGCCGCCGATACCGTCCCCGTCGTCGCGGTGACCAACCTGTCGCGGGCGATGCGGGAAATGAAGGAGCGCGGCATCTGGCTCCTGGGCGCCGACGCGGGAGGGGAAAGCCTCGTCACGGCCGACCTGAGCGGACCGCTGGCGTGGGTGCTGGGCGCGGAAGGGGCGGGCCTGCGCCGCCTCACGCGCGAATCGTGCGACCGGATCGTCGGCATCCCGCTGGCCGGCAGCGTGGAGAGCCTCAACGTTTCCGTCGCTGCCGGCATCTGCCTCTACGCGACACAGGCGGCGCGGGCGCGCATGGCCGGGAAATAGGTACCACGGCGGTTCCCGTTGCCTTGCCCGACCGGTGCGACTAGCATGGGCGGACGTTTCGCCCGCCGGATCGAAAGCGATCCCTTTCCATAAGAGGTTTCCATGTCGCAAGCCGCTATCGATTTGTCCCCGTTCGTTTCGCGCCGTTCCTGGAAGCGCGCCGCGCTGATTGCCGCAGTGGCCCTGGCCGCCACAGCCGCGAACGGCAAAGGCACGCTCGTCTATTGTTCCGAAGGCAGCCCGGAAGGATTCCAGCCTCAGTTCTTCTCGACGGGCACGACCTTCGATGCCGTGTCTGTGCCGCTGTTCAACCGCCTGGTCCAGTTCGAGATCGGCACGACCAACATCGTTCCCGCGCTCGCGGAATCGTGGACGGTGTCGCCCGACGGCAAGGTGTTCACGTTCAAGTTGCGCAAGGGTGTGAAGTTCCACAGCAATGCCAATTTCACGCCGACGCGCGACATGAACGCCGACGACGTGATCTTCAGCTGGGACCGGATGGCGAACGACAAGAACAAGTTCCACGGCGGCACCGGCGGCCAGACATACGCGTACTTCGACGACATGGGTATGAAGAACATCGTCGACAAGGTCGAGAAGGTCGATCCCATGACAGTGCGCTTCACGCTGAAGCGTCCCGAGGCGCCGTTCCTGGCCGACATGGCGATGGACTTCGCTTCGATCCTGTCGCTCGAATATTTCGAGACGATGGCGAAGAAGGGCACGCCGAATTCGGCGGACATCTACCCAATCGGCACAGGCCCGTTCGAATTCGTGTCCTACCAGAAGGACGCGACGATCCGCTACAAGGCGTTCGACACGCACTGGGCGGGCCGGCCGAAAGTCGACAGCCTCGTGTATTCGATCACGCGCGACGCCACCGCCCGGTACGCCAAGCTCAAGACGGGTGAATGCCACGTCATGGCGTTCCCGAAGCCCGCCGACCTGATCGAGATGGACGCCGACGCCAGCATCAAGGTGCTGAAAAAGGAAGGCCTGAATATCGGCTACATCGCGTTCAACACCGAAAAGAAACCGTTCGACAACAAACTCGTGCGGCAGGCGCTCAACCTCGCGACCAACAAGGAGGCGATCCTCAAGGCCGTCTACCAAGGCCAGGGGCAGGTCGCCAAGAATCCCATTCCGCCGATCCTGTGGAGCTACAACAACAGCATCAAGGACTATCCGTACGATCCTGCCAAGGCCAAGGAACTGCTCGCGCAGGCCGGCTACCCGAACGGTTTCGAGGTTGAGCTTTGGTATCTGCCGGTGACCCGCCCGTACAACCCGGACGGCAAGCGCATGGCCGAAGTGATCCAGGCCGACTGGGAGAAGATCGGCGTCAAGACCAAGCTCATCACCTACGAATGGGCTGAGTATCGCAAGCGCAGCAAGACCGGCGAGCAGGCGGTGATGATGTTCGGCTGGTCGGGCGACAACGGCGACCCGGATAATTTCTTCGTGCCGCTGTTGGGATGCGAGGCGGTCAAAGGCGGAGGCAACGTCGCGCGCTGGTGCAACAAGGCCTTCGAGGAGCTGATCATCAAGGCCGCGCAGACGCCCAAGCAGGCGGACCGCGCCAAGCTCTACGAGCAGGCACAGGTGATTTTCAAGGAAGAGGCGCCGTGGATCACCGTCGCGCACTCGATCCGCTTCGATCCCATCCGCAAGGAAGTGCAGGGATACAAGATGGATGCGACGTCGCATCATTACTTCAACACCACCGATCTCGCCAAGTGACGCATGGGTCCGGGAGCGGCCCGCCGCGAGACGGGCCGCGATCGGAAATAGCTGCAACATCCCGGGTGCGGGCAACGCGCGCGGCCCGGGATTCGGTGTCGTCGCAGTCGTCGTAGCTGCAATTCAGTGTTCGCCTTCATCTTCCGCCGCGTCGCGCTGATCGTGCCGACGTTCTTCGGCGTGACGCTGTTGGCGTTCGCGCTGATCCGCCTCATCCCGGGCGATCCGGTCGAGAACTTGTCGGGCGAGCGCGGCATGGATCCGGAGCGGCGTTTGCGCCTGCTGCACCAGTTCGGCCTGGACCAGCCGCTGTATTCGCAGTACTTCGACTACATCGGCAACGTGCTGCGCGGCGACCTCGGCACGTCGCTGACGACGCACGAGCCGGTGCTCACGGAATTCCTGACGCTCTTCCCAGCAACCTTCGAACTTGCCTTCTTCGCCCTCATTTTTGCTGTCTGCGTGGGGCTTCCGGCGGGGATCGTGGCCGCGATCAAGCGCAACACCGTGGCGGACTACGCCGTCATGGGCGTGTCGCTGACCGGCTATTCGATGCCGATCTTCTGGTGGGCATTGCTGCTGATCCTGCTGTTCTCCGTGCAACTGGGCTGGACGCCGGTGTCGGGGCGCATCGCCGTGCAGTTCGACGTGCCCGCGACGACCGGCCTCATGCTGATCGACTCGCTGCGCAGCGGCGACGCGGGCGCATTCCGTTCGGCGCTATCTCACCTCATCCTCCCTGCGATCGCGCTCGGGACGATTCCGCTGGCGGTCATCGCACGGATGACGCGCTCGTCGATGCTCGAGGTGCTGCGCGAGGACTACGTGCGCACCGCGCGCGCCAAGGGATTGCCGCAATTGCAGGTCGTGCTGATCCACGCGTTGCGCAATGCGCTGATCCCGGTGATCACCGTCATCGGGCTGCAGGTGGGATTGCTGCTATCCGGCGCCATCCTCACCGAAACGATCTTTTCCTGGCCGGGTATCGGCAACTGGCTGATCCACGGCGTGCAGTCGCGCGACTACCCCGTGGTGCAGGGCGGCATCCTGCTCATCGCGGCGATCGTCATTTCGGTCAACCTGATCGTCGACCTGCTGTACGGCGTCATCAATCCGCGGATCCGCCATGCCTGACGCGATCCTCGAAATGGCGCCGGTCGAATTGGGCGCGCCGCCGGGACCGTGGCGCGAGATCTGGCAATCGTTCACGCGCAGCCGCGGCGCGATGATCGGGTTAGCGCTCGTCGCCCTCCTTATCCTGCTCGCGATCTTTGCCGAGGTCGTGGCGCCGCACTCGCCCAACGAACAATTCCGGGACAGTTTCCTGACGCCGCCCGCGTGGGCCGACGGGGGTTCGACGCGCTTCCTCCTCGGCACCGATCCGGTGGGGCGTGACATCCTGTCGCGGATCATCTTCGGCACGCGGCTGTCGCTGATGATCGGCCTCATATCGGTCGCGATCTCGCTCAGCTTGGGCGTCGTGCTGGGATTGGTCGCCGGCTATTTCCGCGGCATCACCGAAACCGTGATCATGCGTCTGATGGACGTGATGCTGGCGCTGCCCAGCCTCTTGCTCGCCATCGCCGTTGTCGCGATCCTCGGGCCCGGATTGGCCAACGCGATGTACGCCATTGCGATCGTGCTGCTTCCCCACTACGTCCGGTTGACGCGCGCGGCGGTGATCGGGGAGGCGGGCAAGGAGTACGTCGCTTCATCACGGATCGCGGGCGCGGGCACGCTGCGGCTCATGTTCAATACGATCCTGCCGAACTGCACGGCGCCGCTGATCGTGCAGGCGACGCTGGGATTCTCCACGGCGATCCTCGACGCCGCCGCGCTGGGCTTCCTGGGCCTGGGCGCGCAGCCCCCCACGCCGGAGTGGGGTTCGATGCTGGCCAGCGCGCTCGAATTCATCCAGCGCGCGCCGTGGGTGGTCACATTTCCGGGGCTCGCGATCCTGATCACGGTCCTCGCCTTCAACCTGATGGGCGATGGCCTGCGCGACGCGCTGGATCCGAAGCTCAAGCGGTGATGCGGATTTTCCGAATGGAGGAGGCAGGATGAACAAGCAGAGAAGTGTGATGCTCCTGGCGGCAATCTTATCGTCGACCGTGGCGACGGCCGTCCTGGCGCAGCCCGCTGCCGAGAAGCCGAAGATAGTCGTCGGCGACAAATGGCAGTTCGCGAGCACCACGGAGCCGGGGGCCAAGGCGGACACGTGGTCACGAACGGTGGTAGAAGTGCTCGGGGAGGACCGATTGCGCGTCAAATTCGGCGCCGGAACACTCGGCGAATACGACGGCGCCATGGACTGGATGCCCGACGGAAATCCCGACTATCGACGCCAGCTCGTTGCCTACCCGCTGGCGCTGGGCAAGGAGTGGCCCGTCGCGCGGCGATTCGCCAATCCCAGCACCTCCGAAACCGGCAAGGCCAAGGTGGTTGCGCAGGAGCAGGTCACCGTTCCGGCCGGAACCTTTCAATGCTGGCGAGTCGAAGCGGAGGCGTCGCTCGTCAACAAGACGTACTCGGAGCGAAGGATATGGACGCGCTGGTATTGCCCGGAAGTGAAATGGATCGCGAAGGAGATCGTGGAGACCACAGTCTTCAATCCGGGCAACCCCGCGTCCAATGGACGAACGGTTGCGACGTCGGAACTCAGGCGTTTCACGCCGGGCAACTGAAGGCTGCATGGCGCTTCTAGACATCCAGGGCCTGACCGTCGAATTCGGCACGGAACGCGCGCCGTTCAAAGCCGTGGACGACGTCGACTTCGCGATCGACGCGGGCGAGATCGTGGGCGTCGTGGGCGAGTCCGGGTCCGGCAAGACGGTGACGGCACTCGCGCTGATGGGGCTCATCGACTTTCCCGGTCGCGTGCGCGCCAGGACGATGCGCTTCGCCGGGCACGACCTCGCGACGATGTCCGTGCGTCAGCGGAGGGCGCTCATCGGCAAGGACATCGCGATGATCTTCCAGGATCCGCTGGCGAGCCTCAATCCCTGCTTTACCGTGGCGTTCCAGTTGATGGAGACGCTGCGCATTCACGGCACGCACGAAGAGCGCCACGATCGCGCGAGACGCCGTGCGCGCGCGTTGAGTCTCCTCGAGCAGGTCGAGATTCCCGACGCGGCGGCGCGGCTCGATGCATACCCGCACCAATTGTCCGGCGGCATGGCGCAGCGCGTGATGATCGCGATGGCCATCGCCTGCAACCCGCGCCTTCTGATCGCCGACGAGCCGACCACGGCGCTCGACGTCACGGTGCAGGCGCAGGTGCTGGCATTGCTGACGCGGCTGCAAAGCGAGCGCGACATGGCGCTGATCCTCATCACGCACGACCTGGCGCTGGTGGCCGAGACCGCACAGCGCGTCGTCGTGATGTATGCGGGGCAGGAAGTCGAGACGGGTCCGGTACCCGAAGTGTTCGAGGCGCCGCGCCATCCTTACACGCAGGCGCTGCTGGCGGCGTTGCCGGAACACAACGAGGACAATGCGCGGCTGAAGGCAATCCCCGGCATGGTTCCCGGGCAGCACGATCGTCCCGACCGGCTGCTTGCTGTCGCCGCGTTGCGCCTACGCGCTTCCGCGCTGCCGGCGCGATGTGCCGCCGCTGGAAGGTGCCGCGCGGTCGCCTGGCGCGTTGCTATTTTCCCCTCGATGCGGCGGGACGGCCCACCGGCGGTTGGCAGCGCGAAGCGGCGGAAACGGAAAGCCCGGCATGACGGCGATGCTGCTCGAAGCGAATTCGCTGGCGCGGCACTACCACGTCTCGCGCGGGTTGTTCCGGCCGAAGGGGCTCGTGCGCGCGCTCGACGGGGTTTCCTTTACGTTGCGCGAAGGCGAAACTCTCGCCGTGGTCGGCGAATCCGGATGCGGCAAGTCGACACTCGCGCGCCAGGTGACGATGATCGAGCGCCCGACTTCCGGCCAGCTGCTGCTCGACGGCCACGATGCAGCCACCGCGGATGCGGCGTTGCGCAAGCGCCTGCGTCCGCTGGTGCAAATGGTGTTCCAGAATCCCTTCGGCTCGCTCAATCCGCGCAAGAAAGTCGGCACGCTGCTGGCGGAGCCGCTTGCGATCAACACGGCGCTGACGGCGCCGCAGCGGCGGGATGCCGCGCACGCGATGATGGCGAAAGTGGGCTTGCGGCCGGAACACATCGGCCGCTATCCGCACATGTTTTCCGGCGGCCAGCGCCAGCGCATCGCCGTCGCGCGCGCGCTGATGCTGCGCCCGCGCCTGGTCGTCGCCGACGAGCCCGTATCGGCGCTGGACGTGTCGATCCAGGCGCAGGTGCTGAATCTCCTCATGGACCTGCAGCAGGAGTTGGGAATCGCCTACATGTTCGTCTCGCACAACCTGCAGGTCGTGCGCCACATCGCGGACAACGTCATGGTGATGTACCTGGGCAAGACCGTCGAATCGGGCCCGAAGGCGACGATCTTCGCGCGCCCGGCACATCCGTACACGCGCGCATTGCTGGCGAGCACGCCCTCGCTATCCGCGGCGAAGCGTGGCGTGCGCGCGCCTTTGACGGGCGAACTGCCGTCGCCGTTGAATCCGCCGTCCGGTTGTGCATTCCACAAGCGCTGCCCATACGCGATTGCCCGCTGCGTCACCGAGGTTCCGGTACTGTTGCCGCTCGGATCCGCACTCGTGTCCTGCCACCGTGCGGAAGAGCTCAATGCCTGATATATATAGCGCTGCAACGTATCCCGAGGTTTGTTAGGTGCTCGCCTTCATCCTGCGCCGCATCCTGCAATCCGTCGCCGTCATGGCGGTGGTCGCCTTGATCGCGTTCAGCCTATTCAATTTCGTAGGTGACCCCGTCGTTTCCATGGTGGGGCAGGACGCGACGATGGAGGAGAAGGACCGGCTGCGCAGCGAGCTGGGTCTGGACCAGCCCGTGGTCGTGCAATTCTTCCGCTTCGTCGGCAACGCGGTCCGCGGTGACTTCGGACGGTCGCTGCGCCAGGGACGCAGCGTGGCGGTGCTGATCAAGGAGCGCCTGCCCGCAACGCTCGAGCTATCCTTCGGCGCGGCACTGCTGGCGCTGGCCGTCGGCATTCCCGCCGGCGTCTATGCGGCGTTGCGACGCGACAGTTGGGGCGCGCAGTTCCTGCTGACTGCGTCCCTGGTCGGCGTGAGCCTGCCGTCGTTTCTCATCGGCATCCTGCTGATCCTCGTCTTCGCCGTGCAACTGGGGTGGCTCCCGTCGTTCGGCCGCGGCGAGACGGTCGCCCTGGGATGGTGGACCACCGGCCTCCTTACCAAGAGCGGGCTGAAAGCGCTGATCCTGCCGGTGATCACGCTGTCGCTGTTCCAGATGACGCTGATCATGCGGCTGGTGCGCTCGGAAATGCTCGAGGTTCTGCGCACCGACTACATCAAGTTCGCGCGCGCGCGCGGCTTGTCGGACCGTGCGATCCATTTCGGCCATGCATTGAAGAACACGCTCGTGCCCGTGATCACGATCACCGGCCTGCAACTGGGCGGTATCATCGCGTTCGCGATCGTGACCGAAACCGTATTCCAATGGCCCGGGTTGGGCCTCCTCTTCATCCAGTCCGTATTCTTCTCGGACATCCCGGTGATGGCGGCGTACCTGTGCTTCATCGCCCTGGTGTTCGTGCTGCTGAACCTCGTCGTCGACCTCATGTATTACGCGGTCGATCCCCGCTTGCGCATCGAAAGGGCTGTCGCTGTCCAATGAAACCCGACGAACACATCCGCCGCTGGCACGCCGAGTTCACCGCCATTCGCCAGGACCTGCACGCGCATCCGGAATTGGGCTTCGAGGAACACCGCACGGCGCGTGTCGTTCAGGAGCGACTCACGCAGCTGGGGATCGAGCACCACACCGGCATCGGCCAGACCGGGATCGTCGCGGTCATCGCCGGCCGGCGCAACGACAGCGGCCGCAGCGTGGGCTTGCGCGCGGACATGGATGCGCTGCCGATGCAGGAGGAAAACGAATTCGCGCACAAGTCGCGCTACGATGGACGCATGCACGGCTGCGGCCACGACGGGCACACGACGATGCTGCTCGCCGCGGCGAGATACCTGCACGAGACGAAGAACTTCGACGGCACCGCCTATCTCATCTTCCAGCCCGGCGAGGAAGGCTATGCAGGCGCCAAGGCGATGATCGAGGATGGACTCTTCGAGCGCTTTCCGGCCGAAAGGGTGTTCGCATTGCACAACTGGCCCGGCCTGCCTCCCGGCCGCATCGGTATCACGCCCGGTCCGGCGATGGCGGCCGCGGACCGAATCGAAATCACGATTGACGGGCGCGGCGGGCACGGCGCCCACCCGCATGCCGCGATCGACCCCGTGCTGGTGGCCGGTCACATCATCACGGCGGTGCAATCCATCGTCAGCCGCAACGTCAGTCCGATCGACACGGCGGTCGTCAGCCTGTGCGCGATGCAGGCGGGTCATCCCGGCGCGATGAGTGTCATTCCTTCGCATGCGAAGTTAGTCGGTACAGTGCGAACCTTCCGTCCGGCCACGCAGGACATGATCGAGAAGCGGCTCGGCGAATTGATACCCTCGATCGGCGCCGCATTCGGCGCCGTGGCGACGCTCAAGTACGAGCGCGTTTATCCGGCGACGATCAACAACGAAGGCGAGGCGATGTTCGCGGCCGACGTCGCGGCTGCGCTGGTGGGCGCCCATAACGTCGTGCGCAACCTCGACCCGTCGATGGGCTCGGAGGATTTTTCGTTCATGCTGCAGGCGAAGCCGGGCGCATTCGCGCGGCTGGGGCAGGGCGGCGCGGAGGGCGGCTGTTTCCTCCACAACAGCAAGTACGACTTCAACGATGCGGTGATTCCGTTGGGCGCCGGCTATCTTGCCGCGCTGGCCGAGACGGCGATGCCGCTGGGGCGCTGACCGTGAATCCCGTCGATCCCCTCGTCAACCCCATTCCCCATTTCGCCGGCACCTATGTCGAGGCGCGCGACAAGTTCTTCGCCGCCGCGAAGAAGCACGGCATGCCTGTAACGCGCCACATCCACCCTACGGTGCGGGGCGCCACGGATGAAGAACTCTCGATGGACGTGGCCGTCCTGGGAAGCGCTTCGGCGCCGGCAATGCTGCTGCTGCTTTCCGGAACCCACGGTGCCGAGGGCTTCTGCGGGTCCGGCTGTCAGGTCGCATTGCTGCACGATGCGGGATTCGTCGCCGCGGTGCGCGCATCGGGCGTCGCCGTCGTCTTCCTGCACGCGCTCAATCCCTACGGCTTTTCGCACCTGCATCGGACGAACGAGGACAACGTCGACCTGAATCGCAATTTCCGCAATTTCGCGACGCCGCCGGTTGCCAATGCCGCTTACGCCGACGTGCATGGGTTCATCGTTCCCGCCACGTGGCCGCCGGCGCCGGACAACGAGGCGAAAATCGGCGCCTACATCGCGCGTCACGGGCAAAAGGCGCTGCAGCAGGCGGTCTCCGGCGGCCAATGTGAATTTCCGGACGGTCTCTTCTACGGCGGTGTGCGGCCTGCATGGAGCAATGCCGTGCTGCGTTCGATCCTGCGCGAACACGGTGCCGCGCGCCAGCGCATCGGCTGGATCGACTTTCATACCGGCTTGGGCCCGCGCGGACACGGAGAGAAGATCTACTCCGGGAGCGACACTCCCGCCGACCTTGCGCGCGCCAAGGAGTGGTGGGGCGACGACGTCACATCATTTTTCGATGGGTCGTCCACGTCGGCGACGCTGACGGGCGTCAATTACAACGCGGCGTACGACGAATGTCCGCAGGCTTCGTTTACCGGAATCGCACTGGAATACGGCACGCTCTCCTTCAACGACGTGCTGCAGGCACTGCGGGCGGACCAGTGGCGCATCAATCATCCTGACGCCGATGCTGCCGTGCGCACCGGCATCGCGAAGCAAGTCCGCGAAGCGTTTTACTGCGACGCCGACGACTGGAAGGCCATGGTGTATGCGCAGGCGCGCGACGCCAGCCTGAAGGCGGTGGCGCAACTCGCGGAGCGGAAAGCCTGACGACGGGCTTCGTCGCGAGCGACCTCACCGCAAGCCCTCCTTTATCACCTTCCATGAGCACGCTTCCGCACATCGTTCCCGCGCCGCCATCGCTGCGCTCGCGTTTCGCGGCCGCTTGGGATGGCGACGTGATGTGGAGTTTCCGGCACTCCAGGGTGGCGGTCGGGTCGTTCGCAGTCCTGTTCCTTTGCCTCATCGCCGCGTTCTGTGCCCCACTGATCGCGCCGTACAACCCGTTCGACCTCAAGACGCTGAACCTTGGCGATGCGCTGTCGCCACCGCGGTGGCTGGCCGAAGGCAATGCGCATTTTCTCCTCGGGACCGACGACCAGGGGCGCGATCTTCTTTCGGCCATCATGTTCGGCGCGCGGATCTCATTGGTGGTCGGGCTGGGCTCGGTGATATTGGCGATGGCACTGGGCGTGTCGCTCGGCCTCATTGCCGGATACGTGGGGGGCCGGCTGGACGCGTTCATCATGCGCGTGGCCGACGTCCAATTGTCCTTTCCTGCGATCCTGATCGCGCTGCTGATCGACGGCGTGGCGCGGGCAGTGCTGCCCCGCGATACCCACGGCGACACGGTGCTGCCGGTGCTGATCCTGGCGATCGGCCTTTCCAACTGGGTGCAGTACGCGCGCACCGTGCGCGGCTCGACCATGGTGGAAAAGAGCAAGGAATACGTGCAGGCCGCGCGCGTGATTGGCAGGTCGCCGCTCGAAATCATGGCGCGCCACCTGTTGCCCAATGTCCTGGGGCCGGTACTGGTCATCGCCACGATCAACATCGCGTCGGCGATCCTGACGGAAGCGGCGCTGTCGTTCCTGGGTGTGGGCATGCCGGTCACCGAGCCGTCGCTGGGGACGCTGATCCGCGTCGGCAACGATTTCCTGTTTTCCGGAGAATGGTGGATCACCATTTTTCCGGGCGTCGCGCTGGTCGTAATGGTGTTGTCGATCAACCTCCTCGGCGACTGGCTGCGTGACGCGTTGAACCCGAAGCTGCGCTGAACATGCAGCGCAGTGCGTCGTCCCTCCTGTCTGTAAGCAACCTGCGCGTCGAGTTTCCGACCCGGCGTGGAACCCTGGTCGCCGTGCACGATGTCTCGTTCGAGATCGCTCCCGGCGAAGTCCTGGGCATCGTCGGCGAGTCCGGCGCCGGCAAGTCGCTCACCGGCGCGGCGATCATCGGCCTCATCGATCCACCCGGGCGCATCGCAGCCGGAGAGATCCATCTTTCCGGCCGCCGCATCGACCACCTTCCGGAAAGCGCGATGCGCTCCATTCGCGGGCGCGAGATCGGCGCCGTCTTCCAGGATCCGCTCACGTCGCTCAATCCGCTGTACACGGTGGGCCGGCAGCTGGTCGAGACGATTCGCGCCCACCTCGACTTGAGCGAGACCGCCGCGCGAAAACGCGCGATCGGCCTTCTGGACGAAGTCGGCATTCCCGCGGCAGCGCGGCGCGTCGATTTGTATCCGCATCACTTCTCCGGCGGCATGCGGCAGCGCGTCGTCATCGCCCTCGCGCTCGCGGCCAATCCGAAACTCATCATCGCGGATGAGCCGACCACGGCGCTCGACGTATCGATCCAGGCGCAGATCATCCAGCTCCTGAAGCGCTTGTGCCGCGAGCACGGCACGGCGGTGATGCTGGTCACGCACGACATGGGCGTCATTGCGGAGACTGCCGACCGCGTTGCCGTGATGTACGCGGGACGTATCGTCGAAATCGGCCCGGTCGCCGACGTGATCCACCGGCCGCAGCATCCTTATTCCGTCGGACTGATGGGCTCCATTCCCTCGATCGTGGCCGAGCGCGAACGCCTCACCCAGATCGACGGAGCCATGCCACGGCTGACGGCGATTCCCGCCGGCTGCGCGTTCCATCCGCGGTGCCCGCATGTATTCGAACGCTGCCGCCACGAGCGCCCGGACCTGCTCGATGCTGGCGCGACACGTGCCGCATGCTGGCTGCTGGTGACGGCAACATGACCCGCAGCGACGACACAACCAACACGCTGCTTGCGATGCGCGGCGTGGTGCGCCACTTCGACGTTTCGCCGCCGTGGCTGAACCGCGTGCTCGAGCACCGCGGGCGCGCGGTCGTCAAGGCGGTTGACGGCGTCGACCTGACGATCGGAAAAGGAGAAACCCTCGGGTTGGTCGGCGAATCGGGCTGCGGAAAGTCGACGGTCGCGCGCTTGATCGTCGGACTCTACACACCCACGCGCGGCACGATCACCTACGATGGCGTCGTGATCGCCGGCGAGGGCGCCGCCGACAGCGCGCGGCAACGGCGCAGCCGGCGCGGCATGCAGATGATCTTCCAGGATCCCTATGCCAGCCTCAACCCGCGCTGGCGTGTCGCCGACATCGTGGCTGAACCGATCCGCACGCTGGAGCCCGCGACGACGAAGCTCGAATTGGCGGGCAAGGTCGCGGCGCTGCTAGAACAGGTGGGCTTGAGCGCCGCCGACGGCATCAAGTTTCCGCACCAGTTCTCCGGCGGACAGCGCCAGCGGATCTCCATTGCGCGGGCGCTGTCGACGAATCCGTCGTTCCTGGTCTGCGACGAGCCGACGTCCGCGCTCGACGTCTCCGTGCAGGCGCAGGTGCTGAACCTGATGCGTGACCTGCAGCGGCGGCTCGGGCTCACTTACCTGTTCATATCGCACAACCTGGCGGTCGTGCACCACATTGCCGATCGTGTGGGCGTCATGTACCTGGGGCGCATCGTCGAACTGGCACCCACGCACGCGCTGTTCAACGATCCGCAGCATCCCTATACGCGGATGCTGCTCGATGCGGTGCCCGACCTCGACATGACGGGGAAGGCGCGCACCGCCGTCGCGGGCGAGGTGCCCAATCCGCTCGATCCACCCTCCGGCTGCACCTTTCACCCGCGGTGCCCGTTCGCCAACGAGCGCTGCCGCCGCGAAATTCCGCTCCTGAAGGCAGCCTCCGAGATCCGCGAGGGCCTGGTCGCGTGCCATGCCGTCGAGGAGGGCCGGTTGCCTGCACGGCGCGAGGCGGTGTCCGAATGAATCGCCGACGGTTCATCACAGCGAGCATCGCGGTAGCCCTACCTTGGCATCCGGCGATGGGCGCCCCGAGGCCGAATGCACGCGTGGGATATCTCGAACTCGTCAAGGAATCCGACGGCGAGCGGTTGTACCGGGATTTTGTCGAAGGATTGCAGAGCCACGGCTATGTGGAAGGCCGAAATCTGCGAATGCTGCGCCGATCCGCCGGAGCGCGGAAGGAACGCCTTTACCCGCTCGCCGCCGAGTTGGCCGCGGCGAAGGTGGACGTCATTCTCGCAACCACGGCGGAAGCGTCGCGCAGTGCCAAGATCGGCGCGCCGGGAATCGCGACCGTCTTCGTGATTTCGGCCGATCCGGTACTCGAAGGGCTGGTGACGAGCCTTTCCCGACCGCAGGGCTACCTCACCGGACTCATCACGCGCAGCGAGGACCTCACCGCCAAGCGACTCCAGTTGCTGAAGGAGGCGTTTCCCAGGATCCGCACGGTTGCGATAGTGGGGTCCAACCTCAGCGTTTCACGCGTCGCTTTCGGCGATGCAGCGGGACGGCTTCAGCTGACCATCCTGCAATTCCCGATTCATCAGTTCGACGACTATCGCGACGCCGCCGCGGCGATCGCGCGCAGCACCGCCGATGCAGTCCTGGTCGTCGAGGACGTCGACTCGGTGACGAACCTGAACACGTTCGTCAGTCTGATGATGGCGACGCGCCGGCCCGTCATGTTCAACGCCGATGTTTTCGTCGAAAACGGCGGGCTAATGGCCTATGGCGTGAGCCTGGGGCAGCAATACCGGCGCGCCGCAGACATTGCCGTGCGGCTGCTCGAAGGCGCGAAGCCTTCCGACATTCCCGTCGAGCAGCCCACGCGCTACGAGCTTGTGGTCAACCTTCGCGCGGCGGAGGTGTACACCATTGCGTTGCCGCCCGACTTCCTGCTCCGCGCGGATCGGGTCATCAAGTGAGCCAGATCATGCAGGGCGGCCGTCTCTTTCCGCTATAATTCGATGCTTGGGCGCGTCCTTTGACGCGCATTTCTTTACATTCGCGGCACGCACTCAAGCGAAGTTTCCCTTGCGCCTAACGCAGATCAAGCTTTCCGGCTTCAAGTCGTTCGTCGACCCGACCACCATCGCGGCACCCGGCCAACTGGTCGGCATCGTCGGTCCCAACGGTTGCGGCAAATCCAACGTCATCGACGCGGTGCGCTGGGTGCTGGGCGAGTCGAAGGCGTCGGCGCTGCGCGGCGAGTCGATGCAGGACGTCATCTTCAACGGCGCGGGCGAGCGCAAGCCGGTCGGCCGGGCGTCGGTCGAGCTCAATTTCGACAACAGCCAGGGCCGAATCGGCGGCCAGTGGGGGCAATACGCCGAAATCTCCATCAAGCGCGTCCTCACGCGCGACGGCGACTCGACCTATTACATCAACAATATTCCGGTCCGCCGCCGTGACATTCACGACCTCTTTCTCGGCACGGGCCTGGGGCCGCGCGCCTACGCAATCATCGAACAGGGGATGATCTCGCGGGTCATCGAGGCGAAGCCGGAGGAGCTGCGCATCTTCCTCGAGGAAGCGGCGGGCGTGTCGAAGTACAAGGAGCGGCGCAAGGAGACCGAAGGCCGTCTTTCCGATGCGCGCGAGAATCTCGCCCGCGTCGAGGACATCCGGCTGGAACTGGGCAACCAGCTCGTTCGCCTGGAGACCCAGGCCCGGGTCGCGACCGAGTACCGTGAACTCGAGGCGCGGCTCAAGCAATCGCAGCACCTCATGTGGTACGCGAAGCAGCAGGACGCCGTCCGCGTCCGCGAAAAATGCACGGCGGAAATGGCCACGCTGACCATTGCATTGGAGTCGCTGCAGGCCGAGCTGCGCGCAGCGGAAGCCAAGCTCGAAGCGCTGCGCACGAACCACTACGCCGCCGGCGACGCGCTGCACGAAAAACAGGGCGGGTTCTACGCCGCCAACGCCGAAGTGACGCGGCTCGAACAGCAACTGACCTTTGCACGCGAATCGGAGACGCGCATCACCCAGCAGGTCGCGCAATTGACCGAGGCGCTGGGCGCCATCGCGGGCCAGGAAGCTGCGCTCGTCGGTGACCGAAGCATCGCCGAGCGCGAGCTCGAGGCCGCGCTCGCCGCGCGCGAAACGGCGGCGCAGGGCGAGCGCGCCGCGCAGTCCGTGCTGCCCGCGCTCGAACAAGCGGTCGCGCAATCCTCGAAGACGTTGGCCGAACTGGGCGATCGCATCGCGTTGACGGAACAAAACGTGCGCGTGGCCGAGACCCGCCGCGACGGCGTCGGGCAAACGCTCGCGCAGCTTGCTGCGCGGCTGCAGCGGCTGCAGCAGGAGCTTGCCGGTATTCTTGCGCCGACGACCGATCCGCTGCGCGAAGTCGAGGAGCAGTTGGCCGTGGAGAACAGTGACTTGGCCGGCAAGCAGGATGCGCTGGCGGCGCTCCAGCAGACGGTGGAGTCGCTGCAGCAGCGGCAGCGCGAAACGAACGACGCCTGGCAGCGCGACAGCCAAGGCCTGGGCGACCTCGAGGCACGTTCGCAGGCGCTGTCGGCGCTGCAGGCGAAGATTGGACATGGCCAGGACATCGACGGCTGGCTGGATGAGAACAACCTGCGCACTGCCCGCAGGCTGTGGCAATCACTCGCCATCGAACGCGGATGGGAAGACGCGCTCGAGGCGGTCCTGCGGGAGCGGTTGAGCGCGATCGAGCTTTCGCGACTGGACGCCGCCGCACGATGGGTGGATCACGGCGCTCAACCGCCGCGGCGGATTGCGGCGTATGAGGCGGCCCGATCGGCGGCCGCGGCAGTGCGCGCGCAAAGTGATTCGCTGCTGGCCAAGGTCAAGCTCTCGCAGCCGGAGGCGGGACGGCTTCTTGCCGACGGCCTTCATGGCGTTCGGTGCCAGCCTGACCTCGCGTCGGCATTGGCGCAGCGCGGCGCATTGGACGAAGGTGAGGCGTACGTCACGCCCGAAGGACATCTCGTTACCGCACAGGGCGTGACATTTTTCGCGCCCGACAGCGAGCTGCATGGGGTCCTGGCACGCCAGCGCGAGCTCGACGAACTGGCCACGCAGATCGTCACGGCCGCAGCCGTGGCGGCGGCAGCGCGCGAGGCGCGCGACACCGTCGACGCGGAACTCAAGGTGAAGCAGCAGACGTGGCATGCGGAAGGGCTGGCGGTCAGCTCGCAGCAGCGCCGTGTCCACGACCTCGAGCTCGAGCTCGTGCAGCTGCGGCAAGCCGCCGAGGCCGCGCTGCAACGCCGTGCGCAAATCGCGCAGGAAACCGCGGATGTCGCCGCGCAGGAAGAGACCGAGCGAAAGCAGCGCGACGCGATCATTGCCGAAATCGCGGACCTGCAATCGCGGATGCACGAAGAAATTGCGTCACGCGAAGCCGCGAGCCACGCCCGCAACGAAGCGGAGGTCGACCTCGCCCGCGGCCGCGAGCGCGTTCGCGAGGCGGAGCGCGCCGCCCAGGAAGCGGGATTCGCCGAGCGCAGCTGCCGCGATCGATTGGCCGAACTCGAACGCCGCCGCGAATCTTTGACCGCGCAGGCCGCGCAGCAGCAGTCGCTGCTGGCGCAATTCACCAGCGAGCAGGCGGCCATCGATTGGACGCCGGTCGAGGAGGCACTGCAGCGGCAGTTGGGGCTGCGCGGCGAGGCGGAGCAGGCGCTGGCAGCGGCGCGCGACCACGTCGAAGCGCTGACGGCCGAGCTGCGCGCCGGGGACGAGGCGCGGCTTGTCGCCGAACAGAAACTCGACCCCGCGCGCGTCAAGATCCAGGACATGCAATTGAAAGAGCAGGCCGCGGCCCTTGCGGAACAGCAATTCACGGAGCAACTGACCGAAGCGCAGGCGGACACGGCGGCACTCCCGGAAGCGCTCAAGGCATGGGGCAGCGCGCGCACGCTGCCGGCCGAAATCGAGCGCCTCGGAAGCGCCATCGCCGAACTGGGTGCGGTTAACTTGGCTGCGCTGGACGAGCTGGCGCAAACCACCGAGCGCAAGAATTACCTCGACCGGCAGGCTGCGGACCTCACCGAGGCCATGGCCACGCTCGAGTCCGCGATTCGCCAGATCGACCGTGAATCGCGCGAATTGCTGCAGCAGACGTTTGCGGCAGTCAATGCGAATTTCGCCAAGCTCTTCCCGACGCTCTTCGGGGGCGGCCAGGCGCGGCTCGTGCTGACGGGCGAGGAAATCCTCGACTCGGGCGTGCAAGTGGTCGCGCAGCCACCGGGGAAGCGCAATACGTCCATCCACCTGCTGTCGGGCGGAGAAAAAGCGCTGACCGCGATCGCGCTCGTGTTCGCACTGTTTCAGTTGAATCCGGCGCCGTTTTGCCTGCTCGACGAGGTCGACGCGCCGCTCGACGACCCCAATACCGACCGTTTTTGCGCGATGGTCCGCGAGATGGCCAATGACACGCAGTTCCTATTCATCTCGCACAACAAGATCACGATGGAGATGGCGCACCAGCTCGTGGGCATCACGATGCCGGAGCCGGGCATCTCGCGCGTCGTGGCCGTGGACATCGCCGAGGCGCTGACGCTGGCCGAGAATGCCGCATAGGGGCCTGTCTATCGCGCACCTTCGCGCTATACTTGGATACTGTCGCGCGCACGCAGTAACCTTCGCAATGGCTGCGCCACGACCCGCCCCATGCGCATGAGTTCGCTCCAGTTAGGCGTCATCGTCGCCGGCGTCCTGCTCGTCGTCGGTGTCATCATCTACAACGCCTGGGTTGAGCGGCGCATACGACGGAGGATCGCCTCGGCCTTCCGCAAGCCGGACGCCTCGTTGCCGCGCGCGGATTCCACGACGCGAGTCGAGCCGACCTTGCGGGGGACGCAGGCCGACGAGGACGAGGAGGCGCGCTTTGCGGGCGTCGAGTCGGAGACCGACATTCCACCGGCGATTCGCGCGGCGGCGAATCCCGACGACGAATCGGCGTGGACCCCGCCCGTCGAATACATCGAGCACCCGCCAGTCGCAGACGACTCCCCCTTGCCGGCTGTCGAAGCCGCCACCGCGCGCGCGACCGCGAGCTCCGAAGCGGCTCGTCCACAGCCTGATCGCGACATCGAATGCATGGTCGTCCTGCAACCGGCCAAACCGGTGCCCGCCGGCGCACTGGCCGCCGGACTTCATGCGCGCGTGGGCAAGCGGCTGCGCTGGTTTGGGCGAACCGCGCCGGGATCGCCGTGGGTCATGCTGAATTCCGCCACACCGGGTGAATTCGTCGAACTGGTCGCGTGCCTGCTCCTGGCGGATCGCAATGGCGCAGTGAGCCATGCGCAACTCGAGACATTCGCTCGGGTAATGAGCGAGCTGGCGCCGATGCTGCCGGCCGCCCTTTCCGTGCCCGATGTCGCCGCCGAGACCGATCGTGCCGAAGCCCTCGACCGGCTGTGCGCCGATGTCGATGTGCAAATCGGATTGACCGTGCTGAAGCACGAACCGGCAAGCATCGCGGGGACGCGGCTACGCGGGGTCGCCGAGGCCGCCGGATTCAGACTCGCCCCCGGCGGACGATTCGAAATGCTGCAGGAGGAGACGGGCACCGTGCTCTACTCGATGCAAAACGTGCGCAACGAGCCGTTCACCGCCGATACGCTGCGGGCCACCACGACGAATGGGGTGGTCCTCGTGCTCGATGTCCCACGCGTTTCCGATCCGCTGCGCACGTTCGATCAGATGAAGATCGTCGCCAAGCGGATGGCGCACACGCTGGGGGGCGATCTTGTCGACGATAACCGGCGCGTCTTGGACGACACGGCGCTGGCCGCCATACGGCAGCAGGTGCAGGCCGCCGCGGATGCGCTCAGGGCATGCAATATCGATCCGGGAAGCCCGCGCGCCAACGCTCTGTTCGGCGCATGATCGCAAAGAGCAAGGCGGACGCTGTGCCGGCGGCCTCCGCGCGCCGCGCGGCGGCATTACGCCGCGAAATCGCGGAACACGACCGCCGGTATTACGACGAGGCCGCGCCGACCATCAGCGACGCCGAATACGACGCGCTGTTCCGCGAGTTGCAGGCGCTCGAGTCGGGGTTCCCCGCGCTCATTACCGCTGATTCGCCGACGCAGCGGGTCAGCGGTGAACGGGCGGCGGAGTTCGCGCCGGTCGCGCATCGCGTGCCCATGCTCTCGATCCGTACGGAGACCGAGACCACAGTAAAAGGCGCGGCGGAGTTTGACGCACGCATCCGCCGCGAACTCAAGCTTACCGATGACGCGCCGCCCGTTGCCTATACGGTCGAGCTCAAGTTCGACGGCCTGGCGGTGAGCCTGCGCTACGAGCGTGGCGCGCTGGCGGTCGCCGCGACGCGCGGCGATGGCGAAACCGGCGAGGACGTCACCGCCAACGTGCGCACGATCCAGGCGATTCCGGGCCGGCTGCGCGGCAAGGCGCCGCCTGTGCTGGAGGTGCGCGGTGAGATCTACATGACGCGCGCCGATTTCGCGCGCCTCAACGCCCGGCAGGAAGCCGCGGGCCAGAGGCTCTATGTGAATCCGCGCAACACTGCGGCAGGGGCGGTGCGGCAGCTCGACCCGGCCATCACCGCGCAGCGTCCGCTCGCGTTCTTCGCGTACGGCATCGGCGAAAGCGAAGGCTGGACCCTTCCGCCAACGCAAAGCGCGCTGCTCGACGCGCTGGTGGCCTTCGGCGTGCCGGTCAACAACGAGCGCCGCGTCGCGCGCGGCGCGGCCGAACTCGCGGCATTCTACGAAGAGGTCAAGGAAAAACGCAGTGAATTGCCGTTCGAGATCGACGGCGTCGTGTACAAGGTCGACAGCCTCGAGATCCAGCGCGCGCTCGGGTTCCGGACCCGCGAACCGCGCTGGGCGGTCGCACACAAGTTTCCGCCGGAGGAAATGCCGACACGCCTGCTGGCCATCGACGTGCAGGTCGGCCGCACCGGTGCGATCACGCCGGTAGCCCGCGTGGAACCGGTTTTCGTCGGCGGCACCACGATCACCAATGTGACGCTGCACAACGAGGACGAAATCCGCCGCCGTGATCTGCACATCGGCGATACCATCATCGTGCGGCGGGCCGGCGACGTGATTCCGCAGGTCGTGCGCGTCGTGATGGAGAAGCGGCCGAAGCACGCGCCGGCGTTCGTGATGCCCACGAAGTGCCCGGAATGCCGATCCGACGTGGTGCGCCTTGCCGGCGAAGTCGTGTCACGCTGTACGGGCGGCCTCGTCTGCCCGGCGCAGCGCAAGCAGGCGCTGCTGCATTTCGCCAGCCGGCGTGCACTCGACATCGAAGGGCTCGGCGACAAGTTGGTCGACCAGCTCGTCGAAGCCGGCCTCGTACATACGCCGGCGGACATCTACGGGCTCAATCTCGCGCAACTTGCCGCGCGGGAACGGATGGCGGACAAGAGCGCCGGGAATGTGCTGGCCGCGATCGACAAGAGCAGGAACACGACGCTCTCGCGGTTCGTTTACGGGCTCGGCATCCGCCACGTCGGCGAAGCCACCGCACGCGACCTCGCGCGGCATTTCGGCAGCCTCGACGCGCTCCTCGGCGCCGATGAAGACGATCTGCTGCAGGTGAATGACGTGGGGCCCGTGCTCGCCGAGTCCATCGCCCGGTTCATCCGCGAGCCGCATAACCGCCAGGTCATCGCGAAGCTGCGGAAGGCGGGCGTACACTGGCCGGAGGGGCCGCCCGCAGGTGTCGATGCGCGCGCAGCGGCGGGTCCGCTGTCCGGGCGCACGTTCGTCCTGACCGGCACGTTGCCGACGCTGTCGCGAGAAGACGCGAAGGCGATGATCGAGGCGCGCGGCGGCAAAGTCGCGGGGAGCGTGTCGACGAAGACCGATTTCGTGGTTGCCGGTGCAGAGGCCGGCAGCAAACTGGCGCGCGCCGAAGAGTTGGGCGTGCCGGTCGTGGACGAGAAGCGGCTGCGCGCGATGCTCGCGCAATGACGAACGAAGCCAAGAATTGGATGGAAATGGAAAAAGCGCCGATGCAGAAAATAACCAAGGCCGTCTTTCCGGTCGCGGGTCTCGGCAGCCGCTTCCTGCCGGTCACCAAGGCGAGCCCGAAGGAGATGCTGCCGGTCGTCGACAAGCCGCTTATCCAGTACGCGGTCGAAGAGGCCGCCGCCGCGGGGATCACCGACATGATCTTCATCACCGGGCGCAACAAGCGGGCGATCGAAGATCATTTCGACAAGGCCTACGAACTCGAGACGGAACTCGCGCTGCGCAACAAGTCCGAGTTGCTCGAGGCAATCCAGGCGGCCACACCCCCTGGCATCAACTGCATCTACATTCGCCAGTCGGAGGCGCTGGGGTTAGGACATGCAGTGCTGTGCGGTCAACCAGTCATCGGCGATGCGCCGTTCGCGGTCATCCTCGCCGACGACCTGATCGACGCGCAGGTTCCGGTCATGCAACAGATGGTTGAAGTGGCGGCGCGTATGAAGGCGTCCACGATCGGCGTCATGGAGGTCCCGGCCGAGGCGACGGACCGCTACGGCATCGTCGAGACACAAGGGATGGCCGATCGCGTCGGGCGCATCACCCGCATCGTCGAAAAGCCCAAGGCAGGCACGACGCGCTCGACGCTGGCCGTGATCGGCCGCTATGTCCTGTCGCCGCGAATCTTTCACCACCTGCGCGAGACGCCGCCGGGCGCGGGCGGCGAAATCCAGCTGACCGACGGCATTGCGCGGCTGGTCGCGGAAGAAGCGGTGTATGCCTATGCGTTCGAGGGGCGCCGCTACGACTGCGGCAGCAAGCAGGGCTATCTCGAGGCAAGTGTCGACTTCGGCCTCAAGCACCCGGAAGCCGGCGCCGGCTTCGCGCGCTTTCTCGCGGAGCGTGGACGCTAGATCGCCAAATGACGCTGACCGAGCTTCGCTATATCGTCGCGGTCGCCCAGGAGCGCAACTTCGGCCGCGCCGCGCAGAAATGCTTCGTCAGCCAGCCCGCGCTGTCCGTGGCGATCCAGAAGCTCGAGGAGGAGCTGGGCGCGTCGCTGTTCGAGCGCGGAAAAACCGAAGTGACGGTAACGCCGGTCGGCGAGCGCATCGTCGAGCAGGCGCAGAAAGTGCTCGAAGAAACGGCACATATCCGGGAAATTGCCCAAGCCGGGCGCAACCAGCTGGCAGGCACGCTGAAGCTCGGGGTCATCTATACCGTCGCTCCGTACCTGCTTCCCGATCTCATTCCCGCGCTTCATGACCTCGCGCCGCAAATGTCGCTCGACATCGAGGAAAACCTCACCGAGAACCTGGAGACGGAGTTGAAGTCGGGGCGCATCGATACGGCGATCATCGCGTTGCCGTTCTCGCCGCCGGGCGTGGTCACCGAATACCTGTACGAAGAGCCGTTCCAGGTGGTCGTTCCCGCCGGCCACAAGTGGGCGAAGCGCCGGTCGATTGCCCCCGGCGAGCTTTCCAGTGAACATACGATCCTGCTCAACGTCGGCAATTGCTTCCGCGCGCAGGTCCTGGACGCATGCCCGGAACTCAATCGCGCCGACACGCACGTCAGCCGCACCAATTCCCTGGAAACGGTGCGCAATATGGTGGCTTCCGGGCTCGGAATATCGGTCCTGCCGCGCGACGCGCTGACGCCGAAATATCACAGCCGGCTGGTGGTGCCGGTGCCGTTTACGAAGCCGGCCCCTTCGCGCCGGATCGCCATCGCCTGCCGCAAGAGCTTTCCGCGCCCTGCGGCCATCGCCGCGATTCGCGAGGCGGTGGCGGTGACGCGAAAGGTCCGGGAAACATCTGCCGCTTGAGCGCGGCGCATCATTGACAAGCAAAATCGGACCTGCTAAACGCAGCAGATTGGCCCGTAGAAGGCGATGTCTTATCAATTCGAAGGTATCAAAGGGGGAGTTCATGAAACGAAGTGGATGGTGGATGCCGCTGATGCTAGCCGCGGCCGTGGTGGCCGTGACGATTCCCAACGCGAGCTTCGCGCAGCAGAAGAAGCTGGTCCTCTGGACCCATTGGGATCAGAACCCCGACTTCAACAAGTGGTACGCAGACAAAGGCAAGGAGTTCGCCAAGAAGACCGGGTACGAGGTGGAAGTGGTCACGATCCCGTATCAGGGATACGACGCCAAGTACCTGGCGGCGTTCATGGCCAAGAGCAGCGCGCCGGACATCTTCATGGGGATGACGCACCAGTGGTGCGGCCAGTACGATTTCTGCGACAAGATGCCAGCCGACCTTGCGAAGCTTTACGACGAAAACCTGCCGAAGTACATGGTCGAAGTCGGCAAGTGGAAGGGCGTCCGGTACGGGATCCCCATCGAGCACGGCAACTTCCAGCAGATGTACATCAACGTCGACATGTTCAGGAAGGCGGGCTTGAATCCGGACGATCCGCCCAAGACGTTTGATATATGGCTGGCGGACATGAAGAAGCTGACGATTGCCGACCCGAAGGGCGGGGAGCCGACGCAGGTGGGCTTCGCCATCCGCAGCAAAGGTGCTCCGGTCGGGATCACGGACAAGTTCCTTCCCTTCGCCCACGCCTGGGGTGCCCGGATGCTGAGTCCGGACCTGGACAAGGCTACCGGTTATGCCAACAGCCCGCAGATGGTGGCCGCGCTCACGTTCTTCGGCGATCTCGTCAACAAGGACAAGGTGGCGAGCCTGGCGTTCGGCAATCCCGAAGACGCCTTCGGTCAGAAACGCGCCGCCGTCATCTTCCGGGAATCCTGGTTCTTCGGTTGGTTGAAGAAGAACGCGCCCGATGTGAACTTTAAGGTGTACGCGCTGCCGTGCGAGAAGGCGTGCCCTGGTGCCGGCGCGCTATTCCCTTGGACGGACCTGGTCTACAAGAACAGTCCGAACAAGCAGGTGGCGTGGGAGTTCATGCGCTTCATCAGCAATCCCAAGGACGACATGGATCATCACCAGCTGCAGGGGATACTCCCCGTGTGGACGGCGAATCTCGACAGTGCCTACGTGAAGGCGCGGCCCGACTACCAATCCACGAAAGACATGCTCGCGCAGACGGTCCCGCCGAGCTACTTCCATCCGAAATCGAACGAGTTGGCGACCGCCTTCGGCGAAGCTGTCGTAGGCGTGCTGTTCGGCAAAGGACAGCCGAAGCCTTTGCTGGACGAAGCTGCGGCCAAGATGGACCGTATCCTGAAGGACTAGCAGTTCGTCGAAGGGCGCTGGTGGCCCGCCGCAAAGGGCGGGCCGCCAGCACTAACCATGCGCCGGTGGTTTCGCATCGCGTTCCCCAGGAACTACCTGGATCGCCGCAGTCGCGCGGGATTCCTGTTCGTCCTTCCCGCGCTCCTGTTTTTCGGCTCGGTGTTCCTGCTGCCGCTCGCCCAGTCGATCCTGTACTCGTTCTACAAGATCGCCCCGGGCGGAGCGCGCGAGTTCGTGGGCCTGCGCCTCTATGAAAAGGTGCTCACCGACTCGACCTTCTGGACCGCCGTTGGCAACACGCTCCAGCTCCTGCTCATCTCCGTGCCCGCGACGGTCGTCCTTTCGCTCGCCGTGGCACTCGGCCTCAACCGGATCAGCAATCTCAAGTGGCGCAACGTCTGGGCGTCGATGTACTTCCTGCCGTTCGCCACCTCGCTGGTCGCGGCCGCCCTCATCTGGCAATGGATCTACGACCCGATCTACGGCTTCCTGAACTACGCGCTGTCGTTCCTCGGCATTCCACCCCAGAAGTGGCTGCAGAGCCTGTTCCAGGTGCGCCCGGCCATCGCCGCCGTGAGCGTGTGGGTCCGCATCGGCTTCGACACGATGATCTTCCTCGCCGCGCTGCAATCGATCCCGGAGGAGTACTACGAAGCGGCCAACATCGACGGCGCCAGCGCCGTCCAGCGACTCCGCTACATCACGCTGCCGCTGATGAATGCGCAGATCATCATGGTCTGCATCCTCGAGCTGATCTTCAATTTCAAGATCTTCGACCAGGTGTATGCCACGACCCAGGGCGGACCGGCGGGCGCCAGTCAAACCATCATCATGCTGCTGTACGACACGGCCTTCAAATACTTCCGCTTCGGCGACGCTTCCGTCATGGCGGTCTTCGTCTTCGTCACGCTCATGGTGGTGACGCTGTTGCAATGGCGACTCTTCCGAAAACCCGTCGAGTACTGACGAATTGCCGAAGACATGACTGCCGCAGCGAATGGTCCACCCGCGAGCAGGCCTCTCGCCATCAGGCAGGTTTACGTCCGCTGGCTCATTACACTCGCGGTCGCCTGCGGCGCCATCATTGTCTTCTTCCCCTTCTTCTGGATGGCGGTCACGTCGCTCAAGACGGCGCCGGAGATCCAGCGCGTGCCGCTCCAGATCGCCCCCGACAACTGGCTCAACGTCAGTAATTATTTCGAAGTATTCAAGCGCGAGCCCTTCCTACGCTACCTCCTCAACAGCCTGATCGTTGCGTCGGTCGCCGCCGTAAGCAGCGTGGTCGTCTCCTCGCTCGCGGGGTTTGGCTTTGCGAAATACCGCTTCCCGGGACGGGACGTGTTCTTCCTCGCCATCGTCGGCATCCTGATGGTCCCCTTCCAATCGGTCGTGGTGCCGCTGTATATCTGGATGAACGACCTCGGGCTGCTCGATACGTACATGGGCATCGTGGCGCCGGACCTCGTCAGCGTCTTCGGCGTCTTCCTGATGCGGCAGGCCATCGAGATGATCCCCAACGACTATATCGATGCCGCGCGCATCGACGGTGCCAGCGAGCTCCGAATCTTCTTCCTGGTGATCCTGCCGTCGGTGAAGCCCGCCATCGCCACCTTGCTGATCATCAAGTTCCTGTGGAGCTGGAACGAGTTCTTCTGGCCCATGGTGGTGATCAGCAGTCCCCAGATGAAGGTGGTCACCATGGGGCTCATGAGCTTCACCAACATGTATTTCATCGAATACAACCTCCTCACGGCCGCCGCGGTGATCAGCATACTGCCGATCCTGCTCATCTTCATCACGCTGCAGCGCTGGGTGGTGCAGGCCGTCGTGATGAGTGGCCTCAAGGGCTAGTCTTCAAGTAAGCTTGCGATGATCGGGCCGCGCCTTTGGCGATGCGCTGTTGACACTCAAGCGAGGGAATGGACATGACTTCGGATCTCAAAGGCAAGGTAGTCCTCATCACCGGCGCGTCCACCGGCATCGGGGCGGCGGCGGCGCTCGCCTTCGCCAGGGCCGGAGCCAAGCTCGTCGTCCACTACAACGAGAGCCGCGCCGCCGCGGAAGACGTTGCCGCGCAGGTCAAGGCCCTCGGCGCATCGGTGACGCTGGCCGGTGGCGACGTGATGCAGGAGGCCAACGTCAAGCGCATCGTCGCGGAGACAATGACCGCTTACGGGCGGGTCGACGTCCTGATCAACAATGCCGGCGGCATGCTGGGACGGATCAAGATCGAGGATTACACGACGGAGCACGTCAATCGCGTCCTCGCGCTCAACGTGACCCAGGTCGCGCTCTTCATGCGCGAAGTGATCCCGGTCATGCGCCGGCAGAAGTCGGGCAACGTGATCAACGTGACGTCGATCGCTGCGCGCAATGGCGGCGGCGGCGGCGCAGTGCTCTACGCGGGCGCGAAGGGCTTCATCTCGACGGTGACCCGCGGCTGGGCGAAGGAGGTCGTCGGCGACGGCATTCGCGTCAACGCCGTCTCGCCCGGCGTGATCACCACGCCGTTTCATGACCGCTATTCGACGGCCGAGCAGCTGAAGGCGATGCAGGCGATGGTCCCGATGAACCGGCTCGGCAGTGCGGAAGAGTGCGCGGGAACCTTCCTCTATCTTGCATCCGACCAGATGAGCGGCTACGTCACCGGCCAGGTGATCGAGGTCAACGGCGGACAGTTGATGCCCTAGCCCGCGACGGTCGGCAGTTGCGCCAGCGATTCGATGATGCAGTCGGGCGCGGGGCCATGGCGGTCGACGGGCGCGCCGGTCCGGTTTATCCAGAATGTCGTGAAGCCGAAGGCGCGCGCGCCGATGGCGTCCCAGCAGTTCGACGAGACAAAGCCGATAGCACTGGCCGGCAGTTGCAATCGCTCGCACGCCAGTGCATAGACCTGGGGCGCCGGCTTGTAGATGTCCGCGGCATCGACCGAAAGGATGCCGTCGATGAGCGGCGTCAGCTCCGCGGCGCGAACCGCGGGCTCCAGCATTCCGAGCGTGCCGTTGGACAGGATCCAGCGCGGGCGCGGGGCCAGCGCCAGCAGTGCCTTTCGCGTGTCCGGATATGGGGCGAGCGTGAGGTAGGCGGCAAGAAGCTGCGCCCGCTCCGGCGCGCCCAGCGTGATCGTCAGCGCGGCGGCAGCGTAATCGAGCGCGTGCGCAGTGACGGCGGCAAAGTCCTCGCGCGGCAACGCCTTCGTTGCCATCAACGATTGCAGCCACGTGTATTCCAGTTGCTTCGCTCGCCACAGGCGCGACAATTCGGCGCCGCGGCCGCGGCAAAATGCTTCGGCGGTCGTCGCCACCGATTGCACGTCGAAAAGCGTCCCATAGGCATCGAAAACAAACGCGGAAGGATGTTGCACGGAGGGGGCGGAATATGGGGTCATGAAAAAAAAGAGGGGTTACACTTGCGCGTAACCCCTTGGTTCAGTTGGTGGGCATTGCTGGGTTCGAACCAGCGACCCCTCCCGTGTGAGGGGAGTGCTCTACCGCTGAGCTAAACGCCCCGCGAACCCAGACAGGAAGCCGGATTTAACCACGCCGTAGAAAGCAGGGTCAAACCGCCGTCGTGCCCGTGTCCATGCCTGTCATGGACATTTATGCACCAGTAAGGTGCCGTTTTCGGACCTGGCGAGTGGTAGGGTGCGGCGCGCTACCATGCAGGGTCCGTAACCCTTTGGCAGCCCGGACATTTCGCAATTTGGCCCGCCGCTTGCTGAGCTTTTCCGAGACCCAAAATCGATCGCATGTCCTCCCTGCCTTACGACGAAATGTCCCTTCCGGAGGGTGGCGTCCGGACCCATTACCGGGCCTTTGCCGACTGGCTGCACCGGACCGACAGCGCCCACATCGCGCAGAAGAGGGACGAGGCTGAGCGCGCGTTTCATCGGGTGGGAATCACGTTCGCGGTGTACGGCGAAGACGCGGGAACCGAGCGCCTCATTCCGTTCGACATCGTGCCGCGGATCATTCCGTCGGACGAATGGAACATCCTCGAGGCGGGCCTCAAGCAGCGTGTGCGCGCGCTCAACCTGTTCCTCGAGGACGTCTACCACGGCCAGAGAATCCTGAAGGCGGGGCGCATTCCCGCGGAGCGGGTGCTGGGCAATATGCAATATCGGCGCGAGATGGCGGGCCTGGACGTTCCCGGCGGCATCTACGCTCACATCGCCGGCGTCGATTTGGTGCGCGCGGGCGAGGGCGAATATTACGTCCTCGAAGATAACCTGCGCGTCCCCTCCGGCGTGTCCTACATGCTCGAGAACCGCAGGATGATGATGCGCCTCTTCCCCGAGCTGTTCGCCACGCGCTCGATCCGCCCGGTGCAGCACTATCCCGACATGCTGCTGGAGAACCTGCGCGGCGTGGCGCCGAAAGGCGAAGACGACCCGACGGTCGCCGTGCTGACGCCCGGCGCCTACAACTCGGCCTACTACGAGCATGCGTTCCTCGCGCAGCAGATGGGCGTCGAGCTGGTTGAAGGGCAGGATTTGATGGTCCAGAACGATACGGTCTTCATGCGCACGACGCGGGGTCCGCAGCGCGTGCACGTCATCTATCGCCGCGTGGACGACGACTTCCTGGACCCGCTCGCGTTCCGGGCCGACTCGATGCTGGGCGTTCCGGGCCTTTTCGCCGCCTATCGCGCCGGCCGGGTGACGCTGGCCAACGCGATCGGCACCGGCGTCGCGGACGACAAGTCGATCTACCCGTTCGTTCCGGTCATGATCAAGTATTACCTGGACGAGGATCCGATCCTCAACAATGTCCCCACGTACATGCTCTACAAGCCGAAGGATTGCGCATATGCGCTCGCCAACCTCGACAGCCTGGTCGTGAAGGAAGTCCACGGCGCGGGGGGCTACGGCATGCTCGTGGGCCCCGCCGCGTCCGTGGCGGAGCGCGAGGAGTTCCGCGAGCGCATCGTGGCCGCGCCGGAGAGATACATCGCGCAACCCACGCTGGCGCTGTCGACGTGCCCGACGTTCGTCGAAGCCGGGTTGGCGCCTCGCCACATCGACTTGCGACCCTATGTTCTCTCCGGCACCGACGTCGACTTGGTCCCCGGAGGATTGACGCGGGTAGCGTTGCGCGAAGGCTCGCTCGTCGTCAACAGTTCGCAAGGCGGCGGCACCAAGGACACGTGGGTCCTGGCGGATTAGCGAAGGCCACCTTGGGATGACCATGTCCGCCATGCTCTGCCGCACCGCGAACGAACTTTTCTGGATGGCACGCCACATCGAGCGCGCGGAAAACACGGCGCGCCTGCTCGACGTCACGTACCGCACGTCGCTGCTTCCCTACCACATGCAGGAGCCGGGCCTCGCCTGGGCCGAGCCGTGGGCGGTGCCGCTCATCTCCACCGGCGTGGCCACCGCTTACTACCAGAACTATCCCGAGCTCGCCGCCGAGAGTGTGCTCAAGTTCATGATCCTGGACGACGCCAACCGGTCGTCGATCTATTCCTGCCTGCGCGCCGCGCGCGAATCGGCCCGGAGCGTGCGCGGCGCGATCACCTCGGAGATGTACGAGGACTTGAACAGCGCCTGGATCGACATCCGCAACTACGGCTTCGACCGGCTGACCGCGCAAGGGGTGTCGGAATTCCTCGACTGGGTGAAAATGCGCTCGCACCTCTTCCGCGGCGTGACGTTCGGGACGATGCTGCGCGACGAGGCCTACCATTTCATCCGCCTGGGCACGCACATCGAGCGCGCCGACAATACCGCGCGCATCCTCGACACCAAGTACCATATCCTGCTGCCCTCGACGGCGGACGTGGGCGGCGCCGTCGACTATTACCAGTGGGCGTCGCTGCTGCAGTCGCTGTCGGGGTTCGAGGCCTACCGCAAGATCTACAGCGATGTCATCTCGCCGCGGCGGGTGGCCGAGCTGCTGGTGCTGCGCGACGATATGCCGCGCTCGCTGCACAGCTGCCTCAATTTCATCGACGACACGCTGGAGCTCCTGTGCGACGACAACAGCCGCGAGTTGCGGCGGCAAGCGGGTGAGCTGCATGCGCGGCTTCATTACGGCAAGACCGAGGACATCATCCGCTTCGGACTGCACGAGTACCTGATGGACTTCCTGGCGCGCGTGCACGCGCTTGGCGGCGAGGTCAGCCGGCGCTTCCTGGTTCCGGCTTATTGAATTTCCATTCCACGAAACTTCGCTCCATGACCTATTGCGTTGCCATGTCCCTCGATGCCGGGATGATCTTCGCCTCGGATTCCCGCACCAACGCCGGGGTCGACCAGATCGCCCGTTTTTCCAAGATGAAGGTGTTCGCCAAGGACGGCGACCGCGTCATCGTCACGCTGTCTTCCGGCAACCTGGCGATCACCCAAAGCGCGCTCAACAATCTCGACCACCGCGCCCGCATGGGCGAGCAGGAGCAGAGCATCTGGAACGCGCAGTCGATGTTCGACGTGGCCCGCATGGTCGGCGATTCGCTGCGCGAGATCAAGACGCGGGACGGACCGTACCTGGTGCAAAACAACATCGACGCTTCGGGCAATTTCCTGGTGGGCGGGCAGATCCGGGGCGAGCCGCACCGGCTCTTCAATGTCTACGGCGAGGGCAATTTCATCGAGGCGTCGCCCGATACCTGCTATTTCCAGATCGGCGAGTCCAAGTACGGCAAGCCGGTGATCGACCGCGTGATCAAGCGCACGTCCAGCCTGCTCGACGCCACCAAGTGCACGGTCGTTTCCTTCGACTCGACGATGCGCTCGAACATTTCGGTGGGCCTGCCGATCGACCTGCTGGTCTACGAGGCGGACAGCCTGACCGTCAAGATCCAGAAACGGATCGAGGAGTCGGACCCGTACTTCCAGATGATGCATCGCGAGTGGGGCGAGGGCCTGCGCCGTGTGTTCGCGCAGCTGCCTGACCCGGATTGGACATAGCGCCGACATGGCTATCCGCGTCGCGCTGTCCCACCGCACGTCGTACCGGTTCGACCGCCACGTCGCGATCGGGCCGCACGAAATCCGGCTGCGGCCGGCGCCGCATTGCCGGACGCCGATCCTTTCCTATTCGCTCACCGTCCTGCCCGAGCCGCACTTTCTCAACTGGCAGCAGGACCCCTACGGTAACTGGGTGGCGCGGCTGGTCTTCCCGGAACGCTCGGACGTCATCGCGATCGAAGTCGACCTCGTGGCGGACCTCACGGTCATCAATCCCTTCGATTTTTTCGTCGAACCCTATGCCGAGAAATTTCCGTTCACCTACGCACCAGCGCTGGCGAAGGAGCTGATCCCGTTCCTCGAAACCGCGCCGCTCGGCGCGCGCTTGACGGCGTGGCTGGATGATTTTCGCAAGACGATTCAGCCGGACGAAAATCCGGTGCTGTTGCTGGTGCGGCTCAATCAGTTGCTGCAACGACAGATCACCTATCTGGTGCGCATGGAACCGGGCGTGCAGACGCCCGAAGAGACGCTTGCCAACGGCAGCGGATCGTGCCGCGATACCGGTTGGTTGCTGGTGCAGATCATGCGGCACTTGGGGCTGGCGTCGCGCTTTGCCTCCGGCTACCTGGTGCAACTCGTGGCCGACGTGAAGGCACTCGACGGTCCCTCGGGAACCACGAAGGATTTCACCGACCTGCATGCGTGGGCCGAGGCGTTCATTCCCGGCGCGGGGTGGATCGGCTTCGACCCCACGTCCGGCTTGCTTGCCGGCGAGGGCCACATTCCGCTGGCATGCACGGCGGACCCGGGCAACGCGGCGCCCGTCATCGGCTTCACGGACGTGGCCAACGTCGACTTCCACGTCGCGATGAGTGTGACGCGAATCCACGAGGATCCGCGCGTCACGCTTCCCTACACCGACGCGCAATGGCAGGCGATCGATGCGTTGGGCGAGCAGGTCGATGCCGATCTCGTGGCGCAAGACGTCCGGCTCACGGAGGGCGGGGAGCCGACGTTCGTGTCCATCGACGACATGGAAGGCCCGGAGTGGAACTACACGGCGCTGTCGCCGAAAAAGCGCCAACTGGGCGAGATCCTGATCAAGCGCCTCAAGGCGCGCTTCGCTCCCGAAGGCTTTCTCCATTACGGGCAAGGCAAATGGTATCCGGGCGAGCCTCTGCCGCGCTGGGCACTGGGCGTGTTCTGGCGCGCGGACGGCGTTCCGTTGTGGCAGGGCGACACGCTGATCGCCGACACTATCAAGCCCGGCGCGGCAAAGGTCGAAGCCGCGCGGACGTTCGGCGAGCGCGTGGCTACGGCGCTCGGCCTGCCCACTTCATTGTTGATCACCGCGTATGAAGACGTGCCGAAACTGTTGCAGGCGGAGGCGGCACTTCCCGCCAATGCGGACCCGCTGGCTGCCGACCTCACGCGACCCGACGAACGCGCGCGCCTGGCGCGCCTGCTCACCGCGGGATTGGGTTCGCCGGCGGGATTCATCCTCCCGTTGAAGGCCAGGGTCGATGACGCCGATGACGTCGCCTGGGAATCGAGTCCGTGGCCGCTGAAGCGCGAGCACCTCTACGCGCTCCCGGGTGATTCGCCGTTGGGTCTGCGCCTTCCCTTGGAATCGCTGCCCGAATTGTTGCCGGAAGACGTGGAGCAGGACTTTGCCGTCGACCCGTTCGCGCCGCGCAAGCCGCTGACGGGACGCAAGGTGTCGGCGGCCAAACGCGCCAAGGTGCGCGGGCGGGAACCGCGCGAGGTCGTCAAGACGGCGCTGACGCTGCAGGTGCGTGACGGGCATCTCTACGTCTTCATGCCGCCGTGCAAGCAACTCGAAGCCTACGTCGCGTTGCTCGCCGTGATCGAGGATACCGCGCGCACATTGGCCATACCCGTGGCCATCGAGGGCTATACGCCGCCGCGCGATCCGCGCGTCAAGGTGCTGATGGTCACGCCCGACCCTGGCGTCATCGAGGTCAACATTCACCCCGCATCCTCGTGGCGCGACTTGCTCGCGACGACGCAGACGTTGTACGAGGAAGCGCGGCTCGCCCGGCTCGGTACGGAAAAATTCATGCTTGACGGCCGGCATACCGGCACCGGCGGCGGCAACCACGTCACGCTTGGGGGCGCCACACCCGCCGACAGCCCGCTGCTGCGCCGCCCTGATCTCCTGCGAAGCCTGATCACCTACTGGCAGAACCATCCGTCGCTGTCGTATCTCTTTTCGGGAACGTTCATCGGCCCGACGAGCCAGGCGCCGCGCGTCGACGAGGCGCGCGACGATCGCCTGTACGAACTCGCCATCGCCTTCCAGCAGCTGGGACGCAAGCACGACGCGGGTCGCGAATCGCCGCAGCCTTGGCTTGTCGACCGTCTGTTGCGGCACATGCTGACGGACTTGACCGGCAACACCCATCGCGCCGAATTCTCGATCGACAAGCTCTATTCGCCCGACAGCCCGACGGGGCGGTTGGGACTCCTCGAGTTCCGCGCATTCGAGATGCCGCCGCATGCGCGGATGAGCGCGGTACAAGTCCTGCTGCTGCGCGCGCTGGTCGCACGTTTCTGGCGCGAGCCGTATCGCGGTGAGCTCATCCCGTGGGGCACCGCGCTTCACGACCGCTGGCTGCTGCCGCATTTCGTCGCCGCGGACATTCGCGACGTGGCGGCGGATCTGGGCCGGTCCGGCTACGCATTCGATCCGGCGTGGTTCGAACCCTTCGTCGAATTCCGCTTTCCGCGCTTCGGCACCGCGACGTATGCCGGCGTGACGCTGGAATTGCGCCAGGCGATCGAACCGTGGCACGTGCTGGGCGAGGAGGTGAGCCTGGGTGCGACGGCGCGCTACGTCGACTCGTCGGTGGAGCGGATGCAGATCAAGGTCGTGGGCATGACCGGCGGGCGTCACGCCGCGACATGCAACGGGCGTGCGCTGCCGCTCACCCCGACCGGCGTTCCCGGCGAATTCGTGGCCGGCGTAAGGTTCCGCGCCTGGAGCCCGCCGTCGGCGCTGCATCCGACGATCGGCGTGCAGGCGCCGCTGACGTTCGACCTGATCGACACGTGGTCGCAGCGCGCGCTGGGCGGATGTACGTACCACGTCGTGCATCCGGGCGGCCGCAATTACGCGACGTTCCCGGTCAATGCGAACGAGGCCGAGGCGCGCCGCGTCGCGCGCTTCTGGGCGCATGGCCACACGCCGGGGCCGATGACCGTGCATCCGGAGGCGCCCAATCCGGCTACACCGGCAACGCTCGATTTGCGCTGGCAGCCGGCGAGGTGAGCCACGTAAGATGCGTGCTTTTGCCTGAAGGACGCAGCGCGTGAGCGAAATCCGCAGCCGCTTTGCCCCCAGTCCGACGGGCTATCTGCATCTGGGCAGCGCGCGCACCGCGCTGTTCGCGTGGGCGTATGCGCGGCATCACGTCGGGAAGTTCATCCTGCGCATCGAGGACACCGACGTCGAGCGCTCGACGCCGGCCGCGGTGCAGGCGATCTTCGACGCGATGGCCTGGCTCGAGCTTGACTACGACGAAGGCCCGGTGTTCCAGATGCAGCGGATGGATCGCTATCGCGAGGTCATCGCGCAAATGCTCGACGCGGGACTTGCCTACCGCTGCTACATGACCAGCAAGGAATTGGATGCGCTGCGCGCTGAGCAGATGGCGCGCGGAGAGAAGCCGCGCTACGACGGCCGTTGGCGCCCGGAAAACAGCGTCGGGAAAGCGCCGCCGGCCGGTGTGACGCCCGTGCTGCGGTTTCGCAATCCCGACGCGGGTGTCATAGCGTGGGACGACGGCGTCAAAGGCCGGATCGAAATCGCCAACACGGAACTCGACGACCTCGTCATCGCCCGCCAGGACGGCACACCCACCTACAATTTCTGCGTCGTCGTCGACGACATGGACATGCGCATCACCCACGTCATCCGCGGCGACGACCACGTCAACAACACGCCGCGGCAGATCAACATCTTCCACGCCCTTGGCGCCACGCCTCCCGCGTACGCCCACGTCCCGACGGTGCTGGGAGAGGACGGCTCCAAGCTGTCCAAGCGCCACGGAGCGGTGGGCGTGATGGACTACGAGGCGCAAGGGTACCTGCCGGAGGCGCTCGTCAACTTCCTCGCCCGGATGGGCTGGGGCCACGGCGATGAGGAAGTCTTCACGCGGGCGCAATTCGTCGAATGGTTCGACCTTCCCGGCATCAGCCCCGCACCGTCGCGCTTCGATGCCGGCAAGCTCAAGTGGCTCAATCAGGAGCACATGAAGCGGCTGCCCGAGCCGGAGCTGGGGCGAAGGTTTGTGCCGTTCCTCGTTCGCGCCGGGCTCGATCCAGCGCGGGGACCCGACGCGGGCGCGGTGGCGGCGCTGTTGCGCGATCGCGTCGGCACGCTGGTGGAAATGGCCGATGCGGCGCATTACTTTTATGCGGCGCCGAAGCCCGATCCGGCGAAGCTGGAAGCACAACTGCAAGGCGAGGTCCGTCCCGCCCTCGTGGCATTGCATGCGCACTTCGCCGACGTAACCTGGACGCGCGAGGCGATCATGCAGGCACTGAAGTCGTCCGCCACTCGCCATGGGCTTAAACTGCCGCAGGTGATGATGGCACTGCGCGTCCTGGTCGCGGGCACGACGTCGACGCCCGCGATCGACGCCGTCCTGGCCTTGCTGGGACGCGAGGCGACGCGGGCTCGGATGACCGGAGGTCTCGCTTTGTAGCGTTTTGGGCGAACTTGGAGGCGAGCGAACTTCGGAGTAAAATAACAATTTCCGGGGCGAGAAGCGTTATGACCCAGTTCGTCTTCGTGACCGGTGGCGTGGTTTCCTCACTCGGGAAGGGGATCGCCGCCGCGTCGCTCGCCGCGATCCTCGCCTCGCGCGGCGTCCGCGTCACCAACCTCAAGCTCGATCCGTACATCAACGTCGATCCCGGGACGATGTCGCCGTTCCAGCACGGCGAGGTGTTCGTCACCGACGACGGCGCCGAGACTGATCTCGATCTCGGCCACTATGAGCGGTTCACCGACGTCCGGATGGGGAAGCGCAACAACTTCACCACCGGCCAGATCTACGAATCGGTCATCCGCAAGGAGCGCCGCGGCGATTACCTGGGCGGCACCGTGCAGGTGATCCCGCACATCACAGACGAAATCAAGAGCTGGATCCTGTCGGGCGCCGGTGACGCCGAGGTCGCCATCGTCGAAGTCGGCGGGACCGTCGGCGACATCGAGTCGCTGCCCTTCCTCGAGGCGATCCGGCAGTTGGGCATCACCCTCGGCCGCGACAACGTCTGCTATGTCCACCTAACGCTGCTGCCGTACATTCCCACGGCCGGCGAGATGAAGACCAAGCCGACGCAGCACTCGGTGAAGGAATTGCGCGAAATCGGTATCCAGCCGGACGTCGTGCTGTGCCGCGCAGACCGGCCGGTCCCCGACGGCGATCGCAAGAAGATCTCGCTTTTCACCAACGTGCCGGAGGAGGCCGTCATCCCGGCGCTGGACACCGATTCGATCTACAAGATTCCCGGCATGCTGCACGCCGAAGGGCTCGACGTCATCGTCTGCAAGAAGTTGGGCATCAGCCCGCCAAAGGCCGACCTCGACACATGGCATCAGTTGGTCGACGCGCTGTTGCACCCGCAGCACGAGGTCCGCATTGCGATGGTCGGCAAATACGTCGACCTGACCGAATCGTACAAGTCGCTGTCCGAAGCGCTGGTCCATGCCGGCATCCACACACGCTCGAAAGTGCACATCCAATACGTGGATTCGGAAGTGCTGGAGAGCGAAGGCGTCGAGGCGCTCCGGGGCATGGACGCGATCCTGGTCCCCGGTGGCTTCGGCAAGCGCGGCGTCGAAGGCAAATTGAAGGCCGTGCGCCTGGCCCGCGAGGAAGGCATCCCTTATCTCGGGATTTGCCTCGGCATGCAGCTCGCCGTGATCGAATGCGCGCGCAACATGGCGAGCCTCAACGACGCCAACAGCACGGAATTTGATCCGGCCACGCCGCATCCCGTGGTCGCACTGATCACCGAATGGCAAAACCGCGACGGCTCGATCGAAAAGCGCACCGAGAATTCAGACATGGGCGGCACGATGCGCCTGGGCGCGCAGCCCTGCGAGATTGTGCCGGGATCGCTTGCGCACCGCATCTACGGCGCGACGACCGTGTCCGAGCGGCACCGCCATCGCTACGAAGTGAACAACCATTACCTGCCGCGCATCGAAGCGGCCGGCCTCTCCGTGGGCGCGCGCGCCAAGAGCGAATCGGCGGGCGACCTGGTCGAGATGATCGAGCTGCCGAACCACCCGTGGTTCTTCGGCTGCCAGTTCCACCCCGAGTTCACGTCGAATCCGCGGCGCGGCCATCCACTATTCATCAGCTTCGTGCAGGCGGCGCTCGCGCATCGGGCGCGTACGCGCGGCGATGCCGCGCAGCCGGTGGCCGAGCGGGTCGCGGCGATCCGCGCAGCGTGAAGCTCTGCGGCCACGACGTCGGGCTCGATCGGCCGCTGTTCCTGATCGCAGGTCCGTGCGTCGTCGAGTCGCGGCAATTGCAGGTGGATGTCGCCGGCGAATTGAAGGCGATCTGCGCGTCGCTTTCCATTCCGTTCATCTTCAAGTCGTCCTACGACAAGGCCAACCGCAGCTCGCACGCGTCGTTTCGCGGACCCGGAATGGAAGAGGGCCTGCGCATTCTCGAGGACGTGCGGAGGCAGGTCGGCGTGCCGGTCTTGACCGACGTGCACACGGTGGACGAGATTCCCGCGGCGGCCGCCGTGGTGGACGTGCTGCAGACGCCGGCGTTCCTTTGCCGGCAGACGGATTTCATCCAGGCGGTCGCGGGCGCCGGCAAGCCGGTCAACATCAAGAAGGGTCAGTTCCTGGCGCCCGAGGACATGAAGCAGGTCGTGGCCAAGGCCAAGGCGGCGAGCGGCGGCGACAACATCCTCGTTTGCGAACGCGGCGCATCGTTCGGCTACCACAACCTCGTTTCCGACATGCGCTCGCTGGCGATCATGCGCGATACCGGATGCCCGGTGGTGTTCGACGCCACGCATTCGGTGCAACTGCCGGGCGGGCAGGGCACGTCGTCGGGTGGACAGCGCGAGTTCGTGCCGGTATTGGCGCGCGCGGCCGTCGCTGCCGGCGTGGCCGGCATATTCATGGAGACGCATCCGCAGCCCGAAAAGGCGCTGTCCGACGGCCCCAATGCGTGGCCGCTGGGACGCATGCGCGCGCTGCTGGAGACGCTCGTGCAACTGGACACGGCCGTAAAGCGCAGCGCTCTTCCCGAAATCGAATTGATGAGCGCCGCTGCGAATTGAATGCGGCAATGGTTGTGATCCCCATTCTTGGCTTCCGATACCTGACACCATGAGCGCCATCGTCGACGTCATCGCCCGCGAAATCCTCGATTCGCGCGGCAATCCCACGATCGAAGCCGATGTCGTCCTGGAGTCGGGCGTGTCCGGCCGCGCCGCGGTGCCGTCGGGTGCGTCCACCGGATCCAAGGAGGCGATCGAACTGCGCGATGGCGATGCCGCGCGCTATCTCGGCAAGGGCGTGCTGAAGGCCGTCGATAACGTCAACACCGAAATCTGCGAGGCGATCCTCGGCCTTGACGCCTCGGAACAGGGTCTCATCGACAACACGCTGATCGACCTGGACGGCACCGAGAACAAGGGGCGCCTCGGCGCGAACGCGATCCTAGCCGTGTCCTGCGCGGTGGCCAAGGCGGCGGCCGAGGAATCGACGCTGCCGCTCTACCGGTATCTGGGCGGCGCCGGCCAGATGCAGCTGCCCGTGCCGCAGATGAACGTCATCAACGGCGGCGCGCACGCGAACAACGCGATCGACCTGCAGGAATTCATGATCGTTCCGCTGGGCGCACCCAACTTTCGCGAAGCGCTTCGCTACGGCGCCGAAGTGTTCCATACTTTGAAAAAGCTGATCGACGCGCGCGGCATGCCCACCACTGTCGGCGATGAAGGCGGCTTTGCCCCCGACCTCCCGTCCAACGAAGCGGCGCTGCAACTGCTGGTCGAGGCGATCGACAAAGCGGGCTTTACGCCGGGCAAGGACATTGCGCTTGCGCTCGATTGCGCGGCCAGCGAATTCTGGAAGGATGAGCGCTACCAGCTCGCGGCGGAGAACCGCGCGTTGACATCGGAGCAGTTCGCCGACGTTCTGGCCACGTGGTGCGACAAGTATCCGATCATCAGCATCGAGGATGGCATGTCGGAACACGACTGGACCGGCTGGAAGTACCTGACCGACCGGCTGGGCAAGAACGTGCAGCTGGTAGGCGACGACATCTTCGTCACCGACACCAAGATCCTGAAGCAGGGCATCGCCAAGGGCGTGGCCAACTCGATCCTGATCAAGATCAACCAGATCGGCACGCTGTCGGAAACCTTCGCCGCCATCACGATGGCCAACCGCGCCGGCTACACGGCGGTCATTTCCCACCGCTCCGGCGAAACGGAGGACAGCATGATCGCCGACATCGCCGTGGGCACCAACGCCGGCCAGATCAAGACCGGCTCGCTGTCACGCTCGGACCGCATCGCCAAGTACAACCAGCTGTTGCGCATCGAGGAAGACCTGGGCGACGCGGCGAGCTACCCTGGCCGCGACGCCTTTTTCAATATTCGCTGAACGCGGCATGCGCTGGCTCGCCATCCTCTTCGTGATCCTGATCGTGGCGCTGCAATATCCGATGTGGCTGGGGAAGGGCGGCTGGCTGCAGGTGCGCGAAACCGATCGCCAGTTGACGCTGCAGCGCGAAGCCAGTGCCAAGCTGAAGGTGCGCAACGATGCGCTCGACGCCGACGTGCGCGACTTGAAGACCGGTTCCGAGGCGATCGAGGAGCGCGCGCGCTCGGAACTGGGAATGATCCGGTCCGACGAGGTCTTCTTCCAGGTGCAGCCGGCCGGCGGCGCCCCCGTGGTCAGGCCGGCGCCGGCGCTGACCGCCCCGGGTACCAAGCCGGCGCCATCACACTGACGTAGCACCCCGCCGAAGAGAATTCCGTCCGGGTATGCACCGCGTCACCTCGCGCCATAACCCGCGGCTTGCCGAAGCAGTGGGACTGCTGTCCTCGTCGCGTGACCGCCGCAAGTCCGGCCGCTGCGTGCTCGAGGGCGTGCACCTGATCGAAGTCTATCTCGACCGCATCGGCGTGCCGGAGACTTTGATCGTGGCCGAAGAAAGCTTCGACGAGCCGCCATTTCGCGCGCTCGCGGCGCGGGTGCCGGAGGACGCGGTCATTACCGTGCCGGCTGCGATCTTCGGCGAAATATCCACGCAGCCGGCAGCGGTGGGCGCGCTGGCCGTCATTGTCACGCCCACGCCGGCGCTACCCAAGCCGGCGGGATTCCATCTTCTGCTCGAGGATGTGCAGGATCCGGGCAACGTCGGGGCCATGCTGCGCACCGCCGCGGCGGCCGGCGTGGAACAGGTGCTGCTGTCGAAGCATTGCGCGTTCGCGTGGTCGCCCAAGGTGCTGCGCGCCGGACAGGGCGCGCATTTCCTGACGGCGATCGTCGAGGACGTCGATCTCGTCGCATGGGCCCGCGCGTTTCGCCCCGGCGGGCGCGTGGTCGCCACCGTGGCGAGGCGGTGGCGCCGACCTTTACGCGACGGAACTCCCGGCACGGGTCGCCATCGCGATCGGCAACGAGGGCGCGGGCCTGTCCGCGCCGTTGCTGGGCGAAGCCGATGTCCGGATCACCATTCCCATGCCGGGGGGTGCGGAGTCGCTCAATGCCGCGGCGGCCGCGGCCGTCGTGCTGTTCGAGTGCGTGCGCCGGCGGCGGGCCGGGCGCCTGGCATCAATTGTGGACCGCCGGAGAAGCGTACGCATCGTCCTCGCGACAGCCGCCCGGCGAGTTACGATGCGCGAGAACGCGCGTCCTCGATCGCCCTGCAATGCCCATGCCCGTCAGCTTGATATCGTGAACCACGGCGGTGGTGTCGGTCCGGTCGGAGCACAGGTAGGTTGCCGGGTCGATTCTGTACAGCAGGCCATTCTGCGACAGCGTGCCTGCAAGCGTGCACGTCAGTCCGGACGTGAAGGCGAAACTCAGGCTGATGTTGTTCCCGGCCGATTGCGTCACCTGCAATGTGAAAGTGTCGATGTAGGCGCATTGCCAGCGCTGTTCGTGCAGCTCGAGGGCGAATATTCGCCGACCTGGCCGCCGTAGTAGGTTCCGTCCAGCCGGAATGGCGGCCGAGCTGTGAAGTCGTTGGATCGGCTTGGTAACCGTGGGCACGCCGATTGACGGTGTAGATCAGGCTGCCCTGGTAGTTGTTGACGTGGACGGCTGAAATTGCCGGTGCCGACCGCGGCCGATTCAACGTGTCGCCCGGGTTCCAGGGCAACGCGAAATACGTGCCATGTTGGAGTAGAGAATGCCCGAGTATTTGCTTGCGCCGTCCAGATTGAGGACCGCCGAATACCACACGGGTTTGTTGTCGGGGCCATAGATGTAGAACGTGGCGTAGATGACATTGCCCCACTGCACGAAATTGACGCCCCACGCGTCCTCGCCCGGGCGTAACCCAGAGGTCGGTGTACTCGGCGGCGAGTGCAGGCTTTAGCGGGAGCAAGAGCGACAGCGCGCCCAGAACCGCGGCACAAAGGTAGCGGGCAAACGAATTCGGCAGGCGCATGGTCATCCTGAGGGTGAGTACGGTGAGCGCCCATTCTAACCGGCGGCGCCCGTGATGCCTGTAGGACTATGGGATCGTCGGTATCAAAGTGTTGCAGCCAGCGCAGCGATTGCGTCGTGCGTCGGAAGCGCCGCCTGGGCACCACGGCCCGCGCACGCAAGCGAACCTGCGGCCACGCCCTCGGCCAACGCCTGTCGCAGCAATGCACCGCGATCGAGCGCCGCCGCGAAAGCGCCCACCAGCGCGTCACCGGCTCCTGTGGTGTCGACCACCGGCCTGGAAGGCGCAGCGATCGCAATCTGCTCGCCTTCGCGCACGGCAAGCGCACCCCGGGCTCCGAGCGTCACGATGACGGTGGAGTGATAGCGCGCGGCGGCCGCGTTCGCGAATGCATCGGGCGTCGCCGGCAGACGCAGGTCCGCCCCCAGGACCATCGCCTCGGATTCGTTGACGATCAGCGTGCCGACCCGGCGCAGCAAGTCGTCGGGCAACGGGGCGGCCGGGGCCGCGTTGACGATGACGTGCGCGCCGCCGGCACGGTTCACCAATGCGGCAACTTCGGCCATGGGCACCTCGAGCTGCAGTACGAGCGTATTGCCCGGCCCGAGCACCGAATCGGGAACTTGCGCCGCGCGCGCGTGGCCGTTGGCCCCGGCAATGACGGTGATCGCGTTCTCGCCTTGCGCATCGACATGGATCAAGGCGACGCCGGTCGCGTCGTCGACCGCGGCCACGCCGGTCAAGTCGACGCCGGACGCTTCGAGGTTCGCGAGTGCTGTAGTGGCGAACGCGTCGCGGCCCACGGCGCCGAACATCTTCACGCTGCGCCGGCGCGCGCCGCGGCCAGCGCCTGATTCGCGCCCTTGCCGCCAGGCATCGTCGCGAACGAATTTCCGGCCAGCGTTTCACCCGGCGCGGGAATGCGGGCGACTTGCGCGACGAGATCGAGATTGATGGAACCGAAGACGACGACCATTGAGGCTCAGTGGGCGCTCAATCGCTGGCGATCACGCCCTTGACCAGCAGGATATTGCCGAAGCGCCGCGGTTCGCCGGTGCGCACGATCGCAAATGCGCCGCGTGCTCGCTCGTAGAAGGCATGCCGCTCGAGATGCCCTATCTCCATGTCCGCCAACCCCTGTTCCGTCAGCACCGCGGCAAAATCGGCTACCGGTGGCGGAATGGCAGCCGGATTGCCAGTGACCTCCATGGTGAACACGGCGGGTGCAGTTCGCGTGTCCAGCGGAAGCAGCGTCAGGATTGCCGCGAGCATCGCGGGCGACCCCACGCCCGGCGCCTCGATAAGGCGTCGCGCGTTCGCTGCGGCCGGGAAATTGGCGTCGACGATGGCGAGTTCGTCGCCGTGGCCCATCGATGCGAGCGCATGCAGCAGGTCAGGCGACAATAGTGGGTGAATGCCCTTGAGCACGCCGTCAGCCTCCCTTGACGCCGCCGGCGGTCATGCCGGTCAGGATTTCCTTCTGGATCACGATCGTGAGCAGCAATACCGGCAGCGTCACGACAATCGCGGCGGCCGCCAGCGGTCCCCAGGAGAGCTGCTCGAACGTCAGCATGTTGAAGACCGCGACCGGCAGCGTGCGGGTCTGGCGGCCGGCCAGCACGGCGCCGAATACGAAATTGTTCCACGAGAAGATGAACGAGAGGATGAAGCCGACGACGATGCCGGGACGCGCCAGGGGAAGGGCCACGTAAAGGAAGGCCCTCCAGGCGCTGGCGCCGTCGATCTGAGCGGCCTCTTCGAGTTCGCGCGGCTGCGTCTCGAAGTGCCCCGCCATGATGTAGACGATGATCGGCACGGTGATGACGAGGTGCGTGATCACCATGGCGGTCAGTGTCTGGTTGAGGTTCAGGAACTGGAATACGGCATAGAGCGGTATGAGATACGAGAGCGCTGGCGTCATTCTTGCGATCAGGATCAAAACGGTGAGTCGATGCGCGCCCGTGCGCGCGATACCGTACCCGGCCGGAATGCCGATCAGCAAGGCAATGAGCGTCGCGCCGCCGGAAACGACGACGCTGTTCCAGAAATAGCGACCGATGGAGTTCTGTTCGAATACCGCCACGAAATTGGCGAACGTCGGCGGACTGGGGATGAATACCGGCGGATAGGCAATGTTGTCGATCTCGTTTTTCAGCGCCAGCGACAGCATCCACAGGAACACGAGGATCGCCGGGGACACGATCACCGCGACCGAAAAGGCGAACCCTGCCTTGCGCAGCCAGCGACGAAACCGGAAGCGCGAACGCCGCCGCAACGAAACGGCGGGTACGGTGGTCACGTCCATTTGGTCCGCTCCCGCACGTAGAGGAGCAGGAGCGCCAGCGCCATCACGATGATGAAGAAAATCACCACGACGGCAGACGCGTTGCCGATGTTGTAGAAGGCAAATGCCTGCAGGTAGAGGTAGAGGTTGATGGTCTCCGAGGCGGTCCCGGGCCCGCCGTTGGTGATAACGTAGATCGTGTCAAAGGCCTTCAGCGCATCGATGGTCCGGATTACGCCGGCGACCAGCAGGAAAGGCGCGACGAGGGGTAGGGTGATGTAGCGGAACAACTGCCATTCGGAGGCGCCGTCCAGCTTGGCCGATTCATACGGCTCAGTAGGTAGCGCCGCGAGGCCGCCCAGCACGATGAGCATCACCAGCGGCGTCCAGTGCCAGACCTCGACCATGACCAGGCTGGGAATCACCCACTGCGGCGAATAGACCCACAGCGATGGCGGGAGACCAACCAGCGACAACAGATAGTTGAGCACGCCCTGTTGCGGATGGAACATCATCGTCCACACGAGGGCCACCGCAACCGGGGTGGCCATCATCGGCATGATAAAGATTCCGCGCAACACGCCGCGGAACGGGAACTGCCGGTGGAAGATGAGTGCGGCGATCGTGCCCAGGATGAGCGGCGCGACGACCGCCAGCGCCGTGAAGTAGAACGTGCGCACGACGGATTCCAGGAACCGCTGGTTGCGCACCAGCGCCGTGTAATTGTCGAAGCCGACGAAGTGCGCCTCGGTGCCGATCTTCCAGTCGAAGGCACTCATCCAGATCGTGAAGAGCCACGGGAAGATGATGACCGCGCCGACGACGACCAGCGCCGGGATGATGAACCGGTAGTAGCTGCGTTGGCGCCGCGCGACGACGCCCAGAGGCAGGCTTGCTGTGGACATGGCGGCTGCCGTGTCGCCGTCACCACCCGTCGCACGCCATGCCGACGCGCGATGGGCGGCGCCGGTTCTTACGCCTTTTCGCTCTTGTCGAGGACCGGCTGGAAGTCGGCGGTTGCCTTCTTCAGTTCGGTTGCCGGATCAGCGCCGTTGATCATGTTGGTCAGCGCGATGCCGAACACGTCACGGAATTCCGTCACGGGCACGATCACCGGCAGGCCGGGCTGGGCGATCCGCGCCGAGATCACCATCGTCTCGACCCATTGCTTGGGCGATTTCAGCTCACCGGACGCCTGCGCGAGCTGGTATGCCGACGTGCGCACTGGCGCGCCAGCCGCGTTTTGCAAAATGCGCGTCTGGTTGGCCTTGTTCGACGCCCACTGCAAATAGAACCACGCCGGCCCCTTCTTCTTGCTGAATGCCGAAATCCCCTGTCCGTCACCGAAGAGCGCGGAAACCTGTTGCTTCGGCCCCGCGGGCATCACGCCATAGCCAACCTTGCCGACGACTTTCGACTTGGCCGGATCCTCGAGTGGACCCGCGAAGCCGATGCCATCCAGCCACATCGCCGCCTTGCCCAGCACGAACAGGCTCTGCGCCTCGTTCCAGTTGAAGCCCGCTACACCCTGGGGGCCATACTTGGCGAGCAGCGTCTGGTACATCTTCGCCGACTCGATGGCCTCGGACGTATCCGTCATCAGCTTGCCCTTGGCGTCGACGAAGCCGCCGCCGTAACCCAGCAGGAAGCTCGACCACACGGGCACATTGGCGTTCTTCAAGCCCCGGCCGACGAATCCGGAGACACCTTTCGCCGGGTCGTTCAGCTTCGCCGCGGCGTCGACCATCTCCGCGAATGTTTTCGGATAGGCGACGTTCTTGGCTTCGAACAATTCCTTGTTGTAATAGACGACCCACGGATCGAGGTTCAGCGGCAGGCTGTCGATGCGGCCGTCGGGCTGCGTCGCGTAGGTGAGGCCGCCCTTGGCGAAATCGGCAAAGTCGAGGTTCGGGTCCACCATCGACTTGTCGGCCATCAACGGGCGGACATCCTCCATCCACTTGTTCTTGCCGAACTGCCGCTTCTGCACGTGATACGAAAGCGCGATGACGTCGAAGCTCGTTCGCCCCGAATTGAACTCGATGACGGCCTTTTGCCGCTGCTGCTGCTCGGGAATCATTTCGGAGCCGACCGTGATGCCGGTCAGGTCCTCGAATTCCTTGTGATATTTGGTGAGGAGGTCGCCGCGCGGACTCTTGACCAGGAACACCTCGATCGTCTCCCCCTTGAATTTCTTCCAGTCGAAGGGCGCCTGCGCGTGCGCCGCGAACTGGTTGGCACCCGGGATTGCGCCGAGCGCCGCCGCGCCTGCGCCCGCCTGCAGCAGGCGCCGCCGCTGCTGGCCGCGCAGTTGGCTCATTTCCTTCAGACGATCACGATTTGCCATGGTCTCCTCCTTGCGTCTACACGCTTGTTGGAACGCGCGGAACGTCTGCGCGATCATTTGGTTGAATCATACTGCAGCCAGGCTCCTCAATCGCCTATTCAGTGGATGGCGTCGAGCTGGTGAAAAACGTCGATCAGTTTTTCCGCCGTGCAGCCGGGTCCGCGCGCAACCGCCAGGATGCGGGCCTCCCGGGCGGCCACTTCGCGGGCGGCGTCCGGCAGCGCCCGCACCCATTCCGGCGGCACGATGACCGCGCCATGGCGGTCGGCGTGGATGATGTCGCCCGGGCGCACGTGCATTCCGAAGACGTTGACTTCGCCGCCCACGCGCACCGGTTTGGCGTAAGCATGCGACGCGGAGACGCTTCCGGCCAGGAACTGGAATCCGGGCGCCCACTGGTCGAGATCGCGCACGGAGCCGTTGGTAATGAGGCCGCGCGCGCCGAGACCCACGTGAATGGCAGACTGGACCTCGCCCCAGAACGCGCCCGTGCCCGCGTTCGTGTCGAGGTCCTGGATCACGACGAGCGACGGCTTCGGCCCTGCATCGATGGAGCGGTAGTAGTCGTCCTGGAGCGCTTGCAGGTCGGCCGCCGGGAGACCATGGGGCTGCGCGGCGCGGATGGCCGCCGTACGCGCATAACCAACGACGGGCTTTTGCTGCGGAAAGCCGCACACGAAGGGCCGCGTCGTGTAGCCGCTGCCTTGCGTCTGCGGCGCGAGGCGCTCGAGCGCGTTGCAGATCGTGGGCGTGTCGAAGGCCGTCAGAGCGTCGAGATCGGCGAGGGAGACGGACATATCGTTCATCGGCGCATCCTCCTCTATTGGTCGGCGCCGCCGGTAGTGAGGCCGGCCTCGCGCAATGCCGCCAGCAGCGATTCGCGCGCAGCGTGCGCAAGCGGCAACAGCGGCGGGCGCACCGCGCGCCACGCCGGGTTGCGCGTCTGTTCCGCCAGTATGGCCTTGAAGCCGGCCAGGAAGGGCACGCGAAACGCGATGTCGAGAAACGTTGCCATCGTTTGCTCGTCGGCGGGAGTGACGCCGGATGACAGCAGCGCCCGTACCAGCGCCGGATAGAGATTTCCGACACCGCAGATCGTGCCCGCGCCGCCCGCGCGCATCAGCCGTGGCAGGTGCGGCTCGTGACCGACCAGGATGGCGAGCTGCGGGCACGCGCGCCAGCAGGCTTTCCGTGTTCGACCAATCGCCCGCGCTGTCCTTCACGCCGGCGATGACGCCGGGGAACGCACCGGCCAGGCGCGCGATCAGGTCCACCGACAGCGGCGTTCCGGACACCTGCGGAATGTGATACAGGTAAATGCGCAACCGCGGGTCGCCAACCGCCTCGATCACTCTCGCATACCAGGCAAAGAGGCCCTCGTCGGTCGCGTCCTTCCAGAAGAACGGCGGCAATACGAGGCACGCCGCGCATCCGGTGCGCGCGCCGTGCCGCGTGAGCGCAATGGTCTCCGGCAGCGCGGCGCAGCCGGTCGCGGCGACGACGCGCTCCGGGGCGATCCCGGCCGCCAGCAGGGCCTCGACGCCGGCAATGCGCTCCGCCATCGAGAACGACTGGCCTTCGCCGGTCGTCCCGAACGGCGCGACGCCGTCCACGCCCTTCGCCATCAGCGAGCGGGCATGCGCGACCAGCAGTCCGTGGTCGACGCCGCCCGACGCGTCGACCGGCGTCAGCAGCGCGCACCACAGGCCGCGCACGAGTGCCGCAGTGTTCATTGTGCGATTCTCCTCACTAGCATTGTCCACCTCATTGGCTACATCATTTTCCACCACTCATGAGAACGCTGGGCAACCACAGCGTGAGCGGCGGCCAAACCGTGATGGCGACCAGCACGAGAAGGAGCGGCACCAGCCACGGGAGAATCGCCCATGAAATCTTCTCGAAGGTAATGTCCGCGATGCGGGCCATAACGAACAGTACAACGCCGATGGGCGGATGGATGGTGCCGAGGATGAGGTTGAAGATCATGATCAGTCCGAACTGTACCGGGTCGATGCCGAAGCTGACGGCGGTCGGCACCAGGATCGGGATCAGGATCAGCAACGCCGCCAGCGCTTCCATGAAGCAGCCGACGACAAGCAGGATCACGTTCGACGCGAACAGGAACACCAGGGGAGAGTGGATGGCCGCGACCATCATGGGCGCGAGCGTCTGCGGGATGCGTGAGATCGACATGCACCAGCCGAGCGCGCCGGCCGCCATGACGAGGACCATGACGATCCCCGTCGTCTCCGCGCAATTGATCAGGATTGCGGGAAGATCCTTGAGGCGCAGCGTGCGGTAGACGACGAAGCCCAGGAATAGCGCGTAGAGGTCGGCGACCGCCGCCGCTTCCGTCGGCGTGAACACTCCGCTGAACATGCCGCCCAATAGGATCACGGGTGTCAGCAAGGCCCAGAATGCGCCTTTGAACGCGACCCACACGTCGCAAAGGCCGCCGAAAGCGTGCCGCGGCAGTCCTTGGCGCGGCGCAATGATCGCGACCATGATCATCAGCGAGACGCCCATGAGCGCGCCGGGAACGACGCCCGCGAGAAACAGCCGACCGATCGACGCGTCGGCCGCTACGCCATAGATCACCATCGGCAGGCTTGGCGGAATGATCGGGCCGATCGTGGCCGCGGCGGCGCTGATTGCGGCGGCGGTCTCGGGCGCGATAGCCGGCCTTCTTCATTGCCCGGACTTCGACCGCGCCCGTCCCTGCGGCATCGGCAACCGCCGAGCCCACCATGCCGGCGAAGATCATGCTCGACAGGATGCTGGCGTGCGCATACCCGCCGCGCAGCGCGCCCACCAAGGACGTCGCGAAGCGCACGATACGGTCGGTGAGCTGGGACGCCCCCAGGATGTTGCCCATCAAGATGAACAACGGCGCCGCGACGAGCGGAAACGAGTTCATCGCCTGTGCCATTTTCTGCGGCACGATCGAGCCCGAAAGCCCGCCGAACAGGACGAACGCGAAGGCCGCCATTCCCATCGACGCGAAGAGCGGAAAGCCGAGCAGGATCACCACCAGCCAGACGGCGACGATCTCGACCATCAGCTGCGTCATTCGATTTCGGCCCCGTCATGCCCGGTGGCCGCAATGCGGGACCGCCGAATCGTCTCGCCGACTTCATAGGCGCCCTGCACGGCAGTGACGATCCCCGCAAGCACCATCGGAACGTACATCCACGCCATGGAGATCGGCAGCGACAGCGCGTGCAGGTCGTGATTCTTGGCGACAAGTCCGACGCTGTACCAGGTGATCAAGACGCCAAAGAGTTGCTAACGCGGCTTGAATGCACAACTCGACTGTCCTGTGCGCACGGGCCGGCAGATGGTCCTGGAAATACCGGATGCGCACGTGGATCCGCTTGCGGCTCGCGAGGATCCACCCGAACACGGCGAGCCAGACCATCAGGAAGCGGGAAAGCTCGTCGGTCCAGATCAGCGGCTCGCCGAACGCGCGGGTAATCACGCCGAGCGCGACGCAACCCAGCAGCACCACGACCGCCGCGCACGCAGCGAACGTGGCGGCTCGATCGAAACCGCCAATCAAGGAGCGGAACATCAATCCAGGTTTGCCGCAGTTCGCCTTGGTTTACTTCAGCTATCTACTCAGTTTACTTTTACGCCGCGGCGATGCGCTCCCAGAGGCCCTTGCCCCACTTACCCTCGAACTTCGCGGGCACGCTGGCGAGGACGGGCTTGCGGAAGCTGTCGATGTCCGGCTGGATCACGGTCATGCCGCCGGCCTTGAACGTGTCGGCGAGCTTGCTTTCCTGCGCCAGGATCTCGGTGTCCTGAATCTGGCCGTTGGTCTCGATGGCCGACTTCAGCACCTGCTGTTCCTTGGCACCGAGCGCCTGCCACGTGGCTTCGTTCACGACGATGAGCCGCGGCGTGATGATGTGACCGGTCAGTATCAGATACTTCTGCACCTCGAAGAATTTGTTGCTCTGGATCGTCGGCAGCGGGTTTTCCTGGCCGTCGACCGCGCCCTGGCTCAGCGCGAGGTAGAGCTCGCTGATGTTCATGGGCGTCGGCCGCGCGCCCCAGGCTTCGGCCATCGCCCGGAACGTGTCGACTTCGGGTACTCGCAGCTTGAAGCCCTTCATGTCGTCGACGCTGTTGATCGCCTTGGTCCCCGACGTGACGTGACGCTTCCCGTAGTACGTCGAGCCGATGACGCGCATCGAGCGTTTGGCGACGAGCGCGGCATACATCTCGTCGACGATCGGAGAAGACAGCACGCGCCGGACCTGCTGCGGATCGCGCCAGAGGTAAGGCGCTTCGAGGATCGAGAACTGGGGCACGAACTGGCCGAACTGCGCCGCCCCTTCGTCCACGATCTGCACGGCGCCGCTCGATGCCGCCTCGATGAGGTCGCGCGACGAACCGAGCTGACCGGCAGGAAAGGTCTGGATCTCGACGGCGCCGCCGGTTTGCTCGCGCACCTGCTTGGCCACGCGCTCCATCATCGCGACGCCAGGATGATTGGTCGCGAGAACGGTCGCCCAGCGCAGCGTCGTGGCAGCGCTCGCGTGCCGCGGCATGAAGGCCGCCGCCGCGACTGCCGCTGTGGTTGCCATCCCGGCGCCCATGACTTTGCGCCGCGTCCAACGCATCGAATCGCTCATGCATTCCTCCCCTGTTGTGCCTCATTGTGCGCTCTGCGTCGGGCCTCATGATTCGATCGGCCTCGAATTTGAGTGATAACGATACATTGACGCGCCGCAGAGTCAACCGGCGATAGCTGTCGAGGACGCGATACCATTGCCGGCGTAGCGATCGTCTGCCGACATGTCCCTTCTTCCAGCCTCCCGCTCTCTGTTGCCGCGAACGACACTCGGGCTAGGAGGCGCTCCGCTTGGTAACCTGTTCCACGCCGTTCCAGACGACGCCGCCGTCGCGTTGATCGGCCACGCGTTTGAGGCGGGCGTGCGCTATTTCGACACCGCGCCGCACTATGGGCAGGGACTGTCGGAACATCGCTTCGGCGCGGCGCTGCGCGCGTATCCGCGGGACTCGTTCCTGCTCTCGACCAAGGTCGGACGGCTGTTGACGCCGTCGCGCGTGGCACCAAGCGTGCAGAACGGCTATGTCGACGGGTTGCCCTTCGTCGCGCACTACGATTACACGCGCGACGGTGTGTTGCGCTCGCTCGATGACAGCTTGCAGCGGCTGGGCCTCGCGCGCATCGATTTCGTGTTCGTTCACGATATCGACGTTGCGACGCACGGCGACGCTCATCCGCGGCGATTCCAGGACATGCTCGACGGCGCGCTGCCTGTGCTGGCGGCGCTCAAATCCGCGGGGACCATCGGCGGATATGGCCTGGGCGTCAACGACGTGGCCATTTGCCTCGACACGCTGCGCCACGCGGACCTCGACGTCATCCTGTTGGCCGGACGCTATACGCTCGCGGACCAGTCGGCGCTGGCGGAGTTGCTGCCGGAATGCGTTCGCCGCGGCGTGGCGGTGGTGCTCGGGGGCCCGTTCAACTCCGGCATCCTCGCCAGCGGGTCACGCCCGCGCGACGGGTCGCGCCCGTATTTCAACTACGCGCCGGCTCCGCCCGAGGTGGTCGCGCGCGTCACAGCCATCGAAGGCGTATGCGCGGAGTACGCGGTGCCGCTCAAGGCTGCGGCGCTGCAATTCCCGATCGGACATCCGGCGGTAGCCTGCGTCCTGCCCGGCGCGCGTTCGCGTCCCGAGTTCGACGATAATGCGGCCATGGCGACGCTGCCGATTCCGAAGACTTTCTGGCAAGCTTTGCGCCGCTTATCGCTGATCGACCCCTTGGCTCCCCTGCCGGATTCCCGTAGCGATGCCTGAGCCACCGGGTTTCGTCGACGCGCATCACCATGTCTGGTCGCTCAAACGTGGCGATTACGGCTGGCTCACGCCTGAGCTTGAGCCGATCTACCGCGACTTCACGCTGCGCGACATGGAACCGCTGAACGAGGCGTCCGGCGTCACGGCCACCGTGCTCGTGCAAGCCGCGCCCACCGTCGCCGAAACGCAATTCCTGCTCAAAGTCGCGAAGGACAGCGACGGACTCGTCAAGGGCGTTGTCGGCTGGGTCGACTTGACCGGCGCGGGCGCCATTCCGACACTGACACGATTGGCGCGCGATCCGCTGCTAAAAGCGATCCGGCCGATGCTGCAGGACTTGCCCGATCCCGCATGGATCCTGCGCGCCGACGTTGGCCGCGCGCTCGCGGCATTGCCGCGGCTGGGATTGCGCTTCGATGCACTGGTCAGGCCCGCACAATTGCAGGCGCTGCTGCCGATGCTCGATCGCCATCCGGACTTGGCCGTGGTCATCGACCATGGCGCCAAGCCGGACATCGCGGGTGCGATGTGGGAGCCGTGGGCGCGCTGGATGCGTGCGGCCGCCGCGAACCCCAAGGTCCGCTGCAAGCTGTCTGGATTGGCCACCGAGGCCGGGCCCGGCTGGACGATCGACACCCTGCGACCCTACTTCGAACATCTGCTCGATTGCTTCGGCGCGCAACGCTTGATGTGGGGCAGCGACTGGCCCGTGGTCAACTTGAGCGGCTCGTATCAGCGTTGGTACGCCGCGACCGTGGCTCTCTTGTCCGGGCTGACGCCACCGCAGCGCTCGGCGATCATGGGCGGCACCGCGCGGAAATTCTACGGACTCTAGATTCTGCTAGTAGATGTGCCGGGCCAGCTTCGCCCGGTGCAGGATCGTCGTCGCGATTTCCTCGATCGACTTCGATGACGTGTCGAGCATGGGGATGTCCTCGCGCTGCATCATGGACTCCGCCTCGCGCACTTCGTAGCGGCAACTCTCGAGCGATGCGTACTTGCTGCCGGGCCGGCGCTCCTCGCGGATCTCGCGCAAGCGTTCCGGATGGATGGTGAGGCCGAACAGCTGGTCGCGGTAGGGGATCACGGACGCGGGCAGTTTTTTGTCGACGAAATCGTCGGGCGTGAGCGGGAAATTCGCCGCGCGCACTCCGAACTGCAGCGCGAGATAGAGCGAGGTCGGCGTCTTGCCGCAGCGCGAGACTCCGACCAGGATCACCTGCGCCTTGGCGAGATCGCGCGTCGCGGCGCCGTCGTCGTGCGCCTGCGTGAAGTTGATCGCCTCCATCCGTGCGAAGTACTCGTGGCTGTTGACCATGCCGTGCGTGCGGCCCGCGGCGTGCGAGCTCTTGGCGCCGAGTTCGGCCTCCAGCGGCTGAATGAAGATCTGGAACATGTCGAGCGTCAACGCGCGCGCATCGCGGCGGATGATCTCGCTCATCGCCTCGTCGACGACCGAGCTGATCACGATCGGGCGCCGGCCTTCGCGCTCGGCGGTATCGTTGACCTGCCGGATCGCGGCCGCCACCTTCTCGAGCGAATCGACGAAGGGAATCGTCACGCGCTGGAACACGAAATCCTCGAACTGCGTGAGGAGGCTGTTGCCCAGCATCTCGGCCGTGATGCCGGTGCGGTCGGACAGAAAAAATACGGTGCGCCCTTCAGGCATTCGCGAGCGGCGCCGGTGAGCCGACTGCTACCACCGAGCCCAGATCGGTGTGACGCCCGCGGGCATCTCCGGCAAATCGCCCAGATCCATCCAGCTCTCGCCCGGACCGTGGTAGTCGCACCCGCACGACGCAGCAAGGCCGTACACGCGCGCCAGCGTGGCGTATTCGGCGAACTGCGCGCTGGTGTGCGACGGCGACAGCACCTCGATGCCATCGCCGCCGGCGTCGCGGAACTCGCCCAGCAGGCGCCGCATGCCCGTCGGGGAAACCTTGTAGCGGCCGGGATGCGCGATGATGGCATCTCCGCCCGCGACGTGAATCCAGCCGACGGCCTCGCTCAAGGTCGCCCACACGTGCTTGACGTAGCCCGGCTTGCCTGGCGTGAGAAACCGCTTGAACACATCCTTGGTGTCCCTGGCATGACCGGCTTCGACGAGGTATCGCGCGAAATGCGTGCGCGATATGAGCCTGTCGCTGGTGACGTACTTGCGCGCGCCGTCATACGCATCCGAGATGCCCACTTCGGCGAGACCGGCCGCGATTCGCCGGGCGCGCGCGTCGCGTCCCGAGCGGATGCTGGCGAGCCCGGCTTCGAGCGTCGCGTTTGCGGCGTCGATGCGCAGCGCAATGACGTGCACCGTGTGCGATTCCCAGCTCACCGACAATTCGGCGCCTGGAATGAGTGTGATGCCCGCGTCTTGGGCGGCAGCTTGTGCTTCGGCAAGGCCCGCGGTTTCGTCGTGATCCGTGAGCGCGAAGACGTCCACACCCCGCAGCGCCGCGCGGCGCACGACAGCGTCCGGCGACAGCAGGCCGTCGGAGTACGTGGAATGGGAATGCAAATCGTATCTGGGCATAAGAACTTGAGTTAAGTTGTTGATTCTAGCAGAATAGAGGGTTTTTCCCGGCGACTCATTCCCCTCGGTCCCCCTCATTTTCCAACAACACCATGCTCACTGCAGCAAATCTCGCGATCCAGTTCGGCGCCAAGCCGCTGTTCGAAAACGTCTCGATCAAGTTCGGCGACGGCAACCGCTATGGCCTGATCGGCGCCAATGGCTGCGGCAAGTCGACGCTGATGAAAATCCTGGGCGGCGACCTCGAGGCCTCCAACGGCAACATCGCGATCGACCTGGGCGAGCGCTTGGGCAAGTTGAAGCAGGACCAGTTCGAATTCGAAGATGAGCGCGTGCTCGACGTCGTCCTGATGGGACACGAGGAGCTCTGGGAAACGCAAAGGGAACGCGATGCGATCTACGCCGATCCCGACGCCAGCGAAGAGGATTACGTGCGCGCGGCGGACCTCGAGGCGCATTTCTCGGAATTGGGCGGATACACGGCGGAAGCGCGCGCCGGCGAATTGCTGCTCGGCCTCGGCATCCCCACGGAGCAGCACCAGGGCCCGATGAGTGCCATCGCGCCAGGCTGGAAGCTGCGTGTGCTGCTGGCGCAGGCGCTCTTCGCCAACCCCGACATCCTGCTGCTGGACGAGCCGACCAACCACCTCGACATCAATACCATCCGCTGGCTTGAAGGCGTAATCAACGCGCGCGATTCGACGATGGTGATCATCTCGCACGACCGGCACTTCCTGAACAGCGTCTGCACGCATATGGCGGACCTCGATTACGGCACGCTGCGCGTCTATCCGGGCAATTACGACGATTACATGATCGCGTCCACGCAAGCGCGCGCGCGGCTCCTGTCCGCCAACGCCAAGGCCAAGGACCGCATCGTCGAGCTGCAGGAATTCGTGCGCCGGTTCTCCGCCAACAAGGCGCGCTCCAAGCAGGCGACCTCACGCATCAAGATGATCGAAAAGCTGCAGCCCGACGATGTGAAGCCCTCGTCGCGGCAGAATCCCTACATCCGCTTCGATTACGACCCGAAGCAGAAGCTGCACCGGCATGCGGTCGAGGTCGAGACTCTCGCGAAAGGGTGGCCCGGCATGGCGAAGCCGCTGTTCGCCGACCTGTCTTTCACCCTCTCGGCCGGCAGGCGCCTCGCCATCATCGGTCCCAACGGCTCGGGCAAGACGACGCTCTTGCGCACGTTGATCGGCGATCTGACGCCGGACGCGGGGACGGTCAAGTGGGCCGAGCGGGCCACGATCGGCTATTACCCGCAAGACCAGACGGCGGATTTCGAGGAGGAAATGAACCTCCTCGACTGGATGGCGCGGTGGATGCAGCCGGGAGACGACGAGCAGATCGTGCGCGCGACGCTGGGCCGGCTGCTCTTCTCCGGGGACGAGACGCAGAAGTCCGTGCGCGTGCTCTCCGGCGGCGAGCGCGGGCGGATGCTGTTCGGCAAATTGATGCTGCAGCGACCCAACGTGCTGGTGCTGGACGAGCCGACCAACCACATGGACATGGAGTCGATCGAGTCGCTGCAGTTGGCGCTCGAGCTGTACGCGGGAACCGTGATCCTGGTGTCTCACGACCGCCAATTCGTGTCCGCGCTCGCCACCGAGGTGCTGGAGCTGGGCGCCGGCAGGCCGGTCCATTTCGACGGCAATTACGAGGATTACCTGGGTTCGCGCGGCTTGGCGTAAGCTGGCGAGCTGGCAAATGAGGGCGTGGCCAAATGAGGCTTCCTTCCCCGTAGTGGCGCCGCCACACTTTGCAGCCCATTGGCGCCGTTCGTCCGGATAGACTTGCGCAACGGCCGGTTTTCGGGCAAAAATATGCCATTGGTATAGCGTCGCGGCGGTTTATAGGTGACACTGCGGCGTCAACGTGTTCCTGTTCATATAGGCCCGCGACCCGTGAAACTCCTCGACCGCGTCCTCAATCCCCGCGAAATCAGGCGGCGGCTCGGCATGAACCAGGAGCAATTCTGGACGCAGATCGGCGTCACCCAGAGCGGCGGCTCCCGGTACGAAAGCGGCCGCGAAATGCCTCGGCCCGTCAAGGAGTTGCTGCGACTCGTGCACGTCGAACAACTCGACCTGTCGCAGGTCAAGCGCGTGGACTTCGAGATCATCAGCTATCTCAAGGATTCGCATCCCGATTTGTACCGCACGCTGCGCCGCGCCGTGAAGAGCCGGCATAAACCGGCAGGTGACAGCAGCCTCAATCTCGCGCCGGAATTGGGCGAAGCCGGCGGTGGCGACTTGATGGACGCCGATGAAGTCGCCTCCGAAGCCGACGTGAATCGCCACACCTAGTCGCCGTTCCTTCTATGCACCGACGGCCGCCATTGCGCGGCCGTTTTCTTTTGAACGCCTTGGCGAGTCCGCTTCCAGCGCGCCCGCAAGGTAAAATTGCACGCTTTATCCCTTGAATCGGCGGCGCACCCAGGGTGTGACCGACCCTGGAGCAATGATGAGCGAGGCTCGGGTCGTTCCCTTCGAACGACTGCGCATGAGCGACGTCGAGCAGGTGGGCGGCAAGAACGCCTCCCTCGGCGAAATGATCAGCCAGCTGGCCGACGCCGGGATCCGCGTCCCCGGCGGCTTTGCCACCACGGCGTTTGCCTACCGCGAGTTCCTGCAGCACGAAGGCCTTGCCGGCCGGATCGCGGAGCGCTTGGCTGCGCTCGACATTAATGACGTCGCCGAGCTCGCGCGCGCGGGCGCACAGATCCGCGGGTGGCTCGTCGCGGCGCCGCTGCCACCGGCGCTCGAAGACGCGATTCGCAAGGCCTATGCGACGCTGACCAAGGAATCGCCGGATGTCTCGTTCGCCGTCCGGTCGTCGGCAACGGCGGAGGACCTTCCCGACGCCTCGTTTGCCGGCCAGCAGGAAACATTTCTTAATATCAATGGCTTAAATAACGTATTTCATGCGATACGAGAGGTCTTCGCGTCCCTCTACAACGACCGCGCGATTGCCTATCGCGTGCACAAGGGCTTCGCACACGGCGACGTGGCTCTTTCCGCCGGCGTGCAGCGGATGGTGCGCAGTGACTTGGGCGCCTCCGGCGTCCTGTTCACGCTCGACACCGAGTCGGGCTTCGACAAGGTGGTGTTCATCACCGCCGCTTATGGCCTGGGCGAGACGGTGGTGCAGGGTTCGGTGAACCCCGACGAGTTCTATGTCTACAAGCCCAACCTCGCCGCGAAGCGGCCCGCCATCCTACGCAAGACGGTCGGCGACAAGAGCGTGAAGATGACATTTGCCGGCGCGCAGAGCGCGGGCAAGTCCACGGTCACCGTCGACGTGCCGGAATCCGAACGCATCCGCTTCTCGATCACCGACGAGGAAGCGCACGAACTCGCGCGCTCGGCAGTCATCATCGAGCAGCACTACGGCCGTCCGATGGACATCGAATGGGGACGCGACGGGCAGGACGGCAAGCTCTATATCCTGCAGGCGCGTCCGGAGACCGTGAAGTCGCAAGAGGAGAGCGCCGAACGCCTTCGCCGCTACCGGTTGAAGGAGAAAGGGGACGTCCTCGCGAGCGGGCGCGCCATCGGCCAGAAGATCGGGCAGGGCAGCGTGCGGCTCATCAAGTCCTCCGCCGAAATGGACCGCGTGCAAGAAGGCGACGTCCTGGTCACCGACATGACCGACCCGGATTGGGAGCCCGTCATGAAGCGCGCGGCGGCCATCGTCACCAACCGCGGCGGCCGCACGTGCCACGCGGCGATCATCGCGCGCGAACTCGGCATTCCCGCGGTCGTCGGCTGCGGCGACGCGACGCGCGTGCTGACGGAGAGCGATCCGGTGACGGTCTCCTGTGCCGAGGGCGATACCGGCCACGTCTACAAGGGCCTGCTGCCCATCGACATTATCGACGTGCATGTCGACAAGATGCCGCCGTCACCGACCAAGATCATGATGAATGTGGGCAATCCGGAGCTCGCGTTCGAATTCCAACGCTTGCCGAACGAAGGCGTGGGTTTGGCGCGGCTGGAATTCATCATCGCGCGCAATGTCGGCATCCACCCCAAGGCGTTGCTGGAATTCGAGCAACAAGAGGCGGATCTCAAGCGCGACATCGAACTGCGCATCGGCGGCTACGAAAGTCCCACCGAGTTCTACATCCAGAAGATCGTCGAGGGTGTGGCCACGATTGCGGCTGCGTTCTTCCCCAAGAAGGTGATCGTCCGGCTCTCCGACTTCAAGTCCAACGAATACATGAACCTGCTAGGCGGCAAGCGCTACGAGCCGGACGAGGAAAATCCGATGCTGGGATTCCGCGGCGCGTCGCGTTACATCGCACCGGAGTTCTACGAGTGCTTCGCGCTCGAGTGCAATGCGATCAAACGCGTGCGCGACGACATGGGCTTCACCAACGTCGAGATCATGATTCCCTTCGTGCGCACGCTGGGCGAGGCGGAAAAGGTCCTCGAAATGCTCGCCCGCAACAGCCTGAAGCGGGGCGACAACGGCCTGCGCGTCATCATGATGTGCGAGCTGCCGTCCAATGCCGTCCTCGCCGAACGGTTCCTCGAGCATTTCGACGGCTTTTCCATCGGTTCCAACGACATGACGCAGCTCACGCTGGGCGTGGACCGCGATTCCGGCGGCCCGATCGCGGCGACATTCGACGAGCGCGACGACGCGGTCAAGGCGATGCTGTCGCTGGCGATCAATGCCTGCAAGAAGCTCGATCGCTATTGCGGAATTTGCGGCCAGGGCCCGTCCGATCATCCCGATCTCGCGCAGTGGCTGGTCGAGCAGGGCATCGAGAGCATTTCGCTCAATCCGGATACCGTCGTGGAAACGTGGCTGGCGTTGGCGGGAAGCAAAACGCAATAGCTTTGAGGCTGAAAATGAGGCGGCTGCTTCATCCCTTCGGCCGATTTCGCGACGCAACGCCGTGAGGTGAAATCGGTGGCATGCGCATGCCGCCGTCTGTCCATGTCGTGCTCGCGCCATCGCGCATCGCCGGCGCGGGGATCGGCATCCTCGCTGCCGCTACCATTGCGCTGATCATCGCATTGCCGTTGCAGCCGGTCCTGCAGATGGCCGCGGTTGCGGCCCTCGTGGCGTGGGCAGCGTGGTCATTTCAAGTCGATGCGCTGCATCGCGGCCGGTTGGCGGTCACCGAAGTGCGCCTCGCACCCGATTTGATTCTCGTCGCGTGCATGGGGGACGGGCGATTGGTCGCGGGCCACGTGCGCGCGGCGACCTACGTGGGCGCGTGGGTCACGACGATCGTATGGCGGCCCGACGGCTGGCACTTCTCGCGCGCGATCCTCGTGCTTCCCGACATGCTGCCAGCGGAGGACTTCCGCCGCCTGCGCGTGATGCTGCGCTACGCGCGAAGCGGCGAGACGCAGGAGGCGCCGGCGAGCCAGGCCTGAGCGTCCAGCAGCGCGCCGCTTTCCGCCTTCGTCTGGCCGGCCAGCAGGTGCAGATACAACGGCACAAGCGCATCGGGCTGCGGCAGCGAGGCGCGGTCCTCGGCTGGATGCGACTGATTGCGCAGCGGGGAGCGAATCGGTCCCGGGATCACGGCATTGATGCGCAGGTTCGCGCGGCTTTCCCATTCGTCGGCCAGCTCCCGCGCCAGTGTCGCCACGCCGGCCTTGGTGACCGCGTAGCCGCCCCAGTACGCGCGCGGATGCTCACCGCGATTGTCGAGCGTGAACACGACGCTGGCGTCCGGCGCGGCGTCGAGCAACGGCATCAGCGCGCGCGTCAGGCCCATGGGCGCCGCGACATTCACCCGCAACAGCGACAACCAGCTGTCAAACGCCTGATGTTCGATGGGTCCTAACGACCCCAGCAGCGCCGCGGTGTGGACCAGCCCGTCGAGCCGCCCCAGTTGCCCGCGCAACGCGCTTTCCACGTTCGCGAAATCGGAGGCTTCGGCCTTCGCCAAGTCGAGCGGCAGGATCACGGGCTCGGGATGACCCGCGGCCTGGATCTCGTCATACAGCGCGTCGAGCTTGCGTTCGATCCGCGCATGCAGCACGACCGTGGCGCCTTGCGCTGCGCATGCGCGCGGCAAGGGGCGCACCGAGGCCGCCGGTCGCACCGGTGATGAAGATCACGCGATCCGCGAGCGAAGCGCCGTTGTTCGGAGGAGAGGGGACGGGCAGCGGCATGGGCCGCGCGATGATATCCGAACTGGGCAGCGCCAGCGGTCACCAGCTCCCCGACGCGCCTCCGCCACCCGAGCTTCCGCCGCCGCCCGAAAAGCCGCCGCCGCCCGACGACGATGAGCCGGACGAGCTGCCGCCGGAGGTGATCACCATGCCGCCGAACGTCGTCGATCCCTTGGTCTTCATTTCCAGCGCGGCCTTCTGGTACGCCGGATTGCGGGAGAGGATCAACTTGGCGACTGGATAGCCGATCAGGTACACAGCGAGCAGCCCGACAGTGGCCTTCGGCCCGATGATGATGATCGGGAACATCGCCCAGAACGGAATCAGGAACACGTACAGGAACCAGCCGACGCCCGGCGTGGCGACGCCCACGACCGTGAAGATCCCGATGATGCCGAAAATGAAGCAGCCGAGCAGTATCCGCATGTACCACGGCAGTTCAGGGCCTTCGAACTCGAACGCGGCCTTCTTTCCGCCGGAGTTCGCGCCCGTGTCCGCAAGACTCGTGGACGTGCCGGTGGCGTCACCCCGGCCTTCGAGTTGCGCGACGATGGCGGCGACACCTTCGCTGACACCCTTGTCGTAATCGCTCGCCTTGAACGCGGGCGTCATCACATTGCGGATGATGCGGGCCGCCGCGACGTCCGGCAGTGTGCCTTCGAGCCCATAGCCGACCTCGATGCGCATCTTGCGGTCGTTCGGCACGACGACGACCAGCACGCCGTTGTCCTTGCCCTTCTGCCCGAGCTTCCACGCCTCGAACACCCGCGTCGAATAGCCTTCCACGCTCTCGCCGTCGAGCGTCGGCAGCGTCAACACGGCGATCTGGTTGGAGGTCTTGTCCTCGTGCGCCTTCAGCACTCCCGCAATCTGTTCGCGTGTCGGCGGTTTAAGGATTTCGGCATTGTCGACGACGCGGCCCGTGAGGTAGGGGACGTCCGCCGCTAACGCGGTGATCGCTGCCAACGACAACCCGACGGCGATGGCCGGGCGAAGGCCATGACGTGCGGAAAGAAGGCTGGCGGCCTGCGATCATGCGCCGCGCGTTTCGATGGGCCGGTCGGCAAACACGTTCGCGCCACCGGCCTCCCAGCGGCAGCCTTTCTCGACGAGTAACGCTTCGAGCGCGGCCAGACCTGCTGTCAAGCGCATCGCTAGTGCGCGCCGCGCGCATCGACGGCAGCATCGGGTCGACAACGCGCCGCCATTCCGTCCCGCAACGCGATCGCGATATCCGGTGTCGGGCCACACGACGACCACGCGCTCGTACAGGCTCGCGAGAATCAGCACGGCGTTGCGGTCCTTTGTCGCGAAAAGCTCACGCTCGAGGAACAATGCCTGCGCGTACTGACGTACCTCGGTTTGCGCGCGGTCACGTTCGAGAAAGAGCCGCGCGAACGCGGATGAGAAGTGCGCGATCAGAGCGAGCAGCGCCCCACCGCCCAGGATCGCCAGCGCGTGGAAGAGCGCCGCGTGCGCCGTGATCCAGTCCGGGCGCAGCAAGTCCGATGCGACGAGGGCGAGTGCCGCGAGCGCTGCTCCGAACGCGAACGCCCGCCAGCGCAGCCCGTGATACACGTCCGAACGCCCGACGATGGCGACGACGACCTGCGCCCCCGTCGCTGCTTCGATCGCGCGTACGCGTACCTCGACGGCGGCGGCTTCGGCCTTGGTCAGCGGCATGGGCGACACATTAACAAAATCCGCCTTATTGGCCGCTCGATCGTCCTGCGCGCGCTGGTTTGCCAACGAAGGGCCGAAAAGCTATAATTTAAGGCTGTCCGTGGGGGTATAGCTCAGCTGGGAGAGCGCTTGCATGGCATGCAAGAGGTCAGCGGTTCGATCCCGCTTACCTCCACCATCGACACACAAAAGAACAGCCCCACTTGCGGGCTGCGCACTTCTTAGTCCCCATCGTCTAGAGGCCTAGGACACTACCCTTTCACGGTAGGTACGCGGGTTCGAATCCCGCTGGGGACGCCAGCTAAAACAGCAGGTTAGCAAGACAGGGCAGACCCGATGTTCAACTATCTGTTGAAGAATCGCCGGATAAAGGTGTGTTGGGGTAGCGGGCTCTCCCGTAGCGCGCCCCGGGGCGGCACCTCTACTACTCTTGAATGGATCAACAATGAAGCACGTCTATGCCTTGACTGCACTGATGTTTGCTTTCGCGTGCCATGCGGCCGAACCGATGTACAACGAAACCGCGGACGCGAAGGCGGATATCAAAGCCGCGCTTTCGGAAGCGGACAAGTCTGGCGTTCCGGTGCTCGTGATCTTCGGCGCCAACTGGTGCGGCGACTGCAAGGTGCTCGACATGGCCATCAAGCAGGGCGCGAGCTCGCCGCTCGTCGCCAAAGAATTCAAGGTGGTGAAAGTCAACGTCGGCCGGTTTGACCGCAACGTCGATGTTGCGCAGTCCTATGGCGTGCCGCTGAAGAACGGAATACCGGCTGTAGCCATCCTCTCCCCGAAGAACCAGGTCCTCTACGTAACGCGTGCCGGAGAGTTAGCCGACGCCGGCAAGATGGGCGAGCGTGGCATCTACGAGTTCTTCAAAACTGTGACGCCGAGGATGAAGAGCAAGTCTTGAGTTCGTCGCTCGCTACCCGGCGCAAAACGCAGCCGACTCCCGGCATGAACAGACTTGCAACCACGGTTAGTATCTTTCTCTTATGCCAGGGTTGCGCCTCCCCGCCGTCGCGTTACGCGGCAACCGTCAAGGAAGTCGACGCCAAGCAAGTTGAGGGTTGCGCCCTGCTCAGCAGGGTCCCCGGAAGGAGTCTGATGGTGGGCGTCGGCTCGATTGGCGTCACGAATGCTATCAACGACGCAAGAGACAGTGCGGCGGCGTTGGGAGCTAACCGCATCGTAGTCGAGAGCGTGGACAGTGGGAACGCGTATACGCCAGCCACGGCGACGGTGAAGGCGTATAGGTGCAACTGACTCGGCTCTTCGCGCCACGCGAATTTTACATAGCCGTTTCCGTTGCCTAGCTAATTCGGTTCGAACGTCTCCCACACATAACCCGACGCTCAACGCGGACGTCCCACATGCAGGCTTCGCCCGGCAGCGGGCCGGCCTGACAGGTTAAGACTTGGATTTCTTTGCGGATCTCAGATTCTTGGCGACCCCGGCGATCGCTCCGACGGCTGCGCCTGCCACAGGGCCAACGACCGGGACGGGGATCCCCACCGCAGCACCGATTGCGGCACCCGCCGCAGCATCCTTGACCATGTCATGCTTCGACGCTTTCTTGGCCAATGCTCCGGCCTTGTCTGCGGCCTTCGATGTGATTCGCTTTGCCTTGGCGGCGGCGATTTTCGCGTCTTCTTGATCGACCTTTCCGTCTTTGTTCAAATCGGAAGCCGCCGCGGCAGCTTTCCCCAGCTTCTTTCCTGCAGATTTGGTGGCGGTAGCGATTCTCCGGGCGGCCGATTTGCCCCTATCCAATGCAGTGCGCCCCGCGTCCTTCGTTTTCTCGGTCATGTTTACCTCCACGCTCGCGTAGACCCGATGAGACGGCGGCGCAAACGCATAGCAATGCGCCGCAGCATCCGTGAGGCCGCCCTTTGTCCTGGGCAGCCGCTCCCAAATTTACTTGGGAGTGATCTTTGTGATCTTGTTGCCCTGTACTCCGAGCCCGGCCATGAGTCCTTTCTGGCCGAAGATGAAGGCGTAGATGTCGTCCTTGGCGGTCGTCGTCGTCATCGTCTTCGCCTTGCCCTCGTCCATCACGACGACGGTCGGACCGACTCCGACCTCGAACCCGTCGGCCTTGTCGAGTTGCGCAAGGGCGTTGGCGTTCATGAAGAACAGTGCGTAGCTATACGTCTGGGCGCCGGCCTGAAGTCCAATCGACGCGCCGGCGGTGTTGTAATAGGCGACGGCCTTTCCGTTCTGCAGCAGCGCGCCTTCGCCAAATTGACCGCCGACGCCCAGGCCCGCCTTGGTGACTTTCGGGAAGACGAGAATGGCGTTCGCCTTCGCTCCGAGCGCCTTCGCCGCGGGCACGCTGGCGTAGAGCTGCTGCAGGCTTGCATTGGCATCGCGCGCGATCTCGGCGGCCCCGGCGGCCACCGCGCTTTGCCAGGCGAACGCGAGCGCCGCTGACACGAAAATCCTGCTCAAGGATCTCACGAACATTTTTATGCTCCTCGGTTGCATTCGCCGCCCGCGTATGCGGGCGGCGAATGCGACTCTTCAGTTGACAGCGTTGACGACCGTTCCGCGTGCGACGAGCGGCGCCGCGTCGGCTGGCGTACCCTTGCGATAGACCCGAACTTCGTACTGTAGGTGAGTATTGTTCTTGTTCAGGCCGTCGAGGGCGAAGCGGGTATCCGTAATCTGACGCACCGGAAACTCTGCCCACGCGCCGGGCGCGGTCGCTCCCGTCGCCGTCACGCTGTGGAGCGAAACTCGTAGTCGGGCGCGTACAGCGTCCACAGCAGCGTGCCGTCGGAGTAGGCGCGCTGCATCCTGACTTCATCCCACTGCAGCGTTGCGGCCGGCGTCCCCGAGGTGCGTCGTCACCACCACGTAAATCGGGCACCACTGGAAGTTGCACACCATCGCGTTCGGCGGAGGTGGCGCCGGAGGGGTGGCGCGAGGCGCTGGCGTCGTGGGTTTTTGCGCGCAGGCGGCGAGCAGCGCCGCCGCGGCGAGCGTGGTCCATGTAACTTTGCGGATCATTTCGATCTCCTTCGCGAGTGTTGATCGAAGTACTGTACGGTTACGGTCCTAGGCCGACGCGTTCTCTTTCTCCCCGCATCGCAATTCTGGTCATCGTTCTTTTGCTTACGACGGTCGGCCCACGACCGGCGGCTCAGTCTCGCGCTCAAGCATCGTTCGGTGGACGAGGCCGCCCAGCGCCGCGCCGGCGAGTGGCGCAAGCCAGAACAGCCAGAGCTGCTGGACATAAGCCATCCCCGCGAAGAGGGCCGGGGCGGTGCTGCGGGCGGGATTGACCGACGTGTTCGTGACCGGGATGCTGATGAGGTGAATGAGTGTCAACGCGAGTCCGATTGCGAGGCCGGCGAATCCGACAGGTGCGCGTTGATGCGTGACGCCGAGAATGACGATCAGAAACATGAACGTCATCACGACTTCGGTGACGAGCGCGGCGCCCATGCTGTACTTGCCGGGCGACAGCGAGCCGAAGCCGTTCGACGCAAAGCCCGCCGACGCATCGAATCCCGCGTGGCCGGACGCGATGACATAGAGAACCGCCGCGGCGACGATCGCGCCGGCAAGCTGCGCTACCCAATAGGGCAGGAGATGCGCGGCCGGAAACCGACCACCGGCCCACAGCCCAAGCGACACGGCGGGATTGAAATGACCGCCCGAGATCGGCCCAAGGGCATATGCGCCGGTAAGGACGGTGAGGCCGAATGCAAGCGAGACGCCGGTGAACCCTATCCCGAGCCCGGGAAACGCCGCGGCGAGTACCGCCGACCCGCAACCGCCGAGGACCAGCCAGAATGTACCGATGAATTCGGCAAGGAGTTTCGCGCCCATAGCGGTTCTCCTTGTTAACTACATTGCGAACAGTACGCTCGCGTTGTACATTTAGCAAGCATTTAGCAAGCCCCAGTCAGCAGCGACCTTCCGAAGGCGCGCCGACGCGCATTGCTTGGAGATAACCATGCGACGAATGATTCTAGTGCTCGGCCTGCTGGCGATGTCGGCTGCCTCACCGCACGCCATTGCGCAGGCGGCACCCGCAGGGGCGAGCCAGCCAGCGCCGAATGCCATCGATCCGGCGTCTATTCAGGCGCTCAAGGACATGGGGGCGTACCTGCAGACACTGAAGCGCTTTCGTGTGTCGACCGAACTGACCGGTGAGCGCGTCCTGGCCGATGGGGAAAAGCTGCAGCACACGGCGACGGCGGACATGGACGTCGAGCGTCCGAACAAGCTGCGCGCCCTGATGCACAGCGCCCGGTCCGAACGCGAGCTCTTCTACGACGGCAAGACCGTCACGCTTTTCACGCCTGCGCAAAAATATTACTCGACGGTCGAATTTTCCGGGTCGCTCGGCGAGCTGATCAATCGGTTGCAAGAGAGGTTTGGCGTGGAAGTCCCGTTGTCCGACCTTTTCCTCTGGGGCACCCCGGCCGCACCGCTCGACAAGATCCAGTCGGCGATGAATGCAGGCCAGGATTTCATCGACGATGATCTTTGTGACCACTACGCCTTTCGCCAAGCAAACGCCGATTGGCAGATCTGGATCATGACGGGCGGCAAGCCGCTGCCGCGCAAGGTCGTGATCACCAATCGCGCCGACGAAGCGCGTCCGCAGTCGGTTTCGCTGATCGACTGGAATTTGAAACCTGGCTTCAAGGACTCGGTTTTCAAGTTCACGCCGCCTAAGGGCGCCTCCAAGATCGAGATTGTTCCGGTGAAGACAAAGTAGAAGGAGCGCCAACATGAAAAGGTCATTCGGCAAGTTGTTCCTGCGCCTCGTTGGCTACCCTTGTTCTCGCCAGCTTCGCCATGACCACCTACGTTGATGCCGCGGGTGGTCGGGGTGGCGGCGGTGGTGGTGGTGGCGGCGGCGGTGCCCGCGCCGGCGGTGGAGGCGGCGGAGGAGGTGGCGGCGCCCGCGCTGGAGGCGGCGGTGGCGGCGCTCAGGCGGCCGGCGGCGGCGCCAGGCAGAGTGCTCAGGTCAACAACAGCAGGGCTGATACCCGTACCAATAACGTCCGCAGCAGCAGCGTCAACAACGTGAACAACGTCAATGTCGAGCGGAACGTCAACGTCCAAGGTCAGGGCGGTTGCTGCGGCGGCGGCTGGGACAACGACTATCATCCGGTCGCGACGGCGGCAGCAGTTGGCGCCGCGGTGGCGGTGACGTCCGCCGTCATCGGCTCGATGGTGCAAAGCGTACCTGCCAAACTGCGTGCCGATGAACTATGGCGGCATGGTCTATCAACAATGCGGAGGCACCTGGTATCAGCCCCAGGGATCGCAATACGTCGTGGTCAATCCACCGTATTGACCGGGAACCACAAGTGCTGTCCGGCAGCAACTTTCACAAACGCAAGGAGATAGTGATGAGGATGAAGGCAGGATGGCTGTCCGGGATTGTCGTGATAGTTGCGCTGGGACTCGCAATTGCGAATACCGCGTTGGCGCAGACGACGTCGACAAGCAACGTAAAAAGCTTCGAGGTGATCTCCGTCGATGGAAACATGCTCGTCTACCGGGATCAGAACGGCACCAACGCAATTACGGTACCCAACGATTTCCGGTTTACGATCGATGGCAAGAAGATGGCGGTGTCGGAGCTCAAGCCGGGGATGAAGGGCACGGCGGTCATCACGACCACGACCACGATCACGCCGGTCTACGTCACCGAACTCCGCGAAGGCGTCGTGCTGCGCGAGGGGCCGGGGGCGATAACCGTACGCGACAAGGAAGGCGTGCGGAGGCGGTTTTCGCAGGCCCAGTTGGACGAGCGGAGTATCCAGATTCTCAAGGACGGCAAGGTGATGCGCATCGGCGAACTGAGGGAGGGCGACGTGATTACGGCGACGATCATCTCGCAGACTGCGCCGGTGGTGGAGACGGAGAAGGAAGTGCAGGCGGCGCTCGCCAAGTCCAAGACTGAGCCGGCTCCTGCCAAGGCGGAATCCCCAGCCCCAGCCACCGCGACCCCGACTCCGGCCCCAGCACCAGCCCCGGCAGCAGCAGCCCCGGCCGCCGAGACCCCGGCTCCGACCCCGACTCCTCCGCCGAGTGCTCCTCAGCCGGCATCGCCACCGGCCGAATCATCCGGCATCAGTGGTATGACCTGGCTCTTGATCGCCATCGTGGTCGTGGCGCTGCTGTTCTTCTTCATGCGCCGGAAAAAACCGGCTTGAATAGCTTCGTCGGCGTCAACTCGCTCCTTTGATCTCGGTTTCTCGAGCAGCCTGCGCGCGTTTCATTCCCGCAAGCAGGTTGCTCGAGCCCGCGCCCCACTTCGAGATGACGCTGACGGCGCTCGTGAAGGGTACGTCGACCACATGCACGCGGCTCTTGGCGATGATGTAGTTCGCGCCCGCCGCGGGTGTCGGGACCGAAGGAACGAAGATGGCGCAGTGATCGTCGTCGCACTCCTCGACGAGGAAGGCCGGGACTAGCGCGTCCTCGATCTCGGCCAGCACGACGATGAAGGTATGTTCGCCCTCCTTCCCGGCGATCTTGCCCGCCAGACCGCGGATGAGCGCGTAGCCCGGAATCCGTTCGAGGACCGTGCGCTCGAATGCTTCCTTCGCCCGCCGCCCCGGTCCGGTCCGCACCGCGACTCCGCAGGCGAAGCATGCCGCGATGAGGAGCAGCATTGCGATCACTTCGCGCAACGGAAGCGTCTCCGGCAATCCCGCGGTGATCGGCGCAACCAACGCGACGATGCCCCCGAGTGCCTTCAGGAGCAGGAGCACGCTCAGGTAAATCGGTATGAGGACGAGCACGCCGCCTATCAGCGTGGTCTTGGTGAATTCGGCAATGGTTCGCATTTCGGCTCCTTGGCGCAGGTCCGGCGTGCCGGCAGAGCCGGCCCCGGTGCGCGATCGTGATGGAAAGTGTCTAGTCCGATTGGCTAGGAATCAGCTACCTAGCAAATCCAGATTTTTTGAATGCAACTTCCCGGGAGGAAGTCTAATCTCTCTACGCACCGGGGGGGCACAACCGACTACGAGGTCACATCTGCTTGACCGCCGGACCATTGCCTGGAACAGGCAGGCGGTCCCGCTACTGGCGCGCGCGTGCGCCGCTCAAGGAGTTCAAAGAAATCAGCAAGTATCTTTAGCGGGGTACGATCCCAACGTCGGCGATGCGGCCGATCGTACTGCATAAAGCTGACGATCCAAATACCTTACAAGGCAATCCCTGGACGATTACCCTGGACGCAATGCGGCAGCTTGCCCGGGTTGCGCTGATGCGCGGCCGATCAGTCTGCCGCGCCTCTTTGCGGCGCAACCGCGCTCGGAGTTGTTTCGAAGCGCAGACGACTCGCGACGAAGCGCAACGCGGCGGCGGCGAGCAAGATGCCGGCGACCCAGAAGGCTAGCGTAGCGAGTCCCGCGAGACTCGGCCGCGGCCACGGTGCGTTCAGCAGCGCCTGTCCGCGGTCGAGCATCCATTGCCACCCGGTCAGTGCGACCAGGGACGACAGGATGATCATGCCGACTCGGCCGGGCAGCACGTAGCGCCGGACCACCAACAAGGCCGGTAGCATCAATGAAAGCACCAACACCTGACCGATCTCGATGCCGATGTTGAAGGCGAACAGCGACACCAGCAGGTGAGTGCCCGCGAACTGCAGGTTTTCTTGCAGGCCGTACGAGAACCCGAATCCGTGGACCAGTCCGAAGATTCCGGCGATGAGCATGCGACGCGCAAAGTCGATACCCATGATGTTCTCGAGCGCCATATAGACGATCGACGCGGCGATGGTCGTCTCGACGAACGGCGGGAACCACGTGCCTCCTGGGGCCAGTTGAAAGGCCGAGCCGATAAGCGTGAACGAGTGCGCGACAGTGAACGTCGTCACGATCGCCAGAATCTGCCGCCAGCCCCGCAGCGGAATGATGAGGCACAGCAGGAAGAGCATATGATCGACGCCCGTGAGGATGTGCTCCATGCCGAGCCCGACGAAACCGGTGGCCGCACGCCACCACGTCGGATTGAGCGCGACCGCGCCGCTGCGCGCCGTCAACATCAGCGTCCGGCTCTCGCCCTCGAGCGGCTTGTAGCGAACGGTGAGCTTGAGTGCATCGCCAAGTTCCGGCGCAGCCGTCGAACGAAGGGACAGCTCTGGATTCGGCGCCTGCAGCGGATACGTGATATGCGCGTCGACGTAGCCCTGGTCGATATAGATCCGCGTGTCGGTCGCGACCGGCTCCGAAACGTGCCGAAGGGCTTCGTCGTAGCTCTGGAACGACCTGTCCGACGGTAACGACAGCCGGCCGATCGCGTTCGATGCGGTCAGCCTGCGTCCATCCTCGAAGAGCGCGACGTCCTGCTGGAGCGCAGCCAGCGCGCGTGCGACGGCATGCTCCGACTGCGGGACATCGACCTCGGCGTCCTTTACCGGAAATTTGGCCGACTTGAAGAGGTAGAGCGGAGCGCGAACGACCAGGTGCGCCTCACCGGGCTCGGTCGTGACGAATGCGTTGATCACCGCGTCGAGCTTGAACTCGTGCGCGCGCGCAGAAGCGCCCGAAAAAACGGCGAACAACACAATCAGCAAGGACACAAACTTCGACACGCGCTGCGTCATGCGAAGACCCTTAAGGAGAACGGCCGGGAACGTTGCGCTCCCGGCCGCGATCGTCACGCTTTCAGCTGCAATTGCCCTTGCCGTTGCCCTTGCCGTTGCCGTTGTTGCACTCGACGTGGGTGAACTTCTGCACCCTGCGCCCGTTGATCGTCTCGCCGGTATAGACGTTGCCCTTGGAGTCGACCGTGTTGCTGTGCAGGTACGTGAACTGGGGACCTGGCTCATGTCCCGGCTGACCCAAATCCGCGACGATGGTGCCGAGCGCACGATCCATCGTGTGCATGATCTCGTTTCCGCCATCGATCTCGAAGAAGTAGGTCTGATACGGGTCGTTGGTAAAGCGGAGGTCCCACGCCGAGCCGGCGGTACCGAGGCCAGCCACGCCGCCGATTCCCAGCGTCTGGCCGGTACCCGGTACAACGGGAATGACCCGCACTGGCAGACGGTCGGGGGCGCCGGTCTTGGTGAAGACCTGGATCCGGTCATCCGCACGGTCGCAAACATAGATCATCCCATCGTTGCCACCGACGACGCAGTGTGGATGGCCACCATCGCCCGCAGCAAACTTGCCGAGAAAGTCGGTCGATGGGTTGTTTACCGTGCCCGCCACTCCGCCCCACTGCCTCAGGTAAATGCCGGCCGCGCTGAACACCACGACGCGGTGATTGCCATAGCCATCGGCGATGTAGACGCTACCGCGTTGCCCGTCTCCGGATCGGGACCCGGATCGACCCAGACGTTGGCAGGCTCGTTCAGCAACGTCGTGCTCATGTTCGCCAGCGGGTTGCCGCCCGAGTTGCCGCAGGTGTTCGCGGGCGGGTTGTCGCAAACGCCCTTGGTGCCGATTTGCAGCAGCTGCGTCGAGCCGTCGTGAGACCATTTCTCCACGATGCCGTCGCCATTGCCGGCGATCCAGACGTTGTCCTGATAATCGACGAAGCAGCCGTGGATTTGTGCTTGAGTCCCCTTTGGGTTCCACGCGTTGACGACGTTGCCGTCGGTGTCGTACTCGATGACCGTCGGCGATGAAACGGCCGTCACGGTCTCGGGCGCGACCAGGTTCCCGCGGTTGACGGTGAACACGTGGTCCTGCGAATCGACGCACGTCCCCGCGACTTCGCCGGTGACCCACGGCTTGGGCTTGCCGGTTGAACTGCTGATTGCGGCCGGGGTTCCGAACTGGCCGGCGACCGGCAGCGGCATCTTCGGCCACGTTGGATCGAACTGCAACGCTGGAATCTTGGGCGGCTTTTTAGGGTCAGCTTGAGTGACCGTCGTCGCGGCGCCAAGTGCGACTGCGAGCACCAGTGTTGCCGCGCCCGCGTAAACGTAAGGTAGTTTCTTCATCAGTGTCTCCTTGTTGCGGTAGTTGCGCTCGAAACAATCTCGCCCGGACAAGGTTCCAAACCTGAAAATGCGCAGCCCACCATCCGGGCCATTCGTGCGGGCAAGCGGAGCGTCTTCTTCACGCGAACCCGGGGAACGTCTGACGAAGATACATCGCGTGAGCAAGAGCAATGTCACGCAAATTGACAAAATGTCAATTTCCAACAAGCGATCGCCGATTTTTGAATAGTCCTCCCGAAGGCGCGCGATTCGCGCGCGAGGCGGCGGTCTAGCTTTGAGAGGATGCGCGGAATCGCGAAGGGCTCGCGCCGACCCGCGCGCGGAATTTTGAAGACAGGTGCGAGGGTGTCTTGAAGCCGCATTCCGCCGCTATGCATGAGATAGGCAGAGTCGTTGTTCGCAACAGAGCGGATGCTCTGCGCAGGCGCTGCTCGAGTACGTAGTGATATGGCGTCACGCCCAATGCAGCGCGAAACGCCCGCAGGAAATGCCCGATAGACATGCAAGCTATCGTCGCCAGATCCGGCAACGTGATGTCGCTCGCGAGATTGGCGGCGACGTATTCCTGAACGCGGTTCAACGTAACCGGTCGAAGCGGATTCACGCCCGGTAGGCGCCGCAAGGCCGTCGAGTCCGTCGAAGCGGCGTCTGAGTGCCACCGCAGGAGATGATGGATCAGCAGATGCTCTGCCTGCGTCACGAACAGTGCGTCTGCCCGGTGCGCGCTCGCCGCGCAAAGGTCAAACTCACTTATGAGCATCTGGAAGTAGCCCTTGAGCCACGGATCCTCGACGGCAAACAGGTCGTTGATACGGGGCACGGCCGCCCCCGTCATGTCGGACTCGGCGAAGCGGTGAAGTGCGTCTGGCGCAAGATAGATATGACACACCTCGCATGATCCGTCGCCGCAGAACAGCGCCTGCGTGTCGGGCGCTACATACGTGACGGACCCGATCGTTGGACGGCGGCGGATGCAGGTGCCCCGGCTGCGACGAGTCAGCGTAGCCGCACCAGAAGCGCGGTAAGCGAGGATGCCGTGTGTCAGGTTTCCCGCGCAAACGCGCGCGCTGTCGAACTTCAATTTCGCCGCGAAAACGGCGCTGCCGTCAGCGTTCGAAACGCGGTACACGGACTGCACCCCGGGGGATTGCTCGACCGAGCGAGACGCCTCGATCGGCACGCCAATTCCGCTCCCATCCATTACGAACCTCCTTGTCGCGCTCGAACCCCCGAATTCGATGCTGGCCCGCTGTCTTGGGGCTGTCACTCGGACACTTGTCCGCTTGTCTGTAGGTCACAACTTTCGGAGTTGTAGGACGTGGTCTTACAACCGTCTGCCAACTTGTCTTGTCCTGAATTGGCGCCAGTCACATTCGCACGACGGCACACGTTGAGACAGCGATGCGCAAAGAAATAGCCTAAGCTCGCCGCGTGGGCTTCTTCTTGTGGTCGCGGCCTGCGAGGCGCCGGGGACGTCAACGAAATCAATGATTTGTCGCGGGCGACGGATGCCAAGATCTCGCAGCTACGAATGCTCGTTCCGCAGAGTAAACCCGTTCCGCGTCACGACTATGAAGGAAGGAACCCGCCATGAATATCGATTTGCCCCACGCGCTGCAGCGCTATGTCGACAACCAGGTGGAAAGCGGGCGCTACCTCGACGCGGGGGACGTGGTACGCGCGGTCCTGCGGCGGGTGCAGGCGCAGGACGACCCGCTGTCGTACTCAAATTTGTCGTTTGGCGACGGTGACCTCATGTCCTTGGTCCAAATGGTCATGATGCAATGCGCAAAATCGAATAGCGACGTTCTCAGGGACATCATGGACGAGTTAAACCGCTCAAGGGAAAGGGAGTGCCGGCGTAACAACATTGACGACGCCAAGGAAACAAGACATGACGGACTCGATAGCATGAGCGACATGTCTCAATTGTTCCAAATGCGTTTGCAAAAATATTTGGATACCTATACGAAGATGTTCGAGATGTTGTCGAACGTGCTCAAGCGTATCGGCGAAACCAAGGATGCCATCGCCCAAAACATCAAGTAGGGCGTTTTAGATCTACCATTCTCCATGCCGTCCCCGAACCGGCCCGCTCGCGTCGGTCGGGCTTGGTTTCCCGGATCCGGGTTCACGCACCGCCGCAAGCTGAATTTGAGCGCATCGTTAGGAACCCCGTTCAGGTGGCGGGGGTTTTTCTTCTGGGCGGCGCTAAAGGGGGTCTATGGTCGAGCGCCGAGGATGGTGAGCAAGCTTGGAATCAACATCCCATCGAAAAGCGATACTCATCGCTAAGCGGCAGAGGGCGTTCGTCCTCTTCGCGTGACACTTGCAACATGGCGAATAGACCAAACCCCATCATCAGTCCAAGCCAGAATGTCAGAAAGTACATCAGGATATCGGTCATGGAAATCTCCAAGATTGCCGATGACCCCATTGAATCGCCGCCCCGTCTTGCTGACCAGTGGCCGCCTTAGGTTGATAGGGTCGGACAAAGCCGTCTCTCCGCGTAGGAGGCATCCGGACGTTGCCGGATCACGACTAAAGCCACTCCTCACGACCGCCCGCCCGCGATGGCACCCCCGGCACCACGCTACTTCAGGACCTTTTCAACGACTCCGGTGTTGGCATCGACGAGCACCAGGATGCCACCGTCCTTGGCGCCTTCCTTGTAGTAGTTGATGTTCCACGTCGCGTGGCGGCTGCTCGGTGCGGCGGCCGTCCCGATCATCACGCCGTAACCCTCGTTGAACAATCCTTCGCCATGCTGCTTGGCAACGGCGTGAAGCTTGGCGCCGTCGCGGAAGAAATCCGGCTTGAGATCGGGAATCCGGCCGGCGCTGCCCGGATTTGAATTGCAACTCAGCGACCCGCGAAACGTATCGATCGAGACGTTGCTCTTGGCCGAATCGGAATAGAACAGCAGATGCCAGGAGGCGGCGCTGCCATTGGGCTGCAGCAGACCCAGGCTCGTGTTGCTGATTTGCACCGGTACGGCGTCGGCTTTCCACGCCTTGGCATGGCCCTCGGCGAGCGCATACATTTCGGCGAGCGTAGGCGCCGCGTTCTTGAGTTGGGTCGTTTTGCATGCCGGCTCAGCGAGCGCATCGAACGAACCAGCGACGATTGCGACGATTAGCAGCGCCAACACTCTTGCCTTCATCGATCAACTCCCCAAGTATGACGGTTCATGCGCATGATGCGCTATTTCCCAAAAGACAATGCCGACCCCGCTCAGTGGGCGCCCAACAACTGCTTCCCGACCACCGCTGCCAGCGCATACATCGCGACCGCCAGCGCGACGACCGCGTCGAAGCCGATGTGGATGGCCAGCACGGTGGCGAGTATCGCCGCCACGACCGACGCGCAAGCGTTCACGCCCCATGCCCACGGAATCAGCGCGGGAGCGCGCTCCGCGAGTCGTGCCACCCCGCGCGGAAACGGCATGCCCATCGCGAATGCCAGTGGCGCGATCAGTCCCACAGACAACGCGATCCTGACAGCGTCCGGCTGCGGCATGAGATAGGCGAAAACAAGCGGCAGCGCTGCGATGTAAAGGAGTCGCGAGTAGGCCGATGGCCAGGACGCGGTCGCGTGGCGGTACGTACCCGCGCAACGGCGTGTCGCCGGCGGCCGGCAAAGTGGCTGCCGAGCCCGGCAAAGATCAGGAACGCAAACAGGACCACCGCGACCGCGTGCAGCGGATGGCCGAGGAACAGGATGAACTTCTGGATGAACGCGATCTCGATGAACATGAAGCCACAGCCGAGCGCGAGGAAATACGTCGCCGACGCGCGCTGCGCGTCATTCCCGCCGCGCCACCGTCGCCGCCCCTCGGGTAACGAGCAGCGGCAACAGGATCAGCAGCACGCCGGCCGCCGTGGCCTGGATCAGCGTCGCGATCAGCACGGGATAGCCCCATTCCAGCAGAGGCAATCCGCCGCGCTCCTTGAGTGCCAGCAGCTCGGGCAGCGTGCGCCACTTGAAGAAGCGAAAGAAGAAGGGCCGGTCGTCGGTGGCCGGGCGCGACGTCGAACTTGTATTGATCGAGAAAGGCTTCGCGCGCCGGGCCCAGCAACGCGATCGCGCCGTCGTGGTACCAGGACCGGTCGAGCACGTTGTAGCGGTTCGCTTCGTCCGGTCGGATGCCGGGGAAGTAGTCGAGGTCGAAGGAACGCGTGCGGCAGAACGCTTTCAGCGCCGCGATCTCCGGGTCGGTGAAGGCGCCGTTCCTGACGAGGAGCGTGGCCGTCCGCCAGCCGCGGATCAGCGCAAGCTTGTCGCCCAGGTTGCGCGACGCCTTTGCGTTCGAGCGCTGTGGCCGCCGTGGCGAAGAGCTTCAGCATGTCGCGCGGCGGCAGCGTGACCCAGCGCGTGATCGCAAGCAGCCCGTCCGGCGCAAGGCGCTCGAGGTAGCCGCCGAGCGCTTCGACGGTGTAGAGATAGCTCTCGGACAGCGCATGCAGCCCCGCCGCCGCCGCGCCGAACGGATCGAGCAGCGCGACCTGGATGAGATCGTACTGCGCCGCGCTCGACGGCGATGAAGCGGCGCGCTTCGGCGACGTGCACACGCACCGTCGGCGCGCTGTACGGCCGGCCCGAGAACGCCGCGAACTGATGCTCGACGAGATCGATGACCTGCGGATCGAGCTCCACGGCATCGACCGCCGCGGCCTCGTGGTAGAGCGCCTGCAGCACGTCGGCGCCCGCGCCCGCGCCGAGCACCAGGACGCGCGGGCGGTCGCGCAGGTGATAGGGAGCGGCGGACGTGAGGTCGCCGAGGTAGGCGAGCGGCGCGCGCTGGCCGTCGTAGCGGGTGAGCGCGCTCATCGCGTCGCCGTCGGTGAAAATCGCGAGCTGCTGCGGCGGCTCGTGCGCCGACGGCGAGGCTCTGGCCGGGCGCGTGGCGGAAGGGGATGCGGGTGCTCTCGACAACGGTGACGTGGCCGAGCGGGCTCGAGCGCTCGGCGACGACCCGCATGCCGTCGATGGCGAGCGTCTGGCTCAGCTCCTTGTAAGGGGACGGGCGGAGCGCGGCCCAGTCGGACGGCAGCGCGAGCACACCGGCGAGCGCCGCGCCGAACAGCAGCGACCGGCAGGACACGCGAAAGGAGGCCGCGCGGCTTCGCCGCCGCCGCGGCGGCGACGCCGCCGATCGCCCCCAGCGCGATCAGCGCCTGCATCGGCGTCAGCACGAACAGCAGCGCCAGGATCCCGAGGCAACCGAGCGCCGGCGCCGCCGAGATCGAAGGCGTAGACGCGATGCGCCTGCGTCGCCGAACCGCGTGAAGGTGAGACAGGTGCAGGTCGCGGCGAAGAAGAACGGCACGAACAGCAGCGCGTAGACCGCCAGCAGGCGCAGCGGCTGCAGCGGATCCCACAGGAGCTCGAGCGGATTGAACGCGATCTGCTGCGCGATCAGGAACCCGCCACGGCGGTGATGCCGAAAGCCGCTGCGGAAGCGATGAAGACCGGCGCGAAATGCGCGCACAGGAAACGCTGCGACAGCGCGACGAACGTGCCGGCGGCGCCGTAGCCCAGCATCGCGACGCTGATGATCATGTAGGCGAAGTGGTGCCACTGGATGATCGAGAAGAGGCGCGTCAACAGAATTTCGTAGCCGAGCGTCGCCGCGGCAAGGAGCGCGATGGCGGCGACGGGCGGCGAGGTCACGCGGTCCTTGCGCGCGGTGGCATTGACGGCCGGGGCAGTCAGACGAGCGCTGTGCGCGCGATTGGGTTCAACGCGTTCCGGTCAACGGCACGAACCGCACCGGCAGGATCTGGCGGGTCGTCACGGTGCCATCCATGCCCTTGTCCACGAGCGTCAGGTGCTGCGCGCAGGAACGGCGCGCCGACGGGGATCACCATGCGACCGCCGGGCTTCAGCTGGCGCACCAGCGGCGGCGGAATCTGGCTCGCCGCGGCGGTGACGATGATCGCGTCGAACGGGCCGCAGTCCTCCCAACCGAAATAGCCGTCGCCGACTCGCGTCCGCACCTGACTGTAGCCCTCGCTTGCGCAGGCGCTCCTGGGCCTGCCTCGCCAGCGGCTCGATGATCTCGATCGTGCACACGGTGCGCACGAGCTCCGCCAGGATCGCCGCCTGATAGCCGGAGCCGGTGCCGATCTCGAGCACGACCGCCGCCGGCTGCGGATTGATGAGATCGGTCATCAACGCGACGATGTAGGGCTGCGAGATCGTCTGGCCGTGGCCGATCGGCAACGGACGATTGGCGTAGGCGGCGCGCACCTCCTCGGGCGGGACGAAACGCGTGTCGCGGCACCTTGTCCATCACGGCGAGAACCCGGTCGTCGATCGTCGGCTTGCCGGTTTCCGTGGCGGCGTCGCGCGCGATCTCGCGAATCAGCTCGACCATGGCGTGCCGGGAAGCGGCATAGGGGTCCTGCGCCAGGACCGTAGCGGATGCCGCGGTGGCCAGCACGAGCATGAGCGCCTGCCTGCTCCGATTCGCCATTGCCGTATTATCGGCGTCCGAGCGCCCGATCGTACCGCCAGCGCCGAAACCGCGCCACGACCTCACCCGGCAAATCACGGACGCGCGTGCGCCCGAGCCATTTTCGGCCGCAACGGGCCCTAGATCATCAGCTTCTTCAGCGTCTCCGGATTCTTGACTACGGATTGTTGGCGTGCTCTTGGGGCGCCGTACAACCCGGCGGGCGGATTGGTCTCCAGCCGCGAGACGATCGAAGGCTCGGCGCAACGCGGGTCGAACTGCACCGAGATCCGGTCGGCCGCGACCGCACCAAGCGAGAAGCACGCCTGGCCGAGTTGGGCATTGAGCGGCTTCAGCACCCCCGCAGAAACCAGGTCCGGGACGGGGCCGTTTCCGGCCATCTGCAGTTCGTAAACGCGGGGCTTCGCCAGCGTGACGTTGACCACCGAGGGCAAGCCGGCCAGCAACCGCGTGAGCGTGTCGTTGGATGCCGAGTCGGGGACGCCGTCGAAGGACACAGTGACCTTCTGGCCGGCGCCATAGACATGCTGCAGGAAGAATTCGCGCGAGAACTCGTTCGCGATGCTGGCACCGATGGCTTTGAACGCCTCCGCCTCGCTCGCCCAGCTGCCCAGGCCCGTGGGCATCGTCGTGTTGTAGTAGATCTCCTCGCCCGTCGTGCGATCGATGCATTTGATCGTCCAGGAGTTGAGGCCGTACTTGGTGACGACGACACCCGAAGCGGGGAGACGCATCGAAAGCCGCTTGATCTGGGCTTCACCCTCCACGGAAAAATCCGGGCCATTGGTGCCGTCGTCGGAACGCGCCCCGCCTTCCGACCAGGTCCGGAAGCCGAAGGACTTGATTCGCTCCTTGAGGATGTTTTCGGCCTCGGGTGACGGAAGTGGGGGAGCACCGGGCTGATCGGCGTCGCGCACCATGATCTTCACCGAGACGCGCGGGTCGCCGCCGGCGCGGATGAACTCGATGCGTTCATCGCGCGACATCTGGTTCAGCGACTTCTGCACGGCCTTGACGTCCACCACGGCCTCGGTCGTGACATACATGAAACCGTCCTTGCCGGTTTGCGGTTCGCTTTCCTTTACCACCGCGGTAACGAAATTGCCGCTTTTCGACAACACCTTGTCTCTTAGCACCTCGTAGTTCTTGGCCAGCGACGTCTTGTCGACAAAAAGCCCCAGCGCCTTTTCGATGAGCTGGCTGCGCGAATCGGCGCGAAGGTCGCTTTGCAGCAAGCCCTTGTCGCTCTGGTAGCGCGCATCGCTCGGATCGACCATTCCGACGGCGGAGATCACCACCTTGCCCGGATCGACCTTTGGCGCAGCCGCAGTGGCAGTGGCGGGCGGGGAGGATGCCGGCGGGGCGGTGGCAACTGAGGTCGTCGTCGATGCAGGCGCCGCCGATTGCGCGGGCTTTCCCTGTTCGACTGATGGGCGCGTGGCGTACCAGACCGCGGCCGCGACGGCGAAAACCACGACCACCGCCGCTGCTGCAATGGCGGGGGTTTGCGATTTCTTCGCGGACTGCGTCGCTTGCGCTTCCGCGGCGACCGGCACCGGCCGCGTGTCGGAGACCACACTGGTCAAGCCCGCGAGCGTGCTGCCTGCACCCTTCGCGGGTCGCGGAGGCACGATCAGCGTCGGATCGGTCGACGCGGTAGAGGCGGGCTTGATGGCGGCCTGCAGTGCTTCGGCGAATTCGTCCGCCGTCTGATAGCGGTCGTCGGCGCGCTTTTCCAATGCCTTGCGCACGACCGCATCCATGGCGCCCGGAAGCTGCACGTTGAAGCGCGACGGCGGCAGTGGATTTTCCTCGAGCACCTTGCGCATGGTGATCGTCGACGATCCGGTGAAGGGCCGCTCGCCGGTAAGGAACTGGTACAGGATCACGCCGACGGAAAATAGATCCGAGCGGCCGTCGATCGGCAAGCCCTGGATCTGTTCCGGCGACATGTAGCTCGGGGTGCCGAGCACGGCGCCGACTTGCGTCAATTCCGACGATTCGATGTGCGCGATGCCGAAATCCGCGACCTTCACCGAGCCATCGGGAAGAAGGATGATGTTCGCGGGCTTGATGTCGCGGTGGATCACGCCCAGGCGATGCGAGTATCCGAGCGCCGAGAGGATCTGCGTCAGGATGCGCACCGCGTCGGCCGTCGTGAAACGCTCGTTTGCCTCGAAATATTCCTTCAGCTCGCGACCCTTGATGAATTCCATCGCGATATACCAGACGCCCGCATCCTCTCCGAAATCGTAGATGGAAACGATGTTGGGATGGGAGAGACGCCCGGCGGCTTGCGCTTCGCGGCGAAAGCGCGCGATGACGTCGGGCGCGTTCTCGCCGACCAACTGTTCCGCGCGAATGGTCTTGAGCGCGACGATGCGCTCGATGTTCGGATCGAAGCCCTCGTAGACGACGCCCATCGCGCCGCGGCCCAGCTCCCCGCGGATCTCGTACTTGCCGAGCTTCTCGAACCCTGCCATCCGTCAGCGGGTCATTTGTACTTGTTGTCGATTTCCCACACCGACTTCTGGACCAGGCGCTGGACCATCGTGTCGAGAGAAACGCCGCCTTGCTGCGACTCGGAGACGCCGAGCACGGACGTGGACTTGGCGCCCACCTCCATCTTCTCCTCGGTGTAGCCCTGCGCCACCTGCTCGGTCGTCTCGGCATTGATGATCTTGTAGCGCATGCCGATGATCCACACGCCGCTCGACTCGCCGGTGTGCACGGAGCCGATGCCGGCGCCGGCCACGGTGCCGGCCTGCGCGCCGCCGCGCGAGCCGCTGTACACGCCGAGGAGCCCGGCCATCTGCCCGAGGGCGCGGCCATCGAACCCGGATTGCGCCGCCGCCACCTGTTCGGTCTTCAGGATGTCGAACTTCACCACGTACTTGGTGCTCTTCAGCTTGCCCATCTTCAGCAATTTACGCGCGGCGTCCGGGTCGCCCAGGTTGTAGGCCAGCGCAAATTCGTTCAGCACCGGACCCAGGTTCGAGCGCTCGAGCACCTGGAAGTTGGCGGCGGAGAGCTCGATCTCGCCGAAGTCCGCGATGTTGTTGGACGTGAACTTCTGCAGGAACGTCGCGTTGTTGCTCTTGATTTCGCCGGGAATGACAACGAGCGCCGGCCCCTTCTTGTTCACGTTCGTGTACTCGACGGGCTTGTAGAGCGCCTGGTCGGCGGACGCGTTCGCCTTTTGCGAGGTCGAGCTGCCGGCCGTGGGCGACGGATTGCCGAAGGTCGGCTGACCAATTGCCAGCGACGCGCCGGCCAGCAAGGCTGCACCAAGCGCCAGTTTCGTGAAATGGTCCAGGATGCGATGGTTCATTGCGGTCTCCACTATCGAAATGAGCGAATCCTCTACATTGCTATTTGGACGGCTTGCCGCCCGTCAGCCCCGCGTTGCGGCAATAGTCTCCGTAGAGCTTTGCCACGACTTCATCGGCGTTCTCGTTCACCAGCGTTTGCGCCATCCGCGACACGTCGGCGCCGGCATAGGAGGCTCCATAGGCGTCGGCATTCGAGATGATCCGGCCGTTGCCCCCGGTCAGCGTGAAGTTCATGTTCACCGAGACCTGATTCACAGGCATCATCGGATTGCGCACCGCCTGCTCCGCGATCAAGCCCTTCAGCACAAAGCTGGCGCCGAGCTTCTTCGATGCGGCCAGCGCTGCGTCGGGATCGTTGCGGAAATAGGCGTCGATTTCGGCCTGGGCGATCTGCGCGCGGATTTCTTCTGGCGTGAACGTCCGCAGCCCGAGCGAGCGCAACCGGGTATTGATCGACTGGAAAAGCGGCCCGTAATTCTGCTGGTGCGCGATGATCACGCCGTTCGACTGCACCTGGCCGATGACCAGCATGATCTTCTTGCCCTTGAGATCGGCGCGGCAGGGCGTGGCGAGCTGATAACCGATGCGATTCTGGCGTGCATCCTCTTCGGCCTGGGCTGCGGCTTTGTCCGCGGCTTCCTGCTGCGAGAAGCTGAAGCCCTGGGCCGCCACGGGGCCTGCGGCCAGCGCGAGCAGCAACGCGAACAGTGAAAGGGCGTACCTCGGCTGCACGGAAGGCGAATAAGGACTCGAGAGATGGGTGGCGGAGACGTATGCGTCGAATTGTCCAAGATTATTCCATTGTCGTAGGAAAATCCACCCGAAAAGTCCGCATGTGAATATTCGCCAGATTTGCCTGCTTCATTGTTGTAAACGACAAACAGGTGCCGTTATCTGCATCCGCTTTTCCCGCCCGCGGCGTCGAGGTAAGGCATCACAGTGCCGATTTCGCCTTTGCAGGCCACGAGCGCGATGCCGTCGTTGCTGCCCCGCTTGTACTCCGGCAGCGGGTGCGTTGCTCCCGGGCGCAGGCTGTCCGCGCGCATCCTCCGGGGCGGCGACGGGCAATCGAAGGCCCCGCCGCGGCCGCCCTTGTAGCAATACGCAACCTCGACCGCGAACGCACATGTGTTGGTGATGACGGCATCGCCAACCTGCGATACCGCGCTCAAGGCGAACCGGATGCAACCGTCGACGCGGCGCGCGTCGGTCCGATTGTCCGGTGCGGATGGCGCAGACGGTGGATTCAGCGCGGCTGCCGGAGCGGAGGGCGCGGGCAACGAAGAACTGCGTTGGGGCGCCGATGCAACTTCGCGTTCCGGCGCGGGGCTGGCACCATGCAACCGTTCGTTGCGCAGGGCGAGCGACACCGCGCGCCCGCGGTCGCATCCGGCGCGCCACACTGCGAAAATCGGGTCGCCTTCCTCGATCGCCTCGTACGCATCCTTCGAACCCACCTGACGATACGTGCGGGATTCGCAGCGGATGACCGCGACGTAATTCACTTCCTGGGCGAGTTCCAGATTTCGCGCATACATTCGCGCGACGAAACTGGCGCCGGACGCATCCACCTGAAAGAAGTCGGCGTCCCAGTACCAGTAGACAGTCCGGCCCTGGGATACGACACGGCTGCCGATATACCGGTAGCCCGGTGGCACGGCCAGCACATCGAGCGAAAGAAGCAGGATCGCAAGAACCGCACATTGCCGCATCATCGTCATTTTACGCGAGCCGGAAGACTTGCTTCCTGCCTCGCGGCATCGGATGATCCGCTCTTCGTTAACAAGCTGGATTGTTCAAGTGAACGTAACCGCACTCGCTGCCGCCATCTCCACGCAATGGGACGAGGAAATCGTTCCGCAACTGATCGATTACATCCGGATTCCCGCCAAGTCGCCGCACTTCGATGCGCAATGGGCCGCGAGCGGCCATATCGAACGCGTGATCCGCCTCGCGGAAGCGTGGGTGAAAAGGCAGCCGGTGCGCGGACTCACGGTGGAGATCGTTCGCTTGCCCGGCCGCACGCCGCTTCTGTATTTCAATGTTCCGGGAGCGGGCGATCGCACGGTGCTCCTCTACGGGCACCTGGACAAGCAGCCGGAGATGAGCGGATGGCGCGACGGATTCGGTCCGTGGGATCCGCTGCTCGAGGACGGAAAATTGTATGGCCGAGGCGGCGCGGACGACGGGTATGCGGTGTTCGCGTCGCTCGCCGCAATCGGCGCGTTGCAGGCGCAAGGCATCGCGCATTCGCGCTGCGCGGGCATGATCGAAACCTGCGAGGAGAGCGGCAGTTACGACCTCCCGGCCTACCTGGAGGCGCTGGCGCCGCGCCTGGGCCGCGTCGACTTCGTCGTCGGGCTCGATTCCGGTTGCGGCGATTACGAACGTCTGTGGGCCACGACTTCGTTGCGGGGGCTCGCCGCGGGCACGTTGACGGTGGAAGTGCTGACCGAGGGCGTGCACTCGGGCGATGCGAGCGGCGTCGTGCCGTCGTCGTTTCGCATCGCGCGGACGCTTCTCGACCGCCTGGAGGATGCAGCCACGGGTCGCGTCCTGCCAGCGGAATTCCATGTGCCGATTCCGGCCGAGCGCGCGGAGCAGGCGAGAAAGGCCGCGGCGGTCCTGGGCGACATCGTCATTCGCAAGTATCCATTCACCGGCAACACGCGGCCGATGGTGGCCGATCATGCGGAAGCATTGCTCAACCGGACTTGGCGACCCGCGTTGTCGGTGATCGGCGCGGAGGGTCTTCCCCCTGTCGCCAGCGCGGGCAACGTGTTGCGCCCGAAGACATCGCTGCAACTGTCGTTGCGCCTGCCGCCGACGGTCGACGGCGTCGCCGCCACCGCGGTGCTCAAGCGGGTGCTGGAAGCCGATCCGCCGCTGGGCGCCACGGTGCGCTTCGACGGCGAATCCGGTTCAACGGGTTGGAACGCAGCAGCCACGGCACCGTGGCTGGCGAATGCGATCGAGCAAGCATCGACGCGCTTTTACCAAAAGCCCGCCGCCGCGATGGGCGAGGGCGGCACGATTCCCTTCATGGCGATGCTGGGCAAGCATTTCCCGGAAGCGCAGTTCCTCATTACCGGTGTGCTGGGCCCCAAGTCGAATGCGCACGGACCCAACGAATTCCTGCACATCGCCTATGCGAAAAAGCTGACGGCGTGCGTGGCCGACGTACTGGCTGCCCATGCGGCGCGAACATCGGATTGAGAACGGCTCGCGAACACTAGCGGCAGGCGATGAACGTTACATAGTTCGCCGCGACCCCGACGCCCATGTGCGTAACGCGCGGGTCGCTCATGTTGCGCTCGTGTCCGGGCGAAGCTTCCCAGGCGGCCAGTTGTTGCGCCGGCGTCGGGTAATTCCAGCCGACATTCTCGACGCACATCGCGTGGCCGGAATCCTGAAATCGCGCCTGGAAGCCGTCGTGGCTCATGCGGCCCGCGCTCGCCATGTCGGCGCTGTGCTGGCGCGCAAGCGCCGCCAGCTTGTCTTCCGCGACGAGAGGCGCGACGCCGTGGCGAGTGCGGTACTCATTGACGAGCGCGCCCAATCGCTGCGCGAAGTCGTCCGCGAAGTTGCCAGGTATGGCCGTTGCCTGCGCGGCAGCCGGCGTTCCCCACGCAACGACAAGGGCCGTAACACTCGCGGACAACGCCTTGCGAAAGCCGAAATGGACAAACATGGATCTCGGATTCGATTCCCGGGTCCTCACCATAAGCGGCGTTTCGCGGGATTACAATCGCTTCGACTGCAAGCGTAGCGCAAGGAGACCGATCATGGCGTCTTTGGAACGAGCGACCGCCGATCCCGCCGAGTTGGCGCGGGTGGTTTCCGAACTGGAGGAGGCGGAACTGTACGAGCAGCGGCTGCGCGGGCTCATCGTCGCCGTGCGCGATGAGCTCGCGGCCGGACACACCGAGCGCGCGCTGTCGATGCTGAACCAGGCGCTGAACGAGATCGACAGCGCGACCGACGTCGTGGTGCCGCCGCGGACCGGCGCCGCGGAAAATCCGTAGCCTCCCGCCATCGTCCTACGCGGCAATCCGCCGCGGGCTGACGGACCGCCTGGGCTCTCGCGCTCAAACTCCTCTCAGGCAAGGCCTGAACGAAAGGCGAGGGTGAAAATGCACATCGCAAAACTCTTTTTCGGCGAACGCTCGCTGAGCAAGATTGCCGCCGTGTACGACAACGAAGCGGCCGCGCAAGTCGCCGCGCGGCAGATCAGGAGCTTGCCGCACATGCAGCGGAGGCAGGTCCAGATCGTGCGCCCGTTCGATCGCGAGTGGGGCCGCAGAGTCGAACCGGAAGGCCTTGGGATTTGGCGAACCGCCATCCGCTCGCACGTGACCTGCGCGGTGATCGGTTTCGAAGTCGCCCTGCTGGGCTTCGTGGGACTCTGGGCCGCCGACGTCACGGCCGTGACGAGCACACCGGGAATGGCCTTGCTGGTGATGCTCATGTTCGGCACGATTTTCGGGTTGATGGTCGGCGGGCTGCTGACGATACGTCCAGACCACGAAGTCGTCGTGGCGCGGGTTCGCGAGGCGATCGCCCACGGACAATGGTCGGTCGTCATCCATCCGGCGTCCTACCGCCAGCGCGTCGAGGCGACGCGGGCGCTCGGCCGCACCGCCATGGTGTCTCACTCGCTGTGAATTGGTATTCGCGCCGGAGCAAGTCAGGCCGGTGAAGTTTCCCGAATCGGCAGTAGCGGTAATGTCCCGCCCTTGTGACGGCGGAGCAGAAGCTTCGCGATATCGATATCGAACGCGGGACGCGGCGGCGCTTCGATAAGGCGCGCGAGTTCGTCCTCGTCCCGCGCCGTGCCGAGCCAACACCAGTCGCGCAGTACGTGGACGTCGACGCGCTCGCTGCTGCCCGAGCGTTCACGCAGCGCCGCCAATCCGGGGCCAGGCCATGCCGGGATGGCCAGTGGCGCGAGGGCAAGAGCCAGCCGCGCCGCATGGTCTGCCGGCGACTCCACCCCGACGCAAGCGCCCGCGCAACGTTTGATCTGTCGCGCGAAGCACGGCCCCGGCCGCCGTTCCAGTCCGAGGGCGGTCCAGCACAGCGCATGTTCCGCCGCGAGCGAACGCAGCGTCTCGCGCGCGCCGCGCCGCGATGCAAACGGGCCATACCGGCCCGCAAGTTCCCACGGATCGATCGCGGCTGCGGGGATATACCGCGGCGGTCCGGGTTCAGCGGGCAATTCCAGTACGCCGGATTCCATCTTTCTGCGCAACGCGTGGTTGTGCGCGGGCGCAAGCGCCTTGATGAGCTGCGATTCGCGCAACAGCGCACCGATCTCCCCGGCGGTTTCCTCGAATTCGATGCGCCGGATTTCCTGCGAGAGGCGCAAGTCCGTTTCGCGCTGCCAGTCGCCGCAAAAATGCGCGGCCACCCGGTCGCGCAGGTTGATGCTTTTGCCGATGTAGAGCGGCATCGGGTTTTCGCCGTAGAACAAGTACACGCCGGGCGCTTCGGGTAGCGTGTCCAGAATGTCCGCCGGCAATTGCGGCGGCAGGCTCGGGATCCGCAGGATGCGCTTGACGACGGTTGCAATGACCTCGGCGGGCATTTCGCGATACAGCGCCTGGACGAACGCCCAGATGGCGCGGGCGTCTCCGAGCGCGCGATGCCGGTCCGTGATGTCCAGCGCGTGACGCGCCACGACGGCATCGAGGCCATGTCCCTGCACCTCCGGATAAAGCCGGCGCGACAGCTTCACCGTGCACAGCGTGCGGGCCGAGAACGGCCTGCCGAGGCGTGCGAATTCGTGCTTGAGGAATCCGTGATCGAAGCGCGCGTTGTGGGCGACGAAGACACAGCCGTCGATCCGGGCCTCGATGGCCGAGGCAATGGTCGAAAACGGCGGCGCGTCTTTCACCATCGCATCGGTGATGCCCGTCAGCGCCTGGATGACCGCAGGAATGGGCTCGCCGGGATTGACCAGCGTGCTCCATTCGCTCACCCGTGGCGGACCGCCGCCGGCATCCGTATCGACACGGACAATCCCGACTTCCGTGATGCGATCGGCCGCGGCGCGCATGCCCGTGGTCTCAAGATCCACGAAGGCCACCGAGGGGGCAAAGAGCCGCATGGAGCCTAATGAAGCGAATTCATGAAAAGGGTTGACTTCCAGAACGTTCGTTCGCTATTCTAGACGCATGGCGAACGATCGTTCCTACCTGACGGCGCTCCAGGACTATTACGCCCGTTATCGCGCGTTGCCATCCTACGCGTCGATCGGCAGCCTGCTCGGGCTCAAGTCCAAGTCGTCGGTGGCGGCCCTGGTGGCCCGCCTCAAGCTGGCAGGATTCCTCGATTCGACACCCGACCGCCGGCTGGCGCCCACCCGGCGCTTCTTCGCCCGGCCGCTCGCCGAAACGCCTGTCCGCGCGGGCATGCCCGATCCGGTCGATGACGCGGATTCCGACGCCCTGACGATCGACGACTACCTGATCGAGCGCCCGTCGCAGACCGTGCTGATCCGCGTCAAGGGCGATTCGATGATGGACGCCGGGATTTTCGATGGCGACCTGGTGGTCGTCGAAAAGCGGCCGATGGCGGAACGAGGCGACATCGTCGTCGCGATCGTCGACAACCAGTTCACATTGAAGCGGCTGGAGCAGGAGCAGGGCCGCTTTGTACTGAAGGCCGAGAACAAGGCCTATCCGGTCATCCGCCCCGAAGGCTCGCTGGAGATCTTCGGCGTCATGGTCGGGCTCGTGCGCAAGCTCTAGGTAGTTGCGTCTTCAGCCGACCACGCGATTGCGGCCGCCCGCCTTGGCGAGGTAGAGGTTGCGGTCGGCTGTCGCGAGCATGCGCTCGTGGCCAGCCAGCGTCGTGTCGGCGCAAACACCGATGGAGAGGGTAAGCGCCAGTCCCGGATGGATCGCGTCCCATGGGTGGCGCTCCACGGCGACGCGCAACTTTTCGCAGACGAGGCGCGCGGCATCGAGGTCGGATTGCACGAGCACGAGGACGAATTCCTCGCCGCCGAAGCGCGCCACCAGGTCCGTGTGGCGAACTTGCGACGCCAGCAGCTTGGCGAGCGAACGCAGGGCAGCGTCGCCCACCGCATGCGAGAAGCGGTCGTTCACCATCTTGAAGTGATCGAGGTCGGCAATGGCCACAGCGAGCGGACGCCCGTGCCGCAGCGCGAGCGAGAATTCGTCGGCAAGCCGCTGGTCGAGTCGCCGCCGGTTCGCCAGGCCCGTCAGCGCGTCCTCGAAGGTTTGCCGTTCCAGCTGGTCGAGCAGCATCGTCTTTTGCAGGTTGGCTTCGGTCAACGAGACGTTGAGCGCGTCGAGTTCCGCGTTGGCGCGCGTCAGGACCGCCTCGCGCTCCTGCTGCAGCACCGCTTCGCGCTTGGCGGCGGCGACCTGGTACTGGATCGCAAAGGCCCGCAGCTTGTTGCTCGCCGATTCCGACTGGACTTCGTGCTCGAGATGGTGGAAGCGGCGGAAATGGAGCAGCGCGTTTGCCGTATCGCCGATGCGTTCGTAGTGCTCGGCCAGCGCCTCGTGGCACTCGTACCAGGTCAGCTTGATGTTGTGGCGCTGGCAGATGTCGAGCGCCGCGCTCAGCCGCTCGCGCGCTTCGTCGTGGCGCGCCTGCGCCGTGCACAACCTCCCGAGCGCGAGGTGGGCATGCGCAACACCCTGGTGGTAGTCGATCGATTCCGAGAGCGCCAGCGCATCGCGCAGCGTGCGCTCGGCCGCCGCCGCGTCGTCCAGCTTTTCGTGAACCAGCCCCAGGTTGTTGAGTACCGCGGCATGGCGCAACGGCAAGCCCATGGATTCGAAGAGTTGCAATGCTTCGGTCAACGCGGCCAGCGCTTCCTCGAATTGGCCCAGGTTCTTGAGGTTGATGCCGATGTTGTTGAGCGTCTTGCCGCGCTCGAGGGCATCGCGCTCGTGTGTGCACAGCGCGAGGCTTTGCCGGTAGAATTCGAGCCCCGCGGCATGGTCTCCGCTCTTCGAGCAGACGAGGCCGATCGTGCGCAGCGTCTCCGCGCGGCTCGCGGTATTGCCCGTGCGCTCGTCGATTTCGAGCGCGCGCAACTGGAGGTCCAGCGCGCGCGAGAAATCACCCAGCGTATCGTGAATGATGCTGATGGCGCGCAGGACCTTGGCCGTGGCGAGTTCGTCGCCCGCCGCCTCGAAGCCTGCGAGCGCCTTGGCGAAAAGATCCAGTGCCGCGCCGTGGTCGAGCAGCAGCTCCGAGCAGCGCCCCTGCTGATACAGCGCCTCGGCGTGGGCAATCGGGTCGGACAGGTCCGCCGCGACCGCAGTGGCCTCCAGCGCATGGTCGAGGGCGCGCCGCGCGTCGACGTTGCAAATGCCGTCGGCGGCCGCCAGCAAGAGCGGCAGGCGCTGACCCGGCTCGCGCGCCGCGGCGAGCTTCTTCAGGATGGCGTCGACCGACTCCACTTCGGGTACCGCGTCACGCACGCTCGACCTCGACTAGGCAATCGTAGAAAGTCGCCGCGCGTCCCAGGTCGGTGAGCGCCTGCCCGGTCACGGCATTCGCATTGCAGCCGTCGGGTGCTAGTTTCTGCCACCAGATCGAAGGCGCCACCGCAACACCGGGACGCGCGCGGTCGGTCACCCGTAGCGTTGCCATGAAGCTGCCGCGGTCGTTGCGGATGCGCACGATTTCTCCTGCCTTGAGTCCGCGCGCGGTCGCGTCGACCGGATTGAGATCGAGCTTTGGCGTCTTTTCCTCGGCGACGAACGCTGGGAGGTTTCCGAACGATGAATTGAGGAAGTTGCGCGCGGGCGGCGATATGAATGCTAGCGGATAGCGCTGCGCGAGCCCGGGATTGGTCGCCGCCGACTCTCGCGGCGGAATGTAATCGGGCAGGGGATCGGCTCCCAGCGCTTGTTGCGTGGTACTCCAGAATTCGCACTTGCCCGACGGCGTAGGGAAGTTCCCTTGCGCAAACGGCGCGTAGGCCTTCGCCACACCTAGGCGGCGCCAGCCATCGCGCTTCAACGCGTCCCAGTCGAGTTCCGCGGCGCGCGGATCGGCGCGTCGCCACGCCTGGCGCGCCAGGTCGTCGTCGCTGTCTTGAAAGCACGGCTCGACGAAACCCATGCGCGCCGCGAGACGCCGGAACACTTCGGTGTTGGGCAACGCCTCACCCAGCGGGGCGATCGCCGGATTGTTGGCCAGCGCATACAAGTGCCCGTACGAGCTGTGCACGTCGGTTTGCTCGAGCTGCGTGGTGGCGGGCAGCAGGATATCGGCGAAGTCCGCGGTATCGGTCTGGAAGACTTCGTGGACGACGACGAAAAGATCGTCACGGCCAAAGCCGCGCCGCACCTTCGAGGACTCCGGTGCGACTGCAACCGGATTCGAGTTGTAGACGTAGATCGCGCGAATCGGAGGGTCGCTGGCATCGAGCAGCGCATTGCCGATGGCCGACATGTTGATCGTGCGCGGCGCACCAAGGATCAGATCGGGACGCTCCAGCGCCGCCTGGTCGATCGGAAAGGTGCCCGACGATGAGAGCAGGGCGCCGCCCGCCGGCTTGCGCCAGGCGCCGACCAAAGCGGGCAGGCACGCTACGGCGCGCACCGCATTGCCGCCGCCGTGAACGCGCTGCATGCCATAGTTGATGCGGATGGCGGCCGGCTGGATCGTGCCGTAATCGCGGGCCAGCCCGATCACCTGTTCGGCCGTGATGCCGCAGGTTTGCGCAACCCGATGCGGGTTCCATTGCGATGCGCGCGCCGCGAGTTCCGCGAAGCCCACGGTGTAGCGGTCAATATAGTCGCGGTCGAGCAGGTTCTCGGCGATGAGGACGTGCATCAATCCCAGCGCCAGCGCGCCATCGGTGCCAGGCAGGAGCGCGATGTGCTCGTGACATTTCTCGGCGGTGACGCTGCGATAAGGATCGATGGCGACGAGCTTGGCGCCGCGTCGCTTGGCCTCCTGCGCGCGAGTCCAGAAATGCAGGTTGGACGTGACGGCATTGCTGCCCCAGATCACGATCAGCTTGCTGTTCTCGTATTGCTCGACGTCCATGCCGACGGACGCACCCATCGCCGCCGCCCAGCCCGCCTTGCCGGCAGTGGCGCAGATGGTGCGGTCGAGCAGCGAGGCTCCGAGACGGTGGAAGAAGCGCCGGTCCATCGACGACGATTGCAGGAGGCCCATCGTTCCCGCATAGCTGTAGGGGACGATCGCCTGGGGTCCTTCCTCCGACTGTGCGATTTCGGTGAAACGCGCAGCGATCGTCGCCAGCGCTTCGTCCCACGTGATGCGCGCGAAGCGCCCTTCGCCCTTCCTGCCGACCCGCTTCATCGGATACTGCAGGCGCTGATCGGAATAGGTACGATCCAGGTAGCGCGCTACCTTGGTGCAGAGCACTCCACCGGTGGCGGGATGATCCGGGGCGCCGCGAACCTCGATGGCGCGGCCGTCCTCCACCGTGGTGAGAAGCGCGCAGGTGTCCGGGCAATCATGCGGGCAGGCGCCGCGCACAACGCGCCGGCCGGTGGTCAGGGAATGATCGAGCGGCATGGGGTCGCGGTTTACAACGTCATATTCTACTGGACTTGAGCATGCACAAACCCGGTGGAACGATCTAAGCCGTGAGTATGGCGGCACTCGACATCCGCCTCGTCACTCTCGCCGACGGCGCGCGGGTGCCCTCGCTTGGGCAGGGCACCTGGGCCATGGGCGAACGTGCCGCCACGGCGGCAACCGAAGTCGCCGCGCTTAAGCGGGGCCTGGACGTCGGCATGACACTCATCGACACGGCCGAAATGTACGGCGATGGCGGTGCAGAAGAAATCGTGTCCCGCGCGATCGCCGGCCGTCGCAACGAGGTCTTCGTCGCCACCAAAGTCTATCCGCAGAATGCCGGCGCCGACAGCAGGAAGACGCACAGCATGAAAGCCGCGTGCGAGCGCAGCCTGCGGCGCCTGCGCATCGATTGCATCGACCTGTACTTGTTGCACTGGCGCGGACGCATTCCATTGGCAGAAACCGTCGATGCATTCGAGCGCCTGCGCGCCGACGGCAAGATCCGCCGCTGGGGTGTCTCCAATTTCGACACGTCGGACATGGACGAGTTGCATGCGCTCCCCGATGGCCCGCGGTGTGCAATCAATCAAGTACTGTACAACCTGACCGAACGCGGAATCGAATGGCGGCTGCTCGCATGGTGTCGCGCGCACCACATTCCGGTCATGGCCTATTCGCCGATCGCGCAAGGCGACCTGGTCGGCAACCGGAAGCTCCATGCCATCGCGCGCAACGCGGGTGTCACCGCGGCGCAGCTCGCACTGGCGTGGGTGCTGACGCGACCCGACATCATCGCCATCCCCAAATCGTCGAACGTGGCGCATGTGGACGAAATCCGCGGCGCCGCGGCGATCCGTCTCGACGACCGCATCCTCGCCCATCTCGATGCGGCGTTTCCGCCGCCGAAAAGGGAAGCACGGCTGTCCGTAATCTGACCCGCGGTGCCGCTGCACGGCGGCCAAATCGAAGGCCCGTCCGGCGGTATGCGGACCTCGCCTTTGTCTGCGACGTGCGGAAAAAACGTTCTACCTATCATGGACTTGCAATTGGGGTCCCGACATCCCCCAAGGCATTGGCACGCTTGCTGCTTTTAGTCGTGCATCCGGTGGAGACATACCGCCGAATCCAGACAGGAGAAGTACCGTGAATTACACACACTATGACTACCTGGACCTAGCGCCCGGCGCGAGCAGCGCCCGGATCGAAGCCGCCTACGCGGCCGTCCTGGAGCGATTCCAATACGGCGCGACCGAAGCGGGCCAGGATCTATCGGGTCTGGTGCGGATGATCCACGCCGCGTACGAAGTCCTCTCCCGCCCGGAATCGCGCAGGAGCTACGACGAGAAGCTTGCGAACGAAGCCGCGAATGCGGACGCCGAACTGAAGGCCACGCTCGACGCGCTGCCGGCAGGTCCATCGCGCCGCGTGCAGGACGTGCCTCAATCGCTGCGCGACGCATTCCGCGCACTTGCCGCCTGACCATGTCAAGCCGGACCACATCTTACGGCCGCCGGGAAGTAACTCTTCCAGACTGCAAACAGCGATGCGGTCGGCGGCCGTAATCCTGTCGCAGCATCGGAGATCGCGCAGGCCGGCGATCAACCGGTTCGAACGCGCGCTGCCGCGGCGCACCGTGCAATCGCGGCGCAATCAACGCCGGGAAGAAGGCAACGGATGCCGCGATGCCGCGCGCGCCGTGTCACGCGCAAACTCGGGCAAGACCCGCGCAGTGCGCCGCCGCTATCGTCCTGACGTGCTCGTTCCTCGCGGCTATCTTCCGCTCGTCGTTCACTGAGATTTCCCATGCATCGATGCCTGCCGTCGCGACAGCGTGCGTCGCGCCGCTTGGCTCGGCCATTCGTCCAATTCCTGGTGGCTGCGAATTGTCTTGCAATGAGGCCTTGCAACGCGGACGTGTCACCGCGGCATGACCGCCCATCCAGGCTGGCAAAGATCTTGCATTAGCTTCATCACTGAACGGCAATCGAAGGCGTCGTTACCTGCGGCGCGCTCAAGACCGGAGAGCACCATGGAAAAATGTCAGCAGTGCCAGTTCTACGACCGGCAGAACGTCAAGCCAAACGACGGCAAGGTGACGCAGTGGGGGCAGTGTCGCCGCGAGGCGCCGATGCTGCATCCGATCAATGCCAAGACGTACATGATCGAAGGCGTTTGGCCGCACGTGCGCGACGACGACTGGTGCGGCGAGTGGAAAATGGCCACGCGGCGCGTCGATACCCGCATCACGGAAGTGAGCACCGGACCGCTGGTCCCGGGCGTAACCCGCCGTCGCCTTTGTCTCCCGCGATGCCCGCACGGCCTGCGGCGATGTCGACGCTCTCCAGCATCGCCCCGGCCCGTCGATCATGCCGCTCCCCGGCCTGGCGATGGTCTCATCCGGCCGCGGGGATTGAAACTCAAGTGAACTGAGGCAAACCAAGGACCTATTCAGCGCAAATCGGCGTGCTGCGGCGTAGCTGCTTGTGAAGGGTTGGCCCCTCCCGGCCCGTTGCAATCCGTGCATCGCAGCACACCGATCTGCGTTGAAAGTTGATTCGCATCGCCATACGTCGCAGCGCGCCTGCGCGGCCGACTTGAGGTTCCCCTGAAGCGGGGACCGTCCCAAGTAAACCTGCTACAGTTTCACGCGTCCGCGCTGCCGACGAAGTCGTCACGGCGTGGTCCATCCGGCCGCTCCCATGAACGCTTCCGATCTCGCCGCGGCGCTCGCCGCAGGCGCAACGCTCGTCACGCCGAACAACCGGCTCGCGCGCACGCTGGTCGCGCGTCACGACGCCGCCATGGTGCGCGCTGGGCATCGGACGTGGGCCGCCGCGCGCGCGCTGCCGTGGTCCGCCTGGCTGACAACGCTCTGGCGCGAGGCGGGCGACGCGCAAGCGATCGTCCCGGCTTCGCGTCTGCTGGCGCCGGTTGAAGTCGAGTTCCTGTGGCATCGCCTGGTCACGACCTTGGGAGTCTGCGCATGCACCGCTACTCGATCCGCAAGGCGCCGCCGCTCTCGCCGCCGATGCATGGGCGCTCGTGCACGCCTGGGGCGCGGGCGGCGAGAGTTGGCGCGCGTGGAGCGGTGCCGCGGGCGCCTCGGCCGAATCCGATCCCGCGATGTTCGCGGCCTGGGCCGAGCAGTATCGGCGTGAACTTGATCGCCTGGGGGCGATAGACCTCGCGCTTGTGCCCGACATTCTGGCGGCGATCGCGCACGCGGTGCCGGAATGGCGTGGACGCGAAGTCGTGCTGGCGGGATTCCTCGAGGCATCGCCGCAGCAACAGAGGCTCAGCGATGCGCTGGCGGCTGCGGGCATGGTCATTCGTTCGCTACCCTCCGTCGCGGGAACGGCAACTCCCGTCCAATTCAGCGCGCCGACGACTCGCGATGAATTGCGCGCGGCGCTCGTTTGGGCCCGCCGGCAGGCCGCGGCAACGCCTTCGTGCAGCATCGGCATCGCGATCGAGGATCTTGCGCAGCGCCGCGACGAAGTGCGCGCGCTCGCGGAGGACGTGCTGTGTCCCGCGCTGCAGCTTCCGGGCAATGCGGAAGCGCCGCGACCCTACAACCTCTCGCTGGGGACACCGCTCGCCGACACGCCGATCGTCGCGTCGGCGCTCGCGGTCATGACGCTTGCGCAGGGGCCGCTCGCACGCGCCGCGGCAGCCGCGCTGCTGCGTTCGCCTTACTTTCCCGGGTCGTGGCGGGCGCGCGCATCATGCGAACGCGAGTGGCTCGACGAAAGCCGCGCGCAGGTCGACTGGGACGATGCGCTCGCGAGTCTCGGCCGCTTCGACGCCGCAGCTGGCAGTGCGCTGGCGTACCGCGCGCGAGGGCGTGCGCCGGCCATGGCCGCAATCGCCGCGGCAATGGGCGAGCCACTGGCGAAGCCTGCTCGAGCGTTGCGGCTGGCCGGGAACCGAGGCGTTGACGGCCACGGAATTCGCGGCGCGCAACGCGTGGGAGGAACTGCTCGAGGAATTTGCGCGCATCGGCACGCTGGACGCGCGGATGACGGGAGCCGCCGCGTTGCCGGCGCTGCGGCGACTGACGCAGGGCGCACGATTTTCCAGCCGAAGACGCCGCCCGCCGCGATTTCGATCCTGGGAATCCTCGAAGCGGCGGGCCTGCCGTTCGATGCGCTATGGGTTGCCGGATTGTCGGCGCAGCGTTGGCCGCCGGCGCCGCAACCGAATGCCTTCCTGCCCATCGCCTGGCAGCGCGAGCGCAACGTGCCGCGTTCGAGCGCCGCGCGCGAGCTCGCGTATGCACGCGCGCTCACGACGACGCTGACGCAAGCCGCACCCTGCGTCGTCCTGAGCTATCCGGCGACGATGGATGGAGAGCATTGCGCGCCTTCGGCGTTGATCGACGGCGACACGCCGACACTCGACGAGGATTTGAGCGGACCCGACAGCATGGATGTGATCGCGGCCGCACGGCAATGCGAGACGATCGCCGATGAGCGCGCTCCCGCTTTGGCCGCGGGCAAGATGCGCGGCGGCGCGGGCGTGATCGCCGCGCAGAGCGATTGTCCGTTTCGCGCGACGGCGCGCTATCGGCTGCGCGTCGAACCGTGGCCGGAGGCCGCGGAGGGCTTGAACGCCCGGGAACGCGGGACAGCTGGTCCACGCGGCGATGGCCGCGTTCTGGCGCGACGTCGGCAATCATACGGCGCTGAAGGCCTGCGACGACATCGCGCTGCGGCAAAGGATCGACAGTGCGGTCGACAGCGCCCTGCCCACAATCACGCCTGCGCGCTGGCGCCTGCTGCCGCCGGCGCTGGCAGCGGCGGAGACCAAACGCATCGCGAACATCGCCGCGCATTGGATCGAAGAATACGAACGGCCCCGGCCCGATTTTGTCGTTACGAACGTCGAGTGGTCGCTGCCGCTGGACATCGCGGGATTGACACTGACGCTGAAGCTCGACCGCGTCGACACGCTGGACCGGGGCGGCCACGCCATCATCGATTACAAGACCGGCGACGTCGATGCACCCTCCGCGTGGTTCGCGCAGCGGCCGCGCGCGCCGCAGCTCGGCCTGTACGCGCTAGCGCTGAAGGCCGAATCGCCGGAAGTCGAATTGCGGGCGGCCGCGTACGCGAAGCTCAAGGTGGGCGAGATCGAGCCGGTCGGACTCGTCGCCGACCAGGAAGCGTGGCCGGACCTGACGGCCGTTGCCGACTTGCGGGAGCCGGCCACATGGGCGGGTGTCGAGCACCGCTGGGAAGAGGTGCTGACGAGTCTCGTTGGCGAACTGCGCGACGGCGTGGCCACCGTGACGCCCCGCGACAACGGCGCTCCCTGCCGGACGTGCGGCCTGCAGCCGTTGTGCCGGATCGAAGCCGCCGGGCTGCATACGCTCGCCGTGGACGATGACTGACGCCGACGAACTGCTCGCGCGCGACATCGCGCATCGCGAGTTAGCGCTCGATGTCGGGCAGTCGTTTCTCGTGCAGTCGCCGGCGGGATCCGGAAAGACCGAGCTCCTGATCCAGCGTTACCTGGCGCTGCTGGCCATCGTCGAGCGCCCGGAGCGGGTGCTGGCGATGACGTTCACGCGCAAGGCCGCGGCCGAGATGCGCGAGCGGATCGTCGCCGCGCTGCGCGCCGCGGCAGAAGCGCCGTCGCGTGGCGAGCCGTCGCCATCGCGTGGCGAGCCACAATTACCGCCGACCTCCGATCATCACGCGAAAACACGCAGGCTCGCGGCCGCCGCGCTGGCGCGGGATCGCGCGCTGGGATGGCAGCTGGTCGCCCATCCCGCGCGACTTGCCATCTATACGATCGATGCGTTCTGCGCCTCCCTCGTGCGGCAGGCGCCCATCGCGACCGGCTTGGGCTCGCTGCCGCGCTTCGAGGAGCACGCCGAGCCCTGTATACGCAAGCCGCCCGCGAAGCCCTTGCCGCGGCCCCGTCCGGCGACGTCGAGTGGCGCGCGCTGCTCGCCCATCTCGACAACGACGCCGAGCGCGTGGTCGCGCTGCTGGCGTCGATGCTGGGCAAGCGCGACCAGTGGCTGCCCCGTCTCGGCGTTGCGCCCCCGGATGCTCTGCGGAAGCAGCTGGAGCAAGCGTTGCAGCAGGAGATCGCCGGCGAGCTCGATCAAGTCCGGCGCATGTTCGCCTCCGACACGCTCGCGGCACTCGCGCGCTGTGCCGCCTACGCGTCCGCCAATCTCGGGCGCGATGGCGGCGACGAGGAGCTTGCCGCGGCGCTCGCCCGGTGTGTCGCAGCCAGAGGCGTGCCGCCGGCGCAATGGCAGCAGCGCGACGACTGGCGCACGCTGGCGAACTGGCTGCTGGTGAAAGACGCGCCGCGATTCCGCAAGTCGATCGACACGAAGGGCGGCATCCCTGGGCAAGGGAAGGGCGCGGGCGCGGCCGACCGCGACCGCGCGCAAGGACGAGGTCGAGCAACTGCTGCGCGCACTCGATGCGCAGGGAGGCCTGGCCGACGCGCTGCACATCGCGCGCAACCTGCCGCCCCCCGCTTACGAAGACGAAGCCTGGGCGATCGTCGCCGCGTTGCTGGCCGTCCTGCCGCGCGCCGCGGCAGAGCTTGCAGCTGGTATTCGCCGCCGAAGGCGCCGTCGACTTCGTCGAGCTCACGCTGGCGGCGCTGCGCGCGCTCGGCACCGCCGAGGCACCGACCGACCTGCTGCTGCGCCTCGATTCGCGCTACGACCATCTGCTCGTCGACGAATTCCAGGACACGTCCGATGTGCAATACGAGTTGCTGGCGCAGCTCACGGCCGGCTGGACCGACGGCGACGGCCGCACGCTGTTCGCCGTCGGCGATCCGATGCAATCGATCTACCGCTTCCGCGACGCGGAAGTGCGCCTGTTCCTCGATGCGCAGGCAAGCGGACGCATCGGCAACATCACGGTGCGCGTCGTGGATCTCGCCCGCAACTTCCGGTCGCAGGGGGCGGTGGTCGAATGGGTCAACGCTGTGTTTCCGGCGGTGCTGGCGCCGCACAGCAATCCGTGGCGCGGGGCGGTATCGTTCGCGCCCGCAGTGGCCACGCGGGCGGCCGAACACGACGCAACGACCCACGATCGACCTGGTGCTTACGCCCGAAGCCGAGGCCGAACGCGTGGTCCAACGCGTGGCAGCGGCGATCGCGCGCCGACGCCGCGGACAGTCGCGATCCTCGTGCGCACGCGCTCGGCGCTCGACAAGATCCTGCCTGCGTTGCGCGCGGCGCGCATTCCCTTCGCCGCGGTCGAACTCGACGCGCTGGGCGCGCGGCAGTCGATGCTCGACCTGACCTCGCTCGCGCACGCGCTGCTGCAGCCCGCGGACTGCCTGGCGTCCCTCGCCGTGCTGCGCGCGCCGTGGTGCGGCCTCGTGTTGTCCGACCTGCTGGCTGTGTCGACGCACGCAGCGCGCGGCCTGCACGATATCCTGCGTTCGGCATCACGAAATCGCAGGGATCAGCAGCGACGGCCATGCGCGACTCGATCGCGCTCGCCGCGGCGCTGCTGCCGGCCTTTGGCGAGCGCGGGCGCGTGTGCGTTCAGCGAATGCGTCCGCGGCGCATGGCTCGCGCTGGGCGGCCCGGCGACGCGTCGACGAGGCGATCGACCTCGATGCCGCGCAGCGTTTCCTGGCGTTGCTCGCCGTCCACGAAGCAGGCGGCGACATGCGCGACTGGAACCGACTAATCGACGCGCTCGCCACGATGTATCCCACGCCGGCGACCGGAAGCGCGGCGCGCGTGCAGGTGATGACGCTGCACCACGCCAAGGGGCTCGAGTTCGACACGGTGATCCTTCCGGGACTCGCGCGCGGCCCGCGCGCGGCGACGACGAGCTGTCTGCGCTGGCGCACCCGGCCCGGCGGCCTGCTGCTGGCGCCGCATCAAGGCGCGCGGCGGCGATGGCGATCCGATCTACGCTTACCTGGACTTGCTGGCCGAGGCGGAGGCCGAGCACGAACTCGGCCGCTTGCTCTACGTCGGCGCGACGCGCGCGCGAAGCGCGGCTGCACTTGATCGCGACCGCCGAGATCAGCGACGGGTCGGACGCCGGCGACAACGAGATGGAAGCCGCCGCGATCGGACGCCGCGTTGGCAAAGCTGTGGCCGGCGGCTGGATCGTCGCCGCCGACCGCCGGTCGCGCCGAGCCCGACGCGCGAATGCGGCGCCGTTCGCCGCCGCCGCCGTTGCTGCGCTTTCCTGCAGGATTCGCGCTGCCGGCGCTGCCGAGTGCCGTTTCCGTTGCGGCGAATGCACCGGCAGCTGCAGTCGAAGCGACGATGCCGTTCGAATGGGCGCATGCGACCGCCGCGGCGATCGGCACGGTCACGCATCGGCTGCTGGCGCAGCTCGCGCGCGAAGGGATCGCGGCTGGAGCGACGAGCGCGTGGCGGCGCTGCATCCGCGCATCCTGATGGATTGCGCGGCGAAGGCGTCGACGACGAGCAACTGGCGCGCGCCGCCGCCGACGTCGATCGCGCGCATGCGCGGCGTGCTCGCCGATGCGCGCGGACGCTGGCTGTTCGATCCGGCGCACGCCGAGGCCGCCAGCGAATGGGCGCTGGCGGGCATCGACGACGGCGCCATCGTGCACGTGACGCTGGACCGCACGTTCGTCGCGGACGGCGTGCGCTGGATCGTCGATTTCAAGACCGGGCGCCACGAAGGCGGCGACCCGACTGCGTTCCTCGACCGCGAACAGGAGCGCTATCGCGCGCAGCTCGAACGCTACGCGCGCATCGTGCGCGCGCTCGACCCGCGGCCGATCCGGCTGGCGCTGTACTATCCGCTGGTCGACGCCGGCTGGCGCGAATGGCCGCGCTTCGTGGCGCAGCCGTAGAAAACTGATATAATTCAAGCTTCTGGCGCATCTTGCCGCAGTGCATCAGCCGTCGCGCGCAGACGGCGTCTCCGCGCTGCGCCCCAACCGTGCGGATCTATCGCGGACTTCCGGCACGCGCCGATGGCCCGGTCGCGCTGACGATCGGCAATTTCGACGGCGTCCATCGCGGCCATCAGGCGATGCTGGCGCGGCTTATCGAAGCCGCCGAGGACCTGCGCCTGCCGCCGGCCGTGCTCACGTTCGATCCGCATCCGCGCGAATTTTTCGCGCAAGGACGCGGCGCCGCCGCGCCTGTCCCGGCTGCGCCAGAAGCTCGAGGTGTTCCGCGCCTTCGGCGTCGCAACGACCATCGTCGCGCGCTTCGACGCACGGCTTGCCGCGCTGACGCCGGAGGCGTTCATCGACGACGTGCTGGTGCGGCGGCTTGCGCGCGCTGGGTGCTGGTCGGCGACGATTTCCGCTTCGGCAAGGCGCGCGCCGGCGACCTCGCGGTGCTGCGCGCGCACGCAAGGACGTTCAGCGTCGAGGGCATGCGCACGGTCGCCGTCGACACGCAACGCGCATCGTCGACCGCGGTGCGCGAGGCGCTGGCCGCGGGCGACCTCGCGCAGGCGGCGGCGCTGCTCGGCCGGCCGTACGCGATCAGCGGGCGCGTGGCGCATGGCGACAAGCTCGGCCGCAACCTGGGCTTTCCGACGGCGAACATTCCGCTGCGCCAGCCGCCGGCGCTGTCGGGCATCTTCGCCGTGCGCGTGCACGGCCTGGGCGCGGCGCCGCGCGCCGGCGTGGCGAGCCTCGGCGTGCGGCCGACGGTCAAGGAGGACGCCAAGCCGCTGCTCGAAGTGTTCCTGTTCGACTTCGACGAGACGATCTACGGCCGCCGCGTGACCGTCGAGTTCCTGCACAAGCTGCGCGACGAGGAGAAGTACGACACGCTCGACGCGCTGACGCAGCAGATTCGCGCCGACGTGGCGCAAGCCCGCGACTATTTCGCGCGCGTGGCATGATGAGCTGGTTTCCAACGTTTAAAGCCTGCCTCATGCCCGACGATCCGAAAACCGACTACAAGACCACGCTGAACCTGCCGGACACGCCGTTTCCGATGCGCGGCGACCTGGCCAGGCGCGAACCCAAATGGGTCCAGGAATGGCAGGAGCGCAAGGTGTACGAGGCGATCCGCGCCGCGTCGCACGGCCGCCCGCGCTTCATCCTGCACGACGGTCCGCCGTACGCCAACGGCGACATCCACATCGGCCACGCGGTCAACAAGATCCTCAAGGACATCGTCGTCAAGAGCAAGCAGCTCGCGGGCTTCGACGCGCCCTACGTGCCCGGCTGGGACTGCCACGGCATGCCGATCGAAGTGCAGATCGAGAAGACGCACGGCAAGCATCTGTCGACCGCGGAAACGCAGCGGCTCGCGCGCGCGTACGCCACCGAGCAGATCGCGAAGCAGAAGGAGGGATTCAAGCGGCTGGGCGTGCTGGGCGACTGGGACCATCCGTACACGACGATGGCCTTCAAGAACGAGGCCGACGAGATCCGCACGCTGGGCAGGATCCTCGAGAAGGGCTATCGTCTATCGCGGGCTGAAGCCCGTCAACTGGTGCTTCGATTGCCAGAGCGCGCTCGCCGAGGCCGAAGTCGAGTACGAGGACCGCGTCGACATCGCGATCGACGTCGGCTTCCCGCTCGATCCGCCGACGCACGCGAAACTGGCGAAGGCGTTCGGGCTGGCGCAGCTGCCCGGCAGGACCGGTGTTCGCGGTGATCTGGACGACCACGCCGTGGACGATTCCCGCCAACCAGGCGCTGACGATGCATCCGGATATCACGTACGCGCTGGTGGCGACGCCTAAGGGCAATCTCATCGTGGCGCAGGACCTGGTGGACGGCGTGCCTCAAGCGCTATGCAGCTCGAGGGCAGCGTCGTCGCGACCGCGCCGGGCGCGGCGCTGGAATTCGATCCGGTTCCGCCATCCGTTCTACGACCGCGCGTCGCCCGTCTACCTCGGCGACGTTCGTGACGCTGGAGCAGGGCACGGGCATCGTGCACTCGTCGCCGGCGTACGGCATCGAGGACTTCCAGTCCTGCCGCGGCTACGGCATGAAGGACGACGACATGCTCAATCCGGTGCAGGGCGACGGCCGCTATGCCGGCAGCCTGCCGTTCTTCGGCGGCGTGTAGATCTGGGAGGCCAATCCGCAGATCGTCGACAAGCTGCGCGACGTCGGCGCGCTGTTCCATGCCACCGAATACACGCACAGCTACATGCATTGCTGGCGGCACAAGACGCCGATCATCTATCGCGCGACGACGCAGTGGTTCGCGGGCATGGACGACGTGCCCGGCTGGCACGGCCACGTCCCGACGGAGTCGCTGCGCGCGACCGCGCTGCGCGGCATCGACGCGACGCAGTTCTATCCGGCGTGGGGCAAGGCGCGCCTGTACGGGATGATCGCGAACCGGCCCGACTGGACGCTGTCGCGGCAGCGGCAGTGGGGCGTGCCGCTGCCGTTCTTCGTCGACAAGGAAACCGACCAGCTGCATCCCGGACACGATGGCGCTGCTCGAACTCGCGGCGCTCAAGGTCGAGCACGGCGGCATCGAGTCGTGGTTCGAGGCGACGCACGAGGACTTCGGCGTCGACCCGGCCAAGATATCGCAAGCTCACCGACACGCTCGACGTGTGGTTCGATTCGGGCTGCAGCTTCCAGACGGTGATGGGCGGCCCGGACGGCCGCACGACCGGCATGGGCTCGCATCCCGCAGACCACGGCTTTCCGGCCGACCTCTATCTCGAAGGCTCCGACCAGCATCGCGGCTGGTTCCATTCGTCGCTGCTCAACTCGTGCATGGTCAACGGCGTGCCGCCGTACAAGGCGCTGCTCACGCACGGCTTCGCCGTCGACGGCGAAGGCCGCAAGATGTCGAAGTCGAAGGGCAACGTCGTGTCGCCGCTCAAGGTCGCGGAATCGCTCGGCGCGGAAATCCTGCGCCTGTGGGTCGCCGCCACCGACTATTCGGGCGAGCTCACGATCTCCGACGAAATCCTGAAGCGCGTCGTCGAAGGCTACCGCCGCATCCGCAACACGCTGCGCTTCCTGATGGCGAACACGGCCGATTTCGATGCCGCAAAGGATGCGGTGCCCGTCGCGGAGCTGTTGGAGATGGACCGCTTCGCGCTCGCGCAGGCGCAGGCGATGGCCGCGGCGGTGGCCGCGCGATTACGAGCGCTACGAATTCCATCTCGTCGTGCAGCGGCTGCAGACGTACTGCTCGGAGGACCTGGGCGGCTTCTACCTCGACGTGCTGAAGGACCGGCTCTACACGACGGCGCCCGACAGCCGGCCGCCGCTCGGCGCAGACGGCGCTCGCGCTGATCCGCGACGCGCTGCTGAAGCTGATGGCGCCGATCCTGTCGTTCACCGCGGAGGAGGCGTGGCGGCTGGTGCACGCCGAGGATCCGACGATCTTCGTGCGCACGTGGACGGACGCCGTTGCCGCAGGACGCGATGACGCCGCATGCTGGTCGCGAAATGGCAGCGCATCCTCGCGGTGCGCGCGGCCGTGCAGAAGGAACTGGAGGCGGTGCGCCAATCGGGCGCGATCGGCTCGTCGCTGCAGGCGGAAGTCGCGATCACCGCGGCCGACGCGCCGACTACGAAGCGCTGGCGGCGCTCGGCGACGACCTGCGCTTCGTCACGATCACGTCGGCCGCGACCGTGTCCCTCGGCGATGCGATTGGCGATGCGCGTCACGCCGAGCCCGCACCCGAAGTGCGAGCGCTGCTGGCATTGGCGCGCCGACGTCGGCGCCGATCCCGCGCATCCGACGCTGTGCGGGCGCTGCGTGGCCAATCTGTTCGGCGCCGGCGAACCGCGCGCAGTTTGCGTAAGCGAGTGACTTGACGGCGATGCCGAACGGACGCAAGGCCGGCGGATGGCACTGGCTGTGGCTCGCCGCGGTGGTGATCGCGCCGACCGTCTCACCAAGGTGCTCGTCGTCGCGTCGTTCGCGCACGGCAGGAGTTGCCGGTCACCAGCTTCATGAGCCTCGTGCTCGCCTACAACCCGGGCGCGGCGTTCAGCTTCCTGGCCGGCGCGCCCGGCTGGCAGCGCTGGTTCTTCGCCGCGATCGCCGTCGTCGCCAGCGTGTTCCTGGTCTGGATGCTGAAGCGCGGCGGCAGCCGCCTGCTGTGCGCGGGACTCGCGCTGATCCTGGGCGGCGCGCTCGGCAACCTGTGGGACCGCGTCGCGATCGGCAAGGTCATCGACTTCCTGCTGTTCCATTACGGCGCCTGGTCGTGGCCGGCATTCAACGTCGCCGACAGCGCGATCACCGTCGGCGCGGCGTTGCTCATCGTCGACAGCTTCCGGCCGCGCAACGTCGACGTGCCCGCTACCGGCTGGCAAAGGACCGCTGACCTGATGGACATCATCCTCGCCAATCCCCGCGGCTTCTGCGCCGGCGTCGACCGCGCCATCGCGATCGTCGAGCGCGCGCTCGCGCAGTACGGCGCGCCGATCTACGTGCGCCACGAAGTCGTCCACAACAAATTCGTCGTCGACGACCTGAAGCAGAAGGGCGCGGTGTTCGTCGACGAGCTGGACGAAGTGCCGCACGGCGCGACGGTCGTGTTTTCCGCGCACGGCGTGTCGCAGGCGGTGCGGCCGAAGCCGAGGCGCGCGGGCTCAACGTGTTCGACGCGACGTGCCCGCTGGTCACCAAGGTCCACGTCGAGGTCGCGAAGATGCGCGGCCAGGGCCGCGAGATCGTGATGATCGGCCACGCCGGCCATCCGGAAGTCGACGGCACGATGGGCCAGGCGCAGGGCGGCATCTATCTCGTCGAATCGGTCGAGGACGTCGGGCGCCTCGCCGTGCGCGATCCGCAGCGGCTCGCCTACGTCACGCAGACCACGCTGTCGATGGACGACGCGGCGGCGGTCGTCGACGCGCTCAAGGCGCGCTTCCCGGGCATCGTCGGGCCCGAAGAAGGACGACATCTGCTACGCGACGCAGAACCGGCAGGATGCGGTGAAGGCGATGGTGCCCAAGGTCGACGCGGTGATCGTCGTCGGCAGCCCGAACAGCTCGAATTCGAATCGCCTGCGCGAAGTGGCGGCGAATCGCGGCGTGCCGGCGTACATGGTCGACCACGCCGGCGAACTGCGTCCGGAATGGGTCGCCGGCAAGCGGCGCGTCGGCGTCACCGCGGGCGCGTCGGCGCCGGAAGTGCTGGTGCGGCAGGTGATCGCGCGGCTGAAGGAATTGGGCGCGCTCGGCGTGACCGAGCTGTCCGGCATCGTCGAGAACGTGACGTTTCCCGATGCCCAAGGGCTTGGCCGGAAGCGCCGTGGCCAAGGCGCCCGAGGTCGGACCGCCGCACGGCTGAAGCGTAGGCGAGCCAAGCCCGGCAGCCTTCTGACCTAGCCGCGGCCTCTTTCCGCGCGAAACCACGCGAGCAACGCCACGAACGTCGCCGCCGCGAGCGCCGCGGCCATCGCCGCGACGAGGCATGCCGCCCGGATTCGCTCAATGCGCGCGTGAGCGCTTCCGCGAAATAGAGCGGCAGGAGCAGCGCCAGCCATTGCCGCGCCCTGCGTTCGCCGCGCGCGACACCGGGAAACAGGAGCGCCAGCGGCAGCGCCTTCAGCGCCAGCCAGCGCCGCCCGACGGCATGGGCGCCAGCACGGTCTCCCACAGCAATTCGAGGAGCGCCAGCGCGGCCAGGCCGGCGATGGTCGAACGCGCGCGCGCGCGCGACCGTCAGCGGCACCACGCGGCACGCCGAAAGAGTCATCCGACGGCGATGAATTCGTAGAGCTCGAAGCCCGGACCTTGTTCGACGAGCTTGGTCAGCACCGCGAAGCCGGTGTCCTTGCCCCGCTTCAGCGTGATCGCCTGCTCGAGCGCGAACGCGCCGGCGGGAACCAGGATCTGCGGCGGCGCCGGCTCGGCGCTGGTGCCCTTTTCCTCCGGGAACACGACGACCGGCGTCACCGAGCTGGCGGTGCCGTCTTCCATCGCCGCCGCCGCCGCTTCGGGAGCGTCGGACAGCAGTTCGCAGCCGAACTCGAGGCCGCTGCCCTTGAACGTGTTGCGGAACCAGCGGACCATCGCGACCTGCAGGCCGCCACGGCCCTCGATGCGCAGCGCGATGAGTTCGCCGATGCGCAGCGCCGCCGGCGCCGGATCGGTCTGGCGCAACGCGTAGCCGGCGGGCGTGTGGTTGATCACCTGGCAATTGGCCATCGGCGGCAGGCCGGACGGCGGATTGGGGATGCCCGAATGCAGGCCGCGGCTGTATTGCCAGACGCCGCTCAAGCCGGAGCACATGACGACACGCGCGCGCGACGGCAGCCGGTTGAACTGCCGCGCCGGCGGGATGGCCCATTGCCGCAGCAGGCGCTTCAGAAGACCGATGTACTGCAGCCGCGCCATCGGATCGCGGCCGATGCCCGCGGGCATGTCGCCGCCGGCTTCGAGCGCGCGCAGCTGTTCCTGGATCTGGAAGGCCAGGTCGAACGTCAGCAGGAAGAGCTTGCTGCCGTCGATCGAGCCGCCCTTGTTGGCGGAAAACGGCGGGAAATCGTGGCCGACGGGCACGATGGCCACCGCCTTGGCCATCCGGTGCACGGGCACCACGTCGGTGAGCTTCGCCCAGTGCGCATATTCCTGCACGTAGCGCAGCACGATCGGCAGCTGTCCCGGCAGGAACCCGTACGGATTGGCCAGCGCCAGCAGCAGCGACTGGATCGTCAGCCGCTCGGGCGTGGCCTCGGGCTGGTCGGGCGCGACCGGCGTCAGGTGGATGCTGCGCTCGCGCGCGAACACGTAGATGAGGTGCGCGTCGTGCCACGTGCGCGGCGGCACCGGCGCAAAGGACAGGTAGCTGTTGACGAGGATGCGCGCCGTGCATTGCAGGCAGCGGTGGACCAGCGCCACCATCAGCCGCTGGCCGCCCAGCGAAATGCGCTTGTCCGCCTCGTTGACGAGCAGGTGCTTGTAGGCGGTCGCCAGTTCGCTCGACAGCGTCAACGCGGCCTTGGCCGCCTCCAGCGCTTCGCCGGACAGCGGATGCGACGCGCGCACGAACTGCTTTTCGAGCAGCGGCCACAGCGTGTTGGCGGTGGCCCAGTACTTCTCGGCGAGTTCCAGCCGCTTGCCGTCGCTCATCGCGACGCGGTTGGTGGCCGCGAGCGCATCGCCGATCACGTGCGCCGCATCGGCCGGGTCGCGCCGCAGCGTCTCGTCCAGCCACGGCCCGACCTTGGCCGGCCGGATTTCCGGCGGATTGGCCGGGTGCGACACCACACGGCGGCAGGGAGAGGGAAAGCGGCATCGAAGGCGAAGGGTCTGGTGTCTGAGCGTTTAGGGTGCGAGCAAAAACGGCAGGGCCGCCCGCGATTGTAAGCGAAAGCCCGCGGCCGGACTGCGTTGGCCCGCGGGATCGAAGCGGAAAGCGTGCCACTTGCGGGCCTTCCGCGCCCGGCCTCAAGTCAACCGGTGGTGCGCAGGAATTCGACGACCGGCAGGTATTGGTCCGGGCGTGAGCAGCATGGGCGCGTGCCCGACGCCCGGCAAATTCGATGACCCGCGGCTTGGGGCCGCGCGCCGCCATCTGGTCGGCCACTGCCCGCGACAGCAGGTCCGACTGGGCGCCGCGCAGCACCAGCGTCGGGCAGCTGATCGCGTCCCACACCGGCCACAGGTCCGGCGGGGCAGGGGCACTTGCGGAACGGCACCGCGATGCCCGGGATCGTAGGCCAAGCCCCAGCGCCCGTCGGCACGCTGGCGGACGTTGGTCCGGGTGATGTATTCCCACTGCGGGTCGGTCAGCGGGCCGAACGGCGCCGAAATTTCGCGGATATACGCTTCGATCTCGGCAAAGGTGGCGAACGTCGGGTCCTGGCCGAAGTAGCCGCCGATGCGCGCCAGCGCCGCCGGCTCGATCTGCGGCCCGACGTCGTTGACGACCAGGCGGCGGACCGGCGTCTTCGGCTGCGCGGCCAGCGACGATCCCCAGCAGCCCGCCCATCGACGTGCCGACCCAGTCGACGTCGGCCGCGCCGCTGCGCGCGATCAGCGCCGTCAGCGTGGTGAGATAGGTGGGGAACACGTAGTCGTTCGGGTCGGCGAGCCAGTCGGAGTTGCCGCGGCCGGGCATGTCGACGGCGAGCACGCGATGCGTCGGCGCCAGCGCCTCGCCGAGCACGTCGAAGTCGCGGCCATTGCGGCCCACGCCGTGGACGCAGATCACGACGCGCGGGTTCGCCGCATCGCCCCATTCGTAATAGACGACGCGATGGAAGCCGTGCGGGGAGAGGCTGCGAAATGCCAGCGTGCGCGGTGCGGATTGCGTCAACATGGATCATCATGTTCGGGTCTGCCGTGGCGCCGTGCGATGCGCTGTCCGGAGTTCGATTGTATGCGGTTGCGTCGCAGCGCGCTCGCAGCGCGCGTCGAAACCTGCAATAATTCGAGCGTTCGTCACAACCTTCCAGCGTTGCCATGATCCATTCCGCTTGCTCGCATTGCGTCGCGCTCGTCGTGCTCGCTGCTCGTCGGCTGCGCGCCCGACGCGTGGACCAACGGCCAGGCGACCGGATTCAACGGCTATCTCAAGACGATCCAGGTGCAATGCTCGCCGCTGCTGCTCGGCGGGCAGGAGATGTCGTGGGCGCTGCAAACCGGCGCTGGCGACAACAATTACAACTATTTCCTCGACCAGACATCGAAGCTCTACTACCGGACGATCAGCCCGGCGCGGCTACAGCGAGAGCCTCACCGCATTCTTCGGCGCCGGCTACGACCGCGCCATCAACTGCATCATCGCCAAGTTGCCCGCGCAGCGCAGCTGAAGCACGCCGGCGCCTCAACTGAACTCGCGGCGGCAGCGGCAGGAAGTTGGCCGCTTCGCCGGCCAGGAACGCTTCGAGTTCGTCGCGGCGCGCCATCGCGTCCGTCGTAGCCCAGGTCGAGCAGCGCGCGGCAGAAGCCGCGGTCGAACAGCAGGTAGGACGTGAGGTTGGCGCCGGTGCCCTGCGTGCTGCCGAACCCGCGCAGCACCGCGCGCACGGCGCCGGGCAGCGTGTCGACGAACGTGCAGCGCCAGGCCGGCCACGTCGCGCGACGGCGCCAGCACGAACGCGTCGACGTGGTTGACGCGCAGGCCGTCGCGTCGCGCCGCTGCTCCGGGAAGCCAGGTCGATCATCCGGTTGTACTGGCGTCAGGCGCTCGATGTCGGCGCCCATGTTGTCCAGGAACACCGACGACAGCGCGTGGCCCGCGACCTGGGCGAACGACGGATATTGCGCGGGCCCGTTCGGCGCGGACGCTGGCCGGCGAACTGGCCCACCGCCAGCACGACGATGCGCGTCGCGCCCAGATGCAGCGCCGGCGACAGCGGCGCGATCTGCCGGACCGAGCCGTCCATGTAGTAGTCGTCGTCGATGCGGCCCGCGGGAAACACGAACGGGATGGCCGTCGACGCCATCAGGTGTTCGGGCGACAAGCCGCGTCGGCTGGCCGCGGCGGCGCAGCCGGTGCCACGGCCGCAGCGACGGTTCGCCCTGGAAGAAGGACACCGCGTGCCCCGACGTGTAGCTCGTCGCGTTGATCGACAGCGCATGCAGGTGTCCCGCCTGCGATCTGCTCGTCGAGCCGCGCGAAGTCGAGCTCGCGCGTCAGCAAGATCGGTCAGCGGCGCGTTGTCGAACATCGACGCCACCTTCGCCGGCACCGCGCCACCGGTCAGCACGCTCGCCAGGAACCGCGCGCTGTGCCGCGCCAGCGTCGCGAGGTCGGCGTGGTAGATGTCCTTCACCGTCACGCGCCGCCACCAGCGCGTGAGCCGCGCGACGCCGCGGCGGAAGTCGTCGGCGTTGATCGCGAGCAGCGTGGCGTTGATGGCGCCGGCCGACGTGCCGCAGATCACCGGGAACGGCATGCGCGCGTTGCGGCCGACGATGTGCGCAATCGCGCGCAATGCGCCGACCTGATAGGCGGCGCGCGCGCCGCCGCCGGAGAGGATGATCGCGGTCTCGTGGTCGTAGGCGGGGCATGCTCGGCATCAGCCGGCTTCAGTCGGCGCGCAGCGTGCGGTCGAGGATCAGCAGCATCGCGGCCGTCGCGCCCCAGATATAGCGGTCGCGGTAGGGAATCGCCCAGAAATCGCGGCGGATTTCGCCCAGCATCCGGAAATGCCGCTGCTGGTTCGCGGGATCGAGCACGAACGCGAGCGGCACCTCGAACGCCTCGGCCACTTCGATCGGGTCGGGCGTCAGCGTGAACGGCGGCTCGACCCAGCCGACGATGGGCGTGACCCGGTAGCCGGTGACGGTTTCGTACGTCGCGAGTTCGCCCAGCACGTCGACGCGGTCGGCGGCAAGGCCGACTTCCTCCGCGGCCTCGCGCAACGCGGCGCAGGCGCAATGTCGAGATCGTCCGGTTCGACGCGGCCGCCGGGAAAGCTGATCTGGCCGGGATGGTCGGGCAGGTCGGCGCTGCGTTGCGTCAGCAGCAGCGTCAGTCCTTCGGGACGGTTGACGAGCGGCACCAGCACCGCGGCGGGCGTGGCCTCGCCGCTGCGGCCCGGGCAGGCGAAAGCCGTCGCTCATGCCGCGCGCGGCCGGACGGCGCGGGACGCGCGAGGCGCTGCGCGATCCAGTCCTTCTGGGCGTGCGGGGAAAGGTGAAACAGCGGCAGCGGCATCGTGGCGTGCAGTGCCGGCTCACGCCGGCACGCTGCCGCGATTGTACCGCCTGCCGCGGCGCGTCAGGCCGGTGCGCGGCGAACTGGTGCAGTCGGGTCGGCGTCAGGTAGGCCATTTCGCCGGGACGAAGGGCGAGCTCGCGAAAGCGCTCGCGCGGCAGCTCCACGTTGATCGTCTGCGCCGACGGTTCGAGCGCGAACTCGAGGCGCGCGACCGGGCCGATCGCGGAGCCGTGCACGAAGCGCGCGGCCAGCGCGCATTGCGTCCGGATCGCGTCCGACCGCGATGTCGTGCGGCCGCGCGAACGTGTCGGCGCCGCTCGGCCAGCTGCCGACGGCAGCCGGTTGACGTGGCCCAGGAATTCGAACACGAACGGCGTGGCCGGATGGTCGTAGACATCGGCGGGCGTGCCGATCTGCTCGATCCGGCCGTGGTTCATCACGACGACGCGGTCGGCGACTTCGAGCGCCTCTTCCTGGTCGTGCGTGACGAACACGCTCGTCACGTGCACTTCGTCGTGCAGCCGCCGCAGCCAGCGCCGCAATTCCTGCCGCACGCGCGCATCGAGCGCGCCGAACGGCTCGTCCAGCAGCAGCACGCGCGGCTCGACGGCCAGCGCGCGCGCGAGCGCGATCCGCTGGCGCTGCCCGCCGGAGAGCTGGTGCGGATAGCGGTCGGCGAGCCAGTCGAGCTGCACGAGTTCGAGCAGCGTCGTTCACCTTCTTGGCGATCTCCTTCTCCGACAGCCGCGCGCGGCGCGGCCGCACGCGCAGGCCGAAGGCGACGTTCTCGAAGATCGTCAGGTGCCCGAACAGCGCGTAATGCTGGAACACGAATCCCACCTGGCGGTCGCGCGCATGCGTGTCGGTGGCGTCCTTGCCCTGGAACGACACGCTGCCTTCGTCCGGCGCTTCGAGGCCGGCGATCATCCGCAACAGCGACGTCTTGCCCGATCCCGACGGCCCGAGCAGCGCGAGCAGTTCGCCGGTCTCGATATGGAGGTCGATGTGGTCGACGGCGACGAACGGATCCGAAGCGCTTGACGATGCCGTGCAGTTCGATGCTCATGGGTGAATCTCCGACGGTGAGCCGCAGCGTCGTGCGTGCGCCGCTCGACGATGAATTTCAGCGCCAGCGTGACCAGCGCCAGCAGCGCCAGCAGCGACGCCACGGCGAACGCGGCGGCGAACTGGTATTCGTTGTAGAGGATCTCGACCTGCAGCGGCAGCGTGTTGGTCGCGCCGCGGATGTGGCCGGAGACGACGGACACCGCGCCGAACTCGCCCATCGCGCGCGCGTTGCACAGGATCACGCCGTACAGCAGTCCCCACTTCACGTTGGGCAGCGTGATCCGCCAGAACGTCTGCCAGCCGCCGGCGCCCAGGACTGTCGCCGCTTCCTCCTGCTCGGTGCCCTGCGCCTGCATCAGCGGGATCAATTCGCGCGCGACGAACGGAAACGTCACGAACGTCGTCGCGAGCACGATGCCCGGAACGGCAAAGATGATCTTGAGGTCGTGCTCGCGCAGCCACGGCCCGAACCATCCCTGCATGCCGAAGATCAGCACGTAGATGAGACCCGAGATCACCGGCGACACCGAGAACGGAAGGTCGATCAGCGTGATCAGCAGGTTCTTGCCGCGGAAGCTGAACTTGGCGATCGACCATGCGGCGGCAACCCGAACACCAGGTTGAGCGGCACCGCAATGGCGGCGACCAGGAGTGTCAGCTTGATCGCGTCCACGCGCGTCCGGCTCGCTGATCGCCGCCAGGTAGACGCCGAGTCCTTTTTTCAGGCCCTCGTAGAACACGAACGCCAGCGGCACGAACAGGAACAGCGTGAGGAACGCCAGCGCCACCGCGATCAGCAGCGCACGCACGAACGGCGGTTCGCCGATGGCGTCGGTCGCGCCCGGTCGGACACTGCGATGCGAAGCCTGCAGTCAGGCCAATGCGCCCTGGCGCCGGCGCGTCCACGCCTGCAGGGCGTTGATCGCGAGCAGCAGCACGAACGAGATGACCAGCATGACAGCCGCGATCGCCGTGGCGCCCGCGTAGTCGTATTGCTCGAGTTTGGTGATGATGATGAGCGGCGTGATTTCCGACACCATCGGCATGTTGCCGGCGATGAAGATCACCGAGCCGTATTCGCCGATCGCCCGCGCGAAGGCCAGCGCGAATCCAGTCACCAGCGCCGGAAGCACGATCGGAAACACCACACGGCGGAAACTGTCCCAGCGTGTCGCGCCCGAGCGTGGCCGCGACCTCCTCGAGCTCGCGCGGCAACTGTTCCAAGACCGGCTGCACGGTGCGCACGACGAAGGGCAGGCCGATGAAGGTCAGCGCGACCATCACGCCGAGCGGCGTGAAGGCGACCTTGATGCCCATCGGCGTCAGCAGCGAACCGATCCAGCCGTTGGCCGTGAAGAGCCCCGTCAGCGCAATGCCGGCCACCGCAGTAGGCAGGGCGAACGGCAGGTCGACCAGCGCGTCCACCAGGCGGCTTCCCGGAAAACGATAGCGCACGAGCACCCATGCGACGAGCAGCCCGAAGACGGAGTTGACGAGGGCTGCCGCAAGCGACGCGCCGAACGTGAGCCGGTAGCTTGCCATGACGCGCGGTGCGGTGACGATGTCGACGAAGTCGGGCCACGTCGAGTTGCGCGGATTTGATGAATACCGCGGACAGCGGGATCAGCACGATCAGGCTCAAGTACACGATCGTGTACCCAAGGCTCAAGCCGAAGCCCGGCAGCACACGCGCGCGCTTGCTTACCACTTGGCTACCGCTCATTTACAACTTTGCGCCGGGCTTGTAGATCTGGTCGAAGGAGCCGCCGTCGGAAAAGTGGACCTTCTGCGCCATCTGCCAGTCGCCGAAATATTCCTTGAGCGCAAACAATGTCAGCTTCGCGAATTGCCTGTCGTACTTCGTCGCCACCGAATCGAGTGTCGGCCGGTAGAAATTCCGTGCCGCGATCTCCTGGCCTTCCGGCGTGTACAGATATTCGAGGTAGGCTTGCGCGACCTTGCGCGTGCCCTTCTTGTCGACGACACGGTCGACCAGCGCGACCGGCGGCTCGGCCCGGATGCTGTACGACGGCACGACGATTTCCACTTTGTGCTGGCCCAGCTCCTTGACCGCGAGATACGCCTCGTTTTCCCATGCAATCAATACGTCACCGATTCCACGCTCCACGAACGTCGTCGTGGCGCCGCGCGCGCCGGAATCGAGCACCGGCACGTTGCCGTAGAGCTTGCGCACGAAATCCTTCGCCTGCGCTTCGCCGCCGTATTTTCGCTGCGCGTAGCCCCACGCCGCGAGATAGTTCCAGCGCGCGCCGCCCGAGGTCTTGGGGTTCGGTGTGATCACCGCAGTGCCAGGCTTCACCAGGTCATCCCAATCCTTGATGCCCTTGGGATTGCCGCGGCGGACGAGGAAGACGATCGTCGATGCATAGGGCGAGCTGTTGTGCGGTAGCCGCGCCTGCCAATCGGCAGGCAGGAGCTTCGCCTTCTCGGCGATCGCGTCGATATCGTAGGCCAGCGCCAGCGTGACGACGTCCGCGTCGATGCCGTCGATGACGCTGCGCGCCTGCGCGCCCGAGCCGCCGTGCGATTGCCTGATCGTGACCTTCTCCCCGGTTTTTGCCAGCCAATATTTGGCGAAGGCCGCGTTGAAATTCTGGTACAGCTCGCGCGTCGGATCATAGGACACGTTGAGCAGCGTGACGTCGGCGTGGGCGGTGGATGCGGCGAAGGCGATCGCCGCGGTCGCTAACAGCGAGCGGAAAATCTCATACTGCATTTAATCATCTCCATTGTGCATAAGAAAGTTTACCAAACGAACTCTTGGCTATATAAATGCGCAATGAAAAGCCGCCGACGGCGGCTTTTTTGAGAGTCCGGCGAGGCGCCGATGCGGCCTCTCCACTCTAGCGGGTGGCGCTCCTGATTTCGTTGCGCCATTCCTGTGCGAGGTCATCCGCGGCGACTGCGGCCCGCGCCGCGAACTGCGGACCCAGAAGTATCAGCGCGGGACCCGTGATCTGCGCCGCCGCGAGTCGCGGCAACGCGGACAGCGTCGTGTAGCGGATGCGCTGGTCCGGCAGCGATGCGTTTTCCACGATGGCAACCGGCAGACCTGTTGGCTTCCCTGCGGCCAGCAGCGCCGCGGCGATTGCGCCTGCCTCACCGACGCCCATGTAGATGGCGCCCGCGTCCGAAGCGTTGAGGCCATCGACCCAGTTGCTGGTCGTGTTCGCCAACGCCGACGCGCGGTGTGGCGAAGGTCACGCTGCGCGCAACGCCGCGCTGCGTAAGCGACGTCTTGAGCGCCGCGGCGGCCGCAAGCGCCGCGGTGACGCCGGGCACGACCTCGCACCGGATGCCATCGGCTTCGAGCGCCGCGATTTCTTCCTGCGCGCGGCCGAACAGCATCGGATCCCCGCCTTTCAGCCGAACGACCACGGCATGCTTGCGCGCCGCGTCGACCAGACGTTTGTTGATGAATTGCTGGACGGTCGAATGGCGACCGCAGCGCTTGCCGACCGCAACTTTCTCCGCGCATGCAGCCAGCGCAATCGTGTCCGGGTGCACGAGCGCATCGTGGAAAACGATATCGGCGCGGGCCAGAATCCGCGCGGCGCGCAGCGTCAGCAGATCGGGCGCGCCAGGGCCGGCACCAACCAGGTAAACGGTGCCGCTCATTCGACAACCCGCCTGGTTAGTGCGGGATTATCCGGGCGGGATCGACGGAACCACGGCGTGCGCCGGTTGGTCAGCTGGTATCCGTCGGAGAAATCGCGCAGCGACCGAAGCGCTTCCTGCGCGTCCTTGCCGTCGGGCACGAGGAAGGCGTCGAATCCCACCTGGTGAAGGTAGTACAGCTGATCGCGCTGGATGTCGCCGACCGCGCGCAATTCGCCGGTAAAGCCCAGGCGCTCGCGCAGCAACCGTGCGATGGAGTAACCGCGGCCATCAGTAAATTTGGGGAAATCGACGGCGATCAGCGGCAGCGTTGCGGTATCGGCCGCGAGCAGGGCAGGGTCGTCGGAGGGTGCCAGCCACACGCCGATGTCGCGGCGCGCACGCAGCGCGTCGTTCGCCGCGAGCCACGACGCGAGCGGCACGATCGAATATGCGGGCTGGGGTTGTGGCAACAGAGCCGCCGTCGTCTGCGCGACGTCACGCACGAGCGTCCAGGCATCCGCGATCAACTTGCCGTTCTTAATGAGCTGCGGCATAGACGCGCTCCTTGAAGGGGTCCAACCCTAAGCGCTGGACGGTGTCCACGAAGCGCTCGTCCGCGTGCCGATGGTCGACATAGACGTCGAGAAGGCGCGCGACCACGTCGGGCATTTCGTGTGCGGCAAACGACGGTCCGATCACCTTGCCCAGCGCCGCGTGCTCGCCCTGGCTGCCGCCGATCGACACCTGGTACCACTCGCTGCCGTTCTTGTCGACGCCGAGCACGCCGATGTGGCCGACGTGATGATGTCCGCACGCGTTCATGCAGCCGGAGATGTTGAGGTCGATGTCGCCCAAGTCGTGCAGGTAGTCGAGATCGTCGAAGCGGCGCTGGATGGCCTCGGCGATCGGAATCGACTTGGCGTTGGCCAGCGAGCAGAAATCCCCGCCCGGGCAGCAGACGATGTCGGTGAGCAGGCCGATGTTCGGCGTCGCCAGGCCCAGTCCCTTCAACTCGCTCCACAGCGCGAGCAATTGTGACTGCTGCACGTCGGTGAAGATGAGGTTCTGCTCGTGCGACACCGTGAGTTCGCCGAAGCTGTACGCGTCGGCGAGGTCGGCGACCGTATCCATCTGGTCCGACGTGGCGTCGCCGGGTGGGACGCCGGTCTTCTTGAGCGACAGCGTGACGATGGCGTAGCCGGACACCTTGTGCGGGAACACGTTGCGCTTCACCCAGTTCGAAAAGGCGCGATTGTCCGCGACGGCGGAGCGAAAGCCCACGTCGTCGCCGGCCAGTTTTTCGTACGGCGGTGGCGGGAAGAACGCGGCGAGGCGCGCGATCTCCTCGTCCGGCACCGTGGCAGGTCCGTCGCGCAGCTCCTCCCATTCGGCTTCCACGTGCTGTGCGAACACGGCGGGTGTCTGCTCCTTCACGAGGATCTTGATGCGCGCCTTGTAGATGTTGTCGCGGCGGCCGAAGCGGTTGTAGACGCGCAGGATCGCGTCGAGGTAGTTGAGGATCTCCGCACGCGGCAGGAACTCCCGGATGACGTGCCCGACAATGGGCGTACGCCCGAGGCCGCCGCCCACGATGACGCGGAAGCCGATTTCGCCGGCTTCGCTGCGCACCGCCTGCAGGCCGATGTCGTGCACGAGGATCGCTGCACGGTCGGTCGTGGCACCCGTGATCGCGATCTTGAATTTGCGCGGAAGGTAGGCGAATTCGGGATGCAGCGTCGACCACTGGCGGATCAATTCGTTGTAGGGCCGCGGGTCGACGATTTCGTCGCCCGCCACGCCGGCGAAATGATCGCTCGTGATGTTGCGCACGCAGTTGCCGGACGTCTGGATCGCATGCATTTCCACGCTCGCGAGATCGGCGAGGATATCGGGCGCGTCCTCGATCCTGGGCCAGTTGAACTGGATGTTCTGGCGCGTGGTGAAGTGCCCGTAGCCCTTGTCGTACTTGCGGCCGATCTGCGCGAGCATGCGCAGTTGCCGCGACGACAGAAGGCCATAGGGAATGGCAATGCGCAGCATCGGCGCGTATTTCTGGACGTAGAGGCCGTTCTGCAGCCGCAGCGGGCGAAACTCGTCCTCGGTTAGCTCCCCCGCGAGGAAACGGCGCGTCTGGTCGCGGAACTGGGCAACCCGTTCGTCGACAAGGCGTTGGTCAAAGGCGTCGTAGCGATACATGCAAGGCGTGACCTGCTGGCGGGATAGGGCAGGTTAGGGTAACGCCCTAATAAACAAAAGGAATATCGCGCTATGCCGTTATCGCCGTGACGTATATGGTGATCCGCGCCGCCAAGACCGCCCTAAGGCCCAACGAGTCCCGACCGTATAATCGTTCGATGCCCGCCGCCGGCCTCATCCTGTTTGCCCATGGTTCCCGCGACGGCCGTTGGGCGGACCCCTTCGAGCGTCTCCGCGACCGCGTTGCCCGTGCGCTACCGGATGCGCAGGTCGTGCTGGCCTACCTGGAATTGATGTCGCCGGACCTGCTCGCGGCCGCGGCTGGCCTGTGCGCTGCCGGATGCCGGGCGATCGTGGTGGTTCCGGTTTTCCTGGGGCGGGGCGGCCATGTCCGGCACGACCTCCCGCTGCTGGTCCAAAGTGCTGCCGCCCGCCATCCTGAGTGCGAATTCCGCCTCGCCGACGCAGCCGGTGAGGATGGCGCCGTGCTGGATGCCATCGCGGCGTTCTGCCTGCGGCAACTCGCGGCCTGATCAGGCCGGATTTCAACGGTCAAAACAGCGCGACAGGAAGCGTGCGCGATGGGCCTCGGGCGTGTCTGGAGCATCGTCATGCCGTTGTCCCGCGATTGTTCAGCATGGGCAATGAAGCCGCCGCCCGCGAAGCACTCTTGCGGCGACTAGGTACGGGCGGCCGCCGGGACGCGACACCGACGAGGGAGTGGGAGGCCCAGCTTGAACCGCGCCTGCCTGCTTGATCGCATCATCGGGCCGTCTCAGGGACGTGTAACTACAATTTGACATAATACCAATTATGCGACATTTAGCATCGGCATTAGGCGGCAGGAGGATGGCCCGATGCCGTGCGCCTTCAAGGCGTCTCTCGCAGCGGGCATGGCGTCATTTTGACTTGTTGCGCGTTGCCGGAGAAAATCCGACGGCGCACGGTGGATCCGGTGCGTGCGTTCGCGCCTCTGAGGCGGCCCTTTATTGGCCATGATCCGCCCATGATCCTCGCCGCCGAATTTGACCGCGCCTACCGCCTGCACCAGCAAGGCAAATTGCGCGAAGCCTTCCTGCGCTACGACGCCATCCTGAAGGCCGAACCGCGGCACGCACCCGCGCTGCATTTTTCTGGCGTAGTGCTCCACCAGGCGGGCATCCTGACGCCTGCCGTCGAACGGATCCGGGCCTCTCTGGCGATCGATCCGGCCTCACCGCAAGCGTGGTCCGATCTGGCCGCCGTGCAGTTGGCACTCTCGCTCGACACCGATGCGGAAACGTCGGCGCGCCGGGCTATTGCGGCTGATGGCAACCATGCCGCGGGTTGGTATCAGCTCGCGCTGGCGCTGCGCCTTCAGGGTCGCCTCGCGGAGGCGCTCGACAGCGCGCGACGTGCCGACAGCATGGCACCGGGCAGCACGCGCTACGCGGCTCTCAACACGCAGCTCGAGCAACTTCAACCGGGTACTAAGGACAAACCCGCAAGTCCTTGATCTCAGGCGAGTGAAGACCGCCATTGTTACACAGCGCTCTAATCCCGCAGCAGCGCCAGCGCCTGGTCCACCCGGTCGACCGCCAGGATCTTCACGCCGTCGATGCCCTGTTTCGGCTTGTTTGCCGTCGGAACGACAACGGTCGCGAAGCCCTGCTTTGCGGCTTCCTTGATGCGCTCCTGGCCACGCTGCACCGGCCTTATTTCGCCCGCCAATCCAACTTCGCCAAATACGAGAGATTTAGCGGGTAAAGGCTTGTTCCTTATCGATGAATTGATGGCCAGCAGCACGGCCAAGTCGACCGCAGGCTCCTCGATGCGCACGCCGCCGACCGCGTTGACGAAGACGTCGTATCCGCCGGCATCGACGCCTCCGTGACGGTGCAGAACAGCCAGCAGTAGTGCCAACCTCGGGGCTTCGAGTCCCACCGCCAAGCGCCGCGCCATGCCGCCCTGAACCGGATCCACCAAGGCCTGGATCTCGACTAGCAGTGGCCGCGACCCTTCCAGCGTGGCGACGATGGCCGATCCCGGGACCGGCTCGGCGTGGCGCGAGAGAAACAGCGCCGACGGGTTGCTCACACCCTTCAGACCTCGCTCGGTCATGCCGAACACGCCGAGTTCGTTGGCCGCTCCAAACCGGTTCTTCATCGCCCGCACCAGGCGGAAACTCGAATGCGGGTCGCCCTCGAAGTAGAGGACGGTGTCGACGATATGCTCCAGCACGCGCGGACCGGCGATCGCGCCCTCCTTCGTCACGTGGCCGACGAAGATCACCACCACGCCGCGCTGCTTGGCCAGCCGCGTCAATTGCGCCGCGCATTCGCGCACCTGGGCGACACTTCCGGGCGCCGATTGCAGGGCCTCCGTGTAGACGGTCTGGATCGAATCGATGATCACGACCTCCGGAGCGGACGCGCCGATCGCCCTGACGATCGCTTCCAGTTGCACCTCGGCCAGCAACTCGACGGGCGCGTTGACGAGCCCCAGCCGCTGAGCGCGCAGCGCAACCTGCTCGACCGATTCTTCGCCCGTGATGTACAGCGTGCGGTGCGCGGCCCCCAGCACGGCGCATGGCTTGCAGCAGCAGCGTCGACTTGCCGATTCCAGGGTCACCGCCGATCAGCACCACGCCGCCCGGAACGAGGCCACCGCCGAGGACGCGGTCGAATTCCTCGAGGCCGGTGGGAATGCGCGGCGTGTGCCGGGTCTCGACCGCCGCCAACGACACGATGGCCGAGCGCGTTCCGCTGATTGTTCCGCTAACGGTCGCGAAGCGCACGGCGGCCGGGGTCGCGATCGTTTCCACGAGCGTATTCCATGTCCCGCAGGACGGGCACTGGCCCTGCCACTTGGGCGCGGATGCGCCGCATTCGGTGCAGGTGTAGACGGTTTTGGCTTTCGCCACGTCAGCCCAGTTCGTTCGGGTGCACCACCGCCGTGCCGAACTTGCCGACCACGACGCCCGCGGCTTCATTGGCCACGCGGACGGCGTCCGGCAGCGATGCGCCCGCGGCCATCATCACGCCCAAAGTCGCGATGACCGTGTCGCCGGCGCCGGAGACGTCGAACACTTCGCGCGACTGCGCGGGAATCGTCAGCGCACCCGCCGCCGAGAAGAGGCTCATCCCCTCCTCCGCCCGCGTGACCAGCAGGGCGTCGAGGGCGAGATCGCGGCGCAGCTGCTCCGCCTTCGCGGCCATCTCCGCGTCGTCCTTCCAGCGCCCGACGACCTCGCGGAATTCGTTGCGGTTGGGCGTGAGCAGCGTGGCGCCGCGATAGCGCGCATAGTCCTCGCCCTTGGGATCGACCAGCACCGCCTTGCCGGCGGCGCGCGCGCGCTCGATCATGGTGGCGATGTGGGCGAGCCCTCCCTTGCCGTAATCGGACAGGATCACGAGGCCGGCGGAAGGCAGCAGGCGCTCGTATTCGGCGAGCTTGGTGGCCAGGATCTCGTGCGACGGAGCGGTCTCGAAATCGATGCGCAGCAGCTGCTGCTGGCGGCCGATCACACGCAATTTAACGGTCGTCGCCAGCGAGGCTTCACGGTGGAACGACGTGCGCACGCGCTCCTGCGCAAGCAATCGTTCGAGCGTCGCCCCGGGTTCGTCGTCGCCGATGACCGACAGCAGCGTCGCTTCCGCGCCGAGCGCTGCCGCGTTGCGCGCGACGTTGGCGGCGCCTCCAGGCCGCTCCTCGGTGCGCGCGATTTTCACCACGGGCACGGGCGCCTCGGGCGAGATGCGCTCGACGTCGCCGAACCAGTAGCGGTCGAGCATCACATCGCCGACCACGAGGAGCCGCGCACTCGCGGCGCGGTCGCGGAAGGTCGAGAAAGCGGGCGTCGTCATCTTGGAGAGTCTTTCGGGCTAGCGCCGGCCGATTGCCGCGTATTCGAATCCCGCGGCTTTCACTTGCGGCGGGTCGTACAGGTTGCGGCCATCGAAGATGAGCGGGGATTTGAGCCGCGCCTTCAGCACGTCGAAATCGGCGCTGCGGAATTCCTTCCATTCGGTGACGATGACGAGCGCGTCCGCGCCGTCGCACGCAGCCAGCGGCGAGGTTGCATAGGATAGTCCGGCGAGAGGGCCGAACACGCGGCGCGCCTCGTCCATCGCCACGGGGTCGTAGGCGACGAGCGTTGCGCCGCGCGCAAGCAAGCCTTTGACGATCGCGCGCGACGGCGCTTCGCGCATGTCGTCGGTGTTGGGCTTGAATGCCAGGCCCCAGAGCGCAAACCGGCGGCCGGACAGGTCCTCCCCGAAGCGCCCGACGATCTTCTCGACGAGGACGAGTTTCTGCGCGTCGTTCACGGTTTCTGCCGCCGCAATGACCCGCAGCGGGCGGCCCAACTGCGTGGCGGTGAACTGCAGCGCCTTCACATCTTTCGGAAAGCAGCTGCCGCCATAGCCCGCGCCCGGATACAGGAAGTGGTAGCCGATGCGCGGATCCGAGCCGATGCCTTGGCGCACCATCTCGATGTCCGCGCCGAGTTGATCGGCAAGGTTCGCGAGCTCGTTCATGAAGGAGATGCGCGTGGCAAGCATCGCGTTCGCCGCGTACTTGGTGAGTTCGGCGGAGCGCACGTCCATCACCAGCAAGCGCTCGTGGCTGCGCATGAATGGCGCGTACACGATCCGCAGGACGGCGATCGCGCGATCGTCATCGGCGCCGATCACGATACGATCGGGCTTCATGAAATCCTCGACTGCCGCGCCTTCCTTCAGGAACTCCGGATTGGACGCAACCGCGAAGGGGATCGACTTGCCGCGCCGGGCGAGTTCCTCGGAAATCGCAGCGCGGACGCGGTCGGCGGTTCCCACCGGGACGGTCGATTTGTCGACGATGATCTTGGCGTCGACCATGCGCCGGCCGATATTGCGGGCGGCTTCGATGACGTGACGCATGTCCGCGCTGCCATCCTCGTCGGGCGGCGTCCCGACGGCGATGAACTGCAGCGCGCCGTGCGCGACGGCGAGATCCGCGTCGGTCGTGAATCGCAGACGGCCGGCGGCCGCATTGCGTCTGACCATGGGCTCCAAGCCCGGCTCGTGGATCGGCACGCCGCCGCCGTTGAGGATCTCGATCTTGCGTGCGTCGACGTCGAGGCAAAGGACGTCGTTGCCGACCTCGGCCAAGCACGCGCCGGTGACCAGGCCGACGTAGCCGGTGCCGATCATCGTGATCTTCACGTGCCGATCCCGAGCGAGGAATTGATGGCGGCAAGTGCAGCCACCGGATTGCCGGCCTGTGTAATCGGCCGTCCGATCACCAGGTAATCCGCGCCGTTGGCGATGGCGGCCTCCGGCGTGATGATCCGCGCCTGGTCGTCGCGTGCGGAACCTGCGGGACGGATGCCCGGCGTGACCAGCTTGAAGGCGGGTCCCAGCGCCGCGCGCATGGCATGCGCTTCGACCGCAGAGCAGACGACGCCGTCGAGGCCGCAAACGGCGGTCATTCGCGCCAGCTTGACGGCTTGCATTGCGGCACTGTCGGTGAGGCCCTGCTCGCGCAGGTCGGCGTCCGCGAGACTGGTCAGAACGGTTACAGCGATGAGGAGCGGCGGCTTGGTGCCCGACTCCGCCGCGGTGGTGTTCACGCTCTCGCGCGCTGCGGTTAGCATGGCGCGGCCGCCGGCGGCGTGCACGTTCAGCATCCAGACGCCCAGCCGTGTCGCCGCGGCGCACGCTTGCGCAACCGTGTTCGGGATGTCGTGGAACTTGAGATCGAGAAAGACCTTGAAGCCGCGCGCGATCATCCAGCGCACGGGTTCGGGACCGGCGACGACGAACATCTCCTTGCCGACCTTCAGCGCGCACGATCGCGGGTCGAGCTTGTCCGCCAGCGCCAACGCGTGCATCGGGTTGGCGAAGTCGAGCGCGACAATGACTTTGGGATCCGGAGTGCTCATGGCGATTTCACGATCATGAGGTCTGATGCCGGCTACGCGTAGCCATCGGGCGTCTCGGTCCGGCGCGGCGAATAGGTTTCCCACTTGAGGCATCCCGGGCAGCGCCAATAATATTGCTTGGCGCGAAAGCCGCAGTTGTCGCACTTGTACATCCCCAGGCGCTTGATGTGCTGGTTGACCAGGCCTTTCACCAGCTCCAGGTCGTGACGCCGCTCCGCGGGGGCGGCGAGGAGTTGCGCCTCCAGAAGCCGGTCGAGTCCCAGCAGCGTCGGATTGCGCGCGAGTTCGTCCTTGATGAGCGCTGCCGCGGCGTCGGGCCCCTCCTGTTCCAGCACCAGCGTGAACAGCGCGTTGAGCAGGTCGAGCGACGGATATTGCGCCTGGTAATTGCGCAGCACGCGGATGCCTTGCGCGGCATCGCCTTGCTTCCGGAATTGATCGGCAAAGCGATCGGCGGCGAGCGACAGGAAGGCCGGATTCTGCGTTTCGATCTTCTGCCAGGTGGTCAGCGCATTCGCGGCACGCCCCTGCTGCGCCTCGAGGTCCCCCTGCAGCAACGTCGCGCGCGTGCAGCCGCGATAGGTCGCGAAGGCCTTATCCAGTTCAGCCTGTACCGTCGCATCGTCGGCCTTGAGCAGCGCCGCCTGCGCGAGCTCGCAGTGGTACTGCGCGATCTCCTTGAAATAGGGCTGCTTGGCCAGCACCTCCATCCGCTGCATCGCGGTGATGGCCTTGGTCCAGTCCTTCTCGGTTTCGTAGATCGAAATGAGATGCGACAGCGCCGAGTGTTCGAACGTCGTGCCGTCGAGCTTCGTGAACAGTTCCTCGGCGCGGTCGAGAAGGCCCGCGCGGTGGAAGTCCTGCGCCAATTCGTAGGTGGCGATGCCGCGCTTGTCGGCGGGCAGGTCGACCCGGTCGAGGAGATTCTGGTGCATGCGGATCGCGCGCTCGATCTCGCCCTGCCGGCGAAACAGCGAACCCAGTGCGAAGTGCAGGTCGATTGTCTGCGGGTCGACCTTGACCACTTCGATGAAGGACTCGATGGCCTTGTCCGGCTGCTCGTTCAACAGGAAATTGAGGCCGCGGAAATAGGAGAGCGGCAGCGCGCGCGACTCACGCAGCAGGTGCTTGATGTCGATGCGCGCGGCGATCCACCCCAGGCCGAAGAAGATCGCGGGAATCGGCAGCAGCCACCACAGTTCGAAGTCCATGCCGTTTGGGATCAGCGCGGGCGCGGGCTAGATGCCGTCGTGTGGACGTTCGCTGCGGCCGAAGCCCGGCCCCGACGCGGGCGAAGTTCCCGGCGCCACCGCGCCCGGCGTAACCGACGTCGGGTCCTGGAGATTGCGTTGCTCGCGGCGCAGTTCCTTGACCTGGCGTTTCAGGCGCGCGCCGCGCAGCGCGCCGGCCAGGAGGCCGATCGCCACGCCGGAGGTGAAGGCGATGAATACGACGACGACGAGCGGCGCCTTCAGGCTTGCGATATTGAAGAACTTGAGTTCCGCGGGGTCGCTGTTCTGCAACGAGAGAAACAGCAGTGCGAGGAAGACGGTGGCGCCGACGATCCAGCGAACGATATGCATCGCGCAATTATGCCATTTGGCGAAGCCGGCTCACGCTCCCGGCAGCGAAAAAAAAGGCGGCGGAGTCGCCTCCACCGCCCCTACCATTGGACTTTCGACATTGGAATCGACTGGCTTGGTTGACAAACGAGCCAGCAATCCAATGCTGACTACTCCGCCCAAAAGCAGGTTTTCACTTTTGGGCGCTCTCGGTGAAATCGACGCGCTCGCGCAGCTCCTTGCCCGCCTTGAAGTGCGGCACGAACTTCTGCGGCACCTGCACCTTTTCCCCCGACTTGGGATTGCGACCGGTGCGTGGCGGGCGGTAGTTGAGGCCGAAGCTGCCGAATCCGCGGATCTCGATGCGCTCGCCCTTCGCGAGGGACTCGCCCATCGCGTCGAGGATCATCTTGACCGCGAGCTCGGCATCCTTGGCGACCAGCTGCGAGAACTGCGCCGCAAGACGGTCGATGAGCTCCGATTTGGTCATTGCGCCGGTCCCGCCGGTCATCCGTTCGTCTTGGTGTCGGACAGCTTGGCCTTCAGCAAGGCGCCCAGGTTGGTGGTTCCGGTGTTGGCGCCCGTGTTCTCGGTGGTGATCCGCTGCATCGCCTCGCCCTCTTCGGCATTGTCCTTCGCCTTGATCGAGAGATTGATGCCGCGGTTCTTGCGGTCGATGTTGATGATCATCGCCGACACCGGGTCGCCTTCCTTGAGATGCGTGCGCATGTCTTCCACGCGGTCGCGCGACAATTCCGACGCGCGCAGATAACCCTCGATGTCGCTGCCCAAGTTGATCACCGCGCCCTTGCCGTCCAGCGATTTCACCGTACCGGCTGACGACGCTGCCCTTGTCGTGCATGGCGACGAAGTTGGTGAACGGGTCGCCTTCGAGTTGCTTGATGCCGAGCGAAATGCGCTCGCGCTCGACGTCGATGGCGAGCACCACGGCCTCGACTTCCTGCCCCTTCTTGTAGTCGCGCACGGCAGCCTCGCCGGTCGCGTTCCACGACAGGTCGGACAGGTGCACGAGGCCGTCGATGCCGCCGGGAAGGCCGACGAACACGCCGAAGTCGGTGATCGACTTGATCATCCCCTTCACCTTGTCGCCCTTCTTGTGGTTCATCGCGAAGTCGTCCCACGGGTTCGGCATGCACTGCTTCATGCCGAGCGAAATGCGGCGGCGCTCCTCATCGATCTCGAGGATCATCACTTCGACTTCGTCGCCCAATTGCACGACCTTCGTCGGGTGGATGTTCTTGTTCGTCCAGTCCATTTCCGACACGTGGACCAGGCCTTCGATGCCCGATTCGATTTCCACGAACGCGCCGTAATCGGTGATGTTGGTGACCTTGCCGAAGAGGCGCGTGCCCTGCGGATAGCGGCGCGAGAGGCCGACCCACGGGTCTTCGCCCAACTGCTTCAAGCCCAGCGAGACGCGATTCTTTTCCTGGTCGAACTTGAGCACCTTGGCGGTGACTTCGTCGCCGACGGCGAGCACTTCCGACGGATGCTTGACGCGGCGCCAGGCCAGGTCGGTGATGTGCAGCAGCCCGTCGATGCCACCCAGATCGACGAACGCGCCGTAGTCCGTGATGTTCTTGACGATGCCCTTGACCACCGCGCCTTCCGACAACGTGGACAGGAGTTTCTCGCGGACCTCGCCCTGGCTCTCCTCGAGCACGGCGCGGCGCGACACCACGACGTTGTTGCGCTTGCGGTCGAGCTTGATGACCTTGAAGTCGAGCGCCTTGTTCTCGAACGGGGATGTGTCCTTGACCGGACGGATGTCGACCAGCGAGCCCGGCAGGAACGCACGGATGCCGTTGATCATCACCGTGAGCCCACCCTTCACCTTGCTGGTGACGAGGCCCGAGACGATGAGGCCCTGCTCCATCGCCGCTTCGAGGTCGTGCCACGCCTTGAGGCGCTTGGCCTTGTCGCGCGAAAGGCGCGTTTCGCCGTAGCCGTCTTCGAGCGCTTCGATGGCAACGGTCACGAAATCGCCGGCCTTCACCTCGATTTCGCCCTTGTCATCCTTGAATTCTTCGATCGGAATGAACGATTCCGATTTGAGTCCCGCATTGACGACGACGACGTTGAAATCGACGCGTACGACTTCTGCGGTGATCAGTTCGCCCTGCCGCATTTCCTGGCGCGAGAGGGATTCCTCGAACAACGCCGCGAAATCCTCCATGGGGGGATTGGCGATGGCTGCGGTGGGTGTCATTTCAGTGGCGGTAGCCATGAGGGGTTGGTTCCTTCAACGTGTAGGCCGCCGCCACGAGAACCCTTTTTCTCGGACGGGCGGGCTGGTGGGTCAATCCACATTCGGTGCACCGGCTAGAGCGCCCGTCTGCGGCCATTCGACTTCTTCAGTTCCGGTTATTCCATACGTCCGGTTGTTCCGCCCCGTACGCAAGTCCTTGATCGATCAGCACATCATTTTGCACACACGCTGTTCGCTCATGGCCCACTCATTGCCCACTCAGGGCCCGGTAGAGCCCGAGCACGCGATCTATGGCGGCTTCGATCGTCAGGTCAGTCGTATCCAGGATCACTCGCGTCGGGGGCATGCTTGAGCGGCGCCGCCGCCCTCCCCTCGTCCCTTTCGTCGCGCTCCCGGATGTCGCGCACAAGACTTTCCATTGTAACCGAGATTCCTTTTGCGATCAACTGCTTATGCCGTCGCCGCGCCCGCTCCTCGGCGCTGGCCGTCACGAACACCTTGACCCGGGCGTCCGGGAAGACCACGCTGCCCATGTCGCGGCCGTCGGCGACCAGCCCGGGCGGCCGGCGAAATGCCCTCTGGCGCCCGAAGAGCGCCGCCCGGACGGCAGGGTGGACGGCGACCTGCGACGCGGCGGCCGAGACTTCCTCGGTGCGTATGGCATCCGTTGCGTCCTGGCCGGCCAGGGCGATTGTTCCGTCGTCGCCGAACGTCGCGTCCAAATCGGCGGCGAGGCGGGCGAGGCCCGTCGCGTCGTCCGCGGCGTGCCGGTCTGCAAGGCCCGCAGCGCGACCAGCCGGTACAGCGATCCACTGTCGAGGTAGTGGAAACCCAGGGCGCGGGCCACGCCGGTGGCCACCGTTCCCTTGCCGGAGGCGGCCGGGCCATCGACGGCGATCACGTCGACAATGCCGCCGCCGAGCCGTCATCGGACGATGCGCACGAACGCGTCGAAATAGCCGGGAAAGGTCTTGCGCACGCAGCCCGGGTCGTTGATCGTCACCGGCACGCCGCCGGAGCGTCGCCAGCGAGAAACACATCGCCATCCGGTGGTCGTCGTAGGTGTCGATGGCCGCTGTCTTGAGCGGCTTCGCCTTGGGCGGCGGCTCCACGCGCAGCCAGTCGTCGCCGCTAGCGACTGTGACGCCTAGCTTGGCCAATTCCGTCGCCATCGCCGCGATGCGGTCGGTCTCCTTGACTCGCCAGCTGCCGATGTTCGTCAGCGTCGTCGGCGAATCGGCGAAGAGCGCGGTCATTGCCAGCGTCATGGCGGCGTCGGGAATCGCGACGCAATCGATGGTGCCGCCGTGCAAGGTCGTGCCGGCGCTGGCTTCGATCCAATCGGTTCCGAACCGCACGTCGGCGCCCAGTTGCGCGAGCACATCGGCAAACGCGACATCGCCCTGGATCGATTCGCGACCGACACCGGTCACCCGCACCGGGCCGCCCACCCACTGCGCCCGCGGCCAGGAAATACGATGCCGACGACGCGTCGCCTTCGACGGTCAGCGTCCCCGGCTTCCGATACCGGGTTCCCGCCGGTACCGCGAAAGTCGCACTGTCCGGCGTGGCGACTGTCACGCCAAAGCGGCGCATCAAATTGATCGTGATGTCGACATAGGGCCGCGAGATGAGCGGACCGACGACATGGACGGTCGTGGCAGTGGTCTCGCTGCGCCGCGCCAGCGGCAACGCCATCAGCAATGCCGACAGGAACTGGCTCGAGATATCGCCGCGAATGTCGACCGTTGCGCCGGCATCGGCTCCCGCCGCGCCGATCGCCAGCGGCGGAAAGCCGTCACGCGCCACGTAGCGGATGTCGCATGCCGAGCGCGCGCAGCGCATCGACCAGGTCTGTCATCGGACGCTCGTGCATGCGCGCTACACCCGATAACTCGTAAGCGCCACCTAATATCGCAAGCGCGGCCGTCAGCGGGCGAAACGCCGTGCCCGCATTGCCCATGAACAGCTTCGCCTCGCGCACCGGAAAGGTGCCACCAACGCCGTCCACGACGTCGTGTCCGGGCGCCGGCGTCAAAGCGGACGGCGACACCCAGCGACCTCAGCGCATCGAGCATCCGGTCGGTATCGTCGGCGGCCAGGACATCGACCAGCGTCGTCGTGCCGAGCGCCAGCGCCGCAAGCAGCAGCGTGCGGTTGGAGATGCTCTTCGAGCCCGGCAGCGCGACCGTGCCCTCGGCATGCTGCGCGCGCGGGAACTGCAAGGCGTGCGGTGCGGACATCGCGCTTACTCTTCGCTCGCGATGTCCGTCGCCGAATGCGGCTTCCCAGCGCGCCGTGCCGCCCGCGATCGCGCGAAGATGCCCTCCAGCGCCGCGCCATCGGATGCGTCCAGCGCCGCCGCGAGACGTTCGAGCGCGCTCCGGTATTTGCCGAGTTCATCCTGCAGCGCAACGCGGTTGGCAGAGCGCGATGTCGCGCCACATTTCCGGCGAGGCCGCGGCGATGCGCGTGAAGTCGCGGAAGCCCGTGCCTGCATGCGCGAAGCGTCTCCGCCGATTCGGGCCGCGCCGCCAACTCGTCGACATAGGCGAAGGCGAGCAAGATGCGGCAAGTGCGAGACCGCCGCGAAGATCCGGTCGTGCGCTTCCGCGTTCCATGGCGACGACGCGTGCGCCGCACGCCTGCCAAAGCGCGCCTACGCGCTCCAGCGCGTGTCCATTCGTTTCCGCGACGGGCGTCGTGATGACCGTTCGGCCATCGTAGAGCGACGCGGTCGCAGCGCCTGCGCCGGAGGCCGCCGCACCGGCCACCGGATGCGCCGGCACGAAATCTGCCGATCCGATCGCCGAATGCGGCGCGCGCGGCGCGCGATGACATCCTGCTTGGTGCTGCCGGCATCGGTGACGACCGTGTCCGGTCCGATGGCCGGCGCGATCGCGGCAAACAGCGCCGCGAAATTGCGCGACGGGCGCTGCGACCAGCACGACGTCGGCGTCGCGCAGTTCGCGCGTCCAGTCCTCGTCGAGGCGCCGCGCGCGATCGATGATTCCAGGCGCAGGGCAGCGTCGAGATTCGCCGCGGTCCTGCCGATGCCGACGACGGTGCCGACGGCCCCCGCGCGTTCAACGCCAGCGCGCACGAGCCGCCGATGAGTCCGACGCCGACGACGGCGAGCTTTGTCGATGCGCAAGATAGCTGTGGAAAGGGACGGCGCGACGTGGCGCGAGCGGCGCGGCCGTCAACGCCCCAACGCGATCGCGAAGCGCGGCCAGGAAGCGCTCGTTCTCGCTCGAGCAGGCCGACCGAAACGCGCAGCCACTCGGGCAAACCGTAGTTGGCGACCGGACGCACGATCACGCCCTGCGCGAGCAGCGACCTGGTTGACCTTCTGCGCGTCGCCGACCTTCGCCAGCACGAAATTGCCGTGCGATGGCAGCGACGCCACGCCCAATGCGGCGAGACCGTCACGCAACTGCGCGAACCCGGCGCGGTTGAGCGCGCGGCTGGCGTCGACGTAGTCCGCGTCCGCCAGTGCCGCGAGCGCCGCCGCCTGCGCGAGCGCATTGACGTTGAACGGCTGGCGCACGCGGTTCAGCATGTCGGCGACGTCCGCGTGCATGACTCCGTAGCCGATGCGCAGCGCGGCCAGCCCGTACGCCTTGGAGAACGTCCGCGACAACGACGAGATTGGGATAGCGCGCGAGCCAGTTCACGCTGTCGCAGCGCTCCGCCGGTTCGAGGTATTCGTTGTATGCCTCATCCAGCACCACGAGCACGTCGCGCGGAACCGAGTCGACGAACGCCTCGAGTTCCGCGCCGGCCACGAACGTGCCGGTCGGATTGTTCGGATTGGCGACGAACACGATGCGCGTGCGCGGCGTGATCGCGGCTCGCATCCGGGGAAGGTCGTGTCCGAAATCCCTGGCCGGCACTTCGATGCCGACGCCGCCGCGCGCCTGGGTCGCGAGCGGATACACGGCGAACGCATGCTGCGCATAGATGGCTTCGTCGCCGGCGCGCAAGATACGCTTGCGTAACCAGTTCCAGGACGTCGTTCGAGCCGTTGCCGAGCACGATCTGCGGAAGGCGCGACGCCAAGCCTTTCCGACAGCGCAGCCTTGAGCGCAAAGCCGTTGCCGTCCGGGTAGCGCGTGACCTCGGCCGCGGCCTGCGCAATGGCCGCAAGCACACGCGGGCTCGGGCCGCGCGGATTTTCGTTGGATGCGAGTTTGACGATCGACTTCGGATCGAGATTCAAATCGCGCGCAACTTCCTCGATCGACTTGCCGGGAACATAGCGCGCGATCTCGCGCACATGGGCGGGTGCAGCCGGAGCGGTCGCGGTCATCGGTGCCGCCATTCAATCGAGCGCTGCCGGATACGAACCCAGCAACTTGAGAAACGGCGCCTTTTGCGCGAGCTCTTCGAGTGCGGCCGACAACTTCGCATCGTCGCGATGGCCGACCAGGTCGACGAAGAAGAGATATTCCCAAAGGCCGGTGCGTGCGGGGCGCGACTCGAAGCGCGACATCGACACGCCATGGCGCGCCAGCGGCTCCAGCAACTGGTACACGGCGCCCGGCCGGTTGGGACACGACATGACGAGCGACGTCTCGTCGCGGCCCGAGGCACCGACCTGCTGCCGGCCCGAGGACCCAGAAGCGCGTCGTGTTGTTGGGCTCGTCCTCGATGTGCGGCGCCAGGATCGACAAGCCGTAGATCACTGCGGCATTCTCGCCGGCGATGGCGGCGGCGCCCGGCTCTTCGGCCGCGAGCCGCGCGGCCTCGGCATTGCTGGAAACGGCAATGCGCGGCACCGAGGGCAGCGTGTGTCGCGAGCCAGTGCACGCATTGCGCGAGCGACTGGGCGTGCGAGTAGATCCGCGTCACGTCGGACAACGAGCGCGCATTGGACAGGAGGTTCTGCTGAATGCGCAATTTGACCTCGCCGCACACGGACAGGTCGGTCGTGCACATGAGGTCGAGCGTTCGTCCGACCGCGCCTTCGGTGGAATTCTCGACCGGCACGACCGCATAGTCGGTCTGGCCGCTCTCGACGGCGCGGAAGATCTCATCGATCGTCGCATACGGCGTCGTGTCGACGAACGAGCCGAAGTGCTTCGCGACCGCCGCGTGGCTGAATGTTCCCGCGGGTCCCAGGTAGGCAATGCGCAGCTTCTGCTCGAGCGCCAGGCATGCCGACATGATTTCGCGGAATACGCCGGTCACGGCCGCGTCGGGCAGCGGTCCGGGGTTGGCCGCCACGAGCCGCGCGAGCACCTGGGCTTCGCGTTCGGGACGATAGGCGGCGCTGCCCTCCTTCAGCTCGCCGATGGCCTGGGCGTGCTTCGCGCGCGCGTTGAGGCTCGCGAGGATCTCGCGGTCGAGCGCGTCGATCGCCGCCCGATGGCCGGCGAGTTCGGACTCCTCTCCTTTGGGTGCGGCTGCGGGCATGTCGGGAGCTCGGCTACTCTTCGTCGCCCTCTTCGTCCGTTTCCGCGACGCGCTCCAGACCCGCCAGCTTTTCACCGTCGTCCAGGTTGATCAGCGTCACGCCCTGCGTCGAGCGGCTCATCTCGCGGATCGACTTCACGTTGGTGCGGATCAGCACGCCACCGGTGGAAATGAGCATGACCTCATCGTCCGGCCGCACCAGCGCGGCGCCGATCACCTGGCCGTTGCGCTCGCTTTGCTGGATCGCGATCATGCCCTTCGTGCCACGTCCGTGCCGCGTGTACTCGACGATCGGCGTGCGCTTGCCGTAACCCTGCTCGGTGGCGGTCAGGACCGACTGCGTTTCGTCTTCCGCCACCAGCATCGAAATCACGCGCTGGCCGCGGCCGAGCATCATGCCGCGCACGCCGTGCGCGTTGCGGCCCATCGGCCGCACGTCGTTCTCGTCGAAGCGCACCGCCTTGCCGCCCGAACTGAACAGCATCACGTCGTGCGTGCCGTCGGTCAGCGCGACGCCGATCAGCGAATCGCCGTCGGACAGGTCGACGGCGATGATGCCGGACGGACGCGGGCGCGAGAATTCCGACAGCGGCGTCTTCTTGACCGTGCCCATCGCCGTGGCCATGAACACGAACTGGTCGTCGGTGAATTCCCTGACCGGCAGGATCGCCGTGATCTTCTCGTTGTCGACGAGCGGCACGAGGTTGACGATGGGCTTGCCACGCGACGTGCGCGAACCCTGCGGCACGTTGTAGACCTTGAGCCAGTACACGCGGCCGCGATTGGAGAAGCAAAGGATGTAATCGTGCGTGTTCGCGATGAACATCCGGTCGATGAAGTCGTCTTCCTTGGTCGCCGTGGCCTGCTTGCCGCGGCCGCCGCGGCGCTGCGCGCGGTATTCCGCCACAGGCTGCGACTTCATGTAGCCGCCATGCGACAGCGTGACCACCATGTCGGCCGGGGCGATGAGGTCCTCCAGCGACAGGTCGACGCCCTGCGCGACGATTTCCGAACGGCGCTTGTCGCCGAACTGGTCGCGGATCGCGACCAGCTCGTCGCCGATGATCTTCGTGACGCGCGCGGGTTTGGCGAGGATGTCGAGAAGATCGACGATCAAGGCCATCACCTCCTTGTACTCGCCGGTGATCTTTTCCCGCTCAAGCCCGGTGAGCCGCTGCAGGCGCAGTTCCAGGATCGCCTGCGCCTGCGCGTCGGACAGCCGGTAGCCTTCCTTGCTCCACCCGAATTCCGCGGGAAGTCCGTCGGGACGCGCCGCATCCGCGGTCGCGCGCTGCAGCATTTCCTCGACGATGGACGAGCGCCACCGTTTGGCCATCAACGCGGTCTTGGCCTCCGGCGGCGTCGGCGACGCCTTGATCAGCGCGATGATCTCGTCGACGTTCGACAGCGCAACCGCAAGACCCTCGAGGATGTGGCCGCGTTCGCGCGCGCGACGCAATTCGAAGCGCGTACGGCGCACGACCACTTCGCGCCGGTGTATCAGGAAGAATTCCAGGAACTGCTTGAGATTGAGAATGCGCGGCTGGCCGTCCACCAGCGCCACCATGTTCATGCCGAAGCTGTCCTGCAGCTGCGTCAGCTTGAACAGGTTGTTGAGGATTATTTCCGTCACCTCGCCGCGCTTCAACTCGATCACCACGCGCATGCCGGACTTGTCCGACTCGTCGCGCAGGTCGGAAATGCCCTCGAGCTTTTTTTCGCGGACGAGCTCGCCGATCCGGATGAGCAGGTTCGCCTTGTTCACCTGGTACGGGATCTCGTCGACGATGATCGCCTGGCGCCCGCCCTTGTCGATGTCCTCGATATGCGTGCGCGCGCGGATGACCACGCGGCCGCGGCCCGTGCGGTAGCCCTCGCGCACGCCCTCTTGACCGTAAATGATCCCGGCCGTCGGGAAATCGGGCGCGGGAATGATCTCCATCAATTCGTCGATTCCGATGTCGGCGTTGGCGAGGAGCGCCAAGCAACCCGAGATCGTCTCCGTCAGGTTGTGCGGCGGTATGTTCGTGGCCATTCCGACCGCGATGCCGGACGACCCGTTGATCAGCAGGTTCGGCAGCCGCGACGGCAACACGGCGGGCTCCAGCTCCTTGCCGTCGTAATTCGGGACAAAATCGACCGTTTCCTTGTCAATGTCGGCCAGAAGCTCCGAAGCGATCTTTTGCAGCCGGCATTCGGTGTAGCGATAGGCCGCCGCCGAATCCCCATCCACGGACCCGAAATTGCCCTGGCCGTCGATCAGCGGGTAGCGCAGCGAGAATTCCTGCACCATCCGGACCAGCGCCTCGTAGGTCGCGCTGTCGCCGTGCGGATGGTATTTGCCGAGCACGTCGCCCACGACCCGCGCGCATTTCACATACGGGCGGTTCCAGACGATGTTCGCCTCGTGCATCGCATAAAGTACGCGGCGATGAACCGGCTTGAGGCCGTCGCGGACGTCCGGAAGGGCGCGCCCCACGATCACGCTCATCGCGTAATCGAGGTAGGAATGCCGCATTTCGGCTTCGAGGCTGACGGGAAGGGTTTCTTTGGCGAACTGCTCCATGGGCTCTAAGGGTCGTTTCTGCGATAAGCTGGGTTGGAAAGCGGCCGAAGCACCAAATCGGCCGCGGATGCGGACTTTCCGGGTTGGACGGCCGGCGGCGCCACCTTTTTGCGGCGCACCCACCGGCCGGAACCTTTCCGGAGGCCCTTGAAATCACGCAATTTTATCACGGCGTTGTATTGCCGCGACAGTTGTTGCCCCCGGCGAGGCACGACTTCCCTTTTCTTTGCGGCGCGAAATCCCGTGTGCTATATTTCTTAGGGAGACAACGCATTTGACGCGTCGGGTATCCACAGGATGCGCAAACCGGCAAGTTCGTACAAAACCTGTTCAAAACCAAAGCCAAAAGGGGTGAAACAATGACTCGACGTTTCGTGTACGGTGTACTTGCTGGCGCGATGGCTGTGCTGATCGCCGGCAGCGCCGGCGCGCAGGTAAACCCATCAACGAGAGCGGATCCGAAGGGTTATGTTCCAGGCACCGCGCCGTGTTCCGCGGGTTACTGGTGTACTGCCTTCCCTACGCCAACCGACGGTGTTCCGAAGAGCGGCGTCTACAACGGCACGATGGGCCTTGCCGGCAATCTGTGCTGGCGTATGGGGTACTGGGCGCCGTCGAACGCGATCATCGAATGCGACCCGGACCTCGTGCCGAAGCCGCCACCGCCGCCGCCAGCCGTAACTCCGCCGCCGCCCCCGCCGCCGCCGCCGCCGCCGCCGCCGCCGCAGGTGCAAAAGATCACGCTGGCATCGAAGGCGCTGTTCGACTTCGACAAGGCTGTTCTGAAGCCTGAAGGCAAGGCCGCGATCGACAGCGAGATCCTGTCCAAGCTGGCTGGAGTGCAGAAGCTCGAACTGGTCCTGGTCACCGGCCATACCGATCCGATCGGCACGCAGCAGTACAACCAGAAGCTGTCGGAGCGTCGTGCTGACGCGGTCCGCGACTACCTGGTGAGCAAGGGCGTGCCCAAGGACAAGATCGAGACGCTGGGCATGGGCAAGACGCAGCCGATTCCGGGTGTGGTCTGCAACCAGAAGAGCCTGAAGGAAAAGATCGCCTGCTACGCGCCTGATCGTCGCGTGGAAGTCGAAGTCAAGGGCGAGATGACCAAGAAGTAGGTCGTCTGCTGGCCCAAAAAGCCCCGCCTCGCGCGGGGCTTTTTTTTGATGCGACACTAGCGCGTGGCTACGATGAACGCTCCCCGAACTGTTGATCTACGCATCGACGCCGGCTGGATCATTCCGGTCGAGCCCGCCGGCGTGCTCACGGACCACGCGTTGATCGCGGACAAGGGCCGGATTGTCGCGCTGCTTCCGGCGAAGGCTGCCGACGATGCCTTCGCGCCGCGTACGACGCACGACCTGCCCACGCACGCGCTGATCCCGGGCCTGGTGAACGCCCATACGCATTCGGCGATGTCGCTGTTGCGCGGCATCGCGGACGACATTCCGCTCAAACGCTGGCTCGAGGACCACATCTGGCCGTTGGAGGCGCGCTTCGTGTCGCCTGATTTCGTTTACGACGGCACGCTGCTGGGCGCCGCCGAGATGCTGCGCGGCGGGGTGACTTGCTGCAACGACATGTATTACTACCCGGATGCCGCCGCGCGCGCGTACGAGGCGGCGGGTTTGCGCGCCATGCTGGGTGTCCCCGTGCTCGATTTTCCGACGCCTTATGCCGGCGACGTCGACGCGTACCTGCAACAAGGGCTCGCGGCGCGCGACGCCTTCAAGCATTCCGCGCTCCTGTCCTTTTCCCTTGCGCCGCATGCGCCCTACACGGTGGGTGACGCGTCGTGGAAAAAGATCGTGATGTACGCGCGCCAACTCGACCTCTGCATCCAGACCCACCTGGCCGAAACACGCCACGAGGTGGAGGAGGCCCGCGCCGCGACGGGCATGACGCCGCTTGCCCGGCTCGACCGGCTGGGCGCCACGGGCCCCGCTTTCATCGCCATCCATGCCGTGCACCTCGAACCTTCGGATATCGCCCTCCTCGCCGCGCAACACTGCCATGTCGTCCACTGCCCGGCGTCGAACATGAAGCTCGGAAGCGGCATCGCGCCCGTCACCGAATTGCTCCGGCGCGGCATCAATGTCGCGTTGGGCACGGACGGCGCCGCGTCCAACAACCGCCAGGACGTTCTCGGGGAGATGCGCCTCGCGAGCCTTCTCGCCAAAGTGGCCAGCGGAGACCCGGCGTCAGTGCCCGCCGCAACGGCGCTGCGCATGGCGACATTGAACGGCGCCGCCGCGCTGGGGCTGGACACGCAGACGGGCTCGCTCGAATCGGGCAAGCATGCCGACGTCGTGGCCATCGATCTCTCCGGCGTCGACACGTCTCCGTTGTACGATCCGATCGCTCACCTGGCGCACGCCGCCGGGCGTGAATGCGTGACCGACGTCTGGGTGGGCGGGGAGCGCATTGTGGCGAATCGGGAGCTGACTACAATCGACCACCGCAGCCTGCTGACACGCGTCCACGCGTGGCAACAACAACTGGCGTGATTGCCCTCCTCCTCATTTGCCTGATTTGCCTGACTCTTGACTCACCGGACCATGACGCCCGATCCCTCCGCCTCCAACGCCGGCAACGTCGATCCCGCAGAAGTGGCCAAGTTCGCGGACTTGGCACATCGCTGGTGGGATCCCGAAAGCGAGTTCAAGCCGCTGCACGACATCAACCCGCTGCGCACGGACTGGATCGCGACTGTGGCAGGCGGGATCGAAGGCAAGCGCGCGCTGGACGTTGGTTGCGGCGGCGGCATCCTGGCTGAGGCGATGGCCGCGCGCGGCGCGCAGGTCACCGGCATCGATCTCGGGGAGAAGGCGATCGAAGTGGCGAAATTGCATGGGCTCGAATCAGGCGTGGCCGTGGACTACCGGCTGGTGGCGGCCGAAGCGCTTGCCGCGGAATCTCCGGGTGCCTTCGACATCGTCACCTGCATGGAGATGCTCGAGCACGTGCCGGACCCCGGATCGATCGTCGCGGCCTGCGCAACGCTTGCGGCGCCGGGTGGAACGGTCGTCTTCTCCACGCTCAATCGCAACCCGAAGTCCTACCTCTTCGCGATCGTCGGCGCCGAATATCTGTTGCGGTTGCTGCCGCGAGGAACGCACGACTGGGCAAAATTCCTGCGGCCGGCAGAACTCGCAGCCTTCGCGCGCCGGTCGGGACTCGACCTCGCAAACCTGATCGGCATGACCTACAACCCTCTCACGAAGGTGTATCGGCTGGAATCCGACACGTCGGTCAACTATCTCGCCGCTTATCGCAAACCCGGTCCTCGCGATCACCATGCCGGCTGACACGGCGCACCCCGCGCCGCGCCCGTTGCCGATCGATGCCGTACTGTTCGATCTCGACGGCACGCTGGCGGACACCGCGACTGATCTCTCCGGCGCGCTCAATCGCGTACGCGCGGAACGCGGATTAGCTCCCGTGCCGTTGGCCGGCCTGCGCGCCCACGCCTCGTCCGGCGCGCGCGGCCTGCTTGGCGCGGGTATGGGCATCACGCCGGACGCGCCTGACTATCCGCAGTTGCGCGAAGCCTTTCTTTCTCACTACGCGGCATGCCTCGCGGAGACCACGGTGCTCTTCCCCGGGGTGGCCGAACTGCTCGACACCATCGAGCGGCGCGGCTTGCGCTGGGGCATCGTCACCAACAAGTTCGCGCGCTTCACGGGGCCGGTCGTGAATGCGCTGGCGCTCGCGGGACGCGCAGCAATCGTGGTGTCCGGCGACACGACACCACATCCCAAGCCGCACCCCGCGCCGCTGCTGCACGCGGCGACCGGCCTCAAGCTGGCGCCGTCGCGCTGCGTGTACGTGGGTGATGACCTGCGCGACATCATCGCTGGCAACGCCGCGGGGATGGCAACCATCGTTGCGGAATACGGCTACATCGGCGCCGACGAGACCAGCGATACCTGGCCCGCCGCCGGCTGGATCGCCGATCCGCTGGCCTTGCTCGACTGGCTGCCGCGCTAGGACGTCACGGACACGTGCCGGCGTTCTGGAGCAGCCACTCCCGCGGCACGCCGCCGCGCGAGCCCACGAGACGCACCGATTGCCCCGCGGTGAGCGGGCGCAGCACCGCGGCGACGACATCATCCGGCGTGCGCAGTGCAATGCCGTTGGCCTGCTCGATGCGATCGCCCTTTTTCATCGCGAGCATCGCGGAAAATCCGCTGTCGTCGCGGACCGTCAGCGCGCCGCGGTCCGTGGCGGTAAGGGCCGCCCAGGTGTCGGATTGCGCGACTATGCCGCCGACCAGTTCCGCGTTCAAGCGCAGGATGTCGCCCTTGAATCCGGGCGGCGGTTTGCAGGCGGCATTGACTGGCGCGGCCTTGGCGACAGTCTTGGTTGCCGGTATCGCCACGGCTGGACGCAGCAAGAGCTTGCGCTCGCCGCCGGCATCGCGGAACGTGACGCCGTCGCGTTGAACCGACACAAGCGTCGCGTCGTCTGCGATCGCGCGCGCCCGCGGCCACGAGCTTGGGGCCCCCGGGCAGGCGGAACAATGCAAACCCCTTGTCGCCCTCTTCGGCGAGAACGCCGAGCAGCCGCATGTCGCCGCCGGTGAATCGAGCCGGCGCGTCCGCTGCGGCGGGCGTGCCCGCCGGCGTCGCAAACAATCCTGACGCCAGCAGTGCCAATGCCGGGTCTTGCGGCGCCGCGGCGACGAAGTCATTCGGCGCAGGACCGAACCAGCGCCAGCCCCACCAGGCAAGCACGGCGGCAAGCAATGCGGCGGCCGACAACATGGCGAGCGCTGGCAAACACCACGCCGCTATAATCGTTCGTTTGCCGCACGGACCCTCCGCGTGAATCCCCGTCTTGCGCTGCTGCAGCCTTATCCGTTCGAGCGTCTGCGCGCGCTTTTCGCCGGCGTCGTACCTGATCCTTCGAAGCGCGCGATCAGCCTGTCCATCGGCGAGCCCAAGCATCCGACTCCGCGCCTTGTTCTCGATGCGCTGGCCGCCGGCGGCGCGGGCCTTGCGAATTATCCCATGACGATGGGCCCGCCCGCGCTGCGCGAAGCCATTGCCGGCTGGCTCGCGCGGCGCCACGCGCTGCCGCCACTCGATCCCGCGACGCAGGTGTTGCCGGTCCTGGGCAGCCGCGAGGCGCTGTTCGCCTTTGCGCAGGCGATCATCGACGACACGCGTCGCGACGCCACCGTGGTCGTTCCCAATCCGTTCTACCAGATCTACGAGGGTGCGGCGCTGCTCGCCGGCGCCGCGGTCTGGTGCGTCAACGCGGACCCCGCCGCAGCCTTTGCGCACGATTGGCGCGGCGTTCCCGCCGCTGTCTGGTCGCGCACGCAGCTTCTCTACGTCTGTTCGCCCGACAATCCGACCGGCCGCGTGTTCGGCCTCGCCGAGTGGCGCGCAGTTGTTCGCGTTGTCGGACCAGTACGGCTTCGTCATCGCCTCCGACGAATGCTATTCGGAAATCTATTTCGACGAGGCGCATCCGCCGCTCGGTGCACTCGCCGCGGCGCATGCGCTCGGGCGGGACGGTTATCCGCGGCTCGCCGTCTTCGGCAGCTTGTCCAAGCGCTCCAACGCGCCCGGGTTTCGTTCGGGCTACGTGGCCGGCGATGCGGCGCTGATGAAGGCATTCCTGCTCTATCGCACCTATCATGGCAGCGCCATGTCGCCGGCCGTCGCCGCGGCCAGCATCGCCGCGTGGAACGACGAAGGTCATGTGCGTGCGAATCGCGCCGAATATGCGGCGAAGTTCTGCGACGCTGCAGCCATGGCTCGACCCATGGCTGCCGTGCGCAATGCCCGATGCCGCCTTCTACCTTTGGGCCGCGACGCCGATCGACGATGCGCTCTTCGCCCAACGTCTGCTGGCCGAGGAAAATGTCGCGGTCCTTCCCGGAAGCTTCATCGCCCGCGACGCGCATGGCGCCAACCCGGGACGAACCGGGTCCGGCTGGCACTGGTCGCGCCCGGCGCCGAATGCGCGGAGGCCATCGACCGGATCGTGGCGTTCGCGCGGCGGCTTTGACCAGTGGCCTTGGCCATTCTGCTCCGGCTCGGCGCGCTTCATCCGGGTCGGTAACGTCCTGTCGCAAAGCGGCTTCTCCTCGCCAGCGCGACCCTAAAATTGCGTCCCATGGCTACTCTCGTCGAAACCCCACCCTCCGTCCAGGGCCGCTCGCCACGCTGGTCCGTGGCTTTCACGTCGTCCTGGACCACGCTGCTGCTCGTGCTGGCGATCAACACCGGCGTCGCGGCCATGCTGTCCATCGAGGACGCACGGCCGTTCTGGCACCCATTCATCACCGCGCAAACCATCGGCTTGCTGATCGCCTACGCCGTCAATGCGACGCGGCCGTGGGACCAAGAGCCACCCAGTTTGGCGCCTGGCCGGCGCGGTCGCCGTCGCGTCGCTGGTGGGCGTTGCGCTGGTCGTGCTCATCAAGGGCTACATCATCGGGGCGGCAAGTTACCGTGCCGAGTAGTTCGCACGCATCCGGGCACTTTTTTCGGGACGGCGTTCTCGGCCTTCATCATGGGCCTGTGCGTGAGCTTCATCTTCCTGTTCAAGTTCCGGGAGGCGCATGCCGCCGCTGCATTGCACCGTGCCGAGGCGGAGCGCCACCTATGTCCAAGCACGCGATCGAGGCGGAATTGAAGCTCATGCAGGCGCAGGTCGAGCCGCACTTCCTGTTCAACACGCTGGCGTCGGTCCAGTACCTGACCGAAACGGATCCTCGCGAGGCCGGCAAGCTGCTCTCGCATCTCATCGACTATCTGCGGGCGGCCTGCCGCAACTGCGCGCGAGCTCGACGACTCTCGGCAAGGAGGTCGGCCTCGCCGCCGCGTATCTCAACATCCTCAAGATGCGGATGGGCCCGCGCCTCGTGTTCGACATCGACGTTCCGGCTGAACTGGAGCAGCATCCGTTTCCGCCGAACCTGCTGATCTCGCTCGTGGAGAATGCGATCAAGCACGGCGTGGAACCGGCTGCCGACGGCGGCACGATTCCGCGTCAGCGCGGGCGCGACGGCGACTGCGCTGGTCGTCAGCGTCACCGACACTGGCCGTGGCAGCGCGGCGGCGGATCCCGACACGCAGGGCAATGGCGTCGGACTCGCCAACGTGCGCGAGCGGCTGGCGGCATTGTATGGAAGCCTGGGCACGGTTTACCCTTTCCGACGAGCCGCCGCACGGCACGCGCGCCACGTTGTCGATCCCATTCGTATTGCCAAGCTGAAGTCGCCGACCTGCATGCCATGCCACCGCGCTGATCGCCGAAGACGAGCCGATGCTGCGCGCGCAATTGAAGGCGCGGCTTGCCGAGGCCTGGCCCGAACTCGCCGTGATCGCCGAAGCCGGCCAACGGCGCCGAGGCGCTGGCGATGTACGAGGTGCACCGGCCCGATATCGTCTTCCTCGACATCCGCATGCCGGTCAAGACCGGCATCGAGGTCGCGCATGCGCTGGAAGGACGATGCCATGCGGTGTTCGTGACAGCCTACGACGAATATGCGGTCACGGCGTTCGACGAGGGCGCGGTCGACTACGTGCTGAAGCCCGTCTCCCCCGAACGCATCGCGAAGGTGGTCGCACGCCTGAAATCGCGGCTGGCAAGCGCGCCGCTCGACTTCTCCGCCGTGCTCGCCAAATTGGCGACGCGCGAGGGGGACGGCTATCTCAAATGGATCCGCGCGTCGCTGGGCGACAGCCATGAAGCTGATCGCCACCGACGACGTCCTGTATTTCCAGGCCGAGGACAAGTACACGAAGGTCGTCACGGCCGCCGGCGACGCGCATATCAAGAAGCCGATCAAGGAACTGTTCGAGGAACTCGACCCCGAAGCGTTCTGGCAGATCCATCGCGCGACGATCGTCAACCTGCGCGCCATCGCGAAGATCGAGCGCGACTGGCGCGACCAGCCGGTCATTCAGCTGCGCGACCGCGAGCGAGAAGTTGGTCGTCTCGCGGACCTTCGCGCACCGCTTCAAGACGATGTGAGTGCGCGCTCCGCGGGTGCGCAAACCGGGCATTCCGCCAACTCGCGGTAAAATAGCGGTTTTTTTGCGGGATTCGCATGGGTCAGTTGCCCCAAACGATCGACGCCGCGTGGGAGCGGCGCGCCGAACTCTCGCCCGCCAACGCGTCTTCCGACGTCCGTGACGCGGTGGTGCACGCCATCGCGGAACTCGATGCCGGCCGGCTGCGCGTCGCCGAAAAGATCGGCGGGCAATGGGTTACCCACGAGTGGCTCAAGAAGGCGGTGCTGCTGTCCTTTCGCCTGTTGGACAACCGGATGATCGGCGCGCCATCGGCGTCCGGCAGGACGCGAGGCAGGTTTCCCGCAGTTCTACGACAAGGTGCCGACCAAGTTCGAGGACTACGCCGAGGCCGATTTCGCGGCGGGCGGCTTCCGCGTGGTGCCGCCCGCCGTGGCGCGGCGCGGCGCTTTCATCGCGAAGAACGTCGTGCTGATGCCCTCGTTCGTGAATATCGGCGCCTACGTCGACGAAGGCACGATGGTCGACACGTGGGTGACGGTCGGCTCGTGTGCGCAGATCGGGAAGAACGTGCACCTGTCCGGCGGCGTGGGCATCGGCGGGGTCTTGGAACCGCTGCAGGCCAACCCCACCATCATCGAGGACAACTGCTTCATCGGCGCGCGCTCGGAAGTCGTCGAAGGCGTGATCGTCGAGGAGAATTCCGTGCTGGGCATGGGGGTGTTCATCAGCCAGAGCACCAAGATCTACAATCGCGCGACGCGCGAAGTGAGCTACGGCCGCGTGCCGGCGGGCTCGGTCGTCGTCGCGGGCAGCCTGCCGTCCGGCGAAGGCGACTGCCAACTCTATTGCGCCGTCATCGTCAAGCAGGTCGACGCGAAGACGCGCTCGAAGACCAGCATCAACGAACTGCTCCGCGCCTGAAGAGATCCACGAAACCATGTCCGTCAGTCTCAAATCCGCCGCCGACATCGAAGGCATGCGCACGGCCGGGCGCCTGGCCTCGGAACTGCTGGACTACCTGACGCCGCACGTCGCGTCCGGCGTAACGACGGGCGCGATCAACGACCTCGCGCACGAGTACATGGTCAACGAGCAGGGAACGGTCCCGGCCACGCTCAACTACGCGCCGCCGGGCCATACGCCCTATCCCGCGTCGCTGTGCACGTCGGTGAACCACGTCGTATGCCACGGCATCCCCGGCGACAAGAAGCTGAAGGACGGCGACATCGTCAACATCGACGTCACCGTGATCAAGGACGGCTATCACGGCGACACGAGCCGGATGTTCTATCGTCGGCAAGCCGTCCATCCAGGCGAAGCGCCTGGCCGAGGTCACGTACGAGGCGATGTGGCGCGGCATCCGCGCCGTGCGTCCCGGCGGGCACTTGGGCGACATCGGCGCGACGATCCAGAAATTCGCCGAAGGCCACGGCTTCTCGGTGGTGCGCGAATTCTGCGGCCATGGCATCGGCACGCAATTCCACGAGGATCCGCAGGTGCTGCACTACGGCCGCGCGGGCACGGGCCTCAAGTTGCAGCCGGGAATGATCTTCACCGTCGAGCCGATGATCAACGCCGGCAGGCCGGGCATCCGCTGCCTGGCCGACGGCTGGACGATCGTCACGGCGGATCATTCGCTGTCCGCGCAATGGGAGCACACGGTCCTCGTGACCGAAGCCGGCGTCGACGTGCTGACGACCTCCGCCGGCGCGCCTTCGCCGCCGCCCGCGGCGTAGGGACATCGCCATGGCGTCCGCGCCGCCGCTCGCTCCCGAGGCCGCGAACACCGGCGCCAAGCCGCTTCGCAATCGGCGTCCCGGATCGCGTTCTGGCGCGACGAGTTGAGGCGCGGCCGCGATGCGCTGCGCAGTGCGCGTTCTTTGCGCGACCCGATACGCCGAAGTTGCTGCGCGAACATGCGCGCCTGGTCGATCGCGTCGTGCGCGGCGTCTGGCGCGAGGCGCAGATGCCGCCCGAGCTTGGCGCTGCTGGCCGTCGGCGGGTACGGCCGCGGCCAGCTCTTCCCGCATTCCGACGTCGACGTTCTGATCCTGCTTCCCGACAGCGGGGCCGCGCCCGCCGCCGGCCATCGAACGGTTCTTCGCCACACTCTGGGATATCGGCACCGAACTTGGCCACGCGGTTCGCACCGTCGCGCAATGCGAAGTCGGAAATGGCCGGCGACGTCACGATCCGGACGAGCCTCCTCGAGAATCGCTTCCTCGACGGCTCGCGGCGCCTCTGACCGGCAATTCCGCGACGATGTTCGCGGAAAACATGGACATCCATGCCTTCTACGCGGCGAAGGCGCTCGAGCAGCAGCAGCGGCACCTCAGAAATCAATGACGCGATCTACAACCTCGAGCCCAACGTCAAGGAAGGTCCGGGCGGGTTGCGCGACCTGCAGACGGTGCTGTGGATCAGCCGCGCCGCCGGACTTGGGGCGGACCTGGGCCGAACTCGCCCGGCACGGGCTCATGACGATCGCCGAGGCCCGCGCGGTGTCGCGCCAGGAGCGCTTCATCGGCGCGATGCGCGTGCGCCTGCATTACTTGTCCGAACGGCGCGAAGACCGGCTCGTGTTCGACCAGCAGGCAGCGCTCGCGAAGCAGCTTGGACCTGGTCGGACACGCCAGCGCGGCGTGCCAGCGAGCAGTTGATGCAGCGCTATTACCGGGCGGCCAAGGTCGTGCGCCAGGCGAACATGATCCTGTTGCAGAACCTGCACGCGCGGCTGCTACCCGGCGCGACGCTGCCCGTGCCGTTCGACGCCGAATTCCAGACGGTGGACGAGCTGCTCGACGTGCGGGACGAGGAGCTGTTCGCGCAGCGTCCGTCCGCGATGCTCGATGCGTTCCTGATGATGCAGAAACACCGCGCGCTGAAAGGCATGACGGCGCGCACGCTGCGCGCGCTGTGGCGCAACCGGCGGCTGATCGACGCCAAGTTCCGCCGCGATCCCGCAAACCGCGCGCGGTTCATCGAAATGTTCCGCGTCGAGAAGGGGCTTCTCCACGAGCTGCGCCGGATGAACCTCTTCGGAATCCTCGGCCAGTACGTGCCGGTGTTCGGGCGCATCGTCGGCCAGATGCAGCACGACCTCTTCCACGTCTACACGGTCGACGAGCACATCCTGATGGTGATCCGCAACCTGCGGCGGTTCACCGAGGCGCAGCACGCGCACGAGTATCCGACGTGCTCGCGGCTGATGGCCGATTTCGAGCGGCGCTAGGTCCTCTACCTGGCCGGCCTCTTCCACGACATTGCCAAGGGCCGCGGCGGCAACCATTCGCAACTGGGCTCGCGCGACGCCAAGCGCTTCTGCCGGGAACATGGCCTGTCGCCGGAGGACTGCGAGCTGGTCGCGATGGCTCGTGCAGGAACACCTGACGATGTCCTCGACCGCGCAGAAGCAGGACCTGACCGATCCCGCCGTGGTCACGGAATTCGCGCGCAAAGTGGGAACGCAGCGCCGGCTTGCCGCGCTGTACCTGCTGACCGTCGCCGACATCCGCGGCACCAGTCCGAAGGTGTGGAACGCGTGGAAGGCGAAGCTGCTGGAGGACCTGTACCACGGCGCGCGCGCAGCGCTTGCCGGCGAGGCGCCGACGCGCACGATCATGGACAGCATCGAGGCGCGGCGCGAGGATGCACGGCGCCTGCTGCGACTGTACGCCGTGCCCGACGGCGCGGAAGGCCCGCTGTGGCGCCACCTCGACACGCCGTACTTCCAGCGTCACACGTCCGAGGAAATCGCGTGGCACGCGCGCCACCTCTACTGGCGCGTCGACGGGCGGCGCCCCGGTGGTCAAGGCGCGGCTCGCGCGCGACGGCACGGGCCTGCAGGTGCTCGTCTACCTTCCCGACCAGAAGGACCTCTTCGCGCGGATCTGCGGCTTCTTCGGCCGCGTCGGGGCTTACCATTCTCGAGGCGCGCATCCACACGACGAAGGCGGGCTACGCGCTCGACACCTTCGCCGTGCTCGATCCGTCGAATCCGAACGCGTCGTATCGCGACACGATCCAGTTCGTCGAATTCGAACTGTCGCGGTCCTTGACCGAGCAGGCGCCGCTTGCGTTCCCGTCGCAGGCCGCATCTCGCGGCAGCTGAAGCATTTTCCGCTTGACGCCCGAGGTGCAGATCTTCCCCGACGACAAGGGCACGCATTACATCCTCGAAGTCGTGGCCGGCGACCGGCCGGGCCTGCTCGCCAAGATCGCCTATACGCTCGCCCGTGCCAACATCAACGTCGTCAGCGCGAAGATCAACACGCTGGGCGAGCGCGCGGAGGACATCTTCCTCATCGACGGCGCGCGGCTGCACGACGAGCAGGCGCTGCTGCGGCTCGAGACCGCGCTGTTCGAGGACTTGCGGCCCTAGAAGGCCGGGCGCCTGCGTTCACTCGTCGGCGTCGACGCCGACCATGTCCGGAAACAGCACGTCGGTGAAGCCGAATTGGCGCATGTCGGTGATGCGCATCGGATACAGGATGCCGTCGAGATGGTCGCGTCTCGTGCTGGACCACGCGGGCATGGAAACCCGAGCATTCGCGTACGATCCTGCCGCCGCTCGGATCGAATCCCTCATACCGCAGACGCGTCCAGCGCGGCACGACGCCGCGAAAGCCGGGCACCGAAAGGCAGCCCTCCCAGCCGTCCTCGGTTTCGTCCGACAGCGCAGTCAGCACCGGATTGACGAGTTCCGTGTAGGGCACGGGATCCTCATCCGGATAGCGCGGATTGTCTTCCATGCCGAAGATCACGACCCGCAGCGGGACGCCGATCTGCGGCGCGGCAAGACCGGCGCCGTTCAGCGCGCGCATGGTGTCGCGCATGTCCTGAACTAGCGAAGCGAGTTCGATTGTGCCGAACTTCGTCACGTCGATCGAGCGCTCCCACAGGCGCGGGTCGCCCATCCGCAGCACGTTGCGGATCATTTTGGAGCACCCTCCTCCGCCGGAACCCGCGGCGCGATGTGGTCGAGCAGCGTGCGCACCTTGTCCATCGCCGCTTCGAGCACGACCGTGATGCCCGCCATCGAAATCATCTGCGCGCTGTCGCCGCGCCCGGCGGCGTGGTTGACGACGACGCAAATGGCTGCGTAGGGCAAGCCCAGTTCACGCGCCAACGCCGCCTCCGGCATGCCGGTCATGCCGACCAGCGTGGCGCCGTCCCGGTCCAGCCGGTCTATTTCCGCGGCCGTCTCCAGGCGCGGACCGTTGACCGCGCCGTACACGCCGCCATCCTGCAGGGGGATTCCGGCCGCTTGTGCCGCCTCGAGGCAGCACGCGCGAAGGGGTGGCGCGTAGGGGTGCGTGAAATCGACATGGACGACCTTCCGGTCGCCGCCGTCGAAGAAGGTCGAGGCCCGGCCGGACGTGTAGTCGATGAGCGAGTGCGGAAGCACCAGGTCCCCCGGCCGGTTCGCCGCAATGCCGCCGACCGAAGCCACGGCGATGACGGCCGTGGCGCCTCGCTGCTTCAGCGCCGACAGGTTCGCCCGATAGTTCACGCGGTGCGGTGGTATGGTGTGCCCGTGCCCGTGCCGGGCCAGGAAGACCGCATCCCGGCCGGCGATTTGCCCGAACAGCAACGCGGAGGAAGGGTCGCCGTACGGCGTGCGCACGACCTCCCGATGCGCCACATGGAGCGTCGACAGGCGCGTGAGACCCGTGCCACCGATAACTGCGAGCATGGAACTTGCTTAACCCATTGAATGCGCCGGCCAAACACACCCGGGCGCAGGCTTTGAGGCGATTGAGTGCCGAATGTCGTCCCGACCGAACATCAGGGGTAAACGCTGGAAACCATCGTCACTTCATGACATTATCATAGCAACCGCGGCGCGCAGGAGCGCGCAGCACATACTCCCATTGTAGCTTTCGAGGCGCCACCATGTATCTCGACAGACTGTTCAAGCTCATGGCCGAAAAGCAGGCTTCGGATCTTTTCATCTCCTGCGGCGCGCCGATCAACATGAAAGTCAACGGCGTGGTCGCGCCGGTGTCCACGCAGCCGATGGACATCGAAACGGTCCGCCGCATCGCCTACGAGCTGATGACCAAGGAACAGGCGCGCGAGTTCGAGAACGAAATGGAGATGAACCTCTCGCACCTCGACCGCAGCGTCGGCAATTTCCGGATCAACATCTTCCGCCAGCGGGGAACCATCTCGCTCGTCATCCGTTACGTGCGCAGCAACGTTCCGCCGTATGAACAGCTGAAACTGCCCCCGGTGCTCCTCAACATCATCATGGAGAAGCGTGGCATGGTGCTCGTCGCGGGCTCCACGGGCTCCGGCAAGTCGACGACGCTGGCGGCGATGATCGACTACCGCAACGCCAACCGCTCCGGGCACATCCTCACGATCGAGGACCCGATCGAATACCTGTTCGAGCACAAGCAAAGCGTGATCAACCAGCGCGAGATCGGCGTCGACACGGTGAATTACATGCACGCGCTGCAGAATGCGCTGCGCGAGGCGCCGGACCTCATCATGATCGGGGAAATCCGCGACAAGGAAACGATGCAGCAGGCGTTGCTGCACACGCTGACGGGCCACCTGTGCCTGTCCACGATCCACGCCAACAACAGCTACCACGCGCTGTCGCGGATCATCAACCTCTTCCCGCACGATGCCCGCGCGGCGGTCTTGTCCGACCTTTCCATCGGCCTGCGCGCCATCATCTCGCAACGGCTGGTGCGCAACCGCGATGGCGAACAGCAGCCGGCAGTGGAAATCCTGCTCAACACCGCCCTCATCGCGGACCTCATCAAGAACGGCGATTTCTCGCAGATCAAGGAAGCGATGGAACAATCGCTCTACCCGGGCGCGCAGACCTTCGAACAGGCGCTGTGCCGCCTCTACCTCGACGGCGTCGTCTCCTATGAAGAGGCGATGAGCGGATCGGACTCGCCCACCAATCTCGCCTGGCAGATCAACCAGAACAGCCCGTCGTCGCGCGTCGACGCGATGGAGCAGGATCCGAAGACCGAGCAGCGGCGCGTGGGCGCCGACTTTGCGACGATGACGATCAACACGGAACTGCTCGACCAGACGCACTAGAGGTCGCCGGACCCAGCACGTTCTTCGCCCGCTCCTCGCGCATTTGCTAACATTCGCGCGATGGACACCGCCGCCCTGCCGACGCAGGCACTCGCCCGCGAGCTGATCGCGCGGCGCTCGATTACTCCGGACGACGCCGGCTGCCAGGCGCTCCTCGCCGAGCGATTGGCACCTCTCGGATTCCAGTGCGAAACGCTCGTCGTGAACGGCGTCACCAACCTGTGGGCGCGACGCGGTACCGCGCATCCTCTCCTCTGCTTCGCCGGGCATACCGACGTCGTGCCGACCGGACCCCTGACTGCGTGGCATTCCGACCCGTTCGTGCCGACGCTGCGCGACGGCTTCCTCTACGGCCGCGGTGCGGCGGACATGAAGAGTTCGCTCGCGGCGTTCATCGTCGCAATCGAGGCGTTTCTTGCGGCTCATCCTGGCGCACGGGGGTCGATCGCGCTGATCATCACGTCCGACGAGGAAGGCCCCTCCATCGACGGCACCGCGAAGATCGTCGAACGCCTGGCAGCCGCCGGGGAGACGATCGACTATTGCGTCGTCGGCGAGCCGTCCTCGGTAGAACACCTGGGCGACATGGTCAAGAACGGTCGCCGCGGCACGCTCTCGGGAACGCTGACGGTCAAAGGCGTGCAGGGACATATCGCCTATCCGCACCTCGCACGAAATCCAATCCATCTCGCTGCGCCGGTCATCAATGAGCTGGCAGCCACGCAGTGGGATGCAGGCAACGAGTATTTCCCGCCGACCACGTGGCAATGTTCCAATATTCACGCCGGAACGGGCGCGAACAACGTCATTCCCGGCACGCTAGAGCTGCAGTTCAACTTCAGGTTCTCCACCGCCAGCACTCGGGAATCGTTGCAGCAGCGCTTCGAGGCAATCCTGAAAGAGCACGGATTGGAATACGAACTGGCTTGGACGGGATGGGGCAAGCCGTTCCTCACGCCTCGCGGCAAGCTGGCCGACGTCGCTGCCGCGTCGATCCGCGAAGTGACCGGCCGCGCGCCCGAGTTCTCGTGCACCGGCGGCACGTCGGACGGCCGGTTCATCGCCGATATCTGCAACGAAGTCATCGAATTGGGCCCCGTGAACGCCAGCATCCATAAATTGAACGAATGCATTCGCGTCGCTGATTTGGAGCCGCTGGCCGCCATCTACCGCGGAATCCTGACGCGAGTGCTGGCATGAGCGCCGCCGGGCCGTCCCAAGGCGCGAATTCCGCCCCCGTGGGGGCAGCGAACGAAGTGAGCGTGGGGGTCCTGCAGTGAGTTCCATCCCGGTCGGCGAACTCGAAACGCTGCGCGACTGGCTGCGCTGGTCCGTTTCGCGCTTCGGCGAGGCAAAACTCCACTTCGGCCACGGCAGCGACGAGCCCTACGACGAGGCAGCCTATCTGTTGCTGCACGCGCTGCACCTGCCGCTCGACCGGCTCGAGCCCTTTCTGGACGCCAAGCTGACGCAGGCCGAGCGGGCCGCGCTCGGCCAGCTCTTCACGCGCCGGATCGACGAGCGGGTGCCTGCCGCCTATCTGACCCACGAGGCGTGGCTCGGCGACTTCCGGTTCTATGTCGACGAAAGGGTGCTGATCCCGCGCTCGTTCATCGCGGAGCTGATTCCCGGCCGCCTCGAGGCGCACGTCGGTCCGCCCGGGCAAGTGCAGGCCGCGCTCGACATGTGCACGGGGTCGGGCTGCCTGGCCATCCTGCTGGCGCATGCGTATCCGGACGCCGATGTCGACGCCGTCGACGTCTCGTCGGCAGCGCTCGCGGTGGCGCAGCGCAACGTCAGCGACTACGCGCTGGCCGACCGCATCAACCTCATCCGCTCGGATCTTTTCGCCAACCTGCCGGAGAAGACCTACGACCTCATAATCAGCAACCCGCCCTATGTCACTGCGATGGCCATGGAGGAGCTGCCGGCGGAGTATCGCCACGAACCCGCACTGGCGCTTGCCGGCGGGGACGACGGGCTCGACGCGGTGCGCACGATCCTCAAGGAATCTCCACGCTTCCTGAATCCGAAAGGGACTCTCGTCGTCGAGGTGGGACACAACCGCGCAGCGGCGGAGTTGGCGTTTCCGCGCCTGCCGTTCGTGTGGCTTGCCACCGCCGGTTCCGACGACAGCGTGTTCATGGTCAAGCGCGAGGACATCATAAGCGGGCGCTAGTGTTTCTCCAGGTCGAAGAAGACGCGGATGCGCCGCAGCAACTCGCTGGCCGATCCCGACGCGCGCTTGCGCCGCGCGACCTCGTCCAGCGCCTGCAGCGTGGCATCGTTGGCGGCCATCCGCGCCACGACCACCTGCGCCAGCGCTTCGGCGATTTCCGGACGCGCCTGGAGAATCGCATCCAGTCCGCGCTTTTGCAGCCGGTAGCACAGGACGTCGTCGCGCGCGATGACGGTAGCCGAGCGGGCCTGGCCGGTGAGCAGGCCCATTTCGCCGAAGTGATCCGGCGCAGCCATGTCCGCAAGGTGCTTGCGTTCGTCCAACGCATCCGCCGCGTCACGGACGATCTCGACGTTGCCGGCGGCCAGGATGAACAACGAGTCCGAGACCTCGCCTTCGCGCGAAATCACGTCGCCGGCCACGTACGGCGCGTCGCTCAATTCCGCGGCAAGCGCGCGCCGCTCGCCTTCCGTCAGCTCGGCGAAGAGCTTGAGGCGGGAAAGAACATCCAGCCGGCTGGTGAGTTCGCGGGCACTGGTCGCATCGTGCTGCGCGCTCACGGCGTCGGGCGTCAGCAGCACGCGGCGCGGCAGCGGCATTTCCATGTGGTGGCGCGACAGCGTCGCGAAGACGTGGGCGCGGATCAGCGAGTCGGTGGCGAGGTCGAAGGCGGGGTCCGTCAACCAGTAAAGGACCGCGTAGCGGATCGAGTTGTCGTCGAAGGACCGGCAGGTGCAGATGGCGCGCGGTGACGCGGCAACGCGCGCGATTTCCACGCGCGCGAGCGCGGCCTCGACCACGGCAATCACCCGGGACGGCGCCACGTCATAGCCGACGAAGAATTCGACGGGACGCCGCCAGGGGATCTTCTGGTCGCCGCGCCGTGCCAGGACCGTCACGCGGCTCTTGACCAATTGCGCGTTGGGCATCATGACCGTTTCGCCGTCGTTGGTCGCCACCGCCAGGCATCGCCAGCGAATCCCGATGATCTGCCCAACCACGCCGTCGACGCGGACCCAATCGCCGATCCGGCACGTATTGTCGGCCTGCAGCGCGATTCCGCCCCACAGGTTGCCCAGCATCTCCTGCATCGAGAACGCGATGACGCCGGTGAGCACCGCGGATGTCGTGATGAGGCTGGCGAGATTGACGCCGATCTCGTTCATCCGGTAGATGGCGTAGACGATGAGGGCGACCACCATCAGGACATCCGCCATCATCCGCGGCACCGATGATTGGGGGAACAGGCCCTCGAACAGGAAGATGACGCCGATGCGCACAACACCGAATGCGACGACGAGCAGCGCGAACTCGCGCAGCGCCACCACCAGCGTCCGGCTGTCGATCCCATCGCCATACCGGGAAAGCACGGCGAGCCCCACCAAGCCCAGGGACATGAGGATGACCATGCTCACCATGCCCTTGCGGAAGGCGCGAGCCCGCCGCATCGTTATGATCGCGAGCAGCAATCCCACTGCGGCGAACAGCGAGGCGTCGTGGATGGTGTCGTAGGTAGGCATTCCTGGCGGACCGGGTCGTTCGTTGCCGGCGATTATAGGAGAGCGCCCGCGTCGCGTCGCGTAGAATCTGACTGCCGAAGGTCCCTGCCTAATTCGCCGATCCCTGCCATGACCCCCCGTACGGGCGGCGAAATCCTCGTCGCCGGCCTGCTCGCACAAGGTGCGGACCTCGCATTCGGCGTTCCCGGCGAGAGCTATCTTGCCGTCCTCGACGCGCTGTACGACGTGCGCGAGCGCTTCCGCTTCATCATCTGCCGCCAGGAAGGCGGCGCCGCGTACATGGCCGAGGCTGCCGGCAAGCTCACCGGGCGCCCGGGGCTTGCCTTCGTGACCCGTGGCCCCGGCGCGGCGAATGCCGCCATCGGCATTCACACTGCCGCACAGGATTCCACCCCCATGATCGTCTTCGTGGGCCAGGTGGGCAGCGACATGACCGACCGCGAAGCGTTTCAGGAGATCGATTACCGCAGGATGTTCGGCAGCGTGGCCAAATGGGCGGCGCAGATCGATCGCGCCGAGCGCATTCCCGAATACCTGGCGCACGCGTATCGCACCGCCATGTCGGGGCGGCCCGGACCCGTCGTGCTGGCATTGCCCGAGGACATGCTCGGCACGCGCGCCGCATGTGCGGATGCCGGGCGCGTCGACGCGATCGTGGCAGCTGCCGATGCCGGTCAGGTCGCCGCCGCACACGCGATGCTGGTGCGCGCCGCGCGGCCGCTGGTCATCGTCGGCGGCAGTCGCTGGAATGCCGACGCCTGCGCCGCGTTGCGGCGCTTCGCGGAAAGCGCGCAACTTCCCGTGGCCTGCGCGTTCCGCCACCAGGATCTCTTCGACAATCGGCATCCGAATTACGTGGGCGACGTCGGGATCGGCATCAACCCGCAGCTCGCCGCACGCGTGCGCGACGCCGATGTCCTGCTCGTGATCGGCGAGCGCCTGGGCGAGATGACGACGTCAGGCTATACGCTGCTCGCCGTGCCCACGCCGTCGCAGGCGCTGATTCATGTGCATCCTGGTGCTACGGAACTGGGCAGCGTCTATCAACCGGCGCTGGCGATCGCAGCGACACCCGGCGCCTTTCTTGCGGCGCTGTCGGCCGAGCCGTTACCGGCGATGACGCGACGGCACGAGACGCTGGTCAGTGCGCGAACCGATTACGAGGCCTGGCAGAAGCCGCGGCTCGTGCCCGGCGACGTCGACCTTTGGCACATCGCGCAGTGGCTCGACGCGCACCTGCCGGACGACGCGATCGTCACCAACGGCGCGGGAAACTACTCGACGTGGATGCATCGGCTGTTCCGCTACCGGAGTTTCCGCACGCAGCTCGCGCCCTACTCCGGCGCCATGGGTTACGGTGTTCCGTCGGCCGTTGCAGCAAAGGCGGTCCATCCCGGGCGGGTCGTCGTATCGTGGAACGGCGACGGCTGCTTCCTCATGAACGGTCAGGAATTGGCCACCGCAGTCCAATACAACCTCGCGGTGATCTTTGTCGTCATCGACAACGGCATGTACGGGACCATCCGGATGCACCAGGAGAAGAATTATCCGGGACGCGTCTCGGGCACGGACCTGCGCAATCCCGATTTCGCGGCGCTGGCGCGAGCCTACGGCGCCGCCGGCGAAACCGTGGTGCGCACCGCGGAATTCGCGCCGGCATTCGAACGGGCACAGGCCGCGAATGGACCCTCGCTGATACATGTCAGGATCGACCCTCAGGCCCTGACGATGAGCACCACGCTGGATGGCCTGCGTGCGCAGGGCGAGAGGACCGCCACGCTGCGGCGCGGAACTTGAGATCGCGGCCCGCATCGCGCGGGCCGACGATAACGGCGTCCTATTTCGTCGGGGTTTCGACGTTGAGCAGGACAGCCTCGGTGTAGGTGATCTTCACTTTGTCATTGACCTTGACCTGCTTGAACACGGCGGGGTCCTTGACCTTGACCTCGACATACTTTCCGCCCGGGCCCTCGAGGACCACGGATTGCGCGGCAGCATCGACGCTCTGGACGTTGGCAACGATCGTCGTCTTGTTGGCCGCACCCACGGCCGGCTTGGCGCCGGGCGCGGCGGTCATCGGGCCGGTCGATGTCTGCGTCTCGCTGCGGGCGGTCGCGCCTGGTTCCAACGAGACGGAGACCGCTTCTGTGTAACGCAGGTTGACGTTGTCGCCGACCTTGATCTGCGCGAAATTCTTGATCTCGTCGCCGGCGACCAGCGAGACCGCTCTACCCTTCGGGCCAACGATCGTGACGGTGCGAGTGGCGGGATCGATAGCGGTGACCTTGGCCGTGATCTTGACGGTCTCTGCCGCATCCTTCGTCACCTGGGCCAGCGCGGGCGACAGCGCCAGCGCAGCCGACAGCAGGAGTACCTTGCGAATCATTGCACCTCTCCTTGAATTGACTCCATGCCGTTCGCTCCGCGTGGCACCACGCCACACCGCACTGCCGTCGGCATCGCGCATTCTAACCCATAACGCGGCGAGCATCAGCGCGCGGGATTCGCCGCGCGCAACGCGCGACCCAGAATGATCCGCCACACGCCGCCGGAAATGAGGCAAAAGCCGACAAGGATGCCGACGAAGTCAATTGAATTCTGTGGCCAGCCCGATGCAATCAGGATCGCGATCAGGATCCAGAATACGCCATCGAACAGCACCCATCCCCAGCCTCGCCTGGGCCGCAGCTCGAACGCCAGCAACGCGGTGCTCACCCCGCCCACCAGCAGGAATGCGCCGATCAGGAGCGCGAGGGAGGCGATCGACGCGATCGGAAACGCGATGATGAAAATGCCCAGCGCCAGCGTTGCCAGGCCCGACAAGAGCTTCCAAAAGAAGCCGTCGTGCGCTCGCTGCTGGAAGGCATAGACGAGCTGGACGATGCCCGCGAAGATGAACAGCCACGCCAGCACCAGCGACGTGGCGAGCGCGGCAGCACTCGGCGCCACGATGGCGACGACGCCGGTCACGATCAGCAGCACGCCCCACACGATGACCCACGCGCCCGCGCGGCGCAGGTCCGGCACGTTTGCATTCGCCATGATCTCGCCCTCCCCTCCTGTGTTGACGGCGTTTCCGGTCCTTCCACGGCCGCCGTCGATTATCCTCCTCATTTTCCTTCATTCCGCGGCGGCTACGGGTTCTCCGGCAGGCGATAATCCCTGAACGTCTCGCGCAGTTTCATTTTCAGCAGCTTGCCGGTCGCCGTGTGCGGCAGTTCGGTGACGAACGCCACATCGTCGGGCAGCCACCACTTGGCCACCTTGCCCGCCAGAAACGCGAGCATTTCGTCCCGCGTCAAGTCGCCGCCCGCCTTTCTGACGACGACCAGCAGCGGACGCTCCTGCCACTTCGGGTGGGCAATGCCGATCACCGCCGCCTCCGCGACGGCCGGATGGCCCATCGCCGCGTTTTCGAGATCGATCGAGGAAATCCACTCGCCGCCGGACTTGATGACGTCCTTCGAGCGGTCGGTGATCTGCATGTAGCCGTCGGGGTCGATCGTCGCGACATCGCCCGTATCGAGGAATCCGTCGGCGTCGAGGATCTCGCCGCCCTCGCCCCGGAAGTACCCCTTGATGATCCACGGCCCGCGGACCATCAGGTGGCCATAGGCTTTGCCGTCGTGCGGAAGACGACGGCCCTCGTCGTCGACGATTTTCATTTCCACGCCGAAGATGGGCCGCCCCTGCTTGGCCTGCACGTCGAGTTGCTCCTCGAGCGCGCACCCGCGATGTTTCGCGAGCAGGTTGCAGACGGTTCCTAACGGCGACATCTCCGTCATGCCCCACGCATGGACGACGAACGCGCCGAATTGCGTCTCGAATTTTTCGCTCATTGCGCGCGGCGCCGCGGAACCGCCGATCACGACCCGCCGCAGGACCAGGTCCCGTTTCGGGTCGAGGTGCGCCGTTTCGACGTGCTGCAGCAGCAGAGCCAGACCGTGGGCACGCCGAGCGCCATCGTCACCTTCTCGTCGCGCAGCAATTCGTAGACGCTCTTGCCGTCCAGCCCCGCACCCGGCATCACCAGCTTGGCGCCCGACAGCGCGCCGGCGTAGGGCATGCCCCACGCATTGACGTGGAACATCGGCACCACGAGCAGCAACGTGTCGGCTGCCGAGATGCCCAGGCTGTCCGCAACGCACGCACCGTAGGAATGCAGCACGGTCGACCGGTGGGAAAAGAGCACGCCCTTGGGATTGCCGGTCGTGCCCGACGTGTAGCACAGCGACGATGCGGTGTTTTCGTCGAACACCGGCCATTCGTAATCGCTGTCCTGCGCGCCGATCAGTTCCTCGTAGCAGAGCAGGTTGGCCACATTGAGCGCGGGCATGTGCGCGCGGTCGGTCATCGCGATGAAGCCCTTGACGGTCTTCATCAGCGGCCCCAGCTTCTCGATCAGCGGTGCGAACGTCAGGTCGAAGAACAGATACTGGTCCTCCGCGTGATTGGCGATGTAAGTGATCTGCTCCGGGAAGAGGCGAGGATTGATCGTGTGCAGCACCGCGCCCATGCCGGATACGCCGTAATACAACTCCAGGTGCCGGTAGCCATTCCAGGCCAGCGTGGCCACGCGGTCACCGGCGCTGACGCCGAGCGCGCTGCAACGCCTTGGCCACCTGCTTCGAGCGGCGATGGATGTCGCCGTACGTGCACCGGTGGATCGGGCCTTCGACCGTGCGCGACACGATCTCGGCGCCCGGATGAAAGGCATTGGCATGCTCGATCAGTGATGAGATGAGCAGCGGGCGATCCTGCATCAGGCCGAGCATGGAATGGTCTCCATCGTTGCGGTGTTTCCGCTCATTGTGCCGAAGGTCGCGGGTTCTCGTGCGGCCGCGGCTGCAAAAATGTGAATTCCGAGTTAGAATTTCAGCGCCGAGCCACTTCGCAATAGCCGTGCCGGCTCGCGCCCAAACGCAGGAAATATCAAGGATTCACGCAAATGAAATACGGAATGATCGGCGTTGCCCTGCTCGCGGCGGGCATCGGCCTCAATGGGCCGGCGCGGGCGGAAATGAGCGCCGAGGAATTGGCCAAGCTCGCGCAAAATCCGGTGGGAAACCTGATCAGCCTTCCCTTCCAGAACAATACCAACCTCAACTTCGGGCCGGAGAAAGGAACGCAGAACATCCTCAACATCCAGCCCGTGATCCCGATCCACATCAGCAGCGAGTGGAACATCATCACGCGCACGATCATACCGGTGATTTCGATGCCCGCGTTGGGTCCGGGTATCGACAGCACCAATGGAATCGGCGACACCGTGTTCACCGCGTTCCTGTCGCCGGCCAATCCGGGTGAATGGATCTGGGGCGCCGGACCCGTGGTCCAGATTCCGACCAACAGCACCGCGGAATTGGGTAACAAAAACTGGGGCCTCGGACCCTCTGTGGTCGTGCTTCATTTGGCCAAGGGCAGCCCGTGGGTCTACGGCGCGCTCGTGAACAACATCTGGTCGCTGACGAGCAGCAAGCAGGGCGGTTCGTACAACACCGGCCTCATCCAGCCGTTCGTCAATTACAACTTTGAAGGCGGGTTCTATCTGACGACGGCGCCCATCCTCACCGTCGACTGGAAAGCCGAAAGCAGCCAACAGTGGACCGTACCGATCGGCGGCGGCGTCGGCAAGATCTTCCACCTGGGGAAGCTGCCGGTGAACACGCAGATTTCGGCCTACTATAATGTCGTCCGGCCGGATTTCGGGCGCCAACTGGCAGATCCGCGCGCAGGTGCAGCTGATGTTTCCGGAATGATTCACGAAGTGATCCTATCGGGCGCATTGTCAACCGGTAACCGGCGGGGCTAATCCACCGCAAATCCCTCGAGGCGTACACCATGTATCTTCCCCGTGCCTTGCAAGCAGTCCTCACTGGCTTGGCGCTCGTGCTTGCGCTGCCCCCCGTCGCCGCCGCGCAAGCACCGGCGCCGGCCGCCGCGAAATTGCCCGCCGACCCGTGGCCGCGCGATGTCAGCCTGTCGAACGCGGCGGTGCTCGTCTACCAGCCGCAGGTCAACAAGTGGGTCGACAACCAGATCGATTTCCGCTGCGCGCTGGCGATCAAGCCGACCGGCGCCAAGGAAGAGACGTTCGGCGTGGTGTTCGCGACCGCGCGCACGCAGGTCGACAAGGTCGCGCGCACGGTCGTGTTCGAGAACCTGAAGATCACCAAGAGCGACTTCCCGACGCTGCCCAATCACGGCGCAGCCTATGCGGCCGAGCTGCAGAAGCAATTCGCCGCGAGCATGCGCAGCATCTCGCTGGACCGCCTCGAAGCGTCGCTCGCGCTGGCCGGCGTCAAGCCGCCGACGGTCGCCGTCAACAACGCGCCGCCGCAGGTGCTCGTCAGCTATTCGCCGGCCATACTGGTGCCGATCGACGGCGCGCCGGTGTTGAAGCCCGTGCCGGGTCATTCGCGAGTGCAGCGCGTGATCAATACGCGGGCGCTCATCCTGAAGGGGGGCTGGGCGACAATTTCTACATGCACGTATACGACGGCTGGCTCACGTCCGCTTCGATCAGCGGACCCTGGACGCAGGCGAGCCTTGGACCCTTCGAAAAGAAGACTGCCGGGGAAATCGCGCAATCCCTCTCCAAGGCGGGCACGGTCGACCTGCTCGACGGCGGTCCCAAGGCCAACCCAAAGCCGTCGCTTGCCAACGGTGTTCCGACGATCTACACGAGCCAGGTTCCCTCGGAACTCATCGTGTTCAAGGGCCAGCCGGATTTCGTCCCGATCGTGGGCACGCCGCTCCTGTGGGCGTCGAACACGACGAGCGACGTCCTGATCGACACGACGAACAATAACTACTACGTGCTGCTGTCCGGCCGCTGGTTCAGGTCGTCCGCGATGACGGGCCCGTGGACATTTGTCGCCAGCGATGCGCTGCCGCCGGGATTCGCGAAGATTCCGCCGTCTTCGCTCGCCGGCGCCGTGCTGCCGACCGTCGCGGGCACGCCGGAGGCGCAGGTCGCCGTCATCGAGAATTCGATTCCGCAAACGGCCACGGTGCCGCTCAAGAACGGTCCGACAGTTCACGCCGAACCTGGACGGTCCGCCGCAATATTCTCCGATGCAGGGAACGGCGCTGTCGTATATCAGCAATTCGTCCGTGCCGATCATCCAGGTCGCCCCGAATGCGCTGTACGCGGTGACAGCCGGCGTCTGGTTCACGGCGACGCAATTGACCGGGCCGTGGCGCGTGGCGACGTCGGTGCCGACGGTGATCTACACGATCCCGCCCTCGTCGCCGATCTACTACGTGACTTACGTGCGCATCTACGAGGCGACGCCGCAGGTCGTCTATGTCGGCTACACGCCGGGCTATCTGGGCACCGTCGTCGCGCCTTACGGCACCGTCGTCTACGGCACCGGCTATGCGTATTCGCCCTGGGTGGGCAACGTGTGGTACGCGCCGCCTTACACCTACGGCGTCGCGGCGGCGCCGATCTACAACCCGTATGTCGGCTTCACCTACGGCTTCGCGCTGGGCCTGGCCACCGCGGCGTGGATGGAGCCCTACTGGGGCGGCGCCTATTACCATCCCGGCTACTGGGGCTATCCATGCTGCGCGTCCGCCAGCGCGAACGTCTACGGCCATTGGGGCGCGACAACCTACTCCGGTACGCGATCGTGGTATGCGGGCGGCGGAGTAGCCGGCACGACCGCCAGCGGCAATTACTACAACAGCCGCACCGGCACGTCCGGCAGTTACAACGCGGGCAAGCAATACAACGCGTGGACCGGCAACTACACGCGCGGTTACGACCGGACGGCCACCGGCGCCGCGGGCGGATCGGGCCAGGCGGCGCGCGCGGTGAACACCAACGAGTACACGGGCCAGCGCTCGACAGCCAATGCCGTGTCGGCAACTGGCGCCGGCGGCAGTACCTACAATCGCGCCGGCGCGTCGACCGCCGGGCCCGAAGGCAACGCGCACGTGGGCGGCGGCACGACCACCAACGCCAACACCGGCAAGACCAACTCGTGGGCGCACTGCCAGCGTCAACGGCAATCACTACGCCGATGTCAACGGCAACGTCTACAAGAACACCGGCGACGGCTGGCAGCAGCATTCCTCCAGCGGCTGGAACAGCGCGCCGAGCGCTTCATCCTGGGGCGACAAGGAATCGCAGGCGCGCAGCACCGGTGACGACCGGTGGGGCGGCTTCTCCGGCGCCGATCATTCCTTCGGCGGCTTTGGCGGGGGCGGCGGCTGGGGCGGCGGCGACCGGTCTTTCGGTGGTTTTGGCGGCGGTGGTGGGTTTGGTGGCGATCGCTTTGGTGGCGGCGGCTTCGGCGGCGGAGGATTCCGCGGCGGCGGGCGGCGCTAACGTTTCGCGCGGCGACCGACGCTTTTCGGGCGAGGGCTAGCGCTGGCGTTTGGGGCGCCCTCGATCTGCTTCGCCAACTGCGCGTACTCGGCGCTGTCGGGATCGAGTTCGCGCAGACGTTTGACGTAGCCCATCGCGATGTCGCGCTTGCCCGCCTGCGCATTGAAATAGGCAAGGCCGGACAGGATGTCGCGATCGTACGGCTGCCGTGCCAATGCCGCGTCCAGCACCTTGATCGCCTCCTGTGAACGGCCTCCGGAGTTGAGCGCCACGCCGTAAACGTACGCGAAGCGTCCGTTCGTGGGCGCGAGGGTGGCCGCCATGCGGAATTCCTGCAACGCCTCCGCGGGGCGCTTCTGGCGCGTCAGCGTGAGTCCCAGCGTGTGATGGAGCACGGCTTCCCGCGGATTGCGCGCAATTCCCTGCCGCAGTGTCTTCTCGGCCTCGCCCTCGCTTGCCCCCCGCGCGATACAGGTCGGCAAGGTTCGCGTACGCCGGAGCGAATGTGGGGTCGATTTCGATCGCCTTCCGGTACTCGGAGATCGCTGCGCCCACGTCGTGCCGCTGCACGTACAGATTGCCGAGATTCATCCGCCCCTCGGGCCGGTCAGCGTTGTAGGTCTGGACCGCAACGTACTCCGCCGAGCACCTTGGCAAAGCGCTCGGCTTGACTTGCCGACAAACCTTGCTCCGGAGCGCCGGCCAGCGCACGCGCGGCCTCGATGCGCACGGCACGGACCGGATCGTCGAGCATCCGTGCCAGGTAGCGTTGCCGCGTCGCCGCGTCGCGTCCGGCGAGCGCGCCCACCGCGGCCAGCCGCACCACCGCATCGGGATCGTTCAACGCGCGCGCGATGGCGTCGGTAGTCACCGGCGTGAGCAGGTGGCCCAGCCGGTCGATGGCGCTGGCGCGTGCGATCGCAGGTTGTGCCTTGTCGTCGATGACGGTCAGCAGCGCGCCGCGCGCGCCGGGCCCGCCCGCGCGAACCTGCGTGCAGCGCCTCGCGCGTAGTTCTGGTAGCTCTTGGGCGCCTTGCCGGTCCACTTTTCGATTGCGGCCGCTGCCCATGCGGGCGTTCTGTTTCGTGTGGCAGTTGTTGCAGGCGTTGGGCATGCCGAGCCGCGCGGAGAGGTCCGGGCGCGGGATGCGCAGCGAATGATCGTGGCGCGGGTCGACGATCATGTAGGTCGTCGTCGGCATGTGGCAGGCCGCGCACGCGGCGCCCGGCGTGCCCTGCGCGTGGTGCGTGTGCTGCGCGGTGTCGAATTGTGCCGGCTGATGGCATTGCGCGCACACGCCGTTGCCGGGCGCGCGCAGCTTCAGCGAATGCGGATCGTGGCAATCCGAACACGTGACGCCGTTCGCGTGCATCCTGCTTTGCACGAACGGGGCCCAGTTGTAGACCTCGTCGCGCATCTGGCCGTCGCTCCAGATAGAGGCCGTCGTCGAGCAGCGCGAGCCGATGCGTGTCCAGCGGCGGCTTGCCGTGCACGTAGTCGTCGGACAGGCGGCGCGGCGCGGCCATGGCAGCGGGCGCACATTTCGATCTCGCGCGCGCTCTGGCGCGGCGACGCTGCGCTTCGCGTTTCCGGTTCCGGCGACCGGCGTCCAGGCCACGCCACGGCGCTCGTCGAGCGCCAACGCCAGTCCCTTGTCCGCGGCGAACGCCTGCCAATCGCCCTGCTTTTTCGCCCACGCCACGTGGTTCGCGCCGGGACCGTGGCACGCCTCGCACGACACGTTGATCTCCGACCACGTCGTCTTGTACGTTCCGGCATTGGCGTCGAAATTCTTGCGCAGGTTGGTCGAGTGGCATTCGGCGCAGGTGAAGTTCCAGTTCTGCCCGCCGGAGGTCCAGTGCAGCCAGTCGCCCGCCTTGATGTTCTGGCCCGGATACAGATGGAACCAGCGCTGGCCGCCCTGCCCTTTCGGCCGCGAATCCCAGGCGATGGAGAGCGCCTGCATGCGCCCGCCCGGAAATTCGACCAGGTACTGCTGCAGCGGATGCACGCCGAACGCGTATTTGATCTCGTAATCGTGGAGCTTGCCGTCGGGTCCGTCGGTGTTGACGAAGAACTTGCCGTCGCGGCGCGAAGAAGGTCGACGTCGTTCCCGCGTACTTGAACTTGGCGTTGGCGAAGTCGCCGAGCACGGACTTCTCGTCGGCAACCTGCATCGCCAGGTCGTGGTCGGATGCCGTGCCATGCGGCTTGCTCCTTGGCGTGGCACTCGGCGCACACGTTGCCGCCCACGTGTGCGGCCGGCAGCCCGGCCGTCATGGTAGTCCCGCCGCGTGGACGGTCTCGAGGAAGAGCCAGCCCAATAGTAGATCGCCGCGGCCACGCGATGACGAGCCGAGACGTCGCAACGGCTGCGCCGGCGAGATACCGGCGCCTCGGATGACGGCGTGGTCGCAGCCGCCGACGGTGCCGCCGTCCGCGGACGGGCACGGATGGCGGCGCAGGGGGAAGTGACTCCGCCTTCGCGGTTTTTTTTCTTTTGCGGGGCATCGATCGGTGCCCCGAGGCGAAATGAAACGGCCTCGCATCGGTGCGAGGCCGGCGAGGTGGCGAAGCGATCGAATGGCAGTGGAGGCCACCCGCCTTCCCGATTTCTTAGTTCTTGATCGTGATCTTGACGCCTTGCGCCGCCAGCGTCAGACGGGCACCTTGCTGCGTGCCATGCAGGCGCAGCACAACGCCGTTCTGGTTCTTGAGGATCTGGTCGGTCGGACCGCCGGCGATGGCAATGCCCGCTTCGCCCGCGACGTAGTTGCCGCTGAAGTCGGCGACCTTCGTCAGGTTGAAGACTTCGCCCGACGTGGTGACGCTCGAAATGCCGAGGTCGGCGACGCTCAGCCCATCGACCGAGAACGTGTAGTTCTTGCCGCCATAGCTCAGCGTGCCGTCGCCCCAGCTCACGCCAATGCCGATGCGACGGCCTTGCTGGTCAGCTTGACCGTGCCGGACGGGGGCGGGTTCGGCCGCCAACGCGAGTCTGAACACTGCAAGGCACCCCAACGCGACGAGCCACTTCGATGTCAATTTCTTCAACATTGCGTTTCTCCTGAAATTGTAGGAACTCCCGATGATCCGGGCCTAAGCAACCGCCCGGCATTGTAGTCCACTTTATTGCGCTGCACAATGACACGTCGATCATTGCGGGAAGTGCATTAGAGCCCGAACGTCGATCCACTTTCCAGTGGCTCTTCACGCAGATCGCTGTCGGACAAATACCGACATCAGGGCGTGTCCGCAGTCATGAAGCCGGCCAACGCGCCCGGCGCCCCAACGACATATACCGTATACGTCTGCCCCACAACAATGACATTGTTATCCAGCGTCAAAATCGTCACCCCGGTAGCCGAGTCCTTGAAGGTGAATGTATAGGTGGCTGAGACCAGTTGGGCATAGTATGGAGCAGCGGTGTAGCTGGCTATCGCGGAAACTTGCTTCGTCGCGCCCGTATACACGTCGAACGGAGCCAAACCGGGCGAGGCATTGACAAAGCGGACCGCCGCGAAGCCGGTCGCCGGCGGCAGGTTGTTGTCGGTGAGGGCGACAGCGCTGGTCGCACCGGCGAAGCCGGCGACGAATACCGAATTGTCGGTGGCCGGCGCAAAGGGTTCCGGTCAGCGAGGCAATGGTTGCCCCGGGCGCGGCACTCGCCTCGAACGTCACCGTCCCCGTGCCGGACGGGACAATGAGATAAACCGCTGCGCCGGGGAAAAGCAGGTTGTTGATCTCGGCGACGCCGTTGAAAAACTGATTGACGGGCCCGGACTGAAACGCGGCATTCACGGCCTTGACCCGCGCCAGCAGGTTGTTGGCGACCACCTGCTGTCCGGCGCCGTTGACGTCGTCGAGGAGGACATTGGGGAGGACTTCGCTGCCGCGGGAGTAGATGATGACGTCGGTCGCCGTCTTTTCCTGGAACGTGAGCATGCCGGAATCGTAGATGATGGTCTTGGTGCCGGCAATCGTCGTGCGCAGCTGGTATTGCCCCGCCGAGAATTGCCCGAACAGGTTTCCGGTGCCGAATTGAACGAACGTGAACGTGGGCGAGGCGTTGTCCATCACCTGACCCGGTGGCGTCAGATAGATGTCGATGGGGTAGATGCCGAGCGCGGCGCCGTTGCCGACGGGCGCCGCGTCGAAGAAGCTCAGCAGGAACTTGCCGCTTGGCGGCGCCTGATTCGTATCCGGCCACGATGCCGAGTCACAGGCGCATAGAGCGTTCCATAGACGACCAGCGTGTAGCTCTTGTTGCCGGCGGGACGTAGGTCTGCGACACCAGTGGAGTGCCGGAGAGCTGACCGTGAATTCCGTGGTGCTGTTGTTGAAATCCTGATAGCCCGTCATCGCCTCGAAGGGGAGGCCCGACCAGGCCACAACGCCATTGGCGGCGACATTGATCGGCGCCGTCGTCCCCAGGACGTTGACGATGCGGATATGCGCGGGCTTAGGCGGGAAATAGTTGATGCTGTCGATCTTGCAGCCGGCGAGGACCAGCGGCAGCGCGAGGAGGAGCGCAAGGGACTTGAGCAATTTGGGCATCGGAAGGTCCTGGAACAGCCGCGCATTATGCCATGCGTGCCGAGGGCCGGACCCCTCGCCGGGGGCGCCTTGCGTGTGTCGGCGTGTCAATGTGAACGGAGTCCCGACTCTCCGGCTAACAGATAGTTACAAGCGCCGTGTAACGAATCATTGAAAATCCCGGACAATTACGGGCCTTGGCTGCCTAACCAGACAATAAGAAAAACGATGACAACGAGCACGCCATCCGCGAAGGACAGGCCCCGTTGCCGCCGCCCGATCCGCCTTACGCTACGGCGTCGCTCCGGCGACGCTGGATTTGGTGGCTGGCTGCGGTCGTCCTGGCCGCGGCCATCGCCGGCTGGCTGGTACTCTGGAGCGCGAACGCCTACCCGCGCCCGGCGCTGCGCCCGGCGGCAAGGGCGATCCCTCCGCGCGCGCACTGCCGGTCGTCGCGGCCGCGGCGAAGAAAGGCAGCATCGATGTCTATCTCAATGCGCTCGGCACGGTGACGCCGCGCAACGTCGTCACGGTGAAGCCGCGCGTGGACGGCCAGTTGATGCGCGTCGCCTTTCGCGAAGGACAGATCGTCAAGGCGGGCGAACTGCTGGCGGAGATCGACCCGCGGCCATTCGCCGTGCAGCTGACGCAGGCCGTCGGACAAATGGCCAAGGACCAGGCGCTTCTCAAGAACGCGCAGATCGACCTCGAGCGCTATCAGACGCTGCTCGCGCAGGATTCGATCTCGAAGCAGCAGGTCGACACGCAGGCCGCGCTGGTGCGCCAATACGAGGGCGCGGTGCAGTCGGACCAGGGCGCGATCGACAGCGCCAAGCTGCAACTCACCTACGCGACGCGTGACGGCGCCGATCAGCGGCCGCGTGGGACTGCGCCAGATCGATCCGGGCAACATCGTCCACGCGGCGGATGCCAACGGCCTCGTCGTGATCGCGCAACTGCAGCCGATCACCGTGATCTTTCCGATTCCCGAGGACAACGTGCCGCGCGTGCTGAAGCGGCTGTCGGATGGCGAGGCGATCCTGGTCGAGGCGTGGGATCGCGACCAGAAGGTCAAGCTCGCGACCGGCAAGCTCCTGACGGTCGACAACCAGATCGACACGACGACCGGGACGGTGAAGCTCAAGGCGGAGTTCGGCAACGACAACCTGGCGCTGTTCCCGAACCAGTTCGTCAACGTGCGCATGCTGCTGGCAACGATGCCGGACGCGACGCTCGTCCCGTCCGCGGCGATCCAGCGCGGCGCGCCGGGCACGTTCGTCTACGTCGTCAAGGAGGACAAGAGCGTTGCCGTGGCGCCGGTCAAGCTGGGTCCCGTCCAGGGCGAAGTCACCGCGATTGCGTCGGGTCTTGATCCCGGTGAACTCGTCGTCGTCGATGGCGCCGACAAGCTGCGCGAAGGCGCGAAGGTCGAATTGATCACGCGCGAGGCGCAGGCCGCTCCCGCAGCCGGCGGGTGGACGCCGCGGCGGGAAGGGCGACCGTCCGCCTGGCGGCCGCCCGCCGTCCGGCGCGGCGCAGGGCAGCCGCCCGCCGGCTCGCCAGCGCCGGGCGGCTGATCGCTGCACGGTTCGTCGCACCGCGCCTGCAATGAATCCATCCCGCCTGTTCATCCTGCGCCCGGTGGCGACCACGCTGCTGATGGTCGCGATCCTGCTGGCGGGCATCGTCGCCTATCGCGTGCTGCCGCTGTCGGCGCTGCCCGAAGTCGACTATCCGACGATCCAGGTCGTGACGCTGTATCCCGGCGCGAGCCCGGACGTGATGACGTCGTCGGTCACCGCGCCGCTCGAGCGCCAGTTCGGGCAGATGCCGGGCCTGAACCAGATGTCGTCGACGAGCTCCGGCGGCGCCTCGGTGATCACGCTGCAGTTCAGCCTCGAACTGTCGCTCGACGTCGCCGAACAGGAGGTGCAGGCCGCGATCAACGCGTCGGGAAGCTTCCTGCCGGCCGACCTGCCGAATCCGCCGATCTACAACAAGGTCAATCCGGCCGACACGCCGATCATCACGCTGGCGCTGACGTCGCAGACGCTGCCGCTGCCCAAGCTCGAGGACCTGGCGGACACGCGGATCGCGCAGAAGATCTCGCAGCTGCCCGGCGTCGGCCTGGTGAGCATCAGCGGCGGCCAGCGTCCCGCCGTGCGCATCCAGGTCAATCCCAAGGCGCTGGCCGCCTACGGGCTGTCGCTGGACGACGTGCGCACGGCGATCGGCAACGCCAACACCAACCAGGCCAAGGGCAGCTTCGACGGACCGACGCGCGCGTCGACGATCGACGCCAACGACCAGCTGAAGTCGGCCGACGAGTACCGGCAGCTGATCATCGCCTACAGGAACGGCGCGCCGATCCGCGTGCAGGACGTCGCCGACGCGGTCGATGCCGCCGAAAACTCGCGCCTCGCCGCCTGGGCCAACGCGACGCCGGCGGTCATCCTCAACATCCAGCGGCAGCCGGGGACCAACGTCATCGAAGTCGTCGACCGCGTCAAGACATCTGCTGCCGCAGCTGCAGGCCTCGCTGCCCGCCGCCGTCGAAGTCACGCTGCTCACCGACCGCACGGTGACCATCCGCGCTTCGGTGCGCGACGTGCAGTTCGAGCTGCTGCTGGCCGTCGCGCTCGTCGTCATGGTCATCTTCCTGTTCCTGCGCAACGTTCCGGCGACGCTCATCCCGAGCGTCGCGGTGCCGCTGTCGCTGGTCGGCACGTTCGGCGTGATGTACCTGGCCGGCTTCTCCATCAACAACCTGACGCTGATGGCGCTCACCATCGCGACCGGCTTCGTCGTCGACGACGCGATCGTCGTCATCGAGAACATCGCGCGCTACATCGAGGACGGCGAGTCGCCGCTGGACGCGGCGCTCAAGGGCACGCAGCAGATCGCGTTCACGATCATCTCGCTGACGTTCTCGCTGATCGCCGTGCTGATTCCGCTGCTGTTCATGGGCGACGTGGTCGGGCGGCTGTTCCGCGAGTTCGCGATCACGCTGGCGGTGTCGATCCTCATCTCCGCCGTCGTGTCGCTGACGCTGACGCCGATGATGTGCGCGAAGCTGCTGCGCCACACGCCGCCCGAGAAACAGGGCCGCTTCTACCGCTGGAGCGGCGACCTCTTCGAGCGCGTGATCACCCGCTACGGCGACATGCTGAACTGGGTGCTGGACCGCCAGGCGTGCCACGCTGATCGTCGCCGTCGCTGACGCTCGTGCTCACGGTCGTGCTCTACATCGTGATCCCCAAGGGCTTCTTCCCGGTGCAGGACACGGGCGCCATCCAGGGCATCTCCGAGGCGCCGCAGACGATCTCCTTCGCGTCGATGGCGCGAGCGGCAGCAGGCGCTGGCCGCCGTCGTGCTCGAGGATCCGGCCGTCGCGAGCCTGACGTCGTTCATCGGCGTCGACGGAACGAACGCCACGCTCAACAGCGGGCGGATGCTCATCAACCTGAAGCCGCGCAGCGAGCGCGGCGCCAGCGCAAGCGACATCATCCGGCGCCTGCAGCCGAAACTCGCGCAAGTCGAGGGCATTGCGCTGTACATGCAGCCGGTGCAGGACCTGACGATCGAGGACCGCGTCAGCCGCACGCAATACCAGTTCACCGTCGAGGCGGTGGATGCGGCCGAACTGGCCACGTGGGTGCCCCAGCTTGCCGAGCGGCTGAAGCAGGTGCCGCAACTGGCCGACGTGGCCAGCGACTTCCAGGACGGCGGATTGCAGGCGTACGTCGAGTTCGACCGGGCGACGGCCAGCCGGCTGGGCATCACGCCCGCGGCGATCGACAACGCGCTCTACAACGCGTTCGGCCAGCGGCTGGTGTCGACGATCTTCACGCAGTCGAACCAGTACCGCGTCGTGCTCGAGGTCCAGCCGGAGTTCCAGCGCGGCCTGGGCGCGCTCGACAGCATCTACGTGCCGTCGACGGTCGCCGGGCCAGCCGACGCAGCAGGTCAGGCTGTCGACGATCGCCAAAGTCAGCGAAAAGCTCGACGCCGCTGTCGATCAACCACATCGGCCAGTTTCCGGCGGCGACGATCTCCTTCAACCTGGCGCCGGGCGCTTCGCTGGGCGATGCGGTGAAGGCGATCGAGACAGCGCGGCGCGAACTGGGCCTTCCCGACAGCGTGCAGATCAATTTCCAGGGCGCCGCGCTTGCGTTCAGGGCGTCGCTCAACAACGAGCTGTGGCTGATCCTGGCCGCCATCGTGACGATGTACATCGTGCTGGGCGTCCTCTACGAGAGCTTCATCCACCCGATCACGATCCTGTCCACGCTGCCTTCCGCCGGCGTCGGCGCGCTGCTCGCGCTGATGCTTTCGGGCAACGACCTGTCCGTCATCGCGATCATCGGGATCATCCTGCTGATCGGCATCGTCAAGAAGAACGCGATCATGATGATCGACTTCGCGCTCGACGCCGAGCGCAACGAGGGCATGGCGCCGCGCGACGCGATCTTCCAGGCGTGCCTGCTGCGCTTCCGCCCGATCATGATGACGACGATGGCGGCGATCCTCGGCGCGTTGCCGCTGATGATCGGCTGGGGCGAAGGGTCGGAGCTGCGGCACCCGCTGGGCATCACGATGGTCGGCGGCCTCATCTTCTCGCAGGCGCTCACGCTGTTCACCACGCCCGTGATCTATCTCGCGTTCGACGCCCTCGCCCGCCGCGTCGAGGCGGGACGCGCGGTCGCGGCGCGGTGCCGCGCGATTCGCACGCGCCGGGGGAATGACGCCGTGATGATGAACCTGTCGGCGCCGTTCATCGATCGCCCGGTCGCCACGACGCTGCTGACGTTCGGCGTCGCGCTGGCGGGCGCGATCGCGTTCCGGCTGCTTCCGGTGTCGCCGCTGCCGCAGGTCGACTATCCGACGATCTCGGTGCAGGCGTCGCTTCCCGGCGCCAGCCCGGAAACGATGGCGGCGACGGTCGCCACGCCGCTCGAGCGCTCGCTCGGCCGGATCGCCGACATCACCGAGATGACATCGTCGAGTTCGCTGGGCTCGACGCGGATCACGCTGCAATTCGAACTGAACCGCGACATCGACGGCGCCGCGCGCGACGTGCAGGCGGCGATCAACGCGGCGCGCAATCTGCTGCCGTCCGGCCTGCCGAGCAATCCCACCTACCGCAAGGTCAATCCGGCCGATGCGCCGATCATGATCCTGGCGCTGACGTCGGCCACGATGACGCAGGGGCAGATGTACGACGCGGCGTCGACGATCCTCGCGCAGAAGCTGTCGCAGGTGACCGGCGTGGGCCAGGTCACCGTCGGCGGCAGCTCGCTGCCGGCCGTTCGCGTCGAATTGAACCCCGCGGCGTTGAACAAGTACGGCGTCGGCCTGGAGCAGGTGCGCGCGACGCTCGCCGCCGCCAACGCGAACCGGCCCAAGGGCGCGGTCGAGGACGGCGACCGCCATTGGCAGATCTACGCCAACGACCAGGCGAAGACCGCGGCCGAGTATCTGCCGCTGATCGTCTCCTACCAGAACGGCGCCGCGATCCAGCTCTCCGACGTCGCCGAGGTCGTCGACTCGGTGCAGGACCTGCGCAACGCCGGCATGGCCAACGGCAAGCCGTCGGTGCTCGTCATCATCAACCGCCAGCCCAATGCCAACATCATCGAGACGGTCGACCGCGTCACCGCCCTGCTCCCGTCGCTGCGCGCCTCGATTCCGAACACCATCGACCTGACGCTCGCGATGGAGCGCACGACGACGATCCGCGCGAGTTTGCGCGACACCGAGCGGTCGCTGTCCATCGCCGTCGTGCTGGTGATCCTCGTGGTGTTCGTGTTCCTGCGCAACGGACGGGCGACGCTGATACCCAGCGTCGCGGTTCCGGTGTCGCTCGTCGGCACGTTCGGCGCAATGTACCTGTTCGGCTTCTCGGTCAACAATTTCACGCTGATGGCGCTGACCATCGCCACAGGCTTCGTCGTCGACGACGCGATCGTCGTGCTGGAGAACACGTCACGCCACATCGAGGCCGGCATGGAGCCGTTTGCGGCGGCACTGCAAGGCGCGCGCGAGGTCGGGTTCACCGTGCTGTCGATGAGCCTGTCGCTGATCGCCGTGTTCATTCCGATCCTGCTGATGGGCGGCATCATCGGTCGCCTGTTCCGCGAGTTCGCGATCACGCTTGTCGGTCGCGATCCTGGTCTCGCTGGTCGTGTCGCTGACGACCACGCCGATGATGTGCGCGCGGCTGCTGCGGCCGAAGGCCGAACACAAGACAGGCCGGATCGGCGCGTGGAGCGAGCGGGCGTTCGCCGTGCTGGTCGACGGCTACCGGCGCAGCCTCGCTTGGAACCTCCGCCACGGCATCGTCATCATGCTCGTGCTCCTCGCGACCGTGATTCTCAACGGTTTCCTCTACTACTACATCCCGAAGGGATTCTTTCCGCAGCAGGATACGGGACGCCTGACCGGCAGCATCCAGGCCGACCAGAGCATTTCGTTCCAGGCGATGCGCGTGAAGCTCGCCGATTTCATGAGGATCGTCGGCGACGATCCCGGCCGTGCAGAACGTGGTCGGGTTCACCGGCGGCGCGCAGCGCAACTCCGGCTTCATGTTCGTCGCGTTGAAGCCGTTGACCGAGCGCAAGGAGACCGTGGACCAGGTGATCGCGCGGCTGCGCGGCAAGCTCTCCAAGGAGCCCGGCGCCAACCTCTTCCTGCAGCCGGTGCAGGACATCCGCATCGGCGGCCGGCAGGCCAACGCGCAGTACCAGTACACGCTGCAGGGCGACGACCTCGCCGAACTGCGCGCGTGGGAGCCCAAGATCCGCGCGGCGTTGAGCCAGCTCCCCGAACTGACCGACGTCAACACCGACGCGCAGGACAAGGGGCTGCAGACATCGCTGGTGATCGACCGCGACGCCGCGGCGCGCCTGGGCGTGACGCCGAGCATGATCGACGCGACGCTGAACGACCTGTTCGGCCAGCGGCAGGTATCGACGATCTACGCGCAACTCAACCAGTATCACGTCGTGATGGAGGCGGCACCCGAGTACTGGCAGGCGCCGGACACGCTGAACACCGTCTACGTCAGCACGCCGGCGGGCGCGCAGGTGCCGCTGTCCGCCTTCGCGACCTACGGCCCGACCAACACGCCGCTGGGCGTCAACCACCAGGGCCAGTTCGTCGCGTCGACGATCTCCTTCAATCTGCCGCCCAACGTGTCGCTGTCGCAGGCGACGCGCGCCGTCGACGATGCGATGCTGCGGCTGGGCGTCCCCAATACCGTGCACGGCAACTTCCAGGGAAGCGCCCGCGCATTCCAGGCGTCGCTCAACAGCCAGCCCTGGCTGATCCTCGCCGCCATCCTCACCGTGTACATCGTGCTGGGCGTGCTCTACGAGAGTTACGTGCATCCGATCACGATCCTCTCCACGCTGCCCTCGGCGGGCGTCGGCGCGCTGCTCGCGCTGAAGCTCTTCAACACCGAGTTCTCGATCATCGCGTTCATCGGCGTCATCCTGCTGATCGGCATCGTGAAGAAGAACGCCATCATGATGATCGACTTCGCGCTCGACGCGGAGCGCACACCGCGGCCTCGAACACGCGCGACGCGATCTTCGAGGCCTGCATGCTGCGCTTTCGGCCGATCATGATGACGACGATGGCGGCGATGCTGGGCGCGCTGCCGCTGGCGCTGGGCGCGGGCGACGGCGCGGAGATGCGCCGTCCGCTGGGCATCGCCATCGTCGGCGGCCTGCTCGTGAGCCAGGTCCTCACGCTCTACACGACGCCCGTCGTCTATCTCTATCTGGACCGCTTCGGCCTGTGGGCACGGCAACGGTGGGCCGCGCGCGGTCATCGGCGCACCCCGCAGCGCATGCGGCCGACTGAGGTCGCGTCCGAAGAACCCATGCCACAGCCCAAAGTCGAAACGGCATGATGCGAACAGGCACTGCGTGCGTCGATTGCGCTGCATTGCTGCAATCCTGGGCAGCTGCATGGTCGGCCCCGACTATGTGCGGCCGGCGGCACCCGTGCCCGCCGCGTACAAGGACGGCGTGGACTGGAAGGTGGCAAAACCCAGCGACGATGCGCCGCGCGGCAATTGGTGGGAAGCGTTCAACGACGCCGACCTCAACGCGCTCGAGGCGCAGGTGGAAATCTCCAACCAGACCGTGCAGGCCGCCGAGGCCCGCGTGCGCGAAGCGCGCGCGGCAACGCAGGCGGCGCGCGCGGCGCTGTTCCCGTTCGTCAACGCCAACGGCGCGGCTGTGCGCAGCAGCCGAGGGACGGGCGCCAATTCGAATTCGACCACGACCTCCGGCGTGAGCAACAGCTACAACGTCGGCTCGACGCCAGCTGGGAGCTCGATCTCTGGGGCGGGATTCGCCGCAGCGTCGAGGCCAGCAGCACCAGTGCGCAGGCGAGCGACGCGGACCTGGCCGGCGCCAGGCTCTCCGCGCAAGCGCTGCTCGCGCAGGATTACCTGCTGCTGCGCGTCCAGGATGCGCAGATTGCGCTGTTGCGGGAGACGGTCGCCAACTACGAGCGATCGCTGCAACTCACGCGCAACCAGTATGCCGCGGGCATCGTCGCGCGCGGCGACGTCGCGCAGGCCGAAACACAGCTCAAGTCGACGCAGGCGCAGGTCGTCGAAGCCGCGCTCGCGCGCGCGCAGCTCGAGCACGCGATTGCCGTACTCGTCGGCAAGCCGCCGGCGGAACTGACCATCGTCGCCAAGCCGCTGGTGGCCGTGTTTCCCGAGATTCCCGTCGCGCTGCCTTCCGACGCTGCTCGAGCGGCGACCCGACATCGCCGCAGCCGAGCGTCGCACGGCCAGCGCCAACGCGCAGATCGGCGTCGCGCAGGCGGCATTCTTTCCCGCGGTGACGTTGTCGGCGACCGGCGGCGTGCAGAGTTCGGTCATCGGCAATCTGCTGTCGCTGCCCAGCCGCTACTGGTCGCTCGGCGCGGCGCTCGCGCAACCGATCTTCGACGCCGGCTTGCGCAGTGCGCAAAAGGCGCAAGCGGTCGCCACCTACGACGAGACCGTCGCGAATTACCGCTCGACCGTACTGAGCGGCTTCCAGGACGTCGAGGACAACCTCGCGGCGCTCGACCTTCTTGCGCAGGAAGCGGCGTTCCAGGACGAAGCGGTCAAGGCCGCGCAGCAGGCGGCGGCCATCGCTCTCAATCAGTACAAGGCCGGAACCGCCAACTACCTGGCCGTCGTCGTGCTGCAGGCCGACGCGCTCAACAACGAGCGCACGGCGCTGGCCATCTCGGCCGGCGGCTCGCCGCCAGCGTCGGCCTGATCAAGGCGCTGGGCGGCGGCTGGAACGCCGACGCGCTGGCGCAAGCGAAGAACTGAGTCACGCCGCCAGCGCAACGTAGAAATCGCACGCCGTCTTGGCGCGCACTTCGTCGACCGTCACGCCGGGGTGCAGCTCCTTCAGCACGAGCCCGGTGGGCTCGACGTCGAACACGCACAGGTCGGTGACGATCATGTTGACCACGGCCTTGCCCGTGACCGGCAGCGTGCAGGACTTGAGGATCTTCGGCGCGCCGTCCTTGGCCGTGTGTTCCATCAGCACGATGACGCGGCTCACGCCCGAGACCAGGTCCATCGCGCCGCCGGGGCCCTTGACCATCTTGCCGGGCACCATCCAGTTGGCGATGTCGCCGTTTTCCGCGACTTCCAGCGCGCCCAGGATCGACAGGTCGATGTGACCGCCGCGGATCATCGCGAACGAATCCGCGCTGGAAAAGAAACTCGAGCCCGTTGCCGTCGTGATCGTCTGCTTGCCGGCGTTGATCAGGTCGGCGTCGATCTTGTCCTCGGTCGGGAACGGGCCGATGCCCAGCAGGCCGTTTTCCGACTGCAGCGTGACGTTGATGCCCGGCGGGATGAAATTGGCGACCAGCGTGGGGATGCCGATGCCGAGGTTGACGTAGTAGCCGTCGCGCAACTCCTTCGCCGCGCGCCTCGCCATCAGTTCGCGGATCGGCGAATCCTTCTTGGACGCCGCCGCGCCCGAAACGGTGCGGAACTCGATGCGCTTCTCGTAGTGCTTGCCCTGGATGATGCGGTCGACGTAGATGCCCGGCGTGTGGATCTGGTCCGGGTCGAGCTCGCCGACCTCCACCAGCTCCTCGACTTCGGCCACCGTGACCTTGCCGCAGGTGGCGATCATCGGGATTGAAATTGCGCGACGTCATCCGGTAGACGAGATTGCCCGCCTTGTCGCCCTTCCACGCCTTGACGATCGAGACATCGGCGCGGATGGCCTCTTCCAGCACGTACGCCTTGCCGTCGAAAGTCCGCGTGTCCTTGTTCTCGGCCAGCATCGTGCCGAATCCGGTGCGCGTGTAGAAGCCGGGAATGCCGGCGCCGCCGGCGCGCAGCTTTTCGGCGAGCGTGCCCTGCGGCGTCAAGACGCAGCTCCAGTTCGCCGGCCAGCACCTGGCGCTCGAACTCCTTGTTCTCGCCGACGTAGCTGGCGACGACCTTCGCACCTGCCGCGTCTTGAGCAGGAGCCCCATGCCGAAGTCGTCGACGCCGGCGTTGTTGCCGACGATGGTGAGGTCCTTGGCGCCGCTGGCGACCAGCGCCTGGATGAGATTTTCCGGAATACCGCACAGGCCGAAGCCGCCCGCGGCGATCGTCATTCCGTCTTTCAGCAGGCCCTGCAGCGCCGCGGTAGCGTCGGCATAAACTTTCTTCATGGCAGCATCCAGTCGATAGAAAATGCGGCAGGTGCGCTTGCAGGGCCGAACAGTTTACCCGATGCCCGCTGTTACCCGTGACCCGTCCGCGGTCGACGACTCTGCTGTACTAACTCGGGCTGCCCTCAGGTCGACTGCGTTTTGGCCTTGGCCAGCACAGCGCGGCGAACCAGCGCGATGTGCTCGCGAAGCGTATAGGCCTCGCTCGCGAAGCTGGTCGGCATCTTGATGCCTTCCACGGCGTTCTCGATGCGATCCAGGTCCTGCAGCCACTTCTCGACCGGAAGCGGTCCCTGGCGCGTGGCGACGTCGCGTTCGAGCAACGCGAGCTCGCCGTACCACCGATAGACGCGCGAGCGAACCCGCCAGCGAAGAAATCCGGAAAGTAGTTGACGACCGGAACCAGGACGACGATGAGCGGCACCACCAGGATGATCGACCGCTCGACGAAGGTCGCCACCCAGAACGGCAGATAGCGATGGAGGAAGCTCGGCCCGAAACGCTTGTGGCGATCGGCATCGTCGGAAACGGGCAGATCGACCGGCGCAGCCCGGGAAATTCTCCGGCCGCTTCGAAATAGCCCTGCTCGCGAATGAATTTCTCGGCGGCGTCGAGCAGCAGATTGACAAGCGCCGGATGGAGGCCGTCTCGCGCCACGAGCATCGCCTTGGTCCCGATCAGCTCGACGTCGCGATCCGGGATGTCGTTGGCGAGGTCGAGGGTTCCCGCCGGCAGCGTGAGCTTCGTGATGTAGGGAAATCGCCGCGTGTAGGCATCGGCGCGGCCGAAGCACATCAGCTTGATCGCCGGATCGCGCAGCGCTTCCACGATCAAGGGGGTCTGCGCGCCGCCGACGAGGAGGACCGCATCGACCTCGCCGGCCTGCAACGCATGCGATGGCGTCATCCCCGCCGACGGGATACCGGCGTCGAATTGCCGCGCGGCACCGCGTTGGAGGCGAGCAGCGGCTCCGCACGAAGGCCCGCGTTCCGCTGCCCCGGACACCGACGGCGATCCGCTTTCCCGCAACTGGTTGATCGCGACAGCGTTTTCGGATTGCGATAGAAGATCCACAGAGGCTCGTAGTAGAGACTCGCAAGCATCTCCAGGTCGTCGGCCTCGAGCGGCGTTACGAGCCTCCCTGCATGAAAGCGACGTCCACGCCCGATTTCGGGATCCTGCAGCAGGCGCGAGTTTTCGGCGGCGCCCGCCGGTCGTGCGTTCCTCGACGTACGCCGTCGCGCGCCAGAATCTCTTGTAGCGCTCGCGCGAATTGGTGGTAGATGCCAAAGTCGGCGCCCGATGCGAGGACGATCTGCCGCGGCGGCGCAGGCTGCAGGAAGTGCGCCGAGAACCAAAGCGACGCCGCGATCAGGATGACGATCAGAAGTGTCCCGCGCAGCTTGTCGCGGCGGGAAAGCGTCGCTAGGTCGTCGGAGCTCATGCGAGGAATGACGGTTCGATCACTGCGTGGCGTTGCGGAAGCGAAGAATGAGCCTGGCACCGGGAATGAAGGATGCGCGAAGGATTCTACAAGCATTCGCCTACGCCGATTACCTTGGGCGGGCCACTTCTTGGGACTTCATCCAGGGTTTTGTCGCCGACCGCCTCAAGCCTTGGCCACCTGCCCTTCGCCCAGGCCCGCGCCGCTGGCCACCCGTCGGGCCCGCCCGTCCGGCCGAGCCTGCCATCGCCGCGTGCCTTAAGCCGGCCGCAAGCTTTTTGAGTATACAATCGCGGCCTTCGCGGCTCGATGTGCGTCGCGGCGGCCTCCCGACACGATTGGGAAGCGCGCGCGACGTATCATTGCGAGCATCGCCCCGACCCCGGGAGAACCTTCGATGAACCCTTCCCGAATCGCCGTCCGAGGACTCCACGCAGCGCTCATCGCGCTTTGCTGCCCGGCGGCGTTGACCGTCTCCGTGGCACTCATCCGGCTGCAACGAGGTATCCAACAACCCGCATCCACTGGGCTCCGAGAAGACGAACACGATCTTCGTGCCGTTCCGCGAACGGTCACCGAAATACCTTGATCCGACCAGTTCGTACTCCAACGACGAGACGCCGTACACGTATCAGGTGTATGAACCGCTCTACGGCTATCATTACCTGAAACGGCCCTACGAACTCGCGGGCCGGACGGCGGAGGAGATCGCCCATCCGCGCTACTTCGACAAGAACGGCAAGGAATTGCCGGACGACGCCCCGGGCGAGCAGATCGCCGAAACCGTGCTCGACATCAAGATCAAGCCCGGCATCATGTATGCGCCCCATCCGGCCTTCGCCAAGGATGCGAAGGGCGACTACGTCTATCACAACATCAAGCGGGAGGACGTCGCCGACAAGCACAAGATCACGGACTTCCCCGCGACCGGCACGCGCGAGTTGACGGCCGACGACTATGTCTACGCGATTCGCAGGCTGGCAACGCCGCGAATCAAGTCCCCGTCGTTTTCCACGATGTCCGACTACATCGTCGGCCTGAAGGAATACGGCGAAAAGATCGTAGAGACGGACAAGGCGATTCGAAAGTCCCTGGCACCGACGGACCGCGACTTGCCGATGCTCGACTTTCGCAAGTATTCGTTTGCCGGCGCCGAGGCGCTCGACAAGCACACGCTCCGAATTCGCCTCATCGGCAAATACCCGCAGTTCAAGTATTGGCTGGCGATGACCTTTTTCTCGCCCATCCCGTGGGAGGCTGAGAAGTTCTATTCGCAACCCGGGATGGCCGAGAAGAACCTGACGATGAACTACTGGCCCGTGGGAACGGGCCCGTACATGCTCACCGAGTACGTCGAAAACCGGCGCCACGTGCTCGAGCGCAATCCGAATTTCCACGGCGAAACGTATCCGTGTGAGGGCGAACCCGGAGACAAGGAAAAGGGCTACCTGGTCGATTGCGGCAAGGCGCTTCCATTTGTCGACAAGATCGTATTCGACATGGAGAAGGAAGCCGTACCGCAGAAGGCGAAATTCATGCAGGGCTACTACGACTCGCCCGCCATCGAGCGTCTCGACTACGGCACGACGTATCTCGTGGAGGCGGCAGACGACGCCAAGAAGGGCAAGGAATTCAGCGACAAGGGCATCAAGATGCCGACTACCATCGAGGCCAACAACTGGTATATCGGCTTCAACTGGGTGGACCCGGTGGTAGGCAAGGGCAACACACCCGAGCAGGCTGAACGCAACCGCAAGTTGCGGCAGGCACTGTCGATTGCGATCGACTGGGAAGAACACATTGCGATCTTCGAACGCGGCCAGGGCGTTGCCGCGCAGGGACCGCTGCCGCCCTCGCTCTTCGGTTACCGGGACGATGGGCCGTCGGCCTTCAATCCCGTGGTTTACCGGAAGGGACCCGATGGCAAGCCGGTGCGCCGCTCTCTCGACGAGGCGAAGAAGTTGCTAGCCGAGGCGGGCTATCCGGACGGCCGGGACGCCAAGACCGGAAAGCCACTGGTGCTGAATTTCGACTACCAGTCCTCGGCGACGCCCGCCGTCAAGGCCCTGCTCGACTGGTACACGAAACAGTTCGCCAAGATCGGCGTGCAGCTCGAGGTGCGCGCAACCGACTACAACCGCTTCCAGGACAAGGTCAACAAGGCCTCGGTCCAGATCTTCTTCTGGGGCTGGCTGGCCGACTATCCGGACGCCGAGAACTTCCTGTTCCTGCTTTACGGGCCCAATTCCAAGATATTGACCAACGGCAGCGGCGAAAACAACACGAACTACCAGAATCCGGAGTTCGACAAGTTGTACGAGCAAATGAAGTACCTCGACGACGGCCCGCAGAGGCAGAAGCTGATCGACCAGATGATCGAAATCTTGCAGAAGGACGCCGTGTGGAGCTTCGGCTACTTCCCCACGTCCGCCGCCGCCTATCACCAGTGGATCAGCAACGGCAAGCCGACCCAGATCATCCGCAACCACATCGGCTACCTGAGGCTCGACCCCGAGTTGCGGACGCGCAAGCTCGCGGAGTGGAACCAGCCCGTGTGGTGGCCGATTCCGTTGCTCGCGATCGCGTTGCTCGCCGCTATCGTGCCGGCGTGGTTCGCCTGGCGCCGCCGCGAGCGCGAAACCGCGGCACGCACGCTGGCGACCGCCGCGCACATGATCAACTACATCATCCGCCGCGTCGGTTACGGCGTGCTGATCCTGATCGGCGTGAATTTGTTCACGTTCATGCTCTTCTTCACGGTCAACACGCCGGACGACATGGCGCGGATGAACATCGGCGGCAAGCGCGTCACGCAGGACGCGATCGAAAAGTGGAAGGTCGAGCGCGGCTATGACAAGCCTCTCTTCTGGAACGGGCAGAAGCCGGGCACGGAGAAGTTGACCGATACGATCTTCTACGAACGCTCGGTCCAGCTCTTCGCCTTCCAGTTCGGTGCGTCGGACAGCGGACGCGACATCGGCTATGAATTGAGGCAGCGGGTCGGCCCATCGATTGCGCTTGCCATTCCCACCTTCATCCTCGGCATCTTCGTCGTGATCGTATTCTCGCTGCTGATGGTGTTCTTCCGAAATACCTACCTCGAGTTCTGGGGGGTCACCTTTGCCGTATTCCTGCTGTCCATATCGGGCCTTTTCTACATCATCGTCGGCCAGTTCATGTTCAGCAAGGTCTTGAAGTTGGTTCCCATCTCGGGGTTTGCCGGCGGCTGGGACCTCTTCTTGTTCCTGGCGTTGCCCATCATCATCGGTATCGTCGCGCGGCTCGGTGGCGAGGCGCTGTTCTATCGCACGATGTTTCTGGAGGAGGTTGGCAAGGACTACGTGCGCACGGCGCGTTCGAAGGGACTGTCCGAAACCGTGGTCCTGTTTCGGCATGTGCTGCGCAACGCGCTGCTGCCGATCCTCACCAGCACCGTCGCCGTGCTGCCGCTGCTCTTCCTGGGCGCGCTGATCATGGAGTCGTTCTTCGGCATTCCCGGCCTGGGCAGCTACACGATCGACGCCATCAACGCGCAGGACTTCGCAGTCGTCCGTTCGATGGTGTTCGTCGGCTCCGCGCTCTACATCGTCGGCCTGATCCTCACCGATATTTCCTACACTGTCGCCGACCCGCGCATCCGGTTGAGCTAGAGGTCAGCATGCCCAAGCTCGTCTTCCTTGCCACGGACATCGCGCTGTATTTGCTTCTCGCGGTGATCGTCTTCTACGTCTGGCACGCGCTGCGCACACCGACGCTCCGCCAGACCTGGCGCAGCGTGCTGCACGACCCGGCGGCCATGTCGGCGGGCGTCGTGCTGGCGATATTCCTGCTGATCGCGATGCTCGACTCGTTCCATTTCCGGCCGCTGTTGGCCGCGGCGCCGGGCGCGGCAGCCGATGCGGCGCCGGCGTACTCGACGCGGACGCTTTCCGTGCTGGACGCGTTGCTGGCCGGACCGCGCGAATCGCGCGAGAAGACCTACTCGATACCGCTCGGCACGCATCAGTACTCGAAGGAGTCGATGCTGGTCGACGGCAAGTCGGTGCGCGACTTTCCGCGGCTGCAGTTCGGCGGCACGCACCTCAAGGACACGAACGCCGAATGGGTCGCCGACGTCGTGCGCCGTTCCATTGCCGGGCTCCTGGGCGGCGCTCTCGCCGCGACCCTTCTCTGGCTCGCAGTTGCGTTCCAACGCGCCAAATCGGCCAAGGTCGGCGTCGCCGAATCCCTGCGCGCCATTTGGCGGCGAACCACCGAAATACCATGGCGGGCCATGCTCTTCACGGCTTCGGCAGTGGCAATCTTCGCCGGTTGGGTGATCGCGCTGTGGCCGTATTACCACGTGTTCGGGACCGACCAGACCGGCAACGACGTGCTGTTCCAGGCGATCAAGTCGATACGAACGGCCGTGGTCATTGGCTCGCTGGCCACCATTGCGACGCTGCCCTTCGCGATCGTCTTCGGCATTCTCGCCGGCTACTACAAGGGCCGCGTCGACGACGCGATCCAGTACCTGTACACGGTGCTGTCGTCGATCCCGTCCGTATTGCTGATCGCCGCGTTCGTGCTGATGATCCAGGTGTTCATCGACAAGAATCCGCAGTTGTTCGATACAGGACTGGAGCGCGCCGACATCCGCCTGTTCCTGCTGGCCGCGATTCTGGGCATCACCGGGTGGGCCGGGCTCGCCCGCCTGCTCCGCGCCGAGACGCTCAAATTGGGCGAACTCGACTACGTGCAGGCCGCGCGCGCGTTCGGCGTGTCGGACGCAGGCATCATGCGCCGGCACATCCTGCCCAACGTGACCCACATCGTGGTGATCGTCGCCGTGCTCGATTTCTCCGGGCTCGTGCTCTACGAGGCGGTCCTCTCCTATGTCGGCGTCGGCGTCGACCCGACGACCAACAGCTTCGGCACGATGATCAACAGCGCGAGAAATGAAATGTCGCGCGACCCCGTGGTGTGGTGGACGCTGCTGGCGGCATTCGCATTCATGGTGACGCTGGTGTTGTCGATGACGCTCTTCGCCAGCGCCGTGCGCGAGGCCTTCGACCCGCGCGCCCGCGCCTTCCGCGTCCGGCGCGCCAAGCCCGCGCCGGCTCCTTTGGCTGTTCCGGCCGTCATCGTTCCGGCCGCGGGACCTTAGGAATCCATGCTCGAAATCGAGAACCTCACGACCGAAATCGATTCGGACAATGGTCTTGTCCGCGCGGTCGACGCGCTGACTCTCACCATCGAGCGCGGCGAGACGTTTGCGCTGGTGGGCGAATCCGGCTGCGGCAAGTCGATGACGGCGTTGTCGATCCTGCGCCTGCTGCCCGACAGCGGCCGCGTCAGTTCCGGGAGCGTCGACATCGATGGCACCGACATCACACAGTTGGCGGAGGCGAAGATGCGCGACATTCGCGGCCGCCGCATCAGCATCATCTTCCAGGAGCCGTCGACCAGCCTCAATCCGGTGATGACCGTCGGCCGCCAGATCACCGAAGTCATCGAGCGCCATACGGCCATCCGCGGCGAGGCCGCGATGGCCAAGGCAGTCGACTGGCTAAGACGCGTCGGCATTCCCGACCCCGAGCGGCGCGTCAACGATTATCCGTTCCAGATGTCGGGCGGCCAGAAGCAGCGGGTGATGATCGCCATTGCGCTGGCGGCGGAACCCGATGTCGTCATCGCCGACGAACCGACTACGGCGCTCGACGTCACCATCCAGGCGCAGATCCTCGACTTGCTGAAGGAACTCCAGCGCTCGCAGAAGATGGCGATGCTGCTCATCACGCACGATCTCGCCATCGTCGCGCAGATGGCGCATCGCGTTGCGCTCATGTACGCGGGCCAGATCGTCGAAGTGGCGGACGCGCAGGAATTCTTCGCCCGCCCATTGCATCCTTACGCGGTCAACCTGTTCGAGGCGCTGCCCGATACGGCCAAGCGCGGGCGCAGGCTGGCATCGATCGCCGGCTCCGTGCCCCCGCTCAATCAGGAATTCGTCGGATGTCGCTTTGCCGACCGCTGCGCCGACGTGATGGATCGGTGCCGCGTCACCCCGCCATGGCTGATCGAGTTCCGGCCGGGCCACCACGTGCGCTGTTTCCTGTATGACGGGACCAGCGCATCCGACGTGGCGACGCGTGTCTGGGGCAAGGATCCGATCCTGCCGGTCGACCCGCCGGAAGGCGAAACGGTACTGGAAGTGCGTGATTACAAGGTCTGGTTTCCCATCCGCAAAGGACTCCTGAAGCGCACGGTCGGGTATGTGAAAGCGGTCGACGGGGTGTCGTTCCGCATTCCGGCCGGGCGGACCCTGGCGCTGGTCGGTGAGTCAGGGAGCGGCAAGACCACGGTCGGCAAGGCCGTGCTGCAATTGCTCCGCAATACGGCGCAGATCAGCGGATCGGCGCTCTGCTCGGCCAGCCGCTGGAGCAGCTGAACGGTGAGCCGCTGCGCGTCGCGCGGCGCGCGGCGCAGATCGTGTTCCAGGACCCGTTCGCGTCACTCAATCCACGGATGCGCGTCAGCGAGATTCTCGAGGAGGGCGTCGCGTCGCTGCGACCGGATGTCACGCCCGCGCAGCGCACCGAGCGCATCGCGGCATTGCTGGAGAAAGTGGGTCTGCGGCGCGACGCCTTGTTGCGCTACCCGCACGAATTCTCGGGTGGCCAGCGGCAACGGCTGGCGATCGCGCGCGCACTGGCCGTGGAGCCCAGGTTGATCGTCGCCGACGAGCCGACATCGGCGCTGGACGTTTCCGTGCAGGCGCAAATCCTCAATCTCCTGAAGCAGCTGCAGCAGGAACTCGGCGTTTCCTATCTTTTCATCACCCACAATTTCGGCGTCGTCGAATACCTGGCGCACGAGATTGCGGTCATGAAGAACGGCAAGCTGGTCGAAGCGGGCCCGCGGAGATGCTCCTTGCCCATCCGCAGCACGAATACACGCGCACGCTGCTGGCGGCGGTGCCGCGGCTCGCGCGGGCGGCCTGAATCGGGGTCTCAATCACGCATTACGCGTCGTCGGCCACGACGCCGAGATAGGCGCGCCGGATGTGCGGCTGCGCCCGCAGTGCGTCCGGCGTCGCCCTCGGCGACGATGCGGCCCTCCTCCAGCACGTAGGCGCGGCGTCGCGAGCGTCGAGCGCCATGCGCCACGTTCTGCTCGACCAGCAGCACCGCGACGCCTTCGGCGTTGATGCGCTCGACCATCTCGAAGATCAGCGACGATGAGGGCGCGAGGCCGAGCGACGGCTCGTCGAGCAGCAGGAGGCGCGGGCGCGCCATCAGCGCGCGCCCGATCGCCACCATCTGCTGCTGGCCGCCCGAGAGCGTGCCCGCCGCGCTGCTCGAGCTTCGCTCCCGAGCGCCGGGAACAGCTCGCACACGTGCTCGAGCGACGCTCCGCGCGCGCGCCTTGGCCGCGGGCGAGATAGCTGCCGAGCTCGAGGTTCTCCCGCACCGTCATCGCGGCGAAGAGGCGGCGCCCCTCGGGCACGATCGCGATGCCCTCGGCGCAGAACCGGTGCGGCGGCGAGCCGGGTGAGGTCCGCGCCGTCCAAGCGGCATCGCGCCGGCGGCGAGCGGGAGGAGGCCGGCGATGGCGTTGATGAGCGTGGACTTGCCCGCGCCGTTGGGCCCCACCACGCACACCAGCTCGCCGGTCTCGACGGTGAGCGAGACGCCCCACAGCGCGGTCGCGTCGCCGTAGGCGGCTTCGAGCCTCGAGCTCAAGCATGCGGCGCTGCCGAGGTAGGCGGTCACGACGTCGGGATGGCGCATGACCTCGGCGGCGGCGCCCTCGGCGATGACCTGCCGTGATCCAGCACGACGAGGCGGTCCGGCCAGCGCCATGACGGCGCGCATGACGTGCTCGACGAACACGATCGGTCGCCCCCTGGTCGCGGATCGCGCGGATCGAGCTCGACGGCGTCGTCGATCTCGGCCGGCGTCAGCCCCGAGAGCACCTCGTCGAGCAGCACGAGGCGGGGCCGCGCCGCGAGCGCGCGCGCGAGCTCGAGGAACTTGCGCTGGTGCAGATTGAGGTCGTCCGGCAACGCATCGGCGTGCGCGGACAAGGCCCGTGAACTCGAGCCACTGCTGCGCTTCGCGCTCGCGGCACGCCGGCGTCCAGCTCGCGCGCGCCGAACATCGCCGGCGAGCGCCACGTTGTCGCGCACGGTCAGGTGGTCGAACGGCCGCGGAATCTGGTACGTGCGCGCGATGCCGCCGCGCGCGATCCGTGCGCGTCGGGCGCCGCCAGGTCGCGCCCTCGAACAGCGATCGCCCGCCGTCGGCCCGGTAATGGCCGCTGACCACGTTGATGAGCGTGGACTTGCCCGAGCCATTGGGCCCGAGCGAGTCCCAGGATCTCGCCGCGGCGGACCTCGAGGTCCACGCCGTCCAGCGCGTGGACGCCGCGGAACGCCTTGCGGACGTCCGCGCGCGACGAGCAGCGCGCTCGCCGGTCGCGGCGGCGCGGTGCTCGCGGCGGGCGCGGCCGGTCCCGGCGAGGGCGTGCGGCGCCTCCTGCGCCGCCAGCCGATCGCCGGCGCGGCCGGAAATCCGGCCCAGCACGCCCTCGGGCATGAACAGGATCACCACGATCAGCACGACGCCGAACACCGCCTTGCCCGCGACAGCCGTGATCGCCGGCGGTGAACGCGTACAGCAGCACGGTGATGAGCGTGGCGCCGATGGCCGGCCCCGCCCAGTGCCGCGTTCCGCCGAGCACGCTCATCAGGACGACCGTAGAGCGGCACGATGATCGAGAACGTCTCGCGCGCCGTGACGTAGGAGACGAACAGCGCCTGGATGCCGCCCGCGACGCCCGGCCAAGCCCAGGAAACAGCGAACGCCGCACAGCTTGTACCGGAACGTCGGCACGCCCAGCACCTCCGCCACGTCCTCGTCGTCGTGGATGGCGAAGAGCCCCGTGCCGAGCTCGAGCGACGTATGACGGCGTAGGCGATGACAGCGTGCCGACGGCGAGGGCGAGCGCGAGCAGGTAGAACGACGATGGCGCGCCGAGCGGACCGAATGCGGGCACCGCGACACCGCTGAGAGTACAGCCGGGGCCGCCGTCGATGCGGCGTGTTGAGCACGATCGTGCCGACGACGAACGTGAAGGCGAGCGTGACCAGCGCGAACAGCTCGCCGCGAAGCTCGCGTACGCGGAAGACCACCGCGCCGAGCGCCGACGCCGAGCACCGCGGCGACCAGGCGGCGAGCGGGCAGCGTCGCCAGGAACGGCACGTCGAAGCCGTCGCGAGCACCGCCGTCGTGTACATGCCGGCCCCGAAGAACGCGCCGTGGCCGAAGCGAAAAATAGCCGGAGTAGCCGCGACAGGATGTTCCAGGACGTCGCCAGCACGACCAGTGGAACACGAGGTAGAGGAACGACTCGTAGAAGAGCGGCAGGCCGGCGAGCGGCAATCAGCGCGAGCGCGCCGCCGGCGAGCAGCGATCGCCGATCAGCGGCCGTGCGCATCGCTAGATCTTTCCGGGCGGAGCAGGAGCAAGAGGATCAGCAGCGAGAAGGAAACGAGCGGCGCCCACGCCGGCGCCGTGATCGCCATGGTGAGCGATTCGCTGACGCCGATCACGATGCCCGCCACGAGCGGGCCGAGTGCGCTCCCGAGCCCGCCCAGCATCACGGCCGCGAACACGACGCCGATCCAGGCGTAGATCTGGGCCGGAGCCAGCGTGTAGATCAGCGCGATGCAGACGCCGGCCACGCCGGCGAAGGCCGCGCACGTGCCCGAGAGGAGGAGCGCGAGCGCCTCTGATTGACGCCGAACGCGGCGGCGATCGGCGCGTCCTCCGCGGCCGCGCGCAGCGCCCGCCCCAGATCCGTGTAGCGGAGCCACGCCCAGATGGCAAGCGACAGCTCAACGACAGCACGAGCGTCAGCAGCTCCGGCATCGGCACGAACAGCGCGCCCACGCGAACTGTCGCATCGCCGTAGGCCGAGTCGAGCCGGCGGAAGTCGGCGGTCCAGATCCACTGGATCAGGCTCTCGATGATCACGGTCAGGCCGAAGGTCACGAGCAGCGAGCTGAACGCGCTGACGCGGAAGCGGCGCGAAGAGCCACTGCAGCGCGACGCCGAGCACGAAGAAGGCAGCGGCACGAGACGACGAGCGTCGCCAGCGGATCCAGGCCGCCGGCCGTCGAGAGCTGGTAGCGAGGTACGCGCCCAGGAACGCCAGCGCGAAGTGCGCGAGGTTGATCTGGCGCAGGAGGCCCCAGGACAGGCTGAGGCCGAGAGCCCAGCAGGCCGTAGAGCGCGCCCGATGAAGAGGCCGGACAGGACCGACTGCGCGAGCGAGCGCCGAGCGCTCGGCAACGCCATCTGCGACGTCCGTCTACGGCGTCACGGAGCAGCGTCGCGCCCGGCGCCGCGAACGCCTTCGGCCACACCACCACCCATTTCCCGTCCTGCACCTGCTTCACCCGCATCAGGTCGTCGCCGTAGTTGTTCGGCCCGTCGAAGCGCAGCTTGCCCTGGATGGTGTCGACCCGGTTCTTGCGAGCCACTCGCGCCAGCACCTTGTCGTCGAGGCTCTTGGTCGCCGTCACCGCCGCCTCCAGGACCTGCCAGGCGGTGTACGACGCGGCCGCCTGCGTGTCGACGCCGGTGTAGGGCAGGCCGGCCTTGGCGGCGCGCTCGTTGAAGACCTTCACGAATTCGGCGGCGCCCGGGTTGTTGGTGAACGGCGGATGCTCCTCGAAGATCGTCGTCGGCGAGCGCGTTCTTGCCCTCGGGCGCCTGCGCCATCGGCCCCGGCGCCGGGTACATGTAGAAGTGGTACTTCGGCGTGTAGTCGATCTTCTTCAGCGCATCCAGGAGCTGGTTGCCCTCGAGGCCGATGGCGCCGACCCACAGGAAGTCGGGGTTGGCGTCCTTGATCCGCGCCGCGATGGGTCCGAAGTCGCGGTTGCCGAACTCCCACTCGAGGAAGAGCACCTCCTTCAGGCCGCGCTTCTTGGCGACCTCGCGCGCTCCCAGCGACATGAAATGCACGGACGGGAACTTGCTCGGTGACGATCGCGATCGTCTTCGGCGGCTTCGGCGTCGCCGCCAGCGCGTCGAACAGCGTGTTCGGGAACGTCGTCCCGGATCGGGGCCGAGCGCCCAGGCCGGAAACTGCGCGTCGTACTTGGCGAGGTGCGGAATCCCGAACGTGTGGTGGACGAGCAGCTTGTTGTAGCGCTGCGCGACGCCCATCGCGGAGAGGATGGCGCCGGTCGCGTACGGCCCCATGCAGCAGGTCGACCTTGTCGACGGTGATGAGCTGCTCGTAGAGCGTGCGGGCGAGATCGGGCTTCGACTGGTCGTCCTTGCACGATCCATTCGACGGGCCGTCCGAGCAGGCCGCCGCGGCGGTTCAACTCGTCGACGTAGATCTCGCCGACGAGCTGGTGGACGAGTGCCGTCGCCGCCAGCGGCCCGGTCAGCGCCAGCGTGCTGCCGATGCGGATCGGCGGATCGCCCGCGGCAGCGAATGCCGTGGACATGCCAACGACCGACAAGGTTGCGAGCGTGACGAGGCCCGCGGCGAATTGCCTGACCATATCTTCAAGGCTGTCTCCTCCGTTGCGCTTCAGGCGCTCTTGCGGCGCGATGCGCTTTCGTGGTTGATGACGAAATCGTCCGGCACCGGCGGTCCCCAGACGTAGAACGAGTCTTCCGGCGCGTGGTCGCCCGCATTCCATTCCACGTCGGCGGGAATGAAATCGATGTCGTACGAGTATTCGGCGAAGCTGCCCCACGGGTCGCGCACGTAGCGGAAATAATTCGACCCGATCACGTGGCGGCCCACGCCCCAGCCATGAACGTGGCCGCGATCGGCCATCTGCTGCATGCCGAGGCCGACTTCGTCGAGGCTCGCGACGTCCCAGCTCGAATGGTGGAGGCCGGGGCCGTCCGACTTCGCGAAGGCAAGCATGTGGTGGTCGCTCGCGTGGGCGCCGTGGAGGAACGCGATTATTTCGCCCGAGCGATCGGAGAGGCGAAGCCCGAGCACCTCCGTGTAGAAGCGCACGGAGCGGAGTACGTCGGAGCTGAAGAGCAGGATGTGCGACAGGCGCCGCGGATGCACGCTGCCGGCGGCGGAACGAGTGGGCGCAGCGCCGCGTCCCGGAACCATGGCCGGCGCGTTTGCAATAATCTTTGCCGACGGCGATACCTTGGGCGCGACGACGATCTGTACGGGGATGCCTTCGGGATCGCGTATCCACGTGCCCTGCTCGTCCGCCAACGCATGCGGCGCAATCGCCGCCACGCCCTTCTGCGCGAGCCGCTTCGACAGCGCATCGGCGTCCTCGGCGTAGATGCCGAAACTCACATACTGGAGCTGCTTCGGACCCGCCTGCTGATAGATCGATGCCCAGCGCTGCGGGTGGCCCACGGCGTAAAGGTCGACGCGACCTTCGGCCTCCCGCACATCGAGCCCGAATGCCTCGTAGAAATCGACGGCCGCCTTGAGGTCGGGCACGCTGAAGACGAAGCGATGCAACGAATGCACGGCAGTTGTATCTTTCCGGCGTACGGGCAGCGATCCCATCATCTTCGTCCTCCTCGTCCCCATTCTAGCGACGGGATTCAGGCGCGGCAATGCGCCAGCACGAAATCCACCAGCTGCGCGACGCACGCGGATTCATCGCCGTGCTGGGTGTCGACCACGAGGTCGGGCGCTTCGGGCTCCTCGTACGGGCTGTCGATGCCCGTGAAGCCCTTGATTTCCCCTCGTCGCGCCTTCTCGTAAAGGCCTTTTGGATCGCGCGCCTCGCAGGTCACGAGTTCGGACTTCACGTACACCTCGAAGAAGCGGCGCTGGCCGGCGGCGGCGCGTGCTCGCGCGCGGTCGTCGTGGAACGGCGAGATGAACGCGGTGATGCAGACGAGCCCGGCATCGGCGAAGAGCGCCGCGACCTCGCCGACGCGGCGGATGTTCTCCTGCCGGTCCTCCGGCGAGAAACCGAGATCTGCGTTGAGTCCGCGGCGCACGTTGTCCCCGTCGATCGTATACGCGGCCCAGCCGCGGTCGAACAATGCGCGCTCGAGCGCCATCGCCAGCGTCGACTTGCCTGCGCCGGACAATCCGGTCAGCCACACGATCGCGCCGGCGTGGCCGGTGCGCGTGCCCCGCTCGACGGCGGAAATGTGGTGATCGACCGCGATGACGTTGCGGCTCGCCGGCCACAGCGCATGGCGCTGGTCCGGATAGCCGCTGGCATCGACGAGGCCGCCGCCCACGATCACGCCTGCGTCGGCCAGGACAAAGCGCCCCGTCTCGATGCATTCCGCCGCACTGTCCAACGCGACCGGCACTTCGCAGCGCAGCGTGGCGCGCCCCAGTCCATTGGTCGCGATTTCATGCGCTGCGGCCGGCGCCAGGCGATCGATATCGAGCGCGTGGATGATCGCCGCAATACGCACGGCGGCGACGCGCGTGCCGATCCTCAATTCCAGACGCTGGCCCACCACGAGCGGAGCATGACCAAGCCAGAACAGGTCGGCGTCGAACACCGGTGTGAGCCGGGCCGGAGCACCGGGGGCGCAAAGCAGGTCGCCGCGCTCGACGATCACCGGCTCGGCAAAGGTCAGTGCCACGTTGTCGCCGGCCTCCGTCGATTCGGGCGGCCGCGGCCATCCGTCGAGTTCCGCCACATGCGCGCGCTGGCCAGACGGCAGCACGATGACTTCGTCGCCGGGTCGCAGCAGCCCTTGCGCGAGGCGGCCGGCGATCACGCGGCGTGTTCCGGTGCGATAGACGTCCTGGACCGGAAGCCGCAGCGGCGCATCGGCATTCGCGGCGGGCTCGCCGGGCAACGCTTCCAGCGCGGCGACCAAGGTCGGTCCGCGCCACCAGGAACACTCGGCCGGAGCGACGATGTTGCCACCGTCGCGCGCGGAGGTCGGCACGATCGCGTGCACGACGACGCCGAGCTGTCCCAGCGCATCGGCGATCTCGTCGCGCCGCGCGTTGAAACGCGCCTCGCTCCAGCCGAGCGCATCCATCTTGTTCACGGCGACCACGAAGTCGTGGATGCCGAGGAGCCGCAGCAGCGCCGCGTGGGCACGCGTCTGCGCTTCGGCGCCGGCTTGCGCGTCGACCACGAGCAGCGCGGCCGACGTGCCGGCAGCACCCGTGACGAGATTGCGGACGAGTTCGCGATGACCGGGACAATCGATGACGATCAGTTCGCGTCGCGGCGTGCGCACATGCACGCGCGTCGTGTCGAGCGTCACCGCCTGGTCGCGCTCCAACTGCAGCGCGTCGAGCGCGAACGACCACTCCAGCGGTACGCCTCGGCTCGCGCTCGCCGCTTCCAGCTTGGCCACCTTGCCTTCGGGCAGGAGGTCGAGTTCGTGCAGCAGGCGCCCCAAAAGCGACGACTTGCCGTGGTCGACGTGCCCGGCCAAGCAGACCGCGAGCGGGCCCGCCATCACATGTAGCCGGCGGCGCGCAGGCGCTCGAACGCATCCTCGCGCTCGTGGTCCATCGCGCGGCCGGCGCGCTCCTCGGTCTTGGTCGTCTCGAGTTCGCGGATGATTTCGGCCAGCGTCGCCGCCTGCGACGGCACCGGAAACGTGATGTCGGCTTCACCCAGCGAGCGGTAACGCTTGCCGTCGCGCGCGAAGTAGAGCTCGCAGACGGGAATGGCCTCGCGCTCGACGTAGCGCCAGACATCGAGCTCGGTCCATTCGAGCAGCGGATGCACGCGCACGTGACCGCCCGGCGGCACCGCGCTCGCATAGTGGCCCCACAGCTCCGTCGGCTGCTCGCGCACGTGCCAGCCGCCTTGCGCATCGCGCGGGCTCATCCCGCGCTCCTTGCCGCGAATCGGCTGCTCGTCGCGGCGGATGCCGAGCAGGATGCCGGCGAAACCGCGCTCATTGATCAGCTGCCTCAAGCCGAGCGTCTTGCGCGCGGCGGCGCGCGCCTTGGGTGGCAACGCCGCATCGGTCGCCTCGACCGGAGGGCACGGCGCGTTGATGTAATCGAGTTCCCACTCGCGCACATAACGGTCGCGGAATGCGTACACCTCGGCAAACTCGTTCCCGGTATCGAGAAGAATCACCGGGAACGGCACGCGGCCCTGGAACGCCTTGCGCACGAGCCAGAGCAGCGTGTTCGAATCCTTGCCCAGCGACCACAGCATGGCGAGCGGCTTCAGCCGCGCGTAGGCCTCGCGGATCAGGTGGATCGAGTGCTGCTCGAGGTGATGAAGGTGGTCTGACATGCCGATCCGCAGGGCCGCGGTGCCGACATCTTAGCCGCATCTGCCTTCCGCGACCGAACGCGCTCTTAAGACGGCGCGATCCGGCGTAGAATTTGCCATCGTGCGACCCCGCAGGCTGTTCCGTTCCTCGAACGCACGTTTCCGGAGACATTCCATGCATTGCTCCCGCTCCCTGCTGGCGATGGTCGCCGTCTTCGCCGCGGCCGCGCTCGCCAGTTCCAACGCCGCGGGCGCCGATTGGCCCGATCGCCCCGTCAAGTGGGTCGTGCCCTTCGGTCCGGGCGGCGCCAACGACCTCATCGCGCGCGCCGCGGCCGAGGCCGTGGGCAAGCGCCTCGGCCAGCCGGTTGTCATCGAAAACAAGCCGGGCGCGGGCGCAATCATCGGCGCCGATTATGTCGCGAAGGCGAAGCCCGATGGCTACACGTGGCTCATCGGCGCCGCCGGTGTCGTGACCAACAGCATTCTCCGCGCGGACATGCCGTACGCCGACGCCGACCTTGTTCCGGTGGGCATGATCGCCGTGGCGCCCTCGGTGATCGTCGTGCATCCCGGCGTGCCCGCGAACAACCTCAAGGAATTCGTCGCGTGGGCGAAGACCCAGAGCGGCGGCATCAACTGGGCTACGGCCGGCGGAGGCAGCACGCCGCATTTCGTCGCGGAGATGCTTCGCGAATCTGGGTTGAACATCACGATCGTCCCGTACAAGAGCGGCTCGGAGGGCATGACCGCCGTGCTGTCGAACAATGTCCACGCCACGTCGGAGGCGAGCATCGTCGTGCTGCCGCAGGTGAAGGCGGGCAAGTTGAAGGCCCTCGCGACAACTTACAGCAAGCGCATCAGCGCCTACGACACGTTGTCCACGGCGCAGGAGCAGGGCTTTCCTGGCGTGCTGATCGGCCACTGGGCCGGGCTCTTCGCGCCGAAAGGTACGCCGCCCGCAATCATCGAACGAATGAGCAAGGAGCTGGAAGCCGCCGTCAGGTCGCCCGAATTCCGGGACAAGATGGTGCCATCGGGCATCGAGCCGGAGCCGGGCACGACCGCAACCTTCGTCGTATTCGTCAACGCGGAACGCGAGCGCCTGCGCACGCTCGCAAAAAAAGCGAACATGCAGGCGGACAAATAAGGGGTAACGCTGGATCTACATCATCCCAGGCAGGCGGAGCGGGCGGCGCGCTTCCAACCTCACCGGCTCAGTAGCGAATCTTCGCAACTTCGCGCAGAGTTTCCGGCGTCGTGGTCGCAAATCCGAAGAACTCCAGGTAGGCGGGAATCATCTCGAACAGCATGTCGGTGCCGACCTGGATTTGACAGCCCTTTGCCTTTGCCGCAAGCAGGAACGGCGTGAACTCCTGCTTCATCACGACCTCCCCGACGAACGCGTTGGGCGATATGCGCGAAACGTCCATCGGTAGCGGATCGGTCGCGTTCATTCCGATCGGTGTCGCATTGACGACGACATCGTACCCCGCCGGATCCTTCGAACCGGTAGCAATGTCGATGCGGGGATAGTGCTCGCGCAGCCGCTCGCCAAGCGCATCCGCCGAGCCTGCATTCGTGTCGAACAGGCCGATGGCTGAAACGCCGACGGCCGCAAACGACGCGGCGATCGCGGAGCCTACGCCGCCAGCGCCGACCACCAGTACGCGCGCGCCGCCGGGCTTGCGCCCTTTGCGCTCGATCCCCCGGACGAAGCCCGTCCCGTCGAACATGTCCCCCAGTAGCGAGCCATCGGGACGCTTGAGGATCGCATTGCACGATCCGGCGATCCGAACGGTCGGCGTGACCTCGTCGACCAGCGATGCGGTCGTGACCTTGTGCGGCATCGTGACCAGAGCACCGCGGACGTTGGTGACCCGGAACAATGGCCGCAGGAAGCTCGGGTAGTCTTCCGGCTTGACGCCCATGGGCACGACCACGGCGTCGATTCCCGCGCGCTCGAAATACGGGTTGTAGATCATCGGCGCCTTGAACGCCTCGGTCGGATAGCCGAGATGAGCTATCAACGTCGTCTTGCCACTGATCATCAAATACCTCTTGGCGGCATCGTGTCGGGTTCGTGCCCTGGTCACTGAACCTGGAGGCCCGCCTTTTGCACGAGCTTCGCGTATTTGGCCATCTCTGTGCGGAAGAACTGCGCCGCGTATTCGGTTGTGCTGACGCTGATCGTGTTTCCCTGTTTTGCCATCGCCTCCTTCACCTCAGGCGACGCAAAGGCCTCGACAAACGCTGCATTGATGCGTTTGATGTCTTCGGCTGGCAACTTGGCCGGTCCGATGACCGCGAACCAGCCTTCGACGACGTAGCCCGGCAGCCCTTGCTCGACAAAGGTCGGAATCTCGGGCGCGGCGGCTACGCGTTTCTCCGCACCCACGCCAATGGCGCGCAGCCCGCCGCTTTTCAAGTGCTGCTGCACCGAAGGCAGCGACAGCGTGCCGAAGTCGACCTGCCCGCCGAGGAGGTCGGTCAGCATCGGGCCCACGCCCTTGTAGGGAACGTGCGTCGCCTTCACGCCCGCCTCGTCCAGGAACATCTCGGCGGCCAGATGCAGGATCGTGCCGTTGCCGGACGAACCGTAGTTGTACACCCCGGGCTTGGCCTTGAGGAGCGCAATGAATTCCTGCGCGTTCTTCGCGGAGATCTTCGCGGGGTTGACGACCAGCACGATCGGCGTCGTGCCGATGATCGCGATCGGCGTGATGTCGTTGATCGGGTCGAAGGGCAGCGATTTGTAGACGCTGGGGTAGATTACGTGGTTGTTGGAGACGATGCTGAGCGTGTATCCATCGGGCGCTGAGCGCGTCAGCGCCGTCGTCCCGACAATGCCTCCGGCCCCCGGCTGATTGTCGACGACGACCGGATGGCCAAGCGCCTTGGCCACCGCTGGCGATGCGGCGCGGGTAATCGTATCCACGCCTGAAGCAGTCGCCACGGGCAGGATGAATTTGATCGCGCGCTCGCCGACCTGCGGCTCCGCGAAACCCGCGGTGCCAAGTGCTACAACGGCGAGCGTGAGGCTCGCGCAACGGGCAACGCCGAGCATCGTTAAGCGCCGCCACGGCGCCATGAGTTCGCGCGTCATGGTTCTCTCCTCGGAATCATAGGTCATGCGACGAGCGCCTGCGCCAGCAGCGCGTCGATCTCGCCTGAGGTGTAGCCTAATGTGCCCAGCAGTTCACGCGAGTGCGCACCCATCCTGGGCGGGTCCAGCCGCACGCCGAGCCGCCGCCCCGCCAACGTAATAGGGAAGAGCGTCGTCTTCACCGTCTGCCCCGCCTTGGGGCCGTCCGGCAGGCGGACGTCGGCGAGACCGCCGGTCGCATTGAGATGCGGGTCGTCGTACAGGTCCTCGGGTTTCCTGATCGGTGCGAACGGCAGGCCGACCTTCTCGAACAACGCAGCGAGGTCGTCAGCAGAGCGGCTCGCGAGCCGGGCGCGAACGTCGGCCAGCAGCGCCGGACGTTTCTCGACGCGCTGGTTGTTGGTCGCCAGCGAAGCGTCGGCCTTGAGGTCGGCAAAGCCCAGCGCATCGCAAAACGTCAGCCACTGCGCGTCGCTGACGGCGCAAAGGAAGATCTGTTCGCCATCGCGAACCGTAAACACGTCGTAGATCGCCCACGGGTTGTCGCGCGCGGGCATCGGCGCCGGATGCTTTCCGGTCATTGCGAACTGCAGCATGTGCTGGCCCATCAGGAACACGTTGTTCTCGAACAGCGCCGACTGCACTTCCATGCCGTGGCCGGTGATGCCGCGCTCAATGAGCGCGCCCAGCACGCCGATCGCGCCGAAAAGACCTCCCATAATGTCGTTGACGCTCGTGCCCGCGCGCAGAGGATCGCCGGGGCGGCCGGTCATGTACGCCAGACCCCCCATCATCTGCACGACCTCGTCGAGCGCCGTTCGGTGCTCGTACGGTCCCGGCAGGAAGCCCTTGTGGCTGGCATAAATCAGGCGCGGATTCGCCTGCGCCAGCGCGGCGTAGTCGAGGCCGTACTTGGCCATCGCACCGGGCTTGAAATTCTCGACGACGACGTCGGCACTGGCGGCGAGCCGGCGCGCAACCTCGGCGCCAGCAGGCTTGTGCAGGTCGATGGCGATGCTCTTCTTGTTGCGGTTGAACATCGGGAAGAAGCCAGCACCCGCGCCGAGCAGCCGGCGGGTCCGGTCGCCATCGATCGGCTCAACCTTGACGACTTCCGCGCCCATATCGGCGAGCATCATTCCGCACGTCGGGCCCATCACCATGTGCGTGAACTCGACGACGCGCAAGCCCGCGAGCGGCTGCGGCGGTTCAGGAAGGCTCATGGCGCACTGTCCATGTCTACGAGGCCCGTGGACGCGGTCATCGTCCGCGGCAGCCCCGCTCGCCACAACGCGCCGTGCAGCGTCTCGCCATCGAGCCAGCCGGCGACCTTTTTGCGCAACGCGATCAACTTGTCGAAGTCCTGGCCCGTGGACACGCCCATGCTGGCGAACAGGTACGCGACGTCCTCCGTGGCGACGTTGCCACTCGCACCCGGCGCGTGCGGGCAGCCGCCAATACCGCCCAGGCACGCGTCGAAGCGCGAGATGCCGACCTGCCACGCCGAGTAGACGTTGGCGAGGCCGAGCCCGCGCGTGTCGTGGAAATGCCCGCACGAAACGCGCTCGCCAGCTACGTCCAACGCCTGCTCGAAGAGCGTGCGTACCATCGCCGGGTCAGCGTAGCCGACGGTGTCGGCGAGGCCGACACGCTCGGCGCCAGCATCGAGCGCGGCTCGCAACAAGCGCAATACCTCGTCCGGCTCGACGCGGCCCTGGATCGTGCAGCCGAACGCCGTGCTTATGCCGACTTCGATCACGCATTGCGAGCCCGCCGCGTCGCGCGCGTCGCGAATGCGCGCGATCTCGGCCACCACGTCGTCGGGCGTCTTGCGCAGGTTGGCGAGGCTGTGCGCACCGCTGGCCGAAAGCGGCAGCAGCATGACGTCGGCGCCGCACTCCAGCGCCCGCTCGGCGCCCTTGAGGTTGGGTACCAGTACCGACACGCACAGCCCGGGCAGCGCCTTGGCGTACGCGACCAATTGATCAGTATCCGCGAGTTGCGGCAGAAGCCGCGCCGGAACGAACGAGCCGACTTCGATTTCGCGCTGCCCGGCGACGTATGCGTCGCCGATCCACTCGATCTTCTGCGCCGTCGGAAGCGTGCGGGCAATGCTCTGCAGCCCGTCGCGCAGGCCGACTTCGCGGATGATGACCGGAGTGTTCATCGTGGAGGCGGTCAGGTCTTGAGTCGATAGCCTGTCTTGAAGATCCAGGCCACGATGGCGAGAGATACCGCCATGAACCCCACGGTCATGCCGAGGCTCACGCCAACACCGACATCGGCGATGCCGTAGAAGCTCCAGCGGAAGCCGCTGATCAGATACACCACCGGATTGAACAGGCTGACCGTCTGCCAGAACGGCGGCAGCATCTCGATCGAATAGAAGCTGCCGCCGAGAAACGTCAACGGCGTAATGATCAGCAGCGGGACCAGCTGCAGCTTCTCGAACCCGTCCGCCCAGATGCCGATGATGAAGCCGACCAGACTGAACGTCACCGCGGTGAGCAGCAGGAACAACAGCATCCAGACGGGATGGACAATGTGGAGGGGCACGAACAGGCCCGCAGTCGCCAGGATGATCACGCCGAGGATGATCGACTTGGTCGCGGCGGCCCCGACATAGCTCGTGACGATCTCGAGATACGAAACGGGCGCCGACAACAACTCATAGATCGTCCCCGTGAACTTGGGAAAGTAGATGCCGAACGACGCATTGGCGATGCTCTGGGTCAAAAGCGACAGCATGATCAGTCCGGGCACGATGAAGGAACCGTAGCTGATCCCGCCCACCTCCTGGATCCGCGAACCGATCGCCGCGCCGAAGACTACGAAGTACAGCGACGTCGAGATGACGGGAGAGATGATGCTTTGCATCAACGTGCGCCGCGTGCGCGACATCTCGAACTTGTAGATCGCCCGCATGGCGTGAACGTTCATTGCTTTTCCCTCACCAGGCTCACGAAGATGTCTTCCAGCGAACTTTGCGAGGTCTGCAGGTCCTTGAACCGGAGCCCTGCCTTGTCGAGATCGTCGAGGAGCGCAGCGATGCTGGGCCGCTCGCCCTGCGTGTCGTACGTGTAGATCAATTCCTTGCCATCTGCGGACAAGTCCAGGCCGTAGTTGGCGAGCTGAAGCGGGACCTGCCCCAGAGCTTCCTGAAGCTGAAGCGTCATCCGTTTCTTGCCGAGCTTGTGCATGAGTTCAGTCTTGTTTTCGACGAGGATGATCTCGCCGTTGCTGATCACACCGACCCTGTCGGCCATCTCTTCGGCTTCGTCGATGTAGTGCGTGGTCAGGATGATGGTTACGCCGTTGGCCTGGAGCGAGCGCACCAGTCGCCACATGTCCTGCCGGAGATTCACGTCGACCCCCGCGGTCGGCTCGTCGAGGAACAGGATCTGCGGCTCGTGCGACAGCGCCTTGGCGATCAGAAGCCGGCGTTTCATGCCGCCGGACAGCGTGATGATCTTGTTGTCTTTCTTGTCCCACAGCGATAGATCTTTGAGTACTTTTTCGATATGGGCGGGATCCGCCGGCTTGCCGAACAAGCCGCGGCTGAAGGACACGGTGTTCCATACCGATTCGAACGCGTCCGTCGTCAATTCCTGCGGCACGAGGCCGATCATCGAACGCGCGGCCCGGAATTCGGTAATGATGTCGTGACCATCGACCGCAATGGTTCCCACCGTCGGATTGACAATGCCGCAGATGATGCCGATCAGCGTCGTCTTGCCGGCGCCATTGGGACCCAGCAACGCGAAGATCTCTCCGCGGCGAATGTCCAGGTTGATGTTATTCAGCGCCTGGAAGCCGGAAGCGTAGGTCTTGGAAAGGTTTGCTACGGAGATGATCGATTGCATGAGCGCGTTTATTGTTGGTGGCCGGTGCGTCTCCCGTTGGATGCCTCCGGCCGGAGAGTTACAGTTTATCGTACGAGGCTTTCGCCATGCCTTCGACGCTATAATTCCATTTCCCGATCAGGTTCGCATTCATGAGCAAGACCCGTATTGCCGTCGTCGGCGCAGGCTCTATCGGCCTCGCGCATATTGCGGTCGCGCAGAAGAGCAGGACCTGTGCGTTGGCCGCCATCGTCGATCCGGCGCCCGCTGCCGAAACCGCGGCCTCCAAGGCCGGTGTGCCAGTCTACAAATCGCTGGCGGAACTCTTCGCCAAGGACCGCCCGGACGGCGTGATTCTGGCGACGCCCAACCAGCTTCACGTGGATCACGCGTTGCAATGCATCGATGTCGGGCTGCCCATGTTGCTCGAAAAGCCGATCGCGCCCACGGTGGCGGAGGCAGAGCGGCTGGTGCAAGGCGGCGGACGCGGTCGGCGCCAAGATCCTGATCGGGCACCACCGCGCGCACAGCCCGATCATGGCCAAGGCCAGGGAAGTCGTCGAACGCGGCACGCTCGGCCCGCTGGTCGCTGTCATGGGCAGCGCGGTGTTCTTCAAGCCCGACGAATATTTCGCCGACGCGCCGTGGCGGCGCGAGGCCGGCGCCGGCCCCATCCTGCTCAACATGATCCACGAAGTGCACAGCCTGCGCATGCTCTGCGGCGAGATCGTCGCGGTGCAGGCGTTCTCGTCACAGGCGACGCGCGGCTTTCCGGTCGAAGATACCGTAGCGATCAACCTGCGTTTTGCCAACGGAGCGCTGGGTTCGTTCATGCTGTCGGACACCGCCGCCTGCGCGCGGAGCTGGGAGCAGACGGCGCAGGAGAACAAGGCCTATCCGACTTATCCCGACGAGGACTGCTACGTCGTGGTCGGCACGTTCGGCTCGCTGTCGGTGCCGACGATGCGGCTCAAGACGTACGACAAGGCCGAGGATCGCTCCTGGTGGAAGCCGTTTCGGACGAGCGTGGCCGAGATGGTGCGCGACGATCCGCTCGTGCGTCAGCTCGAGCACTTCGGCGCGGTCGTTCGCGGCGGGGCCGCGCCGCTTGTCACCGCGCGGGACGGCCTGGCCAACCTGCGTGTCACCGAGGCCATCGCGCATTCTGCCAAGACCGGGCAGACTGTCGACCTGTCCACCCACAGACCGCTCGAGGATTCGCCATGAAGATCCTGATGCTGCACGGCATCAACCACAACATGTTCGGCAAGCGAGATCCCGCCCAGTACGGAACGATCACACTGGACGAAATCGACGCGCGCCTGCGGGCGTTGGGCAAGGAACTCGGCGCCGACGTGGTCAGTTTCCAGACCAACGGCGAGAAGGAGATGTGCGAGCGGATTCACCGCGGCTTCACGGACAACGTCGACGCGGTGCTCATCAACGCCGGCGCGTGGACCCATTACAGCTATGGCATCCGCGACGCTCTGGCCATCCTTAGCGTTCCGATCGTCGAAATCCACATGTCGAACGTCCATGCCCGTGAGGCCTTCCGGCATATCTCGGTTTTCTCCGAGGTCGTCAGGGGTCAGATCTGCGGATTCGGCGTCGACAGTTATCTGCTGGGCCTTCGCGCAGCGGTTTCCGCTGTGCAGGAGGCAAAGAAGCGTTAAGGGGCGCCCAAGGCTGAGTCGCGAAACGGCCGCCGGCGCAGCACTTCAGGCGCGCGCGCGCCGCAACCGCAGGCTGTTGGGCAGGGGTACGGACCGCCGCAGCACGTCTTCGCCGAGCCAGAGTGCCGAGCGGCGCGCGCGCGCAGCCACGGTCGGCAGCGGCATCTGCTGATAGTCGTCGTTGAAGACCTCGAAGCTGTAGTCGCCTCGGTAGCCGATCCGATCCAGCCGCGTCACTAGCGTCGGCCAGCGCCTCGCTGTGCACGCCTTCCCCTGGGAAGACGCGAAAATGTTGCGCGGTGGCGATCCGTTCTTCGGCGGTGCGCACCTCCTGCCACATGAAATCGGCGAGCTGCACCAGGGAGATCTTGTCGGGGTCGCAGCATGTCCAGTTCGTCAAGCGCCGTCTTGGTCGCGAAGAATGTGATACGAGTCGATGCCGATGCCGAGGTTGGGCGCATCGGCGCGGGTGACGATGTCCCATGCCGACGTGAATTCGTTGATCGTGCGGCCCCAGGACAGTCCCTCGATAGGCGACCTTGATCCCAAGCGGCACGGCCAGCATGGCCAGCTTGTGAAGATCGCGCGCCAGAGCGTCGGCGTCACCCGTGGCATGGGTCGACGTCGACGAAGACACCAGCAGTACCGTTGCCCCCAGCGCGTGGCACATCTCGAGCATCGATTTCGCGACGTCGACCTTGTACTCGTGCAGATGACCCGACAGGCCCTCGAAATCGCGCAGTACCTGGAAACCCGTCACCCGCAGCCCGCTCGAGCGCACGGCGTCAACCGCTGCGTCGACACCAGCGGCATGCCCGACGATGTCGCGCGCCGACAGCATGATTTGCGAGAAGCCTGCGCCTCGGACCGCCGCAAGCTTGGCCGGAAGCGTCCCGGCCAGGGAGATCGTGTCCATCCCGAAGTCGCGGATGTTCGCCAGCGGCGGATCCGGCGGCGCGCTGCGGTCGCGATCGTCATCGTTCATCGTGCACCAGCTCGAACATGACGCCGCCCAATTGGCTCTGCGTGAGCGCGCCACGCGTCTCGGAGTGGACGCCCTGCGACTCGACGAATTCCACGCCGCGCTTGCGCAATGCCGCGACCGTCGCCAGCACGTCGGGTGTGCCGAGGCCGACCCTTTGCAGCATCTCCGTCGGCTCGGCCTCGAAGATCCCCGGCATAGGCTCGATCAGTTGCAGATAGAAGCTGCCGCACGGGCTTTGCAGGATGCGCCCCTTGGGCAGGATGCCGTAACGCGTTTCGTCGGGGAGCACACGAAAGCCGAAGAGCTCGGTATAGAACTCGCTCCAATCGGCCATCCGATCGTCGCCGATGTACTGGACGATGCCGAACCAATGCAAACCGGTCAGCGCTGGGGGGTGCGGGTCGGCGCCGGAGTTCAGCGTGAAATCGACGTCGTAGATGGAAAAATCGCGGTGACGATCGACGAAGTAGATGCGGGTCGAACCAACGCCGTGGATCGCCGGGATATTGAGTTCCATCACTTCCACGTTCGATGGCACGATCCAGGCGCCGCGTTCGATCGCACGCCGGTACGCCGCGGCGGCGTCGCGCACGCGCAGCGCGATCGCCGCAATCACGGGCGTCTCCGAGGGCCGGACTGCGCGCGCCCCGTCGCCAGCATGCGCATTGACGACGACGTTCATTTCACCCTGACGATAAAGCAGCACTTCGCGCGACCGGTGCCGTGCGATCGGGCGAAAGCCCATCGTCTCGAGGAGCAGGCCCAGCGCCTGCGGTTTGGCCGTCGAGTACTCAACGAACTCGATGCCCTCCATCCCGAGCGGGTTGCCGGTTTCGGTGGTCAACTCGCGGTCGGATTGCTGCGCCATTGCGTCGTCCTCGTGTCCTGGGTCAATGCCGGCCCATTCTGCCACACGTTCGCTACGGGTTCCCGTAGACCGGGATCGAGGCACCGTGAATGACTTCGGCGTCGGCGGTGCACAGGAACAGGATGACGCGTGCGATCGCGTCGGGCTTCGGCCACTTGGCAAAGTCGGCTTTCGGCATCGCCTTGCGGTTGGCCTCGGTGTCGATGATGCTCGGCAGAACCGAGTTCACGCGCACGCCGGTTCCGGCGAGGTCCGCCGCCAACGAATCCATCAAGGCCAGCGCCGCGGCCTTGGACGCCGCGTACGCGGCCGCGCCGGCCGGGTGGTCGACGCCCGCCTTGGCGGCGATATTAACGATCGAACCTTTGCCCTGCTTCAACATGGCTGGCACGGCCGCTCGTGCCAGCGCGTACCCCGAACGCAGATTCATCGCCAGCATGCGGTCGAGTGCGTTGGCATCGAGGTCCCATAACTTGGTCCCGCCGGTGTAACCGCCGACCGTGTTGACCAGGGCGTCCAACCGTCCGCGTTGCGCGACGACTTCACCGATAACCTGGCGCGCCTGCGCTTCATCGGTGACATCGACACGCCGGCCCTCGAGCCGGTTGCCGTGAGCGGCTGCCGCCGCGGCCAGCGCGTCGAACTCGGCCTGTGTCCGATAGGTCACGATCACGGTAGCGCCCGCGTCCAGGAACGACTGGCTCACCGCGCGCCCCAATCCGCCGGTGCCGCCCGCCACGATCGTGATTTGTCCCGCAAGTCCGTTACTCACCGCCCGCCTCCCTTCCTGATACCGCTTGCCTTCAGCTGCGCTCGAGCTCGGCGCGATTCCATGCCCCGAGTTTCGCCGCCGCGTCGTAGGTGGATTCGACGAATTCGGTCAGCACCTTCTCCGGCGATGCCGCGACCCGCACGACGTCATAGGGAAGGATGAATAGGGAAAGCTCCTTGCTGTAATACGCGTCGTGCGGCAATACGGCCGTGGTCTTGAATCCTGCCGGCTCCGGCGCCGCGTAGGCATAGAAGGCCGGCTCCGTGATCGCTCCACTGCCCGCCCAGAAGCCGTGGCTGATGACTTCGTGCGAATACGCTTCGCGGGTGATCGAATCCGCTTCCGGCCGTGGCGGTGCGCGTCGGCCGGAAAAGCGCGTCACCGCCAGATCGAAGCTTCCCCAGAAGAAATGGACGGGACTGCACTTGCCGATGAAGCGGCAGCGGAATTGCTCGAGCACCGGCTTCATCGCGACGAGTGCTCGCCAATGCGCGTTCGCATAGACGGGATCATAGGACCGATGGACGGTGTCCGCCTCGAAGCGTATCGGATTCGGCACTTCGACCGGCATGGTCCATATATGCACGTCGACACCCATCCGATGCAATGCGCGCATTACCGCGGCGTAGAAGTCTGCGACCGTCCGCGGCTCGAGCGCAATGGCCTCCAGTCCACCATCCGAGCACTGGATCAACAGCTGGTGAGAGATGAAGTCGAAGGCGATCGTGACCGCGCGCTCGCCCGCCATCAATGTCGGCGTGATGAAGCCTCGCGACGTGACTTGAAACGCGATGTTCCACCAATGATTGGAACGCGGCGTCAGTGCGAGGCACACCTTGCCCACGACCTGCGTCCACATGTGCAGCGTCGCATTGGTGTCCCGCCACGCCTCGAGGGGCAGCGCTGGCCACGCTTCGCTCGGCGGGGACGTGGTGGCGGGCATCAGCGCACGCCGAGCCTACCGGTCGGCCCGCTCCATGGCCCGCTCGGCGAGCAGGCTCTGCGTATCGCGGGAAATCGTCGCCACGGCCAGCGTGCGGCCGCCACGCGTATAGGTGACGGCGCAATCACGATCGGCCAGCGAACCCTCGATTGCGACGGCGTCCCATTTCTCCGCGTGACCCACATAATTGATCGCCACGTCGTAGTGCTGGCTCCAGAAGAAAGGCACGGCCTCGAACGCGATTCGCTGGCCCAGGATGTTGCGTGCCGCCACCTGGCCCTGCCGCTGCGCCACGACCCAGTGCTCGACACGAATCCGTTCGCCCGAATGCGGATCGGGCCAGCGTGCGACATCGCCGGCGGCAAAGATGCCGCGAGCGCTGGTCTCCAGATATTCGTCGACGGCAATGCCGCGGTCGATGGCGATCCCCGCCTGCTCGGCAAGCGCGAGCGAAGGCCGTACGCCGACGCCCAGCACCATGAGATCCGTCTCGAGCGTCGTGGCGTCGCTCAACGTCACCTTGTTGCCGTCGACGCGGTTCACCGTCCTCCCCAGATGGAACACGACCCCGCGCGACTCGTGGAGTTCGCGCACGAATCGGCCAACCTCGGTCCCCAGGACCTTCTCGAGCGGCGCGGCCTCCGGGCCGACGACATGCACAGCGAGGCCGCGCGCGCGCAGCGATGCGGCCACCTCGAGGCCGATGAAGCTCGCGCCAACGACAACCGCGCTCTTCGCCGCTGTGCTCCGTGCGACGATGGCGCGACTGTCGGCGAAGGTGCGTAAATAATGAATCAGCGCGTCCGGCGCGCCGGGAATTTCGAGTCGCACCGGGTCGGCGCCAGTGGCCAGCAGCAGCGCACCGTACTCGTAGTGCTCGCCGTTCTCGAGGTTCACGCGGCCATCGTTCACGTCGATCGACGCGACCCGCGACTTGAGCTCGAGTTCGATATGGCGCTCGGCATAGTATTCGGGTGGCCGCAACGGGATCCAGTCGGCCGGCGCGGTCCCGGCAAGGAAGTCCTTGGACAGATTCGGCCGATCGCACGGCGGCGAATCGTCGGCGCTGATGATCGTCACGGCGCCCTGGTAGCCTTCGCGACGCAGCGTGTCCGCGGCGGCGAGCCCGGCGGCGCCGCCGCCGACAATGACGACCGACGCGGGAGCGTGCGCCACTCTTGCGCGCCGTGGCCCAGCGTGCGGACCCGGAGCGGCAAGCTTTTCGCGGACAAAGACCCTGTCGCCAACCCGTTCCACTCGCCAGCAGGGAATCGAATCCAGCGCCGGTGCGCGCAACGCCTCTCCGGTACGCAGGCTGAAGCATGCGTGGTGCCACGGGCACCTCACCGTGTCGTCGACGATCAGGCCTTCGGCCAACGGTCCGTGGTAATGCGAGCACTGCGCACCAACCGCGAATACATCTTCGCCGCGGCGCACGAGGATCGCCTCCTCCGCGCCGACACGGCCGGAAACCGGCGCACCGTCCGGCAAATCGCGAAGCGCGATTCCGGCGCTGAATTCCGTTGTGGGAGCGTCTGCCATATCAAAGAGATGTGATCGGCATCATTGTCGTGCACCTGCGACGCACGCGCAATGTGCCGGATCGGAATCCTTATCCGGAACCGCCCCCTTTTGCGCGTGTCTTAAATCGACTTGGGCGATCTATCGAGGAGACGAACGATGAACCGCACGAAATCTATATTGAGCGCGCTATTGGTTGCTGGCCTGTTCGCCACGCCGGCCCTGGGCGCCGGCAGCGACGTGGTGCCGGGTCCGTTGCCGCCGGAGCAGGCGCAGGGCCCCATCCGCTACATTACCGGGGGTGTAGGACAAGAGGAGGCTGCCGCGATGCGGTTGCAGGCGCCGCGCTTTCCTCTGTCGCTGGAATTCATCAAGGTTGCGAAGCCGAACGCCGAATTCCTATCCGGCGTCAACGTGACCATCACGGATCAGCAGGGTCAGACGGTGCTCAACACCATCTCCGACGGTCCGATTCTCCTCGCCAGAATTCCGCCCGGCCGATACACGGTGACGGCGGCCGCCCAGGACCAGGGCCCGGCAAAGCAGCGTAACGTTGTCCTCGCCGAGAGAAAGCCCGAGCACATCGTCTTCGAGTGGTAGCCCCTTCGATCTGCGCGCTGTCCTACCGGTGGATCATCCCGGCGCCGACAGTGTTCGGTGGATGGGGGGCTTATCCTCCATCTGTGCCCGATGCAGACGTCCGCGGTCGCGAAACGTCCAGTGGTCGTCCGGCGCGGTGAATGGTGGATCAACAGATCACAGGAGACGCAAATGAACAGAACCGTTCTTGTTGTTGGTGTGCTGGGCGCCCTGCTGGGCGGTTGCGACAAGCCGTCGACCACCGTGGTGCAACCCCAATCGTCGACGCCGCCACCGGCGGTGGTGATCGCTCCGAGCGATGATGCCAAGATGGCGGCGAATCAGGCCAACCAGGCTTCCAATCAGGCTGCGAATGCCGCGAATGATGCGTCGCGCGCGGCAGCGAGCACGGATCAGGCTGCGTCTGCTGCGAACGACGCAGCCCGCGCCGCCGAGAAGAGCAAGGAAGCCGCGGCCGATGCCAAGGAAGCTGCCAAGGACGTGCAGAAGAAGCAGTAACGCAGGTCTGCCAAGCTGGACCAGAACCACGGCTCGTCACGAGGCGAGGACGTGCCGTGGGAGAGTACGGCTGATTTTTTCTAGGCGGACTTTCCGGCATGCGCCGCCTTCAGCGCGGCGATGTCGATCTTGACCATCTTCAACATGGCGTCCGCCGCTCGCTTGGCCTTGGCTTGATCCGGGTCGGACATCAGCTCGGCCAGAACCGTGGGCACGATCTGCCAGGACAAGCCGAAGCGATCCTTCAGCCACCCGCACTGTTCCGGCGATCCCCCGCGAAGGAGCGCATTCCAGTAGCGGTCGATTTCGGCTTGGTCTTCGCAGTTCACGACGAATGAAACCGCGTGGTTGAAGGGATCAAGCGGGCCTGCGGTCATCGCGACGAAGTCCTGCCCGAACAAGACGAAGTCGACGATTTTCACCGATCCAGGCGGCCCGCTAGGTGATTCGCTCGGGAGCGTGACAACGCGGTTGACGCGCGAGTCGGGAAAAATCGACACGTAGAATGCGGCGGCCTCCTCGGCTTCCTTGGGGTACCAGAGGAAGGGGGTGATCTTTTGCACGGTCGTCCTCCTGTGCGTTAAGAGACGGATAACTCCCTGACCGGGCGCACTTCGACACTGCCCACGCGCGCCGGCGGGATCTTCGCGGCCAGCTGGATGGCCTCGTTCAGGTCCTTGGCGTCGACTAGGTAGAAACCCGCCAGTTGTTCCTTGGTTTCGGCAAAAGGCCCGTCGGTCACCGAAATCTTTCCATTGCGCACCCGAACGGTCGTTGCCGTGTCGATGGATTGCAGCGCTTCCGCGGCGATGTGATGGCCGCTCGCTCGCAGCGCGTCCCCGCACGCCTTGCATTCGCGGTCGGGAACCTCGCTCAGCTTCTTCTCATCCAGGTATACAAGACACAGATACTTCATGACTTACTCCGGTTCGTAGTGAAGACCTGTCGGGCCGGGTCGAGCGTCTCGCCAAGCCCGTAGAGAATACCGGTCCAGCGCCCTTCGAGTTGGCTCGCATGGTCATGCGGCACTTTCTCGTGGGTCACACTGAGCTCGCAGCCGTTCCTGACGGGGATGATGTCGACGGTCACGCGCGTATCGACGTGCGGGAGTTGCCCCAGCGATAGCGTGAAGGCCAGGCGCCTGGGCGCAACGATCTCGGTGTATTTGCCCATGTACTCGGTGCCGCGACCGCCATCCCGCTCCACGAAGCGGAACGTGCCTCCCACGCGCGCATCGATTTCTGCGCGCGCCATCGGGCATGATGCCGTTGCGAACAACCAGCTTCCCGCGATCCCCGGGTCGAGCCACGCCTCGAACACGCGCGCCGGCGGCGCCCGGTAGCGGCGTTTGACCTGGATGACAGCATGGCGGGCGCCCGCGAATCGGCGCTGCGGCTTCCGGCGGGGCACCGCAGGCGACTGCAGGTGATCCACGCTGTCCCGTCCATCGGCTGTGCGCGCCCACGCCCGTGACGTCGGTGACCTGCCTTCCATGTCGGTTCCGGTTTTCATCGGCTTTCCTTCTTCGTTATTTTCGTTCGAGCGGTCGGCGCTGATACAGGAATAGCGCCAACGCCAACAGCGTTCCACCCGGCATCAGGATTTCCAGCATGAGATACGGGCCGACTTTCTGCCCGAATCGGCGTAACAACCGCAAACCGCGAATGAGTGCATCCATTTGCCCGCTCCCAGTGTCGAATCGGCCCAAATCCCGGGCTCTCACTGGATAGTCGAACGGGCAAGCTCCAAATCGACAGCGCCCTCACGGCGTCGCCTTCCGTCGGATCGAAGGGGTCGGGACGGCACCACCGTGCGCGGCAAGCCCGTGCACACAAAGGCACGGGCACGGGCGTCACACCGCGCCGCAAGCCATCTTCCGCGACTCGGCCCCGCTCAAATGTCAGCCAAAACCTGACAACGAAGCGGGAACCCGCTGACATACGATGTCCTGGCATCCCGATGGAATCATCAAGTTTGTGTTGGATCGGAGCCTGCGTTAATGAGCGAGGGTGCCAGGAGCGTGTGCGAGACACCGGTCGGGTTTCCGGCCGGAGGAGCACTGCTCGGCAAGCTAAGCCCTTGGGGACTGGTCGCATTGGACGCCGGCCGGCCCGTGTGGGCCAACGCACACGCCTGCGCGCTCGCCGGCTGCGCGGACCTCCCCGAGCTCACGCGATGTTGGCGCAAGTTTGCACGCGGCTGGGCTGATCGGGACGCGGCATCCGCGGAGCCGCTGGGCGGCACCGTGACGGGGGAGTCCTCCGGGCACGCCCTGGCGTTACGTTACGAAATCCATCCCATTCCGGAGGCGCCCGGCACACAACTGGTCGTACTGAAGGACCGCTTCGAATTGACGGACCACGACGCCGCGATCGTCCTCGCGGGCGAGCGACGACTGGCGACGCTCTACGCAAGCCAAGCCGCGCACGACGTGCGCGGTGGCGCGTCCGAATCCCGGATGGCGTTGGCGGCCGTCGACGCCGTGTTGAAGCTTTCAACGGCCGGTCTTGGCGACGACGTACACCAGATGCTGGCCGACCGAATGGCGTCTGCCGTTGCGGGCTGCGCGCGGTCCACGGACGCCGTCGACGCATGGTCCGCGGATTTGTACGGAGCAGCCGTCCCGGTCGGCGACGTCGATCTGCGCGAGATTGCCCGGCGCATGTCCAAGATCCTGCTGCTGCCCTCCATGACCAAGCTGATCAGCTGCGAGATCGATCCGGGCGAGGTCGAGCGCATGGCCCGGGGCTCGGAGCGCGCGTTGCGTAACGGTATCGCATGCCTGGGGCTGCATTTGCTGGAGCGCGCCTTGGAAGACTGCCAATTCACACTCCGCTTCGAAAGCGTGCCGGGTTCGCACGCAATCGTGCTGACGGTGGACGCACTCGAGGATCCCGGCGACCCGCTCGATCCCGACCGCGCGATGTTGTGGATCGAGGACCGCGCACTGGTGCCGTTCTACGCAGGGCGTTTGCTGCTCGAGGCACAGCGCGCGACGCTCTCGCGCTACGAGGCAAGCGATGGCGTTGGATTCCGTATCACGATTCCTGCCGCATGAACAACAGCCGCCACCACAGGCAAGGGAAATAACGAGGGGAGCTGACATGACCATGCAAGTCGTCGAGCGCACGAGCGTCCCGCAGGACGCGATGGTAATGATCCTCGGGGCGCTGAATGGCCTGAAACGCGGCGACGACAGCGTTCGCCTTCCGCTCGATTGGCAGGGGACGGCGGGCCGCGTAGCGGAGGTGTTCAACGACGTCGTCGAGCGCAACAACCGCATGGCGAACGAGCTGGAGCGTCTGTCGCGCGTCGTCGGCAAGGAGGGCAAGCTCGGCCGGCGGGGAACGCTTGGCGACGTGAGCGGTTTCTGGCGCGACTCGATCGACGCGGTCAACTAGCTCATCGACGACCTGGTGCACCCCACCAGCGAAACCGCGCGCGTGATCGGGGCCGTGGCGCAGGGCGACCTGTCGCAGACGATGGCGCTCGAGGTCGATGGCAGGCCGCTGCAAGGCGAGTTCCTGCGCACCGCCAAGACCGTGAACAAGATGGTGGACCAGCTGGGGTCCTTCGCCGCGGAAGTGACGCGTGTCGCGCGCGAGGTGGGTACCGAAGGCAAACTGGGCGGCCAGGCCAAGGTGAAGGGTGTGGCCGGCACGTGGAAGGACCTGACCGACTCGGTGAATTCGATGGCCGGCAACCTGACCGACCAGGTGCGCAACATCGCGGACGTGACGACAGCCGTCGCAACCGGCGACCTGTCGAAGAAGATCACCGTCGACGTGAAGGGCGAAATCCTCGAGCTCAAGAACACGATCAACACGATGGTCGACCAGCTGTCGTCGTTCGCCTCGGAAGTGACGCGGGTGGCGCGCGAGGTCGGCACCGAAGGCAAGTCTGGGCGGCCAGGCCGACGTGCAGGGCGTGGCGGGCACGTGGAAGGACCTGACCGACACCGTGAACTCGATGGCGTCGAACCTCACGGCGCAGGTGCGCAATATCGCCGACGTGACGACGGCCGTGGCGACCGGCGACCTGTCGAAGAAGATCACCGTCGACGTGAAAGGCGAAATTCTCGAGCTCAAGAACACCATCAATACGATGGTGGACCAGCTGTCGTCGTTCGCTTCGGAAGTGACGCGGGTGGCGCGCGAGGTGGGTACCGAAGGCAAGCTGGGCGGCCAGGCCGACGTGCAAGGCGTGGCCGGCACCTGGAAGGACTTGACCGACTCCGTGAACTCGATGGCGTCGAACCTGACGGGCCAGGTGCGCAACATCGCCGACGTGACGACGGCCGTCGCGACCGGCGACCTGTCGAAGAAGATCACCGTCGACGTGAAGGGCGAAATCCTCGAGCTGAAGAACACCATCAACACGATGGTGGATCAGCTGCGTTCGTTCGCGTCGGAAGTGACGCGGGTGGCGCGCGAAGTCGGCACCGAAGGCAAGCTGGGCGGCCAGGCCGACGTGCAAGGCGTGGCCGGCACCTGGAAGGACCTGACCGAATCAGCGTCAACTTCATGGCGTCGAACCTGACCGCCCAGGTGCGCAACATCGCCGACGTGACGACGGCCGTGGCCACCGGCGACTTGTCGAAGAAGATCACCGTCGACGTGAAGGGCGAAATCCTCGAGCTGAAGAACACCATCAACACGATGGTGGATCAGCTGCGCTCGTTCGCCTCGGAAGTGACGCGGGTGGCGCGCGAAGTGGGTACCGAAGGCAAGCTGGGCGGCCAGGCCGACGTGCAGGGCGTGGCCGGCACCTGGAAGGACTTGACCGACACCGTGAACTCGATGGCCGTCGAACCTGACGGCCCAGGTGCGCAACATCGCCGACGTGACGACGGCCGTGGCGACCGGCGACCTGTCGAAGAAGATCACCGTCGACGTGAAGGGCGAAATTCTCGAGCTGAAGAACACCATCAACACGATGGTGGATCAGCTGCGTTCGTTCGCGTCGGAAGTGACGCGGGTGGCGCGCGAGGTGGGCACCGAAGGCAAGTCTGGGCGGCCAGGCCGATGTGCAAGGCGTGGCGGGCACGTGGAAGGACCTGACCGACAACGTGAACTTCATGGCCGGCAACCTCACCGGCCAGGTGCGCAACATCGCCGACGTGACCAAGGCCGTGGCGAACGGCGACCTGTCGAAGAAGATCACGGTCGACGTGAAGGGCGAAATTCTCGAGCTGAAGAACACGATCAACACCATGGTGGACCAGCTGCGCTCGTTCGCCTCCGAAGTGACGCGGGTGGCGCGCGAAGTCGGTACCGAAGGCAAGCTGGGCGGCCAGGCCGACGTGCAGGGCGTGGCCGGCACGTGGAAGGACCTGACCGACACCGTGAACTCGATGGCGTCGAACCTCACCGGCCAGGTGCGCAACATCGCCGACGTGACCAAGGCCGTGGCGACCGGCGACCTGTCGAAGAAGATCACGGTCGACGTGAAGGGCGAAATCCTCGAGCTGAAGAACACCATCAACACGATGGTGGACCAGCTGTCAGTCGTTCGCCTCGGAGGTGACGCGCGTGGCGCGCGAAGTGGGCACCGAAGGCAAGCTGGGCGGCCAGGCCGACGTGCAAGGCGTGGCCGGCACCTGGAAGGACCTGACCGACAACGTGAACTTCATGGCCGGCAACCTGACGAGCCAGGTGCGCGGCATCGCCAAGGTGGTGACCGCGGTGGCGAACGGCGATTTGGATCAGAAGCTGACGGTCGAGGCCAAGGGCGAAATCGCCGCGCTGGCCGACACGATCAACAGCATGACCGACACGCTCGCGACCTTCGCCGACCAGGTGACGACGGTGGCGCGCGAAGTGGGCGTCGAGGGCAAGCTCGGCGGCCAGGCCAACGTGCCGGGCGCCGCGGGCACGTGGAAGGGCCTGACCGAGAACGTGAACCAGCTCGCGGCCAACCTGACCACGCAGGTGCGCGCCATCGCCGAGGTGGCGACGGCGGTGACGCAGGGCGACCTGACGCGGTCGATCACGGTGGAAGCGCAGGGCGAGGTGGCGGCGCTGAAGGACACCATCAACGAGATGATCCGCAACCTGCAGCGACACCACGCGCAAGAACACCGAGCAGGACTGGCTCAAGACCAACCTGGCCAAGTTCAGCCGGATGCTGCAGGGGCAGAAGGACCTGAACACCGTTGGCCGCTTGATCCTGTCCGAGCTGGCGCCGGTGGTGGCCGCGCAGCAGGCGCGTCTTCTACGTTCTGGACTCCAGCAGGGCGCAGGCGGCGCCTGGTATTGCTGGCCAGCTATGGCGGCGACGGCCAAGGCGCGCTCGGCAAGCCGCATCGAGCTGGGCGCAAGGACTGGTCGGCCAGTGCGCGGTCGAGAAGCGAAAAGATCCTGCTGTCCAACGTCCCGCTCGACTACATCCGCGATTTCCTCCGGCCTGGGCGCCGCCCCGCCGCAGAACATCCTCGTGCTGCCGGTGATGTTCGAAGGCCAGGTCAAGGGCGTGCTCGAGCTGGCGTCGTTCGAGCGCTTCAGCCCAGCGCACCAGGCGTTCCTCGACCAGCTGACGGAGAGCATCGGCATCGTGATCAACACGATCGAAGCGAACATGCGGACCGAAGACCTGCTCACGCAGTCGCAGTCGCTGGCCCAGGAACTGCAAAGCCGGCAGCAGGAACTGCAGCAGACCAACCAGGAGCTCAGGAGAAGGCGGGCCTGCTCGCGCACCAGAACCAGGAAGTCGAGCGCAAGAACCAGGAGGTCGAGCAGGCCCGCCAGGCGCTCGAAGAAAAGGCCGAGCAGCTCGCGCTGACGTCGAAGTACAAGTCCGAGTTCCTGGCCAACATGTCGCACGAGCTGCGCACGCCGCTCAATCAGCCTGCTGATCCTGTCCGACCAGCTGTCGCAGCAACACGAGCGGCAACCTGACTGCCGAAGCAGGTCGAGTTCGCCAAGACGATCCATGCGTCGGGCAACGATCTGCTGATGCTCATCAACGACATCCTCGACCTGTCGAAGATCGAGTCCGGCACCGTCGTCGTGGATCTCGAGCGACCTGCGGCTGGACGACCTGCAGCGGTACGTCGAGCGCACGTTCCGCCACGTCGCCGAGGCCAAGAACGTCGATTTCTTCATCCGGCTCGACCGGCGCCTGCCGACGGTCGATGTTCACCGATGCGAAGCGACTGCAGCAGATGATCAAGAACCTGCTGTCGAACGCGTTCAAGTTCACGCACCAGGGCAGCGTCACGTTGACCATCGAGCCCGCCAATTCGGGCTGGAACCCGCAGAACGAGGACGCTGAACCGCGCGAGCGACGTGATGGCATTCTCGGTCACGGATACCGGCATCGGCATCCTGCCCGACAAGCAGCAGATCATCTTCGAGGCCTTCCAGCAGGCGGACGGCAGCACCAGCCGCAAATACGGCGGTACCGGCCTGGGGCTGGCGATCAGCCGCGAATTGTCGCGGCTGCTTGGCGGCGAAATCCGCCTGGTCAGCGCGCCCCGCGTGGGCAGCACGTTCACGCTGTACCTGCCGCTTATCTACATGCCGCCACACCTGCCACGCAAGGGAGCCGTCGGACACTTGACCGCCGAGGTCGCGCCAGGCGCAGCGGCGGCCACAACCCTTCAAAGCGTGGCGGCGGCCACCGGGCTTATCTCCTCACCGTTGCCGGAGATCGAACCCGCCCTGCGCGCGCGCATCGACGTGCCTCACGCGGACCCGGATGCCCCGGCAGACCGGCCGAAGGCGCCGGCCGTCAACGACGTCAGCGACGACCGCGATTCGATCACACTGGGCGCACCGGTATTGCTCATCGTGGAGAACGACACGGCCTTCGCGCGGTTCCTGCTCGACGCCGCACGCGAACAGGGCTTCAAGGGCATCGTCACCTCGCTCGGCGTCTCGGCCCTCGCGCTGGCCAACGAGTTCCAGCCCGCCGCGGTCACGCTCGACATCTTCCTGCCCGACATTTCAGGATGGCGCGTGCTCGACCGGCTCAAGCACGACCCGCAGACACGTCACATTCCAGTGGCCGTCATTTCCACCGACGAATCGCGCGGGCGGGCGCTGGACAACGGCGCGTATGCATTCCTCGAGAAGCCGATCCAGAGCAAGGAGACGCTCGACCGGCTGCTCGCCTGCGTCAAGCACTTCGTGCGCCGGCTCGACAAGACGGTGCTCTCCGTCAGCAGCGACACCGCGCGCCTCGAGTGGCTGGGCCCTTACCTCAAGGCCGACGACATCAACCTCATCACCGCGCACAACGCCGAAAGCGCGCGCGCGGTATTGCAAGCGCAGACGATCGACTGCGTAGTATGGGACGCCAATCTGCCGCATCCGGGCGATGGAAGTCACCCCTCCGATGGCGAGACGAACGAGGCAATCGAACGCCTGCCGATCATCCTGTACGGCGAAGCGTCGAGCGGCCACGTCGCGCAAGGCTGGGGATTGCTGGCCCGCAACGTGGTGGTGCGAGAAGTGCGCGAGCCGGAGCGGCTTCTCGAGCAGGTGAGTTCTTTCCTGCATCGCTCGCCGGCCAACATGCCGGAGCAGCACCGCGCGGCGTTGCGGCGCTTGGCCGAGGCCAACGAAGTGCTGAAGGGCAAAAAGGCGCTGATCGTCGACGACGACATGCGCAACATCTTCGCGCTGACCTCGCTGTTGGAGGACCGTGGGATGAACGTCGTCTCCCACGACAACGGCCGTGCGGCCATCGCGTCGGTGCAGAACGGGCAGGACATCGACGTGATCCTGATGGACATCATGATGCCTGAGATGGACGGCATCGATACGATCCGCGCCATGCGCAGGATCCCTGCCTGCAAGGACATCCCGATCATCGCGGTCACGGCGAAGGCGATGAAGGGCGATCGCGAAAAGTGCATGGAGGCAGGCGCATGGGACTACCTGTCGAAGCCGGTCGACACCGGACTCTTGATCGGTGTGATGCGGGCGTGGCTCACGCGGTGAGAATTCCGGAACGGGCTCAGGTCATGAACGCGACAGTGGCATTGGACGTTACGGCGGCCCCGGCGGGCGAGCGCGAACGGGCGAGCATTCTGATCGTCGACGATCGGACGGACAAGCGGCTCGCATTGACATCGGTGCTGGAGGACCTGCGGCAGGAAATCGTGACCGCCTCGTCGGGCGAGGAGGCATTGCGCCAGATTCTCGAACGCGATTTCGCCGTAATCCTGCTCGACGTCAACATGCCCGGCATGGACGGATTGGAAACCGCGGCGCTGATCCGCAAGCGGAAGAAGTCCCTGCACACACCCATCATCTTCGTCACGGCGGACTACCACGACGAACTGCACCAGGCCAAGGGTTATGCGCTGGGCGCGGTCGACTACATCGACTCGCCGGTCGTGCCGGAGATCCTGCGCGCGAAAGTCAAGGTCTTCGTCGACCTGTACCTCTTCGCGCGCCAGGCCAAGCGCCGCGCCGAAGAGCGCGTCGCCCTGGCCGAGGAACGGGCCGCACGCGTCGCGGCCGAGAGGGCGACCCGGCGCCTCGCCTTCCTCGCCGAAGCGAGCGCGGCGCTGGGCGGGTCGCTCGACGCCGCCCAGATCACGCAGGAACTGGCAAAGCTGGCCGTTCCAGCGCTCGCCGATTTCATTTTCATCACCCTGCTGAGCAGCGACGATGGCAGAACTCGACATGAAATCGCGTTTCAGCGCAAGGAAGGCGGCGTCGTGCGCGAGATCGTCAACGGTTGCGACGACGCGGCAGCCGAAGCAGCCATCGAGAGGGTGTTGCAGGGCGGCGATGGGGAATGGTGGTCGCTGGGCGGCGACGGCGGAAGGCAGCTTCCCGGCCCGGTGGAACTCGCCCCGGGGGCCTACGGCAACTCGCTGATCGTCGTACCGCTGCATGCGCGAGGACGCAGCCTGGGAGCCTTGGCGCTGGGAATGGGACCGTCCGGTCGCGCCTTCGACAGCGACGCGATCTCGGTCGCGCGCGACCTCGCGAGCCGCGCTGGTCTGGCGCTCGACAACGCTGCGCTGTACCAGAAGATCCACGACGCCGACCAGCGCAAGAACGAATTCATCGCGATGCTCGCCCACGAGCTGCGCAATCCGCTGGCCCCGATCCGCAACGCGCTCCACCTGCTGCAACATGCCGACGGTGACCCGACGCGCGCAACCTGGGCGCGCGACATCATCCATCGACAGCTGCGGCAGTTGGTGCGCCTGGTCGACGACCTGCTCGACCTCTCGCGCATCACGCGCGGCAAGATCGATCTCAAGATCGAGACGATCGACGTGGCCGAAGTCGTCGCGGCGGCTGTGGAAACCAGCAAGCCGACCATCGACGATCTCGGCCATACGATGACGCTGGCGCTGCCCGCCGAGCCGCTGCGGATCAAGGGCGATTTCGCGCGCGTCGCGCAGGTGCTGGGAAACATCCTCAACAACGCCGCGAAATATACCGAGCGCGGCGGAAGGATCGCCCTCGATGTGTCGCGCGATCGTGGCGAGATCGTCTTCCGTGTGCGCGACACGGGCGTCGGCATCGCGAAGGAGTACCTGACAAGTATCTTCGAGCCCTTCACCCAGCTCGCGCGCACCCTCGACCGTGCACAAGGGGGGCTCGGCATCGGTCTGACGCTGGTGCAACGCCTGGTCGAGATGCAGGGCGGCAGCGTGTCGGCCCAAAGCGAGGGGCGCGATTGCGGCAGCGAGTTCGTCGTGCGGCTGCCGGCGTCGTTGGAGTCCTTGCCATCTGCGCCACCTGCCGAGAGCAGGCAAAGCGCGGTGCAACCCAACGCGCGGCGGATGTCCGTCCTCGTCGTCGACGACAACGTGGATGTCGCGGAAAGCACGGCAATCGTACTGCGTGTCACCGGTTGCGACGTGCATCTGGCGCACGACGGCACGAGCGCGCTCGAATCGGTGCTGCGGCTCTCGCCTGACGTCGTACTGCTCGACATCGGGCTGCCGGGCATGGACGGGTACCAGGTCGCCGAGCAAATCCGCGCGCGGCCCGAATACAAGGACACGCTGCTGCTTGCGGTTTCGGGGTACGGCCAGGAGGAACACCGCGACCGGTCGAAGAAGGCGGGATTTGACCATCACCTGGTGAAACCCATCGATCCCATCGCACTGATGGAATTGATGCGTGCGCAGCGCAGCAGCGCTATGGAAGCCTCCGCGTCCCGCTGATTCGCGACGCCACGCGCGGTCATCAGTCGGGCAGCGCGGCAAGCCTCCGCTCGAGGAACCGCCGCTCCGGGGCCTGCCGGACGAGCGCGAGGGCGCGTTCGTACGAGGTCCGGGCGTCCGCGGTCTTCCCGAGCCGCCGGCACAGGTCCGCGCGCGCCGCATGGGCAAGGTGGTAGTCATTGAGATCGCCCCGCGCAAGAATGGCTTCGACAAGCGCAAGCCCGGCGGCGGGTCCGTCGCGCATCGCTACCGCGACGGCGCGGTTCAGCTCGATGACCGGGGATGGATCGACGCGAAGCATGACGTCGTAGAGGCCGGCGATCTCGTCCCAGTCGGTGACCTCCTCGGTGATGGCGTCGGCGTGTATGGCCGCGATGGCCGCCTGCAGCGTGTAGACACCGAAGCGCCCCGAGGCGAGCGCTCGTTCCACCAGCATCGACCCCTCGGCGATCATGTCCCGGTTCCACAGCGCGCGATCCTGGTCGCTCAGCAAGATCAGCTCGCCCGCGTCCGTGGCGCGTGCCACCCGCCGCGATTCCTGCAGCAGCATCAGCGCCAGCAGGCCGACCGCCTCGGGCTCCGGCAGCAATTCGACGAGCAGCCGTCCGACTCGTATCGCTTCACCCGACAAATCGAGCCGCGTAAGCGAAAGACCCGACGACGCCGAATAGCCTTCGTTGAATACCAGGTAGATCACGCGCAACACGCTGTCCAGGCGTTGCGGAAGTTCGCCCGGCGTCGGCACTTGATAGGGAATTCTCGCGTCGCGAATCTTCGCCTTGGCGCGCACGATGCGTTGCGCCAGCGTCGGCGCGGGGCTCAGGAACGCCTGCGCGATCTCCTCGGTCGTGAGGCCGCAGACTTCGCGCAACGTCAGCGCCACTTGCGCGTCCGGCGACAGCGCGGGATGGCAGCACGTGAAGATGAGCCGCAGCCGGTCGTCCTCGATGCCTTCGCCGTCCCATTGCGGAGACTCGTCGGCGATCGCATCCACTTGCTCGGCCACAGCGTCTTCTTCCATCGAGTCGAACCGGGAGAGCCGCCGAATCCCGTCGATGGCCTTGAAGCGGCCGGTGGACACCAGCCATGCGCGCGGATTGTCCGGCACGCCGTCGCGGGGCCATTGCTCGAGTGCGGCGCGAAAGGCGTCGTGCAGCGCCTCCTCGGCCAAGTCGAAGTCGCCCAGCAGCCGCACCAGCGTGGCGAAGACGCGGCGCGATTCAGTGCGATAGATGGCGTCGGCCGTCGCGCGAACGCGCTCGGCCGCCTCCGAACTCATCGAAGACGTGTCCCAAGTCACCCGCTGGCGAAAGGTCCTATTGTAATGGAGCTTCTACTTGCGCCTTTCTTCCGCATTGCCGGTGCGTGGGTGCAGATTGGCCGTCAGTGTCGCGTTGAGCGCGGTGGCGAGTGCTGCTTCACCGCTGACCAAGTCAGCCCATTGGATCTCCAACCCTTTGCGTCGGCCTTTGAGGGCGAGTGTGAACCCTGTTTGGGTGAGCGTGATGGTGTAGGTGCCGTCGCCGATCACCAACTCGCGCTTCAAGGCACGGTCAAGCTTGGTCGTCATCGGCAGGCCCTCGTACAAAAAGAGCGGTCCACGGACAGCGCCGTCGACCGCTTGAGTATCGGTACAGCGGGCATCGCGATCATTGATGCCCGCTGTTCGCTGCATCTAGCCGCGAGGTACGATGATCCCGCCGGTGTCGGAGACCACGATCTCGACGCGCCGGTTCATCTGCCGGCCGGCCGGAGTGGAGTTGCTCGCGACCGGATAGGATCGTCCGTAGCCGCGCGCGATCGTCCGGCGCGAGTCGATGCCCAGATTGACCAGTGCCGCCTGCACGGCGAGCGCGCGTTGTTCCGACAAACGCTGGTCGAAATAGCTGCTACCCGACGTGTCGGCGTAACCTTCGATCGCGATCGTGCGTTCCGGGTGCGCCGTGAGCCACGCCGCCAGCTTCTGGATCGTGACCATGGCGCCCGGCCGCAATTGCGCGCTGCCCGGGTCGAACATCGTGTCGTCAAGCGTCACGACCAGTCCGCGCGGAGTCGGCAGCGCGATGACGTCGATGGGCGGATCCGCCGGCACGAGCGTATTCAGTTGCAACGCCTGCGCCTGCAGCTGGGTCGCCGCGGCCTGGCGCTGCGCCTCCGCCGCTTGCTGTTGCGCCGCGGCGGCCTGCAACTGTGCAGTCTCCGCCTGGCGTCGGCTGAGGTCGGCCTGCAACTGCGCCTCGCGGGCGGTGCGCTGCACCGCAAGCGCCGCCTCCGCGCTTCTCAGCCGGGCGGTGTCCTGGGCGAGCGCCGCGCGCTGCTGGGCGAGCAGAGCGAGGCGATGCACCTCGTTCGCGTTACCGCCACGAGCGGCAAGGTCATCGGCGTCGCGCAGCGTCACGACGGCCTGGTCGAGTTCCACGGCCGCGTAGGTCCCGACCTGCGGGTTGTTGCGCGCAGCGTACACCGACACGCGCGCGTCTTCGAGGACGGGATCTCTCTCGGGAACCGTAGCGCAACCTGCGGCGACAAGCAACGCAAGCACGAGAATGGGTTTTACGGAATCGGTGAACATGAGCGCCTCCAGTCCGATAGCGCTCGTGAGCGACGCGTGATCGCGTCTTTTGACCTCAGCATCGCCACGCTGCGCGAGTGATTGAAGCGTAGGCCGATCCGGGTTGGCTGGCAGCCGGATGGAGTCGCAATCCCGTGTCGTCCGAGCCCTACGCATCGGGCTCGCCAGGGAAACTACGGACTGCTTGTCGTCCTCCTCCTACATGAAAATCCAGCGTGGGGACGCTACCCGCCGTAGTCCTCCCCAGCGATAGTTCGCATCGGTAGCGATGCGGTACGCGCGAGGATTACCCGTGCCCCTCGCGCCGGTTCAGGCTTGGAAGCCTATTTCGGCCCCCAGGTCGTGTGGATGTCCATGCAGTCTTCGGTCCATTGCGAAAAGGAACAAAATCATGTCCATCGGAACGATCCTGCTCATCGTCCTCGTCCTTCTACTCATTGGCGCATTGCCCACGTGGCCCTACAGCAGCGGCTGGGGCTATTACCCAAGCGGAGCCGCCGGGCTGATCGTGTTGGTGCTGTTGGTCCTGCTCTTGATGGGTCGTATCTAGCCCGACGCTTTGAGCGACCTTCGTCGCCTCCACCATTTGGCGGCGAAGTACACGGCAATTACGGTGGCAATCACGACGATTGCGGCCCTGCCGGACTGCGCTACAACGTCCAGCGCTCGATCGATTTCCTTGCTGAAGACGAGCCCGATGCCCAGATAGACCGCCGTCCATAGCGCGGCACCGAGTGTGCTGTAAAGCAGGAACGGTACGGGAGACATTTTCTCCGCGCCGGCCCAGGACGGTGCGAGCGTCCTGACGCCCGGTATGAACTCGGCGACGATCAAAAGCAAGGCGCCCCAGCGCTCGAAATGCGTGTCGGTCTTGCCAATACTGGCATCCGGGGTCACCGCCATCTTGCACAAGGTGGTCATAGCTTGCCTGCCGTAGCGTGCGCCGACGACGTACAGAATGACCTTGCCGAGCATGCTGGCGCCCCACGATATGCCGGCAACCGCCATTGCGGAAACCTGCCCGTCGCTGGCAAGAGCGCCGGCGATAATGAGCAGCGGACCCGATGGCAGCGGCGGACCGACCTGTTCGACGAATACCGCGCCGAATACGAGTAGCAATCCGTACTTCTCGAATAGCCCGGCCAATAGCTCCATCGCCGAGCGTGCTACACAGCAGTCGGCGGTCGCGGATGCAGGCCAGCCAGCGGCGCGCGGCGCAGGAACGCCGAGTCGCGCCCCAGGATCAGGCGCACGAGATCTTCTAGGATCGGCTCTTCGATCGCGTTGCTGTGGAATTCCAGCGTGACCCGATCGAGCCGATCGACGTTGACAAGGGTTACCGTCACGAGGCCGGTTTGATAGTCGGCACGAAATACCACCGCTGCCGGGATCGCAGGCGGAACGGAAATCGCACATGTGCGCACGTTTCCGCCGGAATCCTCTACCCGGCGGCTGGTGTATTGAAGCCCAGCGTCGTCGAGGGCCTTCTCCGCGAGCGCGACGGCTCCGGGAGCGACATCGAGGGCGAGCGGCTTGGACGCCGAGACCTCGTAATAGAGATTGATTTCGTCCAGCACGGGAAACCCGACGATGCGACGTTCATGCTGCCCGACCGACCCGTGCCGGAACCGCGGCGACTCGAAGACGAGGCCGTGACCCAGATCGTAGCGGTGATCGATCGATGGTTTGAGCTCATCCAGATACGTGATCGCCTTCTCGAGCCAGCGAAACGCCTTGCGCAGCCGCGCATCGATCGCCTGGAACTCCTCGACGTCCGAGTGCTCGTGCGTCAGTTGCCGCGCCGCCTCGTATTGAGTTCGCAGTTCGTCGAGTAGCGACGCGGGTTTATTCATTTCCGAGTTCACTGAAGAAAGCGGTCGAGCGCCGCAATCGTTTCGTCCCGCCGCTCTTCCATGAGCCAGTGGCCCGTATTCTTGAGCACGATCACCGTTACATCGGAGGCGACCAGCTTCGTTTGCGCACCCAAGACATCGCCCAACGATTTTTCTCCGCCGATCGAAAGGACAGGGATGGCAAGCTTCGTCCTTGCCAGCTCCGCAAAATCGGTCGCAGTCTTGGGGAATGACGCGAAATACGCAAAGCCGGCGGCCGACCGGCCCGGGCGCGCATAAGCCTGCGTATAGAAGCGGCGATCGGCCTCCGAAATGGAATGTGTCCTGTCGGCCGCGAAATTGTTCCAGAGATCGTCGAGGTAGATGCGTTCACGCCCCTTCGCAAGCGCTTCGGGCGCCGCACCGTAGAAGCGGAAGTGCCAGATCCGCGGATCGTTGTAGACAGCCTCCCAGCCGTCGACACCGGGCAGAAACGCATCCATGAGTACGAGCTTCTCGACTTCCTGCGGATACATCGCGGCGTAGGCATAAGCGACCATGAGCCCGATGTCGTGCCCGACGACGCGCACCTTCGAAAATCCGAGCGAGTGCACGGCGGCGTGGACGCGCTCGGCCGAGGTCTTCATGTCGATGCCGCTCTTCGGTATCGACGAGTCGCCGATGCCCGGCAGGTCGGGGGCGATGACGGTGAACCGCGGCGCCAGCGCCTTCGCCAGCGGCTTCCACATGTGCGACGTTTCAGCGTAACCGTGGATCAGGATGACCGGCGGACCGCTGCCCCCCAGCGTGACGCTCACGACACTCCCGTCGACGGCGACCGCCTGCGTCCTGAATCCTGGTCCGAAGTCGGCCGCGTGCGCGAACCCGCCGGCGATCAGCGCAGCGAGACACCAAAGTGCCCGCAACGCCAAACGGTAATCAGTGAAAGCTCGATGCATGGCCTGCTCCCAGGGTTGGCGGATCGTCGACATTGGTATTGGGTGTCCGTGGAGCACTCGCGCTCTTTGGTGCCGAAGGATTGTGCCTTCCCCTACGTATTTTCGCACCGCCGAGGTGAATCCCGATTCCGGTGGCCGCCAGAATCAGGGAGCCAACCAGCGCCAATGCACCCCCGCCTTCTCCTGCATCAATGATGAGCACCGGCAAGGATAGGGAAATCCCGATCAGAAGCCCGGCAATGAAGCTGCGCGGACGCGGCCGCTTCCTGCTCATTTGCGTCGATCGCCTCGTAGAACGCGGTTGACCCGTGCTACTTCGCATTCTCGTTTCCGGAAACACCGTTGCCAACCAATTTCTCCGCTTCCTCGACCCAACCACCGCCCATCGCCCGGTACAAATTCACGTACGACTGGAAGAGTTGGGACTGCGTCGCCACGTAGAGCAACTGGGCGTTGAAGAGCGACTGCTCGGCATTGGCGACCTCGAGATAGATGGTCGCCCCTTCGGTGTAGCGCAACACGGCCAGATCGCGGAAGCGAAACAGCGCCAATACATTCTTTGCCTGTTCTTCGCGTATCTGTCCGAACTTCGTCCGGTCGACCAGCGCGTTGTCCACGTCCTGAAATGCGCTGATGATCGACTTCTCGTAAGCGTAGAGAGCCTGCTGCTGCAACGCTTCAGCGCGCGCGACCTGGGCGCCGATCCTGCCGGCATTGAAAATCGGTTGCGCCAGGCCCGCCCCGAATGACCAGACTTTCGACGGGCCTTTGAAGAGATCCGAAAGTTGGGCACTTTCCAGGCCGAATAACCCGGTGAGGCTGATGTCGGGAAAATACGCGGCCTTTGCCACGCCGATGTCGGCATTGGCGGCGATGAGGTTCTCCTCCGCCTGCCGGATGTCGGGGCGGCGCTCCAGCAGCGATGCCGGCAGCCCGTCGGGCACCGCGGGAAATATCAGCGCATCGATGTCCTGTCCGCGTGGGATGGGGCCGGGATTGTGACCGAGCAGCACGCTGATGAAGTTCTCCTGCTGCGCGATCTGGCGCTCGAGTTCGGGTACCCGGGCCAGGGCTTCCTGGTATTGCGATTCCGCTTGCCGGTAGTCGCTTTCCGGCACAGCGCCCTCCTCGAAGCGCAGCTGCTGCAGCCGCGCGGCTTCGCCCAGGCTCTGCGATGTGCGCTGCGAAATGTCGAGCTGCCGGTCGAGCGCCCGCAGTTGGATGTAGCCACTGGCGACCGTCGCGACGACCGTCAGCACAACCGTGCCCTTGCCTTGCTGACTGGCGAGAAGGCTGGCGCGCGCCGACTCCGAAGCACGGCGTAAGCGACCCCAGATATCCAGTTCGAACGTGGCCGAAAGATTCACGCCGAAATCGTTGAACAGCCCCCGGCCGGTGCCGCTACCCAGCGTCGTGGTCTTGCTCAGCTGCTGGCGCTCGGCGGACGCGCCGCCGCTGATTTGTGGGAATTGCGCGGAGCGCACGATCCCGTACTGGGCGGCGGCCTGGTCCACGTTCGCCGTCGCGATTGCGAGGTCCTTGTTGTTTTCGAGCGCCGTTCGCACCAGGCTCGACAGGACCGGGTCCTCGAACTGGTCCCACCAGGTGATGTTGGAGATTTCGCCTGCTTCGGTTGAACCTAGCCGCCAGGCGGCGGGCACATCCACAGGAGGGCGCACGTAGTCGGGGCCGACCATGCAGCCAGACAATGGAATGGCGAGAAGCAGCGCGATTGCGCATTTCCCCGCGCGCGAAGGGTTCAGGAATGAATTCAACATGCTCGATCGTCGGCGCTAGTCGCCGCGCGCAGGCGCTGGCGGCGCACCTTCCGCACTCTCTGGAATCGGGGGAGTCGCCGCGTCTGCACGCGCAAACGGCCACTGACGCTCGCTTGCGCGCTGGAGCAGCACGTAGAACACCGGAATGAAGAAGATGCCGACCAAGGTCGCAACCAACATGCCGAACACGACGGCCGTTCCCAACGCCTGGCGCGCGCCGGCGCCCGCGCCCAGCGCGATCGCGAGTGGAACGGTGCCCAGGATGAAGGCGAACGACGTCATGAGGATCGGGCGCAGCCTCAACTTGGCGCCGTCCAGCGCCGCTTGTTCGATGCGTTCACCCTGCTCGCGCTTGATCTTGGCGAATTCGACAATGAGGATGGCGTTCTTGGCCGCCAATCCGACCAGCATGATCAGCCCGATCTGCGTGTAGACATTGTTGTCGAACGAGCGAAGGAACAGACCAAGGAACGCGCCGAACACGCCAAACGGAATGACCAGCAGGATGGCCACCGGCATCGCCCAACTTTCGTAGAGTGCCGCCAGCACCAGGATGACGAACAGCAGCGAAACGGCGAAGATGTATCCGGTCTGGCCACCCGTCTTCTTCTCCTGGTAGGTGGCCTCGCTCCACTCGTACGCGAAGCCCGCTGGCAAGGTGCTCGGCGAGCTGCTCCATCGCAGCGATCGCCTGGCCGGAACTATAGCCCGGCGCGTTGGTTCCATTGATCGTGGCCGCGCCATAGACGTTGTAGCGCTCGAAATACTGCGGGCCGTTGAGCGGCCGGCTGCTCACCAGGGTGGACAGCGGGACCATCGTCCCGTTGTCGCTGCGCACGTAGAAGCGATTGACATCGTCGGGCTGGCGGCGCTGCGCACCCTCTGCCTGGGCCTGAACCCGATAGGTGCGGCCGAAGAGATTGAAGTCGTTGATGTAGTAGCTGCCGAGGAATGTCTGCAGCACGAAGAACACATCGTTCAGTTGTATGCCCAGCGATTTGACCTTGTCGCGGTCGACCTGCGAACTCGATCTGGGGAATGCGCGGATCGAAGCCGCTGTACACGAAGCCGATCTCGGGCCGCTTGCGCGCCTCGGCGAGAAGGCCCTGCAAGACCTGGGACAGCTGCGCCGTATCCGCGCCGCCGCGATTCTGCAGCACGAATGTGAAGCCGCCAGCGGTGCTCAAGCCCCGGATGGGTGGCGGATTGAGGACGAGCACTTGGGCATCCTTGATTTGCGCATTGAGCCGTCCCATCAGCGTGCCCACCAGGCTGCCGACGGCCTCGGAGCGCGCCTTGCGCTGATCCCATGGCTTGAGGCGGATGAAGGCGGTTCCGTTGTAGGAGACCGCCTGGCCGGTCAGCAGATTGAATCCACTGATATACACAACGCCATCGACGCCGGGAACGTCGCGCGCGATGCGCGTGAGTTCCGACATGGCAGCGTTGGTGCGCTCGAGCGCCGCGGCCGGCGGGAGGCTCACCACCGCGAGCACGTAGCCCTGGTCCTCGGGCGGCACGAGGCCGGTTGGACGCGTGGAAATCAGCCCCCAGACAGCGATCAGCAACGCAGCGAATGTCAGCATGACGATCACGGCATGGCGTTCCATGACCGAGACGGCGCTGATGTAGCCATCGCGCGAGCGCTCGAAGAAACCGTTGAACTTGGCGAAGAACCAGCCGAGCGGCCCATGCCGCGGATGGGCTTCTTCCACCGGTACCAGCAGCAACGCGCACATGGCGGGAGTGAAGGTCAGCGCGCAGATGGCGGACAGGATCACCGACACGGCAAGGGTCAGCGCGAATTGCTTGTAGAGCTGCCCTGTGAGCCCGCCGAGAAAGGCCACCGGCACGAATACCGCGGCGAGCACCAGCGCGATCGCGATCACCGGTCCGCCCACGTCGGCCATCGCCGACTTGGCCGCCTCGATCGGCGACATGCCGCCGGCATCCAGCCGCTGCTGTACCGCTTCCACCACGACGATCGCGTCATCGACGACGATACCGATCGCGAGCACCAGCCCGAACAGCGTCAGCGTATTGATCGAGAAGCCCAGCGCCGCAAACGCGCCGAACGTGCCGATCAGCGAAATGGGCACGACGAGGACCGGAATCAGCGTGGCGCGCCAACTCTGCAGGAACAGGTAGACGACGAACACGACCAGAACGAAAGCGATACCCAGAGTCTTGAGCACCTCCTTCAAAGACTCGGTGACGAACGGCGTCGTGCTGTAAGGGATCGTATAGACGATGCCCGGCGGAAACCGCGGCGCCTGGTCGTCCATCACTTGCCTGATCTGCTTCGCCGTCTCGAGCGCATTGGCGTCCGGCTGCAGGAAGATTCCAATCAGCGCCGCGGGAATGTCGTCTTCGGCGCCACTGATCGAGTAGTCGGCGGCAGCGAGTTCGACGCGGGCGACGTCCCGCAAGCGCACCACCAGGCCATTTCCAGCTTCCCGGATGATGATGTTCTCGAATTCGGCGGCACTGGCGAGACGCCCCTTGACGAAAACCGTGTACTGCATCTGCTGCCCCTGAGGAACGGGAGGCAGGCCCAGGCCTCCGGCTGGCGCGACGACGTTTTGCTCGCGGATGACGGCGGCAATGTCGGAGGCCGTGACGCCGAGGCGCGCCATGCGCTCCGGGTCGAGCCAGATGCGCATGCTGTAATCGCGCGCGCCGAAGATACGAACCTGCCCGACGCCGGGCACGCGGCCCAGCGCGTCATACAGGTTGAGCAGTGCGTAGTTGCTCAGGAATACCGCGTCGTACTTGCGCTCCGGGGACGTCAGTGAGATGACTTCGAGAAAGTCGGTGGTCGACTTGCGGACGGTGATGCCGTTGCGGATGACGTCCGCGGGAAGCTGGCTCTGCGCGATGGCGACCCTGTTCTGCACTTCGATGGCGTCAATGTTCTTGTCAGTGCCGATGTCGAAGGTCACCGTCAGGCTATAAGAGCCATCGTTGCCGCTCTTGGAGCTCATATAGAGCATGTCCTGGGAGCCGTTGACCTGCTGCTCGATCGAGGCGGCCACCGACTGTGCGACGACTTCGGCATTGGCGCCGGCGAAGCTTGTCGTCACCGTAACCTGCGGCGGAACGACCTGCGGATACTGGGCAATCGGAAGGCTCACCGCCGCCAGGACGCCCACCAGGATCATCAGCAGTGCGATGACGGTCGAGAAGACCGGACGCTCGATGAAGAAGTTGAACACGAATCGGCCTTGGACGAATCAGGCGGCGCGGTCTGCAAGCAGGATCGATGGCGCAGACACGTCGGCTTATTCTTGGGTGCCTCGGGTGGGCGGGCGGTACCGGACTCGAGGGCGACGCTCGCCGCCATGACCGGCTTTACCGGAGCGCCGGGCCGAAGTTTGCCGATGCCTTCCGTCACCACCCGCTCGCCGGGTTTCAGGCCGCTGTCGACCACCCAGTCATTGCCGACGCGGTAGCTCGCGACGATTTGCCGCGACTCGGCCTTGTTGTCGGCGCCCACGACGTAAACGGATTTCAGTCCCTGGAGTTCCTGGACCGCCTGCTGCGGAATGCGGATCGCGTTCGGATTTTCGAACGCGGCGACAATGACACGCACGAACAGATTCGGGCGCAGAATGCGATCGGGATTGGGCACCGAGATGCGCAACTGCAGCGTCCCGCTCTTCGGGATCGATCGTGGCATCGACGAAGTTGAGCTTTCCCGTAAGGGTGTAGTCCTTGCCGTCGGCGAGCCGGATGTGAAACGGCGGCGACAGGTCGGGTCCCTCCCCCGACGGATTCTTCAGGAGCTTCTGCAGTCCGGACAGCTTGTCCTCGCTGATGCTGAAGTACACCCACATGGGGTCGCTCGAATACAGCGTCGTGAGGAGCGTCTGCTGGGCGGTGATCAACGAGCCCGACTTGACCTGGGAATTGCTCATGAACCCATCGCGCGGCGCGCGCAGCGTGGCGAACTCGAGGTTTAGCTCCACGTTGCGCAGAAGAGCGCGCTGGGCCTCGACCAGTGCGGCACTCGAACGCTCCTGCGCCACGGCCGTGTCATAGTCCTGCTGGCTTACCGCCTTCTGCGCAATAAGCCGCGAGTTGCGCGCCAGGTTCTGCTTGGCATTGATCAGATTGGCTTCGGCCTGGGCCAGGCTCGCCTTGGCCTGAGCGAGTTGAGCTTCGAAGGGCCGCTGGTCGATGACATAGAGCAAGTCCCCCTTCTTGACCCGCGCGCCGTCGGCAAATGCCTGGCGCTCGAGCAGCCCGGTCACCTGGCTGCGGATTTCGATGGTGTCCGGCGCCTGCGTCTGCGCCACATACTCATCGTAGACCGTGACCGGGCGTGGCTTGACGTCGATGACGGACACTTCTGGCGGAGGCGGACCCTGCGGTTGCGCGTTGCCTTTGCAGCCGCTCAACACAAGCGTGGAAATGCTGAGCGCGAGCGCCCATCGCCCAACCAGCCCGAATCCGTAGGTGTTTATCATGGCAGTGCGTCCCTCGAAGGCGCCGTCAGGCCAGGTTGAAGCTGCATTGAGCATGCCCGCTTCCTTCGGTGCGTTCTGATCGAACGACTCTGCATGAGTTGTCGCCGCGACAGCGATAGCTGCGGCCGTCGCGAGGAACGTTCTATCCGCCCATGCACCATCCACCAGCACAACATTGCGCGCCTCCGTCGGTCGCACACGCCCTAAACAACCGCGGCTGCCTAACCCTTGGCGGCAGGTGCCGGAGGTACCGGCAGGATGATCTCGGACGCGACCTTCCAGTCCTTCCCGACTTTTATCCAATTTATGATCATCAGAAACGGCTTGGGCGTTCCGTCCTGCCCCGCATACGAGACCGTGATATTCATCGGCGCGTAGGATTCCGCTACGTCTGGCGTCAAGCCGACGACCTTGAGCTTCGAATAATCCGGCTCGAGCACGACTGGGCCGGAGGTGCCGATATCGTGCAGCTTCTGATCGATTGCCTCGTTGCCCCAGAAACCTGCCCAGTTCCCCTCGGAGGGGATCGCGCTCTTCGCCACAAGAAGGCTCGAGGGTGATTGCCAGAACATCCCGTGCAGAGCCTCGAAATCGTGCCGGTTGGCCAATTCCATGAGCTTGCCGAACTCTGATTTGATCGTGTTCAAGGTCTGAGCGTCCAGCGGCTCCTTATAGGCGGCAGGAGCAGCTGCGAGAGACCCGGAAAGAAAAAGGGTCACGGCGATGGCAACGGCAAGGAGTGTCCTATGCATGGTCAGCATTTCTTTGGGGTTCGATAGCTTCGTAGTGGTGGCCGTAATTTCGGTGTTTCCAAGATCCAGGCGTTCCAAGAGCGGCTGCTCGAACAGGCTAGCGGCCAGCAGCGGCCAGGATGAGTTCGGTGATCTCCCGTGCGTGGGAGACCAGCGAAAGATGGCCCGCATCCAACTCCACGGTAGTGGCCCTCATGCGTGCTGCGAGAAATCGCTCCAGGTCGGGCGATATCGTCTGATCGAGTTTCGACACGGCATACCAGCTCGGTTTGGTGCGCCAGGCGGCCACCGAGGTTCGTTCGCCGAAGAGAGAGGCGGCTGTCGGTTCTTGCTCGGCATAAAGGACCTTCGCCTTTTCACGCGGGACACCATTCGCGAAATATTGGATGAACGCGTCTTCGGAAAGCCGGGTGAAGCCATCGTGTTCCTGGACACCCGCCCGCGCCGGCATGGTGGGGAATCTTCCGGACAGCGCGACGAAATCCTCCCCCGCGTCGGGCGCCCGCGCCGCAACGTAGACAAGGGCAGTGACCTTCGGATCTGTTCCAGTTTCGCTGATGACGGTGCCGGCCCAGGAATGGGCGACCAGCACGGTGGGTCCATCCTGCAGCACCAACGCACGGCGCGTCGCGGCGATGGAATCGGCGAGCGATGTCAACGGATTCTGCACCGCGGTCACTTGCAAGCCGGCCGCCTGAAGGCGCGCGATGACCTCGCTCCAGGAGGAGCCGTCTGCCCAGGCGCCATGCACCAGCACCACATTGCGCGCTTCCACCGGCCTTGCAGGCTGCGCCAACGCCTGCGCCGCAAAGAGCATTGCCGAGACCATGCCGAGGGCGATCACCGTCAATTTCCGCAGTGGCTTCATTGTCCGTCTTCTCGAGAGTGAATTCGATCGTCCCAAGAGTGGACACAACGCGCGTCCCACCGATGTCAAGCGGGCGAACTTAAGTGTCAGCCGACGCAAAGTCGGGGGCTTGCCGACTGCGAGCGTTCGAGCCAGCGGAACGTTTCCTAGCGAACCGTTTCTACCGTTGCGGTAAAGACGTACCCTGCACCTCGCTCGGTGCGGATCAGCTGCGTGCGCGCGCCCTTCGGCTCGATCTTCCTGCGCAGACGGCCGACCTGCACGTCGACCGAGCGGTCATAAACCTCGTCGTCGTGAAGGCGCGAACGTTCGAGCAGTTGCTCGCGCGAAAGAACTCGCTGAGGGGCCGCAAGAAAGGCGACAAGAAGATTGAATTCGCTGTTCGTCGTCGGAATCGTTTCCCCCAGCGGCGACTTCAACCGTCGCAGCCGGACGTTCAACTCCCAGCCTGCGAAGCGATAGGCGCGGATCCTGCGACAGGCCGTCCGCGACCGTTTCGCGCGCCCGCGAACGCCGGAGCAGCGCGCGAATCCGCGCCAGAAGCTCGCGCGGAGAAAACGGCTTGGTCAGGTAATCGTCCGCGCCCAGCTCCAGGCCCATCACCCGGTCGGCTTCGTCCTTGCGGCCGGTCAACATGATGATCGGTACATCCGATTCGGCCCGCAGACTGCGAGCGATCTGCATTCCATCCTCGCCCGGCAACTTCAGGTCGAGGATGAGGAGATCGATGGTATGGCGCGCCATGACGTCGCCGATATCCTTGCCGCTTCCAAGCGCTGTCACCTGGATATCGTTATCGGTCAGGTAGTCGGCGATCATCTGCCGCACCGAAGGATCGTCGTCGATCGCCAGAACGTGAATAGGCGCGGGAACCGCTTCCAGCGAAGGCATTGTCGGCACGTATTCGAGGACTCGATCCAGCATTGTGCCTCGACAGTGGCCGGTCGGCACGACGGGAATTTGTCACGAAGGCACGCCATTGTGTCAGCTGTCATCCGGCGCGGGGCCTGCGGGCATATTGGCGTAGAGCCACGCAGATCGAATGGGGACCAGGCAGCCATTCTTCGCGCAGGACGCGAAGAGTCCGCATGCCTCAAGGAACCTCGTGAGCATGCACGGCTACATCGTCATCGTCGAACCCGACGACCTGATTCGCGAACTCCTCGGGCGCTGGCTCGGCGAGGCCGGTTATGGCGTCATGCTGTCCGCAAAAGACCATGACAAATCGCATGGTCATCCCCCAGCTCGTCATCGCGGACATTTCCGATCCCGGCAGCGCAAGCGCTACGATTGAGGCCTTGCGGGCCGCGTACTCTGCACCCATCCTCGCGTTGTCGGCCCGTTTCCGGCGAGGCCTCGGTGGTTCCAGCGAGGCGGCGCAGCGTTTACATGTGGGGAAAGTCTTGCCGAAGCCTTTCACGCGCGAAGAGTTACTGGCCGCGGTCCGCGAAGTCGTGGAGCAGCGGTGACCCATCGTTTCGTAGCGAAGCTGGAAGAATCCACGTTCTTCCGCTATGCGCTCGCGCCTGTCTGCATTGCAATCGCCGTTTTGCTTCATCTTTCGGTCGTCGGGCCGTTTCTTCATCCGACCGGCCTGTTCCTCGCGGCCATTGTCGCGGCAGCCTGGTTCGGCGGTGCGGGGCCGGGCTTCCTGTCTGCGTTGCTCGCCACGTTCGCGCTGCCTCAGCTGATCCGATGAACTATCCGTTGGTCGCGGGCTTCTTCGACTTGCCCCGCTTTCTCGCGTTCGGAATCACCGGCGTGGCGGTTGGCTGCGGCACCACTTTTCGGCGGCGGGCCGAGGACGCCTTGCGCCAGAGCGAACTGGAGCTTCGCGCGGCCCGTGACGAGCTTGAAACGAGGGTCACGCAGCGCACCGCCGACTTGAGGTTCTCCGAGGAGCGCTACGCGCGGGCGATGGAGGCCTCCAACGACGGTCTCTGGGAGTGGAATCCGCTGAACGACAAGCTGTTCGTCTCGCCGCGCGCCAAACATCTGCTCGGCGTTCCGGATGACGTGGAGATCCGGACGCACGCCGATGTGAAGGTGCATGGCGGCTTCCATCCCGAGGACCGGCGACGCATCAGCGAAACGTTCAGGTCGTCACTCGCGCCGGGATCCGCCGGGTTCGATATCGAGTATCGCGTCATCAGTCCCGCCGGCGAGGTGTGGTGGGTACGCTCGCGGGGAAAGGTGTTCCCGGGTTCGCTGGGGCAGCCGATGCTGCTCTCCGGTTCGCTGACCGACATCACCGAGCGCAAGCGGGCCGAGGCGGCGCTGTCGTTGTCGGAAGGACGCTACGCCCGCGCGATGGAGGCCGCGGAAGATGGGCACTGGGAATGGGACATGGTGAGCGACGATATGTTCTTGTCGGCGCGGATGAAGGAAATTCTGGGCTTCGCGCCCGATGCGCAATTCACGAGCCGCGCCGACTTCTTCAACCGGCAACCGATTCACCCGGATGACCGGCAACGCGTGAACAATGCGCGTGAGGCATGCCTATCCGGTACGGCGCCGCGCTACGAAATCGAATACCGGATCATTCCGCGGCCCGGTGAACTGCGCTGGGTGCGACTGCGCGGCAAGGTGTTTCGCGACGAGCGCGGACAGCCGCTCTACATCAGCGCCTCGCTCACCGACATCACCGAGCGGAAACTGGCTCGAGAGGCGGTACGCAGAAGCGAAGAGCGCTACGCACTCGCGGTGGAGGCGGCTGGCGAAGGCCACTGGGACTGGAACGTCGCCAACGACGAGTTCTACGCTGACCCGCGGATGCTCGAGCTGTACGGATTTCCACCCGGAACGACGTTTGCGGGACGGTCCGATTTCCTGGCCCGGCTTCCGTTGCATCCGGAGGACCGTCCGAAGTGGGAGGCGGCGGCCGCGGCGCACTTCGCGGGCGACGACGGCGCGCATCGACATGGACATCCGCATCCTGCGGCGCGGTGAAACGCGCTGGCTCCATCTGACCGGCCTGGTCTCGCGCGACGCTGCGGGGAAGCCGCAGCGCTGGACCGGTTCGGTCGCCGATATCACCGACACGAAAACTTGCCGAGGAGGCGCTCAGACTGTCGGAACACCGCTACGCGCTGGCGATGGAGGCTACCGGGGACGGCCATTGGGACTGGGATATTCCGGCCGACAAGATGTACGTCTCTCCGTTGTTGCTCGACATCTGCGGGTTGCCCGCGGACATGACCTTTGCCAACCGGGCCGAATGGGTCAACCATTTCCCGTTTTATCCCGGCGAACGTCCGAGGTATGCGCAAGCCGTGGCCGAGCATTTCGCCGGCAAGACGGACGCGGCTGGATGAGGATATTCGCATCGTGCCGCGCGGCGAAACGCGCTGGGTCCACATGACCGGCCGCTGCTCGCGCGACGCTTCCGGCACGCCAATTCGCTGGGCGGGCTCGGTGACCGACATCACCGCGCGCAAGCGCGTCGAAGAGGAGCTTCGGGCGCGCCAGGACATGCTCGATCTCGCGCAGAAGGCCGCGCGAGCGGTGGCGTTCGAATGGCAGATCGGCGCGCGGCGACGGCGAAAATCGCTGGTCGCCCGACTTGGAAGCGATGTACGGGATCGCGCCGGGGTCCTACGACGGCACCTACGAGTCGTGGAAAGCGCTGTCTATCCTGAAGACTGGCCGAACGTGCGAGCGGCGATCAAGGCCGCGCAGGAGTCGGGCGATGTCGACGCCGAATACCGCGTCCGTGCACAACGTCCGGCGCGATCCGATGGTTGCAGGCGAAGGGGCGGATGTTCTTCGATCCGGAGGGCAAGCCGACGCGCGTGGTCGGATTCATGCTCGATGTGACCGATCGCCATGTCGCCGAGGAAGAACTGCGGCGGATGGAGCACCAGCTGCGCCAGGCTCAGCGTCTCGAAGCGATGGGCACGCTCGCCGGCGGCATCGCGCACGACTTCAACAATCTGCTCGGCGCGATCCTGGGCTACGGGGAGATGGCGCTGCGCGACGTGCCCGCGGGAAGCCGGCTGCGCCGCGATCTGGAAAGCATCATGATCGCCGGCGAGCGCGGCCGGGCGCTGGTCGATCGAATTCTCGCGTTCAGCCGCAGCGGCGTGGGCGAGCGCGTCGCCGTGCAGGTCGAGCACGTCGTGCGCGAGACGCTGCGAATTGTTCGCGGCCAAATTGCCGCCCGGCATCGTGATCGACGATCGGCTGCGCGCGGGCGACGCCGCGGTCATGGGCGATGCAACGCAGATTCATCAGGTGCTGATGAATCTGGTGACCAACGCCGTGCAGGCCATGCCCTCCGGTGGCACGCTGCGCGTGTCGCTCGATCGCGCCCGCGTCGAGGCGGCGCGCGCTGCCACGACGGGAACCGTTGCCGCGCGCGAATACGTGGTGCTGGAGGTCGCCGACACCGGCAGCGGGATCCCGCCGGAGATCCTCGAGAGGATCTTCGATCCCTTCTTTACCACCAAGGAAGTCGGCGTCGGGACCGGGCTCGGCCTTTCGCTCGTCCACGGAATCGTGACCGGGCTGGGCGGCGTGATCGACGTCGCGACCATCGTCGGCAAGGGAAGCGTCTTCACGGTGTATCTGCCCGCTTGCCGGCGATGTCGCCGCCCCGATCAAGCCCAGGAAGCGCGCGCAGCCCAGGACGCGGCGCGGCGGCGACGAGCGCATCCTCGTCGTGGATGACGAAGAGTCGCTGGTCAAGCTGGTCGACGGAGACGTTGACGGAACTCGGCTACACGACCACCGGTTTCACCGCCAGCGCGTCGGCGCTCGCGGCGTTCCTCGCCGATCCCGAGCAGTTCGATGCGGTCATCACCGACGAAAGCATGCCGGGCACATCCGGGTCCGAACTGATACGCAAGATGCGCGCGATCAGACCGACGATTCCGATCCTGCTCGTGAGCGGTTATCTCAGCGCGGCGGTCGTGCGCAGCGCGATGGAAGCGGGTGCGAGCGAGGTGTTGAAGAAGCCGCTGTCCGGCCGCCAGCTTGCAGCGAGCCTCGATCGGGTATTGCATGACGGAACCAGGACTCCGCGTGCGAAAGACATTGCGCCTTGCCGCAACGCGGGATCCGGCGGCCAAGCAGAGGCGACGCGCCATGGCGCCGCCCTGCGCGGGCGCGGCCGACCCGGCGGTGATACGCAACTGACGGCCAACTGAGCGCCAACCGAGCGCCGGCTTCGCGCGACTGTTGCATCCGCAATCGCTCTTTGTCCACTGACACAGAGGGCGAACGCCCGGACATACGCCGGACGCGCGCGCGCCGGAGACTACGGCGCATCCAGGAGGGACTGTTTCCCCCTCCTCCGCGGCCTTTAGGTCGCCCACTGTACCGCCCATCATAGGAACGCGCACCGTGAGCACGATCACCACCAAGGACGGCACGCAGATCTATTACAACGACTGGGGCACCGGGCAACCGGTTGTGTTCAGCCACGGCTGGCCGCTGTCGCGCGGACGCATTCGAAGACCAGATGTTCTTCCTGGCTTCGCGTGGCTACCGGTGCATCGCCCACGATCGCCGCGGCCACGGCCGCTCGAGCCAGCCCTGGAACGGCAACGACCTGGACACCTACGCCGACGACCTGGCGGCGCTCGTCGAAAAGCTTGAACCTGACGAATGCGATCCACGTCGGCCACTCCACGGGAGGCGGCGAAGTCGCCCGCTACATCGGCCGCCACGGCACGAAGCGCGTCGCCAAGGCCGTGCTGATCGGCGCCATCCCGCCGCTGATGCTGAAGACGCCCGCGCAATCCCGGCGGCTTGCCGATCGACGTGTTCGATCAGCTGCGCGCCGGCGTGCAGGCCGACCGCTCGCAGTTCTGGAAGGATCTCACGCCTGCCGTTCTACGGCTACAACCGGCCGGGCGCCAAGATCTCGGAAGGCGTGCGCGAATCATTCTGGCTCCAGGGCATGATGGCGGGATTTCCCGCATCCTACTTTTGCATCAAGGCATTTTCCGAAACCGATCTCACCGAGGACCTGAAGAAGATCGACGTGCCGACATTGGTCCTCCACGGCGATGACGACCAGATCGTCCCGATCGCGCGATTCTGCCCTGCTTTCCTCGAAGATCATCAAGAATGCGACGCTGAAGGTCTACAAGGGCGCCCCGCACGGCATGTGCACGACCCTCAAGGACCAGGTCAACGAGGAGCTGCTCGCGTTCATCAAGGGATAAAGAAAGGGAGGGGAATCATGATTCTGGGAATGTCGATATCTACGTTTACCGGTTACACGTCGTCTTGAGTCTGGTCGGAATCCTGGCCGGGTTTGTCGTCGTTGCGGGCATGTTCGGCTCGAAAACGGTCAACGGCTGGACGGCGCTTTTTCTCATCACCACCGTCCTGACCAGCGTCACCGGATTTCTCTTCCCGGTCGACAAGGTCCTGCCTTCGCATATCGTCGGCGTCGTCTCGCTGGTTGTCCTGATCATCGCGATCGTGGCGTTCTACGGCGCTCGCCTCGCGCGATCATGGCGTTGGATCTACGTGGTGGCCGCAGTCATCTCCCTCTATCTGAATGTCTTCGTTCTGGTCGCGCAAGCCTTCCTCAAGGTGGGCTTTCTCAATGCGCTTGCGCCGAAGGGATCGGAACCGGCATTCATCATTGCCCAGCTGATTGTCCTCGTCATTTTCGTGATACTCGGGTTCAAGGCGGTCAGGTCCTTCCGTCCGGAATCAAGTCCCAACATGTTGCGGCCCGCGTAGTCCCACAAGGAGATTGCTCAATGGACACCAAGGTTTCCACCAAGCGCCGCAAGGCGCCGCTCGCCACGCCCACCGGCCTGGGGGCGGGGGCAACCCGCGACATCTCCGGCGCGCTCAACGCGCTGCTCGCCGACATCTTCGCCCTGTACATGAAGACCAAGAACTTCCACTGGCACATGTCGGGACCGCATTTCCGCGACTATCACCTGCTGCTGGACGAGCAGGCGGACAGATCTTCGCCACGACCGACGTGATCGCCGAGCGTGTGCGCAAGCTCGGCGGCACGACGGTGCGCTCGATCGGCCACATCGCGCAGCTGCAGCGCGTCCTCGACAACGACGCGGACTACGTCACGCCGCTCGACATGCTGGCCGAGCTGCGCGACGACAACATGCAGCTGGCGCAGCGGATGCGCGAGACGCATGACCTGTGCGACGAGCACGGCGATGTCGCCACCGCGAGCTTGATCGAAATCTGGATCGACGAAGCCGAACGGCGCATCTGGTATCCTGTTCGAAGCAAGCCGCGCGGGCGACGCGCCCGGGCGATAGCGAGGGGAGAACGGCGCGTGATAGCCCACAATCCGAATTGCGGAAGGCGGCGGCCTCCCGTCAGCGCTCGCCAGACGCAGCACCAGATGTTTCCGCGTGCTGACCGATGCGGAGATCGCGCGCATCCGCCGGTTCGGCGTCGCGCGGCACTTCGCGCGCGGCGAGCGTCTGTTCGCGGCGGGCGAGCCGAGTCCGGGCATGTTCGTCGTGCTGAAGGGCGCGGTGGCCATCAGCCAGCGCGACGGCTTGGGCAATGTCGCTCCCGATTACAACGTCAGGGTCCGGGCCAGTTTCTCGCCGAAGTGGCCAACTCTCCGGACGGCCATGCGCTGGTGGACGCGCACGCCGACGAAGAGGTCGAGACGCTACTGGTGCCGCCTGAACAACTGCGCGCGCTGATCATCGCCGAAGCGGACCTTGGCGAACGCATCGTCCGCGCACTGATCCTGCGCCGGGTCGCGCTCATCGAGGCCGGCGCCAGCGGACCGGTGTTGATCGGCGAGCCGCAGTCGCCCGACTTGCTGCGCCTGCAGAATTTCCTGCGCCGAAACGGCATCCGCATCACGTTGTCGACGCCTAGCAGGACGGCGCCGCGCGGTATGTTCGAACAATACGGCGCGGCCCCGGCCGACGTCCTCGTGATCTGCCCCAACGGCTCGGTGCTGCGCAACCCTTCCGAAGATGCGCTGGCCCGCTGCCTGGGCATGCTCGATGCCGCCGCGCGCGACGAGCTTTTCGACGTTGCAGTCGTCGGCGCCGGACCGGCCGGGCTTGGCGACCGCCGTATACGCCGCCTCGGAAGGCCTGCACGTGGTCGTCCTCGATTGCCGGTCGTTCGGCGGACAGGCGGGCGCCAGCGCGCGCATCGAGAATTACCTGGGCTTTCCGACCGGCATCTCCGGTCAGGCGCTTGCCGGCCGCGCTTTCGTCCAGGCGCAGAAATTCGGCGCGGAGATCCTGATTCCGGCGCAGGCCGCGGCGCTGGATTGCAGCAGGGCGGGGCCCGACGGTGAGCTGGCGTTGACGCTTACCGATGGCCGCAAGCTTCGATCGCCGGACGGTCGTCATCGCCAGCGGCGCGCGCTATCGCCGGCCCGCCGTGCCGCGCCTCGAGCGAGTTCGAAGGCCGCGGCGTGTGGTATTGGGCTTCGGCGCTTGAAGCGAAAATGTGCGCAGCGCGCCGAAGTGGTCCTGGTCGGTGGCGGCAATTCTGCCGGTCAGGCCGCGGTGTTCCTCGCGCGAGCAGCCGCAAAGGTCATCATGCTGGTACGCGGGCCCGAGCCTCGCCGCCAGCATGTCGCGGTATCTGATCGACCGCATCGCGGCCACGCCGAACATCGAGCTGCTGCCCACACCGAGTTGACGCAACTGCACGGCGACCGGCGGACAGGACTTCGCGCGGTGTCCTGGCGCAATGACAAGGACGGCGCCGAAGAGGAACATCCGATACGCAACGTGTTCCTGTTCGTCGGCGCCGATCCCGAAACCGACTGGCTCGAAGGCTGCGGCGTGGCGCTCGACGCCCACGGCTTCGTGCTCACCGGTAAGGCGTGCGAAGCCACGCGTTGGGCGGGCGTCCGCCGCCGCTCGAGTCGAACGTGCCGGGCGTGTTCGCCGTCGGCGACGTGCGCTCCGGGTCCGTCAAGCGCGTCGGCGGCGCCATCGGCGAAGGCGCGGCCGTCGTCGCGTCGATCCATCAATATCTGGCCATCGCGGCTTGATATCGTGTCAACTCGGCGCCATGCCCTTATCCGTGAGCTCCTTGATCGCCGCCGCGTTCTTTGCCAGATGCGCCAGCCCCATACCCCGCAACACATTGGGCGCTTTGGTGAACTGAACGTTGTCGTACCCGACGATTTCTATGCGGTTGCCCCAAGGGTCGAGAAAATCGAGAAATGGCCCCGACAATGTCTCGATGCCCGCGTCGGCCAACGCCTTGCGAGCGGCCTCCTTGTCGTCGACGACGAGCCCAAAGTGACGTCCATCGTCGCCCGCCTGTGTACGGCCTTTCTGGAGTGCAAGGAACTGGTCTCCCAGATCGATGAAGGCCATGGAATCGCTCTTGCTGCGAAGTTGGAAGTCGAACACGCGCCCGTAGAAAGCCAGAGCGGCTTCGATGTCGCCGACTTCGAGAGCGACATGATTGAAACCGACCATGCGCACTTTCCTTGCCTCAGACATGGGGTCCTCCCAATGCTTGGATCAACCAAGCTCGCATGCGCATGATAGCGTCGCGAGTTCAGTCCAGCGGCCAGGGTATTGACTTGGGCAGTGTCATCGCCAGCGGCTCGGTTGCCGGCTCGTTGGCGTAGGGTGCGTCGACGGCGCGCCACCAGGGCGTGGGTCCATCCACGTGCGCGGGTTCGACAGGCTCGGCCAGGCGCGGCATGACGAGCTGCACACCTTTCTTCGGGCCAAGCGCAAACAACACCTCTGCGGGCTGATCCCAGGCATGCAGCGCGAGGCTGAAGGTGCCCCAATGTATCGGCAGGAACGGGCCTCCACCCAGTAGTGCCAACGCCTCGAGTGCGTTTTCGGGCCCGAGGTGGATGTCGCCCCACGCCGGATGAAACGCGCCGACCTCTAGCATCACCAGATCGAACGGACCGAGGCGCTCACGAATGGCACTGTATTCAGTCGTCAATCCGGTATCGCCGCTGAAGAACACCGTATGCCGGCGTGACCGGATGACCAGCGATGACCACAACGTCGCATTGCGATCATGCAGTGTACGGCCGGCGAAATGCTGCGACGGAGCAGCGGTCACTGTCAGGTCGGCACCCGGCAGTGTGTGCGACTCCCACCAATCGAGCTCCGTGATTCGCTGCGGCTCCACACCCCACGCTTCGAGATGCGAACCGACACCGAGCGAGGTCACGAAGGGGACGTCGCGGCGCGCCAGTTCGCGGATGGTCGGATAGTCAAGGTGGTCGTAGTGGTCATGGGAGACGAGCACCAAGTCCAACGGCGGAAGCGCACGTAGCGGAACCGGTACGGGCTGGAAGCGTTTCGGGCCTAGGAACCGGGAGGGCGACGCCCGCGGTCCCCAGACGGGATCGGTCAGGACGCGCAGGCCATCGATCTCGATGAGCACGGTCGAATGGCCCAGCCAGGTGGCGCGCAGTCCACTGCCCGGCGCTTTGGTCCATGTCGAAGCGGGATCGACCGTCGGCAGCGGCGCTCGCGGAACCCTGCGGTCGCCGCCACAGAGAAATTCCGCCACGGTCGGTCGAGGGACGTCGGAGTTGCGCAACGTGGGCAATACCGGGTGGATGTTGCGAAAAGCCTCGCCAGCCCAAAGCGGCGAGGCTTTCATGCGCTCGAGACGCAGGCCGTCGGGTCGCCTGCCGAATGACTTCATGAAATGCTCTTTTTTGCACCCGCTTGCCGAGCTCAGTGCATGGCCGATTCCATGTTCACTTCTTCGGCCGCCTTTTCGATAAGCGCGGCCACGGCATTTGGCTGCGATACGTAAATCGCGTGACTGCCCGCCGCCTCGACGACCGTCGAGCCCGCGCGCTTGGACATGAAACGTTGGGCCTGGGGCGGAATCATCCTGTCGTCGGTGGCCACCAAGTACCAGCTCCGCTTGGTTTTCCACGCTGGCTCGCTGATCGTGCCACTGAGCGCTTCCACACCCCATGGAACCTGGGAGTCAGCCATGAACGCGGCCTTTTGGGCGTCCACATCAGCGGCGAACGAGGCGCGAAACTTGGCTGCGTCGAGAAGTAGAAATCCTTCCTGGGGCGGCAGTATTGGCGGCACTGGCGCGCCCGGCGGTGGATCTTTGATGAGTGCCGACACCGACTCGCCCTTGTCCGGCGCAAAAGCCGCGATATAGACAAGCCCGGCGACCTTGGGATCATTGCCGGCCTCAGTGATTACGACTCCGCCGTAGGAGTGGCCGACGAGAATCACCGGACCGCTCTGCGCGGCAACAATGCGCCTGGTTACCGCGACGTCGTCGGCCAGCGATATCGTCGGATTCTGGACGACGCTGACGGCGTATCCGTCCTTACTGAGGATCTTGTAGACGGCCTCCCAGCCGGAGCCGTCCACGAAGCCGCCGTGGACAAGCACGATGGACGTTGCCGCCGAATCAGCCGTATGAGTCATGATGGTCTCCTCTATTCATGGGCAAGACGTAGGCAATGGTCAACGCGAAATCCGTCAAGCGCGTGTCCGAATCCCTGACCTTCGTGTCAGCCGACATGTGTCGCCATCTTTAGGGAATCTCTGCTCCGCCGGCTGATTGTTACCGATGTTGCGTCATTGCGCGCACCTGACACACTCAGGATGCGAACAATCCCGACCATTTAGGCAGCGGGACGATTCTGCAGTGGCGTCCAACCGACATCAGGGGAGCGACCAATGTCCCATGCAATCACCGTCAATGGCGTTGCCCGTACCGTCGATGTCGACGACGACACGCCGATGCTCTGGGTGTTGCGCGACGTACTCGGCTTGACGGGCACCAAGTTCGGCTGCGGCATGGCCCTGTGCGGCGCGTGCACGATCCACGTCGACGGCAAGCCCGTCCGGTCGTGCATCACGCCAATCGCTGCAGTGGCCGGCAAGCGCGTCACCACGATCGAGGCCATTGGCGCGACGGCTGCGGGCAAGAAAATCCAGCAAGCCTGGATCGAGCTGGAGGTGCCGCAATGCGGCTATTGCCAGTCTGGCCAGATCATGTCCGCAACCGCGTTGCTTGCCGCCAAGCCGAACCCGACGGACAGCGACATCGACGACGCCATGTCAGGGAATATCTGTCGCTGCGGAACCTATGTGCGCATCCGTGAGGGAATCAAGCTCGCGGCACGAGGATCGGTGAGCGCCAAAAAGGGAGCCTGAGATGATCGGCCGAGTCAGCGACGTCGTCGAAAGCGACGGCGTGGATCTTTCCCGCCGCCGCTTCCTGAGTGTAAGTGCCGCGGTGGGCGGAGGTCTGCTCATCGGGTTCACCGCCGGCCCTTCGATCAGCCCCGCCGGCGCTGCCGAAAAGGGCGCAAGTGAGCCGTTTGCGCCCAACGCCTTCATTCGCATCGGAAGCGACGGGCAGGTTGTCATGATCATGCCTTATGTCGAGATGGGCCAGGGCACCTATACGTCCATCCCCCAGTTGATTGCCGAAGAGCTGGAGGTGGACTTGAAACAGGTGCGGCTCGAACATGCCCCGCCTAACGAAAAACTCTATGCAAATCCCTTGTTCGGGGTGCAGCTAACCGGCAACTCGAATGCGGTACGCGGGTCGTGGGAGCCGCTCCGCCAAGCCGGCGCGACCGCGAGAACGATGCTCGTGTCGGCGGCGGCAAAGCGCTGGAGTGTCGATCCAGTGTCCTGCCGCGCGCAAAACGGCGAGGTGGTTCACGCGCCGACGGGAAAACGCATCAAATACGGCGAGCTTGCCGCCGACGCCGCGCACATGCCCGTCCCCGAAAACGTGGTCCTCAAGCGACCGGCGGATTTCAAGCTCATCGGCACCCCGGCTAAGCGCTTGGATACACCATCCAAGGTCAACGGAACCGCCGTCTATGGGATCGACGTTCGGCCGCCGGGCGTCAAGATCGCGACCCTTGCGCAGTCGCCTGTGTTCGGCGGTCGAGTGAAGCGCGTCGATGATACGGCGGCCAAGGCCGTCAAAGGCGTGCGGCAAATCGTGCAGCTCGACGATGCCGTCGCGGTCGTGGCCGATCATATGGCGGCCGCGAAAAAAGGGCTCGCGGCCCTCAAGATCGAGTGGGATGACGGGCAGCTTGCCAAGCTCACCACCGACCAGGTCGCGGGCGAGCTCACGAAGGCGACCCTCAATCCTGGATCCGTCGCGCAGAACATCGGGGATGTCGACAAGGCGATGGCCAACGCCGTGACCAAGGTCGAGGCTACGTATCACGTGCCCTTTCTCGCGCACGCCGCGTTGGAGCCGATGAACTGTACCGTTCATGTCCGCAAGGAAGGCTGCGAAATCTGGGTCGGCAACCAGGCCATCGTGCGAGCACAGGCCTTTGCCGCAAAGACCGCCGGCCTGCCGTTGGACAAGGTCGTCGTCCACAACCATCTGATCGGCGGCGGCTTCGGCCGCCGCCTCGAGGCTGACGGCGTCGCCCGCGCCGTTCAGATCGCCATGCAGGTCGAGGGGCCGGTAAAGGTCGTGTGGACCCGCGAGGAAGATATCCAGCACGACATGTATCGGCCCTACTTCTTCGACCGGATCTCCGCCGGTCTCGATGCGAATGGAAAGCCGCTCGCCTGGAACAATCGCTTCGCGGGCTCTTCGATCCTCGCGCGCTATCTTCCGCCCGCGTTCAACAATGGCCTCGACCCCGACACGACCGAAGGCGCGATCGATCTGGCCTATGCCTTTCCGAATTTTCATGTCGAGTATGTGCGAGTGGAACCTCCGGGCATTCCGACGGCCTTCTGGCGCAGTGTCGGGCCGTCGCACAACGTCTTCGTGACCGAAAGCTTCATCGACGAACTGGCGGCAGCGGCGAAGCAGGATCCGGTGGCCTATCGGCGAGCTCTCCTCGACAAGGCGCCCCGCGCCAAAGCAGTTCTCGAACTTGCGGCGGAAAAGGCCGGCTGGGGTAAGCCATTGCCCAAAGGGGTCGGTCGTGGCGTCTCCCTCCAGTTCGTCTTCGCGACCTATTTGGCACAGGTCGCCGAAGTCGAGGTGGCGAAGGACGGCGCGGTTCGTGTCCGGCGCGTCGTCTGCGCGGTGGACTGCGGCACGGTGGTCAATCCCGATACCGTACGGGCGCAGATTCAGGGCGCGATCATCTTCGGCATCACGGCCGCGCTCCACGGCGAGATCACGCTCAAGGACGGCCGCGTCCAGCAAAGCAATTTCCACGATTACCAGATGCTGCGGATAAACGAGGCGCCGGCCATCGAGGTCTACATCGTCCAGAACTCCGAGCCGCCGGGCGGGATGGGCGAAGCCGGGACCTCTGCGATCGTCCCAGCGGTAACCAACGCGATCTTTGCGGCGACCGGTAAGCGGCTGCGAAAGTTGCCGGTCGACACCACAGCTTTGAAGCAGTCGGCGTGAGGTAACGGTTCCACTGGGACCCACGGAGGTCACCATGAGCACCACGCAGATGAGCAACGAACGCGCAACTCAAGTCCCGAGCACTGCGAAAGTCGATTTGAAGCTCGAGGTCGTCGTCATCCCCGTGTCAGACGTCGATCGCGCCAAGCGCTTCTACGAGAACTTGGGATGGCGATTGGACGCCGATTTCACCAACGGCGTGGATTGGCGGGTGGTGCAGATGACGCCTCCTGGCTCGCCGTGCTCCATTCACTTCGGCAAGGGAGTCACGACGGCAGTGCCAGGCTCTGTCAAGAATCTGTATCTCGTGGTGTCCGACGTAGAGGCGGCACGCGGCGAGCTTATCCGCGGCGGCGCCGACGTCAGTGAGGCGTTCCACTTCACCGCCTTCGGCGGACCTCCCGCGGCGGGACCCGCACCCGACCGCGCCAGCTATCGCACATTCGCCGCGTTCAGCGATCCGGACGGCAACAGCTGGCTGCTCCAGGAAATCAAGACGCGGCTTCCCGGACGCGGGAACCAACCCGGACGTCGCTGCTCTGACCGAATTGCTGCGAGAGACCGAGGAGCACCACGGCAAGTACGAACCGACCGCTCCGAAGCACCACTGGTCGGGGTGGTACGCCGCCTACATTGTCGCGCGCGAGCGCGGCGCAACGCCCGAGGACGCAGCCAAGGATGCTGCGCTCCATCTGGAAGCTGCCCGCCAATGAAAGCCGACATCGAGAAACTAGCCGCACTCTCGGTCTGTCTGCTCGCGTTCGCCTCACTCAGCCACGCGCAGACCAAGACAACTTCGGACGCGGTCGTTGTCGCGGCGGTGGGGGCCACCGGCCAAGCGGCCGAAGATGGCGCGATCCGCCCCTTCACTGTCAAAGTGCCCAAGGCCGCACTCGATGATCTTCGGCGGCGCATTGCTGCAACGCGATGGCCCGACAAGGAAACCGTCGCCGATCAGTCGCAGGGCGCGCAGTTGGCGAAACTGCAGGCGCTGGTTCGGTACTGGGGCAGCGGCTACGACTGGCGAAAGGTGGAGAAGAGACTGAATAGCCTTCCGCAATTCGTCACGACGATCGATGGCGTCGACATTCACTTCATCCACGTCCGCTCCCGCCAGCCGAATGCGCTTCCGGTCATCATCACGCACGGCTGGCCGGGGTCCGTCATCGAGCAGCTCAAGATCATCGGTCCGCTCGCTGACCCGACCGCTCACGGTGGAAGTGCGCAGGACGCCTTTGATGTCGTCATCCCCTCGGTGCCCGGGTACGGCTTCTCGGGCAAGCCGACGGGCACGGCTGGGACCCCGATCGCATCGCGCGAGCCTGGGCGGAACTGATGAAGCGCCTCGGATACACGCGCTACGTCGCCCAGGGTGGCGACTGGGGCACGCCCATCTCCAGCGCGATGGCGCGCCAGTCGGCCCCGGGGCTGCTAGGCATCCACATCAACTTGCCGGCGACGGTACCTCCCGAAGTGGCCGCGGTGCTCCCCATGGGCGGGCCCGCGCCGGCGGGACTCTCCGAAAAGGAACGCGCGGTATTCGACGCGCTCGTCGCGTCCGGCAAGATGGGGAACTTGGCCTACTTCACGATGATGACCGCGCGGCCGCAGACCGTCGGCTACGGCGCGACGGACTCACCGGCCGGCCTCGCGGCCTGGATACTCGTGCATCCAGGTTTCGCGCAGTGGACCTACGGGGCCGATCCCGAAAAGTCGCCGACGAAGGACGACGTGCTGGACGACATCACGCTGTACTGGCTGACGAACACCGCAGCCTCGTCGGGGCGGCTGTACTGGGAGAACGGCGCCCGAGGCAGCGTTATTGTTGCGGCCGCACAGAAGACCGCCGAGATCTCGTTGCCGGTGGCGATCACGGTATTCCCGGAGGACGTCTACCGGCCCCCCGAGACATGGGCCCGGCGCGCATATCCCAACCTGATCTACTTCCACGAGGTCGACAAGGGCGGACACTTCGCCGCGTGGGAGCAGCCCGAACTATTTGCGGCCGAACTCCGTGCCGCCTTCAAGTCACTTCGGCCAGCAAGCTGATTGCCCATTGCGATGGCCCGTCGTCGTGCGCATTTCTCCGGGATCTCCAAACGTGGTCTTGAATGTACCGTCAACACAAAGGGGGTATTCAAATGAAGCGTCAACACATCGCGTCAATGCTGATCGTCTCGGCATCGAGCTTCGTCGTCGGCATCACGCTCGCGGCTCAGGACCGGTACACCCTGCAAGTGCCGAATGGGCTCGCGTTCTCCGAGTTCAGGGGATACGAAAAGTGGCAAGTGGTCTCGGTCAGTCAGTCCGGAGACGTTTTCGCTGCGATCCTCGTCAACCCCGTGATGATCGATGCCTACCAGGCCGGCGTTCCCGGCAATGGCAAGCCCTTCCCTGACGGCTCCAAGATGGCGAAGATCCATTGGAAAACGAAAAAGAGTGCCGAGGCCCCCGCTCCAACGACGGTGCCGGACACCCTGCATGACGTCGACTTCATGGTCAGGGATAGCAAGAGATTTTCAAAAAGCGGCAACTGGGGATACGCCGAGTTCGACTACGACGTCGCGTCCGATACATTCAAGCCCAACGGTAGCGGTGCCGATTGCGGGTTCGCGTGCCATACGATAGTGGCGAAAAAAGACTACGTGTTCACGGCGTACCCGAAGCGGTAAAGCCAGGAGAACGACCTCATGGGCGCGAGCAGACTGTGTGCGAAAATCGAGCGGCGGGAGAACGACCGTGATCGCCGCCGTTTTCTTGGGACTGCGGCCATGACAATTGCCGCCGCTGAGTTCGGCATGATCGGATCTGCAGACGCACAATCAACCAAGATCAACCCGATCAAGCCGGGGACGAACACGTCGTTCGGCTCACTGAAGCAGATCGATGCCGGCGTCCTGAATGTCGGATACGCCGAAGCCGGCCCCACTAACGGTCCTGTGGTCATTCTTCTGCACGGCTGGCCTTACGACATTCACACCTTCGTCGATGTCGCCCCGTTGTTGGCGTCGGCAGGCTATAGGGTGATCGTCCCATATCTGCGCGGCTACGGCCCGACGCGTTTTCTGTCAAGCGGAACGTTGCGGAACGGCCAGCCGTCGGCGGTCGCAGTCGATATCATCGCTTTGATGGATGCTCTCAAAATCGAAAAGGCGACCCTTGCCGGTTGCGATTGGGGAGCGCGGACCGCCAACATCGTTGCGGCGCTTTGGCCGGAGCGCTGCAAGGCCATGGTCTCCGTGAGCGGTTATCTGATCGGCAGCCAGGAGGCTGGCAAGATGCCACTGCCCCCGAAGAACGAGCTCGAATGGTGGTATCAATTTTACTTTGCCACCGAACGCGGCCAAGCAGGCTACGACAAATACCGGCGCGACTTTGCGAAGCTCATTTGGCAGATTGCTTCGCCGAAGTGGAACTTCGATGATGCGACGTTCGATCGTAGCGCAGCGTCGTTCGACAATCCGGATCACGTCGCCATCGTGATCCATAATTATCGGTGGCGGCTCGCGTTGGCTGAAGGCGAGCCGAAATATGCCGATCTGGACAAGCGGCTTGCCGAAAGTCCGGTCATCACTGTGCCTACCATTACCCTCGAAGGCGATGCCAATGGCGCGCCGCACCTAGACCCCAGTTCCTACGCCAAGAAATTCTCAGGCAAGTATTCGCACCGGCTCATCACGGGCGGCATCGGGCACAATCTGCCTCAGGAAGCCCCGCAGGCCTTTGCCCAGGCGGTGGTCGACGTCGACAGTTAATGCGCAGCGCCAGGATTCCCTACGAAGGCCTTCGACATGAATACAAGCCGGCTCTTGCTTGCGGGAATACTCGCCATCGCAATCGGGGCTCCGATCGATACCATGGCCGAGGACAAAGGCGTGGCGCAGCCCAAGACCCCTGCAGCGATTCGGTTGCCCATTGAGGGTGAGCTCCCTTCTCTTGGTGGTGCGACCGAGTGGCTCAATTCGCCGCCATTGACGGCAGCCGGCCTGCGCGGAAAAGTCGTCCTGATCGACGTCTGGACCTATACCTGCATCAATTGGCTGCGCACGCTCCCCTATGTCCGCGCATGGGCCGAGAAATACAAGGATCAAGGTTTGGTGGTCATCGGTGTGCACGCACCCGAGTTCGGCTTCGAGCACAACGTCGATAACGTTCGCCGGGCCGCCAAGGACATGCGGGTCGCTTATCCGATCGCGATCGATAACGACTTTGCGATATGGCGTGCTCTCAAGAACAACTATTGGCCGGCCCTCTATCTCGTCGATGCGCAGGGGCGAATTCGGTACCATCAATTCGGCGAGGGTGAATACGACCGGTCGGAAAGGGTCATTCAACAACTACTGGCCGAGGCCGGAACGAGCGGCATCAGCCGCGAACTTGTCTCGGTCGATGCCCGCGGTGCGGAAGTTGCCGCCGATTGGGCCAGCCTGAAGTCTCCGGAAAACTATGTCGGCTATGAGCGCACCGAAGGATTCGCGTCTCCGGGCGGCGCGGTACCGGACAAGCGTCGCGTCTATGCCGCTCCAGCGAAATTGAAACTCAACCAGTGGGCATTGTCCGGTGATTGGACGATGGCGAAGCCGGCCACCGTGCTGAACGCGGCCAACGGGCGAATCGCGTACCGCTTTCATGCCCGCGACCTGCATCTCGTCATGGGACCGGCAGCGCGGGGAACTTCCGTGCGATTTCGCGTGCTCATCGACGGACAGCCGCCGGGCGCTGCGCACGGAGTTGACGTCGACGAACAGGGCAACGGCACGGTTTCCGAACAGCGGCTGTATCAACTGATCCGGCAACCGAAGCCAATCGCCGATCGACAGTTCGAAATCGAGTTTCTCGATCCAGGCGTGGAGGCCTTTGCGTTCACGTTCGGCTGATCCGCTTGGACATGACCGTCAATCAAACTTTTCAGCTGAACATGCCCGTGACCCCGGCCGACTATACGATCGGGCCGAAGGAAGCCAGGGTTACTGTTGTCGAATTTGGAGACTTCGAATGTCCACACTGCAAACAGGCGGCGCCGGCCGTCAAGCTGCTGCTGAAGCGCTTCGCAGATCGGATTCGGTTTGTCTATCGCCATTTCCCACTGGAGGAAGTCCATCCGCACGCCCTGCTGGCTGCGGAGGCGGCGGAAAGTGCTGGTGCGCAAGGCAAGTTTTGGTCGATGCATGATCTTTTGTTCGAGAACCAAAGCCACTTGAAGGCGAGCCACTTGAGCGGCTATGCCGAACGCCTGCGACTCGACATGGCGCACTACGCGGCGGACATGAAGGACCACACGTACCTGCAGCGGATTCGGGAACACCAACAGAGCGGTAGTAAGAGCGGCGTCCGCAGCACGCCGACATTCTTCGTCAATCGCGTTATTCAGGATGTCTCGTTCGGATTGCCTCGTCTTTTTGAGACAGTGGAGACCTTGTTGGGGTCGTCACGCCCGCCGAAACGCGGATGAGCGCAGCGACCCAAGAATTCCGGGACGCTACAGCAGTTGTTCGGGCACGAAAGGCGCGAGCAACATGTTCTGAAAGCGCATGAACGGCGTGACCTCGGGCTCCTCGGAAAGCACGACCTCTCCCTGATCATCCGTCGCCAGCCATTCCAGTCTTTGGCCATCGGGTCCGAATCGCAGTCGGTACGAGCTCTGCAGCTTGCTGATATTGATGACGCGGATGACTTCCTTCGCGAGTTCCGGACACTCGGCGAGGATGCCGAGCTCGGTGTTCGTGCTCTCGGATCTCGGATCGAGATTCATCGATCCGATGTAAACCGTCGATTGGTCGATCACCGCCGTCTTGGCGTGCAGACGGCCAAGCGACGTGCCGGGAAGCATAAGCCGCTCGTTGTGCTGGATGCGCGTGGGACTGAGTTCGTAGATGTCGACGCCGGTGCGCAGCAAGTCCACGCGATAGCGCGCGTATCCGTTATGCACCAGCGGCTCGTCGTTCGCCGCCAGCGAATTGGTGAGGATCGCGACCTTGACATTGCGCTTTCGCAAGTCGCCGAATTCCTGCACGCCCATCGGCCCCGGAATGAAGTAAGGGGACGAAATGACGACATCGCTCTTCGATACCATGACGCGATCCATGACGCTCATCTGCACGCTCATCGATCGCGCCATTTCGTCCGACGTTGCCATGACCTTGCCGGGCTGGTCGGCAAACGCGACCGCCGTGCCCCAAACGAGCCCGAGACGTCCGGAATCGAGATCGTCGCTTATCGGGCCATAGCCGAGGATATCGAACGGCGGCACCGTTGACCGACATCATTTGCTCGCCGTCGTCGACCAGATGGTCGAAGCCGCGTTGCGCTATCTTCGCGGTTCGCGGATTCGCCGAGGATGGCCTCCGCCGGATACGCCTGCGGGCTGTTCCAGTAATTGTCGAAGATGTTGGCGAGTTGACGAACGACCGGACCCACCAGGAACACGTCCATGTCCACGAAGTTGGCCGTCGCGCTGCGCGTGAAGTATTCATCGGCGATATTGCGCCCGCCCATGACCGCGACAGCGCCGTCGGCGATGAAGAGCTTGTTGTGCATCCGGTGATTGAGCCGCCTGAAATCGGCGATCGACGCAGCGTATTTGCTGGCGATGCTCTGTCGCGCGCAGCAAAACGGGTTGAACAGGCGTACCTCCACGTTCGGGAACGCCGCCAGGCCGCGAAACATCGGGTCGCCGCCCACCGTGTAGAGATCGTCCACCAGCAACCGCACTCGCACGCCGCGCAATGCGGCGTCGCGCAAGTTGCGCATCAGCAGGCGGCCGGTGCGATCGTCCTGGATCAGGTAGTACTGGACGTCGAGCGAGTAGCGGGCCCTGCGGGCAAGCTGGATCCTGGCATCGAGCGAGTAGAAACCAAGCGGCATGAGCCGGAACCCCGTCAGCGTCGGCGCCGGGCTGGAGTCCTGCGCGATCCGGACCAGCGGGCTGTCGGCGGAAGGTGGCTGCGCGGGTGAAAACGGCCGATCGACCTGCGGTGGCAGCGTGCCGCAAGCCGACAGCATGACCGACGCCAGCAACGCTACGGAACTCGCGAAGCCGCGATACAATGAACGCTGACGTTCCGATGGAGATGGTCATGGCACGTTTTCTCGCTTGCGCGCTTGCCTCGCTGGCAATCTCGCTCCCCGCAAGCGCCGCGCTGGACATCGGCGAGAGTGCGCCCCCTTTCATCACGCCAGGCGGCGCTGGGGGGAACAGTCTACAGCTTCTCGCTGGCCGAATCACTGAAGAAGGGACCGGTCGTTCTCTACTTCTTTCCCGCCGCCTATTCCGAAGGCTGCTCCCTCGAAGCGCACTATTTCGCGGATGCGACGGAAGAGTTCAAGGCACTCGGATGCATCGGTAATCGGCGTCTCCGGAGACGACATAGAAACCTTGACCAAATTCTCCGTCCAGGTCTGCCAGAGCAAGTTTCCCGTTGCCTCCGACAAGACGCAGGCGATCATGAAGTCCTTCGACGCCGTGATGCAGACGCGGCCCGAATACGCCAACCGCGTTTCCTATGTGATCGCTCCCAATGGCAACGTCGTCTTCCAATACATGAGCCTGGATCCGACCAAGCACGTGGAAAAGACGCTGGCCGCTCTGCGAAGCTGGTCGGAGAGCAGGGACAAGAAATAGCGCTTGTCGTGGCAACACCGCCGCGCCGGCGCGAAGATCAAGCCGCCGGAATCGTGCCGTCGTGAAGCCATCTACTCCGCCAGGGTATCGCCCGACCCGCCCATCTCCTTGGGCAAATCTTTCATCTTGGGGAGCCCATCCTTCATGGGCAGCACGGTCTCCTGATAATTGACGTGAACCTTGGGCTCGTGGCGATAGGTCGGAATCGTGGCGGCGTACACATCGACCAGTTGCCAATGCGGATGATCCGTCATGAGGTGTCCGCCGCACGCCTTGCAGAACTTGCGATAGCTTCTTTCCGTCTTGTGGTAGACGGCGATTTGGTCCGCGCCCTTGGTGACTTTGACCGCGTCGGGCTTCCAGAGGCTGAACGCGTTGACCGGCGCGGCCGCCCAACTCCGGCACGATGAGCAGTGACAATATCCCGCTGCGACCGGCTCTCCGGTAACCGTGAGTTCAACCGCGCCGCAGAAACAGCTCCCCTTGTAGGTCTGGCTCATAATCTCTCCTTCGTGTTACATGATCGGCGCAAGCGCTTCGCCGATGCGCGCCTCCTGGCTCCCGGTGATCATGCTGGCGAGGGCCTTGCTGAAGCGCGGTTCCTGGACGCCCGAGACGATGTATTGCCACCGGTAGGCGGCGAGCACGCCGGCGGCGAATCCGTTCCGCCTCATCCGAAGAGAACGAACGTCCGGACACCCTCATGAAATAGTCCGCGTCGGCACGAGCCTGCAGCTGCACCAAGCCATCCACCGCGCCGACCAACTCGATGAGTTCGGTCACCGCCTGGTCGAGTTCCGCGGGCGAGAGTTTGGCATGCTCGCGGCGCCACTCCATTTCGTCAATGATCGCATGCTGCGCTTCTTCCCTCCAGTGGAAGAGGAATACATCCTTCCAGAGCTCCGACACCTCGGCGTCCTTGTCGATGCTCTCGCGATAGTGCGCCAGCACGAAGATCTCGATGTGGCAGGTCAGCGCCAGCACGGCCCAGGTGGACTTCGACAACACCGCCGATGCGACGGCATTGGGCTCCGGGACGAATGTATAGCCTTCGGGCATGCCTTCCGCGCACAGGCGCTCGATGCGGCGGAACAGTTCCTGGTGCTTGATCTCCTCGTCCACGAAGCGAACCAGCGCCTCCAGCGCGTTCTGGTCGCCCAGCACGTGCTCGTGGCTCACCTCAAGCACCTTGGCGGCAATGAAACGCTCCACCAGCCCGAACATATTGGCGTAGGTCCGGCCCTGGATCTGGCTGAGCAGGCGCCTGTCATCCGCGGTCAGGAAGTCCAGTTGATCGACCTTGGACAGCCCATCAGGCAAAAAGCGCTTGGCGAAATCGAAGCGCCGGCCGCGAATGACGTCGCGATCGATGTCGAAGCGCATCCGCTTCGAATTCGCGATGACCTTCGCATAGCGATTTGTTTCCATTGCTGGTTCGACGGCTTGAGTGTGCATTGAAATCTCCCCTGCTATGTGGTTTGCCGCGCGACTTTGGCGCGAGCGGGTTCCTGGGGCTGCGACGGCTGCGCCGCTGCGTGCCCAACCGGCCCCACGGCAGCTTTTTCCGCGGCCAGCGGGGCGAGCCGATGCCTTGAGACTCGAGTTTAGCGGGCAGCGCTACCAGCGAGACCATCGTGATTGTGGTCATTGCGGCCGCCGCCAATCCAAGCGCGGCGCGAGGTACGGAAGGTTCATAGCGTTTCATGTTCGGCCTCGTTGAATTCGCGTTTAGGGCCATCGCGATGTCCGGCGTTATCGCGTTGGACATGCTGGGACAATCGCATTCTAGGAAGGAGGCGCTGCAGCGAAACTTCACCGCAAGGGCTTTTTTGTTTCGTTTGTTGCTTGTGCCCCGGTGAATTCCCGCTTACGTCGCCAAGCGGGCGTTCCCGGCGGTCCACGCCCGTGCATTGAGCCATTGATTGAGGCCGCTCGCGGGCTTGCGCAAGGCCCGCTCGGCCGCCAGCGTACGGGCAAGGGCTCTCCGCTGCGCGCGCAGCGCCGACTCGAGAAGGGTGAGATGAATGAGGTCGCACTGCGCAACGCTGCCGCCACAGCGATCGAGCCGCGGCCCGGACCGCCGAAATCGACGCGACGGCGCCGTCGTAGTCGCCGCGGCAGAATGCGATGATGGCCGCGACTCAGCGGTCTGGCCAGCTCCAGCTCCTCCGTCCCGCTGCGGGCGCCGAGCATTGTGTCGGTCTCCAGCCTCCTCGCCAATCGGCGGGCGCTCGCGTGCTGATCGAGACGAAGCCAGCGCCATGATCGCATGCACGACGTCGAAGGCCCGGTTGCCGATGGTGCGCTGGCGCATCCAGAGCTCCGTGACTTCGCGCCACCGCCTCTGCGATCCCGATCCGTGAAGCTGCAGCCGCCACAGCAGCGCAGAGGCATCGACGAGCCCGTTGTTGCCGCCATCGAGTTGCGGCGCAATCAAATCATCGTAAGTGGAGAGTGCGTCCGCGGTGCGCGGAAACGTCGAGCTGAAAGAGCGCGAGGTGCCACGCGAGGTGAACGCGAAAGCCCGCATTTGCCGACCAGACCGGCTGCGTCGCCCGCAGCCAGGCGATGCCTTTGTCGGGCGGATCCCCTCATCTCGAGGACATGGGCGATCACGTGATATGCGGACACGTTATCGGGGATGAGCTCGAGAGACTTGTGTGCCGCAGCCAGCGCCAGATCGTAGCTTCCGTTCTCCTCCAGTCCGAACGCATGCATGCCGACCACGTATCCATACTCGGGATCGCTCGCGCCCCAATGCGGCAGGACCCTGGCGACGCGATCACGCAGCTCGTCACGCCGACCAAGGCGGAAGTCGAGGCCATGGGAAACCAGCAGCGCCAGCCGGTCGCGCGGAAAGTCGCTGAGGAGGTCGCCATAGATGTCGGCCGCGCGCGCAACGTTGCCGCCGAGCCACAGCCGTGCGCCAGCGGCATGCCGGCGTTCGCGCTCGTTCGCACCTGCATTGCGCTCGATTGCGGCAACCGATGCGGCCAGTGCTCCAGTTGGCGTGTCGCTGCCGCTTATCACGAGCGCTCCCGCGCGCAGGCAGTGGCCGATGGCAAATGCCGGATCGCGCTCTAGCCCAAGCTCTATTGCGGGTACCGCGGTTCCGTCGGAGCGAAAAAGGCCTCGCAGCGCATTCTCGAAGCTCGCGACCGAGAACGGGTTGTCGGTGGACGTAGTCAGTCCAAGGGAATCGGTCAACATGGCTATTGCAGTGTGGGAAATAGTCGCACCACTGCAGTCTAGCGAGCAGACACGGCGGCAGCATTTCGCCGGTGCGGCGCGTTTGGTTTCGTTTGTTTCACGGCGATGCCGGATGCGGTCGCCAGAATCCCGAGCGGCGCCGAGCGCGCAGGCGCCGCGCGAACGATCCTCAGTCGGCAGCCGCTGCATTGCCGTTCGCCGCCAATTCGGCGACGAGGCGGCGAACTTCGCTGGGCAGGAATGGCTTCTCGATCACCGGACGGCCGCTCCGGAAACAAAATCACGCGATGCCGAGGCCAGGGTGTCGCCGGTCACGAAGACGACGCGCCCGGCCAAGGCCGGGCCATCGTTGTTCGATTTCCTGGTACAACGCGCGGCCGTCGAGATCGGGCATGCGGATATCCGTCAGGATCACATCGTAGTGCTGTGTCGCCATCCGCTCCAGCGCTTCGCGGCCGGATCTGGCGGTCACGACCCGATGCCGCGCGCCGGAGAGGATCTCGGCCAGCGTTTCGCGAATGTCCGCCTCGTCATCGACGACGAGTATCGCGAGCCTGTGCGCGCTTGTCTTCGGCAGGCGGCGCGGCATCGGCTCCGCGCGCTTCCACGGTACCGACGGGTAGCGTAATGGTAAAAACGGCGCCCCCGTCGTTCGGACATTCGACCGTCAGCGTGCCGCCGTGCGCTTCGACGATGCCAAGACTCACCGCCAGGCCAACGCCCGTGCCGACTCCGGTGGGCTTCGTGGTGAAGTAGGGCTCGAATACCCGCGCACGAAGATCGGCGGGGATGCCAGGTCCGTTGTCGGCAACCGTGATTCGGAGCGAATCGGCGCCTCTGTCGAAACGGGTGGCTATTCGCAGCCCGGCGCGGTGCCGACCGCTCCTGCAAGCGATTGCTGGGCGTTGATGATCAAATTGAGCAACACCTGATGAAGCTGGTCGGCGTCAGCGAGGATAAGCGGGATGTCCTTGGAGAGATCCAGCATCTACTTCGATGCTGCTCGTGCGAATGGCATAGCTGGTGATGTCGAGGGCTGCCGACACCACGTCGTTTATCGCCACCGGACCGCGTTCCGGTTGTTGCTGCCGTGCCATGGCGAGGAAGGTTCGCACGATGCGGCCGCACCGCTCGGCTGCGGTGCGGATCTTCAGCGCGGCGGCCTGGGTAGCCGAGTCTCCTTGTTCCTCGAGCATCACCGCACGGGCCACGACAACGGAAAGTGGATTGTTGAGTTCGTGAGCGACACCCGCCAGCAGGGAACCCAGCGCAGCGAGCTTTTCGCGCTGGTACAAGGACTCGCGCTGGCGCGCCAACTCCTCCGCGGAGCGCTTCTTTTCCGTGATGTCACGTGCGATGGTCAGCACATGAGGTTTCCCTTGGTATTGCATCGGGATCCCGTGCACTTCGAGTTCCAGTGCCGAGCCATCCTTGCGCTTCTCCGTCACTTCCGCGTGAAGTGCTTCTCCCTCGGCGACTGCTCGCAGAAACTCTTGGGCATACGACGGGCCGATCCAGATGTCCGGCGGCAGTGCCGAGAACTCGTCGTGGCTGTAACCGTACATCTTCAACAGCGCGGGATTGGCATCGACGATCTCGCCGGCGGCGTTCCACAGCGCCAGACCATCGATCGAGGCATTGAACATGGAGCGATACTGCTCTTCGCTCGCGAAGCAGCGCATCCTCGGCAATCTTGCGGTCGGTGATGTCGCGCGCGAGCGCGAGAATCCGGTCCCGCCCGCCGATCGTCACGCGCTTGCCGAACACCTCCTGCCAGCGCAATTTGCCGTCCTTGTTCTTGCTGTGCCATTCGACACGCAGCTGCTCGCCCGGAAACCGCGCGCGCGAAAAAGCTCCATCGCTCCCTGCTGGTTATGCGGATAGACTCCGGAACCGAGGGCGCCGAGATCTATCTTGCGGAACTCCTCGCGACTGTAGCCAAACGCGGCGCAGGCTCTGGGATTGGCATCCACAATGGCGGCGGTTTCGATGCCGATGACGAAAATGGCGTCCTCGGCAGCGTCAAAGATCGCCCGGTAGCTGGCCTCCGACACCCGCAGCGCCTCGTCGGAGCGCTTGCGCTCGGTGATGTCGGTCGCAATGGCGAGCGCCATGGCGTCGAAGGCGCGGCTCAGCCGGCCAAGTTCGTCCGTCCCCTTGAGATCACTTCGGGCGGCGAGATTTCCCGCCGCCAGCGCTTCGGCCGCCCGCACCAGCCGCGCAGTGCGCCGGGTCAGCAGGAAATGAAAAACGAGCCACATGGCCAGCGCAAGCACCGTCACCCATCCGGCCCAGTAGAGCGACTGTCGCTGCACCTGCGCGCGAGCTTCGGCTTTGTAGCGCTTGAGATCGTAGACCAGGAACAGCGTGCCGGTTCGCGACGGACGCAGTTCTTCGCGCTCGCTACCCAGTGAGGATGCCAGCGTGACCGAGCAACTCGTTGCCGTTCGAGTCGATGGTCATTCCTGCATGACGCTCGCGAATGGACCTGCCGTCGTCGTTCTCTGAGGTCGAATTGCGGCAGCACGTCCGCAATCTGCTGTCCCAGCCAGGCACGTCGCGTCGAAGCGATGACTGCGTTCCGGTCATCCGTCAGCGCGGCGATGATGACGTCGTGGTTATGGGCGAGCACCGCGATTTCATGTTCCGCGGCCGGCCAGATCGCCCTTGAGCAACAAGTACTCCAACGTGCTTTGGAGGCGGGACATCTCCTGGGCCAGCCGTTTGCGGCTGTCCTCCTCCGCCTCACGCTCGGCCTGGGGCACGTGATAGAGGAGGTTTACCGCGCTCAGGATCGCGGCGAAGCCCAGCAGGATGAGCGGGACCGTAACCTTGAGCGACAACGGGAAGCGCATAGGCTAATGGACCCCCACGCTTGCGGCCTCATTGGCCAATTCGGCCGCTGCGCTGCCCCCAAAGGGGGAACTATTCGCGCCTTGGGACGGCCCGGCGGCGCTCATGGTCCCCACGCTTGCGCTCCTCACTGGCAGGTCCGTGAGCGGTCCTGGTGCAAGCATCCCCTCGATATTCAGTTCGGAGCGCAGCAACTTCGCGTCCACCATCAGGGCCATGAGGCGGCGTCCGGCTACCGCCAGCTCCGGTGTCGCGCCGCCGAGCATCCTTAAGTTTTCGTCACGGGACGGTACTTTGAGGCCTTGCTGGGCCTGCAGGAACTGCTCTCCCGTCGTCTGCTGGCGAATGCCCATCCGTCGTGCGGCGTCCGTGGGTTCGTTCTTCATGTAGTCGATTGCGCCGAACCAACCGGTGAGCAGGGCCTGAATTGCCTTGGGACGTTTTTCGAGGACGGTCGCGCGCACCGCCAGGAGGTCGACGATCTCGCCCGGAATCTGAGTGCTGTCGAACAACGTTTTGGCGCCGCCCCGAAGGAACTGGGCGCGATACGGGTCGAACGTGACGGCGCCATCCACTTGACCCTTCTCGAACGCGGTCGGTTGCTCGTTCGACTCAAGGTGCACGACATTGACATCGCTCGCTTGCATTCCATTGAGCGCCAGAGCACGGCTCAGCACGAAGGCGCCAAGGGCGCTGCTTTCGACCGCGACCGATTTGCCCTTGAGGTCATGCATCGTCTTCATGCCACGGCGGCCAACGACAACGTCCGCCCCATGGGACACGTCGACCACCAGGATGATCCTTGGCTGGAATCCGTCCGCAGCGAGGCCGAACAATTCATCCAGGCTGATGACCATGCCGTCGATCGCCTGGTTGCGAAACGCGCGCAGGACTTCGCTTGCCGATGGATACTCCACAAGTTGCACCGCCGCAGGATCGAGGCGACCCAGCTCGCGCGCCAGGTAGAGCGGCTCGCTCCCTATCCAGACATTGGTGCCGATACGCAGTGCGGCTTCCGGTCCACGGCTGCAACCGCAGAGAGCGAGCGCAAGCGCAGCGCATGCAAGAGCCCACAGAAGTCTTCTCGTACGCCGGTATGCGTTCATCCGATTCACTCTCCATCCGGCACGAAGACATAGCCCTCGTTGCGTATCGTCCTGATGAATCTCGGATGCTCGGGATCGGGCTCGATCTTCTTTCGCAAACGCATGATGCGCAGGTCCACGCTGCGGTCGAACGGGTCCCAATCTCGCTGCTGGCTGAGGTTGAGAATGCGTTCGCGCGAGAGAGCCCGGTTGGGATGTTCCGCGAAGGCCTTGAGCAGGTCGAATTCAAGCGGAGACATCGCCACTTCAGTTCCCGTCTCGTCCGCAAGCCGGTGTGCGGCGACGTCGAGCACGCATCGGCCGATGCGCACCCGTTCAGCGCCAATATCCGCACGCCTCGCGGCCGACGTGCGCCGCAGTACGCTTTTGACGCGAGCCAGCAACTCGCGCGGGTCGAAGGGCTTGGGAACGTAGTCGTCGGCACCCATTTCGAGGCCAACGATCCGATCGACCACCGTTCCGGCGGAAGTCAGCATGACGATCGCGATCGTCGCGTAGCGCTCGCGCAGGTGTCGAGCGAGACTCGAGGCCATCCTCGCCCGGCATATGGATGTCCACCAGCGCCAGATCGATGGGATGCTCGGCGGCCATCGCCTTCGCGGCAATGGCGCTTTCGGCGCCGATAACTGCGTAGCCGTGCGTGCCGAAGTACTCGACCAACACGTCGCGAACATCCGGCTCGTCATCGACTATCAGGATCGTAGCTTTTGGGTCCACAGATGCTGTTTGACTCCATCGAGCGTTCGCCGCGGGCGGACGAGTTCGTCCGCGACGGGCGGAATTGTCAATCGTACAGCTATCGAATCGCAATGTGGAGGTCAAGGGAACTCACCCTGCAAGGTTGGCTAGCGAAAGTGACTCCAGACCGGGCCCGGCGGCCCAGCCAGCCAGATCGTGAGAATAAATCCATTCGCCGCTCATTCGACACTCGGCGCGCCGCGTGAAACAAATGAAACAAAAGTGGTCTCCTGATGAAGTTCCGCTGCCGCGCCCGCCCAATAGACTGCCATGCAGTCCTGGCTTCCAGGTGATCCTCTGCGAGGGACGATCGATGTTCATGCACGAGACTCAGTACCGTTCGGCGGCGGCATTGTTTCTGGTCGCCACCGCCATGCAAGCCGCAGCTCACCAAGTGCGCGCCGCAGCGACATTGCTGCATGCCTGGCTCGAGAAGCGGCGGGTGGCGGCTGCCGCATTCGATGACTTTGCCACGATGGGCGAGCGTGAATTGCTCGACATCGGACTCACGCGAGTTGACGTGCAACGCGTGGCCTGGGGTGCGTCCGATCGGTACCCGCTGTGAGCGTCCACCCGATGGCGAATTCGCAAAACAACCCGATCCGCGCACTCATCGTATGCGGCCTGTGGCTGCATATCGGGCTCATCGGGGCGACCGCGCTGGCCGCCGGGCTGCTTCAATTGTTCGAGGGAGGGCCGTGGTGGATGTGGGCGTCTGCCCTGGCGGTTTCCGGGGGCGCGCTGGCGTACGCCGGTTGGCGCCGTGGCTGGATCACTCTCGAACCAGCCGGGTCGGTGTCGGCGACCTCCCCGGATGTATCGGGCGAGCCGACCTCGCGCACACGTTCCAACCGACTCGGCGCGTTGCCCGTGACCTTCGCCATTTTGCCGCAATCCAACCGTAGGCACGATCATGCTGTTGACCATCCAGCGCCTGAGTGAAGGCAACCGCCCCATGCTCGTGGCGCATTTTCTCGCGTTATCGATGCGGGACCGGTACCTGCGCTTCGGCACGCCGTTCGGGGCCGCAGCCATCGCCTCCTACGTCGACCGGATTGATTTCGATCACGACGCGGTCTTTGGCGTCCATGACGATCAGCTCGCGCTCGTCGGCGCGGCGCATATCGCCTTCGAGCAGGATCTCGCCGAGATCGCGCTCTCCGTCCTTCCCGCGCACCGAGGCCGGGGCGTTGCCAGTGCGCTGTTCACACGCGCCATCGCGCATGCGCGCAATCGCCGCATACCGAGGCTATTCATGCATTTTCTCTCGGGAAATACGCCGATCATGCGCCTAGCGCGGAAGTTCAGCATGGACATTGCCCGGGGCGCTGGTGACGCCGACGCCTACCTCAAGCTTCAGTCGACGCCGCCTGAAACACAGGAAACAAAACTGCCCGTTATCTGAAATTTCCCTACCGCATTTGCTCGATAAACTTTCACCGTACCTCAATTCGTTGGAGACTCAAATGCAACAGTCCGACTCGACCGGCATATCCGACACTCATTGGAGTCGGATCCTCCATTACGACCTCTTCGAAGACCACCAGGTCATGTCCTTGGCAGAAGAGCGCTCACGGCGACATGCGACCCGGACAGCGACGACCCGGCTCGCCATCTTCATTGGGATCTATATGGCCGTCGCGGGCGCCGTTCATTTCCTGTTCTGGCCGGACGCCGCAGCCGTTGTACCAGCCAGTTCACCGACGCACGCGTCTACCGCAAATGTGTTGATTCTGCCGCCCATCGCTCGCCCACTGCCGCCGGGTCATTCAATCGACCAGGACACCCAACGCGTAGCCAGTCCGCTTGAATGCAGCCGCACGCGGGTCGAATCCATGGCGATGTACGACTGACGCGGTTTCCCGAAACGTCGCGACCATGTGAAGGAGCACCGATGCGCCAAGCAACGACCTTCGACAGCCTGACCGCCCTGAAAGAGCCGCGCTCCGCGGCGGCGTCGGGTGTCATAACTGCACGATCACGATCTCGCGATGCCGGTCGTCCGGCGATGAATGACACCCGGAAGGACCAGGCGATATTCGATTATGACGCCGGGTCGCGCCTGCAGACACGTTTGGCAGATACGCTTGCCAATGTCGCCGCCAAAACAGCGCCGTCCACGCGGCCGACGAGTTACGACTTGTATCACGCTGCGCGCGCCCGACGCTCGCTCGTTTTGGGCGACCTCGTTGT
>CAVWIM010000019.1:0-180284 GCA_963755065.1 uncultured beta proteobacterium
ACGCCCGATCGCCGCCCACTGCCCGCTCACCGCGCCCGCCGCCACGGCCTTGGCGACCAGCGCGAACAGCGGCGCTGTCCGCGGATCGACCGGGTGAAAGCGGTGGCCGAAGCCGGGCACGATCTTCTCGCCTGTGTCCCGGTGGCGCTGGATGACGGCGGTCGCTGCCTGGACAACATCGCCACCTTCACCGGCCTCCGCGGCGATTTCGCGGTAGAATTCCATGCACTGCTCGCCCGCGCCGCCGTGCACGTCGTCGAGCACGTTGATCGCCGAGGCCATCGCGCCATTGACCGGCAGGCCGCACGTCACCGCCATGCGCGCGATCGCAATGGACGGCGCGTGCGGCCCGTGGTCGACCCCCGGCACCAGCGCGGCCTCCAGCAGGTCCGACTGACCGCGCGTCGGCAGTTCGCCGCGCAGCATCAGCCAGATCATGTCCGGAAAGCGCACCTGGCCGATCAACTCCTCGATCGGGTAGCCGCGGATCGCGATCTTGCCCGGATGAATGTCGATGATCGAGTGTCCCACCAGGCGCCGCATTCGGCAATCAAGTCTTCGGGTGTCTTCTTCGTCATGGGTCTCGTCGGGCCGGGCAGCGGGCTACCCACGTCAGGTCGTGATCGTCTCGACTTCGGCTTCCAGCGCAGCGTCGTAGAACGAGCCGAACAATTCCTCGTCCGAAGGCTTGTCCTCCTTGATCGGCACCGATACCCACGTCGTGTTGAGGTAATGCTTGAGGTGGACGTTCTCGGAGATGATGTTGCCGCCCCAGGTGCCGCAGCCCAGGCTCGACGTCATCGGCATGCCGTTGTTGAACGCGCCCGCATTGGCCTTCGACTGCGGCTGCCGCACCATGATCCGCGACACCGGCGCCGCCATGGCGAGGCGATGGATGTGGTCCTGGTCGAACGAGTAGATGCCGCACGAGTGGCCCTTGCCGCCGACCTCGTACACCGCGCGCATCATCTCCAGCGCCTGGTCGAATCCCTTGTACTTGTAGATGGCAAGCAGCGTGGTGAGCTTCTCGCTCGGAAAAGTGATGTTCCTTGCCGATGCCGTCGCCGTGGACGATGATGAACTTGCGGTCGGCGGGTATCGTGAAGCCCGCGGCCTTGGCGAGCTGCTGCGGGGCGATCGCCACGGTTTCGACGGTGCGGTGACGCTCGTCGTCCCACATCGCCTTGCGCAGCATCTCCTTCTCCTGCGGCGAGGCGAGATAGCCGCCCTCCTTCTGCAGCTGTTCCAGCAGCTTGTCGAAGATCGACGCCTCGACGATCAGGTTGCCGTCGGCCGAGCAGCCCGAGCCGAAGTCCGATGTCTTGGACAGCCGCGTGTTGCGCGCCGCTTCCTCGATGTTTGCGGTCTCGTCGATGATCATCGTCGAGTTGCCGGCCCCCACCCCGTAGGCCGGCGTGCCTGAGCTGTAAGCGGCGCGCACCATCGGCTGGCCGCCGGTGGCGACGATCAGGTCCGCGCGCGCCATCAGCGCCTGCGACATCGGGATGTTCACCTTGGTCAGGCACTGGAGGATGTCGGCCGGCGCGCCTTCCCGCTCCAGCGCTTCGCGCATCAGGCGTACGGTCTCGAACGACGTCTTCTTCGATCGCGGATGCGGCGAGAAGATGACCACATCGCGCGCCTTGATGCCGTAGATGGCGTTGCCCGCCGGCGTCAGGTCCGGGTTGGTCGTCGGCACGATGCAGGCGACGATCCCTGCCGGCTTGCCGTACTTGACGATGCCCTTCTCCGGCAGCTCCTCGATGATGCCGACGCTCTTCTGGCGCAGCGCGTCGCGCAGCACTCCGCGAATCTTCATCCGCTTGCCCATCCGGCTCACGGCGTCACCCAGCCCGCTCTCCTTGATCCCCATGTCGACCAGGCGTGTGAACGTCTGCTTGTTCGCCACCGCCCAGGCCACCGCCTGGCACAGTCGGTCGATCCGCGCCTGGTCGTACGTCTCGATGATCGCGAGGGCTTTGCGCGCGCGCGCGAAGACGTCGTCCAGTTCCTGCTGCTGTTCCTCGGTGATGCCTTTCTTGACTTCGGGGGCGGCGGCCATCTGCGTATCTCCTTCTTCGATTCGATCGGTGAGTAAGCACCGGCGCAGAACGTGTTGGTCGTGGTGGGTTCCGTCTTCGGTGACGCTCGGAGTGTGTCGGCGGCGGCATCGCCGTAATCGTCCAGTAATCCGACGGTCGCCGCATTGCGGAAAATCAAAACCTCAGGCGAAAATGCGCGTTCAACGGGAGCGGATGGTCGTCGGGTGCGGCCTCGAGGACACGAAGGCCGCACCGAACACGGTTGGCGCACATTCGTCGCCTCAATACACGACCTTGGCCACCGCGCGCGGTTTCTCGCCGTGGCAGAACCAAATCCGAAGAGTGCGTCATGGACAATCGCGGGGGTTGTGCGTCCTTCCGTTCTGCCACCAAATCAGCCGGTGTAGCCGAGCATCCTCGGCAGCCAGAGCACCAGGTCCGGCACGAAGCGATCAGCGCGAGCGCGCCGATCATGACGTAGAGGAATGGCATCACCTCGCGCACCATGTCGCGCAGCGGCACGTCGGCGATCTTGGTCATCATGAAGAGCAGCAGCCCGTACGGCGGCGTGACCAGCCCGATCATGATGTTGACGACGCACATCACGCCGAAATGCACCAGGTCGATGCCCAGCGCCTGCGCGGTGGGGATGAGCACCGGGAGGATCACGAGGATGATCGTCGTTCCTTCGAGGAAGCAGCCGAGGATCAGCAGCAGGACGTTGACCATCAGCAGGAACACGAGCGGCGACAGCTCGTAGGCCTTCAGCATCGCGCTCAGCGTCTTCGGGATGTTCTCCGACGTGATGACGAAGTTGAACACCATCGCGCCGGCGATCAGCATGCCGATCGACACCGTGACGCGCGCGCTGGACACCAGCGAATCGTAGACGTCCTTCAGCCGCACGCTGCGGTACAGCAACGCGGAGATCAGCAACGCGTAGGCGGCGGCGACCGCGGCGGCCTCGGTGGGGGTGGTGATCCCGGTCCACATGCACCCGAGCAGGATCACCGGCATCAGGAGCGCCGGCATCGCCTCCCAGGTGATGCGAGGCAGCTCGCGCAGCGGGACGCGCTGCTCGACCGGGAAGTTGCGGCGCTTGGCCACGACCGCGATCAGGCCGCTCTGGACGGCGCCGAGCAGCAGGCCGGGAATCACGCCGCCGAGGAAGAGGTAGCCGACCGACGTGTCCGAAATCAGCGCGTAGAGCACCAGCGGGATCGACGGCGGGATGATCGGCCCGATGACGGACGACACGCAGGTCAGCGCGGCGGCGAACGCGGGCGGATACTTGCCGTCGCGCGTCATCATCGTCTGCATCAGCTTGCCCGAGGCCGCGGCATCGGCGAGCGCGGAGCCCGACATGCTCGCGAAGATGATGCTCTGCACCACGTTGACCTGCGCCAGCCCGCCGCGGAAGCGCCCGACGATCGCGTTGCAGAAGTGCAGCAGCCTGTCCATGATGCTGCCGGTGTTCATGAACTCGGCGGCGAGGATGAACAGCGGGATCGCGAGCAGCAGCTGGCTTGCCATCATGCCGTTCAGCAACTGCTCGGCCGCGGTCCCCATGTCGAGGCCCGACAGGAACAGCCAGAGGATGGACCCGCCGATCATCGCGTAGGCGACCGGCAGCCCGATCAGGCTCAACCCGACGATGGCGATGAGCGCGAGGAACAACGGGCTGGTCAGGATTCATAGTCCGGAGCTCGCCTTGGTGATGTCGGCCTCTTCCGGCGCCTCGCCGCGAAGCAGGCTCACGATCGCCCAGAGATAGCGGACGATGACCGCGACGGCGAACACGACGTAGATCGAGTACAGGATGTCGAGGCGGATCTTGAGGTAGGAGCTGCTCTCGACCTTCATGAAGGCGACGTACTTCACGGTGGCCGGCAGCGCCATGCCGAACAGGACGACGGCCGCGACGGCGACGATGAGACCGACACGCGCCGTCCCCGCGGCCCCAGGCTGCCCGAAATGAGGTCGAAGCGGACTTCCTCGCTCTCCTTCAGCCAGAACGCGGAGCCCAGCAGCACCATGTACAGCCAGGTGATCGACCGACAGCTCCGACGTCCAGCCGATCGGGAAATTGAAGAAGTACCGGAAGACGATCTGGATGATGAACGCGACGAACATCAGGCCGAGCAGGCCGGCGACGACGTTTTCCGCGCGTCGCCTCATCCAGTCGACGGCCGTGGCAACGGTCAATGGCATGGCATTCTCCGGTCCTCCCTCGGACCTGTTGGTCACCGGCCCGCCGGGCGGGCCGCCGTCATGCGCGGCGGCCGAGCCGGCCCGGCGGAAGCGCGGGCCGCAGCTGCGGCCCGCGCGACGCGATCACGACTTCATCGCGTTGATCTTCTCGAGCAGCCCCGGCGGCCACGACTTGGCCTCGTCGGAGGCCAGATAGACCTTCTGCGCGTAGGCGCGGAACGCGTTGACGTCCGGCGTGTACACGTCGAGGCCCTGCTTCTTGAAGCCCTCGGCGAGCTCCGCCTCGCGCTTCAGGTGCTCGGCCGTGCTCCACGCGATCGCCTTGTCGGCGGCGGCCTGGAAGGCCTTCTGCTTCGCGGCGTTCATGCCGTTCCACGTCTTCAGGTTGACGGTGAGCAGGTCGAAGCCGACCAGGTGCGACGTCAGCACGATCTGCGACATCACCTCGTAGAACTTCATGTTCTGCACGTTGGGCAGCGGGTTGTCCTGGCCGTCGATCGCGCCGGTCTGCAGGCCGGTGTACGTCTCGGCATAGGCCATCGGCGTCGGGTTGGCGCCGATCGAGCGGCCGAGCAGCTGCCACGCGTCGCCCGGCGGCATCCGCAGCTTGATCCCCGCCAGGTCCTCCGGCTTGTTGATCTTCTTCTTCGGCTTCAGGCCGACCTGCCGGGTGCCGAAGAACGTCGGCCCGAGGATCTTGACCTTGACCTGGTCCTCGACCATCTTCTTCATCTGCGCGCCGAGGTCGCTGGCGAAGAACGCGTTCAGGTGGTTGGCGTCGCGGAACAGGTAGGCCGACGTCAGGATCGACCACGCGGGAACCTGCTTCGAGATGTCCTGCGGTGCGATGTTGCCCATTTCGAGGTTGTCGCGCTGCAGCGCGACGAGCTCGGTCCCCTGCTTGAACAGCGTGCCGCCGAGGAACGTCTCGACCGTGTAGTCGGCCTCGATCTCCTTGGCGAAGACTTTCATCATGTCCGCGCGGATGTCCTTGTCGGAGAACACGGCGGCGAAGCGCAGCTTGGGCTTGTCCTGCGCCCAGGCGGGAACGATCCTGCGACGCCGCGAGCGCGGCACCGGCCTTCAGTGCGGAACGGCGATCGATCTTGAAATCCATGACTTCCTCCTTGATGAAAAATGCAACTGCCGGGCTAGCAAACGAACTCGGTGCGTAAGCCAGCTCAGGACCATGTCGGCCACCATGCGACGACGGCGCGGGCACATCCCCCTTCGCGCCCATCGCTCGCTGGAAGATGGCACCGAAGGTGAACTGGTTCGTGACGTTGAACATCCCCAGCGCGGCGATCGCCATGTGGACGTCGATCGGGTCGACGTCCGGCGCGGAACGTCGCCGTCGGCCTGGCCTCGCGCGATCACGCCGCCGAGCGTGTCGACGATGGGCCGGTTGAGGGTGCGCATCGCCGCGGACTTCTTCATGTGGCGGCCCCGGGCCTGGTTCTCGGCGACCACGAGCCGCACGAAATCCTCGTGCTTGACGTAGTAGTTGTAGGTGAACTCGACGATGCGGCGGATCGCCTCCACCGGCGGCAGATGGTCGAGGTCAATCAGGCGCTCCGCTTCGCGAATCTCGGCGTAGACGCGCTCCAGGACGGCGAGGTACAGCTTCTCCTTGCTGCCGAAGTAATAGTTGATCAGCGCTCGAGTGGTATCGGTGCGCGCCGCGATGTCGTCCATGCTCGCGCCCTTGAAGCCGCGCGAGGCGAACTCGGCAACCGCTGCCGCGAGAATTCGGACGCGGTTGGCCTCCGGCGCCTTGGGCTTGCGCATGGCGGAAGTACGGGCCGACGAAACCTGCATCGCTAAGGAGCCCTCGGAATTGGCGGAGTCGCAAGGAAAATTTAACAGACTCGCCAAATCATGGCAACGTATACCGTTGATGCGACGCAACATGGAGTCACTGCCACCGTGCACATCTTCAAAGTCGCAGGTGGCTGCTTTCGACCCGTTGCTGCCGGCCAACGGTCCTCCTAACCGTCATCGAAATCGATTGAAGCTGCCATTCAAGCTGCCTCAACGAGGCACCTCGGTCTCCTCAGGAAGACTGGGCATGGTGCTAAGTGCCCGGTGTTGGCCGATGGTTCGAATTCCCAATGGCGGTTGGGTGATACTTGTCCGACGCAGTATCCTTCCTGATTGCACACGCGGTCGATTGAGAGCGAGGACTGGGCGAGTTGGACTCCAACGAAAAACCAGGAAGAAACGCGCCGTGCCCGTGCGGGAGCGGAAAGCGCTACAAGCACTGCTGCGGCGCCACCGGAAAACGACAACAAGTCCTCCAACGCGCCGCTCCCGAGGAAGCCGGAGGGCGCCTCAACGCGCTATTGCAGGCGGCGCTGCACGCGCAGAGGTCAAACGACCTCGACGAGGCGCAGAAGCTGTACCGGATGGCATTGGAGCACTGCCCGGACAATGTCGATGCACTGCACATGCTTGGCGTCGTGCATTTCTCGAAGGGCGAGTTCGCACGGGCCGAAGGCCTGATCGCGAGGGCGAATGCGCTTTGCAACGGTGCGATCCCGGCAATTGCCCACAATCTTTCCCTCGTCCAAGCGCCTGCCAACCGAGGGGAAAAGATGCTCAAGTCGTTGCTCACTGCGCGCGATGCCCTGCAAGGGCGCACGGGTTCGATCTGGCGAGCGATGTCGTCCTCGAGCAGAGCACGAAGCTGATTGCATTCCATGTGTCTGCCGATGGTGGTGTCGGCGACGAGGGCATCCTCGTTCGGCAGGCCGCGCTCGCCAGGGAATACGGGATATCAGGGTTTTGTTTCTGCTCGCGTGGTGGCGGCACCGAGGCTCGTTCGAGGTGACTGCCAACCGCTTACTCGAATCGAGCGAACCCGACTTCCCCTATTGCCTCTGCATGCTCGACGAAATCGAATCCGGGAAGCGCGCCGGTTCGAGGGGCGATCTCCTGGACGGCAAGTACGATCAGGGAGAAGGAGAGGAAAGCGTCATCATCAACCTGCTGCCCCATTTCCGCGACAGGCGCTACATCAGGGTCGACAATCGACCGCTGCTGCTGGTTGCGCAAGCGAATCTGACAAGCGCGCCAATCTTCGACGCATGGCGGACTGTCTGCCGGAGTCGTGGGGTGGAGCCGCCCTTCATCGTCGTCGCGGCATCGTCGCTCGACACCGGGAGGCGCGCCGGCGACGTCGGTGCTGATGCTCTCGTCGAGCTACCTCCCGGTGTAGCCGAAGGGAATGAGGTGCTATCGATCGGGCTGCGGAGACGAAGCCCAACCGGCGACATTCGAGCTACCTGCACATCGCAGCCCGCGCTCTCGCCAAACCGGAACTCTACGCTGCGTTCGCCACTTGTATCGTTCCGTCGTGGGACGACACCGCCATAGGGCTGGGGAACGGTTGTCGCTTCCCGGGTTCGGGCCCGGATACATTCGAGCTCTGGCTGCGAGAGCTGATATACCGCGCGTCGAGCAAGCCCCGTCACGGTGAACGGATTGTCTTCATTCACGCGTGGAACGATTGGGCGCATGGCTGCCATCTTGAGCCGGACGAGCGCAATGAGAGGGCATGGCTCGAGGCGTGCCGCAACGCTCGGGCCATCCCCCGGCGCTACCAGGGAGTCTTCGGATCCACGGATGCGACGAACGACATGGCGCCGTTTGCGTCAAGATCCCGGTTCACCGCGAATTTCCGATATCGGACCTCGAGCGGCCCAGGCAGGTACCGAGGCCGCCCATTGGCGAGCGAGCGGAAACGTGCCGTCATCCTGTCGAAGGCGGCGCGAGTCTGGTTCAGGCTCCTCTGCTTTGGCGGGATGCGCTCCCCGAACGCTTGGTGCGCGAGCACGAGCTGGAGCTCGTTACGCCGCCGCTCGAGGTCTTCTGCATCGCCGATACCGTGCTTCACGGCCCCGGCTGGGTCAGCACCGGCAACGATGTTCTTTTCGAACAGAGCCTCTATCCGGGTTATTGCCGCGATATGTATCGGCGCAAGCAAATTTACAATGCGATCGACAAGGACCTCGGCAAACTCCTGGAGCGCCGCTTTCGGACGGGATGGCACGTCACACATTTCAATTGCGGTGTTTACGGTCACTGGCTGCTAGAAGTCATGCCGAAGCTCCTAGTGATCCAGGATTTTCTTCGACGGTGGCCCGAATACATCTTCATGCCGATTTTCATGCCTTCGATCTTTCCGGCTTTCGTCTACGAGCACACCCGGTCGCTGTTGCCCCACGTGCCGATCGTCACCTACGACCCGCAATTCGAGTACATTCGAGCGGACGCGATGTTCATGCCAACCTGGGGCGTCGATCACGTGTGGAATTTGTGGATAGGCGCGCAAGTGGATGCGCTTGCCTCGACGCGCGCTCCAGCGATGCCGAAGCGGATGTTTGTTTCGAGGCGCTTACCGTCGACTTTCCGGATGCTCGACAACCTAAAGGAGCTCGAACGGGTCGCGATCGAGGAGGGCTTGACCACGATCTATCCGGAGGACCAGCCGCTACTGACGCAGATTGCGCTGTTTCGAAATGCCACGGTGGTCGTTGGCGAGTTCGGCAGTGGATTGCACAACGCGCTATTCTCGCCGAGCAACACGCTCGTCGTTGCGTTGAACTGGATCGACGCCTGTCAATCGCGGATCGCGAGACTCAGGCAGCATCGAATCGGGTATCTGTTGCCTGCATCCGGCAGAGAAGTTCTCTTCGAACCCGGAGCTGAGCTTCAGCACTACGCGATCGATCTCGATGAATTTCGGGCGAAGCTGCGCGAGGCGGTCAAACAGAGCTAGCACGAGCGTGCGGCGGGCTAGGATGCCGCACAACTTGCCGGGCTTGTGGTCCGCATGCGCAAGCGGGTCACATCATCATTGCGTGCCCCTTACGAGAACGCGATCAGGAAGTCGTGGCCGCACTGCTGGCACCGCGCGCGCAAAACCGTAAGCGAGGATGGCTAAGTAACCGGCGGCCTGGGATCGCCAGCTGCCGGTCGCCTCGTCAATGGCCGGTTAGCGGAAAATTCCGCGGCGACCCCGAACTTCCGGAGTTGGCCGGAAGCGGTCGTTCGTCGCGAAGCGATTGGCGGTGAACTTTCTAAGATGCAAGTGGTGCACGTATTCAGTATTGCCAAGCGATCGAAAGGGCGCGCGGGGGGTTGGCAATCCTTCCGCGTGCTTCGGAATCATGCGTCCGCGGGCGCGGTGCGCGCCAACCCACGCAGAAGCTCTCCCAGCGACCACGCCTGGAACGGGCAGCCGCGCGGCGTATGGGGTGGATCGCCGTCCGCGATTTCGCTCACATGACCGAGTCCGGCGACAAGCAAGTGTTCCCGCAAGGGCAGCAGAAAGCGGCGCCTGGCTTCCGCGCGGTGCGCGTCGTCGTCGCCGTTGACGTTAAGCCATGCGTCGACAAACGCGCCGGTAAGCCACGGCCACACGGTGCCTTGGTGATAGCTGCCGTCGCGCTCGGCGACGCCGCCCTCGCAGCGGGGCCGGTAGGCGGGATCGCTTCGCGCCAGCGTGCGCAGGCCCATCGGAGTCAGGAGTTCGCGCTCGACTGTCGCCACGATGGCGCGCGCAATCTCGGGTACTGACGACCGCATGCGCAAGGCCGCCCACAGCGAAAATCTGGTTGGGACGCATGCTGGCGTCCACGCGTCCGGCAACGTGGTCCACGTCCACGACGTCATACAAACAGCCGCCGGCGGCGTTCCAGAAGCGCGTGGCAAACGCGCCTTGTGCGCGGTCCGCGAGCGCCGTGTAGCGTCCGCCTTCGCCGCGCAGCGCATTGATCCACAGCGCCTGAATTTCGACGGGTTTGCCAATGCGCGGCGTGATTGCGCGGCCGTCGACTCGCGCGTCCATCCATGTGAGCTGCGAGCCCGGCACGCCGCAGCGGAGCAGGCCATCGTCGTCCATCCGGATGCCAAAGCGCGTCCCCGTCGCATAGCCGTCCAAGATCGCTGACGCCGCGCGCGAGAGCCGCGCGCGAATGGACGCTTCCGGGCCCGCCGCCGAGACGAATTCGTGCGCGACGATGACGAACCAGAGCGACGCGTCGACGGAATTGTATTCGGGCAGGCTGCCGTGGTCGGGAAAGCGATTCGGCAGCATGCCCTCCGAGACGGTATCCGACCAAGCCAGCAGGATCGCTGCGGCGATGTCGTGCCGCCTTCGTGACAGCACGAGACCGCGCATCGCGATGAACGTGTCGCGGCCCCAGTCCGTGAACCACGGGTAGCCCGCGATGATCGTGTTGCCGCGTCCGCGGCGGACGATGAAGGCCTGGGCGGCGCGATGCAGCGGCGCCAGCGGCTCGCGCTGCGCGGCTTCCTCCTGACGGATGCGTGCCGCGAGCGGCACGACGTCGGCGTCGATGTCCTCGCCCGTGCACAACAGCATCACGGCGTCGCCCTTCGTCAAATCGAACGCGAACGTTCCCGGCGCCCCAAGATCCTCGATGTGGTCGAGGCCGCGCGCAGCCTCTTCTCGGTAGTTGAAATTGCGGTACCAGGTAGGCGCGTGCTCATAACGGCCATTGGTCAGCGCGGCGACAGCAGGCAAGTCCGGATAGGGATGCCACGCGACGTTGCCGCGGGCAACGCGCGGCGTGAAGTCGAATGCGCCATTCTCGTGCATCAACGCGTGATAGTCGCGCCCGGAGAGCAGCGGACGCACATGGAGTCGCGTCTGCGGCGCGCTACTCCTTGGTGGAGCGATGAGATGCCAGCGGAGCAGCACGAGTCCCGTTCCGCGCTCGACAATCACTTCGTGCAGGATCTCGAAGCCACCCGGGCCGAGGTAAATCCACTTCGGCCACGGCTCGTGCGTGAAATCGGCGAGGAAGTCGATCCCGCGCGGGTACATGACGTCCGGCGCGTAATGCTGCGTGCTGACCGGAAAACTTCCTGCCTTTGTTTCCACCCACGCTTCGCAACCGTTGACGAGGACGACGCGGCCGGAAGGCGGAGTGAGAGGTGTGAGCAGCAGCGCGTGATAGCGGCGCGTGCGGAACATTCCGACGGTGCCGGACGCAAAGCCGCCCAGGCCGTCGCTTTCCAGCCACTCATTCTCCAGCGAGGGAGCGTTCAACAAGAGGTCAACGAGTGTTCAACGAGCTTCACGGCTGACGCTTCGTATGGAGGCCCAGCGCATCTTCGTGCGTAAACCCCGGCGCCTTCCCGTGCAGCGCATATTCGGCGTACTGGTGGATGAGTTTCGCGACCACCCCGGTCCAGCCGGTCTGGTGGCTGGCCCCCAGGCCCGCACCGGTGTCGCCGTCGAAATACTCGTAGAACAGAATGAGATCGCGCCAGTGCGGATCGGAGTCGAACCGGGCGCGATTGCCGTTCGCGGGCCGGCGGCCGGTGTCGTCCTTGAGGAAGAGGCTGATCAAGCGCCATGTGAGGTCCGTCGTCACGCCCCAGAGCGACGCCTCGTGGCCGGAACCGGCGGGCAACGGAACCTTGAAATGATCACCCAGGTAATAGTGATGCTTTTGCAGCGCCTCGATCAGCAGGAAGTTCAACGGGAACCACACCGGGCCGCGCCAGTTCGAATTGCCACCGAAGAGCCCGGACGTCGACTCCGCGGGCGCGTACTCGAGCGCGAACCGCTGCCCATCGAGGTCGAGGATGAACGGATTCGCCGCGTGGTGCTTCGACACCGAGCGCACGCCGTGCGGGCTCAAGAGTCCGTCCTCGTCGAGCACCTTGGCGAGGATGCGCCGCAGCTTGGCGGAATCGACGAGTCCCAGCCGGACCCTGCCTTCGACACCAGCGTGTGTCATGTCCGCGCCGCCGGCGAGCAAATCCGGCCGGTACATGTTGAACCAGCGCAGCCGCGTTCCGAAATCATGAAACGCCTCGAGCCCGCGCCGGTCCCCGATGCCGATCGCGTAGATGGGGATCAGCCCCGCAACCGACTGCACATTGATGCGGAAGCACCGGCCGTCGGGCATCTTCAGGACATCGTAGTAATAACCGTCCTTGTCGTCCCATAGTCCGTCCTGGTGTCCCCCCATCTGGTTGACGGCGGCGCCGATATAGACGAAGTGCTCGAAGAACTTGGTGGCGATGTCTTCGTAGACCTCGTCCTCCTTGGCGAGCTCGAGTGCGATTCCCAGGAGGTTGAGGCAATACATGGCCATCCAGCTCGTGCCATCCGCCTGTTCGAGATCCCACCCGACGGCAGGCCCGAGGTGCGGTCGAACACGCTGACGTTGTCGAGACCCAGGAAGCCGCCCTCGAAAATGTTCTTGCCCTCGGCGTCCTTGCGGTTGACCCACCACGTGAAATTGAGCAGCAGTTTCTGGAACACCCTTTCTAAGAACTTGCGGTCGCGGCGTCCGTAGCATCTTGTGCTCGATCTGGTAGACGCGGATGGCCGCCCACGCGTGCACTGGCGGGTTCACGTCGCCGAATGCCCACTCGTATGCCGGGATCTGGCCGTTCGGGTGCATGTACCACTCGCGCATGAGCAGCAGCAACTGGTCCTTCGCGAATTCGGGATCGATCATGGCAAGAGGTATGCAGTGAAACGCCGTGTCCCAGGCGGCGAACCACGGGTATTCCCACTTGTCCGGCATCGACAGGACGTCGCCGGCAGCGAAATGGCGCCAGTTGTGATTGCGGCCGTTCTTGCGCTCCTCAGGCGGCACGAAGCCGGCCTTGTCGCCATTGAGCCAGCGATTCACCATGTAGCGGTAGTACTGCTTGCTCCACAGCATCCCCGCGAATGCCTGGCGCTGGACGTTGCGCATGTCGTCGGAAAGGGCGAAGGGCGTGATGCGATGGTAGAAGGCGTCGGCCTCGCGCTGGCGCAGGTCGAACGTCGCATCGAAATCCTTGCCCAGCGGCGCCGCGAGATCGGCCCCGGTGCGCAGGCGCAGCTTCACAACGACGGACTCGCCGGCGCGCACCTGCCGAACGTAATGCGCAGCGGCCTTGGTGCCGATGTTGGCGGGGTTCACTGCATCCTTGCGGCCATGCACGAGGTAATTGTCGAACGCGTCCTTTACGTACGGCTTCGCGTTGGGTTTCCCGAAGATCCGCTCCGCGTTTGTGTCGTTCTCGGTGAAGAGCAGCTCGTCGGGCGCCTCACAGTGAAGCGAGTAGGGCGGCAGCGACCGGTGCGTCGTCCTGAGCACCGTCGGCAGCCCATTTTGGTTCCCGTTGCGTGCGACAGCGATGCGCGGCGGCACCAGCTCCGGCGCGTCCGGGTACCACGACCAGGTGTTTTTGAACCACAAGGTCGGCAGTAGATGCAGCAGTGCCATCTCCTCGCCGCGATTGATGGCGGTGATCCGGATCAGGATGTCGTCCGGCGCGGCCTTCGCGTATTCGACGAACACATCGAAATAGCGGTCGTCTTCGAAGATGCCCGTGTCGAGAAGTTCGTATTCCGGGTCGAGCCGCGTGCGGCGGCGGTTCTCCTCCACCAGGTCGGAATAGGGGTAGGCCCGCTGCGGATACTTGTACAGGAACTTCATGTATGCGTGGCTGGGCACGTTGTCGAGATAGAAGTAATACTCCTTGACGTCCTCGCCGTGATTGCCCTCGGGGCCCGTCAGGCCGAACATGCGCTCCTTCAGGATCGGATCGGCGCCGTTCCACAGCGCGAGCGCGAAGCAAAGCTGCTGCCGGTCGTCGCAGATGCCGGCGATGCCGTCTTCTCCCCAGCGATACGCGCGCGAGCGGGCGTGGTCGTGGGGAAGGTAATCCCACGCCGAGCCGTGCGCGCTGTAATCCTCGCGCACCGTGCCCCATTGCCGCTCGCTCACGTAAGGGCCCCACATCCGCCACGGAACCTTGGCGTCGCGAGTGGCGGCCATGCGTTGCTCCTCCGCCGTGAGGGGAGGCCGTTCGGGGACCGGCTGCGGTGGCGGTTCGGGATTGTCGGTCGAAGTCATGGGCAGAGACGTCGGGCGCTGGCGGATGCGGACTCTAGCGTTATGTGGGGCCCGCGGCAATGCGTCAGCGTGCAGTCAGCGCCTGGGTTCCTCGCCACGTCGCGCCGGCTTCGAGACTCACCGGTGTGGACGCCGCGGCCGCCTCGACGCACAGCATCGTTGTTTCGTCTCCAGGCGCGAGATCGACGAGCGCCCGGGCGCCCTCTGCGCCTGGATTCCATATGACGGTATCCGGGAAACCCGTGGCGCGAATGGCCATCGAGCGATTGTGTTCGCGGACTTCCAGGTCTTGTGGCGCAACGCGATACACGCGGTCAACCGCGCCGTCGATGCGCACGTCGGGCGCCGTCTCGCGGCAGTCGTCGACACGCCGGACCTTGTCGTAATAGAGCGCGCCCTGCAGGCCGTGCACAGTGGTCGTCGCGATGTCCGCCACACGGAGATACGTGTGGAGCGCGGCGGTGAACTCGAAGCCCGAGGAACCGGTGTTCCTCACCGTCAGCGCGACCTCGAGCGAGCCGCCGGACAGCCGGACCTCGAGTCCGAGGGCAAAGGCATGCGGCCAGATGAGCCAGCTCGCGGCGGAATCGGTGAGGCGAAGAACGGCGCGGGCGCTGCCGTCGTCCTGCGTTTCCGTCCGCACGAGGTCCCACGCCATCACGCGCGCGAAGCCATGGCTCGGCAGCGGACCCTGCGTCGCGAACTGGGGAAAGCTCACCGGAATGCCGCCGCGAATGGCGGCGCCTGCCTTGAAGCGGGAACGCGCGCTGAGGAAGAGGCGATCGTCGCTCGCGCCCGCGGGAAGCCAGGACGTCAGATGTGCGCCATGGCGGTAGATCTCCGCGCGCGCGCCGTCCACCGCGGTCAGGATGACCTTGGGTAGATTGCCGGCGCCCGCCACCGTCGCGAAGGTCATGGGTCAACGCAAAATCCGTGGTGCGATTTGCGGGCGGATCATCGTCCTCGTGCGTTCCGGGGCAATGTCGTAGTAGAGTCTTGGCGGCACGTCCGCCGGCAAGCACAATCCGGCCTTTCGGGAAAAGCCATCCACCGCCTGCCACCGAACCTCAAGGAGCCTACGATGTCCAGAGACACCGCTTCCCCAAGTCGCCGTCGCTTTTTCAAGATCACCGCCATCGGCTTTGCTGCCGCGCCATTCGCCAATGCTCTTATGAGCGGAGCCGCGCAGGCCGTCGACGCGGTCAAGGAATCCGATCCGACCGCCAGCGCGTTGGGCTACGTAATGGACGCAACCAAATCCACCAAGCGCACCGACAAGACGGCCATGTGCAGCAACTGTAACCTGTTTTCCGGAAAAGCAGGCGCAGCGGACGGTCCGTGCACGATCTTCCAAGGCAAGCTCGTCAACGCCAAAGGCTGGTGCAGCGCCTGGGTCAAGAAAGCCTAGACCGCGTTGGGGAACGCCGCGCCGGAGGTCATCAACGCCGGCTATGTGACGCTGATCGCCAGCGCGGCGGCGATCGGCGGCTTCCTTTTCGGTTACGACAGCGCCGTGATCAACGGTGCCGTGCCCGGCATCCAGGCCACGTTCCGGTCGGGCTCCGCGGCGACGGGATTCGCCGTCGCCTCCATCCTGATCGGGTGCGCGATCGGCGCTCTGTTTGCGGGCCGCATTGCCGACCTGCTGGGCCGCCGCCAGACGCTGCTCATCACCGGCGCCGTATTCACGTTGAGTGCGCTGTGGACGGGCTATGTCGGCTCCGAGACGGCATTCAACGCAGCGCGCTTTGTGAGCGGCATGGCCGTGGGAGCCGCCAGCGTCGTGTCGCCGGCCTACATCGCGGAGATTTCGCCGGCATCGATACGCGGCCGGTTGACGGCGCTCAACCAGATGGGCATCGTGGTCGGGATTTTTGCGGCGTTGCTGATGGACTACGTCGTTGCCAATGCCGCCGGCGGCGTGACGAAGACATTCTGGCTGGGTCTCGAAGCCTGGCGCTGGATGTTCCTGACTGAAGTCGTGCCGGCGGTCGCGCTGGTGCTGGGCGCGTGGTGGATTCCGGAGTCGCCGCGCTACCTGGTGGCGAACGGCCGCGAAGCGGAGGCGCTCTCGGTCATGCAGCGGATCTCGCCGACCGTCGGGCCGGCGAAGATCGCCGACATCAAGGAAACCTTCGCGGGCGAGCGCAAACCGCGGCTCGCTGACCTGCTCGGCCCCGACGACCGCTTGCTGCCGATCGTCTGGATCGGCATCGCCTTGTCCTGCCTGCAGCAATTCGTCGGCATCAACGTGATCTTCTACTACGGCACGACGCTCTGGGAGGCGGTCGGCTTCTCCGACGCCGACTCGCTCTTGATCAACATCATCAGCAGCACCATCAACGTCGCGGCGACGATCATCGCGATCGCGCTGATCGACCGTGTCGGGCGCCGGCCGCTGCTGCTGTGGGGCGCCGTCGGCATGGCCGCGACGCTCGGCGTCCTCGCCTGGATGTTCGCCACGGCGCATACCGGCATCGACGGCAAGGTGACGCTTCCCCATGCCAACGGCCTGGTCGCGCTCCTCGCGGCCAATCTTTACGTCCTCGCGTTCGGCGTGTCGTGGGGGCCGGCGGTGTGGACGATGCTGAGCGAAATGTTTCCGAATCGCCTGCGCGGCTCCGCGCTGGCCGTCGCGGCAACGGCGCAATGGTTGGCGAACTGGCTGATCACGGTAACGTTTCCGCTCATGCTCAAGAACCTGGGCTCGGCGCTCGCCTATCTCGTCTACGCCATGTTCGCCGCCGTGGCGATCTTCTTCGTGATGCGCTACGTCAAAGAGACCCGGGGACGCACGCTCGAGGAGATGTGATGCGGCACCGCGCATGCGCCGCGCTGGTCTCTCTGGCCGCATTGGCTGCCGGCGTCGTGCACGCGCAATTCGAATCCGCGCCGAGCCCGGCGCAGCCCGACAATGCGTTCGACCGCGCCGTCGCCCATCCCAAGCGCGACAACGCGGCGGAGGGCATCCTGGACGGTGGCGCGTATGCGCAGCAACGGGAGCCCCTTGCCGAGACCGATGCCGAGCAGGGCGTATTGCAGACCGGCGATCTCAAGTCCTGGCCGCGCCTTTATCGCGACGGCGACCTCGTCGTGACCGGTTTGCTGAATGGCGCAGTCGCCCTCTTCAAGATGACGCAAAACCTTTTCGGCCCGCCGCCGGCTCTTGCTCCCGCCGGGTACAAGACGAATCCCGGATGGGGCGAGTTCTTCATTGAGCCCGGAGTGAGCGCGCAGTACCGGCTCGGTCCTGCGGTGAGTGTGTACGGCAGCGCGAGCTATCTGGAGTCGAGCACGCGCGGCACCGACAACTGCTGCGTGAGCAACCTCTACTACGGCAACCGCGAGCTCCTGTTCGCCGGCGTGCGCTGGGGCGATCCCGCAGACGGCATCGCGCTGGACGCGTCCTACGGCCAGCAGGATTTCACCGTGGGCAACCAGATGCTGATCGGCCGCGGCGCCGACGACGGCGCGCAGCGCGGCGCCAACCAGATTGGTCCGCGCAATGCGTGGGCCAACGCGGGAATCATCAAGGGAACGTGGCAGGACTTGAACGTGCAGGCGTTCTACCTGAAACCGAACGAGGCGCCGTCCACCGCAACCGGGACCGTCATCAACGGCATCAATGTCGAATGGCTTCCCGCCGGACCGGTGCGCGCTAGGCGCCATGTATCTCTACGTGCCGCACTCGGATATCGTGACCCGCGATGGGCTCAACATCTATGATCTGCGTGCCCGCGTGCACCCGATCCCGTCGCTGCCGCACTTCTGGCTGGACGGCGAGTACGCGTGGGAGCGCAAGAGTGGCGTCGCCGCCGACGGCTGGTACGCGCAGGTGAATTACAACGCGCAAGGCACCGCGTGGAGGCCGCTCGTTCGGACTGCGCTACGCATCGTTGTCGGGCGACCGGCCGGGAAGTTCGCGTTGGGAAGGATTCGACCCGCTCTACTTCTCCGGCAGCAATCCCAATTGGTACCAGGGCAAGATCGGCTCGTCGATCTTCAACAATACCAACCTCAACGCCGCCAGTGTCGAGTTGACGGTGACGCCCGACGAGAAGAACATCATCGATTTTCTCTACCTCTATTTCGCGGCTGACCAGGCGAACTCGCCGCTCGCGATTCCCGCGGTCGGCGCCGCGCCCGTGGGCGGCGGCGGCGTGCCGAACAGGGCGCTTGCCAGTGAATTCGACATCACCTACACGTATGTCATCACCAAGAACGTGAACGTGAATGCGTTCGCTGCGTACGCGGCACCCTTGGCGGGCTACAAGGAGCTCTATTCGGCCAATGGCGGCAGTGCCAGCGGCTGGTGGTTTCTCGGCGCGCAGATCAACTTCAGCTATTAGCGATGAGCGAGATCCTTCCGGTCACTTTCCTTGCGCGCCATGGCGAGACCGCATGGAGCCTGTCGGGCCAGCACACGGGTCTCACCGACATGCCGCTGACCGAGCGCGGCGAGCAGCGTCGCACGCGGTTTGGCGAACGCGACTGCAAGGCCTTGCGTTCGCGAAAGTCTTCACGAGTCCGCTGCAACGCGCCGCGCGCACCTGCGCGCTCGCCGGATTCGGCGCCGTCGCGGAAATCGACCGCGATCTCGTCGAGTGGGACTACGGCGACTTCGAGGGACTGACGACGCGCGAGATCCAGTCGCGCCGGCCCGGCTGGTCGTTGTTCCGCGACGGCTGTCCCGGCGGCGAGTCGCTCGCGGATATCGGCGCCCGGGCCGACCGCGTGGTGCAGCGAGCGCGCAACGTGAGCGGCAACGTGCTCATCTTCTCGTCCGGCCATATCCTGCGCGTGCTGGCTGCGCGCTGGCTGGGTCAGGACGCGTCATCGGGCCGTCATTTCGTGCTCGGGACCGCCGCACTGATGCACGCTCGGCTACGAGCACGACCGGTCCGAGCCTGTGATCCGCTTGTGGAACGCGCTTTGAATACAGGAGTATGATTTAGCCGGACTTTTCAAGGCGCCCGATGGACGTCGAACGCGCGCCCGTCCCCAGAGTTGCCGCATGCAATCCCAAAGAGGTGAATCGATGAAAGCGACTGGCAAGCTTCACGATATCGGCCAGAGCCTCTGGCTCGACAACATCACGCGCGACCTTCTCGAAAGCGGCACGCTCGCGCGCTACATCGCCGAACTTTCGGTGACGGGGCTGACGTCGAATCCGACGATCTTCAACAACGCGATCAAGAACAGCAGCGACTACGATGCGGCCATTCGCAGCAAGCTGAAGGCCGGCCAGACGGGCGAGGCGCTCTTCTTCGAACTGGCGCTCGAGGACGTCACGCATGCGGCGGATCTGTTTCGCCCGGCGTTCGACCGCACGCGCGGCGTCGATGGCTGGGTCTCGCTCGAAGTTTCGCCGCTGCTGGCGCGCGACACGAAGACGACGCTGGCGGTGGCGAAGGACCTGCATGCGCGCGCCGCGCGCCCCAATCTCTTCATCAAGATTCCCGGCACGCCGGAAGGCCTGCCCGCCATCGAGGAGGCGATCTTCGCCGGCGTGCCGATCAACGTGACGCTCCTCTTCTCGCGCGAGCACTACCTCGCCGCGGCCGACGCCTACCTGCGCGGCATCGAGCGGCGCATTGCCGCGGGCCTCAACCCGGACGTGGCTCGGTGGCGTCGGTGTTCATCAGCCGCTGGGACGTCGCGGTGGCGGGCAAGGTGCCGGCACAGCTGATCAACACGCTCGGCATCGCCATCGGCCAGCGCTGCTACAAGGCGTACTGCGACCTGATCGCGTCGCCGCGCTATCGGCGCGTGATGAATGCCGGCGGCCGGCCGCAGCGGCTGCTGTTCGCGAGCACGGGCACCAAGGATCCGAAGGCGTCCGACGTGCTGTACGTCAAGGCGTTCGCCGCGCCGTTCACCGTCAACACGATGCCGGAGGCCACGCTGCACGCGTTCGCCGACCACGGCGAGGTCGGCGCGCTCACGCCGCCCGACGGCGGCGATTGCGAAGCGGTGCTGGCGCAGTTCGCGAAAGCGGGCATCGACATCGACGCGCTGGCGGCGCGGCTGCAGGACGAAGGCGCCGAGTCGTTCGTCAAGTCGTGGAACGAGTTGATGGGCGTGATCGCAGCGAAGAGCGCCGCGCTCGGGAAAGCCGCCTAGCGTGCCGAGGTCGCGCCGCAAGTGCAGGGACGCCAAGGCCAAACGATGAAGGTGCTGGTGGTCGATGTCGGCGGTACGCACGTCAAGATCCTGGCCACCGGGCAAGACGAGCCGCGCAAGTTCGAGTCGGGGCCGACGATGACGCCGCGCGCAGATGGTCGTCGGCGTGCAAAGGCTTGGCCGCCGGCTGGAAGTACGACCGCGTTTCGATCGGCTATCCCGGCGTGGTGATGCGCAACCAGCCGGTGACCGAGCCGCACAACCTCGGCTCGGGCTGGGTCGGATTCGACTACGAGGCCGCGTTCGGCTGCCCGGTGAGAATCATCAACGACGCGGCGATGCAGGCGCTGGGCGGCTACGACGGCGGCACGCATGCTGTTCCTCGGTTTCGGCACGGGCCTCGGCACCACGCTGATCGTCGACGGCGCTCGTCGTGCCGATGGAGCTCGCGCACCTTCCCTACAAGAAGGCGACATTCGAGGACTACGTCGGCGTGCGCGCGCTCGAGCGCATGGGCAAGCAGAAGTGGCGCGGGCAGGTCAGCGACGTGGTCGCGCGGCTGGTCGCCGCATTCGAGCCCGGACGACATGGTGCTGGGCGGCGGCAACGCAGGCAATTGAAGGAATTGCCGCCCGGCTGCCGGCTGGGCGCCAACGAGAACGCGTTCGCCGGCGGCTTTCGGCTGTGGGACACGGACAAGTCCGAACACGGCAGCGCGAAGCCCGCCGAGCGCGCTCGACCGCAAGCACGATATCGCCGCCGATTCCACCGCTGACCTCGCGTCCTGCGTGGAAGGCGCTCGCGGCGCATTACGCCGCCGATCAAGGACGTCCAGCTGAAGCAGCTCTTCGCCGACGATCCGCGTCGCGGCGACGCGGCTGACGACGGAAGCGGCGGGCATCTACCTCGACTACTCGAAGAACCGCGTCACCGACGACGACGATCGACCTTCTGCTGCAGCTGGCCGAGGAGTCCGGGCTGCGCGCGCGCATCGACGCGATGTTCCGCGGCGACAGGATCAACGTCTCCGAGAATCGCGCGGTGCTGCACGTGGCGCTGCGCGCGCCGCGCGGCGCGTCGATCGTCGTCGACGGCAAGAACGTGGTTCCCGACGTCCACGCGGTGCTCGACCGGATGGCGGAGTTCGCGAACCGCGTGCGCAGCGGCGCATGGAAGGGCCACACCGGCAAGCGCATCCGCAACGTGGTCAACATCGGCATCGGCGGCTCCGACCTGGGCCCGGTGATGGCCTACGAGGCGCTGCAAGCACTACAGCGACCGGGCCATGACGTTCCGCTTCGTCTCCAACGTCGACGGCACCGACTTCGCGGAGGCCGTCGCGCGACCTCGATGCCGCGGAAACGCTGTTCATCATCTCGTCGAAGACTTTCACGACGCTCGAGACGATGACCAACGCGCACACCGCGCGCGACTGGTCGCTGGCGGGGCTCAGGGGCGACGGCGCCGGCCGTCGCGAAGCATTTCGTCGCGGTGTCGACCAACGCCGAAAAGGTGGCGGAGTTCGGCATCGACACCGCCAACATGTTCGGATTCTGGGATTGGGTGGGCGGCCGCTATTCGATGGATTCGGCGATCGGCCTGTCGACGATGCTCGCGGTCGGACCCGAGAATTTCCGCGCGATGCTCGGCGGGCTTCCACGAGATGGACGAGCATTTCCGCACGGCGCCGTTCGAGCGCAACCTGCCGGTGCTGCTCGGGCTGCTCGCCGTCTGGTACACCGACTTCTTCGGTGCGCAGACCGTCGCCGTCCTGCCCTACGAGCAGTACCTGAAGCGCTTCCCCGCCTACCTGCAGCAGCTGACGATGGAGAGCAACGGCAAGCACGTGACGCTCGACGGCGACGCGCGTCGACTACGACACCGGGCCGATCTACTGGGGCGAGCCCGGCACCAACGGCCAGCATTCGTTCTACCAGCTGATCCACCAGGGCACGCGGCTCATTCCCTGCGACTTCATCGCGTTCGCGAAGGCGCTGAATCCGCTCGGCCGGCACCACGACATCCTGCTGGCCAACGTGTTCGCGCAGGCCGAGGCGCTCGCGTTCGGCAAGACCGCGGAGGAGGTGAAGGCCGAAGGGCACGCCGGACTGGCTGGTTCCGCACCGGGTGTTCGAGGGCAACCGGCCGTCGAACACGATCCTGCTGGACGAACTGACGCCCGCGGCGCTGGGCAAGCTCGTCGCGCTCTACGAGCACAGCGTCTTCACGCAGGGCGCGATCTGGCACATCGACTCGTTCGACCAGTGGGGCGTGGAGCTCGGCAAGGTCCTGGCGCAGCGGATCATCCCGGAACTCGAAAGCGCGGCAGAGCCGAAGCTCGCGCACGACAGCTCGACCAACGCGCTGATCCGCCGCTACCGGCACACTGACGTCAACGCTGACCTGAAGGAAATGTGCACATGCAACTGGGAATGATCGGACTGGGCCGCATGGGCGCGAACATGGTGCGCCGGCTGATGAAGAACGGACACCAGTGCGTGGTCTTCGACATGTCGCCGAAGGCGGTGGAGGAGCTCGCCGCGGAGAAGGCGACCGGCGTCGTCGTCGCTCGCCGATTTCGTGGGCAAGCTCGCCAAGCCGCGCGCGGTGTGGCTGATGGTGCCGGCGGCGGTGGTGGACAAGACGATCGCGGCGATCCTGCCGCTGCTCGAGCCCGGCGACATCCTCATCGACGGCGGCAATTCGTACTACGTCGACGACATCCGGCGCGCCAAGGAACTCGCGCCGAAGGGCATCCACTACGTCGACGTCGGCACCAGCGGCGGCGTGTGGGGCCTCGAGCGCGGCTACTGCATGATGATCGGCGGCGAGACGGACATCGTGAAGCATCTCGATCCGATCTTCGCGACGCTCGCGCCCGGCATCGGCAACATCGACCGCACGCCCGGACGCGAAAAGGCGAGCGGCACGTCGGAGCAAGGCTATCTGCACTGCGGGCCGAACGGCGCCGGCCATTTCGTCAAGATGGTTCACAACGGCATCGAATACGGCCTCATGGCCGCCTACGCCGAGGGCCTGAACATCCTGCGCGCCGCCAATGTCGGCAAGCAGCACGCACGAAGTCGACGCGGAGACGACGCCGCTGCGCGACCCCGAGCATTACCAGTACGACTTGAATCTGCCCGACATCGCCGAAGTGTGGCGGCGCGGCAGCGTGATCGCGTCGTGGCTGCTCGACCTGACGGCATCCGCGCTGATCAAGGACCCGGCGCTCGCGCAAGTTCGCCGGCCGCGTGTCGGATTCCGGCGAAGGCCGCTGGACGATCAAGGCCGCGATCGACGAAGCCGTGCCCGCGCCGGTGCTCACCGACCGCGCTCTACGAGCGCTTCAGCTCGCGCGGCGAGGCCGACGTTCCAGGACAAGCTGCTCTCGGCGATGCGCTTCGAATTCGGCGGGCCACGTCGAGAAGCCGGAAGGAAAATGAGAAGCCGATGACCGCGAGCACGACCGGGGTCATGGCGGACGACGCGCCGTCCGACGCGCTGGTGTTCTTCGGCGCGACCGGCGATCTCGCCTACAAGAAGATCTTCCCGTCGCTGCAGGCGATGATCAAGCGCGGGAACCTCCGACGTTCCGGTCATCGGCGTCGCGAAGGCGGGCTGGAACCTCGACCAGTTTCGCGCCCGCGCGCGCGACAGCCTCGAAAAGCACGGCGGGCTCGACCCTGCGGCGTTCGCGAAGCTCATGGGCCTGCTGCGTTACGTCGACGGCGACTACGGCGACGCCGCGACGTTCGCCGCCCTGCGCCGTGAGCTCGGCGCCGCGAAGCGGCCCGCGCACTATCTGGCGATCCCACCGAGCCTGTTCGAGCGCGGTCGTCGAGCAGCTCGCAAAGGCCGGACTGCACGGCAGGCGCGCGCGTCATCGTCGAAAAGCCTTTCGGCCACGACCTTGCGTCGGCGCGCGAGCTCAATCGCGATCCTGCACAGCAATTTCGACGAGGCGCACATCTTCCGCATCGACCACTACCTCGGCAAGGGGCCGGTGCACAACATGCTGCATTTCCGTTTCGCCAACGCGCTTCCTCGAGCCGTTCTGGAACCGCTATCACGTGGAGAGCGTCCAGATCACCATGGCGGAGGACTTCGGCATTCAGGGGCGCGGCGCGTTCTACGACCAGACGGGCACGATGCGCGACGTCATCCAGAACCACCTGTTCCAGGTGCTGGCGAACCTCGCGATGGAGCCGCCTGTCGCGCACCGACAGCGAGTCGATTCGCGACGAGAAGGTCAAGGTGCTGAAGGCGATGCGCAACGCTTGACGCCGAAGGACATCGTGCGCGGCCAGTTCCGCGGGTACCGGGCCGAGCCCGGCGTGGCGCCCGATTCGACGACGGAAACCTTTGCCGCCATGCGACTCGCGATCGATTCGTGGCGCTGGCAAGGCGTGCCGTTCTACATTCGCGCCGGCAAGTGCCTGCCCGTCACCGCGACCGAGGTGATCGTCCACCTGCGGCAGCCGCCGTCCGTCTATTGTCTGCCGAACCAGCACCCCAACCACGTGCGGCTTCGCATCAGCCCAGACATCACGATCGCGATCGGCGTCAACGTATTGTCCCCCGCGGACGAGAGCGTGGGCCTGACCGCCGAAATGATCGCGAGCCGCCATCCGGGTGCCGGCGAGATGGATGCCTACGAACGCGTGCTGGGCGACGCGATGCGCGGCGACCAGACGCTCTTCGCGCGCGAGGATTATGTCGAGGAGGCGTGGCGCATCGTCGATCCGGTGCTGCGCGCCAACACGCCGGTGCCACGAATACCTGCAGGGCACGTGGGGGCCCGAGGAAGTGCAGACGGTGTCGCCCGAAGGCGGCTGGCACGATCCGGCTGTGGACAGCTGACCGCGCATCGACCGGTCCTTCCACTTCCCCATGAAGATCGAGGTGCTGCCCGATGCCGATGCCGTCGCCAGGCGCGCAGCGGAGTTCATCGCGGGCGCGGCGCGCGATGCCGTCGCAGCGCGCGGCGCGTTTGCATTTGCGGTGAGCGGCGGGCGCACGCCGTGGCAGATGTTGCGCGCGCTCGGCGAGTTGGACGTGCCTTGGGCGAAGACGCATCTCTTCCAGGTCGACGAGCGCGTGGCGCCGCATGGCGATGCGGACCGCAATTTCACCCATATTGCCGACAGCCTGCTGGCGCAAGTGACGCTGGCGCCCGGCCATCTGCATGCGATGCCGGTGGAGGCGCTGGACCTGCATGCGGCAGCCGTCCACTACGCGCAGGAACTCGCAGTCGTCACCGGCACGCCGCCGACGCTCGATCTCGTGCATCTCGGACTGGGGCCCGATGGCCATACCGCCTCGCTCATTCCCGACGACCCCGTGCTGCAGGAGACGGGTGCCGCCGTTGCGCTGACGGCGCCCTACCAGGGACACCCGCGGATGACGCTAACGTTTCCGGTACTCGACCGCGCGCGCTGCGTGCTGTGGGTCGTGACGGGGCCGGAGAAGGTGGCGATGCTCGCGCGCCTTGCCAATGGCGATCGCACCATACCCGCCGGCCGCGTGAACGGTGAACGCGCCGTGATCCTTGCCGACGCCGCTGCGGCGGCGACGCTGCGCTAATTCATATTCCACGGAGCTCGCATGGCCGCACCGCAGGACATCGACACCCTCTGCATCAACACGATCCGCACGCTGTCGATCGATGCGGTGCAGGCCGCCAATTCCGGCCATCCGGGCACGCCGATGGCGCTGGCCCCTCTCGTGTACACGCTGTGGAACCGCGTGATGCGCTTCGATCCGCAGGATCCGATCTGGCCCAATCGCGACCGCTTCGTCTTGTCCAACGGGCACGCGTCGATGCTGTTGTGGTCGATGCTCTATCTCACCGGCACGCAAGCCGTCGACGCTGATTACGAAACCGTCGGCAAGCCAGCCGTCACTCTCGACGACATTCGCCGATTCCGGCAACTGGACAGTAAAGCACCCGGCCATCCCGAATACCACCTGGTCTCGGGTGTGGAGGCCACCACCGGTCCGCTTGGGCAGGGCATCGCGATGAGCGTCGGCATGGCCATCGGCGAGCGATGGCTCGCTGCCCATTACAACCGTCCCGGCTTCGACGTGGTGGATTTCAACATCTACGCGGTCTGCGGCGACGGCTGCCTGATGGAGGGCGTGGGTTCCGAGGCGGCGTCGCTCGCGGGGCATCTCGGTCTCGACAACCTCTGCTGGATCTATGACAACAATCACATCACCATCGAGGGCAGCACGCAGCTCGCGTTCACCGAGGACGTCGCCGCGCGGTTCATGGGCTACGGATGGAATGTCCTGCGCGTCGGCGACGCGAACGACATCGGCCGCATTGAAAACGCGCTGGCGATTTTCCGCAAGACGCGCGGCCGGCCCACGTTCATCATTCTGGACAGCCACATCGGTTACGGCTCGCCCAACCGCCAGGACACCGCGGCCGCGCACGGCGAACCGCTGGGTGTCGAGGAAGTTCGCCTGACCAAACGTGCGTACGGCTGGCCGGAAGACGCCCAGTTCCTCGTGCCGCAAGGCGTTCCCGAGCACTTTGCTGCAGGCGTGGGCGCACGCGGCGCAGAAGCGCACCGGAAGTGGAACGAGCTTCTTGGCGCCTATCGCGCCCAGCATCCGGACCTGGCAGTGGCGCTCGATCAGATGCAGCAGCGCGAGTTGCCGGCCGGATGGGACAATAAGTTGCCGGTGTTCCCGGCCGATCCCAAAGGCATCGCCGGGCGCGACGCATCGGGCCAGGTGCTGAACGTCCTCGCGCAGAACGTGCCGTGGTTCCTCGGCGGATCGGCGGACCTGGGGCCGTCGAACAAGACGACGCTCAAGTTCGACGGCGCCGGCGACGTCGAGCCCGGCACGCCTGGCGGCAAGAATCTGCACTTCGGCATCCGCGAGCATGCGATGGCGGCGGTGATGAACGGCTTGTCGCTCACCAAGCTCCGGCCGTTCGGCGGCGACCTTCTTCATCTTCAGCGATTACGCGCGGCCCGCGATCCGGCTCTCGGCGCTGATGGAGCTGCCGACGATCTTCGTCTTCACGCACGATGCGATGGGCGACGGCGAAGACGGCCCGACACACCAGCCGGTCGAGCAGCTCGCTTCCCTGCGCGCGATTCCGGGGCTGACGTTGCTGCGTCCTGGGGACGCCAACGAAGTCGTCGAAGCGTATCGGTGCGTCGATGCAGTTGCGCCACCGCCCGGCGATCATCGTGCTGTCGCGGCAGCCGCTGCCCACGCTCGACCGCACGAAGATACGCGCCGGCCGCGGGGACGCGCACGGCGCATACGTCCTGGGCGATCGCGCCCGGCGGCAATCCCGAGGTCATCCTCATCGCGACCGGCAGCGAAGTCAGTCTCGCCGTGGAAGCGCACGAAAAGCTTCTCGCCGGCGGGCATTCGTTCCCGCGTCGTCTCGATGCCGTCGTGGGACATTTTCGAGCACCAGACGAAGGAATATCGCGACAGCGTGCTGCCGCCGGCGGTCACGGCGCGTGTCGCGGTGGAACAGGCGTCCACGTTCGGCTGGGAGCGCTACGTCGGAACGACGGGCCGCGTCATCGGCATGCATACGTTCGGCGCCTCGGCGCCGCTCAAGGCGTTGCAGGCGCACTACGGGTTCGAGCCGGAGCACGTCGTGGCGGTGGCGAAGGAAGTGCTGGGACGGAAGTAGTGCCGCACGCCAAGGCTTGCCGGTGCCTGCGGGAAGCCAAAGTCGGATAAAATGACGGTTCAGCGGTGGCTGTAGCTCAGTTGGTAGAGTCCTGGATTGTGATTCCAGTTGTCGCGGGTTCGAGTCCCGTCAGCCACCCCATTCCCAGTCTGTTTGATGCGCTCGCCAGGGCGAGCCTTATTCCCGCGCTCCGTCCGCGTGGCGATCTCACGAGCCAGAGAGGCAGGATGCCGCAGTGAGTTTCTCCGTCCGGCATCTGTTCCGGCGCGGCAGCGCGGAGGTGCCGCCAGCGGGCAGCAATCGCCGGCGTGCGCAGAAACTCATTGACCTTGGCATTGCCGCGGAAACATCCGGCAGCGCAAACAAGGCCCTTGAGCATTTTCGTAGGGCCGTGGAAGCCGACGATCGATGTGCCCCGGCGCATATGAATCTTGGAATTGCGCTCCAGGCAGCGGGCGATTTCAGCGCGGCGATCGCATCCTATGAGCGGGCAATCGCCGTTGAGCCGGAATATGCTGCCGGCCATTTCAATCTCGCCCGCGCGCATCTGTTGCGTTCGCAGTATTCGCAAGCCGAGACGGAATTTCGCATTGCGCTGCGGATTCGCGATGACTTTCCGGAAGCCTGGGTAGGCCTCGCCGGCGTCCTGGAAGCGCTTGGACGCGACGAGGAAGCGTTGCTGGCGCTGGACAGGGCGATCGACCTGCGCAGCGATTATGTGGGCGCGCTTCTCAATTCGCTCGCTCTGCTGGAGAAACTGGGACGGATCGACGCGGCGATCGCGACCAGCCGCCGAGTGCTGGAGCTGGAGCCGGAAAACCACATCGCGCACGGCGTCCTCGGAATCAGCCTGCATGCCCAGGGCCATCTGACCGAGGCCGAAACGAGTTATCGGCATGCGCTGGCATTCAATCCCGATTATTCCAAGGTGAAGGCCAACCTTGCGATGGTCTTGCACGCGACGGGCCGAATTCAGGAAGCGATCCCATTGCTCTTCGAGTCGGTTGCGGCCGAGCCCACCAATCCACAACTGCGCGGGAATCTGGCATTGGCGCTGAACGGATACGCACTCCATTCCGCCGGGGAGAAGGAGCGCGCCGTCCTCTTGAGCCTTTGCACGGACGACAACGTTTCCGTGCTGAATCTCAATCCTTCGATCGTTTCGTTGTTGAAAGGCGCCGAAGGATTTCGACTGTTGCAGGAAAGCGCTCGCCGCGGCGGCGACCCTTTGCATTCCGTGGTTCCGTCGGTCGCGGCGTTTTTTCGCGAACCACTCCTGCTCGCGGTATTGCCGCGAATGCCCATCTGTGATGCCGCGTTGGAAGAAGTCCTCACGCATCTGCGTCGAAGCATTCTCATGCGCTTCGATCCGGCGCGCGGAGCGGAGCCGGCGGTTCCCGAGATCCCGTCGGAGTTCATTTGCGCGCTGGCGCGACAATGTTTTTTTTCCGAATATGTCTTCTTCGCCGACGAAAGCGAACTTGAGCGAGTGATGGTTCTGCGCGAAGCGCTTCAGGACACGCTGCGGCAAGCGGTTGCGAAGCCCCGGGCGCTGGAGCCGTCCCTGGCCGTCGCCGCGCTTTATGATTCGTTGCCCGCGTTGCAAGGCTTCGAGCGGCTGTCCGAGTATCTGGTGGCTGATTGGAGCGACGCATTTCGACCGATCGTCGAGGAGCAAGTCGAGAATCTCATGCGTGAGCGGGCGATCGCTCGCGAACTTGCTCCGATCACGACCATCGACGACCGGGTTTCGCTGGCGGTGCGCGCGCAATATGAGGAACACCCGTATCCGCGTTGGGTAACGATGCAATGTCCGGGTGCCAAGACAATAGAGGCGCTCTTGCGCGAGTTGCGCCCCGGGGAGGAAGTTCGCGTCCGTCCGCGCCCGGTGCCGATACTCATCGCCGGGTGCGGGACCGGCCACGTTCCGGTTCTATTCGCCCGGATTCATCCCGATAGCGAAATCCTGGCGGTCGATCTCAGCCTGGCAAGCCTTGCCTATGCGGCCCGGATGACGGAAAAGCTCGGGATCGCCAACATCACTTACCGTCAGGCCGACATCCTGAAGCTCGGCGAACTGGGTCGGTCGTTTGCCATCGTGGAGTGCAGCGGCGTGCTGCATCATCTCGACGACCCGCTGGCGGGCTGGCGCGTCTTGCTCAAACTGCTGGAGCCTGATGGACTGATGCGAATCGGGCTATACAGCGAGAAGGCGCGCGGCGCGATACTTGCCGCGCAGGAATTCACCCAGTCCCTGAATCTGCCGCCAACCGCGGATGGAATCCGTCGTTGCCGCCATGCCATCGGTGAGCTTCCCGACGGGCATGAGGTGAGAAAAGTGATGGCCTACGCCGATTTTTCCACGCTCGACGGGTGTCGTGACATGCTGATGCACGTTCAGGAACACCAGTTCACGTTGCCTCGCATCGAAATGTGCCTGGATCAGTTGGGCCTGCGGTTCCTGGGCATGGAATGCACGACGCCGGTGCGCAATCGTTTCAGGGAAATGTTTCCGGCTGCCGATGCGGAGACGAACCTTGCGGCATGGCATGAATTCGAAGACGCCTGGCCGGACACTTTCATCAGCATGTATTCGCTCTGGTGCTGCAGGAAGTAGGACATCAACTCACCAGCAACGCCTCCTTGGCGAGCATTGCCAGCACCTTGTCGAGTTTCTCGCGACCTGCTGGTCCGGAGAACGGACCACCAACGGCCGTCATCAGTGCCTCGCGGGTCCTGGTGCCGTCAAGAAGGCCGATGAGTTTTCGCACGACGGGATCCTGTAGCCGCAGCGCCTCCTGGTAGAGATTCGGAACGACGTCGTTCTCGCGGCCGATCCAGCGCGCTGCAGCGAAGGCTTCCGGATGTTCGCCCGAGGCGGCCGCGGCAGCGACCGGCAGCGTGTGCAGGTCCACCCGTCCCGCCACATACAGTTCGGCGAGCAGGATTTCGATCGGCCGGAGCGTCCGCTCGGACGCATCAGCGGGCATGGCGCGCCCGCGCCAATTGGCCAGCTCGGCAACCGGAACGGAGTTTGGCCAGCGCGCCAGCAGGAATTCCTCGAGTGCGCGCGCGTCTGCATCCGTGTTCGGCGCAGTGGTGGCACTTGCGGCCGCAAGCCGCGAATCCAACGAAGGTGCCGCATGCATTTGCAGCGCTCGGGCCGGCTGGACTACGAATCGTGACAGTGCCTTGTCGTGGCACAGCAAGGATTCCCGAAAGCGGCGGAAAGAGATGAAGTCGAGATACTGTTCCCGCGTCAGCCGGTCCAGCTTCCCAAGTGCCTGGCGCGCCGTGGGCGCAATGCCCGGCCCCATCATGGTGGTGAGGCGCGCCTCGGCGAGAAAGGTGAGCCCAGCGCGCGCGGCGTCGGCCACGAATTCGTGGAAGTACACCGGATTGTTCGGCTCGCTCATGTCGTCGTGGGCGAGCGATGCGTCGTTGCCCTCTCCCGCATGGCGAACCTCGGCGCGCATCGCCTTTTCGCTCTCATGCTCACCTGCGACCGGCGCGGACACGAGCGCGATCAGCGAACGCGCCGCGGCGAGCTTGGCCGGCAGGTCCGCGATTTCGCGGGCGTGGTAATTGAGCATTTCCCACACGGCGCGGCGGATGTGGCATCCGGGCAGCGTGTTGTAGCTGACGAAGGCAACGCCATTGGGCGCCAGGTGGCGTGCGATCAGCGGCAGCACGAGGGCGCGCACCTCGGCGGGAATCCATGAATAGAGCCCGTGCGCGACGATGTAGTCGAAACTGCCCAGGTCCGTGGGCACCTCGCGCAGATCGAGTTGCAGCAAACGTATATTAGAAAGGCCCAGATCGCTGGCCATGCGCTGCGCTTGAGTGATGGGCCGCGCCGCGAAATCGAAGCCCGTAAACGATGCCTTCGGCAGTGTCGCGGCGATCGGCACCAGGTTCATGCCGTTGCCGCACGCCACCTCGAGGACGCGGCAAGACGCGACGGGCGCGACGTCGAGTCCGAGCAGCGTCGCTATCGTCGCGAGCCGATCGGGGTGAGCCGCGGTGCCCGGGACACTCGTGTATGCGACGTCGTTGTACGCGCGGACGAGGGGGTCGTCGGCCGGCGCGGCCACTCTTGGAGTCGGCTGCATCAACTCACCAGCAGCGCTGACTTGGCGAGCATCGCCAGCACCTTGTCCAGTTGCACCCGACCATTCGGCCCCGCAAACGGCCCCCCCACGGCGGCAATCAACTCATCACGCGTCCGCGTGCCGTCGAGTAGCCCGACGAGTTGGCGACCGGCGGCGTCCTGAAGCCTTAGGGGCTCCAGATAGAGATTCGGAACCACGTCATTCTCGCGATTGACCCAGCGCGCCGCGGCGAAAGCTTCGGGATGTTCGCCGGCGATTGCGGCGGTGGCGACCGGCGAGGTGCGCAGGTCGATCAAGTCTGCGACATAGAGTTCGATGAGCAGCAATTCGATCGCCTGGTGAGGGTGACCTTCGGGCGCGGGCGGTAATGTCCGCTGCCGCCAGTCGGCAAGCTTGCCCACCGGAACGGAATTCGGCCAACGCTCGAGCAAAAATTCGTTAAGCGCCCGGACGTCAGGATCCGTTCCGGGCGCGGTATTTGCGGCCGCGCGCCTTGAATTCGGCGATGGCAGCGCGTGCATTCCCAGTGCGCGGGCCGGCTGGAACACGAATCGTGACAGTGCCTTGTCGTGGCACAGCAAGGATTCCCTGTAGCGGCGAAAATAGATGAAGTCGAGATATTGTTCCCGCACCAATCGGTCCAGCTTCCCAAGTGCCTGGCGCACCGTGGGCGCAATGCCCATACCCATCATGGTGCCCAGGCGCGCCTCGGCGAGAAAGGTGAGCCCGGCGCGCGTGGCGTCGGCCACGAATTCGTGGAAGTACACCGGATTGTTCGGCTCGCTCATGTCGTCGTGGGCCAGCGATGCGTCGTTACATTCTCCCGCATGGCGAACTTCCGCGCGCATCGCCTTTTTGCTCTCATGCTCACCTGCGACCGGCGCGGACACGAGCGCGATCAGCGAACGCGCGGCGGCGAGCTTGGCCGTCAGGTCCTCGATTTCGCGAGTGTGGTACTTCAGCATTTCCCACACGACACGGCGCATGTGGCATCCGGGCAGCGTGTTGTAGCTGACGAAGGCAACGCCATTGGGCGCCAGGTGGCGCGCGATCAGCGGCATCACGAGGGCGCGCACCTCGGCGGGAATCCATGAATAGAGGCCATGCGCGATGATGTAGTCGAAACTGCCCAGGTCCGTGGGCACCTCGCGCAGGTCGAGTTGCGTCAACTGGATATTGGCGAGGCCCAAGTCGCTGGCCATGCGCTGTGCGCGGGCGATGGGCCGCGCCGCGAAGTCGAAGCCCACGAACGTCGCTTCGGGCAGCGTTGCCGCGAGGGGCACCAGGTTCATTCCATCGCCGCACGCCACCTCGAGGACGCGGCAAGTCGCGATAGGCGCGACGTCGAGCCCCATTAGCGTCGCTATGGTTGCAAGCTGATCGGGATGGCTCACCGCGCCGGGGCGGGTCGTGTATGCGACGTCGTTGTACGCGCGGACGAGGGGGTCGTCCGCCGGCGCGGCCACTCTTGAAAAATCAGGCAATGGAATCCTCGAGCTACGGCATGGCGCGCCGATCTCGGCGCCGGAATAGGAGAATTGTATCCCGCGTGTCCTATGTCAGGGGGCCCAGCGGACCGTCAGTTCAATGACGAGGTTCTAACGGACGTTCCTCGCCGAGAGACCTGCAACTAGGAGATGAAGTTCACCAGATTGAGGACCGCCCGTCGTCCGATTCATTCACCCTTTGTCGAATGAGATGATCGAGCGAGAATTGCCCGGGACCATAAAAGAAGATCACCATCAGCAACGCGCCCCAGAGCACATGATCCTTGACCCCCGCCGCCGACAGGTCGGGGTAGGAAATCGCGGCGACTATGTTGAACACGAACAATGCTATGGCAGCGAAGCGCGTTCCAAAGCCAAAGAACAGCAGGACGGGCAATCCCAGTTCCGCGCTCGTCCCCAGGACGGCAGCCGCAGCGGGTGGCAGCACGGGAACATGGTATTCATTCCGGAACAGCGCCAGCGTAATGTTCCAGTCGTGGAGCTTGGTGAGCCCGGACAGGAAGAACACGCGCGCGACGTAGACTCTTATCGCAAATGCAAATAGAGGCTGCAGGCGGTCGATGAGCTGCGCCGCGCTCCCGTAAAGACGGACAGCGCGCTTCGGCAGCGATAACACGGCGGACGACATGGTGCGGCTCCTCGAAACGTGGGGACTGTGCAAGTTAGTCGCCCTCAACCGGGATAGCTTTCACCCGGTGCGCAAATCCGACAGCGTGCGATTGGCGATGTAGCCGCGCAGTGCCGTGCCGAGATCGAAAAGCGGATCGGCGGTCATTGCCGCCTCGAAGGCCGCCGCGAGGTTTCCACCGTCGTCGAGTACCCTCAGCAGCGCAAAGTCGCCGGACGCGAGTCTCTCGACGACCACGCCTCCCGCTTCGCGCCGCACGATGAGCTGGTCGGTCGCGCCTTCGAAGTTCACCGTGATGTCGCCTTCGAAGGCGGGCTGATGCACCTGCCAGATCCGCAGCACCGGATATTCGGAGACGATGAAACGGCAGGCGGGATCGAGAGCGAAACGTTGGGCGGTGATCTGGTCCGCAGGAATCACGGCCAGCGCGGCCAGGATGGCATCGGGCGATCCGCCGGCGTCGGCGGCGCGGCTGGCCTCGTCAACCGCCCACTCGACCCTTGCCACATCGGGCAGGTAGGGCAGATCCTTCGCGTGCGGATAGCTCGCGAGGAAATCGCCGAAGCGATCGCCGTAGACATTGAGATCGCCACCCGTCGACGGATGGGTGACGACATAGGCATCGACGGCGGCATCGAAGAACGGCTTGCCGACCAGTTGCAGGACGACCCGGTAAGTCGCGCCGAGCGCATTGTGATAGTTTGCTGACACCGTGTTGCGGTAGATCGCGATGCGCTCGCCCGGGTCGCCGGTGTCCGCGAGCAACGCGTTCGCGAACTGCGTCTGCAGTTCACGCAGCGACGGCAAGGCAGGCTTCCAGATACATTTGGGCCGTCGCGGCTTCGCGTTGCAATACGGCGAAGTCCGGTATGTCGGTGTCCCATTCGATCAGCGTGGCCACCGGGGCAAAGCGCGCCAGCGCACGCTCGTACAGTGACCACACTTCCGGCGCGACCGGCGTGCCGTGCGTGTCGATCAGGCACGGGCCGTCGGCGTCGAACCCCGCGAGGTGGATCTCGGCGACAGCGGCCGGCGGAATCGCGGCCAGGTACGCATCGGCGTCGATGCCGTGATTGCGCGCATTGACGTAGATGTTGTTGACGTCAACGAGCAGTTTGCATCCCGAGCGCGCCGCGACTTCGGCGACGAAGGCGGCTTCAGCCAGCGTGGACTCGGGGAACGCGAAATAGCTCGAGACGTTCTCGACCAGGATTTTGCGCCCGAGGAAATCCTGCACTTGCGTTACGCGCGCGCAGACATGGTCGAGCGCTTCGGGCGTGTAAGGCAGCGGCAGCAGGTCGTTGTAGTGCCGCCCGTTCACGCTGCTCCAGCACAGGTGCTCGGAAACGAGGGCCGGCTCGATGCGGTCGGCGAGCCGCTTCAACTTGGTAAGGTGCACCAGGTCGAGCGGGTCGGTGGACCCGAGCGACAACCCCACGCCGTGCAGCGACAATGGATAGTCCGCACGAATCCGGTGCAGCGCCGAAAGCGCAGGTCCGCCGTCTGCGAAGTAGTTTTCGCTGTGGACTTCGAACCATGGCACCGGTGGACGCTCCGCCAACACCTGCGCGGCGTGGGGCGCGCGCAGGCCGATGCCGGCGGCGACAGGGAGGGTGGGATTCATGAAAGCACGCGGCCGGCCACTATCTGTGGCCTGGCCGCGCCATCTTGACGCAGAAAGACGTTACTTGGGCGCCGTGGTCTTGCCGCCCATCTTCTCGCACGTGCCCTTCGCAACGTACTTCCATTCGGTCGGGTCGTTGTCGACCTTGGCGCCCTGCGCCGCGCATGCGTGCTTGGCGGTGCCGCAGTCGTTCTGCCCGGCCTTGGCGATGCCGTAGCACTTTTCGGTGCCTTCCTTTTGCGGCACGGGCTGTGCGGCAACCGAAGCGGCGAATCCGATGGCGATGAGGCCGGCGACGGCGGCTTGAATCGTGGCTTGCGTATTCATGTGATGGCTCCTGTGGGAGTGGGTTGGGTGCGACAGGGCAGAAGGCCTGCCTCCAGCGTTGGTCGAGGGACCCACTGCAAACTTACGCGCTTTCCGGCAACGTGCGCAAGTATCCGGGTAGCGGGCCGGGCCGCGAACAGGCCCTGAAAGCCTCCCGGCATGATTTCCCGCTAACATTCGGGTAGTGATCCCCCCATTCGCCGCCGCGCGCCGATGAAATTCACCGTCGCGACATTCAATATCCACAAGGGCTTCTCGCACCTGACGCGGCGCATGGTCATCCATGAGCTCAAGGAGAAGCTGCACGGGCTGTCGGCCGACGTCTTGTTCCTGCAGGAAGTCCAGGGCGCCCATCACCGGCATGCTGGACGCTACCAGGATTGGCCCGGCAAGCCGCAGCACGAATTCATCGCCGACACGATGTGGCGCGAGGTCGCCTACGGGCGCAATGCCACCTACCGCCAGGGCCACCACGGCAACGCGGTTCTGTCGCGTTTTCCGATCGTTTCGCAGGAGAACGAGGACATCTCGGCCCACGTGTTCGAGAACCGTGGCCTGCTCCATTGCGAGATCAAGCTGGCGGAGGGGGCGCCGAACCTGCACTGCATCAACGTCCACCTGGGATTGTTCGAGCGCGGCCGGCAGTGGCAGATCCGCTCGCTGGCCGAGCGCATCCGCGCCACGGTTCCCCGGGACGCCCCTCTGATCATTGCCGGTGATTTCAACGACTGGCGGCGCAAGGGCGACCGCATACTCACCGATGAACTGGGCGTGTACGAGGTGTTCGAGGAAGTGAAGGGTCGGCCGGCGCGGACATTCCCGTCCGTCCTGCCGGTCTTTCGACTCGACCGCATTTACGCGCGCAAGCTCGACATCGACGACGCGCACGTCCATTACGCGTTTCCCTCGGGGCGGCTTTCCGACCATGCGGCTTTGGCCGCGACGTTTTCGCTACCCCGCCGGCGCCGCTGACAGGCCAGGAGCCTGTCGGACATGCCTTCACGTATGCGTTGCCGGGCCAAAGGGCGATGGATGCGCGGCGCGAGGCGCAGCGAATGTCGCGAACCTTCGCAAGCCGAGCAACAAAGCAGACGCGCCTTTTGGCGGCAACCCGAAGGGACGGGGCGCTTTGGGTGCATTTCTGCGTTGCTCGCCCTCACCATATTCTCGATGTGCTTTCAGGCTCGCGCCTTGAACTGCGCCCAAACCGCCTCCGTCGCATGCGCGAAGGCATGTCCGACAGGCTCCTAACGTGGAGCGCTTCACCGCCGGCCACTCGATCAAGTTGCTCCGCAACGGTGCGGAATTCTTCCCGGCGCTCATCGAGGCCATCAATGCGGCGCAGCAGGAAGTATGGCTGGAGACCTACATCTTCGCCGACGATAACGCCGGGCGGGCGATCGCCGAGGCGATGGTTCGTGCGGCGCAGCGTGGCGTAGCAGTCCGGGTCCTGGTCGACGGCTGGGGAGCGCACCACTATCTCACGCCATCGCTCGCGCAAATGCTCGCCGGAGGCGGCGTGCGCCTCTTGAAATACCGGCCGGAAGTGGCGCCTTGGCAGTTTCGTTCGCACCGGCTGCGGCGCCTGCACCGGAAAATCTGCCATGTCGATGGACGCGTCGCCTTCGTCGGCGGCATCAACCTCATCGACGACATGAATACGCCGCGGCACAAGCCGCCCCGCGTCGACTTCGCGGTGCGCGTGGAAGGGCCGATGCTCGCGCCGATCGTGATGACCATGCAGCGGCTGTGGGTGCTGGTCGAACTGACCCAGATCGACCGCAGCGACGTGCCGCTGTTCCCGGACGAGATCCCGACGCAGAATGCGGGGACGCAAACCGCGAAATTCGCCATTCGCGACAATCTGGGCCACCGGAGCGATATCGAGAACGCTTACTTGGCCGCCATCCGGACGGCCAAGCGCGAGATCCTGATTGCAACCGCCTATTTCTTTCCCGGCGTGGAGTTTCGCCGTGCGCTGACCGCGGCAGCGCGGCGCGGCGTGCAGGTGACGCTGCTCCTGCAGGCACGTGTCGAATACCGGCTGCTGCACTATGCGGCGCGCGCGTTGTACGGTCAGTTGCTCGAAGCCGGCGTCGGCATCGAGGAGTACCACCGGTCGTTTCTGCACGCCAAGGTGGCGGTGGTCGACGACCACTGGGCCACGGTCGGCTCGTCCAACATCGATCCCTATTCGCTGCTCATGGCGCGCGAGGCCAACGTGTTCGTGCGCGATCCGCACTTTGCCGACCAGTTGCGGCAGGAGTTGCTGACGATGATCGGCGACGGGGCCAAGCGCATGGCGCCGGCGCGGTGGGCAGGGCGCTCGCCGTTCGAGAAAGCGCTGACCTGGATCGCCTATGGCATCGTGCGCGTCGGCATGGGCGTCCTCGGTTATGGCGGCAACGAGTGGTTCCCGCGCAAGCGACGCCGCAGCGCGTGAGCAAGGTCAGCCGCACCGGGCTGCTAAAATGAACGGTTGTCCGGATACCTGAATGCGCCACTCCCATTCCACTTCCCTCCCGGCGCCCATCGACCGGAATGTCCCGCGGACCCAGCGCGGCGACTGGAACACGGTCCGCACGCTGCTTCCCTATCTCTGGGAATACAAGTTCCGGGTCCTGGCGGCGATCGCCTGCCTCGTGCTGGCCAAGGTCGCCAATGTCGGCGTGCCGGTGCTGCTCAAGCGGATCGTCGACAATCTCGATGCGCAGACGGCGGCACTGGTGGTGCCGCTCGCGCTGCTGGTCGCCTATGGCCTGCTCCGTCTGTCGACGACGATGTTCACCGAGCTGCGGGAGTACCTGTTCGCCAAGGTGACGCAGCGCGCGGTGCGCAAGATCGCGCTGCAGGTCTTTCGCCACCTGCACGCGTTGTCGCTGCGCTTCCACCTGCAGCGGCAGACGGGAGGACTCACGCGGGACGTCGAGCGCGGCCAGCGCGGGATCTCGACGCTGATCAGCTACACGCTGTTCTCGATCCTGCCGACACTCGTGGAGATCGCGCTGGTTTCGGCAATCCTGATCGCCCGCTACGACTGGACGTTCATGGCGATCACCGCCGGCGCGCTCTGCGTGTACATCGCCTTCACCGTCTTCATCACCGAATGGCGCACGCAGTACCGCCGCACGATGAACGAGCTCGATTCCAAGGCCAACGTCCGCGCGATCGACAGCCTGCTCAACTACGAGACGGTGAAGTACTTCGGCAACGAGGAATGGGAGGCGCGCCGCTACGACGAGAGCATGCAGCGCTGGGAAAAGGCCGCGGTGAAGAGCCAGACGTCGCTGTCGGCGCTCAACATCGGGCAAAGCGCGATCATTGCGATCGCCGTGACGCTGATCATGTGGCGCGCCACCGTCGGTGTGGTGAACGGGACCATGACGATCGGCGACCTGGTGCTCGTCAACGCGTTCATGATCCAGCTCTACATCCCGCTCAATTTCCTGGGCGTCATCTACCGCGAGATCAAGCAGGCGATGGCCGACATGGAGCGCCTGTTCGCGTTGATCGAGGAAAACGCCGAGATCCGCGACAAGCCGGGCGCGCCGCCGCTCGCCATCCGGGGTGCTACGGTGCGCTTCGAGAACGTGTATTTCGGCTACGAGGCCAACCGGCAGATCTTGTTCGACGTGTCGTTCACGATTCCGTCGGGCCGCAAGGTGGCGGTCGTCGGTCCGTCCGGCGCGGGCAAGTCCACGCTCGCGCGGCTCCTCTATCGCTTCTACGACATCGACGGCGGGCGCATCACCATCGATGGCCAGGATATCCGCGACGTGCAGCAGACGAGCCTGCGTGCGGCGATCGGCATCGTGCCGCAGGATACGGTGCTCTTCAACGACTCGATCGAGTACAACATTGCGTATGGCAAGCCGGGTGCTACGCATGACGAGATCGTCGCCGCCGCGCGGCTCGCCCAGATCCACGACTTCGTCGCCGGCCTGCCGGCAGGCTACGCGACGCCGGTCGGCGAGCGCGGACTGAAGCTGTCGGGCGGCGAAAAGCAGCGTGTGGCCATCGCCCGCGCGATCCTGAAAGCGCCGCACGTGCTGATCTTCGACGAGGCGACGAGCGCGCTCGATTCCAAGGCCGAAAAGGCGATCCAGGCCGAGCTGGCCCTGATCGCGCAGAACCACACGACGCTCACTATCGCGCACCGGCTGTCCACGGTCGTCGACGCCGACGAAATCCTCGTGCTGGAGCATGGACGCATCGTCGAGCGCGGTTCTCATTCGACGCTGCTCGCGGCGAACGGCGTCTACTCGCGGATGTGGCGCCTGCAGCAGGACGAGGAGCGGCGCGCACCGGAATCACCCCCCGTGTCGGCCAGAAGCGGCGTCGAAGCGTTGTAGGTGTCGCTCAAGCTGCCGCAGGTTTTCACAATAGTCGCCGCCGCACCGCCCAATTCGGGGAATCCCAAGAGTCGGAACGGCTCCGGGCACGGTGTTTGCTGTGGTTTGCGCCACATCGCGGGCTCAATTAAACCCTTGATGGCTCAAGGGTATTGACGGGCAGAGCCCGCCCATGCGATAAGGCGTTGGGATTTTTTAAGGCCTGGACCGATGATTCGTTCGTTAACCCTTGTTTTTGTTTGCGTCTTGGGACCGCTAATCGCGGGGACCGTGATCGCGGCGCCTTACCCTGATCCGGGTAAGCTCCGGCTGGCCTCGGCCAATGCGCTCGTCTTGGACGTCCAGGACGGGCGCCGCGTCTACGTCAAGGCAGCCGATGAAGTGACGCCCATCGCCTCGCTCACAAAACTTATGACGGCCATGGTCGTCCTCGACGCTAATCCGGCACTGGATGAGCCCGTCGCCGTCGACATGGACGATTTTGATTACGTGAAGGGCAGCCATTCGCGGCTGCGGATGGGCGCGACGCTTTCGCGCGGTGAAATGCTGCGCCTGGCGCTGATGTCGTCGGAGAACCGCGCGGCGTCCTCGCTCGCCCGCCACTATCCCGGCGGCAGCGCCGCCTTCGTCGACGCGATGAATGCGAAGGCCACAGCCCTCGGCATGACGCGCACGCGATTCGAGGATCCGACTGGACTGTCCCCGAACAATGTGTCGACGGCCAATGACCTGGCGCTGATGGTGCGCGCGGCCGCGCAGTATCCGCTGATCCGCGATTACACGACGACACCCGCGCACTCGGTGGAAGTGCAGCCGTACGGTCAGGTTCTCGGATTCAACAATTCCAACGCGCTGGTCAAGAACGTCTCCTGGGACATCCAGCTGCAGAAGACCGGCTACATCCGCGAGGCGGGACGTTGTGTGGTCATCCTGGCCACGATCGCGAGCCGCCCAATGGTCATCGTGCTGCTTGACTCGCTGGGCAAGTACTCGCGGCTGGGCGACGCGCAGCGCGTCAAGCACTGGCTCGAGACGGGTGAATCGATGCCGGTCGCCAAGGCGGCTAGCCCCAAGGCGCACGCAAAGCCCGTCAAAGGCTCGTTTCCGGCGAAGGTCGCAAGCAGGTAGTCAGCAATTCCTTCGCGTGCGCCCGCGTTTTCGCGGTGACCGCAGCGCCCCCCAGCATCCTTGCCAGTTCCTCCACGCGATCCGCGGGCTTGAGCTGCGCGAGCGTCGTCGTCACGCCCTCGCCGTTGCCCGTCTTGCTGACGCGGATGTGCGCGTCGGCGCACGCCGCCACCTGCGGCAGGTGCGTCACGCACAACACCTGCCGTTGCGATCCGAGCGTTTGCAGCAGGCGCCCGACGGTCGCAGCGACGGCGCCGCCGATGCCGCTGTCCACTTCGTCGAAGACCAGCGTTGGGATCTGGCCGGCTTCGCTCGCGACGACCTGAATGGCCAGCGCGATACGCGAGAGCTCGCCACCAGATGCCACGCGGGAAAGCGGACCCAGCACCTGCTTGGGGTGCGCCGATACGCGAAACTCGACGTCGTCCAGGCCGTGGCTTGCGGGCGCGGCAAGCGGATCGAGCGCGATTTCCAGGCGTCCGCCGGCCATGCTCAACGCCTGCATGGTTGTCGTAACCCGGTGCGCTAGTTCCGTTCCGGCGAAGCGGCGTTTCTTCGCGAGTTGCCCGGCATGGGTGTGAAATTTCGCGGCGGCCTCGGCCACGCGGCGCGCGAGCATTTCGGCATCGGCGGATTCGGCGAGCGCCGCCAAACGCGCCTCGGTCTCCGCCAGCAGCGCGGGCAGCGCCTCGGGGCGCACGCGGTGCCGCCGCGCGATGTCGTGGATCGCGGAAAGCCGGGCCTCGACGCGCCGCAGCTCCGCAGGGTCGAGGTCCAATCGGCGCAGGTATTCGCGCAGCGCGCGGGCGGCCTCCTCCAACTCGACGGCGGCGGGTTCGAGCAGCGCTACGACCGCGCCTAACGCTGGGTCGTTCGCGGCGGCGGCTTTGAGACGCTGCGTCAATTGCGCGAGGCGCGTGATGAGCGCATCGTCGCCTTCGGCCAGCGCTTCGCCGCCCTGTGTGGCGGCCTCGATCAGGTCGGCGGCATGGGCGAGCCGCGACTGTGTGCTCGTGAGATCGGTCCATTCGGTCTCGGTGACATTGAGCGCCGCGAGTTCACGCCGCCGCGCGTCGAGGAATTCGCGCTCGGTAGACGTCGCGTGCGCAGCGAGGGCAGCGGCCTCGCTCTTTTCGATCGCGGCGCGCCAACCGCGAAAGCTCTCCGCCACTTCGCGAGACAGTGCTGTAAAGCCGCCAAAGGCGTCGATCAGATTTCGCTGCGCTTCGGGTTGCGCGAGCGACTGATGCGCGTTCTGCCCGTGCAGGTCGACGAGCTTCTCGCCCAGGTCCTGCAAATGGGCCAGCGTGGCCGGCCGGCCATTGATCCATGCCCGGCTTCGCCCCTGCGCATCGAGCGTCCGGCGCAGGAGCACGCCGTCTTCATCGCCGGTGAGATCCTGCTCCGCCAGCCAGGCGCCTACCGCCGGCGCATCGGTTGCATCGAACAGGGCGGAAAGCTCGGCCCGCTCAGCACCCGGACGCAGCTGGCGCATTTCGAAGCGATCGCCCAGCAAAAGCGACAGCGCGTCCAGCAGGATCGACTTTCCGGCGCCCGTCTCCCCGGTCAATACCGTGAGGCCGGGCCCGAACTCGACGTCGAGCGTGGCGACCAGCACGAAGTTGCGTATCGAGAGCAGCCGAAGCATCGATACCTAGGCGGGGGCAACTTTCATGGCTTGCCAGCAGCGGCGTCGCTGTGCCCGATCCCGCTCACGCGCTCGGGTGTGGCGCTCCAATGGAGTTTTTCGCGCAGCATCGCGAAGTAATCGTGGCCTTCGGGATGCAGGAAGCGCGCGGCGTGCGGCGCGCGGGAAAGCATGACGCGATCCCCCTCGGCGAGCGTGAAGAACGCCTGTCCGTCGCAATGGAAACCAGCGTCGCGCGCACGCAGCACCGTGATGGCGATGTGCGCGGAATCGGAAATCGCGATCGGACGATGGGTGAGCGCATGCGGCGCCACCGGCACCAGCAGGAACGACGCGAGTTGCGGATCGATGATGGGTCCCCCCGCGGAGAGCGCGTAGGCAGTCGATCCGGTGGGTGTGGCGACGATGATGCCGTCGGCGCGCATCGCGTAGACGAAGCGGCCGTCGATTTCCACGGCGCAGTCGATCATCGTGCCCAGCGAACCGCGGTTGACGACGGCTTCGTTCAGTGCGAAAGCCTCGTCGCGACTACCATCGGCGCGCACGACCACGGCAGCCAGCAGCGTGCGCCGTTCCTCGAGGTAGCGACCGGACAGCATGCCGTCGAGCGCCCCTTCCATCTGGGTCAGCGGAATGTCGGTCAGGAATCCCAAGCGCCCCTGGTTGATGCCGATGAGCGGAACGTCGAACGGTGCCAAGCGCCGCGCGATCGAAAGCATGGTGCCGTCGCCACCAAGCACGATGGCGAGGTCGACAGCATGCCCCAGGTCTTCCGGCGCTGCTGTTGGATAACCGGGCAGCGGGGTGTAGCGCGCGGTTTCGCCCTCCAACACCACGGCGTGGCCGCGTCCGGTCAAGTATGTGGCAAGGCGTCCCAGCGGCGCCGCGAGATCCGGACTCTCGTAACGGCCGACGAGGGCAACGCGGGGAAAGGCGGGCTTGGAGACGGCGTCCGGCATGGTCACGATTAAACCACAGCCCGCCACAGACCGGCCTTCGGCCGAAAGTGCCAAACGCGGCGCGCCTGCCTTGTGTCAATTCAAGCTGTAAAATCGCCGTCATGCTGGAAGCGCGGGCGCAGCACCTTCTCAAGACCCTGATCGAACGCTACATCGGCGAAGGGCAGCCGGTCGGCTCGCGCGCGCTCTCGCGTACGTCGGGACTCGAGCTTTCGCCCGCGACCATTCGCAACGTGATGGCGGACCTGGAGGAGATGGGCTTCATCAGCAGCCCGCACACTTCCGCCGGCCGCGTGCCCACACCCAAGGGGTATCGCTTCTTCGTCGACAGCCTGATGGTCACGAAGCCGTTGGAGCAGGCCGAGATCGACCGCTTGGAAGGCGAACTCACCGCCGACCGGCCGCAGGAACTGATGAGCGCCGCCGCCGGCCTCCTGTCGCAGCTGACGCAATTCGCGGGGGTGGTGATGACGCCCAAGCGGCGCGAGGCGGCGTTTCGCCATCTCGAGTTCCTGCGGCTGTCGGAGCGGCGCGTCCTGCTCATCCTCGTGACGGCCGAGGGCGACGTGCAGAATCGCATCCTGCATACCGACCGCCCGTACTCGCAGTCGCAGCTGGTCGAGGCGACCAATTACTTCAACCACAACTTCGCGGGCAAGTCGTTCGCGTCGATTCGCGCGCGCATCGCCGCCGAATTGCGCGCGCTGCGCGAGGACATCGCGGGCCTGATGACGGCGGCCGTGGACGCCGGCGAAGGCGCGTTCGCGGAGGGCGAATCGCTCGTCGTCACCGGCGAGCGCAATCTCCTGCACGCCGAGGGGCTGTCGTCCAACATGGAAAGCCTGCGCCGGCTCTTCGACATGTTCGACCAGAAGACGTCGATCCTGCATCTTCTCGACGTGTCGCAACGCGCACAAGGAGTGCAAATCTACATTGGCGGCGAATCGGGACTCTCGCCGCTGGACGAATGCAGCGTCATCACCGCGCCCTACGAGGCCAACGGCCAGGTGATCGGCACCTTGGGCGTGATCGGCCCGACGCGGATGGCGTACGAGCGAGTGATCCCGATCGTCGATGTCACGGCCAAGCTTCTGTCCAACGCGATGTCGGCGCAGCTCAATGACGAGTGATGTTCATCCCAACTTCGAGTTGATCGAACGGTTCTATGCCGCGTTCGCGCGCCGCGACGCGCCGGCCATGGCAGCTTGCTACACGGCCGATGCGCGCTTCACCGATCCCGTGTTCGACCTGACCGGCGCCGAGGTTGGCGCGATGTGGGCGATGCTGTGCGAGCGCGGCCGCGATTTGCGCCTCGAGTGGCGGGACATTCGCGCCGATGAAGCGACAGGCGGCGCGCATTGGGAACCTCGCTATACCTTCTCCGCCACCGGCCGTCCGGTGCACAACGTGATCGACTCGGCATTCACATTCCACGCGGGCCGGATCGCCACCCATATCGACACCTTCGACCTGTGGCGCTGGAGCCGCATGGCGCTCGGCGCGAAGGGCACGCTGCTCGGCTGGACGCCCTTCATGCGCAATGCGATTCGCGCACAGGCGCGGCGTGGGCTTGCGACCTGGATGGAGCGTCATCGCGAGGCCGCAGTAGCACGATGAGCGGCACAATGAACTTCGAGCGAAGGTCGATCCATGGCGCACGCGCCTGAACCGCCGTTCCACGCATGACCGGCTGGCCAGGATCGGCGTCCTGCTGGTCAATCTGGGCACGCCGGACGCGCCAACGCCGTCGGCCGTGCGCCGATATCTCGAGGAATTCCTCTCCGACCCGCGCGTCATCGAGATTCCTGCGGCGTTGTGGAAGCCGATCCTGTATGGCGTCGTCCTGGTGACGCGTCCCGCCGCGTCGGCGAAGAAATACAAGGCGATCTGGACGAAGGATGGCTCGCCGCTGCTCGTCCACAGCATGAAGCAGAAGACGCTGCTGCTCGGGTTCCTGGGCCAGCGCCTGAAAACGGCGGGTTTCCCTGCCGACCTGTGCCAGGTCGAACTGGGCATGCGCTACGGCAAACCGAGCGTGGGCGAAGCGCTCGATCGCCTGCGCGCGGCGAATTGCGAAAAAATTCTCGTCATGCCCCTGTACCCGCAATATGCGGCCAGCACGACGGCCTCCACGTTCGATGCCGTCGCCGCGCACTTGAAGCACGTGCGCCGGATGCCCGGCGTGCGCTTCGTCGACACGTTTCATGCCGATACCGGGTACATCAAGGCGCTCGCGCAGAACGTCAACGACTACTGGGTCAAGCACGGGCACGCCGGATCACCTCGTGCTGTCGTTCCACGGACTGCCCCGCCGCACGCTCGACCGCGGCGACCCCTATCACTGCCTGTGCCACGCGACCGCGCGCCTGCTCGCGCATGAGCTGGGCCTGGAGGCGGCGCAATGGACGCTTGCCTTCCAGTCCCGCTTCGGCAGCGGGGACGTGGCTGAAGCCGTATACGTCCGACGTCATGAAGGCATTGGGGCGAAACGGGGTACGCCGGCGTCGACGTGTTCTGTCCGGGATTCGTCGCCGATTGCCTGGAGACGCTGGAGGAAATCGGCATCGAGGCGCAGGTGATGTTCTTGAAGGGCGGAGGCAAGGAATTCCATGCGATACCCTGCCTCAACGAGCATCCGCGGTGGATCGCGGCGCTGGCGGATGTCGTGTTCAGGAATCTTGTGGGATGGGTCGCGGAGCCGCCGAACCTGCACGAGCGCGGGCTGACGCAGGTGCGGGCGAAGGCGCTCGGCGCAAAGCGTTAATCAAGGCGGTGATTAACCGGTCGCTGATGACTCGATTGGTCATCGGGCGGCCCGGGTTCCGACGGCGCCAATCCGTAACCATTTGTTGTTAAAGTTGTTTTAGTCCCAGTCCCCGGGGAGGACTTGAATCGCGCGGAATGACCCCAACGTGCGTGCGGATAGGAACATCGCTTCGTAGGAAGAGCCGCATGACCGAGAACCCGAATGGACCCGAGGCCACGACCACCGCGGTGACGAACACCGGTGCCGAGGCCGTTGCCGAGCCCGTTGAAATCGGCAGCGTCGCCGAGGACATCGCCGCGCAGTTGGCGAAGGTCGAGACCGAAGTTGCCGAACTCAAGGACGCCTGGCTGCGCGCCAAGGCCGAGACTGACAATGTCCGCAAGCAGGCGCAAGCCGACGTTGCCAAGGCGCACAAGTATGCGGTCGAGCGTTTCGCGGAAGACCTGCTGCCGGTGAAGGACGCGCTGGAGCAGACATTGGCGGCTGACGCGGTTTCGCTGGAGACCCTGCGCGCAGGCGCGGAATTGACACTGAAGGCGCTGCAGGCGTCTTTCGACCGCGCGCAGGTCATCGAACTCGATCCGGTGGGCGAGAAGTACGACCCGCATCGTCACCAGGCGATGCAGATGGTCGACGCCGAGCAGCCGCCGAACACGGTGGTCAATGTTTTCCAGAAAGGCTACCTCATCAACGACCGCGTGCTGCGGCCCGCGCTGGTGTCGGTGGCCAAGGGCAAGCCCGAATCGGGTTCTCAGTTGGGTTGATTAGCGGCGCGAAATCCCCATCTGACCGGCAGGCAAATTCATTCGAATCACGGAGGTTCATATCATGGGCAAGATCATCGGCATCGACCTGGGTACCACCAACAGCTGTGTCGCCATCATGGAAGGCGGCACGCCCAAGGTCATCGAGAACTCGGAAGGCGCGCGCACGACGCCTTCGGTCGTCGCGTACCAGGACGACGGCGAAATCCTGGTCGGCGCGTCTGCCAAGCGGCAGGCGATCACCAATCCCAAGAACACGCTCTACGCCATCAAGCGGCTGATCGGCCGCAAGTTCGAGGAAAAGGAAGTGCAGAAGGACATCAACCTGATGCCCTACCGGATCGTCAAGGCCGACAACGGCGACGCCTGGGTCGAGGTGCGCAGCAAGAAGATCGCGCCGCCGCAGGTGTCGGCGGAAGTACTGCGCAAGATGAAGAAGACGGCCGAGGACTATCTCGGCGAGGAAGTGACCGAGGCCGTCATCACGGTCCCCGCGTATTTCAACGACTCGCAGCGGCAGGCGACCAAGGACGCCGGCAAGATCGCCGGCCTCGAGGTCAAGCGGATCATCAACGAGCCGACGGCCGCGGCGCTCGCGTTCGGCATGGACAAGAAGGAAGGCGACCGCAAGATCGCCGTCTACGACCTGGGCGGCGGCACGTTCGACATCTCGATCATCGAAATCGCCAACGTCGAAGGCGAGCACCAGTTCGAGGTCCTGTCGACCAATGGCGACACGTTCCTCGGTGGTGAAGACTTCGACCAGCGGCTCATCGACTATGTCGTCACCGAGTACAAGAAGGAATCCGGCGTCGACCTCAAGAACGACGTGTTGGCGCTCCAGCGCCTCAAGGATTCCGCCGAAAAGGCGAAGATCGAGCTGTCGTCGTCGCAACAGACCGAAATCAACCTGCCGTACATCACGGCAGACCAGTCCGGCCCGAAGCATCTCGCGATGAAAATCACGCGGGCCAAGTTCGAGGCGCTGGTCGAAGAGTTGATCGAGCGCACGATCGAGCCCTGCCGCGTCGCGATCAAGGACGCGGGTGTGAAGCTGTCCGACATCTCCGACGTGATCCTGGTCGGCGGCCAGACGCGCATGCCGAAGGTGCAGGACAAGGTGAAGGACTTCTTCGGTAAGGAACCGCGCAAGGACGTGAATCCGGACGAGGCGGTGGCGGTGGGTGCCGCCATCCAGGGCGGCGTGCTGAAAGGCGACGTCAAGGACGTGCTGCTGCTCGACGTGACGCCGCTGTCGCTCGGCATCGAAACGCTGGGCAGCGTCATGACCAAGCTCATCAAGAAGAACACGACGATCCCGACCAAGGCGCAACAGGTGTTCTCGACGGCGGACGACAACCAGGGCGCGGTGACGATCCATGTGCTGCAGGGTGAGCGCGACGTGGCCGGCGGCAACAAGAGCCTCGGCCAGTTCAACCTCGAAGGGATTCCGCCGGCACCGCGCGGCACGCCGCAGATCGAAGTCACGTTCGACATCGACGCCAACGGCATCCTGCACGTGTCGGCCAAGGACAAGGCGACCGGCAAGGAGAACAAGATCACCATCAAGGCGAACTCGGGCCTGTCCGAGGACGAGATCGAGAAGATGGTCAAGGATGCCGAGGCGCACGCCGAGGACGACCGCAAGATGGTCGAGACCGTGCAAGCGCGCAACAGCCTCGACGCGCTGGTGCACAGCGTGAAGAAGTCGGTCGCGGAATATGGCGACAAGGTCGGCGCCGAGGATAAGGCGAAGATCGAAGTCGCGGTGAAGGACGCCGAGGAATTGCTGAAGCAGAACGACGTAACGAAGGATCAGCTCGAGGCCAAGGCCGAGGAACTCGCGAAGACGTCGCAGAAGTTGGGCGAGGTCATGTACGCGCAGGCACAGGCCGCGGCAGGCGCTGCTGCTGGCGGACAGGGCGGCGGCGCGGGCGGGGAGTCAGCGGGCGGCGGACAGCACGGCGAGGAGAAGGTCGTCGACGCGGAGTTCACCGAGGTCAAGGACACAAAGTGATATTTCGTCGCGCCTGACGTTTGCGAAATTGCAGCGTTAGCGCGCGACGTAATATCTGGCCGGATTGAAGAGGTCGCCTGCCGGCGCCCCTTAATCCGGCCTTGGCCGTTTTGGTGTCGCCACGGGGCTAGGGATCGGCCGGGCTCGCACAAGATCAAGGGGCGATTGGGATCATGGCGAAGCGGGATTACTACACACACTGGGATTGAGCCGCGACGCTACCGAAGAGGACATCAAGAAGTCCTACCGCAAGCTCGCGATGAAGCATCACCCGGACCGCAATCCGGAGAAGGGCTCCGAGGAGAAGTTCAAGGAAGCCAAGGAGGCCTACGAAGTCCTGACGGACCCCAAGAAGCGGGCGGCCTACGACCAGTTCGGACATGCGGGCGTGGATCCGTCAGCGGGATTCGGCGGCGGCCGTGGCGGCATGGGTCCGGAAGGATTCGGCGGCTTCGCAGATGCGTTCGGCGACATCTTCGGCGAGATTTTCGGACAGCAGAACGCGGGGCGGAAGCAGCGGCGTCTATCGCGGTGCGGACCTGCGCTACAACCTCGAAATGTCGCTGGAAGACGCCGCGCGCGGCACCGAGGTCAAGATCCGCATCCCGACGATGGAGGCGTGCGAGACCTGCCACGGCACGGGTGCGAAGCCGGGCACCCAGGCGAAGACCTGCGGCACGTGCGGCGGCCGCGGCGAAGTGCGCGTTTCGCAAGGCTTCTTCTCGCTCCAGCAGACGTGCCCGACCTGCCACGGCACCGGCAAGGTGATTGCCGATCCGTGCGTGACCTGCCACGGCGCGGGCCGCGTCAAGAAATACAAGACGCTGTCGGTGAAGATTCCGCCGGGCGTGGACACCGACGATCGCATCCGGCTGACCGGCGAAGGCGAGGCCGGCCTGAATGGCGGGCCTTCCGGCGACCTGTACGTTGTCGTCAACCTGAAGCCCCACCCGGTGTTTCAGCGCGAAGGCGCCGACCTGCACTGCGAGCTGCCGATCAGCTTTGCGACCGCCGCATTGGGCGGCGAGCTGGAAATTCCGACGCTCGACGGGCACGCGACGATCAAGATTCCGCCGGAAACGCAAACGGGCCAGACGTACCGGCTGCGGAACAAGGGCATACGCCCGGTGCGCGGATCCGTGCAGGGCGACCTCTATTGTCACGTGGCGATCGAGACGCCGATCAAGCTCACGGCGCGGCAAAAGGAATTGCTGCGCGAGTTCGAGGAGATCAACGCGGAAGATCCGGGTAAGCACAATCCGCGGGCCAAGGGCTGGTTCGACAAAGTCCGGGACTTCTTTGGTCAATGAGTTTGACCAATGAGCTTCGGCCAATGAGTTTTTGGCCAATGAGTCGGACAGTGAGTTGACGCCCGGCTACGACGTCGTCGTCATCGGCGCGGGCGCCGCCGGCATGATGTGCGCCGCCCAGGCCGGACAACGCGGCCGCCGCGTGCTCCTGATCGAGCACTATCCCGTTCTCGGCGAGAAGATCCGCATCTCCGGCGGCGGTCGATGCAACTTCACCAACGTCAACGCCGGCCCCGGCAACTACCTGTCGCAGAACCCCGATTTCTGCCGCTCGGCGCTCTCGCGCTACACGCCGCGCGACTTCATTGCGCTCGTCGACCGATACCGGATTTGCCATCACGAGAAGAAGCTGGGGCAACTTTTCTGCGACGAGACGGCGCGCGACATCATCGCGATGCTCCAGTCCGAGTGCGAGTGTGGCCGCGTCGAGTGGAGGATGCCGTGCCCGGTAGACGGCATCACGCGCGAGGCCGATGCATGGCGCGTCGCCACACCTGCGGGCCCGGTCAAGGCCGCGTCGATCGTCATCGCCACCGGCGGGCTGACCGTGCCGAAAATTGGCGCCACGCCATTCGGCTATCGCGTGGCCGAGCAGTTCGGCCTGCGTGTCGTAGCGCCGCGGCCGGCGCTCGTGCCGCTCGCTTTCCAGCCCGATGCGCTGGCGCTTTACGGCGACTTGGCCGGCGTTTCGCTCGATGCGGAAGTCTCCTGCAATGGCGGGCGCTTTCGCGAGAACCTGCTGTTCACGCACCGCGGGCTCTCCGGCCCGGCGATCCTGCAGATTTCCTCCTACTGGAACGGCCGCGATCCGCTGACGATCGACGTTCTGCCCGGAACCGACGCCGAAGCATGGCTTGCCGACCGTCGCGGCGCGCCCGCGCAGCTTGCCAACGTCCTCGCCGAGCGCCTGCCGCAGCGCTTTGCGCAGCAGTGGTGCGCCGCGCACGATGCGGCGCGTCCGGTGCGGGAAATTCCGGAGAAGCGGCTGCGCAAGCTTGCCGCGCTGCTCAACGCGTGGGCGGTGTTGCCGTCGGGAACGCTCGGCTACAACAAGGCCGAGGTCACCCTTGGCGGCATCGACACGCGCGATCTTTCGTCGAAGACGATGGGCGCTTTGGCCGTACCGGGCCTTTATTTCATCGGCGAAGTCGTCGACGTCACCGGCTGGCTGGGCGGATACAACTTTCAGTGGGCGTGGGCGTCTGGATATGCGGCAGGCCAGGTTGTCTAGCGCTTCGAAAACTGAAAGCGACTTGTGTCGAAGCCCGCGTTCGGCATAGCATGCACCGCTTCGTTCGCCATCCTTCAGGAGTCGCCGTGTCTGTCCGCGTGTCGGTTTGCTCTGCAGTCGCTGCATTCGCGCTTTGTTGCTCGCCGATCGTGCTCGGGCAAGTGAAGGTCGGCCTCATGGTCTCGGCCACCGGCCCCACGTCGGCGATCGGCATCCCGCAGAAAAACACCGGCGACCTCCTGCCGAGGAAGATCGGCGACGCGACAATCGAGTATATCCAGCTCGATGACGGCGGCGACACGACGCGCGCCGTGCAGAACGTCAAGAAGCTGGTGCTGGAAAACAACATCGACGCGCTGATCGGGCCGTCGACCACGCCCAACGCGTTTGCGATCCTGGACGTGATCGCGGAGGCGAAGGTGCCGATGCTGGCAACCGTGGGCACGTCGTCGATTGTCGAACCTCTCGACGCGAAGAAGCGCTGGGTGTTCAAGACGACGCAGAACGACGACCTGATCGCAGGTGCGCTTCTCAAGCACATGGTGAAGAACGGCGTGAAGACGATCGGCTTCATCGGCTTCAACGACCCGTACGGCGAGAACTGGTACAAGGTCTTCTCCGCCATGGCCGAGAAATCCGGCATCACCATCGTCGCCAACGAACGCTATGCGAGGACGGACCAGAGCGTGACGGGCCAGGTGCTGAAGCTGATGGCGACCAAGCCCGACGCGGTGTTGATCGCCGCGGTCGGCGGGCCCGCGGTGCTTCCGCAGGCCACGCTGTTCGACCAGGGCTACAAGGGGCGCGTGTACCAGACGCACGCCGTGGCAACCGAGGATTTCATCAAGCTCGGTCGGGAAAAGGTCGAAGGGACGGTGCTGGCCGCCGGACCGATGCTGGTGATCGACGAGATTCCCGATGCGAACCCGACCAGGAAAGTGGCGCTGGCCTATATCGCCGCGTACGAAAAGCAATTCGGCTCGCGGCCGGCGACCTTTGGCGCCAACACGTGGGACGGCGGCCTGCTGCTCGAGCGCGCGCTGCCTGCGGCGCTCAAGGCAGGCAAGCCGGGCACCGAGGCGTTTCGCAGTGCGCTGCGCGACGCGCTCGAAAAGGAACGCGACGTCGTCGGCACGCAAGGCGTATTCAACATGTCGGCCACCAACCACAACGGCATGGATGACCGCGCGCGGGTACTGGTGATCGTGAAGGACGGCAAGTTCCGCCTGCTCGCCGAATAGCGGTTGGCAACTGAGTTGGCAACCGATGTGCGCCTGACCGGAATCCTTCTCGCCGCCGGCCGCGGTGCGCGCTTCGGCGGCGCGAAGCTGCTCGCGCCGATACCCACCGCCACGCATGGCGTCGGCGCCGGAAGCGCGGTCGGCGTGGCGTCCTGCCTGCATCTCATCGCGGTCGTGCCCGCGGTTGTTGCCGTCGTGCGTCCGGGCGACTCCATGCTCACGGAACTTCTGCGCGCGGCGGGCGCGCGGGTTGTGGAATGCGCGCGCGCCGACGAAGGCATGGGCGCGAGTCTCGCCTGCGGTGTTGCCGCCGCCGCCGATGCCGATGGCTGGATCGTGGCGCTCGCGGACATGCCCTGGATTGCGCCGGCATCGGTTGCCGTGGTCGCCGATGCGTTGCGCGGCGGCGCCGATATCGCGGCCACGTCGCACATCGGCGTGCGCGGACATCCGGTTGGTTTCGCCCGCCGCCATTACCCGGCGCTGGTCGATCTTTCCGGCGACGAAGGCGCGAAAGCCATCCTCGCGGAACATCGCGATCGAATGCAGTTGATCGAGGTCGCCGACGGCGGCGTGCTGCGCGACGTCGACACGCCCGCCGACTTCACGAACTAGAGAACTACTCTTCCCGCTCGCGTTGCCACAGATCGGCCTGACGGTCGCGGCCATGGCGGCGCTCTTCCTGCGTGCGCCACCACGAACGCAGTTGCGCCTCGGGCATCGGCCGTGCGATCAGGTAGCCCTGCGCCTCCTCGCAGCCGTGCGTGCGCAGGTAGTTGAATTGCGCGGCGGTCTCGATACCCTCGGCGATGCAGCGCAGCCCGAGCGAATGCGAAAGCGCGATGATCGCCTGCGTGATCGCCTCATCGTTGCGGTTCTTCTCCAGGCCGTGCACGAAGCGCTGGTCGATCTTGACGCCCTGGATCGGCAACCGCGCAAGGTACGACAGGCTGGAGTAGCCGGTGCCGAAGTCGTCGATGGTGATCGACACACCCATCTGCTTCAGCTTCATGAGCGTGGCCACCGCCTTTTCGGGATGGGTGATGATCACGCTCTCGGTGATTTCGAGGTCGAGATGCTGGGGTGCCAAGCCGCTTCCCGACAGCGCTTCCTCGACCACCGACAGCCAGCTGTCGTGCTGCAGCTGCTGCACGGAGAGGTTGACCGACAGGCGCAGCGGCATGTTGAGGCGGTGCCATTGCATGACCTGGCGGCAGGCGTCGCGCAACACCCGCGCTCCGAGCGCCTGGATCATTCCCGACTCCTCGGCGATCGGGATGAACTCGGACGGGGAGATCACGCCGCGTTCCGGGTCGCGCCAGCGCAGCAATGCCTCGACGCCGCACGCGCGGCCAGTCTTCATCTCGATCTGCGGCTGATAGACGAGGAAGAATTCGTCGTCCATCAGGCCGCGCCGCATGTCGGTCTCGAGCTGCAATCGCAACTGCACGCGCGCATTCATGTCCGCCGTGTAGAAGCGGTATGCGTTGCGTCCGGCTTCCTTGGCGGCATACATTGCCGTATCGGCCTGCTTGATCAGGTTGCCGCCGTCCGCTGCGTCGAGCGGGTACATCGCCACGCCGATCGAGCAGGTGAGCGTGGGCATCTGGTCGGAAATGCGAAACGGCGCGAGGAAACATTCGCGCACGCGCGTCAGTACGGCCATCACCTCGAACGCCGCGTTCTGCGGGTTGAGGCCGGGCAGCACGACGACGAATTCGTCGCCGCCTAAGCGCGCCACCGTATCGCTTTCGCGTACGGCGCTGATCAGCCGCTGCGAGATGGCCTGCAGCATCTGGTCGCCCGCGTCGTGGCCCAGCGTGTCGTTGATGCGCTTGAAATGATCGAAGTCGAGGAAGAGGCACCCGACGTGCGTACCGTCGCGCTGTGCCAGTGCGAGGATTTGTTTCAGCCGCTGGTTGAGGAGCGACCGGTTGGGGAGGCCGGTCAGGATGTCGTGCTGCGCGAGTTTGTAGGCGTGCGCAGTGGCGACCTCCAGTTCCTTGGTCCGCTGCGTGACCTTGTCCTCCAGCGTGCGCTGGTAGTTGGCGACCTCGGACTGCGATTCGCCCAGCTTTTGCGTCATGTGGTTGAACGTGTGCGTCAAAAGGCCCAGCTCGTCCGACGAATTCGCCGGCACATAGACGTCGAGACGTCCCGCGCCCACCGCGCGCGCCGCGCGCATCAGCCGGTGCATCGGCGCCACGAGCCGCCGGGTGAGGAGGAGTGTGGCGAGGATGGCGAAGACCAGCAGCGCCAGTACAACCGCGATCGCGCCGACCATTTGCTCGCGGAAGAGGCGGCGCTGCACGTCCTGGGTCAAGCCGAGGCGAAGATACCCGGTGGGCGGGTTGTCGGCCCGCGCCTTCGTGTCGTCGGGCGGCTGCTGTGCTCTATTGCCGGCGACGGCGCCAGCGTTGATGTGCGGCCGGGCGACGAATACGATGAGCTCGATGTAGCGCTTGCCGGACAGCATGATCTCGTGATCGGCGACGTGTCCGGGTGCCGGTGGCGGGTTGAGCATGACGAGCGGCGGGAGCTGCTCCTTCGCGAGTCCCGGAGCGAAGCGGCGCTCGACCAGTAGCGTGCCCTTGCTGTCGAAGACGCTCGCGTAAGCCACATCCGGATCGTTGCTCACGCTGTCCAGCATCTGCTCGAGGTAGGCTTTGTCACCGGTCGCGAGGCCGTATTCCGCGAGCTGGGCCATGACGCCGAGCATCGTCGCGCCCTGGCTTCGCAACTGCTGCTCGTCCTCGCGCCATTGCTGGGCAAAATGGAGCACCGATAGCGCGGCCGCGGTGAGGAAGATAAGTCCCACCGTCAACAGGTTGAGCTTGGTGAGCAGGCCCATCCGCATCGGCGGCAGGTTGAGCGTCGACGCGCTATCGCCCGCCAGCGGTGACAGGCGGCGACGCAGGCGGTTGACGATCTTCATTCTTGGACCGGGTTTACCCAATGCAGGATTGCGGCGTGCGGACTGATGGGTCGCGCGCCCCTGCGCAGGCTCGGAACCTGCTGGATGCGATTCGCGGCCGTAATTAGTGGTCAAAGCATACTCTGTGCCATCGGCCGGGGCGGGCGGACACCGGCGCAGCGGCGCGATGCCGGCGCCGATGGTTCAGGCGTTATCAGGCGTGGACGACTGTCAAGCCCGAGGCACTCGCGCGCGCCGTTGCGTCATTGTGTCGTTACCGGGATCTTGCCGATCCTGGCCTGCCACTCGCGCGGGGCCGTGTGATGCACCGATGTTCCGCGGGAATCGACCGCGACGGTGACCGGCATGTCTTTCACCGTGAATTCGTAGATGGCTTCCATGCCGAGGTCGGCGAACGCCACGACGCGCGACGCGCGAATCGCCTTCGCCACGAGATACGCGGCGCCGCCAACGGCCATGAGGTAGGCGGCGCCGTGCTTGCGGATGGCGGCGATCGCCGCCGGCCCGCGTTCCGCCTTGCCGATCATGGCGATGAGGCCGGTCTCGCCCAGCATCATCTCGGTGAACTTGTCCATGCGGGTGGACGTCGTGGGCCCTGCGGGTCCGATCACTTCATCGCGCACCGCGTCGACGGGGCCGACGTAGTAGATGACGCGGTTCGTGAAGTCGACGCCGTCGGGCAACGGCACGCCGCGCGCGCAGCAGTCGGCGATGCGCTTGTGCGCGGCATCGCGGCCGGTGAGCATCTTTCCGGTGAGGAGCAACGCTTCGCCGGCTCTCCAGGTGGCGACCTCCTCGCGCGTCAGCGTGTCGAGGTCGACGCGCCGGGCCGCAGGAGACGGCGTCCACTGAATATCGGGCCAATGCGCGAGGTCGGGCGGCTCGAGCTTCGCGACGCCGGAGCCGTCGAGCGTGAAGTGCGCGTGGCGCGTCGCTGCGCAATTGGGAATCATGGCGACCGGTTTCGACGCCGCATGGGTCGGATAATCCAGGATCTTCACGTCGAGGACCGTGGTCAAGCCGCCCAGGCCCTGCGCTCCTATCCCTAAGGCGTTGCACTTTTCGTGGAGCTCGATGCGCAGTTCTTCAATCGAGTTCGAAGGTCCGCGCGCGCGCAACGCGTGCATGTCGATGGGCTCCATCAGCGCTTCCTTGGCCAGCACCATCGCCTTCTCCGCGGACCCGCCGATGCCGATCCCCAGCATCCCCGGCGGACACCAGCCCGCGCCCATCGTCGGCAGCGTATCCAGGACCCAATCGACGATCGAGTCCGACGGATTGAGCATCACGAACTTCGACTTGTTCTCCGAGCCGCCGCCCTTGGCCGCGATCTTCACCTCCACGGTATTGCCGGGCACGAGATCGAAGTGGATGACGGCAGGGGTGTTGTCGCGCGTATTCTTCCGCGCCCCGGCGGGGTCCGCGACGATCGACGCGCGCAGCCGGTTCTCCGGGTCCATGTAGGCGCGGCGCACGCCCTCGTTGACCATCTCGGCTAGCGACATCGTTGCGCCTTCCCACGCAACATCCATCCCGACCTTCACGAACGCGACGACGATGCCGGTGTCCTGGCAGATCGGCCGATGGCCTTCGGCGCACATCCGCGAATTGGTGAGGATCTGCGCTATCGCGTCCTTGGCGGCGGGCGATTCCTCGGCGCGATACGCGTCGGCGAGCGCCTCGATGTAATCCCGCGGGTGGTAGTACGAAATGAACTGCAGCGCGTCGGCGACGCTCTGGATGAAGTCCTGCTGGCGGATCGTGGTCATGGGGAGCCTGTGGAACTGGCGGTAATGGGCGGACGACCTGAAAGTCTACCATCGGCACGATGGCGATCGCCCCCGGCGGCCGGAGCCGGCATTGAGCCATCGGCATTGACCAATATCATTGCGCCCCTTGCCGCGCTTTGGTTAGACTCGCTTTAGTCCCAGCAGTGAAAACGAGCCAGGTCGCAGTTCACGGAGGAGGGGTGCCCATGTCGTCCGGTATCGAGTCGGTCCTGCAGGAAAACCGTGTATTTCCGCCGTCCGAAGCCTTTGTGAAGCAGGCGAATGTTTCCGGCATGGCCGCCTACAAGGCGATGTGCGCGGAAGCCGAACGCGATTTCGAGGGTTTCTGGGCGCGGCACGCGCGCGAAAACGTCCTGTGGCACAAGCCGTTCACGAAGACGCTGGACGAGTCGAAGGCGCCCTTCTTCAAATGGTTCCACGACGGCGAGCTGAACGCCTCGTACAACTGCCTCGACCGGCACCTCGAGACACAGCCCGACAAGGTCGCGATCATTTTCGAGGCCGACGACGGCAAGGTCACGACGATCACTTACAAGGGGCTCTATCACGAGGTCTGCCGCTTCGCGAATGCGCTGAAGGCGAGCGGAATCAAGAAGGGCGACCGCGTCCTCGTCTACATGCCTATGTCGATCCAGGCGGTCGTGGCGATGCAGGCATGCGCGCGCATCGGCGCCACGCACTCGGTGGTGTTCGGCGGGTTTTCCGCGAAAAGCATCCAGGAGCGCATCGTCGACGCGGGCGCCGTGGCGGTCATCACCGCCGACGGCCAGTTCCGTGGCGGCCGCGAGATTGCGTTGAAGCCGGTCGTCGACGAGGCGCTCGCCATGGGCGGCTGCGAAGGCATCAAGACCGTGTTCGTCTACAAGCGCACGGGTTCCGCAGTCCCGATGCAGTCCGGCCGCGACATGTGGTGGTACGAAGCTGTCGCGAACCAGCCGGACACCTGCGAGCCGACGTGGGTCGATGCCGAGCATCCGCTGTTCATCCTCTACACGTCCGGCTCCACCGGCAAGCCGAAGGGCGTCCAGCATTCGACAGGCGGCTACCTGCTGCAGGCGATACTGACGATGAAGTGGACGTTCGATTACAAGGCGAGCGATATCTTCTGGTGCACAGCCGACGTGGGCTGGGTCACCGGTCACACCTACATCGCGTACGGACCGCTTGCGTGCGGCGCCACCGAGATCGTGTTCGAGGGCGTGCCCACCTACCCGGATGCCGGCCGCTTCTGGAAGACGATCCAGGACCACAAGGTGACGGTGTTCTACACGGCGCCGACGGCGATCCGTTCGCTGATCAAGGCCGGCGGCGAACTGCCGAAGAAATATGATTTGTCGTCGCTGCGCATCCTGGGGACCGTCGGCGAGCCGATCAATCCGGAAGCGTGGATGTGGTACTACCAGACGGTCGGCGGATCGCGCTGCCCGATCGTCGACACGTGGTGGCAAACGGAGACCGGCTGCCACCTGATCACGCCACTGCCCGGAGCGACTCCGTTGAAGCCCGGCTCGTGCACGTTCCCGCTGCCCGGCATCATGGCCGACATCGTCGACGAGACCGGTCATTCGGTCGAACTCGGCAAGGGCGGCATCCTCGTCATCAAGCGTCCGTGGCCGGCCATGATCCGCACGATCTGGAACGATCCGGAGCGCTACAAGACGAGCTACTACCCTGAGGATTTCCACGGCAAGTATTACCTGGCCGGCGACGGCGCGAGCCGCGATCTCGAAGGCTACATCCGGATCATGGGCCGCATCGACGACGTGCTGAATGTCTCGGGGCACAGGCTGGGCACGATGGAAATCGAATCGGCGCTGGTCGCCAACCCGCTGGTCGCCGAAGCCGCCGTCGTGGGCCGCCCCGACGACCTCACCGGCGAGGCCGTGTGCGCGTTCGTCGTGCTGAAGCAGGCGCGGCCCCAAGGCGCCGAAGCCGACAAGATCGCGAAGACGCTGCGCGACTGGGTAGCGAAGGAAATCGGGGCGATCGCCAAGCCGAAGGACATTCGCTTCGGCGAGAACCTCCCGAAGACCCGCTCGGGCAAGATCATGCGCCGGCTGCTGCGCTCGATCGCGAAGAACGAGGAAATCAAGCAGGATACGTCAACGTTGGAAAACCCGGCCATCCTCGACCAGTTGAAGCAAGTCAACTGAAGAACTGGAGAACGCGTCAGGCGGCGGGCGGCGCCGTCTCCTGGAATGACGGCCGTTTCGCGAGCTTTTCCGCGAGGCGGCTCAAGTTCGCGTAATCGCGTCGCCAATCGAGCTCGGCGTAACGCAGGTCGAGATATCCCAACGCGCAGCCGGTGGCGATGTCGGCCAAGGTATAGGCCTCGCCGTTGCACCACGACTTGTCTTCCAGTTCGCGCGCGAGTTCGGCCACGCCTGCGGCAATTTTCTGCTGCTGGCGCTGAATCCAGTCCCCATTCTGCTGCTTGGTCGGCCGCCGGCGTTCGAGAACCAGCGCTTGCGTCGCATCGCATATACCGTCGGCGAGCGCTTCCCAGCGTTTCACTTCGATACGCTGCCGGTTGGGTTCGGGTATGAGGCGCGAGACCGGGCTCACGGTGTCGATGTATTCGACGATCACGCGCGAGTCGAAGAGGTGCGTGCCGTCGTCCAACACGAGCACCGGCACCTTCCCCAGCGGGCTCCATGCGTGAACCGGGTTGCCGGGTTCCCACGGCGAAGCGGCCTGCATCTGGTATTCGATTTTTTTCTCCGCGAGCGCGATGCGCACCTTGCGTACATAGGGACTCGTCGGCGAGGCAATTAGGTTGAGCACGGCTTGCAAGGTCGCGAAGGCGGGCGAAAATTATAGCATCGGGGCGGTTCGCAATTGCGGCGTTGCCCTGTGCAACGAAACATCCCGCAACGCAGCCACCGGCGGCGCAAGCCGCTCTCATGCCGCGTGCTACACTTGCGAAGCCTTCCGCCGCTTCACTGCATCGTGTCCGCCGACGCCGATTTTCCCGCACTCACCGCGTTATCGCCGCTCGACGGCCGCTACGCCGGCAAGGTCGAAGCGCTGCGCGCGCACTTCAGCGAATTCGGGCTCATTCGTTATCGCGTACGCGTCGAACTGGCGTGGCTGGTTGCCTTGTCCGATGATGCGGCCATTCCCGAGGTTCCGCCTTTTTCCGCGGCCACTCGCGCGGCGCTGGTGGCCGCCGCGCGCTCCTTCGCGCCGGCCGATGCCGCGCGCGTCAAGGACATCGAACGCAAGACCAACCACGACGTCAAGGCCGTCGAATACTGGCTGAAGGAGCGCTTCGCTGACCAGCCGGAAGTTGGCCGGGTCGCGGAGTTCATCCACTTTGCCTGCACGTCCGAGGACATCAACAATCTCGCGCATGGGCTGGCCCTCGCGGCCGCGCGCCAGGACGCCCTTCTGCCGGTGTTGCGCGATATCGCCGCAGATTTGCGCGAGTTGGCCCACGCGCACGCCGCCGTGCCCATGCTGTCGCGCACGCATGGCCAGCCGGCCACGCCCACCACGCTCGGCAAGGAAATGGCCAACGTGTATGCGCGGGTCGAACGGCAGATCGTCGCGATCGAACGGGTGCCCGTGAAGGGCAAGGCCAACGGCGCCGTGGGCAACTACAACGCCCATCTTGCCGCCTATCCCGACGTCGACTGGGAGCGGCTGTCGGCGCGGCTCGTCGCGGGACTGGGCCTGGAATTCAATCCATACACGACGCAGATCGAGCCGCACGACTACATGGCCGAGCTCTTCGATGCGATCGCGCGCGCCAATACGATCCTCATCGACTTCGACCGCGATGTCTGGGGCTATGTTTCGCTGGGCTACTTCCGGCAGCGGATGGCCGAAGGCGAAGTCGGCTCGTCGACGATGCCGCACAAGGTGAACCCGATCGACTTCGAGAATTCGGAGGGGAACCTGGGCCTGGCCAACGCACTATTGCGCCACCTCGCGGAAAAGTTGCCAGTGTCGCGCTGGCAGCGCGACCTCACGGACTCCACGGTCCTGCGCAACATGGGCGTGGCGCTCGGATACACGCTGCTCGGCTGGTCGTCGCTGCGGCAAGGGATGGCGAAGCTCGAAGTCGACGCCGCGAGGATGGCGGCGGACCTCGATGCCAACTGGGAAGTGCTGGCGGAACCGATCCAGACGGTGATGCGACGCTACGGAATGGCCAATCCATACGAGCAGCTGAAAGCATTGACGCGCGGCAAGACCGGCGTGACGCGCGAGGCGCTCCACGCATTCATCGACGGGCTCGCGCTGCCCGCGGATGCCAAGGCGCGGCTCAAGGCGCTGACACCATCGACCTACGTCGGCAAGGCTGCCGATCTCGCGAAGCGGGTCTGAACAGCATCATTTGCGCGAGCGCCGCTCGCGCACAAAGGTCGAAATGGCGGGGATCAGCGAAACGACGACGATCCCGATGACAATGAGCGACAGGTTGTGTTTGACCCATGGAATGTTGCCGAACAGGAATCCCGCGTAAACGAGGAGGCTGATCCACAGCACGCCGCCGACCACGTTGTACGAGAGGAACCTGCGATAGGTCATGCCCGCCACGCCGGCCAAAAAGGGCGCGAACGTGCGGATGATCGGGACAAAGCGTCCGATGATGATCGTGATGCCGCCGTACTTGTCGTAGAACGCCTGCGTCCGCTGCAGATGGGCCTGTTTGAACCAGCGCGAATCGGGCTTGTCGTAAATCCGCGGGCCGATGTAATGACCGATGGCGTAGTTCAGGGAATCGCCCAATATGGCCGCGGCAATCAGCACCCCGACCAGTACGTGTACGTTGAGGTTGGCGGTCGCGACCACGGTCCCGGAAATGAACAGGATCGAGTCCCCCGGCAGAAACGGGAATACGACCAACCCGGTCTCGGCGAATATCACCAGGAAGAGGACCCCATAGAGCCACGGCCCGTATTGGCCGGCCATCTCCACCAGCGACTGGTCGAGCGCGAACAGCGAGTAGAAAAGCGTGGTCAGCATGTGGGGTCAGGGAACGAAGCTTCGCTTGCCGCTGATCCGTCACGGCAGGATCTTGTCCCCGCTCGCCCCCGCCTTCTTTTCCGGCCTGACCAGGTCTTCCCGGGAGACGCCCATCCACATCACCAGCGGCGCCATCACCAGCACCGACGAGTAAATGCCGAAGCAGATGCCGATCGTCAGCGCCAGCGCGAAGTAGTGCAGCGTCTCGCCGCCGAAGAACAGGATCGACAGCACCATCATCAGCGTGCTGCCGTGGGTGATGATGGTGCGCGAGATCGTGCGGGTGATCGCGTTGTCGATCACGTGCGTGACCGTGGCCTTACGCATCTTGCGGAAATTCTCGCGGATCCGGTCGGCGATCACGACCGATTCGTTGACCGAGTAGCCTAGCACCGCAAGCACCGCCGCCAGCACCGGCAGCGAGAACTCCCACTGGAATAGCGCGAAGAATCCCAGGATGATGATGACGTCGTGCAGGTTGGCGATGATCGCCGCGATCGCGAAGCGCCACTCGAAGCGCAGCGCTAAGTACGCGACGATGCCGAGCGACACGAGCAGGAGCGCCAGGGCACCGTTTTCGTACAGCTCGCGGCCGACCTGCGGCCCGACGAATTCGACGCGCTGCTGCGTCGCCGCGGGGTCGTCGGCGCGCAGCTCTCCCATCACCCGATCCGACAGCTGCGCGCTCGACACGCCTTCCTTCAGCGGCAGCCTGATGAGTGCGGTGTCGGAGCGGCCGAAGCTTTGCGCCGAATACTCGCCCAGGTTGAGCTTGTCGAGTGCCGCGCGCACGCGCGGGAAGTCCACCGCGTGGCCGTAGGTGACTTCGATTACCGTGCCACCGCGGAAGTCCACGCCAAGATTGAGGCCCTTGGTCGCCAGGAAGAATACGGCGAGGAGAAACGTCACCAGCGAGATCACGTTGAACGTGAGCGCGTACCGCATGAACGGTATGTCGCGGGTGATTCTGAAAAATTCCATTGTTGAATCCTTATCGAACTCTCATTGCTCTTGCCGTGAGGCGCCTTCCTTACCTGTCATTACATCGAATCACATGTTCTGCGCGGCCGCGAGGTCGGGCTTCCACACCTGGCCAATCGAAATCTTGTCCAGCTTCTTGCGGCTGCCATAGATCAGCGCGACGATGCCGCGCGACACGAACACGGCCGAGAACATCGACGTCAGGATGCCCAGGCAGTGGACCACCGCGAAGCCGCGGACGGGCCCGCTGCCGAAGATCAGCAGCGCGATGCCGGCGATCAGCGTCGTCACGTTGGAGTCCAGGATCGTGCCCCACGCGCGTTCGTAGCCGGCTTGCAGCGCCGCGTGCGGCGTGGCGCCCCAGCGAAGCTCTTCGCGTATGCGCTCGTTGATCAGCACGTTGGAGTCGATCGCCATCCCCAGCGCGAGGGCAATTGCCGCGATACCCGGCAGCGTCAGCGTTGCTTGCAGCATCGACAGTATGGCGACGAGCAGCAGCAGGTTGAACGACAAGGCGATCGTCGAGATGAGGCCCATCAGCGCGTAATAGACGCACATGAAAATGGCCAGGACGATGAAGCCGTACTTCACCGAGTTGAATCCCTTGTCGATGTTCTCCTGGCCAAGCGACGGACCGACCGTGCGTTCCTCGACGATTTCCAGCGGCGCCGCAAGCGCGCCGGCGCGCATCAGCAGCGCGACGTCATTGGCTTCACGCGTAGTCATGCGGCCACTGATCTGGACGCGGCCGCCGCCGATTTCCTCGCGGATAACCGGCGCGGTGATGACCTCGGCCTTGCCTTTCTCGACCAGCACGATCGCCATTCGCTTGCCGACGTTGTCGCGCGTTATCTCCTTGAAGATGCGCGCGCCGCTGCCGTCCAGGTTCACATGCACGGCGGGCTCGTTGTTGCGCTGGTCGAAGCCCGATTGGGCATCGTTGATGCGATCGCCGGTGAGGACCACTTGCCGCTTGACCAGGACCTGCTGGCCGCCGCGCTCGACGAAGAGGTCGCTGCCGAAGGGGACGCTGCCGGCCCGGGCGGCTTCCAGCGCGCCCGGATCCTCGTTGACCATCCGGATTTCGAGCGATGCGGTGCGGCCCAGGATGTCCTTCGCGCGTGCCGTGTCCTGCACGCCGGGAAGCTGCACGACGACGCGATCGGAGCCTTGTTGCTGGATGATCGGTTCGGCCACGCCCAGTTCGTTGACGCGATTGCGCAGGATCTGGATGTTCTGCTGGACGGCGCCCTCCTGGATGCGCTTTTGCGCCTCGGGCTTCAATCCAGCGACGAGCCGCAGTTCGCCGGTGCCTCCGCCATCCATGTCGCGCAACGCGAGGTCGGGGTAATTTTTTTCGATGACGGCGCGCGCCTTGTTCCGCTCCGCATCGTCCTTGAAGCGCATGACCACGTTGCCGCCGTCGCGCGCAATGCCGCCGTACTGGATTTTTTCGTTGCGCAGCAGGGAGCGGATGTCGGTCGTGTAGCGATCGCCCGCCTTGTCGAGCGCCGCCTTCATATCGACCTGCAGCAGGAAATGCACGCCGCCACGGAGGTCGAGTCCAAGGTACATCGGTAGCGCGCCGATTGACGTCAGCCACTGCGGCGAAGAAGAAAGAAGGTTCAGCGCGACGATGTAGTTGTCGCCGATTTTCGCCTGGATCGCGTCCTTCGCCTTCAATTGGGTGTCCGTGTCCGCGAGGCGGACCTTGATTCCCGTGGCGTCGAGGGCGGCCCCGCGATACGGGATATTGGCGCCTTTCAACGCGTCCTCCACCGCTCCCAGCAACACCGTGTCGGCCTTCACCTTTGGCGAGCTGACCTGCACGGCGGGCACTTCGGCGAAGAAGTTGGGAAGCGTGTAGAGGACGCCGACGACCAGCGCGACGCCGATGACGATATATTTCCAGAGCGAATAGCGATTCATGGCGAACGGCCGGTATCAGGTGGTAATCATTAACTGAAAGAAATAGGCGCGAGAGAAACGGGGCGCGCGGGATCGGCTCACAGCGCCTTGATCGTGCCCTTCGGCAGCAACTGCGCGATTGCCACGCGCTGTACGTTGATTTCGACGTTGGGGGCGATTTCCACCGACGCGTACTGGTCGGACAGCTTGGAAATCTTGCCCACCAGTCCACCGGCGGTGACGACTTCGTCGCCTTTTTGCAGCGCTTCGAGCATCGCGCGCGTCTCCTTGGCGCGCTTCTGCTGCGGCCGGATCAGGAGAAAATAGAACACGACGAAGATGGCGATCATGGGAAGGAACGTCATCAGGTCGCCACCCCCCAAGCCGCCGGGGGACTGCGCATATGCATCGGTGATCAACACGGAAAATCCTCCTGTGGCATCGTGCCTCGTTTTGCTTCCGCGGGCGGCGCCGCTAAGGCGCGTTTTAAGTGTCCGCCACCGCGAGATTTAGAGGCTTGCGGAAAACTCATGATTCTACCATGCAGCGCCGCTCCGCCTTGAACCGCTCCACGTACGCCGGAAGGGCGTCGGCTGCGATGGCCTCGCGCAATTCCGCCATCAGCAGGTGGTAGTAGAACAGGTTGTGGATGGTGGCCAGCCGGGCGCCCAGGATTTCACTGACCCGGTTCAGGTGATGCAGGTAGCCGCGGCTGAAATTGCGGCACGCGTGGCAAGCGCATGTCGCATCCAGCGGCTGCGTGTCCGTCTTGTAGCGGGCGTTGCGGATCTTGATGTCGCCGAAACGCGTGAACAGCCAGCCGTTGCGGGCATTGCGCGTCGGCATCACGCAGTCGAACATGTCGATGCCCGCCGCCACGGCGGCGACCAAGTCCTCGGGCGTGCCGACGCCCATCAGGTAGCGAGGCCGGTCGGCGGGGAGGCGCGGCGCAACGTGTGCCTGGATGCGCAGCATCTCTTCCTTCGGCTCGCCGACCGACAAGCCGCCGATCGCGTAGCCGTCGAACCCGACGTCCACGAGGCTCCCCAGCGACTCTTCGCGCAGGTCCTCGTACATGCCGCCCTGGACGATGCCGAACAGCGCGTTGGGATTGCCGGATGCGGCGAACTCGTCGCGCGAACGCCGCGCCCAGCGCAGCGACAACCGCATCGAATCCGCGGTCTCGTCGCGGGCGGACGGATAGGCGGTGCATTCATCGAACACCATCACGATGTCCGCATCGAGCGTGCGCTGGATCTGCATCGACAGTTCGGGCGTCAGGAACAGAGGGTCCCCATTCACGGGCGAGGCGAAGGCAACACCCTCCTCGGCCACCTTGCGCAGCGGCCCCAGGCTCCATACCTGGAAGCCGCCGGAGTCGGTCAGGAGCGGGCGGTCCCAGCCCATGAAACGGTGCAGGCCGGCGTGCGCCGCGATGACGTCCATGCCGGGACGCAACCAAAGGTGGAACGTGTTGCCCAGCACGATCTGCGCGCCGAGTTCGACGAGTTCGCGCGGCGCCATCGCCTTCACCGTGCCATAAGTGCCGACCGGCATGAACACCGGAGTCTCGACGATCCCGTGCGCGAGTTCCAGCCGGCCGCGGCGGGCGGAACCCGACGTGGCGAGGACGGAGAAGCGCATTGTGGGAAAGCGACTGAAGGGAAACTGAGGGAAGCCGAGGCCCGCTACCCGCGGGCGGCGGCAATGAACTAGCGGTTGCGCGCGAAGCGGGTCCGCCGCGAAAACGCGATCGCGGCAACCAGCAGCACCGTCAGTACGAGGCCGCCATCCGAGAGCGAAGGAATGGTGTTGATTCCGGCCCCCACTTCCGCCGGTTGCAACTCGCACGCAGTTCCCGCATAGTCGAACGCGTTTTTCCAGACAACGTAGAAATTGCCGGTGAAGTTGCCGTAGCCGACGCCGATGCCGACCGCGTAATCCGGCGCGATGCCGATCTGGATGACGCATGCGGCGCCGGTCTTGCGGTAGGCAATGGCGGGGTCCGGCAGCCCGCGCGCGTTCAACTCGGACCAGGTCGCGACGACTACCGTACCGGCCTTGGCCTGGTTGCCCCCGGCAAATCCCGACGTCGCGGCCAGTGCGGTGACGCCAACGGTCAACGGGTGCGACACGATGCTGGCCGCATCCAGGACGCGGGGAAGGTTGGGGAAGCCGGTCGCGTCGGTGCGGACACCGATCCCGTCGGTCGTGTCGGGGTCGATCAGTTCCAGCGCGCCCCATCCGTGAGCCTGGCTCGCCAGTGCCGGGTTGTTGACGTCGCTGCGATCCTGGTCATAAAAGGTCCCCAGGACAACCACCCGGCCGGCGTTGGCAAACGCCGCAGCGACGTTGCCGACCGCCGCCGAATTGGGGAAGGCACCATCCTCGAACACCAGCAGCACGTCGTAGGCGGCGAGCAGCGAGGCCAACGTCGGCGCGACCGTCGACGTGTCGACACCGGTGAACGTATGGCCGGGAATATTGGTGGCGAAATCCGCCGCAGTGGCGGCCGCGTAGTTGTTGGACAGGACGCCAACGCGGGCTGCCTGTGCGCACGTTGCGGCCATCGCCACCGCAAACAGGGCGAATATGGCGCATACCGCGGCGAGACGGGAACAGGCAGTCTTCATGGAATCGCGGATTCCGGGTCCCGGAATGAAAGTCGGGCCGTTTTCCGCTACGAATTCAGTTGGCGCGAGAGTAGCGCGTTGCCTCGAATTTGCCAAGGCAAACTGGGCTTCGCGGCGCTTCCATCCGTCGGTTGTGTTGCACTAGCAGCAGACTTGAGCGCGATTGTCGCCAACTGGCGACGCTTGTGGATGACGGTTGTCGGGCTTTGGCGTCAGTCGGATCCGGAAACGGGCGCGCGCTCAAGCAGCATCGCATCGCCGTAACTGAAAAAACGGTACCTGGCCGCGATGGCGTGGGCGTACGCCGCGCGAATGTTGTCATAGCCGGCGAACGCCGACACGAGCATCAGCAGCGTCGATTTCGGAAGGTGGAAATTCGTCAGCAGCCGGTCGACGACGCGGAAGCGAAACCCCGGCGTCACAAAAAGCGCGGTCTCTGCCGAACCGGCATTCACGCCACCGGTCGTGGCCGCCGACTCCAGCGCACGCAGGCTGGTGGTGCCGACTGCAAGAACGCGGCCGCCTCGAGCCCGGGTCGCCGCGATGGCGTCGGCCGTCTCCTGGGGAACGCGATACCACTCGCTGTGCATCCGGTGCTGTGCCAAGTCCTCGGTTTGCACCGGCTGGAAAGTGCCTGCGCCGACATGCAGCGTGATGAACGCGTGCTCGACCTCGCGCGCGGCGAACTCGGCCAGCATCGCATCGTCGAAATGCAAGCCGGCGGTGGGCGCGGCAACGGCGCCCGGTTCGCGCGCATAGACCGTCTGGTAGCGCGCCGTGTCGTCGTTCCCCGGCAGGCGTGTGATGTAAGGCGGCAGCGGCACGTCGCCGTGTTGCTCGAGCCATTGATCGATCGGCCCGGTGCCTTCGAAGCGCAAGCGGAAAAACCGCTCGTCGCGCGCAACGACAATCGCGCTTGCGGCGCCCGCCAATTGCAGCGCGGTTCCGGTAATGGGCGGATGGCTCGCGCGCAATTGCACCCACGCTTCGTTCCCTACGATCCGCTCCACCAGCATTTCGACCTTGCCGCCGGTGGATTTGCGCGCGTGCACGCGCGCCTTGATCACACGCGTGTCGTTGAACACCATGAGGTCTCCGGGACGCAGGTGCTTCGGCAAGTCGGCAAACATGAAATCGGACAGCCGCGCGCCGTCGACGTGCAGTAATCGGCTGCCCGTGCGTTTCGGCGACGGCGCTTGCGCGATCAGGTCGGCCGGCAGGTCGAACGCGAAGTCGGCGAGCGTGTAGGCGGACATGGCGCGAATTTCCCGCTCCTGCGCGTGAAAGATCGTATGTCCGCGCATCAAGTGGTGCCCGGAGTCGGAATCGAACCGACATGGCCTTGCGGCCGAGGGATTTTGAGTCCCTTGCGTCTACCTATTTCGCCATCCGGGCGCAGGCATGGACGCGGACGCGAAATACGTCGCATTGCCCGCGTACTGCAAAGACGGCATTATCTCACGGGGACCGACAACCCTTCGCGCGCGGGATCGCCCGTCCGCAGTCAAGTCGTCGTCCGCCCGTTCCCCGATGAGCACCGTCCGCAACGTCCTGTTCGTGATGTGCGACCAGCTAAGGCGCGACCACTTGTCGTGCTACGGGGGCCGCGTTCCCACGCCCAACCTGGACCGGCTCGCCGCGAGCGGTGTGCGTTTCGACAATGCCATCGTCCAGTCGGGCGTGTGCGGTCCGTCGCGCATGTCCTTCTACACCGGACGCTACATGAGTTCGCACGGCGCCACGTGGAACCGCGTGCCGTTGTCTGTCGCCGAACTCACGCTGGGCGACTATCTGGGCGCGGCCGGCCGCGTCGCAACGCTTGCCGGAAAGACCCACGTGCTGCCGGACGACGAAGGGCTCGCGCGCTTCGGCATCGAGGTCGAATCCGAGCGCGGCGCACTGCTTCGCGCCGGCGGATTCGACGAAGTCGACCGCTACGACGGCCATACGCCGCCCGGGTACGAATCCGGTTATGCGGACTTCCTGCGCGCGCGCGGTTACCAAAGCGCCGATCCGTGGAGCGACTTTGTCATCGCCGCCGAAGACGAAGGCCGCGTCGTTTCGGGGTGGCAGATGCGCAATGTCCACCTTCCTGCGCGCGTGGCCGAGAAACATTCGGAAACCGCCTACATCACCGACCTGGCACTCGCTTGGATGCGCACTCAGGGTGAGAGGCCGTGGGTCCTGCATCTCTCGTACGTGAAGCCGCATTGGCCCTACATGGCGCCGGCGCCCTACCACCAGATGTTTCGCGCGGCCGATACGGGACCGATCGTGCACGGGCCGCAGGACGGCACGCCGGACGAGCATCCGGTTATGCGCGCCTACCGCGAGCACGACGAGTGCTTGAGCTTTGCGCGCGCGGAAGTCGCGCGTCATGTCCGGCCCGCGTACATGGGTCTCGTGGCCCAGATCGACCACCACGTCGGCCGCGTGCTCGACGCGCTGGCGGTGTCCGGCCGCTTGCGCGATACGCTGGTCCTGTTCACGTCCGACCATGGCGAATTCCTGGGCGACCGCGGCCTGGGCGAAAAGGAGCTGTTCCACGACGAAGTGGTGCGCGTGCCGTTCATCGTCGCCGACCCCGACCCTCGGGCCGATGCGACGCGCGGCCGCGCGGACGCGCGCGTAATCGAGGCTGTCGATGTCGTGCCGACGATTCTTGCCGCGCTGGGCATCCCCGGCGCCGCGCATCGGATCGAGGGCCGTTCGCTGCTGCCGCTGACTCGTGGCGACGCGCCGGCTGGATGGCGCGATTGCGCGTTCTGCGAGCTCGACTACAGCTTTCGCCGCGCGCGGCGCGTGCTGGGGCGGGACGTGGGGGCGTGCCGCGCGTTCATGGCGCGGACTCGCGAATGGAAATACGTCCACTGGAACGGCTTTCACCCGCAGTTGTTCGACCTCGCGCGCGACCCGCTGGAACTAAACGACTTGGGCTCCGCACGCGGCCACGAGCGAGTCCGCGTCGAAATGCACGCGCGTCTTTTCGACTGGCTGGCGGACCTTAAATCCCGGAGCACGATCGACGACGCGCAGGTCGAGGCGCGCACCGATGGCCATCGCGGGCACGGCGTTCACATCGGCATCTGGTAGTGCGCTGCTGTACCGGGCATTTAGATGTGCGCAAAGGCCAAGGCGGCCACGACGAGGCTGCCGAGCCCAGCGCCGTAGGCCATCCACTGCAGCCACTTCTGGCGCGTGAGCAGCGTGATCGCTGCCAGCGCGATGGCGATCTGGATCAGCGTCATCGATTGCGCCCAGCGGTGGTGCTCGTGCATCGACGCTTCGCTGCTGGCGTCGGCAGCCAGGCTGGCCTTCTCCAGCGCCTTGGCGTCGTCCATGATCTTTTCCTTTTCCTTCTTGTAGCGCTCGACTTCCTGCCGGTAGTCGTCGGACGTCTTGCCGGTCGTGAGCGTCGCGCCCAGCTCTGCGAGATTCTGCTTGTTGCTCTTCGCTTGATAGTAGTTCCACTGATCCGAGGCTTCGGTCTTCTTGATCGCCGCCTCGTTCTTGAACAGCAGCGCGGCGTTTTGCGTTGCCCCGCCCTGGTAGCCGATCAGCGCGCCCACTGTGGCAAGAATCGCCGTCATGACGGCAATGCGCGCCGCGAAAGGATCACCCGAGTGCGCCTGGTGCTCGACTTCGTGGTCGTGCGGTCCGTGCACGTGAAATGCCTTCGGACATTGTCACTCCTTCAGGATGAACGGGTCGCGAGCGATGGGTTGACTGGCGCTCGTAGGTTACGAATGCGTAGCTGAATCCTTCCGGCGCGCGATGCTCGTCGCGCGCGCTCTCGCGCCACACGGACGGGTCGTAGTCGGGAAAGAGCGTGTCGCCTGCGAAATCCCGGTCGATCCGCGTGATGTGAAGCGTGGCCGTGCGGGGCAGCGCGAGCGCATAGAGTTCGCGGCCGCCGATACAAAACGCCGGCGCCGGCAACGTGACTGCGCGCAGCGCCGCGTCCAGCGAGGACGCGACAATCGCCCCTTCCGCGCGGTAGTCGCGCTGCCGGGTGACGACGATATTCTGCCTTCCCGCCAGCGCGCGTCCGATCGATTCCCACGTCTTGCGTCCCATGATCACTGCGTGTCCGGTGGTCAAGGCGCGGAAGTGCTGCATGTCGGCGGGCAGGCGCCAGGGAAGGGCGTTTCCCGAACCAATGACGCCGTTCCTGGCCACGGCGGCGATTATCGCGAGTGCGGCGACGTCCCCACCCGGTGGCGATGTCATAATGCGGCGAATTATAACGGTCGCCCATTTCGCGTGTACTACCCGCGCTCCTTCCTCAAGTTCATTCTTCTGGGCTTTCTGCTCGTCAGCCTGCCGCTCCTCTATGCGTTGGGTGAACTCATCTATTCGCTCGACCGCCTCGCATCGCAAAGCCGGCAGGAGGTGCTGCAGGCGGCGCAAGCCGGGCGCTCCAGCCGTCTCTTGTTCGAGCAGGCGACAACGCTCGAGCGGCTTGCGCGGCAGCAGATGATCCTCGAGGATCCGGCGCTGCTGGAGGATTACGCGCGAGTCCGGCAGGACTTTCGCGGCACCACCAGCCAGCTTGCACAACTCCCGCTCGAAGCGGGGCAATTGGCTGCGCTCACGAAACTGGACGACAGCGAATCGCGCTTGCGCGACCTGCTGGTTCGGCCTGCGCGCTCGCCTGACACGATTCGCAACCTGACCGACGGCTACTCGCAGCTCGTGGAAAGCGCACAGGGCATGCTCACTGCGACGAACCAGTTGACGCAGCGGGCGATCGAGCAGCTCCAGGAGACCGCGGCGCAGGGCCGGGAAAAGTGGATCTACCTGGCCTTGGCCACTGTCGCCATCGCGCTCGCGCTCGCGATCTTCTTCGCCGTGCTGATCGCGCGCCCCATCCGCCAGCTCGACCAGGCCATCCGGCAGATGGGCACGGCCGACTTCACCCATGCGATCGAAGTGAACGGGCCGCAGGACCTGCGCTACGTCGGGCAGCGCCTCGAATGGCTGCGCACCCGCCTGCACGAGCTCGAGGAACAGCAGAACCGTTTCCTACGCCACGTGTCGCATGAACTCAAGACACCGCTCACCGCCGTGCGCGAGGGCGCCGAACTCCTGCGCGACAACGTCGGCGGGCGCCTGGCGCCGGAACAGCAGGAGATCGTGCGCATCGTGCGCGAGAATACGTTGTCGCTGCAGCGCCTGATCGAGGACTTGCTCAAGTATCACCAGACCGGGGGCATGGAGCAGGCCACGCTGGGTCCGGTGGCGATGCCGGATGTGGTACGCCGCGTGGTCAGGGAGCAGATGCTCGCCGCGCTCGCGCGGATCATCACCGTCGACGTGAACGTGAAGCCGGTGATCATCGTCGGCGACACGGAAAAAATCCGCACGGTAATCGACAACCTGCTGTCGAACGCGATCAAGTATTCGCCGCGCGCGGGCGTCATTCAGATCAACCTGGGTACGCATTCCGGGTTCGCGGTGCTTGACGTCATCGACCAGGGACCCGGCGTCGCTGCCGCGGATCGCGAACGCATATTCGAGTCGTTCTACACCGGCAAGGCGCCGGCGGACGGCAAGGTCAAGGGCTCCGGATTAGGTCTTGCGATCGCCCGCGAATATGCGCTCGCGCATGGCGGCCGCATCGAGGTCCTCGATCGCGCCGACAAGCAGCGCGGCACGTGCTTTCGGTTATCGCTTCCGCTGGCGGCCGGGATGGGCGAATCCACGCCGAAGCAGGTCCCCTCGTCCCCGGTCACCATCGGAGGGCACAAATGAGGGCCGGGTTGCGCAGCGCGCTCGCGTTGGCGCTCGCCTCCTTCCTTGCCGGCTGCGCGACCACTTCGCCGCCCGCGGTCAAGTTGACGCCTCTGGAAGAACTCGAACCGGAAGCGGTGCCGGCGCCTACGCTGCTGATCGAGTATCCGCCGATCGAACTGGTGGAGCCGCCGGCGCCGTCCAACCCCGCCGCGCCGACACCCGCGCCCGCGCCCGACACTGTCGCCTTGGCCGCACCGGCGCCCGCAACCCCGCTGCCTCCGCCGGCGGCGGAGCCCAACTCCGACGATCAGCAGCTGATCGCGTTGCTTGGGGACCTGCAGCGGTATGGCAGCTTTTCGCCCGAAGAGCAGCGACGCGAACTCGCCGCCGCGACGCAAGCCTTGTCGAGGCAGCGGACCGACGCCAATCGCGTGCGGCTCGCCGTCCTCTATACGCTGGCGCGCACGAGTCCCCAGGACGATCAGCGTGCGTTGCAGCTTCTCGATAATGTCGCCAAAGGCAATCCCGGATCGCCCTCCATCAAGCAGCTTGCGTTCGTTTTGCAGGCGCAGATCTCCGAGCGGCTGCGCGCGGTCCGTGACGAACAGCAACGTGCCGAAGCGGCCGTGCAGAAACTCGAGGCGCTGCGGCAAATGGAGCGCAGCTTGTTGCGGGACCGTTCGCGCGGCGGCGGTGGTGGCGGAGGAGGGGGCGGAGGCGGTGGTGGGGGCGGCGGTGGCGGTGGCGGCGGTGGCGGTGGCGGGTAGAGGCCTCGATGAGCTCCGGTGACATCCTTTTGGTCGACGACGACCCTGACCTGCTCAAGCTGATCAGCCTGCGCCTCACGTCCGCGGGTTACCGGATCCGCACGGCGGAAAGCGGCGAAACCGCGCTCGCCGCGATCGCCGTGCAGCGTCCGTTGGCAGTCGTCACAGACTTGCGGATGCCCGGCATCGACGGGCTGCAACTCTTCGACGCCATCCATCGCCAGCATCCGGCGCTGCCGGTGCTGATCCTGACCGCGCACGGCACGATCCCTGACGCGGTCGCCGCCACGCAGCGGGGCGTATTCGGCTTTCTCACCAAGCCGTTCGACAGCCAGGAATTGCTCCAGCTGGTCGCGTCCGCGCTCAAGCTTTCCGGCGACGATGCGGGACCGGGCAATGCGGCAACGGGCGAGTGGCGCAGCGAGATCATCACTCGCAGTCCCGGCATGGAAGACTTGTTGCGCCAGGCCAAGCTTGTCGCCGATTCCGACGCCAGCGTCCTCATCTACGGCGACTCGGGCACCGGCAAGGAGCTGCTCGCCCGCGCCATCCATCGGGCGAGCCGGCGCCAGGACCGCCCGTTCGTCGCGGTCAATTGCGGCGCGATTCCGGGCGACCTCCTCGAATCTGAACTCTTCGGCCATGCGCGCGGCGCATTCACCGGTGCCGTCCAGGCGCACAAGGGCCTGTTCCAGGCTGCCGACGGCGGAACACTATTCCTGGACGAAATTGGGGACATGCCGCTGCCGCTGCAGGTCAAACTGTTGCGGGTGCTGCAGGAGGCGGAGGTGAGGCCGGTCGGGTCGACCCAGGCCATCCCGGTCGACGTGCGCATGATCTCGGCCACCCACCGGGACCTGGACGAGCAAAAGGCATCCGGCCAGTTTCGCGAGGATCTCTACTACCGCCTCAACGTCGTGTCGTTGCGCCTGCCCCCGCTGTCGGAGCGGCGGGAAGACATCCCCTTGCTCGCGACGTATTTCCTGCGCAGGCTGGCGGAGCGTTATCACAAGCCGATCCCGACCCTTGCCCCGGAAGCGATGGCGCTGCTCGTCGCGGCGCCCTGGCCCGGCAATGTGCGCCAGCTGCTGAACCTGCTGGAGCAGGCGCTGGCGCTGGCCACGACGTCGATGATTCCCGCCACGCTCGTTCAGAACGCGCTAAAGGAGGATGCCGCCGCCTTGGTGCCCTTCGAGGAGGCGCGCAAGACCTTCGAACGCGACTATCTGGTCAGGCTGCTCAAGATTACCGGCGGCAACGTGACGCAGGCGGCTCAGCTTGCCAAACGGAACCGGACCGAGTTCTACAAGCTGCTGCAGCGCCACAGGCTCGAGCCGTCGATGTTCAAGGAAGCCAAGGCCTGATTGCGCACGGGCACAAGATAGCAACACTGTCGCCATCTGGCGACATGATTTTCCCAATTAGATCAGAGCATTAATGCCATTGTCATTCAACGTGTCTGTTTACCGCGACAGTCCGGACTGAATTACTGCGGCGCAATGTCTGCAAAGCACGTGCCGCGCAAGCCATTATTCCCAGCAATTCGGTGACTTGCGGCATTGGCACTGCGGGCTGCGTTGTTTTGGCACGTCCATTGCTTATAGAGAAACGACAAGGACGCTTAACCTAACCGACGATCGCGACCCGCCATGGATACGTTCGCACCCGAATTCGCACAGTACTGGCTGACCGGCCAGGCGGGCGATGCGGACGTTGCCAATTCGGATCCGAACAACCCGGATACGGCACAGCAGGCAGCGCTGGTCGAGTTGGCGGAACGCGTGACTGCGGCACGCAGCGTGGTTTGAATTCCCTACGCCGGAGGCTCATCTCTAGAACATTGTAGATACTGAATTGGTTCGTGAACGGAGCGCCCGCTTACTTTGTGGCTCCGGTTACCTGGAATCCCCCTTGCCCGCTAACCTCCTCCCGGCGGGCTTCTTTTTGCCCGTTCGCGGCCGGCGCATGGGCCTGACGCCAATTCACACGGCGACCGGCGCCCTCAACGCGGCGTGGCATTGATAGTCCACGATCTCGAAATCGTCGTAGGCATAGTCGAAGAGCGAAGGCGGCTTGCGCCGGATGACGAGCCGCGGTGGCGCAAATGGCGAGCGCGCGAGTTGCGTGTCGACCTGCTCCAGATGGTTGAGATAAAGGTGGCAGTCACCGCCGGTCCAGATGAAGTCCCCCACGGCCAGATCGGATTGCTGCGCGATCATGTGCGTCAGCAACGCGTATGAGGCGATGTTGAAGGGAACGCCGAGGAAGATGTCCGCGCTGCGCTGATACATCTGGCACGAAAGCCGGCCGCCGGCGACATAGAACTGGAACAGCAGGTGGCACGGCGGAAGTTTCATCCGCGGAATCTCCGCGACATTCCATGCCGACACGATCAAACGCCGCGAATCCGGATTGCGGCGAATCTCCGCCAGCACGTTCGCGATCTGGTCGATGTGTCCACCGGAAGGCGTGGGCCAAGAGCGCCACTGATAGCCGTAGACGGGACCCAGGTCGCCGTTGGCATCGGCCCATTCGTCCCAGATCGACACGCCATTCGCCTTGAGATACGCGATGTTGGTGTCGCCGGCCAGGAACCACAGCAGTTCGTGGATGATCGACTTGGTATGGACTTTCTTCGTCGTCAGGAGCGGAAAGCCCCGCGCCAGATCGAAGCGCATCTGATAGCCGAAGACCGACAACGTGCCGGTTCCGGTGCGGTCGTCCTTGCGATGGCCATGCTCGCGCACGTGGCGCATGAATTCGAGGTAGGGCTGCATTTTGGCGCTTGTCGTGACCGGCTCGATTCGACGTGAGATCGGCGTCTGCCGCTCATTGTAACGGAGCCTTGCGGGAGGTCGCGGCGGATGTAAACGGAACGAGAATCCGCCGGTCGACTGCGAGTCAATCCGACGAACGGCTACTTGACAAGCACGCGCCAGCATCTAGAATTAAAGACTATATAACTAGTCTAGTAGTCATATTATTGGCGCAGGAGATTTCGCATGCGACCGAGCTACGCCCGAGCCATTCCCCGAGCCTGGCGCCGCACAGCGCGAATGTTCGTTGCGCTGGGCGACCCGCACCGCCAGCGCATCGTCCTCATGTTCGAGCCTGGCGAACGGCTCAACGTAGGGCAGATCGTGGCGGCCTCCACGCTTTCGCGCTCCGCCGTCGCGCACCATCTGAAAGTGCTGCGCGAGGCAGGCGTCCTGCACAGCGAAAAGATCGGCAAGGAAGTCTGGTACCACCCCGATCCCGACGCGGTCCGTGTCGCGCTGACGGACGTGCTCGATTTCCTCAAGCAGCAATGAGCGGGAGGCCGCAATGATTGCGTGGACCCTGGCCGTCTTTGCTGGCTTTCGCGACGTGCATGACCGGAAGGAGCGTGCTTGAATCGGCGCCGCTTCCTTGGCGTGGCTGGAGCCGCCGCAGCCGGCGCGCTTGCCGGCTGCGACTTCGACTTCCGCGATGGCTTCTTCAACGCCTGCCGCGCGGAGCTCCCGACGTCGCTGGCGCAAAGTGAGCTCGTGCGCTCGGCGTGGCACGGCCTCGAGGCCGAAAACATCTGGGACGTCCATTGCCACGTGTTCGGGAACGGCGATTCCGGCGGCGGCCTGTGGTTCAACCCGGCGCTGGAACGGATCTGGAAGCCGCAACAATATCTGCAGAAGCTCTTCTACCTCAATGCGGGCTGCGTCCACGATTCGCCGGGCAGAGTCGATGCCAGCGTGGTGGACCGGCTGCGCAATCAATGTGACGCGATGCCCGCCGGCGTACACGTCCTGTTGTTCGCATTCGACTGGGCGCGTGATGACGCGGGCCGGCCCATGGAGGAGCGCTCGACGTTCTACGTGGCCGATGCCTATGCCGCGGGACTCCCTGCGCGCTTTCCTGGGCGCTTCGAGTGGGCGGCGTCCATCCATCCGTACGCTCCCGATGCGCTCGACCGCATCGACGCTGCCGCGAGCGCCGACGCGCGGGCGATCAAGTGGCTGCCGTCGGCGCAAAACATCGATCCGGCGTCGCCGCGCTGCGACCGCTTCTATCGCAAGCTGGCTGAGCGCCGATTTCCGCTGATCACGCATGCCGGCGACGAGCGCGCCGTACACGGGCACGCAGAGGGACTCGGCAATCCGCTGCTGCTGCGTCGCGCACTCGATGCCGGCGTGCGCGTGGTCGTGGCGCACTGCGCATCGCTTGGGATTGGCCGGGACCTCGACCGCGGCGCGGGCGGGCCGCCCGTGCCGAATTTCGACCTGTTCACGCGGCTCATGGACACTGCGGCCTACGCCGGTAACCTCTACGCCGACATCTCCGCCATTACCCAAAACAATCGGATGGAAGTGGTCGCGAAGTTGCTTGACCGGCAGGATTGGCATCCGCGATTGCTGAACGGGTCCGACTACCCGCTGCCCGGCGTTCTTCCGCTGGTTTCGCTGCGGCGCTGGTCGGCGCGCGAGCTGCTCGATTCCGAAGCTGTCGCGCCGCTGAAGAAGATCCGCGAACACAATGCGCTTCTGTTTGATATCGTGTTGAAGCGCAGCCTCCGACACAACGGTGCGCGGTCTTCCCGCAACGGTATTCGAAACCCGTGCCGTTCTTCCTTCCGACCGCATAACCGGAACCGTCCCCATGCCCCACCACCCCAACCAGTTCGACCTCCTCGACAACGCCGCTTCGCGCCATTCTTCTGGACGCAGGCGCTGGGCGCGGGCAACGACAACATCTACAAGAACGCGCTGATCATCTTCGTCGCCTACCACGCCGCGCGCACGCGACGATCGACGCCAACACCCTCGTGAACCTCGCGGCGGGCATATTCATCCGCCGTTCGTGCTGCTTTCGGCCACGTCGGGGCAACTCGCCGACAAGTACGAGAAGTCGCGGCTCATCCGATACATCAAGCTTTCGAGATCGCGATCATGGTGATCGGCACTGCTGGGCTTCTGGTGGCGCGAACCTGACGCTGCTGTTCGTCGCGCTGGTGCTGATGGGCGTGCACTCGACGCTGTTCGGCCCGGTCAAGTACGCGATCCTCCCGCAGGACCTGAAGACCGAGGAACTGGTCGGCGGCAACGGCATGGTCGAGATGGGAACGTTCGTCGCGATCCTGCTCGGCACGATCGCCGGCGGCGTGCTGGTGGCCGTGCAGCCGAGCGGGCCCGTGCTGGCGGGCTCCGCCGCGGTCGCCGTCGCGGTCGCGGGCTGGCTGATCAGCCGCGGCGATCCCGCTGACGCCGGCGCGGCGCGCCGGACCTCGCGATCAACTGGAATCCGGTCACCGAGACGTGGAAGAACCTGCGCTTCGCGCTACGGCAACCGCGTCGTCTGGCTGTCGATGCTCGGCATCTCGTGGTTCTGGTTCTACGGCGCGACGTTCCTGACGCAGTTTCCGAATTTCGCCAAGGACATGCTGGGCGGCGACGAGCACGTCGTCACGCTGCTGCTCGCGCTGTTCTCGATCGGCATCGGCGTCGGCTCGCTGCTGTGCGAGCGCCTCTCGGGGCGCAAGGTGGAGATCGGGCCTCGTGCCGTTCGGCTCGATCGGCCTCACGGTCTTCGCCGTCGACCTGTGGTTCGCGACGCAATCGATGCACGCGACCGAGCTCGACGGGCGTCGGCGCGTTCCTCGCGCAGCCCGCGCACTGGCGCGTCGTGGCCGACCTCATGCTGATCGGCCTGTTCGGCGGCTTCTACATCGTGCCGCTGTACGCGCTGATCCAGGAGCGCTCGGAGCAAGCGCACCGGTCGCGGATCATCGCCGCCAACAACATCCTGAACGCGCTGTTCATGGTCGCGTCCGCGGGCCTCGCGATCGCGCTGCTGGCTGCCGGCGTGTCGATCCCCGGTCTGTTTCTGGTCACCGGCATCCTCAACGCGGTCGTCGCGTTCTACATCTACAAGCTGGTGCCCGAATTCCTGATGCGCTTTCTCGCGTGGCTGCTGATCCACACGATCTACCGCGTGCAGAAGGAAGGGCTGGAGAACGTGCCGGAGGAAGGCGGCTGCATCATCGTGTGCAACCACGTGAGCTACGTCGATGCGATCGTCATCGCCGCGTGCGTGCGCCGGCCCATCCGCTTCATCATGGACCACCGGATCTTCCGCGTGCCGCTGCTCAACTGGGTGTTCCGCACGATGCAGGCGATTCCGGTGGCGTCGGCGAGGGAGGATCCGGCGCTCAAGGAGGCGGCGTTCGTGGACGCGGCGAAGGCGCTGCGCGCCGGCGAGATCGTCGGCATCTTCCCGGAGGGCTCGCTGACCGACAGACGGCGAGATGCATCCGTTCCGGCCGGGCATCGAGCGGATGGTGAAGGACACGCCGGTGCCGGTCGTGCCGATGGCGCTGCGCGGCCTCTGGGGAAGCTTCTTCAGCCGCTCGTACGAGGGCAGGGCGATGCGCCGCTGGCGCGGCATGTTTTCGCGCATCGCGCTGGTCGTCGCGCCGCCGGTGCCGCCCGCCCAGGCGACGCCCGAGGCGCTGCATGCGCAGGTGCTTGCGCTGCGCGGCGACGCGCGCTGAGCGCCGCCTTCGCGAACACATTCCTGATCGCATCCATCCGCAGAAGGACGACCATGTGGTTTCTCGGCATCATCATCGGCTTCATCGTCGGCGCGCTCGCGCTAGGTTACGGGGCGGCATCGCCGGCGCCTTCGTCGGGTTCATCGTCGCGCTCGCTGATGCGCTCCAGGCGCAGGCGACGCGCGCCAGGCGGCACGCAGCAACCTGCGGGCATCGCGACGCGCGATCGCCCACGTTGCCTGTTGCGTCAGGCGAGGACACGGAACCCCTCTCGCGCACCATCGTTGCGCGACTCGCCAGCATGGAAGAGCGGCTCGCCGTATCGAGGCCAGGCTGGGCGGATCCTTCGCCGACATCGGCGCGGTCGCGCCAACCCGGAGGCTACCGCACCGGTCGAGTCGCCGTCCCGCCGTGCCGGAACCCGCCCCGGTTCCAGAGAGCGTGGCTGCGATGCGCTGCGCGGCCCGCGCAAATCGATGTCCGGTCATGGCTCCGGCCGCCGCGGCGCCAATTTGCCGGAAGGTTGGGTGCAAGGCAGCGATGGCACTTTGCAACCGCCGCCCGCCACGACAACTCCCGTCGCTGCGACGGCGGCGGCGCCGGGGACGACTCCGCGCGCCCAGGCACCGGTGCGCGAATCCGCTGTGGGCGTGGTTCACCGGCGGCAACGCGCTCACGCGAATCGGCGTCGTCGTGCTGTTCTTCGGCGTGGGATTCCTGCTCAAGTACTTCGCGCAGCTACATCACGATTCCGATCGAGCTGCGCTTGGCGGGCGTCGCGTTGGTCGGCGCGGCATTGATCGCCCTGGGGGTCAGGCTCTCGCGCACGCCGGCCCGGCTACGGACTCTCGCTCGAAGGGGCGGGCGCGGGCATCCTGTACCTCACTATGTTCGCGGCGTTCCGGTTCTACGACGTGCTGCCGGCGGCGGCCGCGTTCGCGCTGCTCGCGGCCATCGCGGCGCTGACCGTGTGGCTGGCCATCCGCAAGGATTCGCAGCCGCTCGCCGGACTGGCGATCGCCGGCGGCTTCCTTGCGCCGTTCCTCGTGGATTCGCACGGCGGCGCTCCGGCGTGCTGTTCGGCTATTTCGCGGTGCTCAACGCGGCGATCTTCGCGCTGGCCTGGCTGCGCGCGTGGCGCGCGCTGAACGTGCTCGGCTTCCTGTTCACGTTCGCTGCTGGGCCTCTTCTGGGGGCGCGAGTACTACGGCCCGAACAGTTCGCGACGGTCGAGCCGTTCCTCGTCCTGTTCTTCGCCTTCTACGTGGCGATCGCGGTCCTCTACGCGAAGAAGGCTCCGCTCACGATGCATGCGCCGGTCGACGCGCTGCTGGTGTTCGGTGTGCCGCTGGTCGGTTTCGCGCTGCAGGCGGCGCTGGTGCACGACACCCGCTACGGCGTGGCGTGGAGCGCGGTCGGCATGGCCGCCGTGTATGGCGACGTTGTGCGTCGGTCTTGCGCAAGCGACCCGAGCCCGGGATTCGCGCTGCTGGCGCGGGCGTTCCTCGTGCTCGCGATCATTTTCGCCACGATCGCGATTCCGTTCGCCGCCGACCCGCGCTGGACCTCGGCGTGGTGGGCGCTCGAAGCGGCGGCCGTGTACTGGATCGGCTGCGAACAGCGTCAACGGCTCGCGCGCGCTTTCGCGCTCTTGCTGCAAGCCGGCGCGGCCGCCGCGCTCGTGCTGGGCGGCATGCTGGAGGGCGGGCAACTCTTCCTGAATGCTTCGTTTCTCGGCACCACGCTGATCGCGCTGGCCGGCCTCGCGACGTGCTGGGTCGCGGATCGCGCGGGCGAGCGGATCAGCGACACCGAGCATGGGCTGGCGCCATTGATCTTCGCGTGGGGTCTCCTGTGGTGGATGGGCGGCGGCGCTGTCGAACTCCACCGGCACTTGCCGCGCGGCCAAGAAGGCAACGCGGTGCTGGCGTTCGTCACCGTCAGCACGGCGGTGGCGCTGCTGCTGCGACGATGGTTGCGCTGGCCGCGGCTTTCCTGGTTCGGCGCGGCGTTGCTGCCGGTGATGGCGGTGGTTGCGGTGAAGGATTGGAAGCTCGCGCATACGACGCTGCTGGCATGGGGCTGGCTGGTCTGGCCCGCCGCGTGGGTCGCGCATTGGCTCACGCTGCGCGCGGCCGAAGCCCGACGCTTCGCCGGCGCAGTTTCGGAAAGCAAAACACAGGTCGACACGGGCTCCCTGGCATTTGTCCATACCGCATCCGCCATCGCGCTGGTGGCGTGGACCGCCTGGGAGGCGAGCGAATGGGTCGGGCGGTACATGCCGCCCGGGACGGTCTGGATGGCCTGCGCCGCCGCGTGGGCGGCGATCGCCTACCTCGGTCTGACTGCACGATTCGCGGACTTGTCGCGATGGCCGTTCGCAAGCTATCGCGAGGCCTACACGACCCACGCGGGCACCACGGTCGCGGCATTGCTCGGCGTGTGGTTCGCGATCGTCAATTTCGTCTCGCCCGGGACCGCTTTGCCGTTGCCGTACGCTCCGGTCGCGAATCCGCTCGACGTCACGCTCGTCGCCACGCTCGCGGTGCTGTGGTCGTGGGCGCGGCGCTTCGGACGGTTCGACGAACGTGCGCTGTATGGCTGGTTCGGCGCTTGCGTGTTCCTGTTCGTCAACGGCATCGTGTTCCGGACGATGCATCAATGGGGTGACGTGCCGTGGCGATGGGCTGCGCTGATCGCGTCAAAGCCGTTGCAGGCAGCCCTGACGTTGACGTGGACCGCGACCGCACTGCCGCTGATGGTGATCGCCTGCCGGCGGTCGATCCGGCCGTTGTGGATGGCAGGCGCCGGGTTGCTGGCCATCGTCGTCGGCAAGCTGTTCCTGGTCGACCTGGCCGCGTTGTCGGGCTTGCCACGTGTCGTCGCGTTTCTCGGCGTCGGCGCGCTGTTGCTGTTGATCGGATACTTGGCGCCGCTGCCGCCGGCACTGGACGCGAAGCACGATTCGTCGGCGGGGTAAGGGACACTGAGGCGACATCGAGGGGACAGCAAAGGGCGCGGACGCGACGTACCTGCGTGCTAAACTCGAAACGGTTTTTCATAGCGGCGTCATCCTACTTTTGCCCATGTCCGGGAACACGTTCGGCATCCTGTTCTGCGTCACGTCGTTCGGCGAATCGCACGGACCTGCGATCGGCTGCGTCGTCGATGGCTGCCCTCCGGGGCTGGCCTTGAGCGAGGCCGACATCCAGCACGAACTCGACCGTCGCCGTCCGGGAACGTCACGGCATGTGACGCAACGGCGCGAGCCCGACACGGTCGAAATCCTCTCGGGCGTGTTCGAGGGCCGCACCACGGGTACGCCGATCGCGCTCCTGATTCGCAACCAGGACCCGCGCAGCAAGGATTACGCGAACATCGCCGACACGTTCCGGCCCGGCCACGCGGATTACACGTACTGGCAAAAGTACGGCATCCGCGATTACCGCGGCGGCGGCCGGCAATCGGCGCGCGAAACCGCGGTGCGCGTCGCGGCGGGCGCCATCGCGAAAAAGTGGCTGTCCGAGCGCTACGGCGTGCACGTCCGCGGCCACCTGACGCAACTCGGTCCCAACGTCATCGCGTTCGAAGGCTGGGAACATGTCGACGCGAATCCTTTTTTCGTCGCCAACGCCACGATCGTGCCCGCGCTCGAGGCATTCATGGATGACCTGCGCAAGTCGGGTGACTCCTGCGGCGCGCGAATCGAAGTCAGCGCCAGCAGCGTTCCGGTCGGCTGGGGCGAACCGGTCTACGGCAAGCTGGATGCGGACTTGGCGGCGGCGATGATGAGCATCAACGCGGTCAAAGGTGTCGAGATCGGCGCCGGATTCGCGTCCGTGGCGCAGCGGGGGACGGAACACTCGGACGAAATGTCGCCCGAGGGCTTCCTGTCGAATCACGCAGGCGGCATTCTGGGCGGCATTTCCACAGGGCAGGACGTCACGGTCGCAATCGCGGTCAAGCCGACGTCGTCGATACGCCTGGACCGGCACTCGATCGACAAGGCCGGGCGTCCGGTGATCGTGAACACGCACGGGCGGCACGATCCTTGTGTCGGCATCCGCGCGACGCCGATCGCGGAAGCGATGCTCGCCCTCGTGCTGATGGACCACGCGCTGCGCCATCGCGCGCAGAACGCCGACGTGCGGACCGACACGCCGCGCATCGCCGCGCAAGCGCCGGCCGACGTTGCAGCGCGCGCCAAGCGCGCATCGGCCGTCGACGACCCGGATCCCGACGAGGCTTAAGACCGCTCTACCTGCGAGGTTTGGTAATCCTGGCGTCGGCCCCGCCCCGCGCGAACATCAGCGCGACGGCATCACCCTCGTTCACCTGCTGCGCATCCTGCACGATCGTGCCATCCGCGGCGGCAACGATCGCATAGCCGCGTTCGAGCACCGCGCGCGGGTTGAGATGCGCCAGGTTTTGCGCGAGGCCGGCTAAACGTTCCGCGGCGCGGAAGACACGCTCGTGAACCGTGCGCTGCAAGTTCAGGTACGCATGTTCCAGGCGAAGTCCCCGCGGAGAAGGGGACCGCAATTCGCGCAGCAGGCGCGCCTGCAGCGTCGCTGCCGCAGCGCCACGCGTCGTGGTATGCCCGCGCCACGCGTGCGCGAGCCGGCGCGCGAGTTCCGAAAGTCGCTCCGTTTCCTGCGCGATGCGCGTCGCGGGATGGACGAGGCGCCGCGCGGCGGCGTCGAGACGCTGGATGCGCGCCGCCAATGCATATTCTCCGTTGTGCGCCACGCGCCGCGCCAGTTGTTCGACGCGATGAGCAATCGCGATACGGTCGGGCGTGACGGCCGTGGCCGCTGCCGTCGGCGTCGGCGCGCGCAGGTCGGCGACGAAATCGCAGATCGTGAAATCGGTTTCATGCCCGACGCCGGACACCACCGGCAACGCCGATTCGAACACCGCGCGCGCGAGCACTTCCTCATTGAATGCCCACAGGTCCTCGATCGAGCCGCCGCCGCGCGCGACGATCAGCACGTCCACTTCGGCGCGCTCGTTCGCCGTGCCTATCGCCCGCGCGATCTCGGCCGCAGCGCCATCGCCCTGGACTGCCGTGGCATAGATGACGACTCGGGCCGCCCGCCAGCGGCGGCGCAGCGTCGCCAGGATATCGCGCAAGGCGGCCGCGCGCGTCGACGTGACGACCCCGATGGCGCGCGGATAGGGCGGGAGAGGGCGCTTGCGCGCCTCGGCGAACCACCCGGCCGCGTCGAGCTTCGCCTTCAGCTGCACGAACTTCTCGTAGAGCGCGCCGAGGCCTGCGAGGCGGACGCTCTCGACGTTGAGCTGGAATTCGCCGCGCGCCTCGTAGATCGACGGCGTCGCGCGCACTTCCACCTGCAGGCCGTCGCGCAGTGCGAACGCGACGTGCTGGCCTTTCTGGCGAAACAGGACACAGCGCACCTGCGCCTGCGCGTCTTTCAGGTTGAAATAGCAATGGCCCGATGCGGCCCGCATGAAGTTGGAGATTTCTCCGCTGACCCAGACGAGCCCCAGATGCCGCTCGATGATGAGCCGCGCTGACGACACGAGCAGGGAGACCGGAAGCACCGCGGAAGGCGCGAACGCGGGGAAACCCTCCGCCGGCGCGGGGTAGGCGGGAGGACGGCGTTGTGAAAACGGTGGATCGATCATGATGGCGCAACCCGGTGCAGTGACGCAGTTGGCAAATCGGCAGTTCGACAACGCAGACGCAGCAACTGCTTTGTCCAAGACACAAGGTCGGCACAAAGCTGTAACGACACGGTCATCGAGGACACTTTCACGCGTGGAATTGACGCGGAGCGGCCGCAGCAACGGATTTGCAAACCCTTGAAATCAAGCTGGAAAAAGGCGGTGCGAATTTAGGCATCGCAACCTTTTTCCCTGTCCCGGCACTACTTAGCGCACCAATTTACAAGATATACACACTTCTATCCACAGGAATTGTGGAAAACGTCACGCGACGGCATCGCGTACCTCGCTGGAAAGCCTTGCAGGGCGCGGCTTCCGGGGGTAGCTGCCGTATCCCCTAGTGGCGTGCGCGATGACGGCCCATCCCCTCCCGGTTAGAATGTCAAATCGCAATGAATTGTTCATGAACAAATTACAATGAATGCTGCATCGCAACAGGTTGCTGTGGCCGGAAAATCGTCTGCGGTCGCCGGCGCGCCCGTTGCCACGAGCTCGACGGCCAAGGACGCGCCGGGACTCGCGTCGAATTTCCTGCGCGCCATCGTCGCCGAAGACAATCGCGTCGGCAAGTACGGTGGCCGCGTCGTCACCCGGTTCCCGCCCGAACCTAACGGCTATCTTCACTACGGTCACGCCAAGTCGATCATCCTCAATTTCGGACTCGCCGCCGAAAACGGCGGGACGTGCCACCTGCGCTTCGACGACACCAATCCGCTGAAGGAGGACGTCGAGTACGAGGACACCATCGCCGATACGGTACGGTGGCTGGGCTACGACTGGGGCGGGCACCGGTACCATGCGTCCGACTATTACGACGTCCTCTATGGCTTCGCCGAGTGGTTCATCGCGCAAGGCTTGGCGTACGTCGACAGCCAGTCGGCCGAGGCGATGCGCGCGACGCGCGGCACGCTGACGCAAGCTGGGCAGGACAGTCTGTATCGGAACCGGTCGGTCGCCGAGAATCTCGATCTTTTCCGCCGCATGCGCGCGGGCGAGTTTCCGGATGGCGCGCATGTGCTGCGGCTCAAGATCGACATGGGCAGCGCGAACGTCAACCTTCGCGACCCGGCGATCTACCGGATCCGCCACGCATCGCACCATCGCACCGGCGACAAGTGGTGCATCTATCCGCTCTATGATTACACGCACGCCATCTCGGATGCGCTCGAGCGGATCACGCACTCGATTTGCACGCTCGAGTTCCAGGACCATCGCCCGCTCTATGACTGGGTGATCGAGAAACTTGCGGATGGCGGACAGCTCGAGCGGCCGCTGCCGCAGCAGTACGAATTCGCGCGCCTGAACCTCACCTATGTTGTACTGTCGAAACGACGTCTGGTCGAACTGGTCGACAAGCACCACGTCGACGGCTGGGACGACCCGCGCATGCCCACGCTCGTCGGCGCCCGCCGGCGGGGCTTCACACCGGAAGGTTTCCGGCTGCTCGCCGAGCGGATCGGCGTGTCGAAGACGGACTCGTGGATCGACATGAGCGTTCTGGAAGACTGCATGCGGGACGACCTCAACGTGCGTGCGCAGCGGCGCATCGCGGTGCTCGATCCGGTGAAGCTCGTGATCGACAACTATCCGGAAGGGCAGAGCGAGGATTGCCTTGCGCCGAACCATCCGCAGCAACCCGAGCTGGGACGGCGCGCGCTGCCACTGACGCGCGAGCTGTGGATCGAACGCGACGATTACGCGGAAGTTCCCCCCAAAGGCTATTTCCGCCTGACGCCGGGCGCCGAGGTGCGGCTGCGCTACGGCTATATCGTGAAGTGTATCGGCGCCGAAAAGGACGCCGCCGGCAACGTTGCCGTCGTGCATTGCACCTATGACCCGGAAACCCGCAGCGGGACCCCGGGCGCCGACGCGCGCAAAGTCAAGGGCAACATCCACTGGTTGTCCGCGGCACACGCCGTTCCGGCGGAAGTTCGCCTGTACGATCGCCTGTTCCAAGTCCCGTTTCCCGGCGCGAAAAATCCGTGGGGCGCGCGTGCGGACGTGGCGGCAGCCGATGTTCCGGCGCCAGCGCATGGCGTCGTGGTCGCGGGGGACGACGACGATGCGGTGGAGTTGGCGGAGCGCGACTACCTGGACGATCTCAATCCGGACTCGAAGCGCGTGATCACGGCGTTCGTCGAGCCGGCGCTGGCCGCGGCCACCGCCGAGGAGCGCGTGCAATTCGAGCGGCACGGCTATTTCGTCGCCGACATCGCCGACCATGCGCCCGGCAAGCCGGTGTTCAACCGCGCCGTGACGCTCAGGGACTCGTGGACCAAGCCGGCTCCCGGCTGAGGTTGCGCGCGGACGTTGGACAATGATGTATGGACGTTGATGTCGGCCAGTCGGGCCGGTCAATTTTACCCACGGCGCATCCGCGCTAAGATGTCGTTACCGACTTTTTGCAGGAACCCTCAATGAAACGCATCGTCCTGTTCGTCGTCACCAACATCGCGGTGGTCCTGGTCCTGTCGATCGTGCTCCGGCTGTTCGGGCTCGATCAATACGCGGCGCAATCGGGGGTGAGCTACGGCGGCCTGCTGGCGTTTTCCGCGGTCGTCGGCTTCGGCGGTGCGATCATTTCTCTGCTGATGTCGAAGACGATGGCGAAGTGGTCGACGGGCGCGCAGGTCATCACGCAACCGGCGAACGAGGCCGAGGCGTGGCTCGTGGAGACGGTGCGCCGGCTGGCACAGAAGGCCGGCATCAGCACGCCGGAGGTCGCCATCTACGACGGCGCCGCCAATGCATTCGCGACCGGCGCCTTCAAGAATTCCGCGCTCGTCGCGGTCTCCACCGGGCTCCTGCAATCGATGAACCGGGAGGAGGTCGAGGCCGTCCTGGGCCATGAGATCGCGCACGTCACCAACGGCGACATGGTCACGCTGACGCTCATCCAGGGCGTGGTGAACACCTTTGTCGTGTTCCTGTCGCGCATCGTCGGCTCGATCGTCGATCGCGCGGTGTTTCGCTCCGAGCGTGGCAACGGGCCCGGCTATTTCATCACCGTCATCGTGTGCCAGATCGTGTTCGGAATCATCGCCTCGATCATCGTGGCGTGGTTCTCGCGCCAGCGGGAATTCCGTGCGGATGCCGGCTCGGCCAAATTCCTGGGCTCGCCGTCACCGATGGTCAATGCGCTGAAGCGCCTGGGCGGCCTCGAGCCCGGCGCGTTGCCGCAGACGATGGCCGGGTTCGGCATCACCGACAAGGGGGGCTTCATGTCGCTCTTCTCGACACACCCGCCCATCGAGGCGCGGATCGCCGCGCTGCAATCGGGTGCCGGCGCCTCATAACCGGCGGGATGGGAAAGACGCGCGATGAATCCGACGCGGTTCAAGATCGAAGTCGAAGACGCCAAGGGCATCTGGAGCGACGTCTTTGGCAGCGACGGCAAGCTGCTCACCTTCGACTCCGAGAGCACCGCGCGCGCCGCGCTGGCAGAGCGGTATCCGATCCTCGTGCAGATGGAAAAATACGCGGGCGGCAAGCGCACGCGCGTGATCAGGATACTCGAGGACGAGGACGACTGGCCGAAGAAGGAATAGCGCGCCAGCCTACATCGGCGGGACGAGGCCATCCTTGCCGACGTTGACGCGGCCGGCGGTGAGCGTGCCGTCGGGCTGCTTGGTTGCACCGAACATGACGTGCGAGCCGGGGACGAGCATCGCGCGCTCACCCGGCTCGAACGTCACGACCGGCGCGCCCGGCGGGACGACGACGACCTTTTCGCCGTCCTTGTATTTGAGCGTCAGCTTGCGCGCGGTGCCGACCGCGACCACCTCGGAAACGGTCGCGTTGGTCATCATGCTGCCGGGCTGCAGGTCCCACGGATAGTGGCCCTCGTTGCTGCCGCGCGAAGCCTCGGGAAAGATCAGGACCTCGAGCGCTTCGAGCGTGCCGTCGGGCTTCGTCAGGGTGGCGGTGCCGATGAAAAGCCCGGGCACCACGGCCGCCAGGTCCCTTTTCGCGACCGCACTCACTGTGAAATTGTCGGCGAGCTTCACGGTGAGAGCCTCTCCCGTGCGGGACTTGACCTGCAGCGTGTTGCCATCGAGCGCCACGACGTCGCCGCGAATGCGCTGCGCCGGTGCTTGCGCGTGGGCCCACGGCGCGAAGCCGACAAACATGAGGGCAAGAAACGCTACGAATGCACGCATGACTGCCTCCTGATATCAGGACAAGATTCGGGCACGCGGCGGAATTGTGCCGCAACGAGAGAAGGATGTCAGCGCGGTGTTTCGCGCAGCAGGCGGTACTCGCCGAATTTTCCGACCTCCATGAGTCCGGCGCGGTCCGCTTCGGACCAGGCCTTCAAATCCCCATCACGTACGGCGAAGAAGTCGGATCCGGGACTAGCCCGATACTTGGCGAGCGCGTTTACGTCCTGGACCTTCACGGCCTTTCCGCTGGCGTAGAACTCCGCCGAGATCGGGCGCTGGCCGACGTAGACCAACCGATCGGCGTCGCTGGCGCGCGCCGCCATGTACGTGCGCACGAGGGCGCGGTGCGACAACTCGACATCGAAACGGCGGCTTTGCGACACGAGGACGCCGACGAAGACGACGATGACCGCGATGCCGCACGCGATCATCAGGCGGACGGCAAAGCGCACGGCGCGCGTGTCGGTCGCGTTGGGCTGCCAGAATTCGCACAGCAGAAGGGCGAACGCGGGCATGCCGGGCAGCACGTAAGTCGGCAGGACGTTGCCCGAGACCGTGAAGAAGAGCATCGGGGCGACGGTCCACAGCAGTAGGTACGCGCACCACGGATCGCGCACCAGGCGGCGCGCATCGTCGCCGCGGCGGGCGACGGTGCGCACAAGCCAGCCGATGGCCATCGGCGACCACGGCAGCGCCGCAGCGAACCACCATACCCAGATCGTGCCGCGCGGCCGCGCATGCGCTTGGCCATAGAGATCGCCCTGCCACCCCGGCTCGACGAACCGCTTCCAATGCTCACCGACCAGGAAGTAGTCGAGGAAGCCGGGCGACGCGCGTTCGGCGGCCCAGTACCAGGGCACGGCCAGCGCAATCGTCAACAGCGTCCCCGCGACCCAGGGCATTCGCGTCCAGACCAGCCGCCACTGTCGCGTCCACAGCGTCCACGCGCCGACCGGCAGCAGCGTCAGCACGACGGCGATCGGCCCTTTCGCGAGCAGGCCCGCAGCGAGTCCGATGAAGAAGGCAAAGCCCGCCGCGCGGCGCGCGGATTCGCCGCCGTGCAGCGCAACCCAGAATCCGACCATCGACAGCGTTGTCGCGAATGCCAACGCGGGGTCCGTCATGACCGCGCCCGCGCTGATGAAGACGAGACCGGTGGTCGCGAACGCGGCCAGAGTCCACAGCGCCGCGTCGGCGCCCGCGCGCAGTGCTGCCAGCCGGTACGCCAACGCGCCGCAGCCGGCGAGCAGCACGAACGACGGCAGGCGCGCCGCGAACTCGTTCACGCCGAACATCGCCATGGTCGCCGCCGACATCCATGTGGACAGCGGCGGCTTGCCCCAGAACGGAACGCCGTAGTCGACTTGCGGCACCAACCAGGCGCCGGTTTCCAGCATCTTGCGCGCGATTTCGGCGTAGCGCGATTCCGTCGGGTCGAGCAGCGGATACGCGCCCAGCGTGGCCAGGCGCAGGGCGACCACCGCGAGCAACAGCAGCAGAAGTGCGCGGCGCTCGCGCGCGGTGAGCACTGCGGCGGTCATGAACGACCCCCACGCTCACTACGTTCGCTGCCCCCGGAGGGGGAGCAATTCGCGTCTTGGGACGGCCCTGCGACGCTCATCGGTCCTGCGAGGCAATGCTTTCCGGCACGGCCAGCGGCTGCCTCGGCGGCAGGAATTGCTGAATCAGGTAGAGCGGGCGCTGCTTGACCTCGATGAACATCCGCGCAAGATACTCGCCGATGATGCCGAGCGCCATGAGCTGCAGGCCGCCCAGGAACAGCACCACGACGATCAGCGTCGGATAGCCGCGCACCGGGTCGCCATAGAGCAGCGTCTTGGCGATGACGTAGACACCGTAGGCGAAAGCGACCAGCGCCGTCGCGAAGCCGACGTAGCTCGCAACTTTAAGCGGCACGGCAGAGAAGGACGTGATGCCTTCGAGCGCGAAGTTCCAGAGCCTCCAGTAACTCCACTTGGTCACGCCGGCATGGCGGCCGTCACGGTCGTATTCGATTTCGCGGCAGGGAAAGCCGATCCAGGCGAAGAGTCCCTTCATGAACCGGCTGCGCTCCGGGAAGCGGCGCAGCGCGGCCACGGCGCGGCGCGACAGCAAACGGAAATCGCCGACATTTTCCGGAATGTCGATCGTGCCCATGCGGCCGATCGCGGCATAGAAGGCGTGCGCCGTGGCGCGCTTGACCCAGCTCTCCTGCGCGCGGCTCTTGCGCCGCATCAGCACGACGTCGAATCCTTCGCGCCAGGCGCGCACCATGTCGGGAATGAGTTCGGGCGGGTCCTGCAGATCGGCGTCGATGATCACCACGGCGTCGCCATGGGCGTGATCGAGGCCGGCGCTCATCGCGATCTCCTTGCCGAAGTTGCGCGAGAGGTCGACGACGGCGATCCGCGCGTCCGTCTCCCGCAACGCCGTGAGCAGCGGCCGCGTGCCGTCGCCGCTGCCGTCGTTGACATACAGGACCTCGGCGCTGGCTCGCGAGCGCGTCGAGCACCGCGGCGAGCCGGCGGTGGAACTCGGGCAGCACGGCTTCCTCGTTGTAGACCGGGACGACGACCGATAGCGACAGCTTCGCTGCGACAGGTTGGGCCGCGACCATGGCGGGTGCGCTCAGAATGTCCATGCGCGATTCGCGAGGTAGCCTGCCACGAGCACGGCGAGCGTGGCCACCACTTGCGCGACGATGTAATGCGGGCCGACCAGCGCCAGCATCAAGGCCAGGACCAGCGCGTTCAACACGATGCTTGCGGCGGCGACCGCTGCGAAGCGCGGCAACGCACGGCGGTGCGATTCGCTGCTCGCGAATGTGAAGCGGTGGTTGAGCGCATAGTTGACACCGGCACCCACGATGGCGCCGGCCGTCGATGCGGCGACGACCGGGGATTGCATTGCCTGCACGAGCGCGACCAACACCGCGTAGTGCGCGACAGTGCCGATGGCGCCTGCGCCGGCATAGCGAACGAATTGGGAAAGCATCGGTGCGCCGTGGTAGCCGGTTACCAAAATCAAACGGCCGGCAAAGCGCAGCGGGTGCGCATACCGGCCGTTGCGGCGCAATGTCCCGCGCCGTGCATGAAAGCGTCGACTACCTCATTTTACTTGAGGTGATTCGAGACGAGTTTCGTCATCTCGAACATCGACACCTTGCCCTTGCCGCCGAATACGGCGCGGAGCTTTTCGTCGGCGTTGATCAGGCGCCGGTTCACGGCGTCCTGCAGCTTGTTCTTCTTGATGTAGTCCCAGATCTTCTTGGTGACTTCGGTGCGCGGCAGCGGATTGCTGCCCACGACCATCGCGAGCATCGCAGACGGCATCAGCGGCTTCATGAACGCCGCATTGGGCTTGCGCTTCGTGGTGGATTTCTTCGCGGCCGGTTTCTTTTTCGGCGCGGCTTTTTTCGGAGCGGCCTTCTTGGCCGCGGGCTTCTTGGCGGCCGGCTTTTTCGCGGCGGGTTTCTTCGCAGCGGGTTTCTTTGCGGGCTTCTTCGCAGCTTTCTTGGTTGCCATGGGTCTCCTTCCCTTCCTGTCGGTTGATGCGAGCGGACGATGCCGTTCGGTCTGAAGCGGTCCGTCCTGTCACGGGGTTACCACTCCATCGGCGGCGACTATACCGCATTTTCAGAGGAAGGGAACGCTTCGCATAGAGGAATGTTCCGCATTGTTGCGTAAACACAAACGAAAATGGATAGCCTCCGGCCGGTGCCCCGCTAGCCCCCGAGCACCTTGACGAACGCTTGGAGGACGATCGCGTTGGCGATATCCACGAAAAATGCGCCGACCAGCGGAACCACCAGGAACGAGCGGGGCGAGGCCCCGTACTTCTTGGTCGTCGCCGTCATGATGGCGATGGCCGTCGGCGTCGCGCCAAGGGCCATCCCGAAATAGCCGGAAGACGCGACTGCCGCGTCGTAGGTGCCCCCGAGCAGGCGGAACACGACGTGGGAGACGAGGAGCCAGCAGACCAGGGTCTGCGCGGCGAGGATGACGAAAAGGGGAAGCGCTACGCTGGCGAGCGACGCAAGATTCAGCGTCATCAACGACATGGCGAGGAAAAGCCCGAGAGAAACTTCGGCAATGAGCGCCAGCGGCGGCGAACCGGTTGGCCAGCCCAGCCTGGGCAGAAGGCGCGGGACGGTGTTGGACAGGACCATGCCCGAAAAAAGAGCGGTGACGAATTTCGGGAGCGTGAAGCCGACTCTTCCCAGCAGGTCGTTGAGCTCGTCGGAGGCGGCAATGGCAATCGCGATGACCAGAAGGGTGGTGAGGACCCCGTTCACGTCGAGTTTCGGCGTCCCCTCCTGGTCGAAGCTGACGCCGACGGTAAGCTCCTCGGCATCCTTGCCGGACAAGCCATGGCGCGCGATCAGCCGGTGGCCGAGCGGGCCGCCCAGCAGGCCGCCGGCAATCAGCCCGCAGGTTGCCGCGGCTGCACCCATCGCGGAGGCGCCGGGAACGCCGAACTGCGCGCCGATGATGGGACCCCACGCCAGGACGGTGCCGTGACCCCCCGACAGCGCAGCCGACCCCGCGATCAGTCCCGTCGCCGGCGGATAGCCCATCAGCGCGGCCAGTCCCACGCCGACGCTGTTCTGGACGACCAGGTTCACGACCGCGACCAGCGTTAGCACGATGAGCATGACGCCGCCCATCGCGAGCAGGCCCAAATTCGCCGAGAGTCCGACCGTGGTGAAGAAGACGATCAGCAGCATGTCGCGCGCCGAAAGATCGAACCGGATATCGAGCCCGGCGGCCAGAATCAGGGCGGAGATCAACGCGGAGGCGATGAGTCCTCCCGTGACCGGCTCGGGAATGCCGTATTCGCGCAGCCAGGGGATGCGGCGGTTCACCCAGCGGCCGAGGAACAGGACGAGGATGGCAAGGATCAGCGTGTGGTGGTAGTCGAGCGTCACGAACGTGCCGTCGCGAAGGAGGCCGCAGCCAGTCTATTCCAGTGTAGTCAATCCGCGGTTGCCCGGAAGGAGGCGCGGTGGGAAACTCCGGTGATGTCAGGAGCCTGTAGGACCGGGTTTCGCGTATGCGACGGAAGGCGATTTGGGCGCAGTTCAAGGCGCGAGCCCGAAAGCATATTGAAAATATGGTAAGGGCGAGCCACGCAGAAATGCGCCCAAAGCGCCCCGTCCCTTTGGGTTGCTGCCAAAAAGCGCGTCTGCTTTGTTGCTGTGCTTGCGAATATTCGCGATATTCACTGCGCCTCGCGCCGCGCATCCATCGCTTTTTGGCCCGGCAACGCATACGTGAAACCCAGTCCGACAGGCTCCCAGGGTGGTGCCGCGTCTTCGTTGCCGCGTCGGTCCTGGCCCTGGCGAACTGCGGGCCGGCGGGCGCGCAACCGTTGCCGGAACTCTTTGATGCCCACCTGCACTACAACGATGAGGCCACCGGCGCGTTTCCGGTTGCCGACGTCCTGCAAATTTTCCGCGCCAACGGCGTCACCGCCATCCTCGCCACCAGCCGTCCGAACGACGGCACGCGCGCGCTGGTGGCCGCCGCGCGCGAATTCCCGGCCGCAGCACCCCGGGTGGTGCCATTCATCCGTCCCTACCGCACACATGCCGACCGGCAGACCTGGTTCAACGATCCGGAAATCTACGCGCTGATCGAGAGCGAACTCGCGCGCGGAATCGGCTATCGCGGCATCGGCGAATTCCACGTTTTCGGCGCCGCCGACGCGGGCACCGCACAAGTCGGAAAAATCGTCGCCCTGGCCGTCGCGCGCGACCTGTGGCTGCACGCCCACTGCGACGAGGCCGCGCTCGAGGCCTTGTTCGCGCACGACCCGAGCGTCAAGGTGATCTGGGCGCATTCGGGGTTTACGACGCGCCCCGAGGCGATTGCGGGATACCTGGCCCGGCACCCCACGCTCATCGGCGAGCTGTCGTATCGCTACGACGTCACGGAGGATGGCAAGGTGACTGCGGCATGGCAGAAGCTCTTCGCGACGTACCCCGAGCGCTTCGTCATCGGTTCCGACACCTGGGTGAACCCGCGTTGGGCGCAGTATGGCGAGATCATGGCCTGGTATCGCGGTTGGCTCGCGCAACTGCCGGATGGCACGGCGCGCCGGATTGCCTTCACCAACGCGGCCGCGCTGTTCGCCGCACCCAAACGATGACGAACCGTCCTTCCGCGCGCGGTATCGTTGGCCACGCGCCGCTTGCATTGCGCAGGTTCCTTGCGGCACTGCTCGGGGCGCTCGCGCTCGCATCGCCACCGGCACGATCGGTCACGCTGCTGACGGAGGAAAACCCGCCGTTCAACTATACCGAGTCGGGGAAGCTGACCGGCATTGCCACGGAGATCGTCCTGGAAACGGTACGGCGCGCACGCTTACCGATGAAGATCGACGTATTGCCCTGGAACGTTGCTTTCCAGCGCGCACAGGCCGAGAGGGACGCCTGCCTCTTCGCGACGGCGCGGCTTGAAAATCGCGAGCGGCTCTTCACCTGGATAGGCCCGCTGGCCAACAATTACTGGGGTGTTTATGGGCGGTCGGATCTCGCGATTCCGGTTCGCAAGCTGGATGACTTGAAGCCGCTCCGGATCGGCGGGGTCATCGGCGACGCCAAGGTCGAGTATCTCAAGGAGAACGCAGTTACCAACATCAGCGCCGTGCACGACGACAAGGCGAATCCCCCGCGCCTGCTGCTGCCCGCTGCCGATCCCAAGCACATCGACCTCTGGATCACCGGCATTTTCGCCGCGCACGATGTTGCCAAGGCCGCCGGCGTGCGGGACGTGAAGCTGGTCTTCATCGTCCGCGAGATTCCCCTCTACTTGGCCTGCAGCCCGCAAACCTCGGCCGAGACGCTGCAAGCGCTGGGCGATGCGTTCGCGGAGGTCAAGGCGGAAGGATTTCGCGAGCGCGTCAACGCGGCCTACGAGAAGAAGTTCGGACGCTAGCTGCGCGCGCGGCGTCTGTCGAGCAGGAACGCGAAGTGTAAAATGGCGAAGTGAAGCCCGCCGACCTGCGCGTCGAATACAAGGGCGCTCCGCTTGACGAGCGCGACGTCGATCCCGATCCGTTTCGCCAGTTCGGCCGCTGGTTCGACGAGGCGGTCGCCGCGCAGGTTCCGGAGCCCAACGCGATGACGCTTGCCACCGCCGATCCGGCCGGACGTCCCGCGGCCCGCATCGTGCTGCTGAAGGCGGTGGACGGGCGCGGCCTCACGTTCTACACCAACTTCGAGAGCCGCAAGGCGCGGGAGTTGCGGGCCAGTTCGCAGGCCGCGTTGCTTTTCTTCTGGCCCGAACTCGAGCGCCAGGTCCGCATCGAAGGCGTCATCGAGATCGTCGACGAGGCGACCGCCGACGCCTACTGGGCGAGCCGCCCACGCCTGTCGCGGCTGGGCGGCTGGGCATCGCCGCAAAGCATGCCATTGCCGGATCGCGCGGCGCTGGAGGCACGCTTCGCGCAAGCGGCAGCGCGCTATCCCGGCGATGCCGTACCGCGTCCGCCGCACTGGGGCGGTTATCGTGTCGTTCCCGACGCGTTCGAATTCTGGCAGGGCCGTGCGTCGCGGCTGCACGATCGTATTGCATATCAACGCGAGGACGCGGCCTGGCGCATCGGGCGGCTTGCGCCTTGACTCGCTTCGGTATCCGGAATCCAACACTGCTGGCACTGATCGGTCTCGGGATAGCGAACCACGTCGTCCTCACCGGCAATCGCGTGACGGTGACGCTTCAAGCCATCAAGCAGGGTCATTCGACCGCGGTCGTTGGCGCGTTGGTCGCGCTGTACGCGTTCCTGCCGATGCTTTGCGCCGTCGCCGCGGGACGGCTTTCCGACCGGGTCGGCGTGCGCAGGCCGATGCTCGCGGGTTCGATCGGCCTCGCTGCCGGCGCGTTCTTGCCTGTCTTCTCGACCGGACTCTTCATGCTGTTCGCGAGCGCAGCGCTCGTCGGCCTGTCGTTCATGGGGTTCCAGGTCGCCGCGCAGAATGCGACCGGAGAACTGGGCGACGCCTCCGCCCGCGTGCGCAATTTCAGCCTGTTGGCGCTCGGATACTCGACTTCCGGATTGCTGGGCCCGCTCATCAGTGGATTCACGATCGACCACGCCGGGTTCGCGGCATCGTTCGCCGTGCTGGCGGCAATCCCGCTGGTTCCCGTCGCCGTGCTGGCCGCGGGCAAACTGGCCTTGCCCGGTCCTCACCCCGGGCGCGCGGGGATGGTGACGGGCGGCGCCTTCGAACTCGTCACCCATCGCAAACTGCGGCGGGTTTTCGCGATCAACGTGCTGCTGGCCATGGGCTGGGACCTGCACACAATCGTGATCCCCGTCTACGGCGCCGGAATCGGGCTCTCCGCGTCGCAGATCGGCCTCGTGCTGGCCTCGTTCTCCGCAGCGACATTCGTCGTGCGCATTTCGATGCGCTGGATCGTCCGGCATGCGACCGAGCACCAGGTGCTCATGGTGGCACTCTTCATCGCGGGGGGCGTGTACATGCTGTTTCCGTTCGTCGCCACGGCGCCGGCGCTGATGGCGATGTCGTTCACGCTGGGCCTGGGTTTGGGCATGAGCCAGCCGATGGTGATGTCGCTGCTGCACACGCATGCGCCACCGGGGCGCATGGGCGAGGCCGCCGGCGTGCGGATGTCGCTCGTGCAGTCGATGGCGTGCGCGGTGCCGCTGGTATTCGGCGCGCTGGGCGCGACCGTCGGATTGACGCCGGTGTTCTGGTCGGTGGGACTGTGCCTCGCGACCGGCGGATGGCTGACCAAGAGGGCCGGCTAGGCTCCTAAGCTACCGTCCGCTTCAGCCGCTCGGCAAACGCCTTGCGGAATTTCGCGACCTTGGGCGCGACCACGAACATGCAATACGGCTGGTTCGCGTTCTGCTCGAAGTAGTCCTGATGATAGGTTTCCGCGGGATAGAACGTTGAGGCACCCGCAACTTCCGTCACGATCGGCCCCTTCCACAGCTTCTCGGCATTGAGCGTCGCGATCACCGCTTTTGTCGTGGCGCGCTGCGCCTCCGATTGGCAGAACACCACGGACCGGTACTGCGTTCCCACGTCGTTACCCTGGCGATTCAATGTCGTCGGATCGTGGATGGTGAAGAAAACGGTCAGCAAGTCGCGAAACGACAGCACGGACGGGTCGAACGTCACCCGCACGACTTCCGCGTGCCCGGTGCGGCCCGTGCAGATGTCCTCGTAGCTCGGGTTCGCAGTGTTGCCGCCTGCGTATCCCGGATTCCACGCCGGTCACGCCATTCAGTTCGCGGAAGACTGCGTCGAGACACCAGAAGCAGCCGCCGCCAAACAATGCAACTTCGCGCGCGGCTTCGGTCGGGATGTTGGTGGGGGCGCTGGGGGCGTTCGTCACTTTCTTCTCCTGGGAAATTCGCTCGTCTTGAGACCGCGGGCAAGGTGATTCGTTCGGGTCAAATTAGTCGCGCGAAGTGGCCGTTCCTTACGTCTGCGATAATCGCACGACGTCCAATATGCGGTCACGCCGTCGCAAGCCAAGTGGGTCCCCTCCGTTTCTTCCTGCCGTATCGCCGCCCGCCTTGACAGCATCGGCTGGTTCCGCGCTGCCGGCAACCTGTCGTTCGTCACGCTGCTGGGCTCTGGTGCCGCTGGCCACGGTCGCGTTCGCGTTCGTCGCGAACTTTCCGATCTTCCAGGACTTTCTCAAGGTGCTCGAAACGTTCCTGTTGCGTCACCTGCTGCCGAGCTCGGCATCCGCCATCGTTCGCGAATATGTCGTGGTTCTGGCCGAGGGGGCCGCCGCCGTGATCGGTCCGTCGATCATTTTCGTCGCGATCACCGGGGTCCTGGTGGTCGACAACATCGAGTCCGAGATCAACGAAATCTGGGGTATCCGGAAAAAGCGGCCCATTGCGCGACGCGTCCTGGTGTACTTTGCCGGCATCACGGCCGGGCCCGTCATGGTGGGCGCCGCCATTTCGCTCATTCGCTGGGCCATCGCGGAGTTCGTCTCCGCGGTCCCGCAACAGAAAGCGCTGACCGAAATCCTGTTGCACGGAGTACCCACAGCGCTCGTTGTCATCGGATTGTCGGTTCTTTATCGCATCGCGCCGGCGCGCCCGGTACTCTGGCGTTACGCCATCGCGAGCGGCGTGCTCGCGGGCATTGCGTTCGAGGTGACCAAGCGGGTTTTCACGTGGTACTTGACGCACTTCCCGAGTTACCAGGTGATCTACGGCGCGCTGGCCGCGTTCCCCGCATTGCTTGTCTGGATCTACCTGTGCTGGCTGATCGTGCTCGCGGGTGCGGCGGTGACGGCGACGCTCGAGGAAGCTTTCGAGGCGGCAGGGCGCGATAACCTCGCCTTGCCGAATCGGGACCGACAGGCTACATTTCACGCGTTCCAAGCGAAGGAGTCTCATCTCGTGTGGTCACTGATACAAGCAGCGGGTTGGCCGATCTGGCCGCTGATTTTCGCGTCCATCATCGCGCTCGCGCTGATATTCGAGCGGCTGTGGTCGTTGCGGCAGTCCGTCGTCGCCCCCGCGGGCATGGTGGACCGCGTCCTGGCCGAATTCCGGCAAACCGGGGCTACGCCCGAGTTGCTTGCCCGAACCGCGGCCCAGGGCCCGCTCGGGCGCATCCTCGCCGCGGGCCTCGCCAACGTGAAGGCGCCGCGGCCGGTAATGAAGGAGGCTATCGAGGAAGTCGGCCGCGTGGTGACCCACGACCTCGAGCGATTCCTGACGACACTCGGCACGATCGCCGCGATGTCGCCGTTGCTGGGCCTGTTCGGCACGGTGGTGGGGATGATCGAGATCTTCGGCTCGCAAAGCTCCACCGCGTCGAACCCGATCCAGCTGGCGCAGGGCATTTCGATCGCCCTCTACAACACCGCGATGGGCCTCATCGTCGCCATTCCGTCGATGATCTTCTACCGCTATTTCCGCGGCAAGGTGGACGCGTTGGTGGTAGAGATGGAGCAGCAGGCGATCAAGCTGGTCGACTTCGCGCACGGCGAGCGCAAGTAGTGGAATCGGCACAATGAACCTGCGCGGCACGCGGGGCCGGGACGATCCCGAGATCAATTTCATCCCGCTGATCGACGTCCTGCTCGTCATCCTGATCTTTCTCATGGTGACGACGACCTACCAGCGCGTCGCCGAGCTGCAGATCACGCTGCCGGAAGCCGACGCCGATGCGGCGAAGCAGCGGCCCGAAGGAGATCAACGTCGGCATCGACGCGCAGGGACGCTACGTGATCGACAAGAACGTATTCACGTACACGACCGTCGGTGCGCTGGGGGACATGCTCAAGCGGGCTGCGGGCGACGCGAAGGACCCGGTCGTCATCATCAACGCCGACGCCAATGCGACGCACCAATCGGTCATTCACGTGATGGAGGCCGCTCGCCAGGTGGGGCTCATCCACATCACGTTCGCCACGCAGACGCCCGTGAAGTAGGGCGGCCCCGACAAGGCCGACGTGACCTTCGCCACGCGCCTGTCCGCGACCTGGTACACGCCGCGCATCACGCCGCTGGCCGCCGCGTTGTGGCCGCTGTCGCTGCTGTTCCGCGCTGATCGTGGCGGTGCGAAGGTTGCTGTTCCGCGCCGGCATCCTGCGCTCGCGGCGGCTGCCGGTTCCGGTAATCGTCGTCGGCAACATCACCGTCGGAGGTGCGGGCAAGACGCCGCTCGCACGCGCGCTCGCCGAGCAATTGGCGCGCCGCGGATTCCAGCCGGGGATCGTCAGTCGCGGATACGGCGGGAGCAACACGGCGCCGCGTGCCGTTGCTGCCGGCGACGATCCGCAGGTTGTCGGCGACGAGCCGCTGATCTTCGCCGCGGCGGGCCTTCCCGTGTGGATCGGGCACGACCGCGTGGGCGCCGGACGCGGCCTGATCCTGGCGAACCCATCGTGCGACGTCATCATCGCCGACGACGGCCTGCAGCATTACGCGCTGGCGCGCACCGTGGAGATCGCAGTCATCGACGCCGCACGCGATTTCGGCAACGGCCTCATGTTGCCGGCCGGTCCGTTGCGGGAGCCGGTCTCGCGCCTGCGTGACGCCGACGCCGTCGTGCGCCTGGTCGAGCGCGCCGCGCCGCGTCCGCCCCATGGCGGGCGGGCGCGACACGCAGATGACGCACGAGCCGCTGCCGTGGCGGAACCTGAAGCGCCCCGACCTCGAGGCGAACCCGTGGAATGGAAGGGGCACGAGGTACACGCGCTGTGCGGGATCGGCAATCCGCAACGGTTTTTCGACATGGTCGCGCTCGCTTGGCATCGCGGCGACAAACCACGCGTTTCCCGATCATCACGTCTACACCGCGGACGACGTCGCGTTCCCCGGCGCCTTCGCGATCCTGATGACGCAGAAGGACGCGGTAAAATGCGCAACATTCGCCGACGAACGCTTCTGGTACCTGCCTTTGCGCGCAGACGTCGATCCCGCGCTCGTCGCCCTCGTGGAGGAGAAGATCCATGGATCCCAAACTGCTTGAGATGCTCGTTTGTCCCGGTCACCAAGGGCCCGCTGACCTTCGATCGCGAGAAACAGGAGCTCATCTCGAAATCCGCCCGGCTCGCCTATCCCGTACGCGACGGCATTCCCGTGATGCTGGAGGAGGAGGCGCGCAAGCTCACTCCGTCCGAATACGAATGAAGCTGACGGCGGCGCGCTTGTGCGCTGCACATCCCACCGCATTCCCGCGTTCACCGTCCTGATTCCGGCGCGCTACGCGTCGACGCGGCTGCCCGGCAAGCCGCTCGCCGACATCGCCGGCAAGCCGATGGTCGTGCGCGTCGCGGAACGCGCGACGGAGAGCGGCGCGACGCGCGTGGTCGTGGCGACGGACGACGACGCGCGTGCGCGATGCCGTCGCCGCGCACGGCATTGCGGCATGCATGACGCGCGCCGATCACCCGACCGGGACCGATCGCCTGGCCGAAGCCGCGCACGCTGCTGCGCCTCGCCGACGACGAGATCGTGGTCAACGTGCAGGGCGACGAGCCGCTGCTCGATGCCGGCGCTGATCCGGCAGCATGGCCGCACTGCTGGCGGCGCGGCCGGACGCGGCGATCGCCACCGCCTGCCATCCGATCGCCGAAGTGGCCGAGGCGTTCAATCCGAACGTGGTCAAGGTCGCGCTCGATGCCGCCGGTTACGCGCTCTATTTCAGCCGCGCGACGATTCCGTGGGCGCGCGACGCGTTCGCGACAACGCGGGAGCGCTGCCGCCGGGGCTGCCGCTGTACCGGCACTACGGGCTCTATGCGTATCGCGTGTCCTTCCTGCGCGCGTTTCCCGCGCTCGCGCCCGCGCCGATCGAACGCTTCGAGGCGCTGGAGCAGCTGCGCGCGCTATGGCACGGCTACCGGATCGCGTGGAGATCACGCGCGGCACGCCGGCGCCGGGCATCGACACGCCGGAGGACCTGGCGCGCGTGCGCGCAATCTTCGCGAAGGGTGCGAGCTGACGCCGCGCGTTGACCACGCCCCGGATAACGGCGAGAATCGAGCGGCTCCGGCGGTCGGTGACTCCGTCAGCGAGCAGAGCCAGCGGCCGACCGACCTGCGAATACCGCCTCCGCCCGAGCAGCGAATCCCGCCTTCATTACGAGCCACGACCATGCGACTGATTCTGCTGGGCCCGCCCGGCGCCGGCAAGGGCACCCAGGCCACGTTCATCAAGGAGGCCTACGGCATCCCGCAGATCTCCACCGGCGACATGCTGCGCGCCGCGGTCAAGGCGGGCACGCCGCTGGGCCTGGCCGCGAAGAAGGTGATGGACAGCGGCGGGCTGGTGTCCGACGACATCATCATCGGCCTGGTGAAGGACCGGCTGACGGCGCCGGATTGCGCGAACGGCTACCTGTTCGACGGCTTTCCGCGCACGATTCCGCAGGCCGACGCGATGCGCGACGCCGGCGTGCCGCATCGACTACGTGCTGGAGATCGACGTGCCCGACGGCGCGATCGTCGAGCGCATGAGCGGGCGCCGCGTGCACGTGGCGTCCGGCCGCACGTATCACGTCAAGTTCAATCCGCCGAAAGTGCCGGGCAAGGACGACGTCACCGGCGAGGACCTGATCCAGCGCGACGACGACAAGGAAGAGACGGTGCTGAACCGGCTCGCCGTCTATCACGCGCAGACCGAGCCCCTCGTCGCCTACTATGCGCAGTGGGGCGCCGACGGGCGACGCGCGCGCGCCCAAGTATCGCAAGGTGGACGGGATGGGAGGCGTGGAGGAAGTCCGCGACGCCGTGCTCGCGGCGCTCGAAGCCCTAGACGCTCCATGACGCAGCGCAACGCGTTCTATGCCCAATCGGGCGGCGTGACCGCCGTCATCAACGCCAGCGCCGCGGGCGTCATCGAGACCGCGCGCAAGCACCGCGACCGCATCGGCACGCGTCTACGCCGGCCGCAACGGCATCATCGGCGCGCTGACCGAGGACCTGATCGACACCAGCCGCGAATCCGCGAAGGCGATCGCCGCGCTGCGCTACGACGCCCGGCGGCGCGTTCGGCTCGTGCCGCTACAAGTTGAAGGGACTCGACGAGAATCGCGCGCAGTACGAGCGCCTGATCGACGTGTTCCGCGCGCACGACATCGGCTACTTCTTCTACAACGGCGGCAACGACTCGGCCGACACGTGCCTCAAGGTGTCGCAGATCGCGGCGAAGCTGGGCTATCCGCTGCATCGCGGTGCACGTGCCCAAGACCGTCGACAACGACCTGCCGATCACCGACAACTGTCCCGGCTTCGGCTCGGTGGCCAAGTATGTCGCCACGTCGATGCGCGAGGCCGCGTTCGACGTCGCGTCGATGGCGAAGACGTCGACCAAGGTGTTCGTGCTCGAAGTGATGGGCCGCAATGCGGGCTGGATCACCGCGGCGGTCGGCATGGCGGACGAGCAGGCGACGCCGATTCCGCTGGTGCTGCTGTTTCCGGAAATTGCGTTCGACGAGGCGAAGTTCCTGGCGGCCGTGGATGCGAAGGTCAAGCGCGTTCGGCTATTGCTGCATCGGCGTGTCCGAAGGGTCTGCAGCAATGCCGCGGGCGAAGCTGATGGCCGAAGCGGGCACGCGGGACGCGTTCGGCCACGCGCAGTTGGGCGGCGTGGGCCCGCTGATCGCCACGCTCGTCAAGGACAGGCTCGGGTACAAGTATCACTGGGCGGTCGCCGACTATCTGCAGCGCTCCGCGCGGCACCTGGCGTCGAAGACCGACGTCGTGCAATCGTATGCGGTGGGCAAGGCGGCGGTCGAATTCGCGCTCAAGGGACGCAACGCGGTGATGCCGGCGATCACGCGCGTGTCCGACAAGCCGTATCGCTGGAAGATCGCCGTGGCGCCGCTGGCCAAGGTGGCCAACGTCGAGAAGATGCTGCCGCGCGACTTCATCACCCGCGACGGCTTCGGCATCACGCGCAAGGCGCGCGCTTATCTGCGCCCGCTGATGAGCGGCGAGGATCCGCCGCCGTTCAGGGATGGCCTGCCGCAGTATCGTGCGCCTGAAGAACGTCGCGGTGGCGAAGAAGCTCGCGACGGAATTCAAGATCTGACGCGACGTAGAAACCATGGCCCAGCGTATCGACTACTATTTCGCGACCGTTTCGCCGTATGCCTATCTCGGCCACGACCGTTTGGTCGCGATCGCGCAAAAGCACGGCGCGACGATCGCGGTCAAGCCGATGAACCTGGGCGAGGTATTTCCCGGTGTCGGGCGGGTTGCCGCTGTCGAAGCGCGCGCCGCAGCGGCAGGCGTACCGGCTGGTGGAACTTGCGCGCTGGTCGCAAGTTCCTCGGCAAGCCGATCAACATCCAGCCGAAGTTCTTTCCGGTGAACGGCGACCTCGCCGCGTACTGGATACTCGCGGCGCTCGAACCGGGAACGGACGCAGGCGCTGGCGCTGGCCGGCGCGGTGGGCCGCGCGCGTCTGGGAGCAGGAGCGCGACATCGCCGACGCGGCGACGATGGCAGGCGATCGCCGCGCGAGTGCGGGCTTGCCGGCGGCGCGCGCTCGCCGCGCGCGCGCAAGCGCCCGGACATCGCGGCGCGCTACGCCGCGCTGACGCAGGAGGCGATCGACCGCGGCGTTTTCGGTGCGCCGACCTATGTCGTCGCGGACGAATTGTTCTGGGGACAGGACCGGCTCGACTTTCTCGCCCGCAAACTGGCAAAATAGCGTGTTTTCGCCGGCCGGGCGGCGATTACGGACGGCGCCGGCCGACTTTTGCGAGGGGATCGGTCGCGCCTTGCGGCAGTCCGCGGCGGGCACCACGGCGCGAAGCGCACGGGCTCGCATGAAGGCCGCGGCGCGCCACTGCACATCACATTACAAGGGAGCACCAAGCCATGTCCACAGGACTCATCTTCGCGCTCGTCTGCGCGGTGGCGGCGATCGTCTACGGCGTCGTCTCGATCAACTGGATTCTCGCCAAGCCCGCCGGCAATCCGCGCATGCAGGAAATCGCCGCCGCCATCCAGGCCGGCGCCAAGGCGTATCTCAATCGCCAATACACGACGATCGCGCATCGTCGGCGTCATCCTGTTCGTCGATCATCTGGTGGGCGCTGGGCGCGCGCACCGCCGGCGGCTTCGCGCTCGGCGCGATCCTGTCCGGCCTCACGGGCTACATCGGCATGAACGTGTCGGTGCGCTCGAACGTGCGCACGGCCGAAGCGGCGCGCACCGGCCTCAACGAAGCGCTCGCCGTCGCGTTCCGCGGCGGCGCGATCACCGGCATGCTGGTCGTCGGCCTCGGCTCTGCTCGGCGTCGCCGGCTTCTACTGGTTCCTGATCGGCTCCGCGCACTGGGCGCCGAACCCGATGGGCGCAGGGCCTGCACCACACCATCGAGCCGCTGGTCGGCCTCGCGTTCGGCGGCTCGCTGATCTCGATCTTCGCGCGTCTGGGCGGCGGCATCTTCACCAAGGGTGCGGACGTCGGCGCCGACCTCGTCGGCAAGGTCGAGGCGGGCATTCCGGAAGACGACCCGCGCAATCCGGCGGTGATCGCGGACAACGTCGGCGACAACGTCGGCGACTGCGCGGGCATGGCGGCCGACCTCTTCGAAACCTACGCGGTGACGATCATCGCGACGATGCTGCTGGGCGCGCTGCTGCTGCCCACGATGGCCGAGGCGGCGGTCCTGTATCCGCTGGTGCTGGGCGGCTTCTCGATCCTGGCGTCGATCGTCGGCTGCTACTTCGTCAAGGCGGCGCCCGGCGGCAAGATCATGAACGCGCTGTACAAGGGCCTCGCGGTCGCCGGCGTCATTTCGGCGATCGGCTTCTGGTTCATCACCGACCGGATGATGGGCGGCTTCGGCGCCGCCGATCCGCTGCTGACGCCGATGCGCCTCTTCGGCGCGGCGCTCGTCGGCCTCGTGCTGACCGCGGCGATGGTCGTCATCACCGAGTACTACACGGGCACCGACTTCAAGCCGGTCAAGCACGTCGCGCAGGCATCGACCACGGGCCACGCGACCAACATCATCGCCGGCATCGGCGTGTCGATGCGCGCGACGGCCTGGCCGGTGCTTGCGGTGTGCGCGGCGATCCTCGCGTCGTTCGCGCTGGCGGGCCTCTACGGCATCGCCATCGCCGCGACGGCGATGCTGTCGATGGCGGGCATCATCGTCGCGCTCGACGCGTACGGCCCGATCACCGACAACGCGGGCGGCATCGCCGAAATGGCGGACCTGCCGGATTCCGTGCGCGCGATCACCGATCCGCTCGACGCGGTCGGCAACACGACCAAGGCCGTGACCAAGGGCTACGCGATCGGCTCGGCCGGTCTCGCCGCGCTGGTGCTGTTCGCCGACTACACGCATGCGCTCGACACGGCGGGCATCAGCCAGTCGTTCGACCTGTCGAATCACATGGTGATCGTCGGCCTCTTCATCGGCGGCCTCATTCCCTTCCTGTTCGGCGCGATGGCGATGGAAGCGGTCGGCCGCGCGGCGGGCGCGGTGGTGGTCGAAGTGCGCCGCCAGTTCAAGGAGATCAAGGGCATCATGGAAGGCACGGCCAAGCCGGAATACGGCGTGGCGGTCGACATGCTGACCAAGGCCGCGATCCGCGAAATGATCGTGCCGTCGCTGCTGCCGGTGCTGGTGCCGGTGCGTCGTGGGCCTCGTGCTCGGACCGCAGGCGCTGGGCGGCCTGCTGATGGGAACGATCATCACCGGCCTCTTCGTCGCGATCTCGATGACGACGGGCGGCGGCGCGTGGGACAACGCGAAGAAGTACATCGAGGACGGCCACCACGGCGGCAAGGGTTCCGACGCGCACAAGGCGGCGGTGACCGGCGACACGGTCGGCGATCCGTACAAGGACACGGCGGGCCCGGCGGTCAATCCGCTGATCAAGATCATCAACATCGTCGCGCTGATGATCGTGCCGCTGCTCGCGCGTGGGGCATGAGCAAGGCGCCGGGGTGGCGGCGCCGGTCACCGACCGGCCGCGCCGGCGCAACGCGGCGCTGCACCCATGGCGATCGCGTCGACGTCGTGAAGCTGTATTTCGACACGGGCAAGGCCGACCTGCCGGCTGATGCGGCGGCCAAGCTCGCGCCGCTCGCCGACAAGGCGAAGGCCGGGGCCAAGGTGAAGATCTCCGGCTACCACGATGCCACCGGCGACCTCGCGCAGAACCAGGAGCTCGCGAAGCAGCGGCGATCGCCGTGCGCGATCACCTGAAGATGTGGGTATCGCCGAGGACAAGATCGAGCTTGCGAAGCCGGAACTGACGCAGGGCTCCGGCGACAACGCGGAAGCGCGGCGCGTGGAAGTCAGTATCGCCCCGTAGCGGAGCCGTTTCCGCAAGGAAGGGCAGCGGAAGTTTCGCTGCCCTTATTCTCGGCGGTGCGTTGCACGTGCCGCAGGGACCGCGCCGAGTCCCGCTCATTTTTCCCGCAATCGGAGTACCATTTACGGTTTCGCGCGTCCCCGCCCCGATGCCCGCCGCCGACATTGCCGCCCAGCTGGAAACGCACCGCGGTTATCTGCTGCGCGTGGCCCGGCTGCAGTTGCGCGACGAGGCGCTGGCCGAGGACGTCGTGCAGGAGACGATGCTCGCCGCGCTGTCGGGCAGCGGCTTCTCCGGCAAGTCGAGCCTCAAGACCTGGCTCACGGGAATCCTCAAGCACAAGATCGTCGACGCGATTCGGCGCAAGCAACGCGAGCCACTGCTGGCGAGCACGTTCGACGACGAGTGCGACATCGAGGACCTGGACGGCCTCTTCAAGACGTCCGCACGGCTCCTGGGAAACGCCGCCCGCCGAGTGGGGCGACCCGGAGCAGGCGCTCAACCGCAGCCAGTTCTTCGACATGATGGACTTCTGCCTCGAAAAGCTGCCGCCGAACACCGCCCGCGTGTTCATGATGCGCGAGGTCATGGAACTCGAGAGCGACGAGATCTGCAAGGAATTGACGATCACCGCGAATAACCTGTGGGTGATCCTGTACCGCGCACGGATGTCGCTGCGCGAATGCCTGGAGAAGAACTGGTTCAAGGACGGCGGCGCGCGGGCCTGATCCGCCCGGCGGTCGCGCCTCGTGCCTGCCATGCCATGTGCGCTGAGACGATTCCTCGGGCATCTCATCGCTTGCAAGGAGGCCACGCGGCTGATTTCGCAGGAGGCAGGAGCGTGAGCTCGGCCCCATCGACGCGCCTGCTGCCTCAAGCTGCACCTCGGATGGTGCAAGGCGTGCGTGCGCTTCGCAGCGCATATGCGCTTCCTGCGCAAGGCGATGCGCAAGTACCGCGAGTGACGCGCTGCGCGCGTCGCACGACGGCCGCGCGCTCCGATGTCAACGTCCCAGCGCACCTGCGTGTAGTCGAAGTCCTCGGCCGGCGGCGGCTTGACGACCGTGAAGTAGGGCGAGACGTCGAAATCCCGCGGCGCGAACGTGCTGAAATGCGCGCGCCTCCCAGGTCTCCTCGACGCAATCGTCGGCGCCAGTCGCATCTGCGGCAAGGCGACCGGCGTGCGCGTCGGGAAGGATCGGGTAGCGCACGCTCTGGAATGCCTGGGCGATGAGCGTCGAGCAGATCGCCCGCGTCGACTCGCCGCTGCCGAGCGCCGCAAGCCGCGCTTGAGCGTCGCGGCAACGGACGGTCCGGACAGCCGGTCGCGCGCGAGGTCGATGACGTTCTTGAAGTCGTAGCCATGGCCGATGCGCCCGAGCGCATGCGAAACGATGCGCGTCGCGATCGTCCGGCCGGAGTCCGATCGCGCGGCAGATGCGCGTGTGGAATGACACGTACTTGGACAATGGCGACAGGATGACGCCTTCGCCCAAGTTCCGCCTCGACGAGGACCGGGCGGATCATCCGAGCGGCGCCCGGACTGCGGGCCGACGTAGAGTGCCGACGTGCGACCACGTCGACTGCGTGATGTACTTGATCAGCGAACTGATGCGCAGGTTGCCCTCGACGAGCAGCACGTCGCCGGGTTGCAGGACGGCACCCGAGTTGAGCCGCGGAATAGGCGACCGGCGGGCGCGAAGTCGGCGATCGGACGGCTGAGATAGTCGCCGAGCCAACCGCCCAGCCGTCTCGCAATCCGAGGCTTCCGTGCATGGCGCCCTCCTGCTTCGTGCCCGGCCGCTCGGCATTGCCGGCGGCGTTGTGTGGGCTTCGAGGTCGGTCGAAGAAGGGTCCGAGTTCTTTACAACGTTGAAGTGTATTGCGCGAAATGCGGGCCGCGGCCGGACTTCGTACGCCGGCGGGGGAGCGTGTCGGCGATCGGGGCCGCCGCATCGAGTTCGTGGCTGCGGTTGAAGCGCAGGTGCGTGATGTCGTTGGGAAAGAACATGCCCCACGTCCACTCGACGAAGATGCGCACCTTGCGGCCCAGCGTGGGCATCTGCGCCAGGTAGTAGGCGCGCCACAGGAGCCATGCGGGCAGCCCGGAAAGCGGAATGCCGAAGATCTCGCGCGACGCCTTTGCGGTGGCCGATCGCCGCCATCGAACCGCGCGCACGGTGACCGAATGTGCGCGTCGGTTGTCCGGCGATCGCGGCCAGCAGGTTTTCGGCGAGGCAGCTGCGCCTCGCGCACCGCGAACTGCGCGGTCGGCGGCGCCGGCTTGTTGTCGTGGCCGTTGTGGACGAGCGCACAATCGCCGATCGCCCACAGGCCCGGCGTGCGCTGGACCGAGAGGTCGGGATTGACGACGATGCGCCCGCGCTCGATGGGCAGCAGCATCCGCTCGACCAGCGCATTGGGCCGCGTGCCGATAGTGCAGATCACCGTCGACGTGCCGATGATCTCGCCGCCGGCCAGCGCGACCGCGCGGTTGCTGACGCAAGTGGCGCGCGCGTCGGTCCGCACGTCGACGCCGCGGGCCGCGAGCGACTTGTGCGCCGCATGGCCGAGGCGCTCGGAGAGTTCGAGCAGGAGGCGCGGCGCGTCCTGCAACAGCGTCACCTTGAGTTCGTCGTCCGCGACGCGCGGGTAATAGCGACGGAGGCTGCGCAGGCAGTCGACGAGCTCGCCGGCGGTCTCGACGCCGGAAAAGCCGCCGCCGATGATGACGAAGTGGCCGAGCCGGCGGCGGACTTCGGGATCGTCCTCGAGTTCGATCTGCGCCACGCGCCGCAACACCAGGTTGCGAATGTGCATCGCGTCGCCGACCGTTTTCAGCGGCATGCCCGTGCTCTTCGAGGCCGGGAATGAGGTCCAGCCGCGCGCGGTTGCCGAAGGCGAGCACGAGATGCTCAAAAGGTAACGTGGTCTCGCCCGCGAGCGTGGTCGCCGTCAGCGTCCTGCGCCCGGTGTCGATCGCGTTGACGCGGCCCATGATGAAGCGGCCACGAACCATCATCTGCCGGATGGGTGCGACGACCTGCTCCGGAAAAATCGACGCGCCCGAGCGCTCGGGCAGCATCGGATTGAACGTCGTGTAGGACTCCTCGCTGACCAGGAGCAACTGGTGCGCAGACGGCAGCTTGCCGTCGAGCGCACGGGCCAGCGTCGTGCCGGCAAAGCCGCCGCCGACGATGGCAATGGTCCTGGCTTGTGTCATCGACGTCGAGCCTCCCGCGGTGCGTGTTGGAGCGCCGACGAGAAGACGCCGGCAATTCCTGGTTGGTCGCGCGACCCGCTGGTTGCTTACGCCTAGTAAGTTTCGCGGCAACGCGGTGACTAACTCCGTAATCGGGGCCATCGCGCTCTCCCGAACGGCCAGCAGGCTCCTCCAGCTACTGCTCCGTGCTCGGTTTCAACGCGACCGGTGCCCCGACCCTCACTGCCCACTCTATTCACTCACTTACTCATCACGGGAATCGATCATGTTCAAGGGATCCACCGCGCTGGTCACCGGGTCTACCAGCGGCATCGGGCTCGGCATCGCCACGGCGCTGGCCGCGAAGGGCGTCAACGTCATCCTGAACGGCTTCGGCGACGCGACCGAGATCGAGAACCTGCGAGCGAAACTCGCGGCCGATCACGGCGTCGACCGTGCGCTACGACGGCGCCGACCTGTCGCAAGCAGGACGCCATCGAGGCGATGATGGCGAAAGCGCTGGCCGAATTCGGCAGCGTCGACATCCTGGTCAACAATGCAGGCATCCAGTTCGTCGCACCGATCGACGAGTTCCCCGTCGCGAAATGGAACGCCATCCTCGCGCTCAACCTGACCGCGTCGTTCCACACCATCCGCCTGGCGCTTCCCGCCATGAAGGCCAAGAAGTGGGGCCGGATCCTCAACATCGCTTCCGCGCACGCGCTGGTGGCGAGCCCGTTCAAGTCGGCGTACGTCGCGGCCAAGCACGGCATCGCGGGCCTCACCAAGACGGTCGCGCTCGAAGTCGCCACGCAGGGCATCACGATGAACGCGATCTGCCCGGGCTACGTGTGGACGCCGCTCGTGGAAAAGCAGATTCCCGATACGGCAAAGGCACGCGGACTCACCGAGGCGCAGGTCATCAGCGACGTGCTGCTGCACGCGCAGCCGACCAAGCAGTTCGTGCAGGTCGTCCGAAGTGGCGGCGCTCGCGACGTTTCTCGCGAGCGATGCGGCCGCATCGATCACCGGCGCAGTCATTCCCATCGACGGCGGCTGGACTGCGCAGTGAGCCACGCAGCAACGCCGGCAACGGCAGACAAGGAAACTCGAATGGCAACGACGAGGAAACGCCGCAACTCCGCGGGCAACGGCGACGCGAGGATTGGCCGCAACCCGGCGTTTCCGGGACAGGTCGTGCTGGTACTGCAGGGCGGTGGTGCGCTGGGCGCCTATCAGGTCGGCGTGTACGAGGCGCTGCACGAAGGCCGGCATCGAGCCCGATTGGGTGATCGGCACGTCGATCGGCGCAATCAACGCCGCGCTTGATCGCCGGCAACGCCCCCGCGAACCGCATGGCCGCGCCTGCGCGAATTCTGGTCGCGCGTAGAACAGGGCGCGGAGCCATGACCTGATGAGCTTCTTCACCGGGCTCCCCAACATGTCCGCCAACCTCACCACGGTCAGCAAGGGCATTCCCTGCTTCTTCGTGCCCAATCCGGCCGCGTGGCTTTCCTCGCACATTCCGCTCGGCGTCGAGAAGGCGGCCTACTATTCCACGGCCCCGCTGCGGGAAACGCTTTCCGAGTTGGTCGAATTCGACTGCAACAGCGCCGGCCACACGCGGCTCACCGTCGGCGCCGTCAACGCGCGCAACGGCGAGATGCGCTACTTCGACAGCCGCGACGAGGAAATCCGCGTCGACCACATCCTGGCCTCCGGCGCATTGCCGCCGGCGTTCCCCGCGGTGCGCATCGACGGCGATCCATACTGGGATGGCGGGATCTATTCCAACACGCCCATCGAAGCCGTGCTCGACGACAACCCGCGCCGCGACTCGGTGATCTTTGCCGTGAACGTGTGGAACCCGGAAGGCACGGAGCCCCAGTCGGTGTGGGAAGTGATGGGCCGCACCAAGGACATCCAGTTTGCGAGCCGCGCCAAGAGCCACATCGCACGGCAGAAGCAGATCCACCATCTGCGTCACATCATTCGCGAACTCGCCAAGCGCTTTCCGGAAAAGGTGCGCACGTCGCGCCGAAGTGAAGGAGCTGGCGGGCGTGGGGTTGCGGGACGACGATGCACGTCGCGCGGCTCAACGCGCCGAACCTCGAAGGCGAGGACCATACGAAGGACATCGACTTCACGCCGAATGGGATCGAGGCGCGCTGGCAAGCGGGTTACGCGGACACGAAGCGTATGCTGGAGCGCGCGCCGTGGTCGACGCCGGTCGATCCCACGAATGGCATCGTCATCCACGAGCCGATCGACACGACCGTGCACATTGCCGAAGGCGTCGACGGGTTCGCGGGCCGCACGCGCTAGCGTAAATTCGCCTCGGATGGCCCGGGCGACCGGGCCGAACGGCAAGCGAGGGAGGACGCATGACCGAACGATTCGACGCGATCGTCATCGGCACCGGCCAGGCCGGGCCGGCGCTGGCCGTTCGCCTCGCCGGCACGGGCCGCAAGACGGCGATCATCGAGCGCAAGCGCTTCGGCGGCACGTGCGTCAACGTGGGCTGCATCCCCACGAAGACGCTGGTCGCCAGTGCGCGCGCTGCGCACGTCGCGCGGACGGCCGCGGATTTCGGCGTCACGATCGATGGCGCCGTTCGCGTCGACATGCCGCGGGTCAAGGCGCGCAAGGATGCGATCGTCGCCGAATCGACGGGCAACGTCGAGAAGTGGCTGCGCGGTACGCCGAACGTCACCGTGATCGAGGGCCATGCGCGGTTCGCCGGGCCCCATCTCGTGCAGGTCGGCGATCGCCGGCTCGAAGCGCCCGAGATCTTCATCAATACCGGTGGCCGCCCCACGATCCCCGCGATCGAGGGCCTGGCGAGCGTGGACTACCTGACGAGCTCCGGGATGATGGACGTCGATTTCCTGCCCGAGCACCTGATCGTCGCTCGGCGGCAGCTACATCGGGCTCGAATTCGCGCAAATGTACCGGCGCTTCGGCAGCCGCGTAACGGTCGTGGAAATGGCGCCGCGGCTGGTCGCGCGTGAGGATCCAGGAAGTGTCGCCGGCCGTGCAGGCGATCCTAGAGCGCGAGGGCATCGCGGTCCGGCTCAACGCCGAATGCGTGCGTCGTGGAAAAGCGTGACGGTGGTGTGGCCATGCACGTGAGCTGCGAACAGGAGCCGCGCGACATCGTCGGCTCGCACTTGCTGCTGGCCGTCGGGCGCGTCCCGAACACCGACGACCTGGGGCTGGACCGGGCGGGCGTGCACACCGATGCCCGTGGCTTCATCGAAGTCGACGACCAGCTTGCAACCAACGTTCCCGGGATCTGGGCGCTGGGGGACGCCAACGGGCGCGGCGCGTTCACGCACACGTCGTACAACGACTACGAGATCGCGGCGGCCAACCTGCTCGACCACGACCCGCGGCGGGTTTCGGACCGCTTTCCCGTTTACGCGCTGTTCACCGATCCGCCGCTCGCGCGCGCCGGGATGACGGAAGCCGAAGCCCGCGCTTCGGGGCGGCCGGTGCTGGTGGGGCGGCGGCCGATGGCGCGCGTCGGCCGGGCGCGCGAGCGCGGCGAGACGCAGGGCTTCATGAATGTGCTGGTCGATGGGGAGACGAAGAAGATCCTCGGCGCGGCGCTCCTCGGCATCGAGGCGGACGAGGCCATCCACTGCATCATCGACGTGATGAACGCCGGCGCTCCGTACACGGCGATCCGCCGCGCAGTGCACATTCACCCGACCGTGTCGGAACTGATTCCCACGCTGCTGGGCGAGTTGCAGCCGCTCAAGTAGCGGCTCCCTGAGTTGTGTTTGTGGAGGCGTTCCAGGTCGGCGGCACGCGGTCGACCCGGCATGGGGCTTGGCCGCTACGATGCGCACAACGTTTCCGCTGTCGCTTGCTTTGTAAGTTGCCGGTAGCCGGACCGACGAATCGCAGTACACCGCAACTTCATCGATACAGGGAGGAACAGCAATGACAAATCGTCGATTCGGAATTCTCGCAAGCAGCGTCTTTGCGTTGGTTGTCACGTTGGCGATTTCCAATGCGCCGCGTGCCGACAACATGGCTCAGTACGCGTCGGAAAACGGCATTATCAGGGTGAAGAGCGCCTATTCGATGGACGAGACGGTCGCACGGCTGAAGAAGGACGTCGCCGCCAAGGGCATCAAGTTCTTCAGCGAAGTCGACCAGAGCAAGCTGGCCGCCGATGCGGGCGTCAACCTGCGTCCGTCTACGCTGCTGGTCTTCGGCAATCCGCCCTTGGGAACGCTCTTCATCCGCGCCAATCCGCTTGCGGGCCTCGATTGGCCGGTGCGGTTGCTCGTGCTCCAGGACGAGAACGGCCAGGTCTGGGCTGCGTATACGGACTTTTCGTACATTGCCCGCCGGCATCAGATCGAAGGCGCGGATCTCGAGGCGTTCAAGAAGGCATCGGGCGTCATCGCATCGATCACGTCCAGCGTCAAGGCGCCCTAGGCGAACGCAAACGGGCTGCGCGACGTAAGAATTCGCGCGGCCGGTCGACCATAGGCAGGGAACACAGCAAAGCCATACTCACATCACGTTTTTTCAACCCAGGAGAATTTTCATGTCCACGTTCAGGTTCACCCGCGCTCGCGCTACCCAATCCGCATTGCTTGGCAGTCTGTTGTCGCTTCTCGTCGCAACGCCGGCACTGGCGGGCGAATGCCCGGCCGACAAGGTCGGCGCCAATGCGCTTGCTGGCGCACCCTCGGCGCCGGTCGGCGTCACGGAAATGGAACTGGCCTCGATCGACCTTGCCAAGGAAAACGTCAACCTGCCGCAGCGCCGGCTGCGCTTCCGGCACATGGAGATCCAGCCAGGCGGCATCGTCCCGCTGCACAGCCATGAGGACCGCCCGGCGCTGATCATGGTCAACCAGGGCCAGATCTTTGAAAACAGCAGCAAGTGCACGGTGCCGATCCTGCACAAGGCCAATGAGATCTCGCGTGAATTCCTGGGCGTCAAGCATTGGTGGAAGAACAGCGGCAACGTGGTCGTGGTGCTGACGATTGCCGACATCGTCAACGACAAGAAACCCGAAACCATGATGAAGGACATGTAGGCAGCGCGCTGTTGATCGCATTGCCTTCCTCGACACGCCGCGGGGGTTGCAGTTGCAGTCTGCACCCCGCGGCGTCGTTTTCAGCTTTCGAACCGGATTTGAAGTCTTCCAGCTGGAGTCCGCGTCGTGATGATCATCGTACTGACGAGCGTTGCGTTCCTGGTCGCCGTGTTTTGCGCCGGCGTCATGGGCTTCGCGATCCAGCGCGGCGCCACCTGCACCGTCGCCGCGATGGACGAAGTCGTCAACAAGCGGCGGTTCCAGCGACTGGTCAGCATGGGCGAAGCGTCCTTGTGGGTAGTCAGTGGATTGCTGATCACCAATGCGCTGGGCCTGCTGGGTACGATGCCGCCCGGCTATGCGATTTCGCTGGCGACGATCGCCGGTGGAGTCCTGCTGGGGATTGGCGCGTTTGTGAACCGGGCATGCGTGTTCGGTGCGATCGCGCGCCTGGGCTCGGGCGAATGGGCCTACGTCGCGACACCGATCGGCTTCTACGCCGGCTGTCTCACTCTCCCGTACTTGGTTACGGCGCCGGCGGCGCAAAAGCTGGCCTATGGGTCGCCGGTGTTGCAGGCGTCCTTGTGGGTTGCGGTGCTCGCCGGTGCCGTCATGCTGGTTCGGCTTCTTGCCGCCTTGCGCCCGGCTGAGCACGACGTCGAAAGCTCCCTGGCGAGTCGCTTGCGCGAAGGCATTGCAAGGCACATCTGGTCACCTCATGCGGCAACGACCGTGATCGGCATCTCCTTTTTCTTCATGCTACTGCTGGTCGGCGCATGGTCCTACACCGACGTTCTTGCGGAGCTCGCGCGCGGGATGTCACGCAATCTTGTCGCGCGCGGTGCCTTGCTGCTCGCGATGTTGGCGGGTGCGGTTATCGGCGGCTTCACTGCCGGGCGATTCATGCACACGCCGATCACCTTTGGCCAGCTGCTGCGATGCTTTGCCGGCGGCGCGCTGATGGCCTGGGGCAGCGCACTCATCCCCGGCGGGAACGACGGACTGATCCTGGTCGGCATACCGTTGCTATGGCCCTATGCATGGCTCGCGTTTCTGACCATGTGCGTGTCCATCGGAGTTGCCAAAATGCTCGAGCGATGGCTCGTTGCCGCAGGCGAACACAAGGTTCCGGATTTCGGGCACTGACCCGAAATCTGCCAACACCCGCGATGTCGATCAAAAGAGCGCTCGGTCACCTCATTACGTGCAAGCGTGCCACCCATCTCGTATCTGAGAGGGAGGAACATCCGCTTGGCGTCATGGACCGCATGTTGCTGAGACTCCATCTGGCATGGTGCGTCGCTTGCGTGCGCTTCGAGCGGCAGATACGCTTCTTGCGCCAGGCAATCGGCAAGTACGGCGAGTAGCGGACATGGTCCGCGCGCTGCCGGGGCAAGGGTATGATCTTGCCGGGTTGGAAACCGGGGAGATCCACCGATGCCCGCAGATCGCCGAACGTTTCTCGAGGTCGCCGGGCTGGGGCTTGCCGGTGCCGCCGGCTCGGGCGTAGTCCACGCGCAGTCGCAGCAGGAAATCCGCTGGCGCTGTGCGTCGAGCTTTCCCAAGAGTCTCGAGACGCTCTACGGCGGCGCCGAGCACGTCTGCAAGCGCGTTGCCGCAGCGACCAACGACCGTTTCCAGATCCAGCTCTTCGGTCCCGGCGAAATAGTGCCGGGGCTGCAGGTGCTCGACGCCGTCCAGAACGAGACGGTCGAGTGTGGCGAGACGGCGACAACGTTTTATGTCGGCAAGGATCCGACGTTCGCGTTCGACACGGCATTGCCGTTCGGCCTCTCCGCCCGCCACCAGAACGCCTGGATGTATCACGGCGGCGGGCTCGAGCTCACGCGCGAGTTTCTGCGCGATTACTCTGTCGTCAATTTTCCGTGCGGCAATACCGGCACGCAGATGGGGGGCTGGTTCAGGAAGGAGGTGCGGACGCTCGCTGACCTCAAGGGCCTCAAGATGCGCATCGCCGGCCTGGGCGGGACCATCATCGCGCGGCTCGGCGTCGTCCCGCAGCAAATCGCCGGCCCCGATATCTATCCGGCATTGGAGAAAGGCACGCTCGATGCGGTGGAATTCAGCGGTCCTCACGACGACGAAAAGCTCGGCTTCTACAAGATCGCCCGGCACTACTATTACCCGTCGTGGTGGGAGTACAGCGCGCAGGTGACTTTCATGGTGAACCTGCGGCACTGGGAGAGCCTGCCGCGCGACTACCAGGCGATCCTGGAGGCGGCGTGCGCGGAAGCGAACGTCTGGATGATGTCCAAATACGACGCGCTCAATCCGCCCGCGTTGCGCCGGCTCGTCGCCGCGGGCGCCGTGTTGCACGCCTTTCCCAAGGAGATCATGGAAGCATCGCACCAGGCGGCGTTCGACTACTACGAGGAAGTTGCGGCCGCCAATCCGCGTTTTCGCAAGATCTACGAGCCGTGGAAGAAGTTCAGGACCGAGGAATTCCTGTGGTTCCGCGTGGCCGAGAACACGATGGACAATTTCCTCCTCTCGCATCCGCCGGCGAAGAGGACGTAGGCGCAACCTGCGTGGCGCCGCAGGTGGCCAGCGATGGCCGCAAACGTCATCGCAGCAGCTCCGCGAGCCAATCGGCACGGCGTCCCGTCGGCACGTCGATGCAGACCAGCCGCCGGAATGAGCAGAACGAGCCGATGTCGTGATCCGAATTGATGAGCACTCCGCCCATGACGATCACGTGCCGGCATGGAAACATCGTCCGCTCCACCAGCAAATCGATGCGCCGCTCGATCGCCGCGTACATGATCTCGGTCGCCTCCGCCACCGCGCAGCGCGCCGCCGCCATGCGGTCGCGGTGAGGCAGCAGCAATTGCTCGATGACGTTTTGCTGGTAATCGAGCTCCGTCGGGCTTCCCCGCACGATGTCCCCGCTCAGGACCTTTCCGACGGCGGCGCCGACCGCCCCGCAGCACGCCGACCGGTGATCCTGCCCCGGCCGCAGGATGGCGCCCGTGGTCCCATCTTTCGCCACGCCGATATGTGGTCCGTGAAACAGGAACACGGCACCGTCGTCGGGGACATGGTGGGCAAACGCCGCCATCCCGGTCAGCCCAGCGAACGGAAACCCGTCGAGCCCCCCTAACTTGAATGGACCGAGCATCCGGCGCGCTTCCTCCGGATATTCGATCGTATTGAGGTCGTCGCTGCAGATGCTGTCTGCGAGCATGATCTGGCCCGGGGTGATTCCCAGCCGCTGTTGCATCAGCCCGAGGAAGCGGTGCACCGTATCCGCGGTGCTGAGCGCATTCGGGTAGCGGTGGTGAATGAGGTCAAGGGTTGGGGCGATAGTTTCCATGCGCATGAGTCGCTCGATCCGGGACAAACCTGTCTGCCCCCCGGCTGTCAGGCGGAAGCGCGTCACAAAGTTGTGCTAATGTGGGAAGCCGTGCCGGGCCGCCCACTAGGAGGTTCCCATGTCGCCCGTGAAGTCGAACTTCGGCGCCGCGCCACCGTACCGCGCACACGAAACCAATCTGGCGCTCGCCTCACGCTACACGCAGGTGCGCCACGCGACCCAAACGCTGGCCGCACCGCTCTCGCCCGAGGACTGCGCGCTGCAGTCGATGCCGGACGCCAGCCCGGTCAAGTGGCACCTTGCGCACGTCAGCTGGTTTTTCGAGACCTTCGTGCTGGCCGAATATGCCGCGGACCACGCGCCGTTCGATCCTGTATTCCGGATCCTTTTCAACTCCTACTACAACAGCGTCGGCGACAGGCATCCGCGCCCCGAGCGCGGCCTCCTTTCGCGTCCGGATCTGCGGACGGTGATGGCCTACCGCGCGCACGTCGATCGTGGCATGCACGCGTTGTTCGCAAAGCCGCTCCCCACCGCGGCTGGCGCATTGATCGAACTGGGGCTTCAGCACGAGCAACAGCATCAGGAGTTGATCCTGACCGATGTCAAGCATCTGTTTTCGCGCAATCCGGAACGGCCCGTCTATCACGGCCGCTGGCCGTTAGCGCCGGTCCAGCCGCTGCCGTTGGCGTGGCACCGCTTCGAGCCGGGACTCGCCTCGTTTGGCCACGCGGGCGGCGGTTTCGCGTTCGACAACGAAACTCCGGCGCATCGCGTCTTCGTGGCGCCGTTCGAAATCGCGTCACGGCCGGTCACTCACGGCGAGTTTGCCGAGTTCATCGCGGACGGCGGCTACCAACGCTCTGAATTGTGGCTGTCGCTCGGCTGGGACGCCGTGGTTTCGCGTGGCTGGCAGGCGCCGTTGTATTGGGAGCGCGACGGCCATGCCTGGCGCACGTTTACGCTGCACGGGATGGTCGACATCGATGCCCATACCCCGGTGTGTCACCTGAGCTTCTTCGAGGCGGAAGCCTATGCGCGGTGGGCCGGCGCCCGCTTGCCCACCGAGTTCGAATGGGAATTCGCGGCAAGACAACAGGCGATTGCCGGCAACTTCCTCGAATCCGGCACCCTGCATCCGCTGCCGCTGGCCGGACCTACAGCGGGCAGCGGTCCGGCGCAGCTGTTCGGCGATGTCTGGGAATGGACGCGCAGCGAATATGCGCCCTATCGCGGTTACCAGCCCGCGGCGGGCGCCGTCGGCGAATACAACGGCAAGTTCATGTGCGGTCAGTACGTGCTGCGCGGAGGGAGTTGCGCGACACCGGCGTCGCACATCCGTGCCACGTATCGCAATTTCTTTCCACCCGACGCGCGCTGGCAATTCTCTGGCGTGCGCCTCGCCCGGGATTACGACGCATAGAACACCGCGAAGTCATGGCGGGCATCCTGCCAGTTCCGGATGCGCCGGAAGCCGGCCCCCTGAAGGACGCTCGTAAATTCCGCGGGCGTGTATTTGTACGAGTTCTCGGTGTGGATGCGCTCGCCGGCGGCGAACGTGCGGATCGCGTTCCCCAGACGGACCGTTTGCGGCGACATCGCCTCAAGATGCATTTCCACCCGGCCCGCATCCGGATTGTAGAAGCCGCGATGCGCAAATGCCTCCGGCTGGAAGTCGCTGCCCAGGATCCTGTTCACATGGTGCAGCACGTTCCGGTTGAAGGCCGCCGTGACGCCGACCGCATCGTCGTAGGCGGCATCGAGCCGCGCCTTGTCCTTCTTGGTATCGACGCCGATCAGCAGGCCGCTGCCTTCGCGGCCGGCGCAATGCTGATGAACGTCTTTCAGGAAGGCGGTGGCGTCGTCCGGAGTGAAATTGCCGATCGACGAACCCGGGTAGAAAAAAGTGACCGGTCCCGCGTCGAGGTCCTGATGGAGGTCGAGGCCGCGGGAGAAATCCGTGACGATTCCCAGCATGCCGATTTCCGGGAAATCCGGCGCCATCCGGGCAAGTGACGTCGCGATTTCGGCCTTCGCGATATCGACGGCGATGTAGCGTGCGGGAGAGAGAAAGGGCAGCCACGACAGCGCCTTGCAGCAGTCACCCGCGCCTAGGTCGACCAGCTGTTTGCCGCGGCCTACCGCAAGCGCGATCGCCTCGCGGTGTTCGTTGAATATGTGTCGTTCGGTGCGCGTAGGATAATATTCCGGCAACTCGCAGATGGCGCCGAACAACGCGCAGCCCAGCGCATCGTAGAAATATTTGGGCGCAATGGTCGCCGGCAGCGCCATCAGGCCAGCGACGAGATCACGCCGTTGCGCGTCCGCGTTGGCGACGAGACGCTCGACGATCCGGTACTCATTCATCAGCATTGCCGTGCCTCCGCCGTTCTTGGTCGAACATGATAACCGTAGGTACATGCGGGCTAAAATGTCGGTTTCAACCAACCACGGGCAGCCATGCGCCGCCTTCTGACCGTTGTCTCGGTCGCCTCTGCCCTCGCCTGCGCGCAGGCCATCGCGCAGACCCAGGCACCCGAACGGCCTTCCGGCTGGACCGAAAAGGCGCCCGTCACGGCCCGGCACTGGATGGTCGCGGCGGCGAATTCGCTGGCGGTCGAAGCGGGCTATCGCATCCTGAAGCAAGGCGGGAACGCGGTGGATGCCGCGATTGCGGTGCAACTCGTGCTGGGCCTTGCCGAGCCTCAGTCGTCGGGCCTGGGGGGCGGAGCTTTCCTGCTACTGCACGACGCGAAGACGAACAAGCTCATTGCCTATGATGGCCGCGAGACGGCGCCAGCGGCCGCCAGACCCGACCGGTTCTTAGACGATGGCAAGCCGATCGCGTTCTACGACGCCGTCATCGGCGGCAAATCGGTCGGCGTTCCGGGCACGGTTCGTCTCCTCGAGACCGCGCACCGGCAACACGGACGCATGAAATGGTCTGGATTGTTCGCGCCTGCGATCGAACTCGCGGAGAACGGCTTTCCGGTGTCGCCGCGCCTGCACACGCTGGTGGCGGCGGAGAAATACCTGACACAGCCGCGTGCGAAGGCCTATTTCTTCGGTGTGGACGGCAAGGCGTTGCCGGTGGGGACCGTTCTTACCAACAAGGCCTATGCGGCGACGCTGCGCAAACTCCTGTCTGGCGGCGCTGACGCTTTCTACACCGGTGAGATCGCGCAGGACATCGTCGATACCGCAAATACCCATACCACGAATCCCGGCGACCTCACGCTGTCGGATCTCGCCAACTATCGGGTGAAGGTGCGCGAGGCCGTCTGCGATTCGTATCGGGGTTACCGTGTGTGCGGCATGCCGTTGCCGTCTTCGGGCGGATTGACCGTGCTGCAAATGCTGAAAATGCTGGAACCTTACGACCTTCGCGCGATGGGGCCGGCGTCGTTCTGGAGCGTGCACTTTTTCAGCGAGGCGGGCCGCCTGGCTTTCGCCGATCGCGGCGTCTACGAGGCCGATCCTGCGTTCCATACGCCGCCCGCCGGATTGCTCGACGAGTCTTATCTGCTGCGCCGCTCGGCATTGATCAAGCCGGATTCCAGCATGGGTCAGGCGAAACCGGGAGACCCGCCCTCGAGGGCCGTACCAGCGAAGAAAATGGCGTATGGCCGGGACATGGCGCTCGAATTTCCTTCGACGTCGCACATTTCGATCGTCGACAAGTATGGCAATGCCGTGGCCATGACGACGACGATCGAAGACAACTTCGGCAGCCGGCTGATGACCAAGGACGGCTTTTTACTCAACAACGAGCTTACCGATTTTTCCTTTGCACCCACCGCGGACGGCAAGCCTGTCGCCAATCGCGTCGAAGCAGGCAAGCGTCCGCGATCTTCCATGGCACCGACGATCGTTTACGACAGCCTCGGGCGGGTCGCGATCGTCGCAGGTTCACCCGGCGGCAGTGCAATCATCAACTATGTCGCGAAAACGCTCGTCGGGATCATCGACTGGGACCTGGACCCGCAGGCCGCGATTGCGTTGCCCAATTTCGGCAGCCGCAACGGACCGACGGAGCTCGAGAAAAACACGTCGCTCGTTGCATTGGAGCCGAAACTGAGGGCGTTGGGTGCGCAAGTTCTGGTGATGGACCATACGAGTGGGCTGCAGGCGATCGTGCGCACGAAGACTGGCTGGATTGGTGGCGCCGACCCGCGGCGTGAAGGCATCGTCAAGGGCGAATGAGATTGACAACATCCTCGGCTGAAGGAAAACATCGTGTCGTCGTGATCGGCGGCGGCGCCGGTGGGCTGCCGCTGGCGACGCGGCTGGGCGAGCGCCTCGGTCGGCGCGGGCGCGCCGACATCACGCTGGTCGACCAGAACGCGACCCACTTGTGGAAACCGCTGCTGCACGAGGTTGCGGCGGGGCGCATGGACGCGGACGCCCACGACCTCGACTACCTCGCCATCGCCCATTGGCACCACTTCCGCTTCAAGCAGGGATCGGTGACCGGACTCGACCGCGCGCGGCGCGAAATCGCATTGTCCGAGGTGCGCGACGACGACGGCGCAATAATGCTGCCCCCCCGCGTGGTCCCCTACGACACGCTGATCATCTGCGTCGGCAGTGTCAGTAACGATTTCGGAGTTCCGGGCGTGGCGGACAATGCCGCGGTCCTCGATTCACTTCGCGACGGCGAGCGCTTCCATCGCCGGTTACTCTCGGCGTGCGTGCGCGCCGACGCGAACGCCAGCGCCGGTCATCCGACGGGCGTGTCGATTGTCATCATCGGTGCCGGCGCCACCGGCGTGGAGCTTGCGGCGGAAATACGGCACACGACCGCGGCGCATGCGGCCTATGGTCTCGAGCATCTCGATGCGCGGCGCGACATCCGGCTCACGCTCGTCGAGGCGGCGCCGCGAATACTGCCGCTTCTCTCGGAACACGTCGCGGAGGCGGCCACCCAATTGCTGCGTCGCCTCGATGTCAACGTGCGCACCCACGAACGCGTGACGGAAGTCACCGCAGACGGCGTCATCACGACCGCCGGCGAATTCTTTCCGGGAGATCTCGTGGTCTGGGCGGCGGGCATCAAGGCGCCGGACTGGCTGGCCTCGCTCGACGGCCTCGAGGTCAATCGGGGCAACCAGCTCGTCGTAACCTCTACGCTGCAAACGACGCGCGATCCGGACATCTTCGCGTTTGGGGATTGCGCGGAGGCGCCCTGGCCTGGAGCGCCGCATACGGGCGCGATGGTGCCGCCGCGCGCGCAGGCGGCGTACCAGCAGGCAAAACTCCTGTACAAGACGGTCCGGGCGCGCATCGAAGGCAAGCCGCTGCCGATATTCCACTTCCGAGATATCGGCTCGCTGGTGTCGCTGGGAGAGCTTTCCGCCGTCGGCAACCTGATGGGAAGGCTGATCGGCGGCAGCCTCCTGATTCAGGGAATGATCGCGCGGTGGATGTACGTGTCGCTGTACAAGATGCACCAGGTGTCGATCCACGGCCTGCTGCGCGTCGTGTTCGATACGCTCGGACGCGGATTGCGTGGCGGCGTTGAGCCGCGCGTCAAGCTGCACTGATGAGCCGCTCCGCTTGAGTAATGTTCTCGCCGGCTTCACATGGCTGCTGCTGTTCCAGTGCGCGGGCGAGGCGCTGGTCCGACTGGCCGGATGGCCGATACCGGGCCCGGTGGCCGGCATGGCGTTGCTGTTTGCCGCGTTGCTGGTGCGGCGCAACGTGCGTCCGAGACTTGACAGTCGCCGCCGACGGACTGGCGAAGCACCTGTCGCTGCTCTTCGTGCCCGCCGGGCGTGGGCGTGATGATGTACGTCAGCGCAGGTCGCGGACGAGTGGCTGCCGATCGTCGTTGCGCTGGTCGTCAGCACCGTACTCGCGATCGCCGCAACCGCGTTGACGTTCCAGTGGCTTCGCCAACGACAGGAACGCATGCCGGGCGGAGAACCGGCGATGACGCACGCAGCCGTTCTTCGAGTTGTGGGTCTACCTTGCCGCGACGCCGCTGGCGGGCCTCACGCTGACGCTCGTCGCCTACGCGGCGGCGTGGTGGTGCTACGTGCGGACCGGCATGCATCCGGTCGCCAATCCGGTGCTGATTTCCGTCGGCGCTGATCGTCGCGGTGCTGTGCGCGACTCGACACGCCCTACCAGACGTATTTCGCCGGCGCGCAGTTCGTGCACTTCCTGCTGGGACCGGCGGTCGTCGGACTGGCGGTGCCGCTCGCGCGCGAGTGGAGCAGCGTGCGCAAGCTGGCGCTGCCGGTTGCCGGCGCGCTGCTCGTCGGGTCTACCGTGGCGCTGGTCAGCACTGTGGGCATCGCGCGCGCTGCTGGGCGCGACGCCCGCAACGCTATTGTCGCTCGCGCCCAAATCGGTCACCGCGCCCATCGCGATGGGCATCGCGGAAAAGATCGGCGGCCTGCCCGCGCTGGCCGCGGTGTTCGCGGTGAGCGACCGGCGTCATCGGCGCGGCGCTCGGCAAGTACGTGCTCGATGCGTGCCGCGTGCGCGACTGGCGCGCGCGCGGCTTTGCGCTCGGACTGGCCGCGCATGGCATCGGCACGGCGCGCGCGTTCCAGGTGAATGCCGAAGCGGGCGCCTATGCCAGCCTCGCGTTCGCGCTGCACGGCTTCATCGCGGCCGTGTTGTTCCCGGTGGGATACGCGATGCTCATTCGCGGCGGATAGCGGCCTACCAGAGCGACACGCGCTCCTGCGGTGGTCGATACATCTTGTCGCCAGGCTTGACCTTGTACGTCTCGTAGAACGCGTCGAGGTTGGACAGCGGGCCATTCACCCTGAACTTGTTTGGCGAGTGGGGGTCGGATTTGATATAGACGACCTGGATTTCGTCGCGCGTCTTATCGCGCTCGCCCTGCGCGAAACTCATGAAGAAGCGCTCGTCGCCGGTCATTCCGTCGATCACCGGGGCCTCCTTGCCGCCCAGCGACAGGCGATAGGCTTTATAGGCAACCGCCAGGCCGGAAAGGTCGGCGATGTTCTCGCCTAGCGTCAGCTTGCCGTTCACGAAATATCCGGCACCGGGCTGTAGGCGTCGAATTGCGTGACCAGCGCCTTGGTCTTCTCGTCGAATCGCTTGTGGTCGTCTGCGGTCCACCAGTCGCGCAGGTTGCCGTCGCCGTCGAACTGGCTGCCGTAGTCGTCGAAGCCATGGCTGATTTCATGGCCGATGGTGGCGCCGACGCCGCCATAGTTCGCGGCGTCGTCGGCCGCGGGGTTGAAGAACGGCGGCTGCAAATGGCGGCGGGGAAGACGATTTCGTTCATCGACGGGTTGTAATAGGCGTTGACCGTTTGCGGGGTCATCCCCCACTCGTCGCGGTCGATCGGCTTGCCGAGCTTCGCCATGTTGCGGTCGAATTCGAAACGGTTGGCGCGCATCACGTTGCCCACGAGGTCGTCGGGCCGGATGACGAGCCTCGAGTAATCGCGCCATTTGGCCGGATAGCCGATCTTGGTATTGAACTTGGCGAGCTTGGCTTGCGCCTCCTTCTTCGTCTCGGGCCCCATCCAGTCCAGGCCGTCGATGCTCTGCTTGTAGGTTGCGAGCAGGTTGGCCACGAGCTTTTCCATGCGCGCCTTGCTCTCGGGCGGAAAATACTTCGAGACGTAGACCGCCCCAGCGCCTCGCCGATCTGCTCGTCGACTAGCGCCACGCCGCGCTGCCAGCGCGGCCGATTCTGTGGGATGCCGTAGACATGGTTCCGTAGAAGGCGAACCGCTCGTCGACATAGGCCTTATTGAGGAAGCGCCCATAGTTGCGCAGCACCTGCCATCGGAAATAGTCCTTCCAGACGGGGAGCGGCGTGCTGGCGAAGAGTCCGGCGAACGCCTTGAGATAGCTTGCCTGATACAGCACGACGTCGGAGACCTTGGCCGAGACGCCAGTGGCGGCCAGATAGGCAGTCCAGTCGAAGCCAGGCGCAAATGCCGGCAATTCCTTGATCGTGATCTTCTGGTAGGTTTTCACCGGATCGCGATTTTCGACTTTCGTCCAGTGGATGCGCGCAATTGCGGTTTCGAGCGCAAGAATTTCTGTGGCCTTTTTTTTCGCGTTCTTGTCGCCCATCATCACCAGCATCTTCTCGATGTGTTCGCCGTACTTCTTGCGAATACCGACCATTTTGGCGTCGCTGTCGTCGATGTAATAGTCGCGATCGGGAAGGCCGAGCCCGCCCTGGGACAGATAGATGATGTAGACGGTCGAGTCCCGTTTGTCCTGGTCGATATCGAGATCGACCGGCGTGGTGACGCCGATCTGCCGCAAGCGGGCGAATAGCGCAGGAAGCTCGACCTTGTCCTTGATCCGGTCGATGGCGGCAAATTCCTCGGCCAAAGGCTTCAGCTTGAGCGTTTCGACTCGCGCCTCGTCCATGAAACTGCGATAGAGGTCGCCGACCTTGCGCCGCTCGCCACTGGATTCGGCGGCCTTCGAGGCTGCTGCTTCCTCGATGATGATCCTCAGCTTTTCCTGCGCATCCTCGTGCAGCACATAGCCGGGATTCCAGCTCGGCTTGTCGGCGGGGATCGTAGTTGTTTCCAGCCACTTGCCGTTGGCGCGGGTGTAGAAGTCGTCTACGGCGCGGATTGCCGGGTCGATTGTCTGCGGTTCGATGCCGGAGACAACCGCCTTGGCCTCTCCGATAACACCCAACGAGGCGAAAGACGCGAACGCGGCAACGACAACATAACGGGAATCCACGGTGAGCAGCATGGCAGGCTCCGGCAACGATCTTCTAAAAACGCGCAGTATGCCATCGGACGCAGGGTCGGGAAGTCCGGGCGCGATATACTCCGCGCCGCACCGACAAAATGCGGCTGGCCACGACCAGACGCGCCGCGATGGACGCCCAACTCTTCTCCGCCACCATCCTGCTGATCCTGGTGCTCGACCCGTTCGGCAACCTGCCGATTGTCGTGTCGGTGCTGGGCAAGGTGCCGGCCGAGCGGCGGGGACGCATCGTGCTGCGGGAATGCTTCTTCGCCTATGTGATCCTGGTCGCGTTCATGGCCGGCGGGCGCACGTTCATGCAATGGCTGCAGTTGTCGGATGTGTCGCTGACGATCGCCGGCGGCATCATCCTCTTCCTCATCGCGCTGCGCATGGTCTTCCCCCATCCGGACGGTGTGTTCGGCGATGCACGTGGCGGCGAGCCATTCCTCGTGCCGCTCGCCGTGCCGTCGATCGCAGGACCGTCGGCGCTGGCGACGGTGATGCTGATGGCGTCGCGCGATCCTGCGCACATGACTACCTGGGTGATCGCGCTTTCCGTCGGCATGGCCGTGACTACGCTCGTGCTGCTCGCGGCGCAGCGGTTGCAGGCCGTGTTGGGCGAGCGCGCGATTGTGGCCTTCGAGCGCCTGATGGGGCTGGTGTTGACTGCACTCGCGGTCGAGATGTTACTGAATGGCGTCCGGACTTTCGCGGCGCAAATCGGGCACTGACGCGCGTCGCAACCTGAAGGAGAGAACGAGCATGACTGTCAACGTCGAAAAACGCGGACCGGTCTGGACCGTCATTCACAACCGTCCTGAGGCGCGCAACGCCATGGACCCTGCGAGCGCCGATGCGCTGACGCAGGCGTTCCTCGAGTTCGATGCGGACGACTCAGCGCGCGTCGCCGTGCTGTACGGCGAAGGCGGCGCCTTCTGTGCCGGCTGGGACTTGAAGTACGTGAGCACCCTCGATCAGACGTATCCGCTTGGGGAGCTCGATATTCCGCCGGCAGGACCGCGCGGTAACGGCGGCGAGATTCCGCGCGGTCCGTTGGGACCCTCGCGGCTCGAACTGGATAAGCCGGTGATTGCAGCGGTGGCCGGCCCCGCGGTGGCAGGCGGGATGGAGTTAGCCCTCTGGTGCGATTTCAGGGTGATGCAGGACGATGCCTATTTCGGCGTCTACTGCCGGCGCTGGGGCGTGCCGCTGATCGATGGCGGAACCGTGCGCCTGCCCCGCATCGTTGGGCAAGGTCGGGCGCTCGAAATCATCCTGACCGGCCGGAAGGTTCCCGCGGAGGAATGTCTGCGCATCGGGCTCTGCGAGTATCTGGTGCCGAACGGTGAAGTGCGCGCGAAGGCTGAAGAACTCGCCCAGGAGATTGCGTGCTTCCCGCCCGTGTGCGTGCGGACGGATCGACGCTCAGCAATCAAGAGCCACGGACTTTCGGTTCGCGATGGACTGATCCAGGAGTGGTACAACGGCCGCGAAGCGCTGGTCAAGGACGGTGCCGCCGGCGCCGCGCGATTCAAGGATGGTCTTGGGCGTCACGGCGACTTCAAGAAAATCTATTGACGAAACCGAAACTTGCTCCTAGATTGGCGGAAAGCCGGCATGAACTTCTGGGCACGTTAACGATGGTGACGCCCCGACTCTTGCTGCACGCGGCTGGCGCCAGCGGCTGAATTGCCTCCCACAATCACGAAGGGCGATCTGCCAGTCAAATAAAGTGCGAATTCCGATAGCTTTGGGACACTAACCGCGGCCAGGAGTCCCCACACACCTAAAATGGCATGTCATCGTGCTGCTACAAGTTCACCCAACGCAAATTCACCAATTGATCTCGAGGGGTATTTTTTGGCAATCGGCGCCGCAGGGGCACATTGGGGGCCGCGAAGCGCCGTGCAGAAACTACTGCGCAAACCGCAAACCGTGCGGTACAGCAGTTATGGGGAGACTTCCATGCACAGCAAATTTTGCTTGTCGGTGGCGTTTGGTCTCTCGTTCATCGTGTGCCTCGTTACCTCGCTATGCGCCGCGCCGGCGGCGGCCGGAGTCAACCGCTGGACGCCGATCGGTCCGGATGGCGCTAACGTTGTCGCGCTGGTCATCGATCCGCTGACGCCCTCGATCGCATACGCCGGAACTTTTGGCTGGGGTGTGCTCAAGACCACGGACGGGGGAGCAAGCTGGGCACCAGCCAACGGGGCTCTGGCCAACTCCGATGTAACTTCGCTGGCCATTGATCCCTCCGCGCACTCCACGGTATACGCCGGCACGTCTGCCGGCGTCTTCAAGAGCGCCGATGGCGGACAGAGTTGGGTCACCGCCAACGCCGGCCTGGACACATCGCGGGGTGGCATCAATGCGCTCGCGATCGGTTCAGGTCCGCCGTTCACCTTGTACGCGGCGACCTGGGGCGGCGTTTTCAAGAGTATCGACGGCGCCGCGAGCTGGACGCCGATCAACGCCGGTCTGTCGGGACTGACGCCGTTCGTCATCACGATCGACCCTGTTTCGCCTTCCACCATTTATGTCGGCGTCGACGACTACCAAAAATACACCCGCAGTGGCGTCTACAAGAGCACCGACGCCGGAGCAAGCTGGACATCCATCTACACGACACCCGTGGATTTCGAGGGGGGACAGCTCTCCATTTCGGCGATTGCCATTGATCCGCTATCGCCCAGTCGATTGTATCTGGCACTCACGTTCGGTGACGTGGTGACGAGCCTCGACGGGGGCACCACCTGGTCCAGCCTGCATGCTCCCATCTCCGAGCTTTGGTCGCTGGCGATTGATCCTGCGACTCCCGCGACGCTTTATGCAGGCACCTATTCCGGCACCGTCTTCCGAACCGTCGATGCGGGCGCTCACTGGGCGCCCACGGCGGGCGGCCTGCAGGGGTCGGGACGCATCAACGTCCTTGCATTTGCCACGACGGCTCCGGCAATGATCTTTGCCGGAGCCGAAGCCGGAATTTTTCAGAGTTCGAATGATGCGCAGTCATGGAAGCGGCTGAGCCTGGGTGTCAGAAATGTCGCCGTCTATCCGTTGGCGGTTGATCCGACGACATCGTCCACGATCTACACAGCGTCAGGCGGCGCCATCAGGAAGACGACCGACGGCGGTGTCCACTGGACCGACTTGGGAAGCGGTTTATCTCTTCGCTTTGTCAATTTGCTCGCGATCGATCCGGCCTCTCCGGCCACGATTTATGCCGGGGGATTTGCCTTCAGCCCTGGAGATGCTCCCGTCTTCAAGAGTATTGACGGAGGGGCGCATTGGGTGGCGGCGTCCATTGGGCTACCCACTTCGGACATCCAAGCGCTGGCCATTGCTCCGTCGCTGAGTTCAACACTTTACGTCGGAGAAAACGGGGCAGGCGTTCTAAAAAGCGTCGACGCTGGATTGTCCTGGGCGAAGGTCAACAACGGACTGACCGCGGTCGGGATTTACGTCTCGGCGTTAGCCGTCGACCCGAAGAATGCGAACAACGTATATGTCGCCACACCTGCGACCGGAATCCCTGACACGGACGCGAAACTCTTCAAGTCGACCGACGGTGCCGCGCAATGGCGAAATATTCCGTTCGCCGTCCCGTCCGGTGCCATCATAACGTCGCTGGTAATCGATCCCGCAACGCCATCCACCATCTACGCTGCCTACAGCTACGGTAACGCGGGCAACAGCGGCGTATTCAAGAGTACCGACGGCGGCGAAACATGGGCCACTGCGGAAAACGGCATGTCCGGTACGACATCGGTTGCAGCGCTGGCGATCGATCCCTCTTCACCGGCGCGGATCTACGCGGCCACGGATCAGGGCGTATTCCGAAGCACTGACGCCGCAGCAAACTGGACGCCCCTGAATTCCGGACTGCCCAATGGCGGCGCCTCGTACCTCTCGGTGGACCGGGCCGGCTCGTTCCTGCGCGCGGCGACCTCGGCCGGACTGTTCGAATATCAGGTATCTGGTCCGCAATCTCCGGGAACCGTCGCGCTGATCGAATACGTGCATGCGGCGTTCGGTGACTATTTCATCACTTCGATCCCCAGCGAGATCAGCAAACTCGACAGCGGTGCCTTCGCCGGCTGGGAACGCACAGGGTTCCAGTTCAACGCTTATGCCGCGCCAAACGCGAATTCAGCACCAGTCTGCCGGTTCCTCAGCACCGCGTTCGCGGCGAAGAGCACTCATTTCTACACGCCGTTTCCCGCGGAATGCACCGCTCTCCGGGCGAATCCAAAATGGTTGCTCGAAAGTGCCGTCGCATTTGTCATTGCCGTTCCGAAAGTCGATGGATCGTGCACAGCAGGCCTCACGCCCGTTTACCGCTTTTACGACAAGAGCCGTGGCGGGGCGCCCAACCACCGCTATACGACCGATCTCGTTGTGCGCGAGCAGATGATCGCGCAGGGCTGGGCGCCCGAGGGGCTTGGTCCGGATGCGGTGCAAATGTGCTCGCCGCCCTGACAATCCACGATAAATTCGCGTGAGGCGCTAGCGTCAGTTAAGCCTGCCCAGGAAATCCCTCACCATCGCCACGCGCTCGGAGAGTAGCGGCGCGCCGCGCTCGATGCGGATGCGATCCTGCCCGTGGAAGCGGACGCGGCCATCACGCTGCACGAGCAGGATCAGGTTGCCGGGATCAAACGGCGGCTGCTTCACGAACTGCACGGTGGTGCGCTCCGGCCCGGCGTCGATCTTGGCCACGCCCAACGCCTTCGCGGTGAGTCGCAGGCGGTGGGATGCCAACAGCGATTGGGCGGACTCCGGCGTAGGACCGAAACGGTCGACCAATTCCTCCTGGATCGAGTCGAGTTCCAGCGGAGTCTCGGCGCTCGCGAGCCGCTTGTAGATGACCAGCCGCTCATGCACGTCGTTGCAGTAGAGCGCAGGCAGCAACGCCGGAACATGGAGGTTGATTTCCGTCGTGACGCCGAGCGGCTGCGAGAGGTCGGGCTCGCGCCCGGATTTCAGCGCCGAGACCGACGCCTTCAACATGTCGGCGTAGAGCTGGAAGCCGATCTGCTGCATTTCCCCAGACTGCGATTCACCGAGTACTTCGCCTGCGCCGCGAATCTCGAGGTCGTGCATCGCGAGGTAGAAGCCCGAGCCTAAGTCCTCCATCATCTGGATGGCCTCGAGTCGCTTCTTTGCCAGTGCGGAGAGCGCATCGCCGGGCGGCGTTAGCAGATAGGCATAGGCCTGGTGATGCGATCGTCCGACGCGGCCGCGCAACTGGTGCAGCTGGGCGAGTCCGAACTTGTCGGCGCGGTCGATGATGATCGTGTTGGCGGTCGGCACGTCGATGCCGGTCTCGATGATCGTCGAGCACAGCAGCAGGTTGATGCGCTGCTGGTAGAAGTCGCGCATCACGTGCTCGAGTTCACGCTCCGCCATCTGGCCGTGGGCGACCGCGATGCGCGCTTCGGGCAGCAGTTTCGCCAGAATCTCGGCCTTGGTCGCGATCGTGTCGATGTCGTTGTGCAGGAAATAGATCTGGCCGCCACGCTTCAGTTCGCGCAGCGCCGCCTCGCGGATGATGCCGGACGAGTAGTTGGCGACGAACGTCTTGATCGCCAGCCGCCGCTGCGGCGCCGTGGCGATGACGGAAAAGTCGCGGATGCCTTCGAGCGACATCGCCAGCGTGCGCGGGATGGGCGTCGCCGTCAGCGTGAGGACGTCCACCTCTGCGCGCAGGCGCTTCAACTGCTCCTTCTGCCGCACGCCGAAGCGGTGTTCCTCGTCGATGATGACGAGCCCCAGGTTCTTGAACTTGACGTCGGACTGCAGCAGTTTGTGCGTGCCGATGACGAGGTCGAGGCGTCCCTCGGCCAGGCCGGCGAGCGCCGTCTTCACTTCCTTCGCGCTGCGAAAGCGCGACAGCTCGGCGATGCGCACGGGGGTGTCGGCGAAGCGATCGGAGAACGTCTGGAAGTGCTGTTCGGCGAGCAGGGTGGTGGGCACGAGCAGGGCCACCTGCTTGCTGTCCGCCATCGCGACCCAAGCGGCGCGCAGCGCCACTTCGGTCTTGCCGAAGCCGACGTCGCCGCAGACGAGCCGGTCCATCGGCCGTCCGGACGTCATGTCGCCGATGACGGCCTCGATTGCCGCCGCCTGGTCGCCGGTTTCCTCGAAGCCGAAGCCTTCGGCAAACGCTTCGTAATCGTGCGGATTGAAGCCGAACGCGTAGCCTAGGCGCGCGGCGCGTTGTGCGTAAAGGTTGAGGAGTTCAGCCGCGGTGTCGTGGGCCTGCCGCGCGGCCTTCTTCTTCGCCTTGTCCCATTGTCCACTGCCGAGCTCGTGCAGCGGCGCGGCGTCAGGCGAGGCGCCGCTGTATCGGCTGATGAGATGCAGGCTCGCGACCGGGACGTAGAGCTTGGCGTCGTTGGCGTACACGAGTTGCAGGAATTCATTCGTGCCATCGCCGAGATCAAGCGTCACGAGGCCCAGGTAGCGGCCGATGCCGTGCTGCTCGTGAACGACCGGATCGCCGATGCGCACCTCGGAAAGATCGCGCACCATCGCGTCGACATTCGACCGCCGCGCCGATTCGCGCACGCTGCGCCGGACGACGTTCGCGTACAGCTCCGCCTCGGTGACGAAGGCCAGTTGCGCGTCGGGCCAAGCGAATCCGGAGGCGAGCGGGGCGGCGACGAGCGCCACGCGCTCGATGCCGCGCGCAAAGGCGGCGAAGTCATCGACCAGCGCCGGCCGCAGGCCATATTCCGCGAAGTATTGCTGCATCGTTTCGCGGCGGCCTAAGCTTTCCGCGACGATCGCCACGCGTGCCTCGGTGGTCGCCAGGAAGCGCTTCAACGCTGCCAGCGGATCGTCTGCGCGCCGGTCGACCTGCACGGCCGGAATCGGTGCCGTCGGGCCCACGGCCGGTCCGTCAGCGCTACGCGCGATTTCGATGCGCGCGAAGGGCTTGAGCGCGCCGTTGAACGCGTCGGGCGGCAGAAACAACTCGGTGGGCGGCAGCAACGGTCGCGCCTTGTCGCCGCGCAGCAGCTTCCAGCGCGACTCCGTGTCCTGCCAAAAGCGGTCGATTGCGCCGTGGACGTCGCCGTGGAGGACGACGGTTGCGTGCGGCGGAAGGTAATCCGCAAGCGTTGCCGTCGTGTCGAAGAAAAGCGGCAGGTAGTACTCGATGCCGCCGGGCACGACACCGTGGGAGATGTCCTTGTACAGGTCCGACTTCAGCGGGTCGCCTTCGAAGAGCTCGCGGTAGCGGCTGCGAAACCGCGTGCGGCCGGATTCATCGAGCGGAAACTCGCGCGCGGGCAGGAGCCGCACGTCGCGCACCGGATACAGCGTGCGCTGGCGTGTCGACGTCGAAGGTCTTGATGGTCTCGATTTCGTTGTCGAAGAGGTCGATGCGATACGGCAGCGGCGAGCCCATCGGGAAGAGGTCGATCAAGCCGCCGCGCACGCTGAATTCGCCGGGCGAGACGACTTGCGTGACATGCGCATAGCCGGCGAGCGCCAACTGCGCGCGCAGCCGCTCGACGTCGAGGCGTTCGCCTTGCTGCAGGAAAAACGTGAACGCGGCGAGATACGACGGGGGCGCCAAGCGGTACAACGCGGTCGTTGCCGCGACCACCACCACGTCACATTCGCCGCGCGAAACGCGATACAAGGTCGCGAGCCGCTCGGACACCAGATCCTGGTGCGGCGAGAAATGGTCGTACGGCAGCGTTTCCCAGTCCGGAAAGAGCGCCACCCGCAGGCCGGGCGCGAACCACGGAATTTCCTCGGTGAGACGCTGCGCGGACAGCGGATCGCCCGTGACGACGGCGACCATGTGCTTGGCGCCGGCGCACGCGCGCGCGAGTTGCGCCAGCGCTGTTGCGTCGGAGGAGCCCGCGTAGGGTCCGGCGGTCGTCTTGCGGCCCGCGTCCGGAATCGCCGGAAGCAGCGAGGGCAGCGCCGGTTCCGCCGTCGAAGGCGGCGCGGCGGACGTTTGCGGCAGCGTGTCGGGAACGTTCAAGGACGCGATTATACGGGGGACGAATGGGGCGTCCTGCCTATGGTGCGCACGGGAATCCGTATACTTGTCCGATGCCCGCAATGTCGCCGGTCTCCCGGGGCGTGTCTCCCTATCTGTTGTTGACGCTGCCGCCGCTGTTCTGGGCGTGCAACTGGATCATCGGCCGCGGCCTGCATTCCGAGATCCCGCCGGTCGCGATGACGTTCTTCCGCTGGCTGTTCGCGATCATCATCCTGGCGCCTTTTGCGTGGCAGCACGTCCGCCGCGACTGGCCCGTGATCCGCGCACGCTGGAGGACGATGCTCGTCTTGGGCGCCATCGGCGTGGGAACGCACAATGCGCTGGCCTACCTCGGCCTCAATTACACGACGGCCACCAACGGCGTAATCCTCAATTCATTCATTCCCGTAATGATCGTCGCGCTCTCGTGGGTTTTCTTGCGCGAGCGGCTGACGCCGGTGCAAGTCGTGGGACTGACGATTTCGCTCGTCGGCGTGCTGACTGTCCTGTCCAAGGGCAGCATCGATACCTTGCTGGGATTGCATCTGAACGTCGGGGATCTCTTCGTCATCCTGTCGATGGCGATGTGGTCCGTTTACACGATCGGATTGCGGTGGCGTCCGGCCGGCATCAATATGCTGTCGTTCCTGCTGGTCATCGCGGTGATCGGCGACCTGTGCGTGCTGCCGCTATGGCTGGGCGAAATGGCGCTGGGCCGGCATGTGCATTGGACGTGGACGAGCGTGGGTGCGCTGGCCGCGGTCGGGCTGTTCTCGTCCGTGCTCGCGTACACGTTCTGGAATCGCGGCGTCGAGGCCGTCGGCGCCAATGTCGCGGGGCTCTTCGTCCATCTGATGCCGGTCTTCGGCGTGGTACTGGCGTGGCTGTTCCTGGGCGAGCGACCGGCGCCATACCACGCGGCCGGCATCGCGCTCATACTATGCGGTATCTGGGCGACCAGCCGCTTCGGCGGCAAGCGCATCGAGGCGGACGAAGTGGCGGCGGTAGGGACAGACTAGGAGGCCGCATGGACGACAACATCGGCAATCCGGAGCGCGTCGCGCTGCAGGAGCGCATCGTCGAGCTGAAGATGGAGCACCGCGACCTGGACGCGGCGATCGAGCGGCTCGAAGCGAACCAGGCGCATGACGAACTGCAGATCCGGCGCCTGAAGCGCCGCAAGCTGCTGCTCAAGGACCAGATCGCGCGGCTGGAGCGGGAAATCGACCCGGACGTGCTGGCTTAGTTGTCAACCTTTGCCGCAATGCGTCCGTACTTGTCGTCGAAGCGGACGATGTCGTCCTCCTCGATGTAATCTCCACACGCCACTTCGATGATCGCCAGCATTTCCGTTCCGCGGTTCTCGATCCTGTGGCGGGTTCCGACCGGAACGAACGTCGACTCGCCTTGCGGCACGTCGTAGATGCGCTCGCCACAGGTGACGCACGCGGTGCCGCGCACCACCACCCAGTGCTCGCTGCGGCGCCGATGCAACTGCAGGGATAGGGACCCGCCGGGCTTCACCTCGAGCCGCTTCATCTTGAAGCCGGGCCCTTCCTCGAGCACCGTGTAGGTGCCCCAGGGGCGCGAAACGGTCTTGTGCAGTTTGTACGAATCGTGGCCGCGCGCCTTCAGTTCTGCGACCACTTCCTTGACGCGTTGCAGTTGGTCCTTGTGCGCGACCAGTACGGCGTCGCGGGTATCGACGATGACCAGGTTTTCGACACCGATCGTGGCGACGACCCGATCCTCGGAGTGGACGAAAGTGCCGCGCGTGTCGATGGCGACGCGCACGCCGCTGCCGCGATTGCCGTGGTCGTCGGCGCCGGACAACTCCGAAATGGCTTGCCACGATCCGACGTCGCTCCAGTCGAAGTCGCCGCGCACGACCGCGACTTGGCCAGCGGCCGCCGCATGCTCCATGACGGCGAAGTCGATGGAGATATCGGGCGCCGCCGCGAATGTCGCCGCATCGATCTCGAGCACGGAATCACCGGACTTCGCCGCCAGCGTCTGCCACACCGGGCGCAGCGCTTCCAGTACGGTCGGCGCATGGCGCGCAAAAGACGCGAGGATGCTGGCCGCGGTGAACGCGAACATGCCGGAATTCCACACGTAGTTGCCCGCGGCAATGTAATCGCGCGCCTGCGCGAGGGGCGGCTTTTCCACGTAGCGCGTGGCGGCGAATGCACTATCGGCGATCGCCTTGCCGCACTCGATGTAGCCGTAGCCGGTCTCCGGGTGCGTTGGCGTAATGCCGAACGTGACGAGGCGTCCTTCGCGCGCCAATCGCGCGGCGCTCGCCACCGCCGCGCCGAAGGAACGTTCGTCCCGGATCAGATGGTCGGCGGCCAGCACCAGCATGACGGCGTCGGCTCCGTAGCGCGCTTGCACGAGCATCGCTGCAAGGGCGACCGCGGGTGCGGTATTGCGGCCGAAAGGTTCGAGGAGGTAGATCGCGTCGCGCGGTTCGTTCGCACCTAGCCCCGCGTAGACGTCCTTGGTGCGGAAATAGTAGTCGCGGTTGGTGACGGTCACGAGCCCGGTCACGCCGGCCAGCGATGTCGCGCGATGCGCAGTCTTGGCGAGCAACGTTTCGCCATCGGGCAGCGGCATGAACGGCTTCGGCGCCGTCTCACGAGACAGCGGCCACAGGCGCGTGCCGGCTCCACCGGAAAGGATGACGGGAACGACTGGGCTTTCGGTGCTCATGCGCGCATCTTGAGTTGTCGGATTGAGCGAGTTTACCGCACTGCCAAGGGCATTGCGTCGGTGCCCTGGCCATTGAAAGTCCGTACCGTGGCCCTCATTTACAAACACGGGTCGCCATGGCCGGGCATCGAGCCCGCCAAGGCACGGGCGTATAATGAGAACTCTGAGTAATTTGCCGGCGCAGACCGTGGCGCCGGACCCATCGATCACCGGGGGTGAACTGGTCTCGACGGGGGTAGTGAAGCAGCTTGGGGCATGCCGAGGTGTTGGTCCTCGTAAAACCCTGACAATCGCAAATTTAACTGCGAACGACGAAAACTACGCTCTGGCGGCTTAATCCCGCCGGACCTTGCACCGGGCGGCGCTCAGCCCGGGTGATGTAACTGTCACAGCAAGGACATTTCGAGCGATCGCGTGCGTCCGGGTCACTTGGGCGACACGCTAAATCAAGGTGACTGGTCCCCGCGCCGTCTGTCCGTCAACGGTTCGGGGGTGAGAGCACAATGACGCGACTAAGCATGTAGTCCTGACTGTGGAGCGCTTCCGGACGCGAGTTCGATTCTCGCCACCTCCACCAAACCAAAGAATGACGGCCCCCGAGCGGGGCCGTTTTCTTTCCCGGTCCATAGCGGCACTGGCATGGCTAAGCATAGCTACGCGGAAAGATAGAGCGCAAGGACTAGACCGAGTACACCCAGGACGACCGCCACAACAAGGGGAAACGAACGGTTGATAGACACGGGAAGATCGGAAACCGGTAGCGACAAGACAAAATTCCGATGTTGATAGGCGGCGAAGAGAATGGTCACGGCGCCGAGCACGACAAGAGCAATGCCCACGACCGCCGACAGATGGGGAGTGGCGTCCACGGCAGAAGTGGGCAAGCCACGCTGCGCCGCAAGGAGACTGAGAAACAAGCCGAAGCGCGCGACGACAAAGCCAAAGCGCCATGATCGTGAGGCCAGTGCGGATCCACGCGAGGAGTGTGCGTTCAGCGGCAAAGTAGACGCGAGGATCCGACATGGTGCAGCGTGGCGTGTGGCGATGAGCGAGTGCCGCCTAACGAATCAAGCTAACCGGCGGCCTTATGCCGGGGGCGCAGCCCCGCATGCGGGACATCCGCGTTGAGCGACAGGTTAGGCGTGCCAGGACTCAAGCGCAATACCTATCACTAGAGGCAGAAACATCCCGATGCATATGGACGCAAGCACGTCAGTCGGCCAGTGAACCCCGAGCACTAGACGAGAAATACCGACGGAAAAGACCCAAACGAACGCAATCAACATAGTGAATTTGCGTGACCCAGGCCAGATTCGGTTCAGGCAAATAACCATCGCGGTGGCGAATGCTGTAACAACCAGGGTATGCCCGCTGGGAAAACTAGAACCCCAATACCACTCTGTGTCCCATAGGCTCGGGCGGGCGCGGCCGACCACCGCTTTTAAGACGTAGACGATGATGCCGCCACTGATGATCGAAGCCGCTAACAGCAGTGGCTCAAAGCTTCGCTTGGCGCAAATAAGGATCACTACCATGATTATCACAAGCGGCAACAGAACGCTGGCTGAGGCACTGATTGTGGCCACCTCGAATATTCCGGTAAGCGCGGGCGGAACGGTCGCGTGGATGAACTGCAGCACAAGAATGTCAAACGGGCCCGATTCTCGGCTGACTACGTCTTCGCTTACCTTGATCCCGACAACTGCTGCCACAAGCGTGAGCAGAATCGTAAAGCGACGTCTCTCTGCGAACGCGGACCACGCCGGTTGCTTCCAACCTAAATAAACGCTGAGTGCAAGATAGAAAAAAGCGACGATAAGCGCTAGCTTTATAGTGTCTTTGATTAACTCGAATGCCACCAGAGCTCCTCCGACGTTTCAAAAATGGAAGGGCCTCAAAGTGGCACTCAAGTTGCGGGCGGAAACGCGGCAGCGCCAACCTATCATTTACTAAGTTGGCGTCCGAATGGGGACGCCTAACGTTTGAGTTCAGTGGCCGCCGAAGGCGGTCCGCTGGAACGAAGGGTTGGGCGTCGCTCGCATCCGACGTTCATGAGCGTGTGCCCACCGCGAGTATCGCGACAGCCGGGACGTTAAACACCTTGCCTTCCTTATACGTCTGCAGGGCCGCGTCAAGCGCAGCGATGACGGAAGGCAAGACATCCGGTGGCTGGGCGCGGATCATTGCGGATGATCGAGCCGTGCCCTTGAGCATCAGTTCGATCAGCCTTGCTGCTGACTCAACTACGACAAGCTTCTCCAACCTCTGAGCTGACGTGTTTCCGAGGCCAAAGCCGGCCCCTCGCAGGAGGCTGAGGCAAGATTGGACTTCATTGATATCACCCTGTGGCGGGACGGGCAGTGACGATCCGGCTACGCCGCCTTGACGAATGGCATCAGTCAGCAGCTGTTGTAGCGCGTGATCGGTGGCGGACCACACCGTAAACGCAAGACGACCACCAGTACGAAGAACGCGATGTGCTTCCGCGATGGCGAGCTTTGGATTGGGGAAGTGATGTACGCCAAAACCGATGACGACACGATCAAACGAACCGTCCGGAAACGGAAGGTTTTCAGCGTCCGCCTCTGCGAACGAAATGAGAGGGTATTGCTCACTTGACCGGGCCACCATGCCGGCACTGAAATCGACACCTGTTGGCGCCGCACCTATGGAGGCAGCTAACGAAGAAATAAAGCCGCTGCCACACGCCACGTCGAGAACCTGTAAGCCAGCGTCACAGCCAACCGCATCCAGCAGCGGGCGAGCAAACAGCGCGGTCACGGTTTCAAACGAGTCGGCGTAGTTTGCAGCGGCGCGTTCCCAGGCCGCGTGCTCGAACTCGCGATACCGTAAATGTGCTGGGTCAAGACTCATCGGGGCTGCCACTGCGTTTGATGTGACGCCCAACGAACCAAGCTAACCGGCGGCCTCATGCCGGGGCGCAGCCCCGCATGCGGGACGTCCGCGCTGAGCGATCGGTTAGGCGGCATGAACGCACCGATAACCCCAGACCGCGGGCAATGTGACAAATAATGCCAACGCCCAGTTAGTTAGGGCAAATGTCGCCGCCCCGAGGACGACCAAAGCAAGGAGTAGAAACATTGCGCCCGCTTGCGTGCCCCCGACATTAAGAAAATATGCGACGCCGACTGCGGCACAACACAGAAATACCGCGGCGAGGCCGACAAAATACCAGCGGTCAGCGTTATCGGGCGAGAACGTATACCTAAGTGTGTGGATGGCCGATAAGGTCATTGAGTGAGGATTCACTGGCGCAACAAAAAGGTAGATGTACCAAATCGCGCCAATCAACGTTGCCGCAAGGAGCGACAGAAGACCGGCAATCGTATGCGGGCGGATGCGAGGGAACATGACGCCTAACGAACCAAGCTAACCGGCGGCCTCATGCCGGGGCGCAGCCCCGCATGCGGGACGTCCGCGTTGAGCGACGGGTTAGGCGCCTTCACTCGAGCCACCCGCCCCAAGAGGCAAACGGCGGCGATTTCTCGAACCACTGACATGGGTAATGCATCATGCCAGGAACGAGCCGAGTCCAGGCTGCGGCAACCAATGCAAGGACGGCGACGCCCACGATTACAGGTTGCCAGATTGCGATCAGTGACGCGTGTGCATGCAACATGATCAGGGGGTTGGCACCGGCTGGAGGGTGGACGGTCTTGGTTATAAGCATGAACACGAGCGTCAAAATGAGCGCAAGAACGTAGACCCAAACAGCATCCCCAAGGAAGTAATAACAAATAACGCCGACGAGTGCGCCGCCTACATGGCCACCGAATAGTGCGCGAGGTTGGGCCGCCGGGGCGCGGGTGAGTCCAAATAGAAATATAGCTGAACCGCCGAAGGAGGCGAGGAACAGTGGTGTCGTAGGCGGATCGACAAATACGAGGACCAGGCTAACCCCCAGCGCCGCTCCGGCAGCAGATGAAGTCACTCGAAAGACAACCCTAGCGATTTGGCGCCACGTTCTGTGGCGAGTGGATTGGGCGGGCATCACATTCGGTCCGACGCGTCTATAGAAGGCGCCTAACTAGAAGTAGAGACCCCAACACGACGGAACACAACGCGTCGACCGCGCATTTTCGATCCGCATGGAGCGCAAATCCCGCGCAAAATCAAAGCTGAGAACGAAAATAGGGGGAGCCAATTGCACGCAGCGGAGCGTAGCGCTCCAGCGGCCCCTCGTCCACTGCCTGCCAGCACAACCGGTCCGGTCGGTCAGCTTGCTGCAACGCAGGTGAAGACGACGTTCGCGCCGTTGCCTTCCGCTCCCCAGCCCTTGGCGACCATTTGCGAACGCACACCGGGGTTGGTGGTGTACCGGTGATTGGGCGCACCACCTTGCCCGTTGTTGTATAGCCTGTACAAAGGAATCGTGCCGCCGGGGCAGATCCCCGCGGGAGACGGCATCATGTAGAACGCCGTCAAATTCTCCAGCGCCCACACGCTGCCGCTTCGCAGCAGCGAACATTCAAGCGGACTGTTCGTATAGAAGTGAGAGCTCAGCGGCGCGAATGCGGTGGTGAAGAAGCGGCACACGTTGGTGATGTTGGTGGACGGCGCATTCCAGGCGTTGAATGACAGTCCGGTGGGTATCCAGGGCGGCAGTTGGCCCGCGTTCAGAATTGCCGTCTCCCCTGGATCGGCCGTGATGAAGTAGTGGTTGAATTGCGGATGATAGAACTCTGTCACTTTCACCTTGGCCGGTGTCAAGGTGAACTTGCTGGCGGCCAACACGGCGGCGCCGGCATCCAGCATTCCCGCCCCGCAAGTGCTGGTCGTGCAGTAACACTCCAACTGGTCGACCTGCGCGGCACCGAGAGGCTGCGGCGCGACGCATTGCGCGACGGGCGTGCCGTCGCTGTTGACGCTTCCCGTGGTTGGAAAAGGGCGTGCCGTCGACTGCAGCTGGGTCAGCACGTCGTCGGGTGTAAGCACGGGCTTGATCGATAGCATCAACGCAACGGTACCGCTCACTAGAGGTGCGGAGAAGCTGGTGCCCAGCGAATCGTTGAAGCTGTCCGTGTAGATGGACCCGCCGGCCGTGTCGGCGATCGGCCGGGTGAGGCCGCTATTGGACGTCGTGAGAATCGGATACAAGCATGGCAATGTCGCATCCGTATTGACGCAATTGCCGGCTGGCGCGCTGATCGCCACTTGCGACCCCAGGTCGGCAAAGCCGACTTTGGTCCCGAAGTGACGCAGTCCAGTGACGGCGATCACACCGGCGCAGTTTTCCGGTGCGCCCAACGCATGACCGCTGTTGTTGCCGGCAGAGACCACGATGGTGACGCCCACGGCCCGGATCCGAGCAATCGCGTCGGCGTACGCGCTGGTGCATTCGCCATCACCGCCCAGGCTCAAATTTAGCACCCGCGCCGGGTTCGGATTGGCCGGCACGCCGGGCACGGTGAAACCCACCGCCCACAGCATGCCGGCGATGATGTCGGAATCGTAGCCCCCGCACTTGCCCAGGACGCGCACGGGCAGGATGCGCACGCTGCGCCCGACACTCGCCATGCCCATGCCGTTATTCGTCAGCGCGCCAACCAGCCCGCTGGTCTTCGTGCCGTGCCAGGAACTGTCTTCGGGTGAATCCTGGCACTGGTAGTAGGGCCCGTCTTGTTGCGAGAGTTCGTCCTGAGTCACCCAGTCGCCCGGATCGGACGGGTCGACGTCGCGTCCGTCGCCGTCGTTGGCGACGTTGGGGTCGCTCACCATGTCGTAGCCGGGCAAAAGGTTGCCGCCGGCGCCGACACGCAACAGATCCGGGTGATCGAAGCGTATGCCCGTGTCGATCATCGCCACCACGATCCCAGCGGAGGCGATGGTCACGTCCCACGCCGGCTCCACGTTGATCGACGATTGGACCTCTCCCGACGGCGCATGCAGATACCACTGACCGACGGCGGGTCCGCCGCTCGCGGCGACGATGGGCGGGCCGCTGGAATACAACGGATCGTTAGGCGCGGATGCGGGTCGGCGCCGCTCGTCCGGTACGGCGTATTCGACATCGCTTTCGGCGGCAATGCGCGCTGCGAGGTCGCGCGAGGTCATGCCGCTGGCGAACACCACTTGCGTGCGCTCGGCCACGCCTGCGCCGGCACGCAGTGCCATTCCCACCCGCGTCCCCAGCGCGCCGGCTTGGCTGGCGAGGCGGACGTCCGACGTGGCCGCGTCCTTTTGCACCAGCGCGGAATCCTGCCTGAACTTGACGATCACGCGCGCTGGCGTCAGCGGCGTGCTGTCTTGCGCCGCCACTCGCGTGAGAGGCGACGCTGCCAGCAGCGCGCTGCATAGGGCCACGAACCGGAAAGCGTTACGCATGAAAGGGGCACCAGAATTGTCGAGGACGGACCGTTGACCGCGGCCGCGATGGCCGGTTCCCGGAACGGCTGGGAATTTTACATTTTGGACTGTATTGTATTGACGCTGCGGCCGTTTCCAGTGAAACACATTCTTACGATTGCGACCTGACGTCACGCGACGAGCAGCGCCTTGCTGGCGAGCGTGTCCAATAGCTCGTCCAGCTGACCCCGACCCGCGGGTCCGATCGGCAAGGAAATGTTGCAGACCTAGGCTGAACTTTAACTGCCCAGACGCCCCGGACGGCAACGACTAGCAGCGGCGACAGAACGCCCCGGCAGGGTACCGTATATCAGGAGGTCCGATGATTTCCCACTCGGCGTGGCACTCGGCGATGACGTGGGGCTCGGCGTTGTACCGTGCTCGATACCATTTGCCGGCCAGCGGGTTGCGGGCGCGGAACGGGTATAGGAGCAGCACCCCGGAGCGGGAGGCCAGGTCGTCGCGTGGTGGCATGCCCGCATTGCGCCACGCTCATCAAGGAGCGAGCAACGACTATCGCTAGGTTAGGCCACTCGGAGAGCGCCAGACATCGGCGATGGCCGCTTTCGGCCACAACCGGTCGTCGCGGCTCGTCCTCCAAAGCGGTCGCTCGCCGGCAGCGCCAACGCGTTCGCGCCCGACCGCGAGCACGCACCGCTACGTTTACTGTATTAGCACTCTTGACCCAACACGCTCATTCTTCAGTCGGGATCAAGGGCTTACGAGCAGCGTGTCGATCCCCGTCTCCGCGTCGTACACCTCGACCGAAAACACTAGGTTCTGGCACAGCGATTTGTCGCGGCCACTACTAGCAATGGGTTCACCGACTGCCCGCAATGGTATCGGGGGTACGTTACCGGCGGTTATAACCACGTCGAGAAACGTTCCCATCCCGGTTTCGAGTTCCGCCCGTGCCTGCCCGACTTGACTCCCGTCGGCGGCAAAGATCGTCAATCGCACGGGACACAGCGGGTTCGGTGGCGCCACGATTGGCGGTTCAAAGTTGACGACGTTCAAACGCATGACTTGGTCTGGGGCCACGGTGAGTGCGGGGAATGACCAAATGTCTGGATATTGCCGAGCGCCTGTTGGATCGGGGTACAAGGCGACCGCAGTGCGGCCGCTGATCTTGTCGAAGACTTAACTTGGCACGCAGCAGTAACACGCACTAGCCCGATTCAGTCATCGGCATGTTGATGCAGACATTGGAATTGCGGGTACACCGGGTCGAGCATATTATTTCTTTTCAGGACCTTGCGGAGGACAACCCATGAAAAGCGTGGCTCTTATTCTCAAGGCGAAGGCTGACCCGACTGTCTACACGATTACGCCCACGGCATCGGTGTTCGAGGCCGTCAAGCTGATGGCGGAAAAAAACATCGGCGCGCTGGTAGTAACGGAGGGCGAGAAGATCGTAGGCATCATTACCGAACGCGACTACGCGCGAAAGATCGTCCTCATGGCGCGGTCGTCAAAGGATACTCCGGTACGCGACATCATGACCTCAGACGCCATGTATGTAAGTCCTGTCCACAGGAGCGAGGAATGCATGGCGCTGATGACCAAGAACCGGGTGCGCCACCTGCTCGTAATCGACAATGGCAAGTTGGTTGGCCTTGTCTCTATCGGAGACCTCGTCAAAGACACCATTTCCGAGCAGAAATTCATCATCCAACAGCTCGAACACTACATTAGTGGGGAGCTGAGTTGAACTCCTGCGACCTCGTTCATGGCTTCAAACCTTGAAGCCGAGCGTTCGCTTACATTCGCCAGGGAGTGATGCTGAGGAAGGAGTATTCATCATGGACTTATTCGTGGAACACGTGGATGTTTGGGCGTCGGGCATAGAAGACAAACCCGGTGGGCTCGCAGACGTCTTAGGCAGCTTGCGCGACGCAGGCGCAAACCTGCAATTCATTATTGCGCGGCGGGCGCCGGACGACCCCGGTAATGGAGTGGTGTTCGTCACGCCGCTGCAGGGTGACCGGGAAATCGCTGCAGCCGCGCAAGTGGGTTTCAACGTTACGCGTACCCTTCACTCCGTGCGAGCTATGGGCCGTGACCGGCCGGGCATTGCCGCGGAACTGACGCGAAAACTCGCGGACGCGGGTATTAATCTTCGCGGTTTTTCCGCCTCCGTGATTGGAACGCAGTTCGTCGCCTACGCGGCGCTGGACTCGCTGCAAGATGCCAATCGGGTGATAGAAGTCTTCAAGAATGATTGAACATTCTGGGGCGCAGCAGTGGTCAACTGCATTTCAGGGATCCGCAACGTTACCGATTGGTCTGTGGGAAAGGGCAAAATGGGCAACTGGCCGCCAGCGCCCAACGCCCTGTTTAATGCGGTGCTGCGCGTCTATGGTCCGGGCAGGGCACCTTGATCGGCAGGTCAGGGTCGTTGGCGGTCGTCGGGGACAGTCCGCTTTCGGCCACATGCAGTCGCTGCCTGTTCGCCTTCATAGCGCGCGTTCGCGGCGCTTAACTCATGCGGTTTCGCTCGCGAATAAATCATCGACGGCCTCCTGAAAAATCGTCAGCAGTCAAACCCAAGGCCCGGGCGAGCCGCCCCACGGTGAGACCCTGCACCAGGATCGAGAAGACAACGACCGAATAGGTGAGCATCAGAACCAGATTGCGGTCTGGACCGGCAGGCAGCGACAGCGCAAGCGCCACCGAGATGCCACCGCGAACGCCACTCCAGATCAACAACAAGCCCGAGCGTGGAGGCAGACCGAACCAGCGCCGCCCCACCGTCGTTGGCACGCCCACGACCAGATAGCGCACAAGCAGACAGAGGGCTAGGATGGGCAATGCGGCGATGAATGATCCGGACGGGAACACGATCAAGGTGAACTCGAGGCCGATCATCACGAACAGCACCCCATTGAGGATCTCGTCGAGCAGCTGCCAGAACATGTCGAGCCGGTAGCGGGTCTGCTCAGACATCGCGAGCGCACGACCCGCGTTGCCGATGAGAAGGCCGATGGCCACCATCGCCAGTGGCCCTGAGACATGCAGTGCGCGCGCGAGTGCGTAGCCGCCAACAACGGTGGCGATGGTGATCAGGATCTCTATCTGGGGGGCGTCGATCGTGCGCAGGACGCGGTAGACCAGGTATCCGACCGCGAGACCGAAGATCGCGCCGCCCAGCGCCTCGCGAGCGAACAGCGCGAGGGCCGTGCCGAACGTCGGTGCCGCGCCGGTCTGTAGCATCTCGAGCATGAGCGCGAATAGAACGACTCCCACGCCATCGTTGACCAGCGATTCCCCGGCAATCGTCGCCTCGATGCTCTTCGGGACTTTCGCGGACTTGAGCAGACTGAGAACCGCAATCGGATCGGTCGGCGAGATGAGCGCCCCGAACAAGAGGCAGTAGGGCAACGGCATCGGAACCCCTAGCAACGAGAGCAGCTGCCAGCTGCCGAAGCCGATCAGAAACGTCGAAAGCGCAGTGCCGACTAAAGCGAACACACCGACCTGCCAGGCTACCCTACGTAGCTGATTGAAATCGACGTGCAGCGCACCGGCGAAGAGCAGGAACGACAGCATGCCCTGCATCAGCACTTCCGAGAAGTCGATCGACGCTAGCAAGGAGTCTTCGTGGCCGCGCGCCGTCGCGAAGCCAAGCTGGTCGAGGCCGACCACCACGAGCGAAACTGCCAGCGCGATCGCCATGACGCCGATCGTCATCGGCCACTTCAGGTAGCGATGGTTGACGTATGAGAACGCCGCGGTCAGCGTGAGCAGAACAGCGATGGTATTGAGCATGGTGTGTGCTTTCGTTCGCGCATGGCGCAGTCCTACCTCACTATGCCAGCGCCGCGGAAATCTCGACAGGTCCGACCGTCCACTTCGGTTCGTTAGCGGTCGTCGGGGACAGCCCACTTTCGGCCAAGAGCAGCCGCTCGTTGGCGGTGCCCAATTCCGCCTACTGGCGTACGATAGTTGGACCTCCGGTTCGGCGACGAGATGATTCAGTGACCACGCGGCGCCAAATTCTCTCCCTTGCTGTTGTCTCTTCGCTCGCGTCTGCGCGTGCGTGGGCGCAGAAGCCTAGCCGGCCGCCGACCGTCGGCATCCTTTCACCCAACAGCCCAGTAGGCGCTTGCGGCACCGACCAGCGATTTAGGACGGTTTGCTACTTCATGACCGGGATGCATGCCCTCGGCTACATCGACGGTCGCAACGTCGCATTCGAGTATCGTTTTGCTGACGAAGATTACAAGCGACTTCCCGCTTTCGCAAAAGAGCTGGTCGCCCGGCGACCGGACGTTATCTATACCCATACCGGCTTGAGCGCGGACGCCGCCGCCACTGCAACGACCACGATCCCAATCGTAGTCGGCCCAGCCGGAGAAGCGTCGCTCACCCGACTCGCCGGCAATCTCGCACGGCCAACAACCAATGTAACCGGCACTGCGCTCAACACGATCGGACAGGACGAGAAATGCCTCCAGTTGCTGAAGGAGCTTGCGCCTCGCATCAGTCGAGTAGCGGTGTTGCTCAATCCGTACAATTTCGACTATCGCGGCTACCCCGGTGTCCTCGAGCCTGCCGCCGCCCACTCAGGCATGACACTGATTGCGATCGACGTCCGAAACGTCTCCGACCTGCAACAGGCGTTCGCGATTGTCGTGGCCAAAGGCGCTGAGGCGATCCTGCTCACTGCTGATCCGGCCCTCACGGCTTCCGACAATATTCGTCCACGGGTCAGCGACTGGGCCGCGAGCCACCGTCTACCGCTAGCCTCGCCGGGCTACCGGGTCGCTCCAGGCGGCGGACTGTTCTCCCTGAGCACTGACATCGAAGCGCCCGCCCGCCGCGCCGCATTCTATGTCCATCGCATCCTGAAAGGCGCCAAGCCTGCCGACCTCCCTGTCGAGCTTCCAACGAAATTTAAGCTGGTGGTGAACCGAAAGGCTGCCGACGCACTTGGCCTCGCGATTCCGCAGTCCATGCTTCTGCGCGCGGATGAAATAATTCAGTGATGGATCGGCGTAAATTCATCGCCCTACTCGGCGGCATCGCGATGGAGTGGCCGCGCGCCGCTCGCGCACAGAAATCGGCAACGCCCGTGATCGGGTTTCTCTCTAGCGCGTCGCCCGCACAGTGGACCTCCTTCGTTGCCGCGTTCCGTCAAGGCTTGAATGAAGGCGGCTACATCGAGAGTAAGAACGTCGCGATCGAATTTCGTTGGGCGGAGGGTCACTACGATCGCCTGCCCGCGCTGGCGGCAGATCTGGTCCGCCGTCAGGTGGCTGTCGTGGTCGCCTCGGGAGGTACGGGTCCCGCGCTCGCGGCTAAAGCCGCTACTTCGACGATTCCGATCGTTTACACAGGTGTGGCTGATCCGGTCGGTACGGGTCTCGTCGCCAGCCTCGGTCGTCCGGGCGGAAATGTCACGGGCGTAAGTATGTTCGCCCTCGAGCTGGATGCGAAGCGGACGGAGCTGCTGCATGAGCTGGTGCCCAAAGCCACGGTGATCGTCCTGCTCGTCAATCCGGAGGTCCGGTCTGCCGAGTCCAATGTAAGAGCGGTGCAGGAGGCGGCGCGCTCACTCACGCTGCCGGTGCACGTCTTGCAAGCACGTACCGAGCAGGAGATTGACGCGGCCTTTGCGACTCTCGTGCGCCTACGCGCCGGCGCGCTTGTCGTAGCACCGAGTCCGTTGTTCGGCAACCGGCGTGAGCAACTCGTGGGGCTGGCGGCACGCTACTCCGTACCTACGGTCTTTGATCTACGCGAGTTCGTCGCCGCCGGCGGCCTAATGAGCTACGGACCGAGCCTCTTCGAAATCTATCGCCAAGCTGGCATCTATACCGGCAAGATCCTCAACGGCGCCAAACCGGCGGAACTTCCGGTGCTGCAGCCGACAAAATTCGAACTGGTCATCAACACGAGCACCGCCAAGGCACTCGGCCTTACGATCCCACAGTCATTGCGGGTGCAGGCTGAGTTGATAGAGTGACGAATATTGCCGGCTAACTTGATTCATGCAAGGTTGCTCTTGAGAAGTGCGACCGTTTGTGGCTCGGTTCCGGCCGTTTCCTAATCCCTGAATTCGGACACTGCGAAACCACACAATCCGGTTGACCTACGCATGAAGATACTCCGCGAGAGCGATATTCCACTGACATTGCGCAAGATGTCTACTGAGGACGTTGCCGCGTGGTGCTCGTCATTCAACGATGGGAGCGCTAATCGCATTCTCGGCGAATTGGAACTGCAGCGCCGACGTGATCGCGGAATAAGGATTCGCATATGGATCGCGATTGGGATATCTGCGTGCGCACTGGTTCTTTCCACATTTGCCTTATATGTTTCGACGATGCCGCGGTGATTGGCAAGCATCCGCGTGTTCCAAATCGAAGACAATGTTGTGGCAATGGCCGCTTTGGGTCGACACCTGTCGCTGCGGGACGTCATCGGTGCCGATTCGCCAGATGCGGCTAAACTCATGGATAAGTCTAACGCGAGCGGGGCGGAATAATGAGCCGGCGCAGGAGTCGAGATCTCGGGACGAAGACACGCGATGCTCGCGACAGTGAAAATCCGCGCGCGGTTGTGGCCGCGAGGCCCTCCAGCGAGACGCGAGGCACTGTAGCCGGGACCTCCTCGCGCAGCGAACAGGCATTGCAGCGCGCGGCCCTCGCCGTATCCCGGGCGGGCGGCCCGCGGGTGTACGAGGCGCTCATCGCCGAGCTTGCGGATATCCTCGAGGTCGATGTCGCCTTCGTCGCGGTGTTCGACGACGTCGGGCGGACTCACATGCGATCGCTCGCCGCGTGGCTGGACGGCCGTCTGCTGCGCAACTTCAGCTACGCGCTCGCCGGCACGCCATGTGTGCGGGTCGTCGGCCGCGAATTCCGCTACGTAGCACAAGGCGTCTCCGCGGAATTCGACCCGGGCACGATATTCGCCGCCAAGGGCATGGATTGTTACGCGGCGTATCCGCTGTTCGACGGGGCGGGCGAATCGCTTGGCCTCTTGGTGACGATGACTCGGACCGCGATGGCCGACCCCGCGCTCGCGGAGTCGATGTTGAAGATCTTCGCCATGCGCATGAGCGCGGAGATCGAGCATGGCCGCGCCGAAGAGGCCTTACGAAGGGCAGCGGTCGCGGTTTCGAGCGCGGAAGGGGCGGGAGTATTTCGCGAGCTGGTGCGCGTGCTTGCCACCGTGCTGGGTGTGGAGATCGCGTACATCGCCTTACCCAAGCCAGAGGATCAGGGAACGCTGAAGACCCTAGCGTTCTACAAGGAGGGTCGCGTGATCGAGGACTTCGAGTACCGGATCGCGGGGACGCCATGCGAGCAGATCCTCCGGTCAGGCTACTCCGCCTTGCCCGATCGACTCGGCGAACGCCTCCCCAACGACGGGGTGTTCGCGGCAATGGAAGCCGACAGCCATGCGGGGCTTCCCCTCACGAGCAGCAACGGTACCCTGCTGGGAATTATTGCGGTCGCCTCCCGCAAGCCGCTGCCTAATCTTGAGCTGGTCGAGTCGATGCTGAAGATCTTCGCTGCGCGCGTGCGTACCGAAATCGAGCGATCGCGCGCGGAAGCGGCGTTGCGATCGAGCGAAGAACAATATCGGGCGATCTTCGACGCTTCCGCGGATGCGCTCGTTCTCTGGGATTCGACCCCGCGACGGGTCGACGTCAACGCCGCATACGAGCGCATCCACGGATTCACGCGCGACGAAGTGCTGCGCAGCGACTACCGCGCCGGGATGCCGGCCGAGTATGCCGAGCGCCGCCGGGAGCTGGTTCAGCGGACCCTTGCGGGAACGCCCTGCGCAGTGGAGCTGGAAACGCTGCGCAAGGACGGCGAGCGCATCGAGGTCGAGGTGAGGACCATTCCCGTCCAATATCGCGGAGAGCCGCACGTGCTCGCGATCATCCGCGACGTGACCGAGCGCAAGCGTATCGAAGCCACGGCTCGGGCGAGCGAAGAGCAGTACCGCGAAATCTTCAATGCCTCGATAGACGGGATGGCGCTGTGGGACGACAGCGGTCGCATCGCGGACGTCAATCCAGCCTTCGTGGAGATGCATGGCTTCGATCGCGCGGAAATCGAGGGCGCGGACTGCGCGATGTTCATTCCCGCGGAAGGCCGCGAGGCTTGCATGGGGTTGGTGCGCACGGCGTTGGCGGGCGAGCGCTCGCAGGGCGAGCACGTGACGCGGCACAAGAGCGGCTTGCTGCGCAACATGGAAATCCGGGCCATTCCGGTGCGATATCACGGCCGTCCACACGCACTCACTCTCGTTCGCGACATCACCGAACGCAAGCTCACCGATGAGGCCTTGCGCGGAAGCGCGGCGCAGTATCGGGCGATGTTTGACGCCTGGGAGGATGCGCTGGTGCTGCGCGACGCGAATTTCCGCATCGTGGACGTCAACACTACCTACGAAAGATTTACCGGCCGCAGGCGCGAGGACGTCCTCGGCGTCGACCGCGTGCTCGCCAATCCGCCCGACGTCGACGCGCGCGTCAAGGCGGTGCATGGGCGCGCCCTCGCGGGCGAGTCGATACAGCTGGAAACGCAACTGCTAAACGTGGATGGTACGCAGCGGGACTTGGAACTGCGCGGCGTGCCCATCCGGCACCAGGGTGAACCGCACGTGCTCTACATCGGGCGCGACATTACCGCCCGCAAGCGCGCCGATGCCGAACGAGCCGTTCTCGAGGCGCAGCTTCGCCAGTCGCAGAAGATGGAGGCGATCGGTCAGCTCACCGGCGGCATCGCGCACGACTTCAACAACATCCTGCAGGGCGTCATTGGCTATGTCGTGCTCGCCAAGGAACGCCAGGAGGCATTGGGTGACCCGCGGCTCGGCCGCTATCTCGACCGAGTGCACGCCGCTGCACAGCGAGCAGGCAATCTCATTCGGCAGATGCTGATGTTCAGTCGCGGCCAGCGCGGTGAACGGCTGCCGCTCTTGCCGGCGCCGCTCGTGCACGAGGCGACGCAGATGCTGCGCTCGACGCTGCCGTCGACGATCGAGTTGCGCACCATGTCGGACGACGATGTGCCCGCAATCCTCGTCGATCCGATCCAGTTCGAGCAGGTGCTTCTCAATCTCAGCATCAATGCCCGTGACGCGATGCACAACGTAGGCGACATTGAGGTCTCGACAGGCGTCGCCGATGTGAACGATACGGTATGCGCGTCGTGCCGTCAACGCGTGTCGGGAATTTTCGTCGAGCTGGCGGTTCGCGACTCGGGACCCGGAATTCCCATCCACGTCATCGAGCGCATGTTTGAGCCGTTCTACACGACCAAGGATGTCGGCAAGGGCAGCGGCATGGGGCTCGCCATGGTCCACGGCATCGTGCACGATCACGGCGGCCACATCCTGGTCGATTCTGCATTGGGCGAGGGAACGACAATGCGCGTGGTGTTCCCTCCCCTCGACGCCGACAGCGCGCCAGCCGCGCGAGGAGAGCGGCAGTCAGCCTATGGTCAGCAGGAACGCCGAACTCAAGGGTCGGGTGCTGGTCGCCGAGGACGAAGCGGCCGTGCGCGAGCTGCTATTCGACCTGCTTACCGGTTGGGGCCTCGACGTCACACTCGCCGCAACGGGCGTGGAAGCCTTGGCATTGTTCCACGTGGATGCTCAGCGCTTCGACCTGGTGCTGACGGACCTCACGATGCCCGGGATGACCGGCGTCGCGCTTGCCCAGGCGGTGACGCAGCTTCGGCCCGGAATGCCGGTGCTCTTGTGCACCGGTTTCAGCGATGATCTGCGGGAGGAGGAAATCACCGCCGCCGGCATCCATGCGGTGTTGCGCAAGCCGCTCGAGCCCGCCGACCTCCGTGCCAACTTGGACCGCCTAATTGCGACTAGCTTAGCGTCGCCGAGTGTAGGGTCCCGCATCGGAATGGATTCGTCGGACCCGAAGGCATGACGCGCAGACAGTCACCGGCACGCGAACGATTTGCTCAAAGCCCGCTAGCGCCCTGATCCGAGGCTAGCGTGTCGTCGAAAGCAGCTCGCTCGCCTGGCGCAGCTCCGGCGCGTCGAACGTCGAGGGGAGTGAGGCGCAGAGCTCGCTCAGGGCGTTGACGCCTTCGCTCGGACGATGCTGTGCGATCGCGGCGCGCGCCAGACTAATGGCCGCACGCACCTCGAGCACTGTCGCGCGCTGGGCTCGGGCGACATCGACCGCCGTGCGCAAGGAGCGCGTCCCCTCGGCAACGCTGCCCCTGCGCAGCAGGCACAACCCTTGAACGCGATGCAACTCGGAGACGAAGAAACCGACGCCCGGCTCGGCCACTGTCTCCAACGCCCGGCGAACTACCTCGAGCGCTGCGTCCACTCTGCCCAACCTTAGCTCACCGTCGGCGAGCACGCCGGCGTAGAAACGCATGAACGGTCCGATGGCCGTCGCGCGAGCAAACTCGGCTTCCATGGCGGCCACGCCGACCTCGAGATCGCCTCGGAAGGCCAATGCCGACGCGCGCAGGAAGCTCGCGTGCGAGTGCGCTTGTGGAAGGCCGTACTTGTCGGCCAGTGCGATGCTAGCGTCGCAGTGGTGAATCAGTTCCGTGTATTCGGAGGCTATCTGCGCCGCGTTGGTCACCCAAAGCAGCGCGTGGGCGCGGTTGTTTGCCTGGCCCAGCGTTTCGGCGAGGTCGATCGCCTGTTGCCGGAACTGCGCCGACTCCGCGCAGCGGCCGAGCAAGGCGAGGGCGGTCGCATGTTGGCCGTAGGCGCATACGCCAAGGTCGTGACCGCCGAACACGGATCCCATCCACGCGTGCTTCGCGCGGTCATAGCGACCGATGCCTTCGCGGCTGGCATCGACCGCCGTCTGCATATCGCCGCGGACCAGGCCTGTCGCCCAGCGGCAATGAATCGCCTCGAGAAGCAGATCGTCGTCGTTCGACTTGCGACCGAGCGTGATCAGCTCTTCCGAATAGTTGCGGGCGCTATCCAGACGGTCCATCACGGCGTTGTACCAGAGTCCCCACGTCGCTTTGAAAAGCGCCGGCTCGTCCTCCAGCGCTATCGCGTGCTCGCGTGCCCGCCGGTAGACATCCTCGGCTTCCGAGCTTTGTGGGCCCTTGACGAGGGTGATCGGCGGGCCGAGCTTGAGCAGCAGCGCGAGCTCGCGGCGCCTCCGCTCCGAGGGTTGCACGATCTGGGCCGCCTCGGCCAGTGCTTCGCTATAGTGAGCAACGCATTCCGTGTACGACGAGTGGGCGAGCGCGCGATCGCCTGCTCGCTCGCGATAGGTGCAGGCGGCATCCCAGAGCGCGGCGTGATGGAAGTGATGCGCCGTTAGCTCCGGCTCCGATTCGGCAAGGAAAGCGAAGTCCCTGAGAAGGACCTCGCCGATCCGTTCATGAAGCTGTTGCCGGCGTGTGCGCAGAAGACTGTTGTACGCGACGTCCCGCACCAGCGCGTGCTTGAAGCTGTAGCTCGAGCTGCCATTCTGGCCGCGACGGTAGACGACCCCCGCGGCGATAAGACCGTTCATGCTTCCCTCAAGCTCCCCCGCGGACTGTGAAACCAGCGCCGCGAGCAGCGGGTGCGAGAAATAGTGGCCGATCACCGCCGCCACTTGTGCGATCTCTTTCGCCGGCCCGAGGCGGTCGAGCCGCGCCATCAGCGAATCCTGCAGCGTTGCCGGTACGCTCGGCTGTCCGGGCGTCGAGGATTCGAGCACCGCCTTTGTCAGTTCCTCGACATACAGGGGGACGCCATCGCTCTTGGCCACGATGTTGTCCACGAGCGCGCGTTCGAGCACGCGTGGCGCTGCCGTTGCGGCCACGAGTGCTGCCGCCTCGGTGGGGGTGAGACGCGAAAGCTCGAGCGAAGAGGCCTGCGAGCGCTCTTTCCAGGGTGAAGCGAATTCGGGCCGCGCCGTGACCAGCGCCAGCATGCGGCTCGCGGAGATTCTGTCGATGAGGCGGATCCAAAGCTCTTTAGTGGTTGGATCGATCCAGTGCGCGTCCTCGAGAAGAAGCAGTACCGGCGCCGCGCGCGCAAGGCCGGTCAGCAGATCGACCAGCGCGGCCAGCGTGGCGGCTTTGCGCTCAGGCGGCGAGAGCTCAAGCGGCGGATAGCGTGTGGTAGGGAGCGACAGCAGATCGGCGACAAGACTCGCGTCCGAGGCGGTGACGGCGCCACTGGTCCGAAGCATCGCCTCGAGCTTGTCGAGCTTCTCGGTGTCCCCGTCTTCGCGCGCGAAGCCGGCAGCACGCTCAAGATGCCGGACCACCGGATGGAGCGCGCTGTTCGTGTGATACGGCGAGCACTGGCAGGTCACCCGGTAGCAGCGTTCGTGCATGACCTGCTCCACCAACACGTCGGCGAGCCGCGACTTGCCCATCCCCGCTTCACCCGAGATGACGAGAGCACGACCCTCGCCTTTGCATGCCCGCTGCCAGAGGTTCGCAAGCAGAGACGACTCTTCGCTGCGACCCACGAAAGCTCGGCGGTCCGGTGCCCGCGTGGCTGCGAAGCGTGTTTCGGCGGATGTCTCGCCCAGCACACGCCACACGGCGACGGGCGCGGCGAATCCCTTGAGCGTTCGTTCGCCCAGGCTCTCGTACTCGAAGCGGTTGCCGAGCAACTGATACGTGCGCGGGCCGATGAGAATCGTATTGGGCTCGGCCATCGCCTGCAGGCGAGCGGCGAGATTTGGCGTCTCGCCGGCGATAGAGCGCTCTCGGGCGGAACCCGTGCCGAGCAGATCGCCAACGACGACGATGCCGGTTACGATGCCGATGCGTGCCTGGAACCCGCGGCCGTCGGGGCGTTTCAGCTGTCCCAATGCATCGATGATCGCCAAGCCGGAGCGGACTGCATGCTCCGCCGCATCTTCATCGGCCTGCGGATAGCCGAAATAGGCGAGCACACCATCGCCCATGAACTTCGCCACGAGGCCGTCGAACCGCGCTATCGCCCCTGCGCAGACGTCCTGGAAGCGGCGGATGTACGCGCTCGCATCTTCGGGGTCGAGCGCATTCGCTAACTCGGTCGAGGCCACGAGATCGCAGAACAGGACGGTGAGCTGTCTCCGCTCGGCCTCGCCGGAGTCGGAGTCCACCGCACGCGAAGCGCGTGTCGCAGGCGGCTGCGCCCGCAATGCTTCGAGCGCGCGTAACAACCTGCGGCGATGGCCGAGTGACACGCCGAGCTTTTCGAGATCGGCATCGGTGAGCTCGCCAAGGACGTCGAGGTCGATATCGTTGGCTGCGAAAGTCCGTGCGTACTGCCGCAAGCCCTGCGTCTCGAGCCAATGCTCAAGATCGGTCACGTGCATACCCTCCCCGTTTCAGTAGCCGCCGCTCTATCGCCCTTCGCGAGCGCGCTGCAGGCGAGCGGTCCACTTGAGCGAGGAGCGACACCACGCAGAGAATAGAATGGAAGCCGACGCCATTCGGGTCTAGGTGGGCGAGGCAAATGCCGCGCTCACGAGATGTCCTCGGCGGCGAACGCGATCGCGTCGACGTCATCGCTGCCCAGGTGTGCGCCTTCGCGGCGGAGATGCGCGAACGTTTCGTCCCCGAGCGCGTCGGCCGCGATCGATTCGGCACGCTGGATGGCCGTCACGGGTGGTGGCGCCGCGTTCGCGGCCGGAGCGCGCCCACCCCGCATCGCCCCAGCCCAGCAGCTTGGCAGCCGCCCGCGGCCTGCTTTCGAGCGCGGCCAGCAAAGCCAGGAGATCCGGCCAGGCCGCATGGGCGAGCAGCGGAATGCGCGCGGCATCCTGACGCCAGCCCACCTGCGCCAGCGGGCGGGCGCGGGCCAGGTCGTCGTTCGCCAGGAGCGCCGTAACGACCGCGCGGCGGCAGATGCCCAACGCCGCTCGTTGCGCGTGCCCTGTAGTTGCTCCAGGAGCGGCAGCCCGTCGGCGAGCACCTCGGCGGTTCGGCCGGCGGCGAGGTTGAAGCCGATGAGCCACGATTGGACGATCCAGATCCCGTTGCGGACCCCGGTTTCCGAAATAAGCGCCAGCGCGCGTTGCACGCATGCGATCGCCGCCGGGAAGTCACCCAGCTTCCGCCGGTGGCTGGCTTCGGCGATCGGCGCCCCGCTGCGCGCCAGCGGCGCGATGCTCGGATCGTCCAGCGCGTGCAATTCGTCGAAGACGCGCGCCGCTTCGGGCGAGCCGGGGGCCAGGAAGTCGGCGAGGCTGGCCAGCGCAACACATAGCGCCGGTACATCGCCGTGGGCCCGGGCGTGCGCAATCGCGCGGTCGGCCCATTCTCGCCCCACGGGAATCGCGGCTGCGCGCCTCGCGCGGCTGATCGTCCAGCTCCAGAGCGACACCAGGCCGCACGGCAACCGCTCGACGGTAGGTTAGCCGGAATCAGGTGCTGCGGAACGCCATAATCCGGAGCCGGTCAGCGCCAAGTGGCTGCCGATGGCCATCGTGAGCGATGCTGCCGTCTGCTCGTCGTGCGTTTGCGCCCATTGCAGCGCGGCCTGGGCATTGTCGAGGTCGGCATCCATCGTGGCGAAGGCCGCCACCGCGGGCGTGCCGCTGCGGATCAGCGAGTCGCACGACGACTCGTACAGCGACCGCATGGCGCGGGCGTGGCGGGCGGCGATCGTGTCGAACTCTCCGGCTGCTGCCAGTCTCTCCCTCGCGAACACGCGCGGGCTGTCCAGGAGACGGTAGCGCGGAGGCTCGTCGGCGCTTACGCTCACCAGCGACCGATCGACCAGTCCCCCCAGCGCCTCGACCGCGGCCCATGCGTCGATCGCGTCGTCGGCGACGACCTGCTGCACCAGTTCCAGCGAGCTGCCACCCGCCAGCACGCCCAGGCGGCGGAACACCACCTGCTCGACGGGGCTCGCCAGTCCATGGCTCCATTCCAGCGCCGCGCGCAGTGTCTGCTGGCGCGCCGGCGCGCCGCGGCTGCCGGCAGTGAGCAGGCGAAGTCGCTCGCCCAGCGACGTCGCCAGCCTGTGCACGCCGAGCAGCGGGACGCGTGCGGCAGCGAATTCCAGCGCGAGCGGCAGACCGTCGAGCCGGCGGCAGATGTCGATCACCGTTTCGACATTGGCGGCATCGAGCGCGAAGCGCCGATCGGCCGCCTGTGCGCGATCGACGAACAGCGCTACCGCCCCGAAAGTCAGCGCCTCTTCGACATCGACCTCATCGTCGGGGAGCGCTAGCGCGCCAAGCCGATAGATCCGTTCGTCGGCGACCTTCAAGGGCGCCTGGCTCGTGACCAGCAACTGCAGACCCGGGGCGGAAGCGAGCAGATGCGACGCGATGCGCGCCACCTCGTCGAGCAGATGTTCGGCGTTGTCGAGCAGGATCAGGATCTCGAGCGGTGCGACCGTGCGCGTCAACGCTTCGGTCGCGTCGCCGACGGCGGTCGGCACGCCGAGGGCCGTCGCGATGGTGTCCGCGATCTGTCGCGGATCGGTCACCGGCGCCAGGTCGACGAAACAGACGCCGTGCGCAAAGGCACCCGTACGCGCCTGCAGCAGCGTCTGCGCCAGCCGCGTCTTGCCGATGCCGCCGGCGCCGGCGATCGTGACCAGCCGGTGCGTGCCCCGATGGCGGTCGATCAGCGCGCCGAGCGCGAGCAGGTCGTCGTCGCGGCCGATCAGCGACGGCAGCACCGCGGGCAAATTGGTGCGCAGCGCGGTCGTCGTGGGCGGCGCTGATGCTTCGCCTCGCGGCGCGCCGGCGGCCTGCGGTGCGGCGGCCGTTCCCGATGACGGGCTCTCATCGACCGTCGCGGTGAAGCGATACCCGCGGCCGGGAATCGTACTGATCGCCTGCGGGCCGAGCAGCTTGCGCAATTGACTGACCTGCGACTGCAGGTTGTTCTCCTCGACCACCGTGTCCGGCCAGACGAGGTCGAGCAGCTCGTTCTTGCGCACCATGCGCTCGCGCCGCTCGACCAGCGCCAGCAGCACGTCGAAGGCGCGCGAGCCAAGCGCCGCCGGTTTGCCGTCGATCAGGAGCTGGCGTTCGCTCGGACGGATCTCGGCATTGGCGAAGCGTATCGACGGCGACACACGCCCCTCCTTCCGGGAAGACGCCGAGTTTGGATGAGTCCCTGGGAAGTGGCAAGCGCTGCGCCGCACAACGGAGCCTCCGCCACGTGAACGGCGATACCCAGAACGCTTCAGGAGATTTCAGGCGCCGGATCAGGACGCCAAAGGACTCGTGAGGGCTCCCGGGCGAACACTTGCGCCGTCGATTCTTACTCCGGGAGACGCAGCGATGTCCGCCATTCCGATCCCTTCGATCCACCTGTTCTTGACCCGGAAGCCTGCCGGCGTCGCATCGGTCGCGCTGCGGGAGATCCGGCCCGACGACGCAGCAGCCCTGCAAGCCTTCGTCCGCGCCTTGTCGCCGGTGTCGCGGCGGCTGCGCTTCCACATGGCGCTCAATGAACTCACCGAGTCCGCGACTGCAGGCGCTGACCCGCGTCGATCAGCGCGCCCATGTCGCCTTCGTGCTCACGACCACGGAACGCGGGGCGGAGCGGATCGTCGGCGAAGCCCGCTATGTCGTATCGTGCGACAAGGAGACGGCCGAGTTCGCTATCGCCGTGGCCGAAGGATTCCGGGGCCTCGGACTCGCGGAACGGCTGATGGCCGCACTTATCGGCGCGGCTCGTGCTGCTGGACTGCGCTGGCTCATCGGCGAGGTCCTCGCCGGCAATGCGCGCATGCTTGCCTTCGCGCGCCGTTGCGGCTTTGCCGAAACTACGCGTGGCGGTCTGGAGCCCGGGGTGGTTCGCGTCGAGCGCTGCGTTGACCGCCCGTTGGCCGTGGCGGAGGCCGATGGATCCCGGACGGGAGCAGTGCACCGCACGGTCTCCCGTCTGCTGGCTACATTCCTCCCTTCGCCGCTCGAGTCTACGTGGGATTTCCAGCAGTTCTGATACGGATCATAGAATCGCCGGTCTGGAGCGATGCGCGTGCGACTCGCTCCCATGCGCTCTGTACTCGACGCAATGCTCGGCATCCGATGCCTCGCGTGGATCCTCGCCGGCGCGATCGTGCTGGTCGGTTGTGACGCCCAGCATCCGGCCAATGCGCCCATCGCCACCCAGGATCTCACCAAGGGCTACCGGCTCCAGCGGGTCAAGGCCGATCCCGACAACCCCGGTGATGTGCTGGTCATCCTGACCTTGTCGGGCGGAGGCACGCGCGCGGCGGCGCTGGCGTACGGAACGATGGAAGCGCTGCGGGACGTGAAGCTCAGGATGGGGGGCCGAAGCCGCAGGCTGCTCGACGAGGTCGACGTCATCAACGCGGTGTCCGGCGGCAGCATCGTCGCCGGCTACTACGCGGTCCATCGGGAAGGACTCTTCCGCGATTTCGAGTCCCGATTCCTGAAGCGCGATGTGGAGCGCCAGATCCGCGCGGAGGTCTTCGCCAATCTGCCGCGGCTCGCCCAGCCGCAGTTCTCGCGCGGTGAACTCCTCGCCGAATACTTCGATCGGGAACTGTTCGACGGCGCAACGTACAGCGACCTGGCGCGCGGCAACATGCGGCCGTACGTGGTGATCAACGCTTCCGCTTTGGCGACCGGTGCGCGGTTTCCGTTTACGCAGGCGCAATTCGACCTGCTCTGCTCGGACCTGGGCAGCGTGTCGGTCGGGCGTGCGGTCGCCGCGTCCGCAGCGCTGCCACCTTTCTTTGGCGCGATCACTATCGACAGCTTCGCTGGCTCCTGTGGTCCGGTGTCGCTGCCGGGGATCGCCGCGAAGATCGATGCGACCACGCCGACTCGCGTTGTCCGTCTTGAAGAAGCCCGCACCTACCTGGATCGTTCGCGACGACCGCACGTCCACTTGGTCGACGGCGGGCTGATCGACAACCTGGGGTTGCGCGTGGCGGGCGATTTCGCGGTCGAGCACGGAGGGTTCTTCGAGCTGGTGGAGGCCCTCGGCTATCGTGACGTTTCCCATGTGGTTTTCATCTCGGTCAACGCCGAGACCGCCTCCAACCATGCGATCGATCAAAACGCCAATACGCCGAACTTCCTCCAGACGCTGAACGCGCTCAAGTTGCCGGGGTCGGCGCATTCCTCCGAAGTGGCCGAGCAACTCCGGGCGAGTTTCGAGGGCTGGCGCAACGACGTGAGGAAGGCGCGCCAGGGCACGAGCGGTGCGGCGGGCAGGACGGGCGGGGAGGGCCCGCAGTTCTATTTCATCGATGTTTCGCTGCAGGGCATCGCCGACGAAAGCGAGCGCAACAGCTTCCAGACCATTCCAACCGCGCTAACACTCGACGCTGCGACCGTCGACCGCCTGCGTGCGGTCGCGCGCAAGCTGTTGCTGGGGTCGCCGGATTTCAAGAAGCTCGCCGCGGATCTGGGGAGCTGATTCGCGCGGGTCGTCGAGGCGAGGCGAATCTTCAGCCTGGTGGTTGCACCCTCGCCAGGCGCCGACGTTCCACGACCGTCGCCAGCAGCAGCCCGGCCATCGACAGCGCAACCGCGTAGCCCTGTGCGTTGAGGACAGCGTCGCCGAAGGGTTCGTCGCTGCCGATGAAGGGGCCGAAGCCCCGCACGGTCTGCGTGATCGCGATCATCGCCGCGACCAGCGCCGCCAGCGTCGCGCCGCGGGCACCCCACAGCAGCGCGACGAGGACGAAGAGCATGACCGAAAGGCAAGTGAAGCCCACCGCAAACCACCCGGGATTCCGGCCAGCGGGGGCGCCGAAGAGCGCATGGACGCAAAGCACGAACAGCGCACAGGCCACCACCCCGCCGGCGATCGAAAGCAGCGTCCGGGTGTCCGGGCGCTTGAGTTGGAACTGCGCCCACGCCGCGATAAAGGGCGCGAGCAGCAGGATGGCGGCGAAATTCCCTACCAGCCAGACGCGGAACGTGCGCCAGGCGTCGGGCCGTCCCGTGAAGTAATCCCACAAGCCGACCAACACCGCGCCCGTGAGCGCCAGTGCGAACGCTCCGGCGATGACCGCGCCGACGTCGCGCGGCGATTCGAAACGCAGCGGCGTCGCCGAGAGCCTTGCCGCCACCAGGCCGCCGACGACGGTCACGAGGACTTCGATGAGCGCGTAGCCGAATGATTCGCCCAGCGACGAACCCACCAGCGGTTCGAAGATCAGCGCGCCGAGAAAGGCGCCGGCGAGCACGGGCATCCAGTCGGAACGGACCCGGCCCAGCACCAGGCCGAGCCCCAGGCCGCTGGTGAGCCACACACTCCACGCGTCTTGGTCCGAATACGCGAAAAAGGCGGAGAACGCGCCGAGCGCAAGGTACGCCACGGCAACGACGACGATGGTCTGTACCTTGTCCAAACAGGACTCCTTTTGCCGTCGCGACAGGGTCACACGAACGTCGCCCGGTAAGTCCGTTCGCCGGTGTGGCCGCGAACGACGGTACCTTCGGAATTATAGGCGACGGCGTGGGCGGTCCGTTCGCGATCACCGATCCGAGCATTCGTTGCCGCGCGGAGATGATGGCTGAGTAGGGCAAGGTCCGCCGCCGATCTCGCCCGTGCCGGGTAGGTTCGGACTCACTTCGGCATTGAAAATCAACTGACGCAGCCCGCTAATTGGGTTCTGCTTGAGCTTTGCGAGATCTTCGTTCGACGAAGTCGTGACCGACGCGTCGGTAGCTGTCTGCGCCAGGCGACCGGCGGCGAAGTGCAGGTCAACACGACGTAGCGCAGCAGCGCAGGAGACGGAAACTCCGGTCGAGCTTCCAACCACATTCAAGCTTGTGGTGAACCGAAAGGCGGCGGTCGCACTTGGCCTCGAGGAAGGCCATCTGCCACTGAGCCTGCTTCGTGAGCGAATGGATGCGTGGATCGTGTCACGGGCGCGGGATTCGACGAAACGTATCGTCACGTAGCGGCGTACACTCGTTACGGTTCCTGAAGGGCGCGAATCCCGGTGACATGCCGATCTGGCGGCGAGCAAGCTCTGTTCGGTGATCAACGTCCGCGCAGCGAAGGAGATCGGATTTACTTTCGTCGCTGGTGATGCTGTTGCGCGCGGACGAGGTGATCCGGTAACCAAACCTCAACAGTTGATCGCAGTTGAATGGCCGGTACTTGTACGCCGAAACGGCCGGTTAGGGTTTTTCAACAGCCTCGGTCGACAAGCGCCCTTGACCCAGGATCAACATGAGGCTCCTTTCCTCCTACAAAGGAGCCATTCATGCATGCCGCTACCAACACCGCCCCCAAGGCTGACGGGCGTGTAGTACCGTGGAACAAAGGGAAGCTGATCGGCCAGAAGCCACCGCTGAAGCTGAAGGAGATCTGGGCCATCCGGATTCGACTGCAACTGGATCATCGAGCCCGGGAACTCGCGTTGTTCAATCTCGCCATCGACAGCAAGTTGCGCGGGTGCGACCTGGTGGGGCTTCACGTTCGCGATGTGTTCCAGGGCAGTCATGTCGCCCCACGCGCGATTGTCATGCAGAAGAAGACCCAGCGGCCGGTGCAATTCGAGATCACCGAACAAACGCGGGACGCGGTCGGTGCCTGGATCGCGGCCGCCCGCCTGAAGCCGGAGCAGTTCCTCTTTCCGAGCCGTATGTCGGCGTCGCCTCACCTTTCGACTCGGCAGTATTCCCGGATCGTTCATACCTGGGCGGGATCGATTGGGCTTGATCCAGGCGGCCTACGGCACCCATTCAATGCGGCGCACCAAGCCGACTCTGATCTATCGGCGGACGAGGAATCTCCGGGCGGTTCAGCTCCTGCTCGGCCATACGAAACTTGAAAGCACCGTGAGATACCTCGGAATCGAGGTCGACGACGCGCTGGAAATCGCCGAACAGACCGAGGTGTAGTCCTGCCGGGCCGGTCGGCGACCGCCGGACTCGACGGTCGCCGACCGAATGCAGCCGTTCGGCCGATCGCAGGGGAGCGGCGGTCATCGACCCGTTGCTGTCGCTGGGCGAAACCAGCAGCGGACGTTGAAACCGAGGGAAGCTGCCACTCGGCTTTGGATGGCCGATGGATTAGGCGTCGACCCCTTCCACGTCCTGTAGCGAGCCCAGCATTTGCATCTGCCGATACTGCGCGGTAGCGGCGGCGAGATGCTCCTTCGCTTCCTGCTCGGCCCCTGCGCGACGCGACAGCTTCGCGAGCGCGAGATGACAATGCGCGACGAGCGGTCGCATGCCGAGTTTGTCGGCCAGGTCGAGCGCCTCGCGGTAGCAATCAGCCGCGCCAAGGCCACAGTCGTCGCCGCGCGATGCGATTTCTCCAAGCAAGTGCAGCGCCCAAGGCTCGCTCACGCGGTGCCTCCCCTCGCGCGTCAGCGCTAGCGCTTGTGTGCCGATCGTTCGGGCCTCGTCGAATTGGCCGGAGAGCATGAGCGCCTCGCCCAGCCAGATAACGTTCTGTGAATGCCAGACGCCGTGGCCAAACGTGCGTTCATAGCTCGCGACGGCCTCCCGGAGGAGGGCGACACCCTCGTGCCCGCGTCCCGACCGCGCGCGAACGACCCCGAGCGCCCCCGACACCAGCGCGCTGCTAAGGGGAAAATTCCACTCGCGACAAAGGCTGTCGGCCTTTTCGAGGACGCGCGCCGCCTCGACCAGGTCCCCGCGCACGACGTAGGGCATGCCAAGACCCCAGGCCGCGTAGGACTGCGTATACGCGTGGTGCGCCATGTCGGCGATGTCGACGCCCTCCTTTCCGCACGCGATGGCCTCGGCAAATTCGCCGCGTTCGGCAAGAAACCAAGCAAGATAGCGCGTGCCATGGCGGCCGGAAGTCCGTGCAGGCCGAAGCGTTCGCGGAGGAGATCGCCCTCCAGCATGCGAATCGTCTTGGTGAGATGCACTTGCGCTTGGTCGAATTCGCCGAAACCGAGGCACGCCGCACCGAAATAGAGGTTGACGGCGACCTGCAGGGGCATGTCGTTGACCGATCGGGAGATGTCGAAAGCGCGTTTGCCCCATCGATGGGCCTCTTCGGCACTGCCGGTTACCAGACAGTGGTGGGCGGTCGCGATCGACACCCGCCCAAGGCGCAATTGATCGCCCAGCGCGGAAGCGAGCTGCTCGGCATCGGCGAGGTGCTTCCGGACGGCCTCGATCTCGCCCTGTGCGACGAGCGAGCTGCGCAGGCCGAGCCGAAGGTCGATTGCACACTCGCGCGTCTCACGCGTCTCGGGCAGATGCGCCAGCGCCGACAGCGCCTGCTCGAAGTAGGACTCGGCTTCGCGGTGCGCCGACCGGTCCAGTGCGCGCGCGCCAGCCTGCGCCAGGTAATCCGTCGCCTTCTGCCATGTCTCACCGCGAAACGCATGGTAGGCGAGACGCTCCACCTGTTCCGTCAGCCGGTCCGAATAGCGCGCTTCGATGGTTTCGACGATCCGTGCGTGCAGCGCCCGCCTGCGCTCGTGCAGTACGCTGCCGTACGCCACTTCATAGGTGAGGCCGTGTCGGAAGGTGTACTCGACTTCCGGAAACAGTCCTGTCTCGTAGAGGAATTCTGCCGACTGGAGGTGCGCGAGTCCTTGCTGCAGCTTGTCCTCCGGCTCTTCGGCGATCGCCTGCAACAGCGTGAACGGTACATCCACGCCGATCACGGCCGCGGCCTGGAGCAGATGCTTTTCCAGCGGCGACAGGCGATCGATACGTGCCGACAAGATGGCCTGCACCGTGGCCGGAATCTGAATGCCCGCGAGGGGTTTGGCCAGCCGATAGCTTCCGCGCTCCCCGACGAGGACCTGAGTTTCGGCCAAGGTGCGGATGCTCTCCTCGAGGAAGAATGGGTTGCCCTGGGTCTGCTTGATCAGGCGCTGCTTCAAGGGCCGCAAGTGCTCGTCTGCACCAAGCAGTCCCTCGAGCAGCTCCTCGCAACTCGAAGGCGGCAATGGATCGATCCGCAGCTGCGTGTAATAGCTCTTGCCGCCCCAGCCGTGCTGGTACTCGGGACGGTAGTTCACCATGAGCAGCAACGACGCGGTCGGCATGCTCTCGACCAGGCTGTCGAGCAATCCCTGCGTTTCCGAATCGACCCAATGCAGGTCTTCCAGCGCCAAGCTCAAGGGCTGGACCTGGCTCTCCCGGATCAGCAGGCGCTTCAACGCATCGAGCGTTCGCTGGCGTCGCGTCGGAGGATCGAGCGCCTGCCATTTCGGGTCGTCGACCGGTACGTCGAGCAAGGTCAGAAAGGCGGGAAGTCCCGGCTCCAGCGCGCGATCAAGAGAAAACACCTTGCCCGTGACTTTCTCCCGAATGGCGCGCGGCTCGTCACGCGCGTCGATCTGGAAGTAGCTCTTTAAAAGGTCAATTACCGGCAGATAGACGCTGGACTTGCTGTACGACGCCGTGCCTCCTTCGAGTACGAGCCATCCGTGCGTGCGATGGGAGTGAATGAACTCCCAGAACAGCCGCGACTTGCCGACGCCAGGCTCTCCGACAAGCGCTACGATCTGGCCGCGGCCAGCGCGCGCCATTTCGAGTGCCTTGTTGAGCGTCGCAAGCTCAGACTCGCGGCCGACGAACGGCGTAAGGCCGCGCACCGCAGCGGCTTCCATGCGCGAATGCACGTTACCCGCACCGGTTACCTCGTAGACTTCGATCGGCGCCTCGAGTCCCTTGACCTTCAGCGGACCCAGCGGCTTGACCTGAACGAAGCCCTCGACGAGCGCGAGCGTGTCGGACGAGATCAGAATTGACCCTGGCACGGCCAACTGTTCCATACGGCCGGCCACGTTCGTTGTCTGGCCGACGACGGTATAGTCCATCCGGAGGTCGCTGCCGATCGAGCGCACGACAACTTCGCCCGAGTTGAGACCGACCCGGATCTGGATCGGGACGCCCTCGCTCCGGCGAACGCCCTCCGCATAGCGCTTGACGTTCTCCTGCATGCGCAGCGCCGCATAGCACGCTCGCACCGCGTGATCCTCGTGGGCGACCGGCGCACCAAATAGCGCAACGATGCCATCGCCGAGCACGTGATTGACGGTGCCTTCGAAGCGATGAACGGCCTCCATCATGTGGTCGATAACCGGGTCTAGGATTCTCCGCGCTTCCTCGACGTCGCGATCGGCGAACAGCTCCATCGAGCCCTTGAGATCCGCGAACAGCACGGTGACGAGCTTGCGCTCGCCTTCGAGCGCCGCCTTGGACGTGAGGATCTTTTCGGCGAGGTGCTTGGGGGTATAGGCCTCCGGCGTGCCGAACCGAGCTGCCGAGACAGGTGTCGACGGGGTGACGGATGCGGCCGCATGACCGCACTCCGAGCAGAACTTGGCGGTGGGCGATAGTGCAGTCGAGCAGTTGGCACATGCCCGCGCCAGCAGAGCTGCGCATTCCTCGCAGAACTTGGCGCCCGCGCGATTCTCGTGCCCGCACTTCAAACACTTCATGGACGCTCCCCGGGGAGCTTCTAGCGTGGACCGCGGGCGAGTTCGTTGACCGCCCCCTTTAATGCACTAGAAAAGGGGCCACCGTCAAGACGCGGCCTCGGCGGGACACCTGATCCCCGGGTGTGGCCACATTAAGCCACCGACCGCGCCAATGGCCGGTCAGGAGAGAGTTCTGCGGCAACCGCAAACGACTGGAGTTGGCCGTTCAGCGACCATCGAGTCCGAACGCGAGCGGCTTGATCGTCGACGGTCGCAGTTCGACCCCAAGCTGCCGCACGACGTGCTCCGAAGCGGCCATTGAATTCTATGAAAGCGGCCGCTAGGAAGCTGGCACAACGGAGCCGTTCAACTCGCCAATAGCACGGTGTGCCCGATCACCGGCAAGGATCACACGTCGTCACCGAAGCCCAGTTTGAACACCTGGTCGTCGCGCATCGCGGCGCCTTCCGCTCGCAGGCGTGCGAGTTCGTCTGCGCCCAGCCGCGGCAAGCAGCGGTTCGAGGCGGGCGCGCAATAGCACCGAAACCGGACGTACCACCTTTCCAGTGCGCGCAGCGACGGCGTCATCGCGGCCGATGATGCGCGCCGCGGCGGCAAGTCGTCCCTGCAATGCCGCGAGCAGTGCGAGCGCCGCCAGTAGCTGACATTCGTCGCCTTCAGGTAACAGATTCGTAAGCGCCATGCGTCCAGCGGCGACCGCCTCGGCGAGCCGGTTGAGCAGGATCAGGGCAATCATCACAGCCCAGTAAAGGTGCCCACGTCCATGCCCGACCGTGCCGCCGGCGCCGAGGGCATCGATCTGGGCGATGGCGGCACGTCCATGTTCCAGCGCGGCCTCCGGCCGCCCGAGCAGCAGCTCGATCAGGGCAACGTTGGCCATCGCATATTGTTCGTCGAGCAGGTGTCCTCCCTCGCGACGCATGGCCGAATGCCGTTGTGCGCAGACGAGCGCCTCCTCGAAGCGGCCGAGCCGCGCGTACCACCAGCAGCGGGCGCGCTGCAGCATCGCTCGCTGCCCCACCGGCCAGTCGGGACGTTCCAGCCGTGTCGCCTCGGCAATGGCCTGTTCCACTTCCAGGGTCGAGGCAAAGCGTATTTGCAAGGCAGCGCACAAAAGGGCGTCGTAGCGCCGGCTGTCGTCGCCTAGCGATCGGTAGAGGTCGGCAGCACGCAGCGCCGCGTCGAAGCTTTCGCGGCGGAACGCATGTTGGCCGAGCCTGGCCACCGCGAACCAGTATCGCGCCGCGTCGCCCGTCGGGACTCCTTCGTGCAAATGATGGCGTACCGCCAGACACCGTTCGAGGCCCTCGGCCGTGTGGTTGGTGGCCGACCAGACATGGAACGACACGCCCGCCAACGGCACAACAAGATCGGAGCCTGCGGCAGCGGTCGCAACCCACCCGAGTGCGCCGCGGAGATTGTCGAGCTCCGCCGCGAGGGCGACCGTAGCAGCCGGCGTCATGCGCCAGCGCCAATCGTCCTTTTCGAATGCCGCGAGCAGCGCAAGCAATGCTTCGGCGTGCCGCCGCCGCAGGCGTTCCGTCTCGCCGGCCTCAGCGAGCCGCTCGAGCGCATACGCGCGCGTCGTTTCCAGCAGCCGGTAGCGCGGCACCGGATCGCCTTCGGCGAGCACGAGTGATTTGTCGACCAGCGTGCCGAGATGGTCGAGCGCCGCCCAGGCGTCGATACGATCGTCGCTCGCAACGTGCTGCGCGGCCTCCAGCGTGAAACTGCCGGCGAAGACGCCGAGCCGACGAATCACGGTGCTCTCGTCCGGAGTCAGCAAACCATGACTCCATTCCAGCGTCGCGCGCAGCGTCTGGTGCCGGCGAAGCACGACGCGTGAACCTGCTGTGAGCACGTTGAAGCGCTCGTCGAGGCGCGTGCGCAGACCTTCGAGCCCGAGCAGCGGCAGCCGCGCCGCCGCGAGTTCTATTGCGAGCGGAATCCCGTCCAGGCGCTTGCAGATCTCGATGACCGCTGGCACATGCATGGGCGTCAGCGCGAAATTCGGATCGGCCTCCTGCGCGCGCGCGACAAAGAGTTCGACGGCACCGGCACGCAACGCAATTCGCCGCGCTCGTTGTCGACCGGTACCGCAAGCCCGCCGACGCGATAAATGTGCTCTTCCGCCGTCTTGAGCGTTTCCTGGCTGGTGGCAAGGAAGCGCACTTGCGGCGCGGCGGCGCGCACCGCTTCGATGAATTGGGCGACGGAATCGATCAGATGCTCGCAATTGTCGAGCACCAGCAGCAGTCGTTGCGACGCGAGCAGCGACGCGACGCTGGACGCGGGCGGCTGGTCGCCGGAGAGTTGCACGCCCAACGCGCGGGCCACGGTCGACGGCACGAGAGCGCCGTCGCTCAATGCGGCCAGTTCGACCCACCAGACGCCATCGGGAAAGTCGGCGGACGATTCAACGGCGATATCCGCCGCCACCTTCTGCGCGACGCGCGTCTTGCCGATGCCGCCCGGCGCCGACGACCGTCACGACGACGTGCTGGCGCAGCAGCGCTTTGATCGTCGCCAGATCCTGCGCGCGGCCGTACAGCGACAGCAGCTGCGTGGGCAGATTCGTGCGCGCGCGCGCCGGTTCCGACGCCGCGGCCAGAACGGCAGCCGGGCTGCCGGAGGGCTCGGCTGCCGGCGCAGCCGTATCGGCGCCTTCGACGGGAAGCTCGAACCGATAGCCGCGTCCCGGAATGGTGGCGAGCGCGCTTTGTCCCAGCACCTTGCGCAGCGTGGATATCTGCACCTGAAGGTTGTTCTCCTCCACCACCAATCCGGGCCAGACGAGCGTCAGCAAGTCGTTCTTCGCGACCAGCTGGCCGGCTCGCTCGACGAGCACGACCAGCAGGTCGAACGCGCGCGCGCCGAGCGCGACCGGCTGCCCGTCCGCGAGCAAGCGCCGCTCGGCGGGCTGCAGCTCGAAGCGGCCGAAACGGCGAGAGTCGCGATACCTGTAAGTCGCGGCTACGTGGTGCAATCTTGGCTCCCGTGCGATGGTCGAAGTCTATCTCGCATCGCCTGCACTGGGGTCGGGAAACTGCACGTTTCAGTCACAATTGAGGCGCCGTTCGGGCCACACTATTTGTTGCATTGGCGCCGGACGCGCGGCTCCTGATTCACTCTGCTGGTCGGAGTAACCGCAATTGCAAGCCAATCACTGTCCGGTGTCGAGCGATTTCTGCGCCTGGCTTCTATGACGGCCATTGGCCGCGAGCCGCCGGATCGTCAACGGTCTCGGTCCCGCCCCATTCGCACACTGGCAATGACCAAACTCTGCAGACTGCGGCATTCCCTAAGCCTGTCGTTGCGACGAGGTGATGATGCGAGCATAGTTCACCGAAGAACGTCACCTGCCTCGAATGGAGAGAACGTATGTTGATCCGCGTTTTTGCAGTCATTGCGAGTGCCGCCGTTTTGTCGTCCTGTGCGAGTCACCGGAATCAAAGACATCGGAAAGTTCGCCAATTCGGGTTGCTACATCCAACCCAACGTTAGTTGGCGCATGGGAAGTAACGGCTATTAGAGCGAGAGGCGTCGGCAAAAACCTGCTGACCTTTTCTTCCGACGGCACGTTCTTCCGGAGCGGAGACACGCATCCAGTCCTCAGTGGCGGGCACGGTGCGTGGAAGCTCGTTGGGGCAAACCAATACGACGCGAGTTATGTTGCCTTTTCGTTTGACCAGAGCGGAAAATGGATCGGGGTTAACAGAAACAACCTTCAGCTAAGCCTCAGCCCGGACGGCAATGAGTTCAAAGGAACGGTGAAGAGTAGCAGCAGAGATCTTCAGGACAACGAGATAAGCACGGGCACTTCTCCTTTAGCGGGGGAACGCATTCAAGTGCAGCCTTTTTGATGCGGGGCTTTTTGGACCGGGTCGGTGCAGCGTAGATGAACCAATCGAAGTGCCTCAGCCAATCATCCCGGTAGATGGATTGTCCGCTCGACTGTGCCCGCACCGACGCGGGATAGATTCGGTCGATCTGGAACGGCCGCTATATGGATAATTGGGCGGCGACGCTAACCGTCCGCAGTTGGCCGTTAGCGCCTGTAGACCTGCGCTGGCGCAATGACCGCAGTCGCGGCGTCGCGGTTGCTCCGGCATGCAGGATCGGAACAAGACTGAGAAAGAGGACGGTCGCCGCCGGTCGGGGAATGCGAACTTTCGAGCAACTGGGCCGACTCCGCACGTCGCAGAATCTAAGACTTCTACTTGCTCTTCAGTCCGTCGCGCCAGGCGATGACTTCAAGCTCGCCCCGGACTGCATCCTCGACGGGTATAACGGGGTGCACCTGGAAGACAAATGCGGGCAGCATCGAGCAGAACTTGTGAATCGTCACCGGATCGTCGCATTCCATCAACATGTGCCCGCCCCACTCGCCGACGCGTATTACGAAGAAATCGATCTTGAAGTTGCCGGGCGCCTTCCATTGTCCGAATACCTCAAGGATTCGCTTCTGGGCATTCTCGTACTCGATGGGCGACCCCTGCGGACGTTCAAACCAGCTGATGACGTATTTCATCTTGTTCCCTCCTGGAAGGTCTGGCAGGTCGCAATTGCAGCGGGTCAATCTACCACCAACCCGCTGTTATCGCCAGGCGCCGACCGCCTCGGCAACGGCCGCTTACCGGAAGATTCCACGGCGACCTGGAACGACAGGAGTTGGCCGTACTCGGCCTAATCGGCGACGGTCCCAGTTCGACCTACTGCGGACCGTCACATGTCCCATAGCGGACGGTCAGCGAAGCTGGCCGCCGTCCCGGCAAGCGACGTAAGCACATTGCCCGCTCGCAAAGTGATCGAGAACCAGGAAACAATGAATGCTCGGGCGCGATTCCATATGTTGCTACGTCGCGCTCATGGCGGCGCATGCGCCTCGACACGCACCGAAGAGAACCACGCCGCGAGATTTCGATGTCATCGTCACTCAAAGGCTTGGCCATGATGTTCATCACTTCATGGCGGCGTTCGCCGCTGCGATACGCGCGGAGTTGGTTTGATAGGAAGACGGCCGGCTGACCTGCAAGATTCGGCGCGTCGGGCTGAGTGCTGAGGCCGAGTGGGCCGTGGCAGACGGCACAGGCTGCGCCTTCGCCCGCCCGGCAACAGCGTCAGCGGCCACACAGGGTACTACACGGCCACAGCAATCCTGTGATGACAAAGTTCAGCGCGGCAGCCCCCTGTTTTCGCGGCGTATTCGGGTGACATCTTCATGTCGCGAATCGACGGCGGATTCTGCGAAAGTGTCCGCTCTTGCATGCCGCCGATTCGGCATCCATGATTAATTGGAGCATCAACAGGCGAACGTTCAATAACAGTCGGTAAGCGCAATTGGACAAATGCCGAAGGACAGCGGCGAGTTTGCCCCAATGCGCCTCTCTGGGGCCGTTTATTGTCCGCTGTAAGTAATGCGGTAGATCGCGCCGGCGTAATCGTCGGAGACGAGCAGCGAGCCGTCCTTCGCCATCTGCACGTCGACGGGTCGGCCGCGGTAGAGTTCCAGTTGCCTCGTCGAGCCAGCCTTCGGCGAAAACCTCGGTCTTGTCGGCCGTGCCATCCGGTTTGAGCGACGTGAACAGCAAGCGCGCGCCGATCGGCTTGGTGCGGTTCCACGAGCCGTGCTGCGCCGAGAAGAATCCACCCTGGTATTTCGCCGGGAATTGCTTGCCGTGTAGAAGGTCATGCCCAGATCGGCAGCATGCGCATCGGTCATCACCTGCGGGTTCATCGCGCCCGCAGGGATCGGATCCTTGTCGTAGCCGTACTCGGTGATCCGCGTCTTGCAGACAATGTACGGGTAGCCGAAAAACTGGCCGGCCTGCGTCGCGCGGTTGATCTCGCCCATCGGGATGTCGTCACCCATGCCGTCGGTCTGGTTGTCGGTGAACCACAGCGTCTTGTCCTTCGGATTGAAGTCCATGCCGACGGAGTTGCGCACGCCGGTCGCGTACACCTCGCGGCCGGTGCCGTCCTGGTTCATCCGCACGATGCCGCCGATACCGGTCTTGTTGTATAGGGCGAGCTTGTCGCGCGGCTGTACGTTGAACGGCTGACCAAGCGTGATGTAGAGCTTGTTGTCCGGGCCGATCCGGCAGACACGCCCGCTGTGGTTGAACGATTCTTCCTCCGGCGGGATCAGCTGACCTTGCGGCACGACCTCGCCGACCGCGACGTCCGGGCCTTCATAGAAGAACTCTGCGGCAGGGAAGTGTAGACGCGGTTGCTTTCGACCACGAACAGAAATCCATCCCTGGTCCAGCAAACGGCGTTGGGATTGTGAAATTGAGCGAAGGCGCGAATTCCTTGACTTCGGTAGCAACATCACCGCTGTTGCGATTGGTCACCGCCCAGACGTTCGTCTTGCGTGTGCCGACGAACAGCATGTTGGTCGAGGGTGCGATCGCCATCATGCGCGCGTCGGGCACGACGGCGTACAGATCGATCTTGAATCCGGGCGGCAGCTTGATGCGCTTCAGGTTTTCGCGCAGCTGATCGGCGTTCTTGCCGGTCTGCGGCACCAACGGGATGTTCGGGTCGGTGCCCGAGACCTTCATTTGCTTCAGTTTTTCGATGTTCGAAACGCTGGTCTGCGCCTGGACCGGAAACGACGCGAGACAGACGAACGAAGAGATGGCTACCAGGGTGCTTACCTTGGACTTGCACATGCTTGTTTACCTCCTGAGTATCGATCTTATGGCCCGCGCGTCGAAATCGTCGGACCGGCTACGCGCGGCATCAGCGTGGCACGAGACGGCCAAATAGTGATGTTCCGCTGGCACACGTCTCACGTTCCTCCGCCGGACCATGTCCACTTCAACTTCGATCGGGCGGTAGCCGACGTGGACAGCGTACGCCGGTTGCACGCCGGCGGTAGTCCCCGCGGCACGACGCGAAGGCGCAGAGGTCGCAAAAATGCCGGGCGCCCTTTCGATGCAGCGGTCACCTTGCAATCGAGAAAGCGGTCAGTCGGTGGGATCGCCTGCGCGTCATATGGCTCCAGGCAGCCGCGTTCGGCCTCGCCCTGCATCGAATGAGCATGTAGGGTTCCATGGGGGGGTGCCTTGGTTCGAAGCTGCTCGTGACTGGATCACCGTCGCGGCGCACTTGATGTTCGGCATCGCTGGTGCGGCGTTTACAAGCTGCGGTCGTCGGCAGTATGTTGGCGCTCACGTGCAACGGGCAAATCGTTGAAAGGGGGCTGCACCATGCACGAAATCGTCGCTGATATTTTCACCTGGGCGTGGTTCTCCGAACCGCACGGATACAACTTCAACGGTTACCTGGTTCGCCACGTGAGGGCAACCTATGCATCGATCCGGTACCGCCGAGCGAAGGAGTCCCTCGCCGACATCGCCCGCATGGGAGTCGCCAGCATTCTGCTGACCAATCGCAACCATTCGCGCGCGGCGAACGTCGTCCGCGCTCGCACCGGCGCGCGCACGCTCATTCACCCGGACGACGCCGCGCATGCTCGCAGCCAGGGCGCTGAAATCGATGGGCCATTGAATGTCGGCGAGACGGTGGGTCCGTTCACGATAGTTGCCGTCCCTGGAAAATCACCTGGAGAGGTCGCATTGCACTGGCCCGAGCGCAAGCTTCTGATCGTGGGCGACGCGGTGATCGGCAATCCGCCGGGACAGTGCGGGCTGTTGCGCGAGAAGGTGATGGATGATCCGGCGCGCCTGCGGCAAAGCGTGCGCCAGCTGCTGGATCTGGATTTCGACGCCCTTCTATTCGGCGACGGGGCATCGATCCTCCATGACGCCAAGGTGCGACTGCAGGAGCTCACAGATACGTTTCTGGGTCTGTGAAAACGTGCGACCGTCAAGGTTACGCGACTGGCAGCGAACCGCCTGAAGGGTTGCGAGTGTGAAGCACTCGAGGCGCGGAAGCGGGCGACACCAATGACTCCATGCGCGAGTTGGGAAATAGACGTGTACGAGACTCAAAGACCGTTGGAGCAAACCTCCGGTCGCCGAACGGCTACCTTGTGGAACGCTTTGAGGATCAGCGAGCCATCGCGGGCCTTTCCCACGATTTCGTGAGTCGCCCCGGCGGGGAGCGGTTTGCCCGCTTGTGCCGCTTCGCCCCGGGCAACAATTCCCTGCTCGAATTTCCTTTTCG
>CAVWIM010000020.1:0-15730 GCA_963755065.1 uncultured beta proteobacterium
GCCGAACCGGCCCTCGTGCGCGCACATATTGCGTTATGCGCGAGCCGCCAATTCATGGAAGGCGACGTCCAGCACTGGTGGCATCCGCCGTCGGGGCGGGGTGTACGCACGCACTGTTCCGATGATTACCTGTGGCTGCCGCTGGCGACCTGTCGCTACGTCCTTGCCACCGGCGACACGTCGATTCTCGAGGAGACCACGCACTTTCTCGAAGGCCGCCCGGTGAATGCGGAGGACGATTCCTACTACGACTTGCCCCTCCGATCCGACGAAAGCGCGACTGTCTATGAGCACTGCATGCGGGCCATCCTGCATGGTCTGCGATTCGGAACGCATGGATTGCCGCTGATCGGATCCGGCGACTGGAACGACGGCATGAATCTCGTCGGCAGGCGCGGCAAGGGGGAAAGCGTCTGGCTCGCCTTTTTCCTGTGTCACGTCCTCGGCGAATTCGCCAAAGTGGCACGTTTGCGTGACGACGCGCCGTTCGCAATCCGTTGCGAGACGGAGGCGATGCAATTGCGGCAACGGATCGAGTACAACGGCTGGGATGGCGAGTGGTATCGCCGCGCATATTTCGACGATGGCACTCCGTTGGGTTCGATCAAGAATACCGACTGTCAAATCGATTCGGTGGCGCAGAGTTGGTCGGTGCTTTCGGGGGCCGGCGATGCCGCGCGCTCGCGCGTGGCGATGAATTCCGTGTACGAGCGCCTCGTTCGTCGCGATCACGCATTGATCCAGCTTCTCGATCCTCCTTTCGACGGGTACGACCTCGATCCAGGTTATATCCGCGGATACGTCCCCGGGGTACGGGAGAACGGCGGCCAGTACACGCACGGCGCGATCTGGACGGCGATGGCGTTCGCGGCGTTGGGTGACCAGGCACGCGCGTGGGAATTGACGGCAATGATCAACCCGCTCAATCACGCGCTCACGCCGGAGGCGGTCGCGACCTACAAGGCGGAGCCCTATGTCATCGCCGCCGACGTCTATGCGCTTGCGCCGCACACCGGCCGCGGCGGCTGGACCTGGTACACGGGTTCGGCGGGATGGATGTATCGCCTGGTCGTGGAGTCTCTGCTCGGGCTCAATCGGGAAGGTGATCGTCTGCGTTTTGCGCCGTGCCTGCCTCCCGGCTGGAATGAATTCACCATGCACTACCGGTATCGCGAAACCACCTACCACATCGTCGTGAAACGACTCGAAGTGCAGGACGACAAGGAGTTCGAAGCGGCGAGTCTGACCGTCGACGGCGTGGCGCAAGAGGGCAACTTTGTCCTTCTTGCCGATGATCGACAGGAACACCGCGTCGACGTGCGAGTTGCGTCCAGCCTTCCCGTTCCGCAAATGAGCCCCGCTTGAGGGCGGGCTTCCTCTGCCACCCGGACCGTCCAGTGTTCGGCATCGAACAGACGGCGTTTCAGGTTCAAGGACAATACCAGCAAGAGATGCAGTATTCCTGGAGCGCCCGACGCTCCACGATGAACACGACATTCTCGAGTTCCCCATAACACTGAAAAGTGAATCGAGGTAGACATGAAACGCAACATCGGTTGGATCTTGTTTTTGACCGCCTGCGGCGCGGCCGCCGCGAATGCCTTCGCCACTTGGACGCACCGCAAACGCCACACCGAGAAGCAGGCGCACAAAGCCGTACTCCATGAATGGGAGAATGAAGGCGGCAATCTGGCGCCGCCTCCCGCGACGGCCGATCCTCTCGTAACCGCAGGTTCAGCATGAGGTTTCCGCGATACAGCGACGACACTGTCATCGAAACGAGCGCGCGCCACGTTATAGCTGCACTCTTTAGCCAGGAATCGTCATGCCGATGAAACAACCACTTACAATTCGCACGCTTGCTTTCGTAGCCGGTGTCGCAGTCCTGGCCTTCGCGGGTTGGGCCAATGCGGACCCGCCATCGCGCGTCGCGCGCCTGGGTGTCATGACCGGTCCCGTCAGCTTCTCGCCCGCCGGCGAGAACGATTGGGTACTGGCGACGATCAATCGACCACTGACGACCGGCGACCGCCTTTGGGCGGACGCGGGAGCGCGGGCCGAAATCCAGATCGGCGGCGCGATGATTCGCCTGAACGCCGGCACCGGCCTATCCGTTCTCAATCTCGACGACCAAATCGCCCAGCTGCAGTTGTCGCAGGGCACATTGAATGTTCGCGTGCGCCGTCTCGAGGCCAACCAGGTCTACGAGATCGACACGCCGAATCTTGCCTTTACCGTTCGTCAGCCCGGCGAATACCGGATCGAAGTAGATCCCGACGGCAATGCCACGACCATCATCGTGCGCAAAGGCCAGGGCGACGTGTACGGAGAAGGCGCGTCCTACGTGATCGATTCTTCCCAGCCGTACCGTTTCACGGGAACAGGCTTGCGTGACTACGAGGTCGTCGCAGCGCCGCGGCTCGATGAATTCGATCGCTGGGCGGGCGATCGCGATCGCGGCTACGACACGTCAGTCTCAGCCCGCTATGTGTCCCCGGATGTCGTCGGCTATCAGGATCTCGACACCTACGGAACATGGCGCATCGATGCGTCCTACGGCAACGTCTGGGTCCCGAATCGAGTCGCCGCCGGCTGGTCACCGTACCAGGACGGACATTGGGCATGGGTTGATCCTTGGGGCTGGACCTGGGTGGATGACGCGCCCTGGGGTTTCGCTGTAACCCACTACGGCCGTTGGGCCCATTTCGGCGGAACGTGGGGCTGGGTGCCCGGCCCTGTGCGTTCGCGGGCCTACTACGCGCCGGCACTGGTTGTGTTCGTGGGCGGCAACAATTTCCAGCTCGCGATTTCCAGCGGCAACGTCGGTGGAATCGGGTGGTTCCCGCTCGGGCCGCGTGACGTGTATCGGCCGTCCTATACGGTGAGCCGCGGCTACTTCGAGAACATCAACCGCAGCAACACGGTGATCAACACCACCGTCATCAACAACTATTACAACAACACGAACGTGACCAACGTCGTGTATGCCAACCGGAGCGTGCCGGGTGCCGTCGTCGCGGTTCCGACGACCACGTTCGTGCAATCGCAGCCAGTGCAGAGGTCGCAGGTTCGGGTGGCAGCGGCAACGGTTGCCAGTGCGCCGGTAGTCGCCACCGCGCCGGTCGCGCCGACCGAAAGAAGCGTGCGCGGTGCCGCCGGTCAAGGCGACAAGCCGCCGCCGCCGCGCGTATTCGAGCGCTCCGTCGTCGCCCGCACCGCACCACCCGCAGCCCACGTCGGGTTCGCGGCGCAACAGCAGCAACTGGCTGCGAAGCCGGGCAAACCGCTCGACGACGCCGCGCGCAAGGAATTGAAGCCCGCAGCGGCAGCGCCGGCACCCACCGTCAAAGTGGTGACGCAGACGCAGGCCGCGCCGCCGACGCTGCGCCTGCCACCGGCGCCAACGGGCGCACCGGCAAAGGGCGGCGCGCCAGCGCAAGCCACGCCAGCCGCGCCAGTCGCGCCGGCAGCGCAACCGCAGGACCAACGCGGAAAGCCCGAACAACCTGGCAAGGGACCGGAACAGCGCGCGCAACCTGTAGTCCCGCAACCGCCGCCGCAACGCGCCGTCGAGCCAAAAGCCGCCACCCCGCAATTAGCTCCGCAGACGCCGGCGATGCAACCGCCGCCTCCGCCACCGCAACGCGCCGTCGATCCAAAGGCCGCGCCCCCGCAAGTCGCGCCGCCGGCACCGATTGCACAGCCACCGGAACAACGCGGGAAACCCGAACAGCCTGGCAAGGGAGCGGAACAACGCGCGCAACCTGTAACGCCGCAACCGCCGCCGCAACGCGCCGTCGAGCCGAAGGCTGCGCCACCGCAAGTCGCGCCACCGGCACCGATTGCACAGCCGCCGGAGCAACGCGGAAAACCTGAACAGCCTGGCAAGGGAGCGGAACAACGCGCGCAACCTGTAGTCCCGCAACCGCCGCCGCAACGCCCGGTCGAGCCGAAGGCTGCGCCGCCGCAAGTCGCGCCACCGGCAATGCAACCTCCGCCGCCACCGCAACGCGCGGTCGAGCCGAAGGCTGCGCCGCCGGCAATGCAACCACCTCCGCCGCCGCAACGCGCGGTCGAACCAAGGGCTGCCCCGGCGCAAGTCGCTCCGCCGGCTCCAGCTCCCGCAGCTAAGCCACCCGAACCACGTCCGCCGGTCGCTGCGCCCAAACCACCGACGCCGCAACCACCGCCACCGCAGGCGGTGCCGCGTGGTCCGGAAGCAAGCCTGCCCCAGGCAAGCCGGACGACAAGAAGAAGGACGCCGACGAGCAGAAGCGCGAGGAAGAAAGCAAGAAGCCAAAAGGGTAGTGCGTTCCCGCGTAGTGGCGTGGGCAGCAGACGAGGGGCGGGTGCACACGCATCCGCCCCTCGCCATTTCACGGTGCCGTTTCGCGCACGCGCACCAACTCGCAGCGATTCTATTTGTGTGCGGAATCGCGCAGCGCATCGATTGGCTTCATCATGTTGGGGTATCCATTGGTATCGGGTGACGCCACCGTGGCGAGCAACTGCTTCCTCATCACCTGCGAACACGGCGGCAACCGCATTCCCGCGCCGTATCGACGGCTGTTCCGCGGGCAACGGAAGCTGCTCGACTCCCACCGCGGATACGATCCCGGCGCGCTGGTCATGGCGAAAGAGTTGGCGGCAGCGTTCAAGGCGCCGCTCGTGACGTCGACCGTCAGCCGCCTGCTGGTCGACCTCAATCGCTCGATCGGTCACGCGCATTTCTTCTCGGCGGCGACGCGCGATGCTCCGGCGGAACTTCGTACGCGAATCGTCGAAGAACACTACCGGCCCTACCGCGCGCAAGTCGAGCGCCTCGTCACGCAAGCAGTGGCGCGCGGCCGGCGCGTGATCCACATTTCGTCGCACAGCTTCACGCCGGCGTTGGACGGCAAGGTGCGGCGCGCGGACGTGGGATTGCTTTATCATCCCGGTCGGGCCGGCGAGGTGGAACTGTGCGCGCGCTGGAAAGCTTCCCTCGCGGCCATCGCACCGGCGCTCGAGGTGCGCCGCAATTACCCGTATGCCGGAAAGGGCGACGGGCTGACTTCGCATTTGCGCCAGCGCTTTGCGCCCGGCGCCTACGTCGGAGTTGAACTGGAGGTCAACCAGCGCATCGTCATCGAAGGGGGCTGGCGCTGGACAATGATGCGCGGCGCGCTGATCGATTCGTTGCGCATGGCATGTGCAGCGAGTGCGCCCGGAACCGGAGAACGATGATGCAAATTCGCGTTGGCTTCGAAATGATCTACGACTGCCCGCAGCCGACCCCGATGATATTCAACCTCAACGTCCATTTCACGCGCGCGTCCGATCTCGTGGGGCGCGACGATCTGATCGTGGACCCGCCGGTCCCGATGAAAGCGTATCGCGACAGTTTCGGCAACTGGTGCACCCGCATCGTTGCGCCCACGGGCCGCACGCGTGTTTCCGCTGACGCGCTGGTCAACGATTCAGGATTGCCCGACGTAGTCGTTGCGCACGCGCAGCAGACTGCGGTGCAGGACCTGCCCGAGGACACGCTGCTGTTTCTGCTGGGGAGCCGGTACTGCGAGACCGATCGGCTGTCCGAAACGGCGTGGAATCTTTTTGGCCAGGCGCCCACGGGATGGGGCCGCGTGCAGGCGATCTGCGACTACGTCCATCGCCACATCACGTTCGGCTATGAGCACGCGCGCATGACACGCACCGCGCTCGAAGCCTTTCACGACAAGACCGGCGTGTGCCGCGACTATGCGCATCTCGCCGTCGCGTTCTGCCGCTGCATGAACATCCCGGCGCGCTATTGCACCGGCTACTTGGGCGACATCGGCGTGCCGCCGCCTCACGGCCCGATGGATTTCGCGGCGTGGTTCGAGGCGTACCTCGACGGTCATTGGTACACGTTCGACCCGCGCAACAATGTGCCGCGCATCGGGAGGGTGCTGATTGCCCGCGGGCGCGACGCTTCCGACGTTGCGATCAGCAGCACGTTCGGCCCTAACACGTTGGCGAGCTTCAGGGTGTGGACCGACGAGGTGCACCCCGCGTGAATCGCCCCCGAAATTCGGATTTAATGACATCGGCATATGATCTACCTTACGTCGGCTGAAAAACGCGCTTGCAGACTACAACTCTGACAATTTTCGACGATCGTCGAGCTAAAAAATGACATCAGCAGAGCTGAAAATTTCTTAAGGCTGTGTCGAGTTCGATCCGACGCTGCGGTGTACAAGGTCTGCGGAATATTCCCATTCACTTGACATGGGCAGCAGCTGGAGTACAACTGTGCCTCGCTCAGCTTGTACGAACCCAGCGCGCCGCGTGTCAGTCCTTTCGCGCGTGGTGGACACATCAAATTTTGGTCAACGCCTCCCCTCCTGGAGAAAAGAATGAACAGCATGCGCAAGATTTTCGGATTGGTGATCGCGGCATTGACGCTCGCGGCGTTCGCGCTGCCAGGCTTCGCGGCCGATCAGTCGCAGAACAAGACCTTTAAGATCGCAGCAAGCGTGCAGACTCAGGGCCTTGGGCTTGGCTCTTCCGTAGTGAAGATCGTCCTGACGAATACGAGCCCGAAGCAGTCGAGCTCCACGTATTCGTCGGCAGATGCCGTCGTGAATTTTTTGTCCTGGAATGCCAGCGACTGCACGGTAGCGCAGAGCGGGTCCGCGAAGCCGCTTGATTGTCTCTTCAATGACCCATTGAAACCCGGGCACTTCATCGTCAACAACCTCAATCCTGTCAAGCCTGGGGGACCGTCACCTTTACGATTACGCTCGACACGTCCTCGTGCGGCGATGCCACCTGGGATGCAACCCCATGGTCCAGCTCACAGATAACAACGGCAATTTCTTTAGCCGCTTACCCTTCCCCAACGACCCAAGCACGCCGATAAGCCCCGTCGCATGCGCCGACCTTGCTTGCAACTTCGACCCTGATACCGGCGCCCCCGATCCGGAATCATTTACGGTGGGTGACATCCTGGGGTTCCGGTGGTCGTACAACAAGGACGGTGGAGCCGGCTCGTGCGGCGCGACCAATGTCTATGTATCGGATATCGCTAACACGGCGAACCCAGTCCACGTCCGGTGGGACGGTGCAGACACCACGTTCTCGTCGGCGGTCTTTTACTACGAGATTACGTTATGCGTCGCCGCCGACGACGCCCAGGGTTGGTTGGCTGAACCAGGATGGTTCTCTCGCCGACGCGGCCGTCTCCGATGCGAGCCAGGTTGCCTTCGTCGACGCCCAGGCTTGCACTGGGCAAGTCGCCGATTCTGCGGACATCGAAACGATCTTGCCGCAGCCGTACGGAAGCGTGAAGAACAACATCAACGGTACCTCGACGACGCTCAAGGTCGACACGACGACGCCAGCCGGTGCGATCGCAACACCTGCGACTCCGTTCGACATTGTGGTCGGACCGTCGGGCTCGGTCGAACGCATGACTGTGACGGCGATCGGAGCCAATGGCTACACCGTGACGCGCGGCGTGGCCGGCACCACGGGCGTAAGCCATCCGAAGGGCGCCTTCGTGATGAGCATCCTGCTGCCAATCCTTCCGCTCAACAACACTTGCTACGATTATCAGAACAATGTGATTAACTGCCCCGCGAACGGTAAGTACAGCCTCCCGTACCAGGCGCAGGCGTGCATCGCGGTGGTCCCGACTGGCAACACACTCTGGTGGGTCGACATCGGCGACACCTGGAATCACCCGTAGCGAGTTTGCAGTATGCTGTAGATCGCGGAGCGGCCCTGCGGGGCCGCTCCGCGTTTCCGGGGTCTATGCGGCGGGGGCGGCACCGGCGGGACTGCGCGGACCTTGAGGTTCGCGAGCAGCGAGCGGCTCTCGTTGACCATCTCGAGCGGAGGCTCGACGCCTTCCAGCCGGTCGAGCTCGATCAGCGAGAGCAGGTGAGCGCCGCCTCGAAGAGATCGTTCCGCTCCCGGGCCGCCGCAGGCTCGCCTCCAGGGCGTCCCGTGCGCCCCACAGGTCGCCTTGCAGAGCAGCGCGTGCCCCTGCACGCGCTCCAGCAACGGCACGACCTTCGCCACCCCGTTCGACTCGCTCGGCGCGGCCGAGCATGCCGCGCACCAGTTCGAGGGCGGCGTCTGGATTGCCCATTGCGATGACGGCACTCCGCGATGCAGCGCGTCGATGGCCGGGATCTTCTCCTCCGCTCCGACGTGCAGGTAGTTGGACTTGGCCTCTTCGAGACGGCTGCAGCGCCTCGTCGATGCGACCCAGGCGAAGCGACACGCGCCCGAGTCCAGGACAGGCAGTCGCCAAGGTAGAATCGAAACTGCGACGCCTTCCACAGCGGGAGCGTTTCCAACAGCAGCGCCTCGGCCTCGGCCCACTCGCCGCGATCGGTCAGGATCTCCGCGGTGTTGATGCGCGCCAGGGCCGCGCCGACCGTGTCGCCGATCTTCAGTGCATGCCTCGCGAGCGCGTTCGAAATATGACAACGCATCGTCCCAGCGACCCGCCCAATGGCAGACCGCGCCGAGGTTCGAGAGCGTGTCTGCTTGCCGGCCGAGGTTGCCTGACCGCTCGTATGCGTCGAGCGAACGCTGCATGAACGCGCGGCCTTCCGGCTTGCCGAGGTCGCCGTAGGCCCACGCCCATCACGAAATAAGCGTCTGCCCAGCGCTTCCTGGTCGTTCGCAGCCTCTGCCTCGGCACCGTCCGTTCAGCCCAGTCGATCGCGTCGGTCATCCGGCCTGCCACAGCAGCACCATGGCGTACCAGCCGCCTGCTCGCGCGGCCTGCCGGGCGGCCTCCGGGCCTTGCAGTCCCTGGAGAATGTTGCGAGCCTGCTCGCACCGGCGCAGCGCCTCGTTCGAACTTGCCGAGCTTCGTCCTCGACGTGCGAGAGCTTAATCAGCAGGCCGGCGTCCGCGCAGGGATCGTCTGCGATCAGCGCACGGGCAGCCATGAAGGCGTCGGACGCTTTGCGGAACTCGCCCGCCCGGTACCACGAATCCCCCAGCGCCTGATGCACGGCGGCAAGCTCCGGCTCCGCCATATCTGTAAGCTGGCGCCCGCCTCCAGCGCGCGCGAGTACAGCCCGGCGGCTTCGACGTTCGCGTAGACGCTTCTGCTCGCTTTGCGGCAGCCATGGCGTAACGCCAAGCCAGGTCGTATTCGCCGGCCTCGAAATAGTGCAGCGAAAGGATGTTCCCGGCCTCCTCCGGGAAATCCATTTCCTCTTCGATATGCGCTGCGACCGCGCTATGGAGTTGTCGCCGGAGCTTGAACGGCAGCCCCTCGTAGGCCGAGTCGCGCAGCAGCGTCTGGCGAAAGCGCAGGTACCCGTCGGGCTCCTCGTCGAACAGCTCGCTCAATTTGACGAGCGCAGAAGCATCGGGTGCCGGGCCGTCCTCTTCGGAATAGAGCCACGACAACATCCGCGGGTGGAACGTCAGTCCGAACACCGCGACGCGGCGGACCAGCGCGCGATCCTCCGGCGGCAGCGTGTCGATCCGCGTCATCGTGGCCGCTTCCGCGGACTCGGGCAGGTCCGCGGCGCCGCCGGACTCGATCGCCGAGCGCAACAGGTCGCGCAGGAATTGCGGATTGCCGCCCGACCGCTTCGCGACAACATCGAGGACATGCGCGGGAAGCGGACTTTGCGTGGTCGCCAACTGGGCCAGGCGCAGCGCATCCTGCGGCGCGATCGGCTTCAAGTCGATGCGGACCACCTCGGGCGACTCGGACGCCTCGAATCCGGTGGTCAATGGACGCCGCCCGATCGCGAACAGCCATGGCCGGGCGGCGAGACCCCTGGTCAGATGCGTCAGGAGTTCGGCCGAGGCCTTGTCCATGTGGTGTACGTCGTCGATCTCCACCAGCAGCTTGTCGGGCACCACGGCTTCGAGGAACCGGGCGATGGTTTCCTGCAGCTTCGTGCCGCGGTTCGTTTCCGCCAATTGCAGGACCTCGGGCGTGGCGGCGATTTCAATGTCGAACACCGCCGCGAGCAGCGGCAGCCACGGCTCGAGGTCGGGCGCCTTGGCCGCCACTTCGGCGCGGAGACGATCCTCGATCGCCGCGTCGGGCGTGTCCCGGCCGAATTCGTACATCTCGCGCAGCAGCTCGCGCCATGCGACGTACGGGATCGACGACGTATAAGCTTCGCAGGTGGCGTGGAGCTTGGCGAATCCCGCTATGGAGTCGCGCATCGCTTCGAGCAGCCGTGTCTTGCCGATCCCGGAGTCCCCCACGATTTCGATCAGTCGGCCCGCCCCTGACCGCGCGCTCGTGAACGCCTTGCGGATCACGCCGAGTTCGGTGTTGCGGCCCGTCAGCGGCAGCCGCTGCAACGTCACCTGCCGGGTTCGCGAACCCTGGGCGCGGCCGACGGACCAGGCCTGGACCGGTTCCGACTTGCCCTTCACGGCGAAGGGCTCGAGCTGCGTGGTATCGAACAGCGTGTTGGAGCGTTCGAGCACGTCGCCCGTCGCGTAGATCTGGCCCGGCTCGGCCTTGGCCATCACGCGCGCGGCCAGGTTCACCGCATCGCCCATGACCGTATAGGTGCGACGGTAGGGCGGCCCGATATCGCCGGCGAAGACCGAGCCGCGGTGGACGCCGATGCGGATCGGCAGCGAAAACCTGCTTTCGACGATCTTGCGCAACGCGAAGAGCATGTGTTCCTCGGAATCGCCGGTGGCCTTCGGCGCACCAGCGGTCAGGATCAGCTTGCCGCCATCGTGATCGACATCGGAGCCCAGGAACGTGACTCCCATTTCCTCGGTCGCGGCTTCGACGACACTCACCAACTGGTGCAACGCGTCTGCGGCCGCAGCCGGGCCGCTTTGCTCGATCAGCGCGTCCGTCCCCTCGTAGCGGATGAAGGCGATGGTGACGGGGCGATGCTCGGAGGCCCCGCCGCCGCCGGTCACGTGAGCGCGGATCGCGGGCGACAGGCAGCGCAGCGTCAGCTCCTCCGGCGAATGCGGCCGCGGAATGTACGGAATCGTTGCTTCATGGCCGGGCGGCTCGCCCTGAAGCAGGACGCCCGATGCCCTGGAATCGCCCAGGCACTCCTTTGGGAGGAGGGCGGCCGTCTCCGCGCTGACGAGAATTTCGCCTGCGCTGGCCTCGTGTTCCATCGCCACCGTGCGGGTCCATGCGGGGCCGGTGGGCAGCATCTCGAGGTGCGATGTGCCCACCGCGAAGAAATGGAAAGATCCCGTGTGAACACCCTGCGACATCTGCAGCGTGACTTTCGCGCCCGGCAACTCGATCCGTCCGACGTCGTCGAGTGCGTGGCGCATCCGCATCGCGGCCGCGCAGGCACGCGTCGCGTGGTCATCGCCCTGGAACCACAGGAGCAGTGCGTCGCCGCCGAATTTGAGCAGGCTGGCGCCCTTCTCATAGGCGACCTTCAGGATCGACGCGAAGCTGCCGCCGATCGTGTCGGTGATTTGTTCCGCGCCCTCGCGGCCGCCCTTCCTCGCCAGTTGCTCGGACAGTTGGGTGAAGCCGGAGATATCGGCGAACACCGCCGAACCTTCAGCAGTCCAGGTTCGACCGTCCGGATCGTCGATCAGGTGCTGCTGGAGAATCCGCGCCAGGTACGGGACTGCGCGTTCGGCATTGGACTCGGGCATAGACGCTCATGTTACCGTGCCGCGCACGCTTCTCACTGCGTGCTTAAGATACTGGGCGATCCCCGCGGGGGGAGGGCTCTGTTCAGGGAACGGTCAATCCGCGCCGTTCGTGCCAGTCGGCGATGCCTTCGCGCGGATATTCGCGAAAGTGCGTGTGGCCGCGCCCGGACGGCACGTCCGCCCACTTGGGCGCGTAGTTCAACATCAGCTCGACTTCTTCCGGTGGCTTCGGCAGCGGTGTGTCGATCGCGGACGCGAACGGGTAGACCCATTCCGGCCAGCGCGGATCCGCCACCCATAACGCGCTGCCGCAGCGGGAACAGAAATTCCGGCGCGCGGGCGAGAGCCGCTTGCGCGTGTCGCCGGGTTCCTTGATCCGTGCACGATAGACCGAAAGATTCGCGGCGCCGCGCACGCGCAGCGTCGGCGCCTCGCCCATGATGTTGATCGACGTAGCCGCCGCCGCCTTGCGTCTTGCGGCAGATCGAGCAGTAGCAACGCATGTACGGATAGGGCGTGTGCGATTCCACGCTGAACCGCACCGCGCCGCAGTGGCAGCTTCCTTCGAGGCGCATGGTGATCTCCTTTAGTGGCGTCGACGCCGGTTGACGGGAGTCGCCGGGCAGTTCTGATAGGACTCGCTGACCTTGATGTTCCTGACCGAGCTTCCCATGATGGCTTCATCGCCATTGTCCCGTCGTATTGGAACTGCCCTCGTCATTCTTTGCCCGGTACGCCAATTTCCTGATTGATTCCGACCAGCGTGATTCCGGCGGTCCAACCATCAAGTTCCGTCGAGAGGCTTCCGCCCTTGGCATTGAGCGCAGTGATGGCATTGGTCAAATTATCCTGCGTGATCCGAACCTTGAAATGGCGGTATGACCCCCACGCTACGTTGGTAAACCCGGCCGAATTGCGGTCGACCGTCGTGTACTTCATGACGCGGCGCTTCTTGAACGACGACGTCAGGTAGTAACCAATTACCCGCGCCTATTGGCTCCAGTTGAGGATCGAGTTCGCTCCCGTCGTTGGTGCTGGGGTCGTGTCGAACGCGTAGACGACATACTGAATTCGATTGTGGTTCTGTGTCCTCGAGAAAGAAGGACAAACACCAGCTGGCCGGCGACGATCCCGACCGGCGCGCTGCCCGTTCTCGAGTTCCATTGGGCGAAATGCCTGACGTTGATGTATCTCAGCTTCGATGTCCAGAGAGCCGTATGAATTCCTCGACGTGAAGACCATTTCCGCGGTGGACCAGTTACGCTCGTAAACCGTGTGCTTGTGGAAGCCGTTGCACGCGATGGGATGACGCCGACGCAGGGATGGGTCCGTCCCATGTTCGCATCAGGATGCCGACTTCATTCCCCTCGATCTGAAAGGTCGACTTGATCAATGCTGCCACCCAGGGGGCCGCGCTGGTTGAGAGGCGGCAACGGACCCAGGCCCATGTATGCGGATGGATCGTATGAAGTTTGGTTGGCAAACGGCGCTCCCCCATTCCACGGACGCTGAAAGCGAGCCTTCAGATAAAACCGATCGGGTGGAGGATCCACATAATGGTCGAGAGTACAAACCCGACGGGTCGTTGGGCGCGGTGTAGGGCGCAAGAATGACGCGCGTGCCGGCTGACACCATCGAGGAAATCAGCCCCACGGCGGCGAAGCTCAGAACTTGCAGGATTGACGGCATGTGCGGCATACGTTTGCACCGCCCCCGAAGCGCGGCCCACTTGTGTCTCGGCGTTGGTTTGCCTATTTCACCGCGCAGACGCGGCTATCCGCCCCAAGCCTTCAGGGTCAGGAACTCGCGCCGGGTCTTGGGCCCGTGCGTGACAAGCTGGGATCGGCATGCGCGCTGTATTCGGCGCGATTTTGCGAGACACGATCGCGTGGCAAATGGATCTTCAGCACGTCATCCGGAATCGAATAGACCTTCAGCGCGTTGCGCCCGAACACCTTCGCGCGCAGCGTCGGCGTGATCTTGGGATAGCCGTGCTTTTCGGCGAGCTCGTCGGAAATCTGGAAGGTGCGGAAGGCCTGGATCTGGTCCTGCGGCGAGCCATACCAAATCGAATCGGTGCCCCAGAGCACGTTGTTCTCGCCGACATGCTTGAACAGCTTGCCCAGCGCATGCGCGGCGGAATCGGGATCGCGCATGAGAAATCGCCATGTCGATCCCAGCTCGGCGTAGACGTTCGAGCCCGGCGCAACACCGTTGTCGCGTAAGCTGGTCACCAGCGCATCGATGCCGTCGGCCCGGCGCGCGTCGTACGGTCCCTCGGGCTTGGTCGTGACAAATCCCGAGTGATAGATGAGGAAATTCACATCGGGATAACGCTTCGCGACGCGGCCGACGTCCACGCACGTCGAGTGCTCGTACGATTGCGGCCCGAAAGGCAGCCCCTTGTGCACTGCGATGTTGCGAATGCCGAGCTTGCGCGCCTTTTCGATCAGCGCTATCCCGGCGTCGTCGTCGAGAAAAAATCCCTTGCCCGCAGGTCCCCACTGCGTGTACGTCTTCCACGCGGAAATCCGGTAGCGCTCGGCAAGCGCATCCATGCCTTCCAGGTCGCCGTCCTGGTTTGGATTTACGCGGCCGTGCAGCAGCAGGCGATGCGTACCCTGCATCTTCTCGACGATGCGCGCGGTCTCGGCCGCCTCCTCGATCGTCAATGGCTCGCCCTTGCGCGTCGACGGCACGAACGACAGCACGATCAAGTCGGTGTCCGAATCGAGAAAAATGTCCTTGATGAATTCTTCCGCACCGAGGCATTGCAGATAGCCCAGGCCGGGCCGGCGGACTGCGCGATGCAGCGATTGTTTTCGCCGAAACCCTTGAGCGGCTGCGCGCCCGGCGGCAGCGCGCGCGTCCATGCGCCGGTCGGGTTCACGAAGTGACCCTGCACGTCGAAAATGAATTCGTTGCGATCGAGCGCCGAGCGCGCGACTTGCATATCCAGCGCAGCTTCGCCCGGCAACTCATAGTGGCCGCCGCGGCGGTTGGCCGCGGCGTAGGCGGCATTCATTCCGAGCAGCGTCGTCGCCGCGCCGCAGGCTGACACGAGGAACGCGCGGCGCGGGAGGCCCAGGCGCTTGGCATTGGCGGTCGCGGCGTCGAGCGCGAGGCGCTGCGCATGGTGATGCATCGCCTCGAGCGGAATCGGCTCGAACTCGCCGTTTGTGGCGGTGTCGAGCTTGATCGGCAATCGCGTTCCCGACGGATCGTTGCGATAGCGCATGGCCAAACTCCGTGTCAGACGTCGATCGAGCCGCCGTCAAAGCCGGAGCCGATATCGTCGAAGCCGCCAGCCATGTCGCCAGTGTCCGGCGTCGGCGTCATGCCCACCGTCCATCCCGGCGCCTGGCCCAGATCGCTGCCCGCCAAGCCGTGACTGCCCAGGAAATTCTGCGCGATCATCGTGCCGAGCACCGTGCCAGCGATGCTCCCTAAAAGGCTGCTGGCCATCATGCCGCCGAAGCCGGTGCCGGCAGCGGGAATGCTGCCGAAGAGCCGCTCCATCGTGCCAGGCTGGCGCACTTCCGCGCGCGTGGCGAGTTGCGCGAGCGCCTGCGGATTCTCGGTCGCGTACGCGCGCTCCGCTTCGGGCATTTCGGCGCGCAGCTGTTCGAGCAGCGTCCGGCGCTGCTGTGGCGTTAGCCTGGCGAAGGCCTCGACGTGCGCCTGTTCGATGGTTTCCGGCGGCGCCGTCTTCAGCATGTAGCGGTACCGGGCCAGCGCCTGTTCGTCCTCGGACGGTTGCGTTCGCTGGCCCTCGTAGGTCTGCCCTCGTGTTTCGTCGACGCGGCGGAAGCGATCGAAGATGCCCATGTTCGTCTCCTTGACGGTTCTAATCGGGCCCACGAGGGCGGGGAAATCTCGCGCTGCAAGGAACGCAGGATGCCTTACTCCTGGTGATTTCATTGTACCGCCGCAATCGGCTGGTTGTTCCGCTAGCCCGCGTCCGCCCACGGATAGTTGGTCGCGAAACGTCCCGAGTCAACGATTCGCAGCCAGGGCGGCGCAATAGAATCGTCCGTCGCCCCATCGATTTGGTGGATCGACCCAGCATCTAAACGTCAAGCAATGAATACCTTATGCCACCGTTTGTACATGGCCCCGA
>CAVWIM010000021.1:0-184734 GCA_963755065.1 uncultured beta proteobacterium
CAGTTGCGAGCTTGCATGCATCTCCCGGCCGAGGAATGCGATCACCCTGGGCGGCCTCGCACCCGCGCTGACGGCGGCCGCGACACCGACGATCACCAGAAACGCCGCCAGAAAGCCGACCTCCTGCCAGGTGCTGTAACGCCGGGACAACAGCAGCGACATGCCGATGATGGGGCCGACCTCGCCAATCGTTCCGGCCGCTATCATCAGTCGCCCGAACTTGGTCCCCAGCTGACCGCTGTCGCGAAAGATCGGGATCAGGGTGCCGAGGCCGGTGGTGCACAAGGCCAGCGTGACCATCATGGGAGCGTCCACGGCTGGAATGACATGGAAGATACCCACCACGGCGATTCCCAGCGCGACCGAAATGCCCCAACCCGCAATGGCCAGCCATAGCGGACGACCTTTGATCTCCCCGAAATCGAGTTCCATGCCGGCCATGAACAGCGTCGCTGCCATCGCGAACGTGTGCATCGTCGAAAGAAACCCGTCGTACTGGACAAGGTCCATGACGTGCGGGCCGATCAGGATTCCTAGCAAGACCTCGAGAACGACGACCGGCACTCTCAAACCAATGGGAATCCGGCCAAGCAAGGGACCCGCCACGGCCGCGACGAACACCCAGAACACGGGGTGGTGACTCACACGTGCCTCTATCGACCAGCAGTCCGCTGTGCCGGTGCCATCGCAGATGCCGTGCTCATGGGGGTCCCTCGGTCAACCTTCCGTCTGCACTTCTATCCGGCCCTTGCGAATGGCGTTCATAAGAGCCGCGTGGTCGCGCTCGGCCTGGTCGGCGTAGCGCATGGAAAAGCGCGCGATTGCCACATCCAGCACTTCGCTCTTGCCAACGTATCCGGCAATCATCGCGGCATCGCCAGAGCGTGCATGCGCGCGTGCGAGCGTCCAGCCGCACAGCGCGCCGTAATCCAGCATCGTCGTGGTTCGAAGATTTCCACCAGCGGCTTCAACTTCATGTCGCGCAATTGGCGCACATAGAAATGCCGGCCTCGCTTGCCCTCCGCCCATCCCAGAAAGATGTCGCTCGCCGACTGCATCAAGCGCTGTCCAACCACGATGCGTTGCCCGTGGTTCGCGTAGACGCTCTTGCCAAGATACCGCTCCAGCACGGATGCCCGCGCTTCCTTCACCTGCAACAGCAGCGGGTCGTCGTTTTCGGCCATCATCAGCAGAACCGCGCAAAACGTGCCCACGCTGCCGACGCCGACCACCTTTACCGCGATGTCAGCCACCCGATAACGGTCGAAGAGTAACCGGCGGTCGTCCTGAAGCGAGCTTCGATAGCGGCCAAGCGTCGACAGAACGTTGTCTCGGTCCGAATCGAGGTTGACGGCCCGATCATGGTAGATGAGTGGTGGATTGTCCTTGATGACGAATTTCCCGGGGCTGCCCTCGACCATCTTCGGAAAGTCCGTCTCCACTACCGTTCGGGTCTCCGCCTCCGCGATGCGCTTTCTCAGACGCGTTTGCGTGTCCGCATCCGACAGCGACGCGAGAAAGATCTTCTTGTCGATTCGCGCATACCACACGTCAAGGTTGGGCATCTTCGCGTAGGCCCTGATCCGCTCGCGATACGAGCGAACGCACGCCATCGCGGCGTTCCGCTGGTCGGCAGCCGCAAATCCATTCGACCGGGCCGCGAGCACGAAGCTCGCCGCCAGTCGCTTCAGGTCCCATTCCCACGGCCCGTGCAACGTCTCGTCAAAGTCATTGATGTCGAAGATGATTCGCCGTTCCGGCGTCGCGAAGCCGCCGAAATTCATCAGATGACAGTCGCCGCACAAGTGCGTGCGCACGCCGGTATTCGGCGTGGCCGCCAGGTCGGACGCCATGTTGAGCGCCGTGCCGCGATAGAACGTGAACGGCGATGCGGACATGCGCCCGTAGCGGATGGGAATCAGCTCGGGAATGCGTCCCTTGTTCGACGCGATGACGAGATCGACCGGACTGGGCCGGAACCAGCGGCTTCCAGGCGCCGTGTTCTTCCCGCGGCAAACGGTCGCGAAGCCGCTTGCCCGCCGCGAGGCGTTCAGCGCGGCTCGCGCGTGGCGCCGGCGGAACCTGGGATTTGCCGGCACGCGGACTGCGGATGTGCTTGGTCATATCGTCGCCGGTCGTCAATCGGCTTGTTCTCGACGCGAACTTCCCTTCATTTGGAACCGCCCGCGAGTACGTTAATCGCACTGCCCACAATGCATGTCAAGGTGACGACGGAGGCGGTCGCTTGCAGGAGCATCAGCATTTTCGCTCGCTGTGTGAGCGGCAGCACATCGGTCGGGCTGAACGCCAATGTCGTCGTGAACGAAAGATAGACGTAATCAAGATATCCGGGAATCCACGACTCGAGTTCGGCAGGCTGCTCGCCCTTTGGGGAAACAGGAATTCCCATGCCTCGTTGGTGCGTGCCCTTTCGTCGACGCCGGGCGGGTCGATGACCCAATACCAGACGGAGAAGATCAGGATGTTCGATACTGCCATGTCGACCACGTCAACGAGCAAGGTCGACACGTCGCGCGCGGAAAACCCCATCAGTGTCGCCGACAATGCCACGACATTCAGTATCAAGCCAAGGGTCAGGAACCCGTTCGTGAGCACGATGGCCCGGAACAGGGCGGCCCTGCGGTTGAGCAGCCACAGGCCGATACACGCGGTGATGAGCGCGCCCCGCAAGACAATCCAGCCGATCCACATCTTGTCCCGCCCGAACGCCGGGACATACTGCTGGAGCCTGCCAAACGAAATGGAGAGGAAGATTTCCGCCTGCGCCAGGACGACCACGAGCAGGACTGCTACGACCATCAGCAGGGACACAGAGCGCGCTTGAATGAATGCCTTTGCGGACATTAGTCTAGATCGTGTTTCGCGATGGCTATCGCACTAGCTGGCAAGCGATGCAGCAGCGAGCGCATAGGTCCCGGAGATTCAAATCTAGTACTCCGGAAGCGGAAGCGGGCCGAAGAAGGTACGCGAGATCTTTTCCTTGCCGATCACGCGCACCAGTTCGCGCATCATGCAATAAACGAGAATCAGCGTGACCAGAATGATCTGGATTGCCCAGAAATGCGGCCAGATGATGGTGGCGAGCAACTTCTCATTGCCGGCGACGATGCCACCCGCCTCGCGCGCGAAGTCATAGAGGTGTTCGAGATAGTGAATCGCCGCGGAGACCAGCGTGTAGATCAGTGTCTTCCACGCGACGTTGTAGATGAGCGGCTGCTCCGGGTAGCGATTGATCCATGGCAGCATGTCGGCGATCAGCACAGCCTTGCCGAGAATGAGGGCCGCGATGGCCACCGAGACCGTCGTCAGCGGGGAAATTCCGGTTGCCTTGACCATCAACGCCCGGACCAAGGCAACGATATGCAGCGCGACAAAGAAAAAGATCGCCGGCGGCAACATCTCCAGGAACTCGTGCTTTATTTTTTGCAATACGTTACTCATGGCGTGCCTATTTTCAGTGCTCGTCTCGAATGGCTCGTGTCGCTACTTGGGAAACAGAAACTGCAACTGCGCCCGAATCGTCCAGTTGCCGCCGAAGTTGTCCGGCGACACGACGTTGTAGAACGCCTGCACCTGGCCGTTCATCGCCTGGTCTCCGATCTTGAAGATCTTGCCGAACCCGCCGCCAAACGGCACCGTCCAGCGATTGTTGTTGGGCGCCTTCCAGTTGGCCGTGATGTCCGGCGAGGTGGTCGCGTACCAGCCCTCCTCGAAGTTGTAGTTGATGAAGTACTGGACCAGCATCTGGTTGATCGGCGCCGCGTCGCCCGGGCCCGCGAACGACCAGACGTTGTTGGCCACCACGCCGTACAGCCAGTGGCCCTCGCTCGTGAGCAACACCACCGCCGGGCCGATGCCCCATTTCTTCGTGCCCAGCACATCGTTGGAATTGGTCGGAAGCTGCAGGATCGGTCCCGACGCCCCAGATCAGCTTCCCCGGCTTGGCGGGCGAGACGAACAGCTCGACTTGCGTGTCGCCGATGCCGTTGACGCGGTCCTGTCCGGGGACGAATCCGGGCTGCGAAATCACCGGCATGATGGTCCGCGCAATCAGGTTCCAGTCGTCGTCGAGCTTGACCGGGATGACCGGCTGGATGTTGAGAACGTTCTGCGTCTGCTTCTCGGGTCCGGCGTTGAGCGTCGTGTTGTTCTGGAACGGCAGGCTGATCATGGCCGCGATCGGGTTCTGCGCCGCCTTGGCCAATGCTTCCGTGTCGTCGGCGAACGCCGCCCGGGAGATCGCCAACAGGCCGGCGGCCGCCGCCACGCGATTCGGCTTAGCGTTCGGTTCATGTCCATGTTCTTGCGTGCAGTCTGCGCACTTGCGGCTCCGCAGAAAGAACGGGCGCCCAATTGCAGGACGCCCGCCCAGTCACGACAATCCAACCAGTCCCGCTGCTGCGCCTAGTGCGCTCCGATGGTCTTCGGTATCTTGATCGGATCGTAAGGCAGCGGATTCTCCGGGTTCTGCAGGTTCGGGATCATGTCGTTCGAAGCTCCGCCCGGGAAGCGCTTCTTGTTCGGATACTTGACGATGGACATGTTGAACTCCGAGAGCGGAATGTCCCCGAGCGAGATGGCCCAGCCATTGTCCATGCCCGAGTAGCGGCCCGGCGACGTGGTCGGGTTGCGCACGGACATCGCGCCATTGAACGTCATGTCGTACTTCTCGTACGGGTCCATGGTGAGGTTGTAGGTCGAGCCGATGGCGCCGAGGTCGAGCTCGGCCCCAGCCAGGTGTCCTTCGACGAGTAGAGCATCTTCCACGCGATCTTGAGATCGGGATTCGTCCGGGTCATCGCCGACGTCGGCACGCATGCCCAGGAACTTCTCGCCGTCGGTGTAGATCCAGCCATTACGCGCCGAATGCTTCGCCTTGCCGGTGACGTAGGCGGTGTTGTCAATGCCGTCGAAGTAGATCGGCTTGCCGTTGTTGTCCTTCCATTCACCGTGGGGCGGCGGCGTCAGGCCGACCATCGTGGCGGTCGTGGGCCACACGTCCATGTGCGACATCATTTCGTAGAGCACCTGCCCTGCCGGAATCCTGCCCGGCGCCCACATGATGCCCGGCACCCGGAAGGCGCCTTCGAAGCCCGTCCCCTTCTCGCCGCGGAACGGCGTGGTGCCGGCGTCGGGCCAGGCATCCTGCCACGCGCCGTTGTCCGCCGTGTGGATGACGATGGTGTCGGGCGCCTCCGCGCGGATGGCGTCCATGATCCGGCCGATGTTGGCGTCCATTTCGATCATCTTGTCGGAGTAGTTGCCGAGGTGCGACTTGCCCACGAACGCCTTGTTCGGGCTGGTCGGCTGGTGCATGCCCATGAAGTTCACGCTCATGAAGAACGGCTTGCCATCCTTGGCGTGCTGCTTGATGTAGGCGACCGCCGAATCCGTCTGCCGGACATCGAAATCGGCCAGGTTCTCCAGCGTGATCACGGCGCCGTTGTTGCCCTTGACCGCCGGCTTGCCCGCCGTGCCTTCCCATTCATACCGGTTCACCGCTTTCTGGTAGAAGTCCCAGAACTCCTTGTTGTATTTGGGGAAAAACGGATGGGCATTTTGAGCCGTGTCTTCATAGGCATAGACACCCGGGTAATAGGCGGCGAACTGCTTCATCTCGTCGAAGCCGTGCTCGATCGGATAGAACTTCTCCACGTCGCCGAGATGCCATTTGCCGGAGAAATAAGTCTGGTAGCCGTTCTTCTTGTAGAACTCGGCGATGGTCGGCGTGTCCGCGGTCAGGCCGTTCGGGTCGCCGGGAACCACCACGACCGACAGCGCCGTGCGGACCGGGATGCGCCCGGTCATGAACGAGGCACGGCCCGCCGTACAGCTTGCCTGGCCGTACCAGCTCGTGAACATCGCGCCTTCCTTGGCCAGACGATCGATATTCGGCGTGGGATGCCCGAGCGCCGCGCCGCCGTAGTACACGCCGTAGTCGCCCCAGCCCACGTCGTCGCTCATGAGCATGACGACGTTGGGCTTCTTCTGCGCCAGCGCGGGCGAAATCGCGAACATCGCCGCCACGCTCACGAGCACACAACAGAATCGTTTCAAGTTCATATCAAGACTCCTCGCATTAGTAAGTCGATACCAAATCGATCAACTTCTCTGTACTGCTCGCTACATTCACTTCTCGCGACACGCCGGCCTGGCTAGCGAGCTCGCTGGCCGCTTTCACGTCCCTACAGTTCCGATCGCCGCTTTGACTGCCTTCAACAACGCCGTGCCGCGAAACGGTTTGGCCAGATAGGCCGTCGCCCCACATAGCTCGGCCTCATCGCGCAGGCCCGGCGCGTCATGCGCCGTGATCAATATGAACGGCGGTGAAAGATGCCGTTCTCGCAATGTCGCCAGCAATTCCAGGCCGGACATCCCAGGCAATTTGAGGTCACTGATGACGCACGCAAAATCTTTTTCGGCGATCCCCGCCAGCAGCGCTTCCGCCGACGTGAAGGTCGCGCATCCAAGACCGGCAGCGTTGAGCAATCGTCCCATCGCCTCGCGCATACTGTCGTCGTCTTCGACCACCGAGATCAATCCGACAAGGTCACCCACCATTTCGGATCTCCCCTCGGCCTGTGCAGCCGCTCGACTTACCTATGGATTGAGCGGTCATGCCAGCGATCTTCAATGCTTCGTGGCAGAGAGACAATCCGGCGAAGGGGACAAATCGTTGGCGCCAACGGGCCATGCAATTGGCCCGAAGGGGTGCTGCATGCGGCGCGCGAAGCGTGGGGAGCGGGCCCCTATCCTTCGGAAGAGTGTTGCAGCAGCTGCGCCAGCCGGCCGAGGGCGGCGGCCGAGTCGACACCGAGCTTGGCCATGACTTGCGCGCGGTGCCTCTTGATCGTGCGTTCCGCGATGCCGAGCTCGTGGGCGATCTGTTTATTGAGCCTGCCGGCGACAATGCCGTCGAAAACCTCGCGCTCGCGTTGTGTCAGCGAATCGAAGCGCGCGCGCAACCGGCCTGCTTCGCCGCGCGATCGGCGCTGGCCTGCATCGCGGGCGACTGCACGCCGGAGCGCATCGAGCAGGATGTCGCGCTGCACAGGCTTTGTCAGGAAATCGACTGCGCCGGCCTTCATCCCCCGTACGGTGGAAGGCACGTCGGCGTTCCCTGTCAGGAAGACCACGGGCAAGTTGACGCCTCCTCGCTGAAGGGCGTCCTGAAGCGCGAGACCGGAGGGTCCCGGCAACTGCAGATCGAGCAGCAGGCACCCCGGACGATCGGGCACGGGATGCAGGAGGAACTCGCCCGCCGAGCCGTAGCCGAGCGCATCGAATCCGGCGGCAGCAAGCAGCCGCAGCAGTGCTGTGCGCATCGACTCGTCGTCATCGACGACGTGGATCAGCGGGGTCGTATTCATGCCGGGTTCGGCGGCGCGTCGCTCGCGACAGCCAAGGGCAATTCGACCCGAAACATCGCGCCCTCGCCGGGACCGTTCTCGGCCCAGACGCGTCCACCGTGGGCTTCGACAATGGTCCGCGTAATCGACAGGCCAAGCCCCATCCCTTTGCGTTTGGTGCTGAAGAACGAGTCGAAAACCTTCGTCAGGTGCTCCGGGGCGATGCCTCGACCGCGATCCTGCACCGAGATGATGACGCCACTCGCACCCTTCGCAATGGACACGACGACCTTGCGCAGGACTTCGGGAACATCGGCCACTGCGTCCATGGCGTTGAGCACAAGATTGATGAGCACTTGCTGGATCTGGACCCGGTCCCCGACTATTGTGGTGGCAGTCGCTGCCGGCCGGATGTCGAGCGTGACACCGCGCCGCTTCGCTTCGCTGCGAATGATCGGCTCCAGATCGCTCAGGAGTCCGTTGAGTTCGACCGGTTCCCTTTCATATTCATTCTTGCTGAGCAGTTCCCGCAGGCGATGGATCACTTCGCTGGCCCGCAGGTCGTCGCGGCGGATGTCGGCGAGAATCCCGCGCAGTTCGTCGCGTCGATCCGTGCCGGACTCGAGGATGAGGTCCGCGGCGTCTGTGTTGCTCAGGATTGCGCCGAGCGGCTGGTTGATCTCGTGCGCAATGGCACCCGTCAGTTCCCCAGCCATCGCAAGGCGTGACGCACGCGCGAGATCGACGCGTTGCGCCAGTTCGGCCTGCTCGGCCAGGCGCCGCCGGCGATGCTGATTGAACAGTGCCGTGATAAGCAATGTCTGTCCGAGAATGACCGCCAGCGCAAGGGCAATTTGCCACCAGTACTCGCGCCAGATGGGGACGTTCGCGAACCTGATGTCGCATCCGTCAGGCAGGCGCCGTTCATTCAGCGACCAGCGCTGCAGCGCACGGGCGTCGGCAATGCATCGGTTGGGTACGGTGAGCACGGCTCGGTCCGGAGGAGGTGGCCCGCCGGCCAGCGCCTCCCGAATACTGTTGCCCGATGAGCCGTCCGTGTTCTCGGTACGACTCTGCCATGCCGGTCGCCATGCCGAAGCCCAGGTAAGTTTCAGCAACGCCGTACACGGGCGCGACGGATCGGGCGCTGATCGCATGCAGAACTTCGCGCGGCGTGTACGGTCGGCCCAGGCGATCGCGAAACTGGGCGAGATAGAGGACGATCGTGTCAGCGGGCTCGGCTGCTACTGCGGAGACAAGTTCCGGCAGCGGCAGACCGATGAGGAATTCGGCGGGTGGCACCCCCGTCATGTTCGAGAGCGCCTGCCGTGCCTGTTGCGCGGATATATGGTCCAGTTCCGATGCACCGGACACGACAACGATACGTCGCGCATCGGGCTGCAAGCGTCGGGCAAGGTCAATGGTTCCGCTAAAGTCCAGCGAAGTCACTACCGCCCTTGCGTCGGCTGGAAGCCCCTCGGATTCGAACATCTCCCCAGGCCAGCCGGAAAACACCACCCGCGCGCCGGGCCAAATATCCGCACCGTGGCGCCTGAAGAACTCAAGTGCGGATTGACTGACCGCCACGACCACGTCTATGCGCAGGTCTTTGTACTTCTTTGCAAAATAGGCGGTCAACTCGGGCTCGAACGCTTCGGTGCGAAAACGCTGCGCATCGAGCGGTTGGGAAAAGAGGACGATGTGTCTTGCGACTTCCTGGGCCAGGGCCGCGCGCATGGCCGCGTCGATCTCGAGATAGGCCGGAAGATAGGGGTCCGTGCCGTTCAGAATTACAACGCGAGCCTCTTCCTCGGCCGCATGCGCCGGTGTCGCGGTCATGCATAAGCCCGGCGAGCATGGCCTGCAGGAATGCCGCGGCGAGCATCCATCGTTTTACTGATCGCAGCACGGCGTTTCCGCGAGCTCCCGTCGAGATTGGTGCCGGCAGTAGGAATTGAACCCACGACCAACGGTTTACAAAACCGCTGCTCTACCCCTGAGCTATGCCGGCGGCGACGGACAGAACCCGTCACTTGATGATCTGCAGGTGCGACGGACGCGCTTTCGACTTTCGGCCTGTCCTTCGGGCCTCGGGCTCGGCCGCCTCGGGGTCGCGCGGCGCCGTCGCGGCAACCAGCGAGGCGACCGGGTCTTGCGTGCCGGAAAAGGCGAAGCCGTAGCCGGTTTCCTTGGCGAAAATGCCGGTGATCGCGCTCATCGGCACCGCGACTTCCTGCGACGCGCCGTTGAAGCGCGCGGTGAACTGCACCCACTCGTTGTCGATCGTGAGCTTGCGCGTGGCGGTCGAGCTGACGTTGAGCACGATCTCGCCGTTCTTGACGAAGCTCATCGGCACGCGCGTCTGCGCATTGACCTTGACCGCGAGGTACGGCGACAGCGCGTTGTCCGCGCACCATTCGCAGATGGCGCGGATCAGGTACGGCTTGGCGGATTGCTCGGACATGGGGGCAGGATACTACGCGCGCCGGCCGCAAGGTCAAGGGCCTTCCGGGGCACCCGCCCGGCAGGGATTCGCCCGCTTAAGCCGTCACTTCCGCATGCCGCGCTCGGCCGACGTCAGCGCCTCGGAGAACGCCGGACGCGCGAACAGCCGCTCGGCGTACTTCATGAGCGGCGCCGCCTGCTTGCCCATCTGGATGCCGTAGTAGTCGAGGCGCCACAGGAGCGGCGTGATCGCGACGTCGAGCATCGAATAATCCTCGCCCAGCATGTGCTTGTGCTTGGCGAACACCGGCGTGATCTGCAGCAGCGAATCGCGGACCAGGCCGCGCGCCTTCTCGGCGTTCTTCTGGTTGTTGCCTTCCAGCGCGTCGATGTGGACGAAGAGCTCCTTCTCGAAGCGATGCAGGAAGAGCCGCGCGCGCGCGCGCATGACCGGGTCCGCGGGCATCAGTTGCGGATGCGGGAAGCGCTCGTCGATGTACTCGTTGATGATGTTCGACTCGTGCAGCACGAGGTCGCGCTCGACCAGCACGGGCACCTGGTTGTACGGGTTCATCACCGCCAGGTCCTCGGGCTTGTGGTCCAGGTCGACGTCGATGATCTGGAAATCCATCCCCTTCTCGTGCAGCACGATGCGGCAACGCTGGCTGAACGGGTCGGTGGTCCCGGAATAAAGGGTCATCATGGTCTGGTCCTTCTGCGCGTCAATCGCGCGCCGGTCTCATTGCATCGGTTGCGCTGCGGCCTTCACGCCAAGCGGGCGTCCGCATCGCCTGAAAGCAGCGGGGCACGAACGTCGCTCGTGCCCCGCGCCGGCTTAGGGTATCGAGCCGGGCTTAGTGAACGTCCTTCCAATAGGAGCGCTTCAGCGCGTAGGCAAAGGTGAAGAGCACGCCCAGGTAGATGAGGACGATGATCCCCAGGCTGATCCGCTTGTTCTTGTCGGGCTCGGCCATGTAGTCGAGATAGTTCACGAGGTCCGCGACCCACGACTGGTACTGGACCGGCGTCATCGTGCCGGGCGCTTCGGGGTCGGGCTGGACCGTCTGCACGAGCCACTTGCCGTCCTTGCCGGGCTCGAGCCTCGCCAGTCCCTTGTCGGCGATGGCGGCGGCGATGCGCCTTTTCGTGGTCGTCGAACTCCTTCTCGACCAGCTTGCCGATGCCGGAGAACTGCCATGTGACGTGCGGCATGGCCACATTCGGGAATACGAGATTGTTCCATCCGGTGACGGACTTGTCGTCGCGATAGAAGCCCAGGAAATAGTTGTAGAGCCACTCGGTGCCGCGCACGTGCGCCTCGACGGACAAGTCGGGCGGCACCGTGCCGAACCATGCCTTCGCTTCGGCCGGCGTCATCGCGGCGGTCATCGTTTCGCCGATCTTGTTGGTCGCGAACATGAGGTTGCCCTCGATCAGCGCCCGGTCGATCCCGAGATCGGTCAGGCGCTGATAGCGCATGTACCTCGCGCTGTGGCAATTGAGGCAGTAGTTGACGAAGTTGCGCGCGCCGCGCTGCAGCGATGCGACGTCGAGGCGCTTGATCTCCACGGCCTCCATGCGCACGTCGGCCGAGCCGGTCGCGAGCGCCGCGCCGGAACCCGCGAGCAACAGGACTGCCAGAAGCGCGGCGGACTTGTTCATGTTCTTAACTCACCCGGGACGGAACGGGCTTGGTCTTGTCGCGCGCGGTGTACCACGGCATCAGGATGAAGAACAGGAAATAGACGATGGTGAGCACTCGCGCGAGGACCGTCGCCCTGTCCGCCCCGTAGAACGGGAAACCGTCGGCGAATTGTCCCCACACCGTGACCGGTACCACGCCCAGGTAGCCCAGGATCAGGAACGAGACGACGAACGCCGCCAGCCACGACTTGTACACGGTGCCGCGATAACGGATCGACTTCACCTTGCCGCGGTCGAGCCACGGCAGCAGGAAGAAGATCGTCGCCGAGACGCCCATCGCGACCACGCCGTAGAACTGCGTCGCCGGCAGATAGGGGAAGAGCTTCGACGGCACCGCGCGCAGGATCGCGTAGTACGGCGTGAAATACCACACCGGGGCGATGTGCTCGGGCGTCTGCAGCGGATTGGCCGGAATGTAATTGTTGGACTCGAGGAAGTAGCCGCCCATGTCCGGCACGAAGAAGAGGATGGCCGAGAACACGACCAGGAAGGCGATCACGCCGACGATGTCCTTGATCGTGTAGTACGGATGGCTGTAGATGCCGTCGAGCGGCAGGCCCGTCTTCGGATCCTTGGGCTGCTGCTTGATCTCGATGCCGTCGGGATTGTTCGAGCCCGTCTCGTGCAGCGCCATGAAGTGCGCGGCGACCAGACCCAGCAGCACCAGCGGCACCGCGGCGACGTGGAAGGCGAAGAAGCGGTTGAGCGTGATGTCGGAGATCGTGTAGTCGCCGCGGATCCATTGCGAGAGGCCCTCGCCGATGAACGGGATCGTCGCGAACAGGTTCACGATCACCTGCGCGCCCCAGTACGACATCTGGCCCCACGGCAGCAGATAGCCGAAGAACGCCTCGCGCCATCAGGCAGAGATAGATGAGGCAGCCGAAGATCCACGTGAGCTCGCGCGGCTTGCGGTAGCTGCCGTACAGGAGCCCGCGGAACATGTGCAGGTACACGACGATGAAGAACATCGATGCGCCGGTCGAGTGCATGTAGCGGATGAGCCAGCCCCAGTCGACGTCGCGCATGATGTATTCGACGGACTCGAACGCGCGCGCCGCGTCCGGCTTGTAGTTCATCGTCAGCAGGATGCCGGTGACGAGCTGCAGCACCAGCACGAACGCCGCGAGCGAGCCGAAGTAGTACCAGAAGTTGAAATTCTTCGGCGCGACGTACTTGCCCCACTGGCTTTCCCACAAGCGCGGTCAGCGGAAAGCGCGCATCGATCCAGTTCAGTAATTTCTGCATGCCGGCGCCCCGTCAGGCTTCCTTGCCGTCTTCGCCGATGCCGATCGCGATGCGCGTATCCGACAGGTACTTGTGCGGCGGGATGACGAGATTCCACGGCGCGGGCACGCCCTTGTAGACGCGGCCGGCCAGATCGAATTTCGACTGGTGGCACGGGCAGAAGAAGCCGCCCAGCCAATCGGGGCCCAGGTCGCCGGGAGCAACTTCGGGGCGGTACGTCGGCGAGCAGCCCAGGTGCGTGCAGATGCCGACGGCCACCCACATCGCCTCCTTGATCGACCGGTGCTCGTTCTTGCAGTTCGCGGGCTGCTTGCGAGGCGTCGGAATTGGGATCGGCGAGCGAGGCGTCGAGCTTGGGCAGCGAATCGAGCATCGGCTTCGTGCGGTTGATGAGCCAGCACACCTTGCCCCGCCACTCCACGTCGATCTTCTGGCCCGGCTCGATCTTGCTGATATCGACTTCGATCGGCGCGCCGGCGGCCTGCGCGCGCGCCGAGGGCCAGAACGACATGATGAACGGCACGTCGCCACGGCGACGCCTGCGCCGCCGACGATGCTCGTGCCAATCAGCAGGCGCCGCCGGTGATTTGTCTGACGTGTCGCGTTGCTCGCCATCCTCCATGTCCCAGGAAGCGCGGAAACCGAAGGCTCCCTCGAGGGAGGAACGCCTGTCAGTTATTGCGCGCCGCGTTTCGCAAAACCCCGGATTATACGGGATTTGGCCCGGGCGCCGGAAGCCTCGGCTCGGAAAACGCCCCGAATGTGCTGTCGAATCAGGGTCTTGCCGCCGGGCTAAACTAGCCGGAATGCTCCGGCCGATTCTGGCTCTTTTTCGCGCAGGCCTGCACGCTCTGCGTCGCCGCGCTGTTCGTCGTCTCGACACTGCGTCCCGACCTGCTGCCGCGCCTCACCGGGCGCGTGGGCAATGTCATCGTCACGCAGGAGACGACTGACGCCCGTCGTCGCCGCCAAAGTGGCCTCCTACGCGGACGCCGCGAAGAAGGCGATGCCGGCGGTGGTCAACATCTACACGAGCAAGGACGTGCGCACGCGCAATCCGCTGGCCGACGATCCGCTGTTTCGCCGCTATTTCCCCGACCTCGGGCCCGCACGCAGCGCCAGACGAGCCTGGGTTCCGGCGTGATCGTGTCGAAGGAAGGCTACGTGATCACCAACCATCACGTCATCCAGAGCGCCGACGACATCCAGCTCGTGTTGAGCGATGGCCGTCGCTTCTCCGCCAAGGTCCGCGGCACCGATCCGGAATCGGACATCGCGGTGCTCAAGGCCGACGCCGACGAATCTGCCCGCGATCACGCTGGGCCACGCGGAGGACCTGCAGGTAGGCGATGTCGTGCTGGCGGTCGGCAACCCGTTCGGATTCGGCAACACGGTGACCGCCGGCATCGTCAGCGCGCTCGGGCGAAACTACCTGGGCGTCAACCGCTTCGAGGATTTCATCCAGACCGACGCCGCGATCAATCCGGGCAATTCCGGCGGCGCGCTCATCGACACTGCGGGCAACCTGATCGGGATCAACAGCATCATCTTCTCGCAAACCGGCGGCTCGAACGGCATCGCGTTCTCGATTCCGGTGTCGCTTGCGCGCACGGTGTTCGAGCAGATCATCCGCGACGGCGAAGTGACGCGCGGCTGGTTCGGCATCGAGCCGCAGGCGCTGAGCGCGGACCTGGCACAGGCGCTGTCGATTTCGCCCGCGGAAGGCGTCCTCATCCGCAGCATGCAGCGCGGTGGACCCGCGGACCATGCCGGAATCCTGGTGCGCGACGTCGTCGTCGACGTGGGCGGCAAGCCGACGCACAGCGTGCCGCAGTTGCTGGCGCGCATTGCCGAATTGACTCCCGGTTCGCAGGCCAAGGTGCGGCTGGTCAGGGATGGGAAGCCCGTCGACGTCGACGTAACCGTGGGCAAGCGGCCCAAGCCCGCGGAGCAGTGACGCCCGGCGCGCGAGCGCCAGCTGAGCCTACTTGGCGATCGCTTCTTCCTCGGCGCTCGCGGCTTCGGGCACGCTGACGAACCGCGCGAGCAGCAATCCCAGTTCGTACAGCAGCCACAGCGGCACGGCGAGCATCAGCTGCGAAACCACGTCCGGCGGCGTGAAGATCGCGCCCACGACGAAGGCACCGACGATGACGTAGGGGCGGATCGCGCGCAATTTCTCGAGGCTCACGACGCGCATCCGCACCAGCACGACGACGATCACGGGCACCTCGAACGTGATGCCGAAGGCGACGAACATCGTGAGGACGAACGACAGGTATTTCTCGATGTCGGTCATCATCGTCACGCCGGCCGGCGTGTAACCGGCGAAGAAGCTGAACATGACCGGGAACACGAAGAAATACGCGAACGCCATTCCGAAGAAGAAGAACACGACGGAGGACGCGATCACCGGGAGAGCCAGGCGCTTCTCGTTGTGATAGAGCCCGGGGGCGACGAACGCCCAGGCCTGCCACAGCACGTACGGCAGCGCGATCAGGAACGCCGCCATCAGCGTCACCTTGAGCGGGACTAAGAACGTGCCGGTGACGTCCGTGGCGATCATCTGCGCGCCGCTCGGCAGCGCGCGCAGCATCGGCCTTGCCAGAAGAGCGTAAATCTCCTTCGACCACGGAAACAGCGCGACGAAGATGATCAAGACCGAAATGATCGAGTGCATGAGGCGCGAGCGCAGCTCGACTAAGTGCGAAAGGAACGTGTCCTGCACTCCGGCTTCGGGAGTGGAGTCGGGGTCTGCCATCAGCGGCTAAATCTTGTCGAAACCGGGTAGCGCCGTTTGCCGCGGCGCGTCGGCCGGGGCGGCGTCTGCCGCATTGGCCACATTCGCGGCGCCCGGTTCGTTGGCGCGCGATGCGAGGTCCTGTGGCGCGGTTGCCTGCGCGTCGGCCGCCGCGGCGTTCAACTGCTCCTCGACGCTGCGCACGCCCGAGTGCACGTCCTGCGCGGCGGATTCGACCGACGTCTTGAATTCCTGCGCGGCGCCTTGCACCTGCTTTTGCAGCTTGCGCAGTTCGTCGAGTTCCATTTCACGGTTGATGTCGGCCTTGACGTCGGCGACATAGCGTTGCAGGCGGCCGAACAGCAGTCCCATCGTGCGCGCGGCCTTGGGCAGGCGCTCGGGCCCGATCACGATCAGCGCCACGACGGCGATGACGGCGATCTCGGAAAAGCCTACGTCAAACATGTGCCGAGGTTGCTGCGTTGCGATGTCGCGTCATCACGAGCGCGTGGTGTCCTTCTTGACCTCGGCATCGATGGTCTGTCCGGGAATCTGCTGCGCCGGCGTTGCGTCCGCCGCAGCTGTGCCGGCGGCGCCGTCGCTTTCCGTTTTCATGCCTTCCTTGAATCCCTTGACCGCGCCGCCCAGATCCTTGCCGATGTTGGTCAGCTTCTTGGTTCCGAATATCAGCACGACGACGAGCAGTACGATCAGCCAGTGCCAGATGCTCAAGCCACCCATGATGTTTCTCCTTTGCCTTACGTCGTCCGCCGGATCATCGGTCCCAGGGGTTCCGGGCCGCCGAGCACGTGAATGTGGACATGCTGGACTTCCTGGTTCCCGACGCGCCCGGTGTTGATGATCGTGCGGAACCCGTCTTCCGCGCCTTGTTCTTCCGCGAGCTTCGGGGCCAGCGCCAGCATCTTGCCCAGAACCGCCGCGTCGTCCATCGTGACCTCGTACAACGTCGCGATGTGCTTCTTCGGTACGATCATGAAGTGAACGGGCGCCAACGGCCGGATGTCATGGAACGCAAGCACGTCCGCGTCCTCGAACACCTTCTTGCCCGGTATCTCGCCGCGCACGATCTTGCAAAAGATGCAGTTCGGATCCGTGGTGTGCATTCTCTAATCCGTCGTTTCCCGCGAGTTTCCCGCTCTTACGGCCCGCCGGCCGCCAACCTCGCATCGATCGCGGCCTTCAGCCGCTCCGCGTCGTCGCTTCCGATCATCAGGGGCCGCTGTCCCTTCAACTCGAGCCTGACCGCGGCCCGCCCGGAGACATTGTATAGCCACCCGGAGGGCGTCCAGTGCAGACCCCAACCCCACCAGACGGGCGTACGGACAACGTTCACAGCGCAGGATGTCCGCGACCGGTATCGCTTTCCGGATGAACCCGACACCGAAACGCGCCAGGATGCGGTCGTCGTCGACGTCGACCGTCAGCGTCGCATAGGTCAAAAGACCCAGGGCCAGCAGGCCGAACAGCGCGACGACCAGCCAGGGCGCGGCGGCCAGCGTCGACGCGGACAGCGACAACGTCACCAGCAGGGCCAATGCGAACCCGATGGCCGAGCCGGCGACCACGGCCCAGCCGATCTGCACATGATGGTAAGTCAATCGATGGGACGGCACTCGACTGTCGGTCACTCCGTTGCGGCTTTAGCGGGAGGCCTTTTCCCGATGGCCGGAAACCCCCTCGCGCCGCGCGAGTTCCGCCAGCACGTCGGCGGGGCCCAATCCGTGCCGTGCGAGCAGGACGAGGCAATGGAACCACAGGTCGGCAACCTCGGCGGCGATGCGCGCCTTGTTGCCATCCTTGGCCGCCATGACCGTTTCGGTCGCCTCCTCGCCGATCTTCTTCAGGATCGCGTCGTCGCCCTTCGCGAACAGCGCGGCGACATAGGACGATGCCGGATCGACGCCTTTGCGCGATTCGATCGTCGCGGCAAGACGCGCCAGGACGCCTTCATCGTTGCGGGATTCAACCATCGCCGTAAATCGCCTTGGGATCCTTGAGCACGGGCTCGACATCATGCCACGCGCCGTTTTCGAGGCGCTGGAAGAAGCACCGCTCGTGGCCGGTGTGGCAGCTGATGCCGCCCGCCTGCTCGACGATGAGCAGGATCGCGTCGCTGTCGCAGTCGAGGCGGATCTCGCGCACGCGCTGGACATGTCCGGACGATTCGCCCTTGCGCCAGAGCTTCCCGCGCGAGCGCGACCAGTAGTGCGCTTCACGTGTTGCAGCCGTGCGTTCGAGCGCTTCGCGGTTCATCCAGGCGAGCGTCAGCACGCGATGCGTGGCCACGTCCTGCGCAATGGCCGGCACCAGTCCTTCGGCCGTCCACGTCACGGCGTCCAGCCAGGACATCAATTGATCCTCATTTCGAGCCCCGCCGCAGCCATCACCGCCTTGGCCTGCCCGATCGTGAATTCGCCGTAGTGGAAGATGCTCGCGGCGAGCACCGCGTCCGCGCCGCCGACCTTGATGCCGTCGACCAGGTCGTTGAGGCTGCCGACACCACCCGACGCGATGACCGGCACGTCCACCGCCTCGACGACCATCCGCGTCAACCGCAAGTCGAACCCCGTGCGCGCGCCGTCGCGATCCATGCTCGTCAGCAGGATCTCGCCGGCGCCCTGCATCACCACTTCCCGCGCCCATTCGACCACGTCGATTCCCGTCGCCGTACGGCCGCCATGGATGTAGACCTGCCATTCGTCCACCGCGCATTTCTTGGCGTCGATGGCGGCCACGATGCATTGCGAACCAAAGTGCGAGGACGCCTCCTCGAAGAGCTCCGGCCGCGCAACGCCGGCGGTGTTGATGCTGACCTTGTCCGCGCCGGCGTTGAGCAGCGAACGGATATCGTCCACGGTGGAGACGCCACCCCCGACGGTCATGGGGATGAACACCTGCGAGGCCACGGCCTCGATCATGTCGTACAGCAGGCCGCGATTCTCGATGCTCGCGCGGATGTCGAGAAACGCGATCTCGTCCGCCCCCTGCTCGTCGTAGCGCCGCGCGACCTCGACCGGGTCACCCGCGTCGCGGAGGTTCACGAAGTTGACGCCCTTGACGACGCGGCCGTCCGCGATGTCGAGGCAGGGAATGATTCGCTTGGCGAGGCCCATGGGGCCGCTACGTCTCGCCCTTGGCGGGACGCGGGCCCCCGGCCGGGCCCCGGGCGGCTTTCAACGCATCCTTGAAGTTGAGCGTTCCTTCGTAGATGGCGCGGCCGGCGATGGCACCGACGATGCCATCGACTTCGTGCTGCGCCAGCCGCTCGATGTCGGCGATCGTCGAAAGGCCGCCGCTCGCGATCACCGGCACCTTGATTTCGCGCGCCAGCTTGACCGTGGCATCGATGTTGACGCCGGAGAGCATGCCGTCGCGCCCGATGTCGGTATAGATGATCCCTTCCACGCCGTAATCCTCGAACTTCCGCGCGAGATCGACGACGTCGTGCCCGGTCATCTTCGACCAGCCGTCGGTGGCGACCTTGCCCTCGCGCGCATCGAGCCCGACCCAGATGTGCCCGGGGAACGCCGAGCATGCGTCGTGGAGGAAGCCCGGATTCTTGACGGCGGCCGTGCCGATGACGATGAAGCTGATGCCGTCGTCCAGGTAGCGCTCGATCGTGTCCAGGTCGCGGATGCCGCCACCCAACTGCACCGGAATCTCCTCGCCGATGACGCTGACGATTTCGCGAATGGCGAGCTCGTTCTTGGGTTTGCCGGCGACCGCCCCGTTCAGGTCGACCAGGTGCAGCCGCTGCGCGCCCTGCTCCAGCCAGTGCTGCGCCATCGCGGCCGGGTCCTCGGAGAATACGGTGACCGACTGCATGTCGCCTTGCTTCAGGCGCACGCAATGTCCGTCCTTGATGTCGATGGCGGGAATGATCTGCATGGCAGCGAAGCTGCGGAATGGGAGCTGCGAGTGGGGAGCTGCGGGGCGAAGTCCGTGGGAAGGGACCGAATGAGGGGCGAATGCCGCCGTCAGGCGCGTCCGTCCCAGGCGGCGAAATTGGCCAGAAGCGAAAGTCCTGCGCGTTGACTCTTTTCCGGATGGAATTGGGTAGCGAAGATATTAGCCCGCGCAATCGCGCAAGTAAACGGCGTTGGATAGGTGGCTGTCGCCGCGGTCAGCGCGGCGTCTTCGGGCACCGGGTGATAGCTGTGGGCGAAATAGAACCGGGCGCCCTGTTCGATGCCCGCCCAAAGTGGGTGCGCGCGCGACTGGTGCACGGGGCTCCAGCCCATGTGGGGAACCTTCAGCCGCTCGCCGCTGCCGTCGATCATCCCGGCATAGCGAAAGCGCTCCACGCGCCCCAGTAGGACGGAAAGCCCGGCAGTGGGTCCTTCCTCACTCATCTCGAACAGCATTTGCAGGCCAAGGCAAATGCCCAGGAAAGGGCGGGTGGCGGCCACCTCCAGCACCGCGGAGCGCAATCCGCGCTCGTCGAGACCCTTCATACAGTCGGGCATGGCGCTCTGGCCCGGCAGCACGACCCTCTGCGCGGAGAGGATGGCCGCCGTATCCGACGTCACGACAACGTCACGATCGGGCGCAACATGGGCCAGCGCCTTCGCGACCGAGCGAAGATTGCCCATGCCGTAGTCGATGACGGCTATATCGGGCATCTGAACCCACATACAGTGCGCCTTTGGTCGACGGCAAGACGCCGGCGGCGCGCGGATCGCGCCCGCACGCCATCCGCAGCGCGCGCGCGAAGGCCTTGAACACCGTCTCCGCCTGGTGATGGGCATTGTCGCCGCGCAGGTTGTCAACGTGCAGCGTGACTTGCGCGTGATTGGCGAAGCCCTGGAAGAACTCGTGCGTCAGGTCGACGTCGAAGGTGCCGATCATCGCCCGCGTAAAGGGCACGTGGAATTCGAGGCCCGGCCGGCCGGAGAGGTCGACCACGACGCGCGACAGCGCCTCGTCCAGCGGCACGTAGGCGTAGCCGTAGCGGATGATACCTATCTTGTCGCCGACGGCAGCTTTGAAGGCCTGCCCGATCGTGATGCCGACGTCCTCGACCGTATGGTGACCGTCGATGTGCAGGTCGCCCGACGCGCGCACGGTGAGATCGAGCATGCCGTGGCGCGCGACCTGGTCCAGCATGTGGTCGAGAAACGGCACGCCGGTCGCGAGCTCGGCGTGGCCCGTGCCGTCGAGATTCAACGCCACGGCAATCCGCGTTTCGCGCGTGTTGCGCTCGAGGCTCGCGGTGCGGTGGGCAAATTCGGCGGCTAAGTTGGCAACTGAGTTCATTGGTAGCGTGACAAGGCGTCGAGCAGCGCATCGTTTTCGGCGGGGGTGCCGATGGTGATGCGCAGGCAGTTGGCAAGCAGCGGATGCCACGCAGCCACATTCTTCACCAGAATGCCCGCATCGCGCAATGTCGCGAACCAATGCGACGCGTCCGGGACGCGCACGAGGACGAAATTGGCCTGCGTCGGGAACACGTCGACCCGGCGCATCGCGGCCAGCGCGGCGGCGACGCGCTCGCGCTCACGGCAAAGTGTGGCCGCCTGCTCGGCCAGCAACGCCTCGTGCTCGAGCAAGACCGGCACCACCGCCTGCGTCAGGCTGTTGACGTTATAGGGTGGCCGGACCTTCTCGATCTCCGCGATCCACGCCGGATGCGCCGCCGCATAGCCCAGGCGCACGCCGGCCATGCCGATCTTCGACACCGTGCGCACGACGATCAGGTTCGGGAATTCGAGCACGCGGGGCAGGAACGAACTGCCGGCGAAGGCGTAGTAGGCCTCGTCTACCGCAACCAAACCTGGCGCGGCGCGAATGATCCGCTCGACGTCCGCGGCCGCGAACAGGTTGCCGGTCGGATTGTTGGGATAGGCGAGCCACACCAGCGCGGGCTCTTCGCGCGCGATCGCGTCGAGCATCGCATCGGCGTCCAGCGTGAAATCCGCGCGCAGCGGCACGCCGATGTAGCGCGCGTGGGCATACAGCGCGTACAGCCGATACATGACGAAGGACGGGTCGGGCGCCAGCACGATCGCACCCGGACTCGCGATCGCGGTGGTGAGCATCTGCAGCAGTTCGTCCGAGCCATTGCCCAGGATCAGTCCGACGTCGTCTCCCAACCCCAGCGAGCGCCGCAACGCCGCTTTCACCCCGTCCCCGCCGCCGTCCGGATAGCGGTTGATCGCGACATTGGCGACTGCCGCCGCCATCTGCGCGCGCACCTGGGCCGAAAGCCCGAACGGATTTTCCATCGCATCCAGCTTGATCATTCCCGCCGCCTGCGCGACCGGGTAGGCCGACAGCGCGCGGATTTCCTCGCGGATCGTCGCCTTGATGCGCGCCGCGACGAGGTCGGGATCGGCGGTGGGCACAGGTTGTTGTCGCGCGTTCATCGCGGCATTTTTCAGTTTGCTTCAGATCGTCGCGGATTCGGCCATCAGGATTTCGACGCCGGCCGAGGCGAAATTGTCGACTTGTACATCGCGATGATCTTGGCCATGCGTTTCTCCGGTGGTCAATGCTTGTCGATCCGCGCCTCGGCGGAACGAGCGTGCGCGGCCAGGCCCTCGCCGCGGGCAAGGGTCGCGGCGACGGGACCTAACTTCTGCGCCGCCGCGCGCGAGATCCGGAGCACGCTCGACCGCTTCTCGAAGTCGTGCACCGACAGCGGCGAACTGAAGCGCGCCGTGCGCCCCGTGGGCAGCACATGGTTCGGTCCCGCGCAGTAGTCGCCCAGCACCTCCGAGGCGTAATGGCCGACGAAAATCGCGCCCGCGTGGCGGATCTGGGGCAGCAACGCCTCCGGGTCGGCGACGGCCAGCTCGAGATGCTCGGGTGCCACGCGATTGGCGATGGCGCAGGCCTCGGCCAAGTCGCGCGTCTTGATCAATGCGCCGCGACGCGCCAGCGAAGCCGCGATGATGGCCGCGCGCGGCATGTCCGCGATCAGGCGCCGCGCGCTCGCCGCGACCCGTTCGAGCAAGCCCAAGTCCGGCGTCACGAGGAGCGCCTGCGCCATTTCATCGTGCTCGGCCTGGGCAAAGAGGTCCAGCGCGAGCCAGTCGGGATTCGCCGTCGCATCGGCGATGATGAGGACTTCCGACATGCCGGCGACCATGTCGATGCCCACCGTGCCGAACACGCGGCGCTTGGCGGCCGCGACGTAGGCATTCCCGGGACCGCAGATCTTGTCGACGGCCGGCACGGTCTGCGTGCCGTACGCCAGTGCGGCGATCGCCTGCGCGCCGCCGATCGTGAAGGCGCGCGTCACGCCGGCCAAGCGCGCCGCGGCGAGCACCAGCGGATTGCGCACACCATCCGGCGCCGGCACGACCATGACGATCTCGCGCACCCCCGCCACATGCGCGGGAATCACGTTCATCAGCACCGACGACGGATAGGCCGCCTTGCCGCCGGGGACATAGACACCGACGCGGTCGAGCGGCGTCACGCGCTGACCCAATTCCGTCCCGTCGGCCTCGGTGAAGCTCCAGCCGCCGACTTTCTGCCTCTCGTGGAACGCGCGGATGCGGGCCGCCGCGGCGGCGAGCGCACCGCTTTGCGCCGCGGGCAGCAACTCGTGGGCGCCTTGCATCTCCTGAGCCGAAATTTCCAGCGCGGCCACCGACGGCGCGTCGATGCGATCGAAACGGCGCGTGTACTCCAGCAGCGCGGCATCGCCGCGCGCGCGGACATCGCCGACGATCTGCGCCACCGTCGCCTCTACGCCTTCATCCTGGCCGGACTCGAAGGCGGTCAGCGCTGCAAGTGCGGCATCGAATCCGGGCGCCGCCGTGTCGAGGCGACGCAGTTCGAGCGCGGTGCTCATGACGCGCTCCTCATTTGACTCACTTGGCGCCCTCACTTGACGCCTTGGCCACGCGCGCAAGCGCGTCGAGCAGCGGCTGCACGACGTCGCGCTTCATCTTCAAGGCGCCCGGATTGACGACCAGCCGCGCGCTGATCGGCATGATGTCCTCGACGGCGACCAGGTCGTTGGCCTTGAGCGTGTTGCCGGTGGACACGAGGTCGACGATCGCGTCGGCGAGCCCGACGAGCGGCGCCAATTCCATCGAGCCGTAGAGCTTGATCAGGTCGACGTGCATGCCCTTGGCTGCGAAGTGCTCGCGGGCCGTCTTCACGTACTTGGTGGCGACGCGGATGCGCGCGCCGCGCTGCACCGTCCCCTTCCAGTCATAGGAACGCTTGACGGCGACGACGAGGCGGCAACGGCCTATCCCTAAGTCGAGTGGCTGGAAAAGTCCCTCGCCGCCATGTTCCAGCAGGACATCCTTGCCGGCCACGCCCGCGTCGGCGGCCCCGTATTGCACGTAAGTCGGCACATCGGTCGCGCGCAGCATCACCAGCGAAACGCCGGGCTGGTTGGTGGGAAGGATCAGCTTGCGCGACGTCTCGGGATCCTCGTCCGGCACGATGCCTGCCAGCGCCAGCAGCGGCAGCGTTTCTTCGAGGATGCGGCCCTTGGACAGGGCGAGGGTCAGCGTGGCCATGGGCAACACCGCAGCGGCAATTCCGGAGGAAACCCCCGATTCTACTGGAGCGTCGGTTCCGCCGGCTGATCAGCGTCCAGTCAACTCCGACGCAAGCGCCTCGGCGCCGTAGACTTTCACCAGGGCTTCGAGGATGCCCCGGCTGTCGACCGCGATCGACCGCGCCTTCTCGTCCGTGTAAGCGAAGCGTCCGCCGAGCCCCTCGAGATTGCTGTCGAAGATCAGCCCGACGAGCTCGCCGTTGCGATTCACCACCGGCGACCCCGAGCTGCCGCCGATGATATCGAGCGTGGAGACAAAGTTGAGCGGCGTGGCGAGGTTGATGTCCCGCTGCCTGTCCAGCCAGCGCTCCGGCAGGTCGAATGGAGGTTTGCCGCCGAACGCGAAACTGCGCGCGTACAGCCCCGCGAAGTTGGTTTGAAACGGCATGAGGACGCCATCGGCGTCGTAGCCGCGTACCACGCCGTAGCTCAGGCGCAGCGATCCGGTGGCATCGGGATAGGCGTCGGTCGCGAACAGCTTGAAGCGCAACTTTTCCAGTTCATCGCCTGCCCGCAGCGTTGGCGTTTCCACTTCGACTTCGTGGAACTTCGCGAGCCGCCGGCGCATCGGGTAGACGTCGCGGGCGAGGACGATCAGCGGGTCGGTCGATGCCGCCGCCGCCGCTTTACCGCCATCGATAAGTTTCTTGCGCTCCTCGGCCCGGTCGATGCGGGTGCCCTCGATCACCTCCGTCGCCGCAGCCAGCGGCGTCTTGTCGCCGAGCACGCGAACGACGAAGGGATCGTTCTTGCCGAGAATATCGATCGCCTCCTGCCAATAGCTGGCAAGCCGCGCAATCTCGAGATCCTTGTAGTAGGGCTCGTCGGCAGTGAGACGGAGTTTCAGCCGGGGAACTTTGGACGCACGGTACGCCGGCAGGCGTTCTGTTTCCGGCAGCGCGGTTTCGTTGGCCAGTTCGACAATCTTCCCCGCGGCGTCGAACAACGTTCCATAACCATAGCCGACCACCCACGCGGTTTTGATCTGGCCGCCTTCCTTGCGAGTGGCGACTTCGACCGTGGTCCAGGGATCGGTGCCGCCTGCTTCCGCGACGAAGGCCTTGCGCAACCGCGCCTCATCATCGGCCTTGGCCGCCATCAGTGCCGGATCCTGCAGCGCCTTGTATTCGCCCACCATCGACTTCAGCCAGTTTTCGGTGCCAAAAAGATTCTCGGCTGCGCGGCGTTCGGCCTCCGGCGACCGCGCCGAGAAGACCTGCAAGTCCTTGCGGTACCTCTTCGCACCCGCGAGCATCAGCGGGTAGCGGACGTCGCGGTCAAATGCAAGCTGCGCCAACGTGACCAACCGGTCCGTCGAGTACGGGTGCCCTGCCGAGAAGACCAGCTCACCTTCGCCGACTCCCGCCTTCGCCCACTTGAGGTAGGCATTGGGCTTGACCGCTTCGCCCTGCTCGTAGACGCGCACCAACGCAACATCGAGATCGAAGCGCGGATAGACGAAATTGTCCGGATCGCCCCCGAAGAAGCCGACGCGCGCTTCCGGCGCGAACACCAAGCGTATGTCATCCCATGTCTTGTAGCGATAAAGATAGTAGGCGGCGCCGCGGTACAGCGTGACCATCTCGCAGCGCTGTCCGGTCTTCAGCTTGCATTCATTCTCAAGGGCTGCAATCGCAACATTGCGCTCCTGATTGGCCACCGTGTCGTCTTTTGACTTGACCGCCGCGCGCACCTTTGCTGTAACGTCTTCCGTCGACTCGAGTCGTCGCAACTCCATCCCCGGACAGACGCGCTCCTCGGCGCGGGTCCGGGCGAGAAAGCCGTTCTTTACCAGGTCGTTGGCCTCACTCGAGAGATTCTGCAAGCATGACATCGCGACATGATGGTTCGTCAGCACGAGTCCGTTGGCGGAAACGAACGAGCCCGACGCGCCGCCGAAATTGACCGCGGACAGGCGAAGTGCATTGAGCCACTCGACCTTCGGCACGAATCCGTACTTGGCCTGCAGTACCTTGGCGGGAGGGTTGTCGAACGTCCAGACACCTTCTTCCGCGCGCGCCGGTCCGAGGGTGGCCAATGCGGCGCCGGCTGCGAGAACGATCCGCGCGGTCCCGTGTATCAACGTCTGCAAATGCATCGAGTTCATCGTCGCCATCCTGTTCGACAAGCAAGAGAATTTCACGCGTCGCGATCGTACGCCAGGCGGCCGGCAACATATGTCGCCCGAATGGCGCGATCGTCGCCCAGCGCCATCTGGATCGCGAGCACCTCGTCGAAGTCGCGCGCATGGCGCATGCGGAAGTCGATGAGCGGCGTCGAGGTGAGGTCGAGCACCGTGACGTCGGCCTCCAGGCCGGGCGCGAGACTGCCGATGCGATCGGACGAGATCGAGTGCGCGCGCCGCGCCGCGCGTCGCGAGGTAGAGCGCGCACGACGGCGGACAGCGCGTATCCCGACATCTGGGCCACTTCGTAGGCGGCCTGCATCGTGCGCAGCATCGAAAAATTGGTGCCGCCGCCCAAGGTCAGTCGCCAGGGCCACGCTGCACGGGCCGTCCGGCACGCTTCGCGGCCCCGAGGTTGAAATGGCCGCTGCCCAGGAAATTGTTGGACGTCGGGCAATGCGCAAGCGCGGTCCCCGTTGCGTGCAGAAACGCGAACTCCGCCTCGTCCAGGTGGATTCCATGGCCGAAAATCGTGCGGTGACCGGTAAGGCCGAAATGGGCATAGACGTCGACATAGCGTTCGTGCGCGGGGAAGAGCTTACGCACCCATGCAACCTCCGCGATGTTTTCGGACAGGTGCGACTGGACATAGGCATCCGGGTGCTCGCGCTTCAGCGCCCCGGCGGCTTCGAGTTGCGCATCGCTCGAGGTCACCGCAAAGCGCGGCGTGATCGCGTAGGCAAGCCGGTCCTTGCCGTGCCAGCGTTCAAGGAGTGCCTTCGATTCGTCATAGCCTCGCTGCGCCGTGTCCACGAGATCCGGCGGCGCATGCCGGTCCATCAGCACCTTGCCCGCGATCATCCTTGTTCCAAGCGCTTGCGCTTCTTCGAAGAACACGTCGACGGAGACCGGATGAACAGTGCCGATAGACTGCGGCCGTCGTGATGCCGTGGCGCAGGTTTTCAGCGAGATAGGCCTTCGCGACTTCGCGCGCGTACTTCGCGTCGGCAAAGCGCCGCTCCGTCGGGAACGTGTAGTCCGCGAGCCAGTCGAGCAGGGACTTGCCGCCCGCGCCGATGACGGGAACCTGCGGGTAATGGACGTGGCCGTCGACGAAGCCCGCGGTGATCAGTGCATTGGCGTAGGCGACCACGGGCGTCCCCGCCGGCAGCCGCGCAGACACTTCGCGCGCCGGCCCGCAATCCACGATGCGACCGCCCGCCATCGCGACGATGGCGTCGGCTTCATGATGGCGCGTCGCGGCGACGCCTTCGACGAACGGGTCGCCCGAGAAGGTGACGAGCGCGCCGCGGATCGCCGTGACCGCGGAGACGGACGTCATTGGCGCGCCGTGCGCACGTTCGGCGGGACGGCAGTGCCGGCGTTGGTGCGAAACGGGTTGATGTCGATGCCGCCGCGGCGCGTGAAGCGCGCATAGACCGACAACGTCTCGCACCGGCAGCGCGCCATGACGTCGACGAAGATGCGCTCGACGCAATGCTCGTGGAATCCAGGATGGCACCGGTAGGAAACGAGATAGCGCAACAGCGCCGCGCGATCGATCGCCGGTCCGCGATACGCGAGTCTGCACCGACGCAAAGTCGGGCTGGAACGTGACCGGGCAGAGCGACCGGAAGAGAGTCGGTCTTGAGTGTCTCCTCGACCACCGGGCCGTCCGCGGCCAACAGGTCCGGGGTCCAGGTGGTAGTGCTGGATCGCCGCCGGCAGATCGTCGAGGCGCTCGCCCGCGAGATCCGCGCAGCGCAGCCGCCAGGAATTCGCCGGCACATCCAATGTGACCTTCGCAATGCCCATCGGTGGCGTGCGCGAGATCGCGCTCGATGGTCGCCGCGGACATCCGCGATGCCGTCGAAGCGGGTTTGCGCGAACGCGCCCAGGTACAGCTTGACCGACTTCGACTCCACGATTGCCGGCGACGTGACCGGGACGACCAATGTCGCGATCGCGACTTGAGGCTTGCCGTGGGGATCGAGCCACGTGAGCTCGTAGGCGGTCCAAGTATCGGCGCCGGTGAAGGGCAGCGCTCCGCTCACGCCGATTTCAACACGGTGCGGCCGCGCGGAACCGGGAACAGCAGCGCCGCGTCGTAGGCATCCGGATAGCTCGTCGGGTGGCCGAGCGGCGCGCCCGTCAACTCGTCGCGAATGTCGTCGTCGACTGGCTGGTTGCCGCCGTCACGCGACGCGCGAGATGCGCGCGCCCAGCGCCGACAATTTTTCCTCGATCCGCTCGTAGCCCCGGTCGAGGTGGTAGATGCGGTTGATCGTCGTCTCTCCTTCCGCAATCAGGCCGGCGATCACGAGGCACGCCGAGGCGCGCAGGTCGGTGGCCATCACGTCCGCGCCGGTCAGTTTGGCCACGCCCCTTACGATCGCCGTGCTGCCTTCGACTTCGATGTCGGCGCCGAGCCGCTTCAATTCCTGCACGTGCATCATCCGGTTCTCGAAGATCGTCTCCGTAATGACCGCCGTGCCTTGCGCAAGCGTGGCCAGCGCCATGAACTGCGCCTGCATGTCGGTCGGGAATCCGGGGTGCGGCGCGGTGCTGCACGTTGACGGCCATGAGCGCTCCGTCGCGGCGGAGGCGAATCACATCTCCGCCTGATTTCCCGCTTTCCTTTCCCCTTTCTTGCCGGACAATATCGATGGTCGCGCCCGCCTCGCGCAATTTCTCGCAGCACCGCCTCGAGCGAGCCGGCCTGCGCGCCGCGCACGGCGACATCGCCGCCGGTGGCGGCCACCGCTGCGAGAAACGTCCCGGTCTCGATCCTGTCGGGCATGATCGCGTGTGTTGCACCATGCAGGCTCGCCACACCTTCCACCGTGATCCGGTCGGTGCCCGCGCCGGAAATGCGTGCGCCCATGGCGCTCAAGCAGCGCGCGAGGTCGACGACTTCCGGTTCGTGCGCGGCGTTTTCCAGGATCGTCGTGCCTTCGGCAAGAGTCGCCGCCATCAGCAGGTTTTCAGTTCCGGTGACGGTCGTCATGTCGAAGACGATGGTCGCGCCGCGCAGGCGCCCCGCGGCATTGATGTAGCCGTGCTCGAGGTCGATCGTCGCGCCCATCGCCTCCAGGCCCTTCACGTGCTGGTCGACGGGGCGCAGGCCGATCGCGCAGCCGCCCGGCAGCGACACGCGCGCCTCGCCGCAGCGCGCGAGCAATGGCCCCAGCGCAAGGATCGACGCGCGCATCGTCTTCACCAGTTCGTAGGGCGCCAGAGGCCAGTCGATCCGGCGGGCGTCGAGCGTCACGCGTGCCGGGCGTGCGCGTATCGAGCGCCACGCCCATCTGCGCCAGCAGCCTTTCCATCGTGTCCACGTCGTTCAGCCGCGGCACGTTCGTGAGCGTTAGGGGCTCGGACGACAGCAGCGCCGCGCACAGGATCGGCAGCGCCGCATTCTTGGCGCCGGAGACGACCACCTCGCCGTTCAGGGCGTGCCCGCCTTCGATCAACAGCTTATCCATGCCGGCGGGCGTCCCACTGCGCGGGTGTGAGCGTCTGCATCGACAGCGCGTGCACCTCCTCGCGCATGCGATCGCCCAGCGCCGCGTAGACCAGCTGGTGCCGCTTGATCAGCGACAGGCCCTCGAAGGCCGCGGAAACGATCACCGCCTCCCAGTGCTGGCCGTCGCCGTCACCTCGACGTGGCGGCACGCCAGCCCGGATTCGATCGATTGCTTGATGGATTCCGAAGTGGCCATGAAGATTTCCTGGTTTGCCCGGGGCTTGCGACCCGGAACTCAGTTACGTAACTCAGTGACGCAATTTCCAGCCGCGCGCGAGCAGCGTCAGCGCGGTGGCCGCCACGGCCACGCAGAACACCATGACGATGGCGAAGCTCGTCCACGGGGACACGTCCGAAACGCCGAAGAATCCGTAGCGGAAGCCGTCGATCATATAAAAGAACGGGTTCCAGCGCGACAACGCCTGCCAGAACGGCGGCAGCGAATGGATCGAGTAGAAGACACCGGACAGGAACGTGAGCGGCATGATGACGAAGTTCTGGAACGCGGACAGCTGGTCGAACTTGTCGGCCCAGATGCCGGCGATGAGGCCGAGCGTGCCCAGGATCGCGCTGCCCGCAAGCGCGAACGCGAGCGCCCACAGCGGATGCGGCATGACGAGCAGCGACGGATTGAAGCACAGCGTGACGACGAACACCCCCAGGCCGACGGCAAGGCCGCGCACCATCGCGCCCAGCACGTAGGCCGCGAAGAGGTTCGCCGGACGAGAGCGGCGGCAGCAGGACGAAGATGAGATTGCCGGTGATCTTCGACTGGATCAGCGACGACGACGAATTCGCGAACGCGTTCTGCAACACCGCCATCATCACCAGACCCGGGCACGAGGAAGGCCGTGTAGGTCACGCGTCCGTCGTAGACCGATACGCGGCCCTCCAGCACGTGGGAGAAGATGAGCAGGTACAGGAGCGCGCTCAAGATGGGCGCCGCGATCGTCTGGAAGCTCACCTTCCAGAAGCGCAGCAGCTCCTTGTAGAGCAGCGTAAGCCAGCCATGTCCCACAACGGCGCTCACGGTCGGCCTCCTTGTGCCCGCAAACTGGCGCAAAGACCGACGCGTCGGCCGCCCCCGATCGCGCGGCGCCGCGCCCCTCGGGCGGCTCGGCCGATCGCCTCGCCCGCCGCACTCATGGGTTCTCCACGTTTGAGACCGGCGCTTTCATGATGCGCAGGAACACCTGCTCCAGATCGGTCTCGGCCAGCGCGAGTTCGGCGATCGCGATGTCCTCCTCTCGCAGCGCGCCGAGCAGCGTCTCGAGCTCGGCGTAGGTCGTTAGTCCCACGTAGAACAATCCGGCGTCCTGCCTGACGATCCGCGACTGCCACGCCGACGGGAACGCGCGGCGCGGCCAGCCGCACCGTCAGGCCCGCGAACTGCGCGAGCAGGTTCTGCGTGCGTGTCGAGCGCCACGACGCGGCCCGCCTTCAGCATCGCGATCCTTCCGCACAGCGCCTCGGCTTCCTCGAGGTAATGCGTCGTGAGGATGATCGTGTGGCCATCGCGATTGAGCTTGCGGATGAAGCCCCACAAGCTCTGCCGCAGCTCGACGTCCACGCCCGCGGTCGGCTCGTCCAGCACGATCACCGGCGGCTTGTGCACCAGCGCCTGCCCGATCAGCACGCGCCGCTTCATGCCGCCGGAGAGCGAACGCATGTTGGCGTTGGCCTTCGCCGTCAGGTCCAGGTGATGCAGGATTTCGTCGATCCACGCGCCGCTTGTTGCGCAGCCCGAAGTATCCGGATTGCATCTCGAGCGTTTCGCGAACGCTGAAGAACGGGTCGAACACCAGTTCCTGCGGCACGACGCCCAGATTGCGCCGCGCTTCGCGATAGTCATCGACGACGTCGTGGCCCAGGATTCTCGCCGTGCCGCGATCGGCGCGCGTCAGTCCCGCGAGGATCGAGATGAGCGTGGTCTTCCCGGCTCCGTTGGGGCCCAGCAGCCCGAAGAATTCGCCCTCCTCGACGGCCAAGTCCACGCCGTCCAGGGCCCGCACGCTGCCGAAACTGCGCGCGACATCGGTCACGTCGACGGCAAGCATGAGGGATCAGGAACCAGGAGGCAGATCACAGGGAACTTCGAGAGGCGGCCGCGCGCGGCCTGCGCCGAAAACCTAACCGGCGAGCAAGTCCTGGACGCCGTACACGTGCGCCAGCGCATGAATGCCAGGAGGGATCGCCGCGAATTCCAGGCGGCGCGCCTTCGGTGGTCGCGCGCCGCTTCAACGCCAGCATCACCGCGAGCGCGGACGAGTCGGCCTGTTGCAGACCGGCCAGATCGACGACTGCCACCGGCGGGCAGCGGTAACGCGCGCGACGCCGCGAACACGGCGGCCGCATCGGCGAACGTCAGCGTGCCGACATACGTCCAGCGCTCGTCCGTCGGCGACGAAAGCCGCCTGCGCGGTCCGTCGTCACATGCGCACTCGATCATGACTTGGCCGGGGCTCCCTTGTTCTTGTCGGTCAGCGTCTTGATGAGGCCGTCCACGCCGCCACTTTTGATCTGCTCGTTGAATTCGTCGCGGTAGTTGGTGACCAGCGACACGCCGCCGACGATCACGTCGAAGGCCTTCCATCCCGCGGCCGTCTTGGTCAGGCCGTAGTCGATCTGGACCGGCGCCTGGCCGGACCGGATCGACCTCCGTGCGCACGGTGACGTCCGTCGCGGCGGGATCGGCGCGCAGCGGCTTGTACTCCATCGTCTGGTCGCGGTACTGCGACAGCGCGCCGGAATACGTCCGCACGAGCAGCGTGCGGAATTGATCGATCAGCTGCTTCTGCTGCTCGGGCGTCGCCTTCGGCCAGTTGCGGCCCATCGCCAGCGCGGTCATCCGCTCGAAGTCGAAGTGGGGCAGGAGCTTGGTCTCGATCACCTCGCGGATGCGCTGCTGGTCGCCGGCCTGCACCTTGGGATCGGTGCGCACGATCTGCAGCACCTCGCCCGCGACGCGCTTGACCATGGCATCCGGCGCTTCCTGCGCGAGCGCAGGAATGCCGCAGCGGCGAGCACCAGCGCCGCGCAAGCGTTACGGAGTGGAACGGAAATAGAAACTGCGCATTCATTCGTCCTTTTCTGGCGGCGGCTTGCCGTCGTATACGTCGTATTGGCGGCGCTGCAGGTAGGCGCGCCGGATGAATGTGTATTGGTCGAGCGAAGCCTCCTCGATCAGCGAAGTCGTGCCGAGCGCGTTCGCGCGCAGGTCGATGGCGCCGAGGCCGTAGAGTGATATTGCGCAACGGCACGTAGGGAATGTAGCCGACGGGGCCATACCAGACGCGGATCAGGCTGCCGGTGCCGTCGCGCACGGTCGTCGGCCCCCACAGCGGAACGAACAGATAGGGGCCCTGCGGGATGCCCCAGTAGCCGAAGGTCTGCCCGAAGTCCTCGTTGCCCTTGGGGATGCCGAGGTCCGACGCGATGTCGATCAGCCCGCATACGCCCCAGATGTTGACGATGACGCGGCCGAAATCGTTGCCGGCCTTGTCCGTCTTGCCCTGCAGGAGACCGTTGATGCCGGAGAAGAGATCGTCGATGTTGCCGAACACGTTGGACACCGCCTGGCGGAAGAGCTTCGGAACGTAGTCGACGTAGGCCTGCGCGATGGGCCGCATCACGTGGTCGTCGATCGGCTTGTTGACCGCGTACATCGCGCGATTCAACGGCTCGAACGGATCGTCGGCGCGTCCGGGCGCGCTCGCGCACGCGGACAGCAGCAGCGCCGCCAGCACGGAGATCACCGTGCGCACCCTCATTCCGTTCCCCTCATCTTTGCCATGTCCTCATTTGCCGCCGGCCCGCTGCTCGCCTTGTCGAACAGGAACTGGCCGATCAGTTTTTCCAGCACGACGGCCGATTGCGTCTTGGCGATCGTCGCGCCGTCGGCCAGCATGACCGTATCGCCGCCCGCGTCGAGGCCGATGTAGACCTCGCCCAGCAGTCCCGACGTCAGGATCGACGCGATCGTATCCTTGGTGAACTGGTATCCGTTGTCGATCTTGAGCGCGACCACGGCTTCGTAGGTCTTGGGGTCGAGCCTGATCCGGTCGACGCGGCCGACGACCACGCCCGCGGCCTTGACCGGCGCGCGCATCTTGAGGCCGCCGATGTTGTCGAAGCGGGCTTCGAGCCGATAGCTGGGCACCGAGTCGAGCGACGTCAGGTTGCCGACCTTGAGCGCCAGGAACACGATCGCGGCCAGCCCGATCGCGACGAAAATGCCGACCCACAGGTCGATCGCCGTGCGATTCATCGCGCCTAATCCCTCTGAACATGAACACGGTAAGAATGAAGTCGAGCGCGAGGATCGCGAGCGACGCGCCGACCACCGTGCGCGTCGTCGCCGAGGAAACGCCCTCCGCGGTCGGCTTCGCATCGTAGCCTTCGAACACCGCGATCAGGCTCACCGCGATGCCGAACACGACGCTCTTGATGATGCCGTTGGTGACGTCCGGCCAGAAGTCGATCGCCGCCCGCATGTTGCCCCAGAACGCGCCGCTGTCGAGGCCGATCAGCCGGACGCCGACCAGGTACGCGCCGAAGACGCCCATCACCGAGAACAGCGCGGCCAGCAGCGGCATCGAAATCACGCCGCCCCAGAACCGCGGCGCGACGATGCGCGCCAGCGGGTCGACGGCCATCATTTCCATCGCGTCCAACTGTTCGGTCGTCTTCATGAGGCCGATTTCCGCCGTGATCGCGCTGCCCGCGCGGCTGGCGAAGAGCAGACCGGCGACGACCGGTCCCAGTTCCCGCACCAGCGACAGGCCGACGAAGATGCCCAGCGAATCGCCCGCGCCATACTTGTTCAGCGAGTCGTAGCCCTGCAGGCCCAGCACCATGCCGACGAACAGCCCGGACACCATGATGATCACCAGCGACAGCACGCCGGCAAAGTAGATCTCGCGCATCGTGAGGCGCATGCGCCGGAACGCGGCGGGCGAGTGGATCAGCACGACGGCGAAGAAGCGCGCGGAGAAGCCCAGGCGCGAGATGGCGCTTGATCGCGCCGGCGCCGACGCGGCGCAGTCCGTTGGCGATGGCGTCAGCCGACATGGACGGCGAGTTCCTCGGCGTAGGCGGGCGCCGGATAGTGGAACGGCACGGGGCCATCGGCCGCGCCATCGACGAACTGGCGCACGAACGGGTCCGACGACGCCTTCACTTCGTCGGGCGTTCCCTGCGCGATGATGCGCCCCTCGGACACGAAGTAGAGGTAGTCGACGATCTTCAGCGATTCGTAGACGTCGTGCGTGACCACGACGGACGTGATGCCCAGCGCGTCGTTCAATTCGCGGATCAGCTGCCCGACCACGCCCAGCGAGATGGGATCGAGCCCGGCGAACGGCTCGTCGTAGAGCACCAGCATCGGATCCAGCGCGATCGCGCGCGCCAGCGCCACGCGCCGCGCCATGCCGCCCGACAACTCCGCCGGCCGCAACTGCGCCGTGCCGCGCAAGCCGACCGCGTTGAGCTTCATCAGCACCAGGTCGTGCACGAGTTCGTCGGGCAGGTTCGTGTGTTCGCGCAGCGCAAACGCGATGTTCTCGAACACCGACAGGTCGGTGAACAACGCGCCGAACTGGAACAGCATGCCGATCTTGCGCCGCATCGCGAACAGCGCGTCCCGATCCAAGTCCGGCACGGACTGTCCCGCGACCAGGACGCGCCCGGCCTGGGCGCGCAACTGGCCGCCGATCAGCCGCAGGATCGTCGTCTTGCCGCAGCCGGAGCCCCCCATGATCGCGACGACCTTGCCGCGCGGGATCGTCATGTCGATGCCGCGCAGCACGGGCCGTCCGGGGTCGTAGCCGTACGTCACGCCGGCTAGCTCGACGGCGTTCTCGGTAGGACAGGCGGGCGCGGCGGCGGACGGTCGTGCTGCGGCGGTCACGCGAAGGGATCCAGGACGAATGGCGGACGGCGATTGTAGCCTTTGCGTCGCGGCCGCCGCAATGACTCGCGGTCATTTACGTGGCCTGGCCAGTCGCAGCGACCCGACGGTCGCTCCGATCAGCGCTTGAGGAGGCGCTGTTCGGCGAGGGCGAGCCGCTCGCGGCCTGCCCAGCAGCACCACGACGTCGCCTGCCTCGAAGCAGCCAGTCGTCATCGGGACGCTGCGAGCGCACGCCGCGCCGCCGCACGCCGGTCACCTCGACCAGACGCCGATCTCGAGTTCGCCGAGCGTCCGGCCGACGGCGCTGGCGCGAGCGGGCAGCACGACCGAATGCAGCCGGGGCTGCAGGTTGTCGGCGGCATCCGCGGTGTCGGTCGCGCCGTGGAAGAAGCCGCGGAAGAGGCCGTAGCGCTCTTCGCGGATCGTCCGGATGCGCTTCAGCACGCGATTGAGCGGCACGCCGAGCAGCAGCAGCGAATGCGAGGCCAGCATGAGGCTGCCCTCGAGCACCTCCGGCACGACCTCGGTCGCGCCGGCGTCCATCAGCTTCGTCCAATTCGCCGTCGTCGACGGTGCGCACGATGACCGGCAATTCCGGGCGCAGTTCCTGCACGAGATGGAGGATCTTGAGCGCCGACCGCGTGTCGGCGAACGTGATCGCGAGCGCCTTGGCCTTGGCGAGCCCGCCCGACGTCAGCGCCTCGCGCCGGCTCGCATCGCCGTAGACGACGGCACCGCCGTCGGCGGCCGCCTCGCGCACGCGTTCCGGATCCGAATCGAGCGCGATATAGGGAATGTCCTCGGCCTCGAGCAGGCGCGCCAGGTTCTGGCCGCTGCGCCCGTAGCCGCAGATGACGACGTGATCCTGCCGCGACATCGTCTTCGCCGCGATCTGCGTCACCTGCGCGGCGCGCGCCAGCCAGTCGTTGGCGGTCAGCCTGCGCACGATCGGCTCGGCGAACTGGATGATGATCGGCGACAGCAGCATCGACAGGATCATCGCCGCGAGCACCGGCTGCGTGAGTTCCCTGCGGGATGAGCGCGTTTTCCGACGCCAGTGCGAGCATCACCAGCGCGAGTTCGCCCGCCTGCGCAAGGTAGAAGCCCGGTGCGCAGCGCGATCGACAGCGGCGACCCGAAGAGCCGCGCCAGCAGCGACGATCAGCGCGAATTTGGCGAATGACCGGGACCAGCAGCAGCAGCGCCACCCAGCCCAAGTTCGCGAACGCACGACATCGAGGTCGAGCACCATGCCGACGGTGATGAAGAAGAGGCCGAGCAGCACGTCGCGGAACGGCTTGATGTCCTCTTCCACCTGATAGCGGTATTCGGTTTCCGCGATCAGCATGCCGGCGAGAAAGGCGCCCAGCGCGAGCGACAGTCCCAGCAGTTCGGTCAGGCCGCCCAAGCCCAGCGTGACCAGCAGCACGTTCAGCACGAACAATTCGGACGAGCGCTGCCGCGCGACCAGGTGGAACCACATGCGCATCGGCTTCTGGCCGAAGTAGAGGATGAGCGTCAGCGCCGACGGCGGCCTTGACGAACGGCAACGGCCAAGTCGCGGCATGATGTCGGCCGGCTGCGCCGCCCAGCGACGGGATGACGATCAGGAACGCGACCACCGCCAGGTCCTGGAACAGCAGGATGCCCATGATGTCGCGACCGTGCGGCGTTCCCAGTTCCATCCGCTCGGCGAGCATCTTGGACACGATGGCGGTCGAGCTCATCGCCAGCGCGCCGCCCAGCACGAGCCCGGCCTTCCAGCCGTAGCCCAGCAGGTGCAGGCGCGAGCATTGCCGCCGCGGTGGTGATCGTCGACCTGCGCCAGCCCCAGCCCGAACACCGCGCGGCCCATCGCGCGCAGCTGCGGCAGGCTGAATTCCAGCCCGATCGAGAACATCAGGAACACGATGCCGAATTCGGCGAGCTGGCGCGTGTCGGTGTCGTCGGGCACCCAGCCCAGCGCGTGCGGGCCGACGGCGATGCCGACGAGCAGGTAGCCCAGGATCGCCGGCAGCCGGACTAGGCGGCACACCACGACGACGAACACCGCCGCCGCGAGCAGGACGAGGATGAGTTGAAGGGTCGACTGCATATATACGGCGCCGTGTTCTGCGAGCCGCACCGCGGCTCGCACACTACCTTGCGACGGGTCCATCCCGATTCATTTGCGACGGGTACACTATACTTGCCCGGTGAACGCGCGAAATGACCCAGCCAGGCTCGCCGTCGATCCGGCGCGCGCGCTTTCGCTTGCCCGCGACGTGCTCGCCACCGAAGCCAGCGCGATCAACGCGTTGTCGGCGCGCATCGGCGCGCCATTCGTGGCCGCGGTCGAACTGATCCTCAACTGCCGCGGCCGCATCGTGGTCTCCGGAATCGGCAAGTCGGGCCACATCGGCCGCAAGCTCGCCGCCACGCTCGCGTCCACCGGAACGCCGGCGTTCTTCGTCCACCCGGCCGACGCGTCGCACGGCGACCTCGGGATGATCACCGCGGACGATATCGTCGTCATGCTGTCCAACTCCGGCGAGACCGACGAGCTGGTCGCGCTGACGCCGCACCTGAAGCGCGAAGGCGCGCGGCTTATCGCGCTCACCGGCAACGAGCAGAGCTCGCTGGCGCAGGCCGCGGACGTGCACCTCGACGCGGCCGTCGACACCGAAGCGTGCCCGCTCGGACTCGCGCCAACCGCCAGCACCACCGCCGCGCTCGCGCTGGGCGACGCGCTGGCGCTGGCGCTGCTCGACGCGCGCGGCTTCTCGGCCGAGGATTTCGCGCGCTCGCATCCGGGTGGCGCGCTCGGACGACGGTTGCTGACGCGTGTCGCCGACGTGATGCGCACCGGCGGCGCGCTGCCGGTGTCGCAGCTCACCGCCACGCTCGCGGAGGCGATCGTCGAAATGAGCCGCAAGGGAATGGGCATGACCGCCGTCGTCGACGCGCGAGGGCCGCGTCGCCGGGAATATTCACCGACGGCGACCTGCGCCGCTGCATCGACCATGTCCGCGACGTGGGCGCCGCCAGGGTCGCCGACGTCATGACGCGCACGCCGCGCACCGATTTCCGCCGACCGGCTTGCCGTCGACTGCGTGGACATGATGGAATAGGCACCGAAGGTTTCGCAGTTGCTGGTCGTCGACGACGAGCAGCGGTTGATCGGTGCGCTGCATCTGCACGACCTGTTCCGGGCGAGGATCGTGTGATGCCGACCGATGCGCTGGCGCGCGCGCGCCGCGTGCGCCTTCTCACCTGCGACGTCGACGGCGTGCTGACCGACGGCCGCATCTACGTCGACGATCACGGCCACGAGACCAAGGCGTTCTCCGCGCTCGACGGCCTCGGCATCGGCCTCCTGCTGCGTGCCGGAATCATCGTGGCGTGGATCACCGGCAGCACGGCACCGGCGGTGACGCATCGCGCCCGCCGCCTCAATGTCGCGCATGTCGTGCTGGGCGCCGCGGACAAGCACGCGCCGTGGGAGGCGCTGCGCGACGCAGCTCGGTTTGGCACCTGCCGATTGCGCCCACATCGGCGACGACCTGCCGGATCTGGCGATATTCCACGCGTGCGGCTTTGCCGTGACGGTGCCGCACGCCCCGGCCGTGGTGCGCGAACACGCGCATTACGTCACGGCGCGCGACGGCGGCGCCGGCGCAGTGCGGGAATTGGCCGATCTGATCCTCGCCGCACAGGGGCAAGCGCCTCGACCAATCCATCGCACCGCCTCACGCCGCTTAGGAGCCTGTCGGACTTGATTTCACGTATGCGTTGCTGGGCCAAAAAACGATGGGTGCGCGGCGCGAGGCGCGGCGCATATCGCGAATATTCGCAAGCCGAGCAACAAAGCAGACGCGTTTTTTGGCAGCAACCCGAAGGGACGGGACGCTTTGGGCGCATTTCTGCGTTGCTCGCCCTCACCATATTCCCGATATGCTTTCGGGCTCGCGCCTTGAACTGCGCCCAAACCGCCTCCGTCGCATACGCGAAACCAAGTCCGACAGGCTCCTGATGGCCGACAAACACCCCGCCCGACGCTGGATCGACCGCGCGACTGCCTGGTCGCCGGTGCTGTTGCTGGGCGGTCTCGCGGCTCTTAGCTATTGGCTCGACGCGCAGGTGCAGCCACCGCCGCCGCGGCACGACGGTTCCACGCGGCACGACCCGGACATCTTCGCCGACGGCGTGCGCGTGCTCAAACTGGATTCGGAAGGCCGTCCGCTGCAGTCGTTGTCGGCGCGTCGCGCCGAGCACTTCGGCGATGACCAGACCACACTGTTCACCGACGTCATGCTTTCCGAGACGCGCGCGGGCAAGCCGCCGGTCCGCGTGACCGCGAAGGAGGCCACGCTCACCGGCGATCGCGAAAACGTGTACTTCAAGGGACAGGTCCGCGCCGTCCGCGAAGCGATGCCCGCCACCGGCAGCGAGCCGGCATCCGGTCCAATGACACTGACGACCGAATTCCTGCACGTCATGCCCAATCAGGAAATTGCGCGCACGGACAAGGCGGTGACGATCACCGACCCGCGTGGGATAATCAATGCGACCGGGCTGGAGGCCGACAGCAAGGCCAAGACCATCAAGTTCAAATCCGGCGTCAGCGGACACATGGAACCCAGGAAATAGCCGATGGCCAGAGTTTCGTGCGTCCTGCTGTGCCTCGCACTTTGCGGTGCGCCGGCGGCGCACGCCGAAAAGGCCGATCGCGAAAAGAGCATCGAGTTCCAGGGCGACACCGGTGGCGGAAGCGCCGAAAGCAAGACGGGTGAACTGGTCGGTCACGTCATCATCACGCAAGGCACGATGGTGATCCAGGCGGACCGCGTCACGTTTCGCCAGAATCCGGACAACTCGCTGTCGGCCACGGCCTATGGCAATCCCGTCCGCTTCCGCGAGAAGCGCGACAAGGCCGACGATTACTACGAGGGCTACGCACAGCGCATCGTTTACGACGGCGAAAAGCGCTTCGTCGAACTCTTCGAGAACGCGTTGCTGAAGAAGACCGGCGACGAAATTCGCAGCAACTACATTTCCTACAACGCCGCCACCGAAGTGTTCTCCGCGGAAGGCCGCCCGGACGCCAAGCCGCCGGCTGCCGGCGACACGCCGCTGGGTGCGCGCGTGCGCGGGACGTTCCAGCCCAAGAGTGAAGACAAGGCCGAGAAGCCGGCCGCGAAGGACAACGGGAAGAACGACGGGGCTGCCGCCAAGGAGAAGGACAAGGCCCCCGCCGCAAAAGAAAAGGACTCGGCCGCCGCCGTGAAGGACTCGGCCGCCGCCGCGAAGGCCGCCACGCCACTGACACTCAAGCCGTCCGGAGACTTGGCGCCTGCGAAATGAGCAAGCTGTCGGCGGCGCATCTTCGCAAACGCTACCAGGCGCGCACCGTCGTCCACGACGTCTCGCTCGACGTCGCAAGCGGAGAAGTGGTCGGCTTGCTAGGACCCAACGGCGCCGGCAAGACCACCTGCTTCTACATGATCGTCGGCCTGATCGCCGCCGATGGCGGCCTCATCGAACTCGATGGCGAGAACCTGTCGCGCCTTCCCATTCACCGCCGCGCGCGCCGCGGCTTGTCCTACCTGCCGCAGGAAGCGTCGATCTTCCGCAAGCTCACGGTCGCGGAAAATGTGCGCGCGATCCTCGAATTGCAGGACCTCGATGCCGACACGCTTTCCAACCGGCTGGACGCGCTGCTGGAAGACCTGTCGATTTCGCATCTGGCCGACGCGCCCGCGATCTCGTTGTCGGGCGGCGAAAGGCGGCGCTGCGAGATCGCGCGCGCACTCGCCACGCGGCCGCGCTTCATCCTGCTGGACGAGCCGTTCGCCGGCGTGGACCCGATCGCGGTCCTCGACATCCAGAAGATCATCGGCTTCCTCAAGGACCGGGGGATCGGCGTGCTCATTACCGATCACAACGTGCGCGAAACGCTGGGCATTTGCGACCGCGCCTACATCATCAACGAGGGCCGGGTGCTCGCTTCGGGCGCCCCGGGCGAGATTGTCTATAATGAGGATGTTCGCAAGGTCTACCTGGGCGAGCACTTCCGGCTTTAGGCTCCCGCTGCAATGAAGCAAACCCTCCAGCTCAAGCTCACACAGCATCTGACGCTGACCCCGCAGTTGCAGCAGTCCATTCGGCTGCTCCAGTTGTCGACGCTCGAGTTGAACGCCGAGGTCGACCGGATGCTGCAGGAAAATCCCCTGCTCGAGCGCGAGGACGGCGACGACGATGCGCCGCCGCAGGAGTTCCCGCTGGCCAGCACCGCGCCCGGACCCGTGACCACCGAGCGCATGACCCGCGACGAAGGCGATGGCGACGGCGACAGCGACGGCATGCAGGGCGTCGATGCCGCGCCCACGCGCGACGACCTTCCGGACGTAACCGATTTCTCGGACTACGGCGGCGGCGGCACCGACGGCGACTGGGGCGGCGGCAGCGGCAGCTCCAACGACGAAGACGATTTTTCGCCGCAGCAGGTCGCGACCAGTTCGCTGCGCGACCACCTGGTGAGCCAGTTGGCGCTCCTCAATCTGCCGCTGCGCGACCGGCAGGTCGTCGCCGCGCTGATCGATGCGCTCGACGACGACGGCTACCTCGCGTCATCGCTCGAGGAGATCGCCGAGATGTTCTCCGAGCACGACGCGCTCGAGCCCGAAGAGCTGATGATCGGCCTCAAGTACCTGCAAAGCTTCGAGCCCGCAGGTGTGGGCGCACGCAATCCGGCGGAATGCCTGTCGCTGCAGTTGAAGCTGCTGCCCGCGTCGACGCCGTTTCGCGCGGAGGCCCTGAAGCTCGTCGACGGCCACCTGCCGCTCTTGGCCAGCCGCGACTTCACCAAGTTGAAGCGTGTGCTGCATTGCGACGACGCCTGCGTCAAGGCGATGCGTGAACTGATCCGCAGCTTGAGCCCGCGACCGGGTGCGGCGTTCGCCAAGGACGAGGCGAACTATGTCGTTCCCGACGTGATCGTGCGCAAGGTTCGCGGGCAGTGGGTGGCATCGCTCAACGAGGCCGCGATGCCCAAGCTGCGGCTCAACCGGATCTACGCCGACATCCTGACGCGCAACCGCGAATCCTCGAACCAGCAGCTTGCGGCTCAGTTGCAGGAAGCCAAGTGGCTGATCCGCAACGTGCAGCAGCGCTTCGACACGATCCTGCGCGTGGCCAAGGCCATCGTCGAGCGGCAGCGCCGGTTCTTCGAGCATGGAGAGGTCGCGATGCGCCCGATGGTGCTGCGCGAGATCGCCGACATGCTGACACTGCACGAGTCGACCATTTCGCGTGTCACCACGCAGAAGTACATGCTGACTCCGCGGGGAACTTTCGAACTCAAATACTTCTTCGGCAGCCACGTCGCGACCGACTCCGGCGGCGCCGCCTCGGCCACGGCCATCCGCGCGCTGATCAAGCAGTTGGTCGCCGCGGAAGACGCCAAATCCCCGCTGACCGACAGCCGGATTGCCGATGTGCTGGGAGAACAAGGCATCATTGTCGCGCGGCGGACCATCGCCAAGTACCGGGAGGCGCTCTCGATTCCTCCCGTCAACCTGCGCAAGGTCTTGTAGAAGAACCAGAGCGCGGGAACCCGAGCGCATGTGTAGCAGTCCGACACAGGAGAGTCTGATGAACTTGAACCTCACCGGCGTCCACCTGGAAATCACGCCCGCGATCCGCGCCTATGTGGTGGCGAAGCTGGACCGCGTGACGCGCCACTTCGATCACATGATCGACGTGAACGTGGTGCTGTCGGTGGACAAGTTGCGACAGAAGGTCGAGGCGAACGTGCACGTGCGGGGCAAGGAAATCCATGCGGAATCGATCGAGCCGGACATGTATGCCGCCATCGATTGCCTCGCCGACAAGCTGGATCGGCAGGTTGTAAGATACAAGGAAAAGCTGTCCGCTCACCGCACGGGTCGCGAGACGATCGAGCGCTCGCTCGGTGCTGCGGAGCCGGGACCCGCGGACTGAACGTGCCGCTCCTCAGACCCCCCGGTAGTACGTCCTGCCCGATGAACCAGATCGCCGATCTGCTGCCCGCGGCCAACATCGCGCTGGACCTCGACGTGCCGACCAAGCCGCGCTTGTTCGAGGCCGCGGGCAAACTCTTCGCCGCCAACGCCGCACTCGATGCCGACGCCATTGCCGGAAGCCTGGCCGCACGCGAGAAACTGGGATCCACGGGCCTGGGCCAGGGCATCGCCATCCCGCATGGGCGCATCCGCGGCCTCAAGGAGGCGAGCGGCGCGTTCGCCCGGCTAAAAACGGCGATTCCCTTCGATGCGCCCGACGGCAAGCCGGTGTCGCAGGTGTTCGTGCTGCTGGTGCCGGAAAAGGCGACCGACCTGCACCTGCAACTGCTGTCGGAACTCGCGCAGATGTTCTCCGAGCGCACGTTCCGCGACAAGCTGGCCGCGGCGACGAGTGCCGCCGAACTCGCCACGCTCTTCCGGGAATGGCGAGCGACGTGATGGACGAAGGCACCGTCATGAGGCAGGTCAGCGTGGAGAGGCTGTTCGCCGACAACCGCGAATGGCTGGGCCTCGTATGGCACGGAGGAAAGCAGGGCGGCAGCCGCGTGCTGACTGGCGATTCGTCATTGAAGCCCACCGTCGGGCAGGTCGGGCACATGAACTTCATCCATCCGTTTCGCATCCAGATTCTCGGCGCGGCGGAGGCGGCCTATCTGCGCGGCTTGCCGGAGGATGAACTGCAGCGCTCGCTCAATCGCCTGTTCACGACCGAATTGGTGGCGGTCGTCGTCGCCAACAACGAGCCGATGCCGCAGCACCTGCTCGACCATTGCAATGCGCACCACATCGCCATATTCACGTCGCCGCAGCCATCGCCGCACATCGTCGACGTATTCCGGCTGTATCTCGCGCGGATGCTCGCCGAGTCGACGACGCTGCACGGCGTCTTCCTCGACGTCCTGGAAATGGGCGTGCTGATCACCGGCGCGTCGGCGATCGGCAAGAGCGAGCTCGCGCTGGAACTCATCTCGCGCGGGAACGGACTCGTCGCCGACGACATCGTCGAACTCTTTCGCATTTCGCCGGATACCATCGAAGGCCGCTGCCCGGCGGTATTGCGCGACTTCCTCGAAGTGCGTGGCATCGGTGTCCTCAACATCCGCACGATCTTCGGCGAGACCGCGGTGCGCCCGCGCAAGCTGCTGAAATTGCTGGTCCACCTGGAAGACCACGGCCACGAGGCCTTCACCGAACTCGACCGGCTGCAGGTCAACGCGACGTACCAGGACGTGTTGTCCGTCCCCATACGCAAGGTCACGATTCCCGTCGCGGCGGGCCGCAACCTCGCGGTGCTGGTCGAGGCCGCCGTGCGCAATTTCGTGCTCAATCAGCGCGGCATCGACAGCACGAAGGAGTTCATCGAGCGACAGCAGAAGCTGATGGAAGATGGAAGCTAGGCTACCAGCGCCGCATCCTCCATGGACCTGCTGCTGATCGGCGGCGTTTCGGGTTCCGGCAAGAGCGTTGCGCTCGCGGCGCTCGAAGATTCGGGTTACTACGCGGTCAACAATCTGCCGCCCTCCCTGCTGGCTCAGGCGGCAGATTACTTGGCACGCAGCGGGCAGGAGCGCGTCGCGGTCGCGCTCGACGTCAAGACGGGACCAGGTCTCCCGGGACTTGCGGATGCGATCAGCGCGACCCGCCGCGCAGGCTGGAACGTGCGCTTCCTCTACCTCGATGCCAAGACCGACACGCTGGTCAAGCGCTTTTCCGAAACCCGCCGCCGGCATCCGTTTTCGAGCCCCGAGCGCACGCTGACCGAGGCCATCGAATATGAGCGGGCGCTCCTGGCCTCGGCGCGGGAACAGGGTTTCGCGTTCGATACCAGCGACCTTTCCGCCGCGGCGCTGCGCGGCTGGATCAAGGATTTCATTTCCGTCGATCCATCACGGCTCACGCTGCAGTTCGAATCGTTCGGGTTCAAGCACGGCGTCCCGCTGGATGCGGACCTCGTATTCGACGTCCGATGCCTGCCGAATCCTCACTATGAGCCTGCGCTCGCGCCGCTGACGGGCGGCGACCTGCCCGTCGTCAATTTCCTCGAAGCGTTTCCCGAAGTCGAGCGCATGTATGGCGACATCTACCATTTCGTCGCCAGCTGGCTGCCCGACTATGCGCGCGACAACCGCAATTACCTTACCGTTGCGGTCGGCTGCACCGGGGGCCGCCACCGTTCGGTCTACCTCGTGGAACGCCTCGCAAGGGCGTTCGCGTCGCGGTATCAGGTGCTGACGCGCCATCGCGAATTGCCCACGGGGCCGGAGACCTGATCACTGCGATTTGCCTTGCCGGCGCTACAATCGCTCAACATGACTGCTCCTCAGACGATTACGCTGGCGTTCACCGGTGCCTCCGGCATGCCGTACGGCCTGCGCCTGCTCGAGTGCCTGGTCGCCGCGCGGTGCCGCGTCTACCTCCTCTATTCGGCCGCCGCGCAGGTCGTCGCCAAGCAGGAATGCGGTCTCACGTTGCCCACGCAACCGCGTGAGGCGGTGCGCATGTTCAGCGAACGCTACGGCGCGCGGGACGGCCAGATCGCTGTATTCGCGCGCGACGATTGGCTGGCTCCCGTGGCGTCCGGTTCCAGCCCCGCCGATGCGATGACCGTGTGCCCGTGCACGATGGGCACGCTGGGCGCGATCGCGCATGGCCTGGCCGACAACCTGATCGAGCGGGCTGCCGACGTCATGCTGAAGGAGCGCCGCCCGCTGATCCTGGTGCCGCGCGAGACGCCGCTGTCCGCCATCCACCTCGATAACATGCTGAAGCTCTCGCATGCGGGCGCGGTCATCCTGCCGCCGGCGCCCGGCTTTTATCTGCAGCCGCAATCCGTCGCTGATCTGGTCGATTTCGTCGTCGCGCGCGTGCTCGACCAGTTGCACGTGCCGCACGAGCTCGTGCCGCGCTGGGGAGAGGATCGCGCCGCGCCCGTCGCACCCGCCGCACGATCTGTGTGATGTGGAGCTTCACCAAGGCCGCGCCGACCCGGCAAGCGCATTCGCTGCCGCTGTTTCCGCTTTCGACCGTTCTGTTTCCCGGCGGCCTCCTGCCGCTCAAGATATTCGAGCAGCGCTACGTCGACATGGCGAAGGCGTGCTTGAAGGACGGCCAGCCGTTCGGCGTGTGCATGATCATCAAAGGCGACGACGTCCTGCGGTCGCCGCGCGCGGCGCCGCCCGAGTTCGCGAACGTCGGCACGCAGGCCCGGATCGTCGACTTCGACATGCCGCAGCTTGGGATCCTGCATGTCGCCACGCGCGGCGAGATGCGCTTCCAGGTGCATAGCCATTCGGTCGAGGCGTCCGGGCTCATCGTGGGAAAGGTGTCGCCCATCGCCGCCGAGCCCAAGCTGCCGCTCGCGGAATCCTTCGCGCCGCTTGCCAACCTGCTCGAACTGATCGCGAGCCGCGTCGGGCCGCAGAATTTTCCCGCCGAGCACGAATACGGCGACGCGTCGTGGGTCGGCTATCGCCTGGCGGAGTTGCTGCCGCTGCCGTTGCATATCAAGCAGAGCATGCTGGAAATCAACGATGCCGACGTGCGCCTCAAGGTCCTGCAGCAGTTTCTCTCGCAACAGGGTCTGATCTGACGGGTTTGAAAGCCACGTCAAGCTATAATTTGCCTTTCGCTACAGGCAGCTGCGCGAGCAACGTCGAGATACCATGGCCGGCCACAGCAAATGGGCGAACATCAAGCACAAGAAGGCCGCGACCGACGCCAAGCGCGGCAAGATCTTCACGCGCCTCATCAGGGAAATAACCGTCTCCGCGCGCATGGGCGGCGGTGATGCGACGATGAATCCGCGGCTGCGCCTCGCCGTCGACAAGGCGTACAGCCAGAACATGCCAAAGGACACGATCGAGCGCGCGATCAAGCGCGGATCGGGTGGCCTGGAGGGCGTGAACTACGACGAGATCCGCTACGAGGGTTATGGCATCAACGGCGCCGCCGTGATCGTCGACTGCATGACCGACAACAGGACGCGCACGGTAGCCGACGTCCGGCACGCGTTCTCGAAGTACGGCGGCAACCTCGGCACCGACGGGTCGGTCGCATTCCTTTTCAAGCATTGCGGCCAGATTCTCTACGCGCCGGGCACCAACGAGGACAAGCTGATGGAGGCGGCGCTCGATGCCGGCGCCGAAGACATCGTCACCAACGACGACGGCAGCATCGAGGTCGTCACCGGACCCTATGATTTCGTGTCGGTGAAGGATGCGCTCGCCAAAGCGGGCTTCAAGGCCGCATTCGCCGAGGTCACGATGAAGCCGGCCACCGAGGTCGAGATGGCCGGCGAGGACGCCGCAAAGATGCGCAAACTCCTCGACGCACTCGAGTCGCTCGACGACGTGCAGGAGGTCTACACGTCTGCGCTGCTCGAGGAAGCTTAAGCCGCGCCCGTGGCCGGGGTCACGCCCTCCCGCCGCATCCTCGGCATCGATCCCGGCCTGCGCGTCACGGGATTCGGCCTCATCATCCAGGAAGGCAACACGCTGACCTACGTCACCAGCGGCTGCATTCGCGCGAGCGGTGACAGCTTGTCGGTACGGTTGGGCATCATCGCCCGCGACATCGCCCACGTCATCAGCGAAGCCGCGCCCACGGAAGTCGCCGTGGAAAAAGTATTCGTGAACATCAACCCCCATTCGACATTGCTGCTGGGCCAGGCGCGCGGCGCCGCGATCGCCGCGGCGGTTCTTGCCGGCCTGCCCGTGCACGAATACACGGCCGGTCAGGTCAAGCAGGCGGTGGTCGGCAAGGGGCGTGCATTGAAGCCGCAGGTACAGGAAATGGTGCGCCGGCTGCTGCAGCTTCCCGGCACGCCGTCGCCCGATGCTGCCGACGCCCTCGCCTGCGCGATCTGTCATGCGCACGGCAGCGTCGGCATCGGCGCGCTGCGCCGCGGCGGCGGCACGATGCGGCGCGGGCGTGCAGCCCGATGAAGTTGCGCCGTCCCCCGAGCGAGTACCGATCGGGGGCGTGCCATAATCCGCGATCATGATCGGCCGCCTATCCGGCATCCTGCTGGAAAAGAACCCCCCGCAGCTGCTGCTCGACGTCCAAGGCGTGGGCTACGAAGTCGACGTTCCGATGAGCACGTTCTACAACCTTCCGGCGACGGGTGAGCGCGTGACGCTGTTCACGCATCTCGTCGTGCGCGAAGACGCCCACTTGCTGTATGGATTCGGCACCGACAACGAACGCCGCGCATTCCGGCAATTGCTCAAGATCACCGGCGTGGGCGCGCGCACGGCCCTCTCGGTATTGTCGGGATTGTCGGTGGCCGAGTTGGCGCAGGCTGTGACGATGCAGGAGGCAGGGAGGCTGACGAAGATTCCCGGCATCGGCAAGAAGACTGCCGAGCGGCTATTGCTGGAACTGAAGGACAAGCTCGGGGCGGATGTGTCCACGACGGTCGGCGTCTACCGCGCCCCGCCAGCGTCGAGTGACATCCTGCACGCCTTGCTGGCGCTGGGCTACAGCGACAAGGAAGCGGTCGCCGCCGTCAAAAAATTGCCGGACGGGCTGGCGGTCGCCGACGGCATCCGGCAGGCGCTGAAGCTCCTGGCAAAGGCATAAACGTACAATGGCGCCATGATCGAGAACGACGAACTCAATCGTGTCGTTACGGCACGCGTCGCTGGCGCGCAGGAAGAGGCCATCGAGCGCGCCTTGCGCCCGCGCGGCATGGCCGAATACGTCGGACAGGAGAAGATCCGCGAGCAGCTGTCGATCTTCATCGAGGCGACGAAAAAGCGCAACGAGGCACTCGATCACGTGTTGCTGTTCGGTCCGCCCGGGCTGGGCAAGACCACGCTGTCGCACATCATCGCGCACGAACTGGGCGTGAACCTGCGCCAGACGTCCGGACCCGTGCTCGAGCGTCCAGGAGACCTGGCCGCGCTGCTGACCAACCTCGAGCCGCGCGACGTGCTGTTCATCGACGAGATCCACCGCCTTTCGCCGATCGTCGAGGAAATACTGTATCCGGCGCTCGAGGATTACCAGATCGACATCATGATCGGCGAGGGACCGGCGGCGCGCAGCGTGAAGCTCGACTTGCCGCCGTTCACGCTGATTGGCGCCACGACGCGCGCAGGCATGCTCACCAATCCGCTGCGCGACCGGTTTGGCATCGTCGCGCGTCTCGAGTTCTATTCGGCGGAGGAATTGACGCGCATCGTGAAGCGCTCCGCTGCGCTCCTCACCATCGTGCTCGACCCCGACGGCGCGATCGAGATCGCGCGGCGTTCGCGCGGCACGCCGCGCATCGTTAACCGCCTGCTGCGCCGCGTGCGCGATTTCGCGGAAGTCAAGGCGGACGGCGAAATCACGCGCGCCGTGGCCGACGCCGCGTTGTCGATGCTCGATGTCGACGCCTCCGGGCTCGACGTCATGGACCGCAAGCTCCTGCAGACGGTGCTCTCGAAATTCGACGGCGGCCCGGTCGGCGTGGACAACCTCGCCGCGGCGATCGGCGAGGAGCGCGACACGATCGAGGATGTGCTGGAGCCTTTCCTGATCCAGCAAGGTTACTTGCAGCGCACGGCACGCGGCCGCATCGCGACCGCTTTGTCGTACCGGCATTTCGGCCTGGCCCCGCCGACGCCGGGCGCTGCAAGCGACCTCTTCCCCAGCGAATGAGCGAGGCGAGCGAGGCCGAAGGTCGAGCGAAGGCCCGAAGGGCGCGTCGCCGAGCGATTGAGGCCGGCCGACGCGCGGTCGCCACACAATGCGAGTCCGGTCCAAGGAGGCCGGAATGAGCGCCGCAATGACGGGACCGCAACCCTTCCGCTTTTCCGTCCGCGTTTACTACGAGGACACCGATGCCGCCGGCGTCGTCTACTATGCGAATTACCTCAAGTTCATGGAGCGTGCGCGCACCGAATGGCTGGCCGCGCTGGGCCTTCCGCTGGCCGCGTTCGAGCGCGAACATGGCGTGGTGTTCGTCGTGCATCGCTGCGAGATCGACTTTCGCCTGCCCGCTCGATTGAACGATACGCTCGACGTCTCGGTCGAAGCGGTCAAGTTGGGGGCATCGACTCTCAAGGCGCGCCAGGATGTGCTGCGCGGCGCCGACGTCGTAACTTCCGCGCTGGTCACGCTGGCGTGTCTCGACGCCGCGCGCTGGCGACCGGTACGCATGCCCGCATCCCTTGCCGCGAAATTGGAGAACTCCCTTTGAACGACCCCCACGCTCACTACGTTCGCTGCCCCCAAAGGGGCACAAAGTGCCCTTCGGGCGGCCGGGCGGGCACTTAAGATGAACGTCCACACCGACCTCTCGTTCATCACGCTGGTCACGCAGGCGTCGTTCGTCGTGCAGGCCGTCCTCGTGCTGCTCGTGTTCCTGTCGCTCTGGTCGTGGTGGCAGATTTTCCTCAAGATGTTTCAATTGCGCCGCGCGTCGCGCGACACCGACGCGTTCGAGGATGATTTCTGGAAAGGCGGCGACCTGGCCGATCTCTACCAGCGCATGGCGCAGGCGCGCACGGGCAGCGGGATGGAGCACATCTTCAGCGCCGGATTCCGCGAATATTCGAAGCACCGCAAGCAGGGGAGCCCTTCCGTCGTCACGATGGACAGCGCGCGCCGCGCGATGCGCGCCGCCTACCAGCGCGAAGTCGACGCGCTCGAGGGCCACCTGGCAGGCCTTGCCACCGTCGGCTCGGTGTCACCCTACATCGGCCTCTTCGGCACCGTGTGGGGAATCATGAATGCGTTCCGTGGACTCGCCAATGTCGCCCAGGCGACGCTCGCCAATGTCGCGCCGGGCATTGCCGAGGCGCTGATCGCCACGGCCATCGGCCTCTTCGCGGCGATTCCGGCCGTCGTCGCGTACAACCGCTACACGCACGACGTCGACCGCCTCGCGGTGCGCTACGAGTCGTTCATCGAGGAGTTCTCGAACATCCTCCAGCGCCAAGGTTAGGATGAACGACCCCCACGCTCACTGCGTTCGCTGCCCCCAATGGGGGCGCACAATGCCCTTCGGGCGGCCGTGCGGGCATTGACATGCGCCGCGCCCGCAAATCGATCAACCAGATCAACGTCGTGCCGTACATCGACGTGATGCTGGTGCTCCTCGTGATCTTCATGGTCACGGCACCCCTCATCCTGCCGGGCGAAATCGAACTGCCCTCGGTTGGCAGCAAGCTCACTGCGCCTGCGCAGCCGTTCGAAGTGACACTGCGCAACGACATGACGTTGTGGCTGCGCGATCAGGCGGCGAACACGCCCGCGGTCCGCGTCACGCGCGAGGATCTGGTCGCGCGCATCCTCGCACGGCAGGCGAAACAGGAGCAGCCGGTGGTCGTCGCTGCGGACAAGAACGCGCGCTACGAAGACGTGCTGGGCGTGCTCGATCTCCTCCAGCGTAACGGCGTGAAGAAGGTCGGCCTGCTTGCCCGCCCGCCGGGAAGCTGATCGCCAGTGCAAAAGTCCGAGCGGCCGCGCACGCCCCGTCAGGTCACCGGCAAGTGGCTGGCGCTGCTGCTGGCGCTCCTCGTGGAAGCGGCGTTTGTCGGCGTGCTGATCGTTTCCGTGCGCTGGCAGAATCGCAAGCCCGAACCCGTCACCGCCGAGTTGTATGCGCCCCCCGTGAAGGCACCGGTGGTTGAAGCGCCGGCGCCTCCCGAGCCGCCGCCCGTCCCCGCGCCGCAACCCGCCCCGCCACCAACCCCCGCCGTCGCCCCGCCCCAGCCCAAGGCCGCAAAGCCCGACACGCATCGGCAGAAATCGCGCTCAAAGCCCGGCAGGAGGAAGAGCGCCGGAAAAAGGACGAAGCCGAGCGGAAAGAAGCGGAGATCAAGGCGCGCGCGCAGCAGGAGGCCGAGGCCCGCCAGAAACTGGACGAGAAGAAAAAGCTGGACGAGGCACGCGTGCGCCAGCAACGCGCGACCGATGCGATGCGCGCGCAGGCCGAGCGTGAGGCGGAAACCCGCGCGCAAGCCGACCGCGATGCGCGGGCACGCGCGCAGCAGGCCTCCAAGGCGGAGTCCGACTGGATCCGCAGCATCCAGGCCAAGGTCCGTGGCAATGTCATCATCCCGCCCGACATGGCCGGCAACCCGGAGGCGATCTTCGAGGTCGTGCAATTGCCGACCGGCGAGATCATCGACGTGCAGCTGCGCAAGTCGAGCGGCGTTCGCGCCTACGACGACGCCGTGCAGCGGGCCATCCTCAAATCCTCACCGCTGCCGCGTCCCGAGCGCGCCGAACTCTTCCAGCGCTCGCTGACGCTCAAGTTCCGACCTACCGATTAGGACAGCGCATCGCTACATGCGCGCCTTCTTTTCGACGATCTGGATCGCGGACCAGCTCCACTCGGCGCGCTGTTCGACAAGATGCCGGAGCGCGACCGTGTAAACGGAGCGGCCGGTGGTCAGGTGACGTTGCGTCCTTCGCTGTATTCCTGCGTCGGGATGATGAGCGTCTTCACGGATAGCGGCTTGTCCGGCCGCGACGGCGGCGGCAGGTAAAGGCCGTGGAAGCGCGCACCCATCGTCGAAATGTCGATGCCATCGACGATGAATCCCATGTCGTCCTTGGCCTGGCGCACCGCGTGCAGCGTCACCGAGACCACGCGGTCGGCGATGATCGACATCCCCGCCTCGACCTCCTCGATGCTGACTTTGTTCATCCGGCGCACGACTCCCAGCACCCAGTCGCTCAAGTCGGATTGCCGGACAGCGACGAGCGTACCCAGCGCGAGGCTCTGGCCGATTCCACCGGACGCTGCAATGCGCAGGCCCGCGATGCTGCGATCGCTGCACTTGCCACATCGGGTCGGAGAACGACGAAAGGCTGGCGACGAGCGAGTCGTGCTCGTCGGGGACGTCGCGCGCTTGGCGCGCGAACCGTCGGCGACGGCGAATACTTCGATTTGCTCGTGCGAACCGGCCGCCTCCTCAGGCGAGCCCTTCCTTCTGCGTGAGTTCCTGGCAGATCCGCGACAGGCCGATGCGCACCGTCGCGGTGACCGCGCATTCGATGCGGCGGTCGCGCCGCATTTCCGCATTGAGGTTGGGCGCCAGCGACGGAGCGACTTTTTCCAGGATGGCGATGCGTTGCTGGTTGATCGGCGCCGCAGGGCCCTGGTCGGTATCCTCGGCCTGGCGCAGCGCCGCGATCGCCCGGTCGAGCTGCTCGGTCAGCGGCGTCGTGTCGAGGTAGCGCAGCATCGAGCCGGAGTCGTTGCCCGTGCGGCGCCCAAGGCCCGACCGGCCGGCGATATCGACGAAGAATCCCTCGAGCGAGCGCGGCACCGCATCGATCTGCAGGCGCCGGCTCCAGGCGCGCAGTTGCGACGTGGCCCAATCGAGTTGCGGCGGGGACATGTTGCCCGTATTGAGCTGGTGGATCAGCAGGACATAGATGTATTCCTGCTCGACCGTCCACGGCGTCGTGTTCTGGCCGCGAGCTCCCGAGCGCGGCCGCGACGCGATCGAAGCCGAGCTCCGCCGCGCGCAGGTACGTGCGGTGCAATTCCACCCACTTGCCGGGGATCCAGCGCTCAAAGCGAAACACGCGGAGCTTGGCGTCGGTGCCGTAATAGTGGGTGAGGCGCGCGAACAGCAGCGGCGACAGCGGCTTCCAGCGGACGTTGCTCGCCTCGCTGCAACGCTTCCTCGAGCGCGGTCTGGTACGCGTAGATGAAGCCCTGCGAAAGATCGTAGATCGACTGCCAGATGCGCTCGGCAAGCTTGGGCGCGTTATCGTAGTTCTCGACGTATTGCTTGGTGAGCTGGCGGCGATCCGCGCCCAGCGCGGCATCGAGGTATTCGATCGCCTCCACGCGCGCGATGTCGCACGGTTTGCGCGACGCGCGCATCGCGTCGAACGCGCGCATGACCTGCTGCTGGCGGCCGATGACGTCGAGCGCAGGCAACTGCCGCAGCCAGGCCGCCGCCGCCTTGGGCGAGACCAGCGGATCGGCGGCTTCCTTGGTTCCTGAGGTCAAAAAGCCGAACATGGGTCGAAGCGTTGCGTCCTTACGTATTTTGTCGCACAAATTGCGGCGGGATCCCGGGCGCAGGGGCGACCAGGATTCGTAGCGATTCGACAGCGGAACCGACATTTATAGACCAATTCTTCCAGCGGCGCAAAACGAAGTCGGCCGTCGGCTACAATTCGTGTGATTGAACCGGTGGTTTCGTGCTCCCGCCCCGACTTTCCAATCACTTATTCGCGAAAGGACTCCTCCATGTCGCGTCATGTCCCGGCACCTCGTTACTATTGGCCGCCCCGCGCTCTTGCGCGGCGCCGGCATTGTTCGCGGCATTGGCGATGCTGCATTGGGGGTATTGGCGATACCCCCCGCCAATGCCCAATACCACCGACACCGCCCGCGCCTGCCCAAGGAGTAAGCAAGTTGGATGCCACACCTAAAGAACTGCAGAAAATCGATGTAAAACAAGGAGCTGGAACGGAAGCCGTACGCCGGAAAAATCGTCGATCGTCCAATACACCGGATGGCTTTACGACCCGGCGAAGCCCGACAACAAGGGCGCCAAGTTCGACAGTTCGCGCGACCGGGGCCAGCCATTCGACTTTCCGTTGGGAGGCGGCCGCGTGATCAAGGGCTGGGACCAGGGTGTGGCGGGAATGAAGATCGGCGGCCAGCGCACGCTGGTCATTCCCCCGGAATTGGGCTACGGCGCAGCGCGGCGCGGGCGGCGTCATCCCCCCGAACGCGACGCTCATTTTCGATGTCGAATTGATCGAAGTGAAATAGGCCGCTTCAGCGCCCGCCATGCTGCCGCGCGACAGCGGCGCCCTGATCAGGCGCCGCCTCGACTATCGCCCGCCGGCGTTCCTCGTGGACACGCTGGACCTGACGTTCGACCTGGACCCGGCCGCCACGCGCGTGACGGCCATGCTCGCGTTCCGGCGCAATCCCGAAGCGGCGCCAGCGGACGGCGCGCCGCGCTGGTGCTGGACGGCGAGCAGCAGAAGGATGTCCGCATCGAACTGGATGGCAAACCGTTGCCGGCCGCCCGCCTGGAGTTGGGCGCGCGCACGCTGATAATCCGCGATCCGCCGGCCGCCGGCACGCTCGTCGTGCATTCCACGCATCTCGCCGTCCGGCAACGTCGCGCTGGAAGGGCTCTACCTGTCGTCGGGCGTGTTCTGCACGCAATGCGAGCCCGAGGGCTTCCGCCGGATCACCTATTTTCCCGACCGCCCCGACGTCCTGGCGCGGTACACGGTCACGATCCGCGCGGATCGCGCGAAGTATCCGGTACTGCTGTCGAACGGCAACCTGGTGGCGAAGGGCGCACTGGACCATGGCCGCCATTTCGCGACGTGGCACGACCCGTTCCCGAAGCCGTCGTACCTGTTCGCGCTCGTCGCGGGAGACTTGGCGGCGCTCGAGGACACGTTCACGACGATGTCGGGCCGCAGCATCGCGCTCAGGATCTATTCGACGCCGCAGAACCTGCCGCGCTGCCGCCACGCGATGGCGTCGCTCAAGCAATCGTTCCGATGGGACGAGGAGCGCTTCGGCCTCGAGTACGATCTCGACACGTTCATGATCTTCTGCGCCGACGACTTCAACATGGGCGCGATGGAGAACAAGGGACTCAACATCTTCAACAGCCGGCTGGTGCTGGCCGACCCGGCCACCGCGACCGACGACGACTACGCTGCGATCCAGGGCGTGGTCGGCCACGAGTATTTCCACAACTGGACCGGCAATCGCGTCACCTGCCGCGACTGGTTCCAGCTGTCGCTCAAGGAGGGCCTGACCGTCTTCCGCGACCAGGAATTCTCGAGCGACTTCAATTCGCGCGCGGTCGAGCGCATCGGCGCCGTCGAATACCTGCGCCGCGAGCAGTTCCCGGAAGACGCCGGACCGATGGCGCACAACGTGCGTCCCGACGAGTACCTCGAGATCAACAATTTCTACTCGGCGACCGTGTACGAAAAAGGCGCCGAGGTCATCCGGATGCAGCATACGCTGCTGGGTCCCGAGCGGTTCCGCCGCGGCATGGATCTCTACTTCCAGCGCCACGACGGGCAGGCGGTCACTTGCGACGATTTCGTCCAGGCAATGCAGGATGCGTCCGGACGTCGACCTCGCCCAGTTCAAGCGTTGGTACAGCCAGGCGGGAACGCCGGTGGTCACGGCGGCCGGGAAGTTCGACGCGGCGCTAGCCACGTACACGCTGGAATTCACGCAGCACACGCCGGCAACGCCGGGACAGCCGTCCAAGTCGCCGTTGCACATTCCGATGGCGGTCGGCTGGGTCGGCCGCGACGGCCGCGACATGCCGCTCAGGCTGGCGGGCGAGGCCGCGCCGGGCGCCGGCACGCGCGTGCTTCACCTGCGGGAGGAGACGCAGGCGTTCCGCTTCGTCGACGTGCCGCGCGGCCGGTGCCGTCGCTGCTGCGCGGTTTCTCCGCGCCGGTGAGCCTCGAATTCGACTACGCAGACGACGAACTCGCGCTTGCTCGTCGCGCGCGACAGCGATCCGGTCAATCGCTGGGATGCCGCGCAACGCAGCTTCGCGCGCGCCATGCTGGCGCTCGCCGCGCCATCGCAACGGTTCGCGCTCTGGCGTGCCGCGGAGCCTGGTCGACGTCGTCCGCTCGCTGCTGGCCGACCGCGCCGGCGACCCGGCGCTCATCGCGCTCGCGCTTACGCCACCCGACGCCGGATATGTCGCGGCGCGGGTGGATGACGATCGACGTCGACGGCATCGACGCGGCGCGCGGTTTCCTCGAGAGCGAGCTGGCTCGGGCGCTGCGCGGGGAATTTGCCGACGCGTATCGCGCGGCAACGCGTGACGGCGCCGTATGCGCCGACGCCCGAACAGACGGGCGCGCGCATGCTCGCCAACGTTTGCCTGCGCTACCTGTGCGCGGCCGACGATGCGCGGGCGCGCGCGCTGGCGGTCGCCCAATTCGACGCAGCCGACAACATGACCGACAGCGTCGCCGCCCTGGCCGCTCTGAACGACGGCGACACGGCCGAGCGCCGCGCGCTGTTCGTGCGCTTCGAGGACCGGTGGCGCGACGAGCCGCTGGTGCTCGACAAGTGGTTCGCGCTCGAGGCCACGTCGGCGCGCGCGGACACGCTGGCGCGCGTCAAGCGCCTCCTCGCGCATCCGCGCTTCAATGCGAGGAATCCCAACCGCGTGCGCTCGCTCGTGGGCGCATTCACGCTGCGCAATTTTGCCCGCTTCCACGGCCGCGACGGCGGGGGATACGCGTTCGCCGCGGACGAAGTGCTGGCGCTCGACCCGACCAATCCGCAACTCGCGGCCGCCATCGCCGGCGCGTTCAACCTCTGGAAGCGCTTCGCCGAGCCTCGCCGCGGCTTGATGCAGGCCGCGTTGCAGCGGATCGCCGCGGCGCCGGGCCTGTCACCCGACGTGACCGAAGTCGTGACGCGCACGCTCGCGGATTGATCGACCTGCGCGCCGCGCAACCGGCCGGCTGGTGCTGCGGCGTTTTCGCGCAGCGACCTCGAGCGATTCCAGTCCTATCGCTGCGATCCCGAAGTCGGCCGCTACCAGGGCTGGACGGCGATGGACGACGCCGGCGCCGCCGCGTTCATCGACGCGATGGCAGTGCGCCGATCGGCGTGCCCGGCGAATGGTTCCAGATCGCGTCGCCGACCGGCCACCGATGCGCTGATCGGCGATATCGGCCTCTGCCTTCGACGACGATCGCGCCGGCGTGGCGGAGATCGGCTTCTCCATCGCGCCCGCGGCGCAGGGACGGGGCCTTGGCGACGGAGGCCGTGTCGGGCGCGCTCGCGATACTCTTCGGCTCCGGCGTCGACTTGGTCGAAGGCATCACCGATGTGCGCAATGTGCCGTCGATCCGGCTGCTCGAACGCGTCGGCATGCGCCTTCTGCGCACGCAGGAGGCGATGTGCAAGGGCGAACTGTGCACCGAGCACGTTTACGCGATCAGCGCGGCCGACGCTGGGACAGGCGCGACGGTTAACGCATCACCAATAAGTTTCCACCGTCACATGCCCCGGCTCCTTCCGCCGGTGCCGCCGCATCCCGCGCGTCTCGAGCAGCTTCTGCGTGTCCTCGACCATCGCCGGGTTGCCGCACAGCATCGCGTGTGAATTTGCCGGCGACATCGCAATGCCGGTGCGCGCTTCCAGCCGCCCGTCGGCGATGGCGGCGGGAATGCGCCCGGCAAGCGCACCCGGATGCGCCTCCCGGCTCACGAACGGCACGAACGTGAATGCGCCCGCATGCGCGCCGCCGATCTCGGCGATCTCGTCGCCGTAGGTCAGTTCCTCGGCGTTGCGCACGGCGTGCACGAGCACGACGCGATCGAATTTCGCCCAAGGGTCGTCGGTGCGCAGCATGGACAGGAACGGCCCGATGCCGGTGCCGGTCGACAGGCACCACAGCACGTCGGCCTGCGCCACTTCGCTGATGGAAAAAAAACCGTTGGCGCGCGGCGCGAGCCATACGGCATCGCCGACGTTCCAGCGCCGCGAGCCTCGGCGTCAACGGGCCGCCGGGCAGCACGATGAAATAGAACTCGTGCGGCTGGCGGTGCGGCGGGTTCACGAACGAATAGGGCCGCCCGAGCATCGGATCCTTTTGTCCCGGAGGCGCCGGCAACGCCAGACGTCCGAACTGCCCGGCGGTGAACGTCACTTCCGGTGCGTCCACCTGCAGCGAAAACAGACTTTGCGTCCAATGCCGCTTGCCCGCGACCCGCCCTTCCACCCATGCCGCCATGAAGAGTTGCCCTGACCGGTAACGTAAAATGCCGATTATGCCTATGCGCGCACCCGCCGCGACGATTGCCGGCGCCAATGTTTATCTGCGGCCGCCCCGCCTGTCCGATGCCGGGGCGTTCCACGCCGCCGTTCGCGCCAGCGGCGCCCTGCACCGCGGCTGGACGAGCGCGCCCGGGACGCCGCGCGCGTTACGCCAGATTCGTCCAGCCGCTACGCGGCCGCCGGCAAGGCGCCGACGCACGCCGGATTCCTCGTGTTCCGGCGCGCGCGACGATGCGCTGGTGGGCGTCTACAATTTCTCGGAAATCGTGCGCGGCGCATTCCAGAGCGCCTACCTGGGCTATTTCGCGTTCGTCCCGCTGGCCGGCAAGGGGCTCATGAGCGAAGGATTGGCGCTGGCGCTCGACGTCGCCTTCGGCAAGCTCAAGCTGCATCGCGTCGAGGTCAACATCCAGCCGAACAACGCCCGTTCGCTCGCGCTTGCGATGCGCCTGGGATTCACGCGCGAAGGCTATTCCCGCCGCTACGTGAAGATCAGCGGCCGCTGGCGCGACCACGTCCGCTTCGCGATGCTGGCCGAGGATTGGCGCAAGCTGCGCCGCAACATGCCCGTGCGCCAGGAAGCCTGAGTCGATGGCGCAGCTCGGCGCGGCCGTCGCTGCGGCGTGCTGCGCGCTCGTCCTCGCACTGTCCGCGTGCGCGAGCGCATCGATCCGGCCCGGGAATCCGCGCGAAGTCACCGGTGCAAGGCCATCGCACCTTACGAGTCGCACGAGGAGTGCGCTGCAGATGGTGCCCGGCGACTGGCTCGACTATCGCTTCGAGGCACAGCGCCCGGTCGCGTTCAACATCCACTACCACGAAGGGCAAGGTGGTTGTCATGCCGGTCTCGGCGCGACGGCACGACCAATGAATCCGGCACGTTCCGGCCGCTGGTTCCCCAGGACTATTGCCTGATGTGGGAGGCGGGCCGCGAAGGCGCGATACTCGATTACCGGATCCTGCTAACCGCGGCCAGCGCTGACCGGTTCGCGGCAGCGCGCGAGGGCACGCGGTTCACGGCGAGTTCCTGGTACGTATAGGTGCGGCCGTGCTCGACCGGATCGACCACGAGTCTGTCGACGATGACCACTGCTGTCGTGTCGGGCGGAACGAGCTGCCCGCCTTTGTAAAATCCTTCGAAGAGCGCAACTCCGGGCAGCACTTCCTTGGGCCGCGACCGCATGTATTCCTGCATGCCGGTGTCGATGATGCCGGGACGCACGGTGATGGCGCGGAAGCGATCGCCCTGCCGTTCCGCGGCCAGCGCACGCGTCAGCATTTCCAGGCCCGCCTTGGCCACGCAATAATTCGCGATGCCGGGCATGGCATTGCTCGCAGCCCCCGACGACACGTTGATGATCCGGCGCTCGACCGCGTCGTCCGCAAAGGCCGGCAAAAGAGGTTGACCAGCGCGATCGGCGCGGCAAGATTCACCGCGAGCGCGCCGGCGATTTCTCCCGCGTCGAGCGTCCCGAGAACGCCCACCGGAGTTCCGACTGCCGCATTGTTGATGAGGCACACGTATTCGGGACGTTTCGCGGCCAGTTGCGCCAGGGCCGGCTTCAGCACGTTACCGGCGTTCGCCAATTCCGCGAGATCGAATTCGATGAACCGGTAATTCGGCCCAGCCAGTCGAGCAGCGCTCGCGCGGCCGACGCCCAGGACGTGATAGCCGCGCTCGAGAAGCGTGCTCGCGAGCGCCTCGCCCAATCCCCGCGACACGCCGGTGACGATCGCGGCGCGCACCGCGCACTCGGCCTTCGGCGCATTCGAGCGCGCGATGAGGAAGCCCGCCAGCACGCCCACGGCCACCAGCGCGAGACCGTAGAACGGCTTGTAAAGATAGACGACCGCAGCGGTCTCCCCCTGCGGCACGGCGAACACGACGCAGTAGGCGTAGAGGTCGAGCGCAAGCAGGACGAAAGCGATGGCGGCCAGCACGCGGGCGAACGGAGACAGCAGAGCCAACACGAGCAGGGCCGCCCAGGTCCCGCCTCGAAGACGAACAGCGCGAAGGAGCGATCGACGTCGGCGGCGCGCGTCGTGCCGTATTCGACATAGGCGGCGAACGCGATGCCGACGAGGGCTAGGACGACGGCCAGGGACCGGGCGCGCATGGAAATGAGCGTAACACGCGCGGGCGGGACTGTCATGATCAGCGTCCCGCGCCGAGCGACATCACGATCACGACGACGATGAATATCACGAGGACGATCAGCGCGATCTTCCATGGGCTCTTCGGATACTCGCCCTGGAGGGCGCCGGTGACGCCATTCTGCACGCACTGGAAACCTCTGGCGCCGAACGTGTAGGTCATGAGCCACACGGGTGCGAGGATGTGCTTGAACGTCTGCCGCGAATAGGATGTGTGCACGACAAGGTTGCGATACGTGTCGCCCGGTATTTGCTGCGCGCACATCGCCCGCACCTTGGCATCCATCGCCGCACGCGAGGCCTGCGCGGCGCCGACCAGGTCGATCTGGTAGCGCTCGACGATCCATCCCGCGACGAAGCCGGGATCGTAGGGCTTGAGCGTGGCCGTCGGAAACGGCTCGACGCCTCGCAACAATCCGGAGTGCACGCCCACCGACGCACACACGAGGTCATCGTCGAGGAAATGCGACAGCTGCCCGGCCGCGGGTTCCCAGCGCACGTTCTGGACCTGGCGCGTCTGCAGGCGGCCATTTTCCGTGTAGGTCTCGGTCGTGTAGTAGTAGTGGCCGGCCTCCGCCGTCCATTGCGCATCCGCCTGCGCGTCGAAGGTCCAGTAGGGCAGGTAGATTCCCTTCACCGTGTCGGTGAGCGCGCGGCGCTTCAGCGCGCCCGGCGCCAGCCACAGCCTTCCGTACCACTGCCGGATGCGATCGCGCGCCGTGCTTTCGCTGAGCGCGAACGGCAGCACGCTCTCGGGCCGGAACGCCGGCTTCGTTTCTGCGTAGGGAACGAGTTGCGCGGAGCCGCAGAATTCGCAGTTCTGCGCCTGCCGCGAAGGATCGAACACCGAAATCGCGTTGCAGCTCTGGCACTTGACCTGCCGCACGTCGGCCTTCCAGCCGCGCGCGTCGTCGGTGATGCCGCGCAGCGCGGCGACGAGGTCGTGCTCGACGATGCCGCCGGTCGTGACGTCGAGCCTGGCGGGCGACTCCGTGCCGCAGAACGGGCAGATCAGTTTTTGCTGGGCAGGATTCCAGACGGCTTGCCCGCCGCACGCGGGGCAGGCGAATTTGCTGACGGCCGCGACCTCGCTCATCACATTCCAGGCGCCTGTCCGGCGCGGCTTTAGCGGATCACGTAGCCAACCACCTGCCATGTGCCGCCGGCTTCGTGCTCCAGCGTCACCGATTCCTCCGCGTCCGGCTTGGCGGCAAAGACCGTGCGATAGCGCAGCAATGCGTAATCGCCGTCGGGCAGGCCTGGAATAACGCGCGCGAAAGAGACCTGGTGCAGCGTGCGCGTTTGCGTGGCGCCCAGCGGGCCGCGCAGTTTCGCCAGGCCTTCGGACCATCGCCCGGTCGGAATCGCATTGCGGAATTTGGTCCCTGCCGCGTCATAGCTGGCCTGCGCTTCATTGGCGTCCGTCAGCGACAGCCACGCGAGCGCCGCCGCCTGGGCTTCGCTCGCCCGCGGATCCTGCGCGAGGGAGGGCAGCGCCGCCATCCACGCCGCGCACAGCAACATCCCCAGCACAGCGCGCCGAAGCAAGGGCAGCGACATGATCGTCAACCCTTGAGGAAGGCGTCGACCGCGGCGCGCGTCACGCGCCACTGCGTGCCGATCTTGCGGCCTTTCAAGTCCCCCGCGTCGAGGCTCGACATCACGTCGGACTCGGCAACCCCAAGCATCTGCGCCACTTGTGCCGGCGTCATGAGATCGGGCGTCCCGCCGCCGTTCGTGGGCGCGGCCGGGGCCGCGATCCCGGGCGTGGATTGCGCCATCAGTCCACCCGTCTGGTTCATCATCTGCTGCGCCATCGCCATGCCCATGGCGAGCTCGGCGCCCGCCCCGCCGATGCCGCCTCCGCCGCCGGGCTGCCCCAGCCCTTGCGCCATCTGGAACTTAACGTAATCGTTGAGGTTGCCGACCGCGGCCATGCTCGAGCGCTTGTCGATCGCCTGCTCCACTTCCGGCGGGACCGAGACGTTCTCGACCAGGAATGTCGTCATCTCGAGGCCGTACTTGGCGCCGATTGCCGGATTGATGAGCGGCAGCAGCGCTTCACCCAATTCCGCGTAGCGCGCGGCCACGTCGAGCGCCGGGATCTTCGAGCTCGCCAGCGCCTCGGTGAACACGCTGACGATGCGCGAGCGCATCGTGTCGTTGAATTCGTCGAGGCGGAAGTGATCGTCGGTGCCCGCCACTTCCTTCAGGAATTTCTTGACGTCGACGACGCGGAAATCGTAGGTGCCGTACGCGCGCAGACGAACGACGCCGAAGTCCGTGTCGCGCATCATCACCGGATTGGACGTGCCCCACTTGTTGCCGGTGAAAAGGCGCGTGACGACGTAGTACACATCGGCCTTGAACGGACTTTCGAGGCCGTATTTCCACCCCTTGAGGTCGGAGAGGACGGGGATGTTGTCCGTCGTCAGCGAGTACTTGCCCGGGCCGAACGTGTCGCCGAACTGGCCCAGGTAGATGAACTGCGCGACCTGCGATTCGCGCACGATGAGCTGCGCGCCGTTCTTGATCTCCTTGTCCTCGTCCGGGAAGCGATAGGAAAGCGTATCGCGCGAATCATCGGTCCACTCGATGATGTCGATGAACTGTTTCTTGATGAAATCGAGGATCGCCATCGTGTCTTCGTCCCGTGCCTCTCGCTTTGGACGCGGCCCCTGCGCGCCGGCAGGTGCCGCGTGTCGCGGTTATTTGTTCGCGGCGACAGGCTTCTTAGTCTCGGCCGCGGCGTTCGCGAATTCCTGCTCCAGTTGCGTGGTCGGAAGCGCGCCGGGGACGATCGAGCCATCGGCGAAGATGAGCGTCGGCGTGGCCTGGACCCGCAGCTTCTCACCCAGCGCGTGAGTTTGCTCCAGCGGGTTGTCGCACTCGCCCGTGTTGTCCGGAAGCGCGCCGCTGGCGAAGAACGCGTCCCACGACTTCACCTTGTCGTCCGAGCACCAGATGATCCTGGACTTGCGCGCCGAATCAGGGTGCAACTGGTCGATCGGGTAGAGAAACGTGTAGATCGTCACATTGGTGACCGGCTTCAGCTCGTTCTCGAGCTTGGCGCAGAACGGACAATCGGCGTCGGAGAAAATGACAAGCGTGCGCTCGCCGTTGCCCTTGACGCGCTTGAAGGCCAAGTCGAGCGGCAAAGTCGCGATATCCACGCGATTCACCTTGCGCATCCGCTTCTCGGTCAGGTTGACCTTGCTGTCCGCGTCGTAGACCGAGCCGACGATGACGAATTTCGCCTTGGCGTCGGTGTAGATCATCTGGCTGTCGAGCTGCACCTCGAAGAGGCCGAAATACGGGCTCCGCGTTATCACGCCGACGCTCGCACCCGGGAATTTCTGTTCGAGCGTCTTCCGGATGGCGGCCGCCTCGGGCGGAGGGGCGGCCGGATCGGTTGCGCTCGCCGCCAGCGCTGGCATCGCAGCCCAGGTCAGTGCCAGGGAAGCTATCCCGACAGCAACTGCGAGTCGCGTTCGGAGCAGGTAAAAGATCATGGAAATCATGGTTTCTCCAGCAGTTATAGGGTCTTGCACAATTTCGTCAGCGGGCTTTGGACAGTCTAACGTAACGCAGGTTGCGCGAGCGCCCGTTTCAGGACCGGGAGCCGATCAACGGCTGTCAGCCCGGCATTTCGCAACGTTTTGAGCCAGGGGGTGGCCGGCCCGAACAACCGCGCCAAGCCGTCCGTGACCGCTTGCATGGCCAGGACCGGCTCGGCCCGCCGCCGCGCAAATCGTTCAAGCAATATCGATGCCCCGGCGTCGTGCACCGGTCCGCGCTCGGCCAGGACGCCCGCCAGCGCCTCGACATCGCCGAACCCCAGGTTGACCCCCTGCCCGGCCAGCGGGTGGACGCCGTGCGCGGCGTCGCCGACCAAGGCCAGGCGATGCGCGATCGTCGCGGGAAGCTTGAGGAAGGCCAGTGGAAACGACGCCGAGGCGGTGATGGGCGTGAGCGCGCCGAGCGCTCGCCCACCGGCGTCGGCAACGCGCTCGGCCAGCGCGACGGACGCTTGTGTGCGCAATTCGGCCGCCAAGGCGTCAGGGGCGGACCACACCATCGACATGCGCCGGCCCGGCAGCGGCAGCCAGGCGAGGACTCCGCCGTCGGTGCGAAACCATTGTCTCGCGATCCCGTGATGCGCGTGTTCACAAGCGAAATTGGCGACCACCGCGGTTTGTCCGTAGGGCCGCGGCTCACCCGCAATGCCCGCCGCTTCGCGGATCCACGAGCGCACGCCATCGGCACCGACGATCAGCTTCGCCGACAGCGCCCGCGCCGGTCCGCCCGCTTCGGACAGCGTGAGCGTGCCCGCATCCGCGGTCCAATCCAGCGAGGAAAACGCGGCGCCGCCGATGACGTCGACGCCGGCCTCGAACGCAAGCGGAAGGAGCGCCGCGCGTAGTTCGCGTTCCTCGACGATCCACGCGAGCGCGCGTTCGCCCATTTCGTAGGCGGAAAATTCCATCGTCGCACCCGCGTCACCCGCGACGTGCATCGCCTCGATGGGCACGATGCGCTCGGACGGGAGCATCTGCCACGCCCCCAGCGAGCGCAGGAACGTGGCGCTGCCGGGGCTGATCGCGAAAATCCGCGCGTCCCAGGTGTCCGGGTCGAACTCGGGTGCGGCGACCGGTGCGCGATCGACCAGCGCAACGTGGAGACCGCTGCGCGCCAGCGCCGGTGCGAGCGCAAGGCCCACCAGTCCGGCACCCGCGACGACCACGTCGAATTGATAACGGCTCATGGCGCGGGCAACACTTCGATCACGTGCTGCTGGTTGGTGTAGATGCACAGGTCGCCGGCGATCGTCAGCGCCTGCTTGACGATCTGCTCGGCCGACAACGACGAATGCTCGAGCAGCGCGCGCGCTGCCGCTTGTGCGTAGGGGCCGCCCGAGCCGATCGCGACGATGCCGTATTCCGGCTCGAGGACATCGCCTGTCCCCGTGATCACCAGCGACGTCGTTGCATCAGCGACGGCCAGCATCGCCTCCAGCCGGCGCAAGACCCTGTCCGATCGCCAGTCCTTTGCCAGCTCGACGGCCGAACGCGTCAAGTGGCCCTGGTGCTTTTCGAGCTTGGCCTCGAAGCGCTCGAACAGCGTGAACGCGTCCGCGGTGGCACCCGCAAATCCCGCCAGCACCCGTTCGTGATAGAGCCGTCGCACTTTGCGCGCGGTGGCTTTCATAACGATGTTGCCGAGCGTGACCTGTCCGTCGCCGCCCAGGGCCACTGCGCCGTCGCGCCGCACCGACAAGATGGTTGTTCCGTGAAACTGTTCCATGAGAAGTCAACTTCGTGGTGACACAAAAACGGACCAAAGGGGGTTCGCTTTGGCCCGACGCGTCACTGTGCCTTCTTCAGGAAATGGCGGGGCGAAATTCCGATGAGCAGCAGCAACGCGCGGATGATTGGCGACGCCCCGACGATCTGGACGGCCTTGCGCTGGGACTCGACGCGATTGATGGCGTTGAGCAGCGAGCCGGCGCAGACGAAGTCGATCCGGTCGACTGCGCTCATGTCGACCGGCACGATGGAGCGGCGTTGGGAGAACTCCGCGATTCTTCCCAGCTGGACCGTCGATGAGCCGGCGAGGACGCCGCAAAGCACGAGGCTTTCCGCGGTTTCGTCGAAGTTGGCGCTGTCATCCGGCGCATTGGCCGGCGCGGCGTGCCCGGCCGCCATCAGCGATTCCGGATCGGGCGGCGGCTCCCAGGAGGGCGGCGATTGCTCGAACGCGATCGCATACTCGATTGCACGGTCATCGAACTCGGCCTGTTTGTGCTGGAACTGGAGAAGTTCGAGCGACAGGAGCCACGCGCCTTCTCCGCCGTCCTTGCCGTGTTTGACGACGGCGTCCACCGCGATCTGGAGCTTCTCCGGCCGCTGGAAGGTCAGCGCGAAACGGTGCTTGCGCGCATAGGCCAGCGCCTCGGCAAGCAAGCGCGCACCCGCGTCGTCGAAGCCGGTGACCGACGCCAAGTCGAGACGCGCGTGCGGGATTTTCTTTGCGATCGCCCGCTTCAAGCCTTCCAGCTGCGACGAGCTGGCCGCGGTGAGCTTACCCGTTACCGGGATGTATCCGCCGGCGATGGCCTTGGCGGTCGTCGTCGTCGTCAATCCCTCTTCCCACGCCGGGGCCGAGCGTTCGAACTGCACGACATATTGCAGCGCCACCTTCTCGAACGCGGCGCGATCGTTGATCCGCTGCAGCACGTCGAACAGCGCGAGCCATGCCAACGGCGACATCTTGGCGTCGTCGTCCGTCTGCACGCCTTGTTCGAGCAACGTGCGCGCCGGTTCCTTCTGGCCACCCGCGTAGAGAAGCGCCGCGTTCTCGAGCACCGTGCACAGGCCGGGATTCGTCTGCGCGACTTCGATCGCCGAATTGCTCGGCGACCAATCGATCAGGCTGGCGCCGGTGACCGTGATTTCCCCGGCGGGTTCGGCACCTACCGATTTGACGCCCGATTTCCGGCCCTGGGCCTCGATCGCGACTTCGCGCGCCGAGACCGCGCGCGGTTGCGGTCGTGGTGCGCGCGTATCGGCCGATCTCGACTCGTGTTTCCGCGGTTCGGGCTTTTTGGGCGGAGGTTTGGGTAACAACGCCATTCGCTTGTCGTTTTCCGGACGTAACAGACTGATTATGTTCCCGTCATACGCTTCCTACAAGCTGAAGCTCCCGGCATGCCGCGTTGTCGCCGGCGCGGCTCCTAAGGAAGCCTCGGAGATCGTCGTGGCCGTATTGACGTCCGGCTTGCTAGAATAAAGGCGACCGATTTAGTCAACTAAGTTTCAACTAAAATGAGTCAACCAAAGTAGTCGACCAAATTGTGTCGCGTCAAGCAAGTGTCAACCAGGTTTGTCAATCGAACGGGAGGCGAATGATGAAAAACCCGCTGGACTCACTATGGGGAACGATCATCTCGGGGGTCATCCTGACCGCGATCCTGTATATCGTAGTCAAGACCTTTCTGATCTGACGGAGGCCGCCATGGATTACGTTCCCGATCTTGCGAGATGGTTGCATTTCCTGGCCGGCGTCATGTGGATCGGCCTCCTGTATTACTTCAATTTCGTGCAGGTCCCCGCAATGAAGGCGGCGGCCGCGGACAACACCGCGGCCGGGATCACCAAGCACGTTGCGCCGCGCGCGCTCCTCTACTTCCGCTGGGCCGCCGTGGTCACATGGCTCGCCGGCGCCGCATTGCTGGGCAACCAGTTCGTCGCCGCGTTCACGCTGCAGAAGGGGATGGCGGGCATCGGCATCGGCGCCTGGCTGGGAACGATCATGCTGATCAACGTCTGGGCGCTCATCTGGCCCAACCAGCAGAAGATCCTGGGCATGAAGCCCGCGACCGACGAGGAGAAGGCCGAGGCTCGCCGCATCGGCGTTCCTGGCGTCGCGAACCAACGTGATGCTGTCGCTGCCGATGCTGTTTTTCATGGCCGGCGGCTGGTCGCACCGCGGAACGTTCGGCCTGTAAGCGACATCGGCGATGCGCCGGCCACCGGCGCGTCGCCCGTTGCGGATGTCGCGGATTTTGGTCCGGCCGCGGCGGACTTTAGTCGTCGCCGTAGAGCTTTTGCACGCGCTCGCGGCGCTCCTGCGCTTCGAGGGAGAGCGTGGCCGTGGGCCGCGCGATGAGCCGCGGGACGCCGATCGGCTCGCCCGTCTCCTCGCACCAGCCGTAGGAGCCGTCGTCGATCATGCGCAGCGACTTCTCGACCTTCTTCAGGAGCTTGCGCTCGCGATCGCGCGTGCGCAGTTCGAGCGTGTATTCCTCTTCGAGCGTCGCGCGGTCGGACGGGTCGGTCGTGACTTCGTTTTCGCGCAGGTGCTCGCCGGTGTCGTCGGCGTTCTGCAGCAGCTGGTCGCGCAGTTCGAGCAGCTGCTTCTTGAAGAACAGCAGCTGCGCTTCGTTCATGTAGTCCTTTTCGGGCGCCTTGAGGATTTCCTCTTCGGTCAGCTCGCGGACTTTCTTGACGGCGGTTGCGGTTTTGACTGCCATGCTTCGTTCACCCTAAGTATGCGCGATTGGCGGCTGCTGATTGAGACCGTTCGCGGCCGCTCCGGCCCTTTTTTGCGGGGGCCGCACGAAATTGCGCATTATAGCCCGCGGCAGGCCAGCTAGCCAGCCTCGTTCCCGGATCCGCGAGCCCACGGGGCCGACCGCCCGTCGGGCCGTCCCGCGCACCGTATAATCGCGGAAAAACAAGGCTTTCCGATGACTTCGACCCCATTTGCCACCTCCCAATCGCACGACGCTGACCCTGCCCCGCCCTGACGACTGGCACCTGCACCTGCGCGACGGGCCTGAAATGGCCGCCGTAGCCGGCCACACGGCCCGCGTCTTCGGACGTGCAATCGTCATGCCAAACCTGAAGCCGCCCGTCGCCACGGTCGCGGCGGCGAGGGCGTATCGGGAGCGGATCATGGCGGCGCTTCCGGCCGCAACCGCGATTCGAGCCGCTGATGACGCTCTACCTGACGGACAACACGCCGCCCGCCGAGATCGCCTTGGCGAAGTGCGTCAGGCTTCGTCCATGCCGTGAAGTATTACCCGGCCGGCGCGACGACGAACTCGGATACCGGCGTCACCGCGCTCGACCGCGTCTACCCGGTGTTGGCGGCCATGGAAAAGCAGGGTGTCGTCCTGTCGCTGCACGGCGAAGTGACCACGCCGGATGTCGACATGTTCGACCGCGAGAGGGTATTCGTGGACACGCTGCTCCCGCGCATCGTGCGCGACTTTCCGGCACTCAAGGTGGTCCTCGAGCACATCACCACGCGGGAGGCGGCGGCGTTCGTGCGCGAGCACGGAGGCAACGTCGCCGCCACGATCACGCCGCAGCATCTGCTCTACTCCCGCAACGCGCTGTTCGCCGGCAACTTCATCCAGCCGCACTATTTTTGCCTGCCCGTTCTAAAGCGCGAGACGCATCGGCACGCGCTGGTTGCCGCAGCGACATCGGGCGACGCGAAGTTCTTCCTCGGGACGGATTCGGCGCCCCACGCGAAGCACAGCAAGGAAAGCGCCTGCGGGTGCGCCGGCTGCTATACGGCGCACGCCGCCCTTCGGAAATGTATGCGGAGGCCTTCGAGGACGCCGGTGCGCTCGACCGGCTTCCGGACTTCGCGAGTCGCTTCGGCGCGCAGTTCTACGGGCTGCCGCCGCACGAGGATACGGTGACGCTCGCGCGCGAAGCATGGACGGTTCCCGCCGAATTTGCGTTCGGCAGCGACACGGTCGTACCGCTGCGCGCGGGTGAGGTCCTGCGCTGGCGCGTGGTTTAGGACTCGAGGCGCCTAGAACAGTCCGACGACCTTGCCGTCTCGTCGATGTCGATCTTCGCCGCCGACGGCGCCGAAGGCAGCCCCGGCATCGTCATGACGTCGCCGCAGACCATCACGACGAACTCGGCACCGGCCGCGAGCCTTACCTCGCGGATGTTGACCACGTGTCCCGTCGGCGCGCCGCGCAAGAGCGGATCCGTCGAGAACGAATACTGCGTCTTCGCGATGCACACCGGGTAATGTCCGTAGCCTTCGGCCTGCAGCTTCCTGATCTGCGCGCGCACCTTGCTGTCGGCGGTCACTTCCGACGCGCCGTAGATCTTCGTCGCGATCTTCTCCATCTTCTGCCATAGCGTGTCGGCGTCGTCATAGAGCAGGCGAAAATCCGGCGGGACGCGTGCGATGACGTCGACCACGGTCTGCGCGAGCGCCAGTGCGCCGGCGCCGCCGTCGGCCCAATGCTTCGCGACCACGACCGGCGCGTCGTGGTGCGCGATCTTCTTCTTGAGGAGCGCGATCTCGGCGTCCGTATCGGACGCGAAGTGATTGATCGCGACCACGCACGGCAGGCCGTAGTGGTTGCGCACATTGTTGATGTGCCGCTCGATGTTGGCGATGCCCTTCTCCAGCGCCGGCAGGTTTTCCTGCGTCAGCTCCTTGAGGTCCGCGCCGCCGTGGAACTTGAGCGCGCGCATCGTCGCCACCAGCACGACGATGTCCGGCCGCAAGCCCGACTTGCGGCACTTGATGTCGATGAACTTCTCGGCGCCCAAGTCGGCGCCGAAGCCGGCTTCGGTCACGACATAGTCGGCGAGCTTCAACGCCGCCTTGGTCGCGATCACCGAATTGCAGCCGTGCGCGATGTTGCCGAACGGCCCGCCATGGATGAACGCGGGGTTGTTCTCCAGCGTCTGCACGAGATTGGGATTGAGCGCATCCTTGAGGAGCACCGTCATCGCACCGTGCGCATCGAGGTCGCCGGCATGCACCGGCTTCTGGTCGCGCGTGTAGCCCACGACGATCCTGGCGAACCGCGCCTTCAAGTCAGGAAGCGATTCGGCGAGGCAGAAGATCGCCATCACCTCGGAGGCGACCACGATGTCGAAGCCGTCCTGCCGCGGATAGCCGTTCGCGGGGCCGCCGAGCGCCACGGTGATGTCGCGCAGCGCGCGGTCGTTCATGTCGACGACGCGCTTCCAGGTGATGCGGCGCACGTCGATCCCGAGCGCATTGCCGTGATGGATGTGATTGTCGATCAGCGCGGCGAGGAGGTTGTTGGCGACGCCGATCGCGTGGAAGTCGCCGGTGAAATGCAGGTTGATGTCCTCCATCGGCACCACCTGCGCGTAGCCGCCTCCGGCGGCGCCACCCTTCATCCCGAACACGGGGCCTAGCGACGGCTCGCGCAGGCAGATCGCCGCCTTCTTGCCGATGCGGTTGAGCGCGTCGCCTAAGCCGACGGTCGTCGTGGTCTTGCCCTCGCCGGCGGGCGTCGGGCTGATGGCCGAGACGAGGATCAACTTGCCGTCGGGGCGATCCGCCAAGCCGGCGAGCCAGTTGAGCGCGACTTTGGCCTTGGTCCGACCATAGGGCTCGATGGCGCCATCGGGAATGCCGAGCCGCGCCGCGATCTCGGCGATGGGCAGCAGCTTGGCGTGCTGCGCGATTTCAATATCGGTTTGCATCGTCATCGATCCTTTGCACGGCCGCCGTGGCGGGGCCAAGTGTACTGCGCGCGCGGCGCGGCCGGAGTCACTCGCGAGCGAAATCGCTGTACACTAGCGGCCCGAAGCCAGCCAGACCGTCGCCGCCGTCACCGTGAAAACTGTGATGGGGGAGGAAAGTCCGGGCTCCGCAGAGCAGGATGCTGGGTAACGCCCAGACGCTATAAGTCGCCGTTAGCGCGGCCGATGAAGGCGAGGAACAGGGCCACAGAGACGAGTCGCTTGCCGTCAAACGCAAGCGGGTGAAACGCGGCAACCTCCATCCGGAGCAACACCAAGTAGGCGGACACTGACGCTGCTCGCGTAAGTCCGCGGGTAGGTGGCTCGAGCGCACCGGCAACGATGCGCCTAGACGAATGACGGTCATAGCGCACGCTTAGCGTTGCGCCGTAACAGAACCCGGCTTATCGGCTGACTTCGGCTTTATTCAGGGCCGCCGCGCGAGCGCGGTCACGATCGACGGTTGACCCATACGGTCGAAGCCACCGATACTTCAACTCCTCCGACCGAAGCGTTTCAGTGGGGAAGTCCGCAAGGTGGCAGACCGAGGTTCGAAAGCCGTCCGATGCAGCGCAGACTGACCGCGATACTTTCAGCCGACGTCGCCGGCTACAGCGGCTTGATGGAGGACGACGAGGCCGGGACGCACGAGCGGCTGAAGGTCAACCGGAGCCAAATCTTCGAGCCCTGCGTCGCCGCAGAGGGCGGGCGCGTCGTCAAGCTCATGGGCGATGGCGCGCTGGTCGAATTCGGGAGCGTCGTCGCGGCGGTCAAATGCGCGCTGTCCATCCAGGAGGCGACGGCGCGCGCCGAACCCGAGCGCGCCGAAGCAACGCGCCTTCGCTACCGGATAGGCATCAATCTTGGCGAGGTCATCGTCGAAGGCGACGACATCTACGGCGAAGGCGTCAACGTCGCCGCGCGGCTGCAGACGTTGGCGCCGGTGGGCGGCGTCGCGGTCTCGCGCACGGTACGCGATCAGGTGGCGGGAAAGGCGGCGTGCGCATTCGAGGACCTGGGCGAGCACACGGTGAAGAACATCGAGCGTCCGGTACGTGTCTTTGCCGTGCATCCGGCCGTCCATAACGAAGACAGGAAGTCCGGGACGGACACGAGACGTCTCGCCATCTGCGTCCTCCCGTTCGCCAACATGAGCGGCGATCCCGAGCAGGAATACTTCTCGGACGGCATCAGCGAGGACATCATCACGGACCTCTCCAAGGTTTCCGCGCTCTGGGTCGCCGCGCGAAATACCGCCTTCACGTTCAAGGGCAAGCACGTCGATGCGCCACAGATCGCGCGACAGCTCAAGGTGAGCCACCTGCTCGAGGGCAGCGTGCGCAAGGCGGGCGGCCGTGTCCGGATCACCGCTCAGCTCATCGATGGCGCGACGGGCGGCCACATCTGGGCCGAGCGCTACGACCGCGACTTGAACGACATTTTCGCGTTGCAGGACGAAATCTCGCAGGCGATCGTCGCGGCCTTGAAGCTGAAGCTCCTGCCCGAGGAAAAAAAAGCGATCGAGCAACGCGGGACGACCGATCCCGAAGCCTACAAGCTCTATCTGATGGCGCGCCAATACAGTATCACCGGTAACTTCGGCAATGCCCGCCGCAGCGAAGCGATCATCCGCCTTTGCCAACGCGCCACCGAGATCGACCCGAACTATGCGGGACCATGGGCGCTGATGGCCAGCGCGCAGATCAACTTGCGCTTTTTCTTCGGCAGGGAGGGCGACGATGGCCTGGCCGCGGCCGAACGGGCCATCGAGCTTGACGGGAACCTGGCGGAGGCACACGCCGCGAAGGCCCGCGTCCTGGCGCAACAGAACCGTTTCGACGAGGCGCTGCGCGAAATCGAGACTGGCCCTACGCCTGGATCCCGAGTCCTACGAGGTGAACGGCGCAGCGGGACGCTTCTACTACCTCACGCGCCAGTTCGACAAGGCGATTTTCCACTTCGAAAAGGCGGCCTCGAGCGTGGAAACGGAATATTCCTCGGCCGGCATGCTCGTCAGCTGCCACAACGCGATCGGTGACAAGGAGGGCGCACGGCGAGTGGCGCGACGGGCCCTCGAGCGTTGCGAGAGGATTGTTGCCGCCGAACCCGACAATGGATCGGCATTAGGCTTCGCCGTCGGGGCGCTGGCCGCGCTCGGCGAGGCGGAACGCGCGAAGGCATGGGCAGAACGCGCGCTGCTGCTCGATCCGGACAACGCGAACCTGCGCTACAACTTCGCGTGCACGCTGATCACCGATCTGGGCGACGTGGATGCCGCGCTCGATATGCTCGGTCCGCGATTCGAAAGCATGCCGATCGAGGTCCTCAACTGGGTCCGGACCGATCCGGATCTCGATTCCATTCGCGATCATTCACGTTTCAGGGCGATGCTCGCGGCGGCCGAAGCGCGCTTGGCGCAAGCGTGATCGCAAAGAAAATTGGAGCCGCCCGAGCGCCGATGAAGGCAATCCTTTCCCTCCGCACACTCTCAACGGATCCGACAATGCCCATTCGCCAACGCGACCTAGCGCCCGGGATTTCGGAAGGCTGGGCCTTCCTTGTCGTCGGCATAATCTGCTCACTGGCCGGCTGCGCGTCCACGCCAGGCGGGGACCCGCTCCCCGCTGCCGAGCGCAACCGGACGGCCATCGAGAGCCCGATCCGGACGGACCAGGATCGGCGCATGGACGCGGCGCGTCATCCCTCCGAGTTCCTTGCCTTCGCGCAAGTGAAGCCGGGCATGCAGGTGCTCGACGTTTCCGCAGGCGCGGGCTACACGTCGCAACTGCTGGCGCTCGCCGTCGGCCCGACGGGAAAAGTGTGGGCGCAGCGGCAGCAACCGGGTGCGGCGCTTGCCAAACGCTTGAGCGATCAACCTCAGGCCAATCTCGTCATCGTGATACGCCCGTTCGAGGATCCGGTGCCCGATCAGGCGGGAAAGCTCGATCTCATCACGCTCGTCCTCAATTACCACGACATCACTTATCTTCCGGTCGACCGCGCCAAGATGAACCAAAGTCTGTTTGCTGCTTTGAAGTCCGGAGGGCATTTCGTCGTGATCGATCACTCCGCCAAAGCCGGCGCCGACATCTCCGTTGGCAAGACGCTGCATCGCATCGATGAAGCCATCGTTCTCGCCGAGGTGAAAAAGGCGGGTTTCGTTCTCGAGGCTGAAGGCAATTTCCTGCGCGACCCCGCCGATACCCGCGAGGATTCCTCCGGCGACGCGAAAATTCCAACGGATAAATTCGCGCTTCGGTTCGTCAAACCCTAGAGGCGCGCGGCTGGCACACTCCCGCTGGTGAACCTATGCACGTACCTCGATGCCGGGTACGTGCGCCGACAGACGCGCCAACAGCGCGCCATCGATGGTGACGCCCGCCGGCGCCGCGGCGACCAGCGCCGTGTTGGCGCAACCTGTCGGGCGAAACGGCTGCAGGATCCAGCGCGTGATGCCGCGTGCAGCGAGTTCGCGCGCAAGCCGCTCCATGACGTCGGGCGAAGTGACGTCCGGATGGACGGTTGTCCGCACTTCGTACGCAATGCCGGACGCGCACACCAGATCGAGACTCGCGAGCGCGGCGTCGCCGCTGCCCGCAACGCCGGTAACCGATGCGTAGTCGGCGGCCGACGCCTTGACGTCCAGGCCCACCCAATTGACGTGCGGCAAGACCCGAGCGAGGCGCCGCGGATAGGCACCACCTGTATGCAGACCGGCCGCAAACCCGAGCGCGCGCACCTCGTCGATCGCATCGTCTAGCGCAGCCTGCGCCGTCGGCTCGCCCCCCGAAAACACGACGGCATCGAGCAAGCCTCGCCGCTTGGCGAGCCACTCGACAATCCGGCCGAAGTCCCGTTCGTCATCGCCTGCGCGAGGGAACGAGGTGTGGATTGTGGCAATACGCGCATTGCCACGGGCACCCCTGGCAGAAGACGACTGCCGCGAGCGCGTCCGGGTAATCCGTCGTCGTGAACGGCACGAAGCCGCCGACGCGCAGGCTCCGCGTTGCCGCTGGGGTCCTGGTGGTTGGCCAGGCGTCACCGTCCACCATCACGTTCCGACTCGCCGTGAAGGCGGCTATAGGTGGGGTCGCGCGCGTTCCTCGCGGAAGAAGCGACGCTCGCGGTGTTCGCCCTTCTTGCCCACATTGAAGGACGCAACCGGGCGGTGGTAGCCCATCACTCTCGTCCAGACCTCGCAACGCTGGCGTTCGTCGGCGGTCAGCACGGGATTGTCGAGTTGCCGAACTTCGGTCATCACGTTCATCGCTTCTCCGTTCCTGTTGTACGTCAGGCCGCGAGCTGGCGGCAGTTTCTCTGCCAGCTTTTCTTCATCGCATTTCGGACAGAATTCCTGCTCCCCCGCGAGATAACCATGCTTCGGGCAGATCGAGAACGTCGGCGTGATCGTGATGTACGGCAGCCGGAATCGCTCGAGCGAGCGCCGCACCAGCGCCTTGCAGGCCGCGGGAGAACTCAGCTTCTCGCTCATGTACAGGTGCAGCACGGTGCCGCCCGTGTATTTGGTCTGCAGTTCCTCCTGCCGGCTGAGCGCCTCGAACGGGTCGTCGGTAAAGCCGACGGGCAGCTGCGACGAGTTCGTGTAGTAAGGCGTTTCCGGCGTGCCAGCCTGCAGGATGTCGGGCCAGCGCTTGCGGTCCTCCTTCGCGAAGCGGTACGTCGTGCCTTCGGCGGGCGTGGCTTCGAGGTTGTACATGTGGCCCGTCTCTTCCTGGAACGCGACGATGCGGCCGCGCAGATGGTCCAGCAGGCGCACCGCGAACGCATGTCCGCCGGCCGTGGTGATGTCGTCGTTGTCGCAGGTGAAATTGCGCACCATTTCATTGACGCCATTGACGCCTATCGTGGAAAAATGGTTTCGCAGCGTGCCGAGGTAGCGCTTCGTGTAGGGAAAGAGGCCCTGGTCGATCAGGCGCTGGATGACCTTGCGCTTCACTTCGAGGCTGTCCTTCGCGAAACCAAGCAGCTCGTCAATGCGCTCGTACAGCCCGATCTCGTCGTTCGAGTACAGATAGCCCAGCCGCGCGCAGTTGATTGTCACGACACCCAGCGAACCGGTCTGCTCCGCGGAGCCGAAGAGCCCGTTGCCGCGCTTCAGCAGTTCGCGCAAGTCGAGCTGCAGGCGGCAGCACATCGACCGGATCATGTTGGGCTTCAGTTCGGAATTCAGGAAATTCTGGAAGTACGGCAGCCCGTATTTCGCCGTCATTCCGAACAGCGCCTCGCTGTTGGGATGGTCCCAGTCGAAATCGGGCGTGATGTTGTACGTCGGGATCGGGAATGTGAAAACGCGGCCTTTAGCGTCGCCTTCCGTCATCACCTCGATGTAGGCGCGGTTGATCATGTCCATCTCGGGCTGCAAGCTCGCCGTAGCAGAAAGGCATTTCGACGCCCGCGATCACCGGAATCTGTTCGCGCAGATCTTCCGGGCAGACCCAGTCGAAGGTGAGGTTTGTGAACGGCGTCTGCGTGCCCCAGCGCGACGGCACGTTGAGGTTGTAGATCAATTCCTGGATGCACTGCTTCACCGCATCGAATGCCATCCGGTCATTGCGCGCGAATGGCGCCATGTAGGTGTCGAACGAACTGAAGGCCTGCGCGCCCGCCCATTCGTTCTGCAGCGTGCCCAGGAAGTTGACGATCTGTCCGACCGCGCTGGACATGTGCTTCGGCGGTCCCGCCTCGACCTTGCCGGGAACCCCGTTCAGGCCCTCGTGCAGCAACTGCCGCAGCGACCAGCCGGCGCAATAGCCCGCCAGCATGTCGAGGTCGTGGATATGGAGGTCGCCTTCCCGGTGCGCGCGGCCGATCTCCGGCGCGTACACGTGCGAAAGCCAATAGTTGGCGACGACCTTGCCCGACACGTTGAGGATCAGCCCCCCCAGTGAGTAGCCCTGGTTCGCGTTGGCGTTCACGCGCCAGTCCTTCTGCTCCAGGTATTCGTCGACCGAAGCCGCGACATCGACGAGCGTCCTGCTATCGGCACGCAGCCTCTCGTGCCGGTCCCGGTAGACGATGTACGCGCGCGCGGTGTGAAACCAGCCCGCCGCGGCGAGCGTGTGCTCGACGCAATCCTGAACGGTCTCGATGCCGGGAACGCCGCCGGCATGGCGATGTGCGAGCACCCGCCCCACCGCATCGGCGAGTTTTGCGGCCTCGGCGGCGTCGAACTCGCCGGTCGCGGCGCCGGCACGCGTCATGGCCGACGCAATTTTCGTGAGATCGAATGGCGCGTGCTCGCCATCGCGCTTGACCACCTGCGCCGGTAACGACGGCGGCTCCTCGGCCGCCGTTGACCGGCGTGTCGGCATTTCGCGAGCCATGGACAACGGGTCCGGTAACATGGGGTCCCCTCCCTCAGGCGAGAGCAGCAGGTGGTCAGTAACCACCAGATGTAGTAGTTTGCGTCGAGCCTAGGACCAGATCTTGCGGCCGTCAAGCATTCGGTCAGGGCAACCCCGGTCATCTTGACCCAGATCAATTCAAGGGAACTCCAGCCGGATTTGCGTTGTGGCCGCCACCCCGGTCACTCTCGGCGTTTCGTTCCACGAGCGAATCCGACGACGTTCCGCTAGACAAACGGCCGTTTGCCGTCGCGATGGCGTCTTTCTGCCTTGGGATTGGTCAGCGCGTTGTGCACGGCGTAATGCAGTTCGTACAGCGTGGCATCGTACCCGGCGTCTTCCAGCCCCTTCGCATAGCCGAGCGCAACCGCGTTGCCGGCCAGGCGCACCTGCTCGTGCTCGATTTCTCCCGACAAGGGCGCAGAGGGGTCGTTGAACGAATTGCGGCACGTCTCCACCGACACCGAATAGTATTTGCGACAGGTTGCGGGGCGTGCTTCGTAGACTGTGCAGACACCTTCCTCGAGGAAGGCACAGGGTATGTTGGCGCGGATGTGCTGTTCCGGCGTGAGCGGCGCGATGCGCGTCAAATTCTCCTCGATGCGCGCCATTGCACGTGCGCGCTGTTCGACGCTGAGAGTTTGAATGTGGTGCGCCAGCACGAACGCGTCGTGCGGACGAATCTCAACGCGCAAATGGCAGCAATAGCTGCATCCGCGCTCGCAGGCAAGGTCGACCTTTTCGCGTGCGATGACGTCTCGCTGTAGCGCTGCCAGCCTGCCATACATCCGCACGGTCTGGGTTCGCGCCGCGGCGGCGTCGGCCGGTTTGCGCGTGCGAGCTTCCTTGCGCTCACGATCGAAGGCGGCCTGCAGTTCGGGTGATGCAAGAGAATTCACGACAGCTTCGGCTTCCGCGTTTCCTAAAGCGCGGCCAGCGCCGCCTTCGTTGCAGTGGCCATTTCCCCCGCATTCGAGGCCGTAGTGCCCAGGTCGCGAACCAACCCGTCCTCGAGACCGTAGACCCAGCCATGCACCGAAAGCTCCTGCCCGCGGTCCCACGCGTCCCGCACGATCGTGGTCTGGCACACGTTGGCAACCTGCTCGATCACATTGAGCTCGCACAGGCGGTCGATCCGCCGCGGCAGTTCCGCCAGCCCTGCCACCTTGGCGTCGTGCTTCGACATGCACGTCCTGCACGTGCCGCAGCCAGTTGTCGGCGAGGCCCACGCGCTGGTTCGTGCAGCGCCGCAGCCACGCCGCTGCAGCCGTAGTGGCCGCAGACGATGATGTGCTCGACCCTCAGCACCTCGACGGCGAACTGCATCACCGACAGGCAGTTCAAGTCGGTGTGCACGACGACGTTGGCGACGTTGCGATGGACGAACAGCTCGCCCGGCAGCAGGCCCACGATTTCGTTGGCCGGCACGCGGCTGTCGGCGCATCCGATCCAGAGAAAGCGCGGCTTTTGCTGTCGCGCGAGGCTCTGGAAGAATTCCGGATTGATCCTGCGGATGCGCTCGGACCAGGCGCGGTTGTTTGCGAAGAGTTGATCCAGTGTTCGCATGTGGAAGACCTTCCTCGGTCAGAAGCGCTTGCGCTTCACGTCGCGCAGGATCTCGCGCGCGGCGTTGCGCCCGGGAATGCCCGTCACGCCGCCCCCAGGATGCGCGCCGGCGCCACAAAGATAGAGGCCGCGCACCGGCATCCGGTAATTGGCGTGACCCAGCACCGGCCGCGCCGAGAAGAGCTGGTCGAGCGACAGCGCGCCGTGAAAGATGTCGCCGCCGATCAAGCCCGAATTCGCGCTCGAGGTCGAGCGGCGTGAGAATGCGCCGCGCGAGGACGCTCGCGCGGAAGTTAGGCGCGAATCCGTTGACCGTGTCGATCATGACGTCCGCGACTTCATCGCGGAAGTCGTCCCACGTGCGCCCCGGGAGGACGTCCTCGAGGCGCGGATTGGCGTGCTGGCAGAAGAGGCTCGCGACGTGCATTCCCGGCGGCGCCAGCGTGTCGTCGACGGTCGAAGGAATCAGCATCTCGACGATCGGCTGCCGCGACCAGCCCTCCGTGCGCGCGTCGAAGTAGGCGCGCTCCATGTACGCGAGCGACGGCGCCATGATAATTCCGCTGCTGTGGTGCAGTTGCGCGCCCTTCCCCGGCAACGCCGCGAAGTCCGGCAATTCGGAAAGCGCGACGTTCATGCGGAACGTTCCGGAACCGCAGCGATACGCGGCGATGCGCGCGCGAAAGTCGGCGTCCACGTGCTCAGGGTCGACGAGGCGCTCGAACAGGAGTTTCGGATTCACGTTGGCGACGATGCGCGCACCTTCGATCACCGTGCCGTCCGCGAGTTCGACGCCCGCCGCGCGGCCGGCCTTGACGATCACCCGCGCCACCGGCGGCATTCGTCCGCAGTTCGACGCCGCGCGCGGCGCACTCCTTCGCCATCGCCTGCGTAATGGCCCCCATGCCGCCCCGCGCATGGCCCCACTGGCCCGGCTTGCCGTTCACTTCGCCGAAGACGTGATGCAGCAGAACGTACGCCGACCCTTGCGAATACGGACTGGCGAAATTGCCTACTACCGCATCGAAGCCGAACGCCGCCTTGATCGGCGCGCTCTCGAACCAGCGGTCGAGCACGTCGCCGGCGCTCTTGGTGAACAAATCCAGGACGTCGCGGCGTTCCGGCAAGGACATGCGCACGAAAGCGCTTGCTGACCTTGAACAATTCGACGATCGCTGCGATGTCCTGTTTGCTTCCGGACCCGACGTTGGGCGGCGTGACGCCCAGGATCTCTCGCAGCGCCGCGGCCACGCGTTCCAGCATCGCGTAATACGACGGAAGCGCAATCGCATCGGCGCGCGAGAATTTCGCGACCTCCGACTGCGTGGCGGACAGCCCCCCGCCCACCTTGAGATACTGTCCATCCGGCAGCGGCAGGAAATTCGCGAAGGGCCGCTCGCTGATCGACAGCCCGTGTTCGGCGAGACGCAGGTCGCGGATGACTTGCGGGTCGAGCAGGCTCACCGTGTAGCTGGCCGTGGAATTGCGGAAGCCCGGATGGAATTCCTCGGTGACCGCGGCGCCGCCCAGCACCGCGCGACGCTCGACGATGCATACGGACAGTCCGGCGCCGGCGAGATACGCGGCACATGTGAGGCCGTTGTGGCCGCCGCCAACGATCACGGCGTCGAATCGGCGCGCGCTCCCCTTCACGTTCGGTCCGCTCAGTTCACCCTCGCTCTCGCTTCGCACTCACTCTTCGGTCATTCCGGCCGCGACCGTCGAGAAGCCGCAATCGACGAACGTGATCTCTCCCGTGACGGCGCTGGCCAGGTCGGAGAGCAGGAATGCAGCGACGTTGCCCACCTCGTCGGTCGTCACGTTCCGGCGCAGCGGCGAAGTGCGTTCGACAAAGCGCAGGATTTTCGAAAAGCCGCCGATGCCGGCGGCGGCCAGCGTCTTGATGGGGCCCGCCGAAATGCCGTTTACGCGAATCTGCTCGGGGCCGAGGCACGACGCCAGGTAGCGGACATTGGCCTCGAGGCTGGCCTTCGCCAGGCCCATCACGTTGTAGTTTTCGAGCACCCGCGTGGAGCCCAGGTACGTGAGTGTGAGCAGCGAGCTCGCATGCCCGCGCATCAATGAACGCGCGCCTTTGGCCAGCGCGGCGAAGCTGTAACTCGATATGTCGTGCGCCGTTGCGAATGCGCCGCGCGACAGGCTGTCCAGGAAGTCGCCCGCCAATGCCTCGCGCGGCGCGAACGCGATCGAATGCAGCAGGCCGTCGAGCGTCCCCCATTCGACTTCCAGAGTGGCGAAGAGCGAGTCGATCTGTTCGTCCGACGCCACGTCGCAGGGGAGCACCGGACAGGCGCCGAAATCGGCTGCGAGCTTCACGACCCGGTCCTTCAGGTCGTCGTTGACGTACGTGAATGCGAGCGTCGCACCCTCGCGCTGGCATGCGCGCGCTACGCCGTAGGCGATCGAGCGGTTCGACAGCACGCCGGTGATGAGGATTTTCTTGTCGGCGAGAAAGCCCATTGACGGTCCGTCCTTCTTTGCGTTCTACCGGGTCAAGCGTTCGATAAGCCCTGGTCCCAACTTTTCGAACACGCCGCAGGCAATGTAGTTGTTGGACATGCCGGCAAGCGGACTGTCAACAAAGGGTCCGGCATGCAGGACGATGCTCCGGCCGCGCAGCGTCGGCTCCCTGTCGACGTGCACGCCGGGAATGCGCGCGGAAAACGAAATGCTCCCGGCTATCCCCGCATACGCGACCGGAATCAATTCGCCGGGGGCGTTGGCCGAATCGGCCGGTCCCCAAACCGGCCCCGCCGATTCGCCGTTCGGTGAACTGCAATTGGGATTGGCATGGAACGCGAGACGATAGGTGCCTTGCACCAGGTTGGCGACATCCAGCGTCAGCGTCACACCCTTGCCGTTGTCGACGACGATGACCTTGCCGGTAGCTCCGCTGCCGACACCGCGAAGGGGCGCCTCCAAATTTCCGACCTGGTCGGCAGCCGCCGGGCTCGACGATTCCGTCGCACACGCGGTCAGCAACGCCGACGCCGCGGCAATGGCCATCCATCGATAAACTGTATCCATGCGCTCCGTGTGCAATGGTATTTGTCGCACCCGCATCATAAGTGAACGAGACCGCGGCGGCCAGCGAGTGGATGGCAGATCGTCGCAAAGGCGCGACGGAATCCCGTGGCGCGGTACAATTCCGCGGCCGTCCTGTCCGGGCGGCACCCTGGTTCTTCCGCCCGCGCGAGCCGTCCGATGTCGTCGCACATGACTCCCGAGGAAATCGTCTCCGAACTCGACAAGCACATCGTCGGGCAGGAGGCGGCCAAGCGCGCGGTCGCGATCGCGCTGCGCAATCGCTGGCGCCGGCAACAGGTGCCGGAGCCGTTGCGGCACGAGATCACGCCGAAGAACATCCTGATGATCGGACCGACCGGCGTGGGCAAGACGGAAATCGCGCGCCGCCTGGCCCGGCTCGCCGACGCGCCGTTCGTCAAGGTGGAGGCAACCAAGTTCACCGAGGTCGGCTACGTCGGGCGCGACGTGGACACGATCATTCGCGACCTCGTGGAAGTCGCGATCAAGGAAACTCGCGAAACCGAGACGCGCAAGGTTCGCGGCCACGCCGCCGACGCGGCCGAGGAGCGCCTGCTCGACGTGCTGTTGCCGCCGGTCAGGGAAGTCAACTTCACCGACATGAAACCCGTGGACTCGGGCACGCGCCAGAAATTCCGCAAGATGCTGCGCGAAGGTTCGCTCGACGACCGCGAAGTGGAAATCGAGCTCTCGGTCCTTGCTCCGCAGATGGAGATCATGGCGCCGCCCGGGATGGAGGAGCTGACGAGCCAGATCCAGGGCATGTTCCAGCAAATGGGCGGCGCTGGGCGGCGCAAGCACCTCAAGACGACCGTTGCCGAGGCGATGAAACTACTCACCGACGAGGAAGCCGCGCGCCTGCTCAACGACGATGACGTCAAAGCCAAGGCGCTCGCTGCCGCCGAGCAGAACGGCATCGTATTCCTGGACGAAATCGACAAGATCGCGTCGCGCTCGGAAATGCATGGGGCCGACGTCTCCCGGCAAGGAGTGCAGCGCGACCTCCTGCCGCTGGTCGAGGGCACCACGGTGGCGACGAAATACGGCATGGTCAAGACCGACCATATCCTGTTTATCGCGTCGGGCGCGTTCCACCTGTCAAAGCCTTCCGACCTCATTCCCGAGATGCAGGGCCGCTTCCCGATCCGCGTCGAGCTCAGCTCATTGTCGGTCTCGGATTTCGAGCAGATCCTCACCGCGACGGACGCGTGCCTGACTCGCCAATATGCCGCGCTGCTGGAAACGGAGCAGGTCCACCTCGAGTTCCGTCCCGAAGGGGTGCGCCGGTTGGCCGAAATCGCCTTCGCGGTGAACGAGAAGCAGGAGAACATCGGCGCCCGCCGCCTCTACACGGTGATGGAGCGACTCCTGGACGATGTGTCCTTCCATGCGGCGCGCCGGACCGGGGACACGATCACCATCGACGCCGGATTCGTCGACGCGACGCTCGCCGGGATCGCCGGCGACGACAACCTCTCCCGATACATTCTCTGAGTGTTTGCGAGAATTCTCGGCATCATCCTGCCGGTCTTCTTGATCGTGCTCGTCGGCTATTTCTACGCGCGGCGCGTGAAGCCGGACATGGCCATGGTCAATCGGATCAGCATGACCATTCTTGCCCCGGCGCTGATCTTTTCGGCGCTGGCAAGCAAGGACTTCAATATTGCCGAAAACGTGCCGCTGATGCTGGCGGGCATCGGCATCGTGCTCGGTTCCGGCCTGCTCGCGTGGCCGTTCGCGCGATTGCTCCACGTCGACTACCGCACGTTCGTGCCGCCGATGATGTTCAACAATTGCGGCAACATCGGCCTGCCGCTCGCCGTGCTTGCCTACGGCGCGCCGGGATTTTCGGCGATGGTGGCGATGTTCACGATCTCGAACCTGCTCCAGTTCACGCTCGGCACGTGGATGATCGACCACCGCGCGCGCTTCGGGAATCTGTTGCGCAATCCGATGGTGTGGTCGACTGTCCTGGGCTTTGTCTTCGCGCTGACGCATCCGCCGATGCCTGAGTGGGGATCGATCGCGATCAAGATGGTCGGCGATGCGCTGATCCCGATGATGCTGCTCTCGCTGGGCGTGCGGCTCTACGAGGTGCGGTGGGACGACTGGCGCCTGGGCGTGGTAGGCGGGTTGGTATGCCCGCTGACGGGAATCGCGATTGCGGCGCTTCTTGGTCCGGCGCTGGGCCTCGATTCCATGCAGCGGGGCCTGCTGATCATCTTCGGCTCGCTGCCGCCCGCGGTGCTCAATTTCATGGTGGCCGAACAGTTCAAGCAGGAGCCGGCGAAGGTTGCGTCGATCGTGCTGATCGGCAACGTGATGGCCGTGGTCTTTATTCCCCTCGGCCTCGCGATCGCACTCCACTAATCGAGCGTGTTGCGGAACGCGCGCAGCCCCAGCAGCATCACGACCAGCATGAACACGAGGAGCGGCCACGCCTCGGGCACGATCTCGCCAAGGGCATTGCCCTTCAACAGGATGCCACGCACGATGCGCAGGAAATGCGTCAGCGGCAGCACCTCGCCGATCGTCTGTGCCCAGCCCGGCATGCCGCGGAACGGGAACATGAATCCGGACAACAGCATCGACGGTAGGAAGAAGAAAAACGTCATCTGCATGGCCTGAAGCTGGTTGCGGGCGAGCGACGAGAACGTGAGGCCCAGCGTCAGGTTGGCGGCGATGAAGAGCAACACCGCACAGTAGAGCAGAAAGAGGTTCCCCATCATCGGCACGCCGAACAGCAGACGCGCGAGGATCAGGATGATCGTCACCTGAACCAGCCCGATCAGGACGTACGGGACGATCTTGCCGGTCATCACCTCCAGTGCGGTCGCTGGGGTGGCGAGCAGGTTCTCCATCGTGCCGCGCTCGCGCTCGCGCGTGATCGCCAGCCCCGTCATCATCACCATCGTCATCGTCAGGATCACGCCCATGAGGCCGGGAACGATGTTGTATTGCGTTACCGCCTCGGGATTGTAGAGCGCATGAATGCGCACCTCGAATGCGCCGGGTTGCGCGGCGAGCGGCGCCAGCGGCCCGGTCAGGTCGTGCGCGAGCGCGGATTGCGCGAGCTGATTGAGCGCCGCGATCGCGTTGCCCGTGGCCGCGGGGTCGGTCGCGTCAGCCTCCACCAGCAGCGCGGGGCGTTCGCCGCGCACGAGGCGGCGCGAGAAGTCCGCGGGAATCGTGACCACGAACTGCACCGCACCCGTGGCGAGCATGTGCTCGGCGTCGCGTTCGTCGGCGGCTTCGCGAACCAGCGTGAAATAGTCGCTGTTGGACAGGCTCGCCAGGATGCTGCGCGAGAATTCGCTGCGGTCGGAATCGAGCAGGGCTGTGGGCAGATGCTTGGGATCCGAGTTGATCGCGTAACCGAACAGCGTGAGCTGGATGACCGGAATGCCGACGATCATGCCGAACGTCAGCCGGTCGCGTTTCAACTGGATGAATTCCTTGGCGACAATGCCCAGCCAGCGCGACCAGGAGAACCAGGCGTTCATGGCCGGCATTCTCGCCACGGGCTTCTCGCCCGCGTCGCCCATCAGGTGGATGAACACATCTTCCAGGCCGGGCTCGACTTCAGCCCACGCACGACCGGGTTCGGCCATGAACCGTGCGAGATCGGAGCGCAGCCGCTCGCGGTCGGAGCCCGTCACGTGCAACGCCGTGCCGAATGCCGCGACTTGCTCAACGGCCGGCGTCGCGCGCAGCCGTTCCGCCAATGCGGGAAGATCGTCGCCGGTAACGGACCACGTGGTCAGCGACTGGCTCGTCGACCACTTCGCGCGCGGTGCCCTGGACCAGCAGTTGGCCGTTGAGAATGTAGCCCAGCTTGTGGCAGCGTTCGGCTTCATCCATGTAATGCGTGCTCACCAGCACCGTGATGCCCTTCGCAGCCAGCGCGTGCAGCTCCTCCCAGAAATCGCGGCGCGCCTTCGGGTCCACGCCCGCGGTGGGCTCGTCCAGCAGCAGCAGTTTCGGGTCGTGCAGCAGGCACGCGGCAAGTGCCAACCGCTGCTTCCAGCCGCCGGACAGCGTGCCGGCGAGCTGATCCGCGCGCGGCGTCAGGCCGAGATGGGCTAGCGCATCGTCGACCTTGGGACGCGCATCCTTCATCCCGTACATTCGCGCGACGAAGTTCAGGTTTTCGCGGATCGTGAGGTCGTCCCAGAACGAGAAGCGCTGCGTCATGTAGCCGACTTCGCGCTTGATCGACTTCGCTTCGCGGACGATGTCGAATCCCAGGCAACGGCCCTCGCCACTGTCGGGCGTGAGCAGGCCGCACAGCATGCGAATGGACGTGGTCTTGCCGCTGCCGTTGGGTCCCAAGAAGCCGAAGATCTCGCCGCGCCGCACGGATAGCGAGAGGTCCTTGACGACATGGTTCTGGCCGAATGATCTTGTTGAGGCCGTGCACATCGATGACGACATCGGTATCGCACCCACAGTCGCGATCATTGCGGAAGTACGACGTCGACAGGCTGGCCGGGATTGAGGCGCGCGGCGATCTTGGGCGCAGGCTTGGCCTCGACCAGGAACACGAGCTTCGCCCGGTTGTCGCGCGAGTAGAGCACGGGTGGCGTAAATTCCGCGCGATCGGAAATGAATGTGATCGTGGCGGCCATGGGCTCGCCGCAACCATCGCAGGAAAAGTTGACGCTCTGCCCCGGCTTCAATCGGCCCAGAACCGGTTCAGGCGCGAAGAACCGGATCTTCACGTTCGACCCCGGCAGCAGGCTTGCGACGGGATTCCCGGCGGGGACCCAATCGCCGGTGACGTAGTAAGTGTCGTTGACGCGCCCGGTCACCGGAGAGGCGATCGCCCGCTGGCCCAACCGCCAATCGGCCTGCGCGAGCGCTTCGCGCGCCGCTTGCGCATCGGCTTCGGCGGCGCGAATCTCGTCCGTGCGCGCCGGAAGTTTCGCTGTCGTGACGGCCGCCTGCAATTCGGCGACGGCGGCTTCGCTGCGCTTGACCTGCATGCGGGCATCGTCGATCACCGCGGCGCTCACGAATCCGTTGGCGAAGAGCTTTTGTTGCCGGGTGAGGTTGGCTTGCGCCAGGTCGCGCGTCGCCATCGCCTGGCGCAATTGCTCGGCGACCGTTTCCACTTCGGGCGGCCGCTTGCCGGTCAGCAGGTTCTGGAGCCTCGCCTGCGCCGCCTGCAGTTGCTGCTCCGCCTGGCGCCGCGCCGCCACTTCATTTTCGCGTTCGAGCGCGAACAACGGCGCCCCGGCCGTTACTTGGTCGCCGCGCTTGACCGAAAGCTGCGTCAGCGCGCCGGCGAACGGCGCGCCGACGCGAACGTACTCACCTTCGACATATCCTTGAATCGGGCGCTCGCCCGACGATCCGCAGCCTGCCGCGACCATCGCGAGCACCGCGAAGCCGAGAGTGCGCGACCGCGGTCCCGTTCTCGCAACAGAAGAGGGCCGGCGTCGCGCCGGCCCCCATAACGCGAACGTCGCTGGCAACGGCGTCAACGCGCCCGCGCGCGCACGGACGCCGGATGCCCGGGCAGCGCCATCCGCTTGCCGGTGTCGACCAATTGGTCGCCGACGACCTGCAGGATCGTGATGTCGCTGTCGATGAAATTGCCGACGTACAAGTACTTTCCGTCATCGCTGAATGCCAGGCCTTCCGGCAGCCCGCGAACCTCGACCTCGTTGGTCCGCGTCACTTTCTTGCCGTCGATCTTCAATGCCACGACGGACCCGTTGCGGTTGTAGAAATACGCGTTCTTGGCCGCGTCCGTAGCCGCGGAGGAGGACAGCCACCGCCATCTTGCCGTCGGGACTGATGGCAAAGCCTTCAGGAGCCGTCGCCGACGACGACCTTGTCGATGACGCGCGGCGGCACGGCTTCGAGATCGATGACGGTAACCGTGTCGATGTTGCCGTCGGAGGCGCCCGACAAACCGTTGTCGGCGGTGAGCAAGAGTTTGCCGTCCGGCGTGATGTCGAGGTTGTACGGCCACCAGCCAACCGCGATGTCCTGCTTGTCGTAGGTAACCTTGTCGCCGTTGATGGCGAGCAACGCAGCCTTGTGGCCGGGAAATTTCGCCGCCACGGCGCGCTTGCCATCGCCGGTGATGGCGACGTGCGATACCTGCTCGCCGATGGTCGACCGTGTCGATCAGCTTCACCGATTTGCCGGCGATCTTGAGTACGCTGATCGAGTTCTCGTTGCGGTTCGCGATCAATGCAAGATCGCCCGCGCGGTTGATCGCCATGCCGGAGGGCTGCTTGCCCACCGTCACGGTGTCGATCAGCTTCGGCGGATCGAGCGTCAGGTCGATCACGTAGAGCTTGTTGTCCGGAACGGCCTTCCATGTCGCGCCGTCGGCGACCCAGTCCATCGATTGGTCGACCAGGCCGAGCTTGCCGTCGGGCGTGATCTGCAGGTTGGTGGGCGGCCCGAAGACGGTGTTCATCAGCGGCAAGTTCGCGACGATCTTCGGCGCCAGCGGATCGGTGCCGATGTCGACTACCAGCACATTGTCATTGCCCGGCGCCAACAGGGTCGGCTTCCCCGCATCACTCCAAAGGACCTTCTGATCGTTGCCGACGAGTATCAATTCGCGCTTGCCCGCCATCGGCGCAGTCGCGCAACCGGCCAGCACGATCGCCGCAAACACAACACAGATTCCCCAACCCAGTGTCTTGTTCATGGCCCCTCCCTCCTGTCGTTGTCCGTGGAGCCTAGCTTACCGCTCCTCCCAATGAAAAAGCCAGCCGCTCAGGGCTGGCCTTTTCCGTCGCCGGAGCATGTGTCAGTACTTGACGCTGCAGCCGTACGGCGTGGTGCTCGCGACGCTCACGGGCTTGCCGGCCAGCGCCTCGGTGAGCGCAGCGCGCACGTAATTGTTCGCGAGCTTGGCGTCGGCGGGATTCGACGAGCGCCGGTCGTCGATGGCGCCGCTGTAGATCACGTTGCCGGAAGGGTCCACGACGAACATGTGCGGCGTGGTCTTGGCGCCGTAAGCGCGTCCCGTCGCGCTCGTGCCGTCGACCAGCGCGGCAGCAGGCGCGGCGCCTTTGGCCCGCATCCACTCGCCCATCTGCGCGGGCGTCTTGTACTCATAGCTCGACTGGTTGGTCGAATTGACGGTGAGCCACACGACGTCCCGCGCGCCCCATTCCTTCTGCAACCCCTGCATGTTGCCGCTGTTGTAATGTTTCCTGACGAACGGACACTCGGGATTGGTCCACTCGAGCACGACGTACTTGCCCTGGAAATCGGACAGCTTGACGGACTTGCCCCCCGTGTCCGTCAGAGTGAAATCGGGCGCGGACGTGCTCGCGAACGAGCCCGCTGCGGCAAACGTGAGGAGCAACGGCAGAAGGCGAATGGATAGCGGCATGAAGGCCTCCTCGAAGGGTTACGACAGTCTGCGGTCAGCCAAGTTTAGTTCAGCGTCACCGTTTGCGAAGGCCCCAGCGTGGCCAACGCATCGAGCACGGTCTGCTTGTTTAGAATCTCGGGAAGCACCAGCGGTTCCTTGCCCGGACGATACAGAACGTAAACGGGGACACCCTGGCGGCCCAATGCGGCGAGCGCGCGCGTGATCACCGGATCGCGCCGGGTCCAGTCCGCGCGCACGAGCAGGACGCCGCGGCTCGCGAACGCGTCTTTGATCAGCGGATCGTTCAGGACCAGCCGCTTGTTCACCTGGCAGGTGACGCACCATGCGGCGGTGAAATCGACGAATACCGGACGGCCGCCTTCGCGCAGATCCGCAACGGCGGTCGGCGTGAAGGCATGCCAAGGGCCCGCGGCATCGGAGGCGACAGCCGGCCGCGGTTCGGTGTCGCCGCCGCGCAGCAATGGCCACGCGACGACGGCTGCGGAAAGGATCGCAATGGCGGCTGCCGCTCCCCAGCTCCGGCCGGTGCCCGTGCGGTAGAGCCGCCACGACCACAGCCCGAAGGCGATGATGACGAGCGTCACCAGCAGGCGGACCACGGCGTCGTTGTCCAGTTGCGCGCCGAGCACCCAAATGAGCCACGCGACGGTGGCATAGAGCGGAAACGCGAGCACCTGCTTCAGGCGCTCCATCCAGGCGCCGGCCCGCGGCAATACGCGGCGCCAACGGGGAAACCAGGCGAGGAGTCCATAGGGGAGCGCCATTCCCAGTCCGAGCGTCAGGAAGACGGCCAGCGTGGCGAGGGCGGATTGCGACAGCGCATACCCGAGCGCCGCGCCCATGAACGGCGCCGTACACGGTGATGCGATGACCACCGCGAGAACTCCCGACAGCACGGCATCGACATACGGATTGCGAGCCGTCCATTCCGCGGCGGAGGACGGGACCAGCGCCGTGAACTCGAATACGCCGGAAAGATTGAGCGCCAGCGCGAAGAACAGGATCGCGAGGCCGACGACGACGGCCGGCGATTGCAGCTGGAAGCCCCATCCTAACTGCTCGCCGGCCGCGCGCAGGATCAGCAGCAGGCCCGCCAGCGCGACGAATGTCGAGACGACCCCCGCGGCGAACGCGATGGCCTGCAGGCGATGGACGCGGGTGTTGCGGTGGTCCTTGGCGAGGGCCAGCGCCTTCAGCGAAAGTACCGGGAACACGCACGGCATCAGGTTCAGGATCACGCCGCCCAGGAAGGCCAGGAACAACGCGGCCACAAGCGAGAGGTCGGCGCCGGCAGTGCTACTGGCCTGCGGCGAAAGATCGATCGTGGGGAGCGGGGCCGGCGAAGACTTGGCGCCCGCGGTGACTGCGCCGACCAACGGCACGTCGATCGTCACCGCGGCGACACGCTCGCTGCCCACGGAAAAGCCTTTGCTCGCCGTGACGACGCCGGCAACGCGCTTGAATTCGGGCGCCAACGCAATGGCGGCCGGCATCGTCAACGTGTAGGTGCCATTCCCGTCGCGACCCTGCGCCTGCTTCCCTGACGGTTCGATCCGGCCTTCCTCATGCGGGAAGAACTGCAGCGAACCCGGATCCGCGGCGCCTTCCGGCGGCGACAACGTCAGCGCGACCCGCGCACCGTCACCTCGCGCAGCGACCTGCCAGCCCTGCACCGGCGCCGGGATTGCCGCGCGTGTGGCCGCGATGGCGCTTCCCCATTGCGGATAGGGATCGGCGTGATCGGCGACCGGCAGTTCGATGTCGAGGTCCGCGCCTTCCGGTATGCAAACGTCCTTGCATACCAGCCAGTCGGCATGCGCCTTGAGTTTGTAGGTAGTTCCAAGCGCCGCGTCGTTCGGCACCGTGAGCCCCGTCAGCAGCAGCACCTCGCCTTCGTATCCGTAGTTGACGAGAGGTCCGGCCGGCAGCGCGTGCGGCGCGGGCCACTCGATTGCGCCGACGCCGACACCGTCAGGGAGTTTCCAGGTGATCGTGGTCGGCAGGCCCGAATCGCCCGGATTGCGCCAATAGGTATGCCAGCCGTCCGCCATCTTGAGGCGCAGCGCGATCGTGACGGGCTTTCCCGGGACGAGAGCGGTACGTTCCGACACGAGTTCCGCCTGGACGTGTTCGGTCTTCACCGGACCTGCGGCAGCCGCATTGAGGGCGAACGCCGCCGTCAGTACCGAGGCGCAGAGTGCCCGCAGGACCGCAGATGAGGTCCGCAACGGGGTTCGCACAGAGGTTCTCGAAGAGCGCAAGCTAGGATCCAGTCGGTCTGTCGGATTTTGTATTTGTGCGCGTGCCGAAGGGGAGGTTCCCCTTAGTTACTTTCAGGCAAACGTATAATTATCGCTCTGCATTCCCGCCGCGCGCACCGTTCCCGCCGAGCGGCCTATGACAATAGCATAAAATCCGCCCCCGCCGGGCCAAAGCGATGCTCGAAGCCCTGCTGGTTTCCACCCTGGTCGTCGCCGTCGGCGAACTCGGTGACAAGACCCAATTGCTGACGCTCGTGCTGGCCGCGCGCTATCGCAAGCCGTGGCCGATCATCGGGGGCATCTTTGTCGCCACCTTGGCCAACCATGCCATCGCCGGCTGGGTCGGACATTGGGTGCGGGACGTGGTCCCCGGCGAGGTCCTCCGCTGGGGACTGGCGCTGTCGTTCTTTGCGGTAGCGGCATGGGCGCTGAAGACCGACCGCTTCGACGATCGCGACGCGCCGGCCACGACCAACCGCAACGTGTTCAGCGTCACGGCCATCGCCTTCTTTCTGGCGGAGATCGGCGACAAGACGCAGATCGCCACGGCGATGCTCGCCGCCAAATTCGATTCGCTGGCCGCGGTGGTGGCCGGCACCACACTCGGCATGCTGCTCGTCGACGCGCCCACGGCATTCCTCGGCAATGCGGCGGCGAAGCGGATTCCGTTTCGCGCGGTTCGCATCGTGGCCGCGGCTCTCTTCGCCGGCCTGGGCGTGTGGGTGCTTGCCGGGACCGGCCGGTATAATCAATGATTTGCGAGCGCGAACGCCGCGCCGACTGCCGTCCGCCCATGAAGCCGTATATCCCCAAGGACGTCGAAGCCGCCGCCCAATCCGCATGGACCGCGGCGGACGCGTATCGCGCCGTGGAACGGGAGGACCGCAAGAAATTCTATTGCGTGTCCATGCTGCCTTACCCCTCGGGTCGGCTGCACATGGGACACGTGCGCAACTACACGATCAACGACGTCATGTACCGTTACCTGCGGATGAAGGGCTACAACTGCCTGATGCCGATGGGCTGGGACGCGTTCGGCCTGCCCGCGGAAAACGCGGCGATGAAGGCCGGCGTCGCTCCCGCGAAGTGGACGCACGAGAACATCGCGTCGATGAAGCAGCAGTGCAAGACGATGGGATGGGCGATCGACTGGTCGCGCGAATTCGCCGCGTGCGATCCCGGCTTCTACCGCTGGAACCAATGGTTTTTCCTGAAAATGCTGGAGCGGGGAACCGCGTACCGCAAGACCCAGGTCGTCAACTGGGATCCGGTCGACCAGACGGTCCTCGCGAACGAGCAGGTGATCGACGGCCGCGGATGGCGCACCGGCGCGCCGGTGGAAAAGCGCGAAATCCCCGGCTATTACCTCAAGATCACCGATTACGCCGAGGAGTTGCTGGCCTGCCTCGACAAGATGCCCGGCTGGCCCGAACGCGTGAAGACGATGCAGGCCAACTGGATCGGCAAGAGCGTGGGCGTCCGCTTCGCCTTCCTGCACGACATCCGGGACGAGCGCGGCGCCGCTCATCGGCGACGGCAGGATGTACGTGTTCACGACGCGCGCCGACACGATCATGGGCGTGACCTTCTGCGCGGTCGCTGCCGAGCATCCGCTGGCGACGAATGCGGCGAAGTCCAACCCGGCGCTGGCGGCGTTCATCGACGATTGCCGGCACGGCAGTGTCATCGAGGCGGACCTGGCCACGATGGAAAAGAAAGGGATGAACACCGGACTCTTCGTGACGCACCCGTTGACCGGGGAGCCGATCGAGCTCTGGGTGGGCAACTACGTGCTGATGACCTACGGCGACGGCGCCGTGATGGGCGTTCCCGCGCACGACGAGCGTGACTTCGCGTTCGCGAAAAAATACGGGCTGCCGATCAAGCAGGTCATCGCCGTGCCGGGCGAGGAATTCCTGATCGACCTGTGGCAGCCGTGGTACGCCGACAAGGAACGCGGCCGCTGCGTGTTCTCGATCAAGTACGATGACCTGGCGTACGCCGAAGCCGTCGAGGCGATCGCCGCCGACCTTTCCGCGAAGGGACTGGGCGAGAAGAGGATCACTTATCGGCTGCGCGACTGGAGCGTGTCGCGCCAGCGCTACTGGGGCACGCCGATTCCGATCATCCATTGCGCCGGTTGCGGGCCGGTGCCCGTGCCGGAGCGCGATTTGCCCGTCGTGCTGCCCGAGGATTGCGTGCCCGACGGCGGCGGCAATCCGCTCAACAAGCGCGAGGATTTCCTGAACGTCGCGTGCCCGAAGTGCGGCAAGCCGGCGCGGCGCGAGACCGATACGCTGGATACGTTCGTGGACTCGTCCTGGTATTACATGCGCTACACGAGCCCCGGCGCCGCGACGATGGTCGACGCCCGCAACGACTACTGGATGCCGATGGACCAGTACATCGGCGGCATCGAGCACGCGATCCTGCATCTGCTCTATGCGAGGTTCTGGACCAAGGTCATGCGCGACATGGGGCTCGTAAAGGTCGACGAGCCCTTCACCCGGCTGTTCACGCAGGGAATGCTCCTCAATCACATCTATTTCCGGCGCAACGCCAAAGGCGGCAAGGAATATCATTCGCCCGACAGCGTGACGCCGACGACCGACGCGCAGGGACACATCACCGGCGGGCGCTTGAGCGACGGCACCCTCGTCGAGTACGGCGGCGTGGGCAAGATGGGCAAGACGGAGCAGAACGGCGTCGAGCCGCAGGACTTGATCGACAAGTACGGCGCGGACACGGCGCGACTCTATGTGATGTTCGCCGGGTCGCCCGACGATTCCGCGATCTGGTCCGACGCCGGCGTCGACGGCGCGCACCGCTTCCTGAAGCGGATGTGGGCATTCGGTCAGGCGCACGCCGATGCGGTCAGAAGCGCAACCGGCCGTTTCGACTTCCGCGATGCCGACGAAGCCGTGAAGGCCGCGCGCCGCGAGTTGCACATGACGTTGAAGCAGGCGAATTACGACTATGAGCGCATCCAGTACAACACCGTCGTGTCCGCGGGCATGAAGATGCTGAATGCGCTCGAAGCGGTGCCTCCCGGCAGCGCGCGGCGGCGTTGCGCTGGTGCGCGAGGGCCTGTCGATCCTGCTGCGCACGCTCTATCCGGTCGTGCCGCACGCCACCTATGTGCTGTGGCAGGACCTCGGGCTGGCCGCCGAGTACGGCGAACTGCTCGACGCGCCGTGGCCGGACGTCGATGCCGCGGCGCTCGCACAGGACGAGATCGAACTCGTGCTGCAGGTGAACGGCAAGCTGCGCGGCAAGCTCAACGTTCCGGCTGCCGCGGACAAGCCGGCCATCGAGGCCGCCGCGCGGGCGAGCGCCGAGGTGGCGAAGCACGCCAATGGCGCGCCGGTGAAGAAGGTCATCATCGTGCCCGGCCGGCTCGTGAACGTGGTCGTCTGATGCGCCGCATCTTCCTGCGTCTCACCGTTGCGCTCATTGCGCTTTCCGCGCTGTGGCTGGGGGGCTGCGGCTTTCACTTGCGGGGTGCTGCGAATTACACCTTCGAGTCCGTGTACCTCAATTCGGCGGCCCCGCCTCCGTTCACCAACGAGATGAAACGCGCGCTCACCGGTGCGGGTAGCGCCACACTCACCGATACCGCAGTCGCGGCGCAGGTGGTGCTCGACATTCCGGTGGTCCAGGACGACAAGGAAGTGCTGTCGCTGTCCTCCGGCGGTTCCGTGCGCGAGTATCAGCTCATCAAGCGCGTCTCGTTTCGCCTGCACGACAAGGACGGCGCGGACTGGATGCCCGCCGGCGAGATCGTGATCCGGCGCGCGTACACGTTCAACGAAACGCAGGTGCTGGCGCGCGACCTGGAAGAGCAGCGGCTGCAAAAGGACATGCAGACCGACGCCATCCAGCAGATCGTACGGCGGCTGCAGGCGGCGAAAAAGCCGGCGTAGGATTCGGCTAGTCAACGTTCCGCCATGCAAGTTCGCGCCGAAGATCTCTCCGACCACCTGCAGCGTGGCGTGAAGACGCTGTACGTGGTCCACGGGGACGAGCCGCTGCTGGCGCTGGAAGCCGGTGACGCAATCCGCGCGGCGGCACGCGCGGGGGGCGCCACGGAGCGCGAGGTCTTCGTCGTCGAATCCGGCTTTCGCTGGGACGCGTTCCTGGCCGCCAACGCCAATCGCGGTCTCTTCGGCGATCGCAAGCTGGTCGACTTGCGCATCCCGTCGGGCAAACCCGGCACCGAAGGCGGCAAGGCGCTCGAGGCGTATGCCGCGAACCCGAGTCCGGACAACGTGACGCTCGTCACGCTGCCGCGCGTCGACCGCGCGACGCAGTCGTCGGCGTGGTTCGAGGCACTGGCCGCCGCCGGCGTGACGGTCGCCGTGTATCCGGTCGAACGCGACGCGCTGCCGGCGTGGATCGCGGCGCGCATGAAACGCCATCAACAGCGCGCGTCGCCGGAGACGCTCGCGTTCCTGGCCGACCATTGCGAGGGCAACCTCCTCGCCGCGCGGCAGGAGATCGACAAGCTGGCGCTACTGCTGCCCCCGGGCGAGCTCGCGCATGACGCGGTCGAGCAGGCCATCGCCAACGTCGCGCGTTACGATGTATTCCAGTTGTCGGAGTCGTGGTTGGCCGGCGACGCGCCGCGCGTTCTGCGTATCTTGAGTGCCCTGCAGGGAGAGGGCGACGCGCCGATTCCCGCCATCTGGCAGCTCGTCGAAGACGTGCATGCGATCGCAGCCGTGCATACGATGGTGCGGGAAGGAACGCCGATGCCGTCGGCGATCCGCAACGTGCGCGTCTGGGGTAAGCGGCAGGGCGCGCTGGAACGCGCCGTGAACCGGATCGCGCCCGCGTCGATACCGTCGCTGCTTGTCGCGCTGGCGAACCTCGATGCCTTGTCCAAGGGGTTGGGCCGCGGCGACGCGTGGGATGCGCTCACCGATGTCGCGCTGGCCGTCTGCGGCAAGCCGCTCTTGGCGACGGCGTAGCCTGCCTGCGGAAGAAGGGGGAGCCATGTACCGGAAGATTCTCGTGGCGTACGACGGCTCGCCGGAATCGCGGCTGGCCCTGGACGAATGCATCCGGCTGGCGCCCGAGTCCCGCGACGGCGATTCACCTGGCCGGCGTCGTCCACGATCCATCGCTCTATGTCCTGGCCGGCGAGTACGTTCCTGAAATCGCGCTCTCCGACGACAGCGCGCGGGTCACCGCGGATTTGCAGGAAGCCGCGGCGCAACTCACCGGAACCGGACTGAACGTCACGCAGCACGTCGTCATCGGGGAGCCGGTGACCGTCATTGCCCGGCTCGTCGAGGAACTCGGGATCGACCTTCTGATCCTCGGCCATCCGCGCAGCAAGGGTTTCGCGCTGCGCTGGTGGCGCGGGGCGACCGATGCATTGCTGCTCGAGCGCGTGCGCTGCAGCATCCTGGTGGCCGCCGACGCGCCGCCAGCGGGCTAACCCCACGCTAACCTGCCGATGCGTCGCGCTCCGGCTTACGGGTTACTTTGCCCTGCTGTTCACGGTTGCGCCGGCGTTTGCGAAGTTGCGTGTCCTGGAAGTCCTGCGCCAGCATGTACAGGATGCCGGTTGACCAGGCGACGGTAAGCAGCCCCGCCATGCCGAGCAACGCTTCGAGAAGATGCCAGCGCAGCGGCAGGTAGCCTGCCTGTAGCGTCGTGTAATTCAATAGGGCGTTGTAGAACGCGACGCTGTGGTTGATCTGCGCGCCCTGCAGGAAGAAAAACACCGTCCACACCATCACCTCGACGATGTTGGTCAATACGATCAGCAGGCTCGCAAGAATGACGAGTCCAAGGCCGCCCGCGAACGACTCCATGGGGTCGTAGCGCTCCTTTAGCGCATCGGTGACTCGCAAGACCGCGAACATGCCGGTGCCGTGAATCGCCATGGTGATCGCCACCAGAAGGCCGCCCCACAGGATCTCGTCCAATTTGATGACATAGATATCCATCACGACCCCTGCTCGGAGGCGATCCTCGAACCGGAATGCGAGGTCGCGAACTCCGACCCCAACGCTCCCGCGATGTCCTACGCCCGATCGGGCACGTGCAGCAGGAACTCCGGCATGTCCGGCAGCCCGTCGATGAACGTCCCCTTCTTCTTTCCCTTGATGGAGAAGCGCCGGACCCGCTGATCGAACCTTTCGGCCACGTAGAAATCGCCGTCCGGCCCGATCGCAAAGCCGGACGGAGCCTTGAGCTTGCCATCGATCACCACGCGCGCCTTGAGCTTGCCGCGCGGAGCCACCTTGGGGATGTCGTAGGCGAGGATGCTGCCCGTGCCGGCGGCGCCGATATAGAGCGTGTCGCCGTGCAGGATGAGGTGCACGGGCTTCGCGAGCTTCTTCCCACGGATGCTCGCCACGAGCCGCCCCGTCTTCAGCTCGTAGACCTTGACGACGTTCCCCGCTTCGCCCGCCACGTAGAGATGCTTGCGATGCACGATGATCCCGCGCACGGAGTGTCGAGGCTTGCCGTGCACGTCGAGCACCACCTTGAGGCCCTGCGGCGAGGGCACGTCCAGCGGCGGGTGGTCGCCGCACTCTGGGAGCCGGCCTTGGCATGAGGCGACCAGTGTGCCGGGGAGGAAGTTTCCGTTGGGGAAGCTCTTCCGGAGGTGCGAGGCAACCGGCGCGGGCTTGCGTGCCTTGGGCAGGATGGCAAGGACGGTGTTGGTGTCCTGGCAGGAGACGTAAAGGCGCCCGTCGTCGCCGAACTCCACGTCGAACGGGTGGACCATCGCCGAAACGTGCTTGGTGGTCACCAGGACACCGGCGAAGTGAAAGGTGTCGCCGCGGCGACGGTAACGTGCCACGTGGCTGTCCCTGCGCCAGGCGTTGGCAATGTAGAGATCGTCGCCGACCAGCGCGAAGCCGCGGGCAATGTGCAGCGGGTGCGCCTTGGGCGACGGGTCGAGCAGCAGTGGGTGCTGCTTGCGGGGAGTGCCGTCGTCCTCGAAGACGCCAATGTTCTCGACGCCGGCCTTGCCTTCACCTCGGTAGCTGATCCACCACACTTGTCCCACCTCCGTTGTCGCTGCGCTTCGCGTGGCGCGCCGCCGCCTTACTTCTCCTCTTTGGGCGGGTACCGCAGCGTGTAGTCCGTCTGCATCTGCTTGAGTTTCATGATGCCGAAGAATACGGTGGCGCCCATGCCAAGGATCAGCAGCCCGGTCAACGCCCTTTCCATGCCATAGGCGCCTTCGCGGTTGGCAACGTACCCGGCGATGATCAAGCCGAGTATGGCGATGTTGATGACCCAGTTCACCGGCCTGGAAACGACGAAGTGCAGCGTGCCGAAGCCGGCCAGCTGGTAGATCATGAACGGCAGGATGGCCATCATCGGCAAGAGCTCGGAGGCGCCGAGCGCGACATTGACGGCCTCGGGCGCCCTGGCGTGCAGCAGCGTGCTGCTCGCGAGCTCATGGAACAACGCCGGCACGGCGCAAAGGAAAGGCACCACCGCCAGCAACTCGAGCACCAGCGCGCCGCTCCAGACGCCGGTCCTCGACGAATTGTCGGCCCCCCGGCCCTCGGACTCGGTGGCGACGAACAGGCCGCCGACGATGGCCGCCGCGCTGGACAGCATCAGCAGTTCCACCGTGATGCCGAAGCTCGTCGGTTCTCCGGCCTTGAGCAGCAGCAGCGCCAGGAAACCGGGCGTGTAGAACATCACCCGGACCAATCGCGCCCACACGCGCGGGTCGCGTTCTGGCGGCAATATCGGCAGTGGGCGCCCGTCGGTGCCGGTCGTGGGCCTTTCCTTCGCCATGTTCGTCTCCTCTTAGCGCAACTGTTTCATTTTAATGCATAGCTGCAGATCCTGTCCGCGGTGCAACTCAGTGGAAATCGCCCCACAATGCATTGATCGCCGCCAGCGAAGCCAGCGCCGCCGTTTCGGTCCGCAGCACACGCGGGCCGAGACGCACCGCGGTCATGTCGCCGCCCCGCAATGCTTGCGCGATTTCGCCGGGCGTGAAGCCGCCCTCGGGACCGACCAGCAGATCGAGCGCGCCGCGTGGTTGCGGAGCATCGGCGATCGACGCGTCGGCATCCGGCGACAACACGAATCCCGATGCCGTCCTGGACCTTCCGCCAAGCCAATGCTCGAGCGTTGCGGCTTCATGCACATCCGGAATGCGATTGCGCCCGCATTGCTCGCAGGCCGCAACGACAATCTGGCGCCAGTGCGCGAGGCGCTTGCCGCCGCGCTCGCCTCCGGGCACGCGCGCGCTGCGCGCCGTCAGCAACGGCTGGATCGCCGCCACCCCCAGTTCGACCGACTTGCGCACGGCGTGGTCCATCGCATCGTTGGCCGCGATTCCCTGGACGAGCGTGATGAAAAGCGCGGACTCGCGCTCGACCGGATCGAAGCTGTCGATATGCACCACCGCATCGCGCTTGCCCGCCCGCGCCAGCGTGGCCGCGAATTCGCCCCCGGCGCCGGTGAACACTGTCACGCGGTCCCCGACCGCCAGCCGCAGGACGCGCAACGCGTGGTGCGCAGCCTGGTCGGGAAGGACATATTCGCTGTCCACGTCGCCGGCGGCGGGTCCTCCGGGGCAGTGGAATCGCGGAAAACTCATTGCGATGGGTCGAGAAAATCGAAGTGGAATAGATCGGATTGTGGCTGGAACCCGATCTTCGCGTAAATCGCATTCGATACGGGATTGGCGAGGTCGGTGATGAGGAAGAGGCGCTGGCGGCCCTCGTCCAGCAAGGCCTGCGATAGTGCCGCGACGAGCGCGGTGGCGTAGCCGCGGCCCCGCAAATGCGGCGGCGTGTACACCGGCGCGATGCGCGCGGCGTCGGGCGGCGCGTCGGTCCATCCGGCAAATGCCGCCGCACCGGCGTCGTCCCAGATCCAGAATTGACCGTTGCCGATGCGCCTTGGCACCAGTGCGCGCAAGCGCTCGGGATCCTCCGGCAGCTGGATCTCCGTGATGAATTCGTGCTGCGCGGCGCTCACCCAGCCGATGTCGTCCACTGTGGCAACGCGCGCGGCGCCGGGCGGTTGCGGCACAGGCTCGACCCGCGTCAGCTTATGGTTGCGCAATTGGACCCGCAACGCATGCGGCCGGCCGGAAAGCGCGCGCCATTTGCGCGCGAACGCCTCGCACGCAGTCATCGTGCCGACCACGCCTTGCAGCGCCCGGACGGCTTCAGCATGTCGCGCAAAAACGTCCTCGGCGAACGCGATGGCGGCTTCGCAATCGCTCGCGCCGACCCAGAGCCCGCCCAGTCCGCGCCACACCGCCGCGCCCACCGAACCTCCATCGGCGTACGTCGCGAGGTAGGCCGGCTCGGATTCGGCGGGGGGATTGCGGACGAGTCCTGTCGCCCAGGCAATGTAACTGCTTGCCAGTGCCTCGTCGCGCGCGAGAACCGGAGCGGCCGCGGCGAGGAATGCCATCGGATCGGCGTAGCGAATGACAACTCCGGCGGTGGCGTCCCAGGTCATCCGACGATTTTGCCACACGCACCGGGACGACGAACGCGCAAGAGCGGGATCAGGCCACCAGTTCGCGGTACGCGTGCCACGTTGCGTGGCCGATGATCGGAACCGTCACCGCGAGGCCGACGAACCCGGTGGCGAAGCCGGCCGCGGTGAGCACGACGATGACGAGACCCCACACGACCATCGCCGGCACGTTCGCCGCGAATGCGCGCAGGCTCGTCAGCGCGGCGACGATCCCGTCGACATTGCGATCGAGCATCATGGGCACCGAAACCACGCTGATGGCGAACACCAACGTCGCGAAGAAGCCGCCGACACAGAAATACGCGAGCAGGAATTCCACATGCTTGAAGGACAGCACCTGCTCGAGGAAGCCGTGCATGTCGGGTAGTTCATAGGTAAAGAACAGCGCGAAGACGACCAGCGACGCGCGCGCCCAGACCAGAAGAATGACGCCGAGCACCAGCGCGAAGATCCCGACGGCACCCACGTTGGGGCGCCACGCATCGAGCGTCGGAGCGAGCCTTGCCGGCTTTCCTTGCTCCCGGCGGCGCGAGAGATCGTAGAGGCCGATCGCCAGGAAGGGACCGACGAGGAAGAAGCCGGTGACCAGCATGGAGACATATTGATAGGCGCGCTCAAAGACGAAATAGATCAGGAAGCCCATGGCTGCGAAGCACGCGCCGTAGAATGCGCTGAGGAAGGGATGCGCGCGAAAGTCGCGCCAGCCCGAGGCAAGCCAACGAAACGGCGCGTCGGCTGCGACGGTCCGGATCGGAGGCAGGCTGGATATGGGTTCTTCGTTGCCGGACATCAGGGTTCCCCCAATTTCGCGTTTCCGGTCGCGCAACGATTCGCCAGATAGAGCGTGCCGGCGTTGACGCAGGTCAAGTCGGCGTCAGAAACGCGCGCAACGCGTCGAGCACGGCATCCGGCTGCTCGGCCATCATGGCGTGGCCGGTGTCCGGCAACATCACCGTGCGTGGGTCGGCAAGTGCAACAAGCAGCGCCTGCGCACCCTTTACCGGTGTCATGAGGTCGCGCGCGCCGAGGACGGCCAGCACAGGGCAGCGCACGGCCGCTGCCGCGCGGAGACCGCCGGCATAGGACTGACATGCCAGGAGATCCACGTGCAGCACCCCCGGACGCGTGCGCTCCAGGAGGCGCATCGCATTGCCGGTCATCCACATTCCCGGTATTGCGTTGCCGCCCAATTGCTTGCCGGCGGAATACGACCATCCATTGATCAATTCATAAGCAAGATGAACGTCGCCAAGTGCGGCCGCGAGCAGTTCGTCGCTCACGAGCATCGGCGCGGCGGGACCCAGCAACGCGGCCTTCGTCACACGATCCGGATGGCGCGCCGCGCACTCGAGCACGGCAAGCGAGCCGAGCGAATGGCCGACGAGCGCCGCCTTCGCCAAGCCGGCCGCGTCGAGCACACGCGGGATCCAGGCGGCGATCGCCTCGATCGTGGGAAGCGCCCCGCCGTTCGAACGGCCATGTCCAGGAAGGTCCACCGCCAGCACGTTGCAGCCGTGGTGCGCAAAATAGCGCGATTGCAGCGCCCACACGGAGTGATCGTGCGCGGCCCCATGGACGAACACGATCGCCGGCTTGGCCGTGTCCAATGGACGGGCGCCGGTGTAGGCATAGCACTCGTTGCCGTTTACGTCGAGACGCATGTCGCGAAATTCACGATCCTAGACTTTTCCTGCCGCATGCAACGCGCGGCTCAAGTCCTCGATGAGGTCTTCGCAATCCTCGAGCCCGATCGACAGGCGAATCGTGCCTTCGCCGATACCGGCCTTGGCGAGGTCAGCGGCGGACATCCGGAAATGCGTGGTCGAGGCCGGGTGGATCACGAGCGATTTCGCGTCGCCGACATTGGCGAGGTGGGAGAAAAGATTCAACGACTCGACGAATTTCTGCCCTTGCGCGCGAGTGCCCCGGAGATTGAACGAGAACACGGCGCCACAGCCGTGCGGAAGCAGCGTTTTCGCGAGCGCATGGTCGGGGTGGCCGGGCAACTCCGGATAGCCGACGTGCGAGACCAATGGATGCGCGGCGAGGAAGGCGACGACGTGGCGCGTATTCTCCACGTGTTTGGCCATGCGCAGCGGCAGCGTCTCGATGCCCTGCAGGATCAGGAATGCGGTAAACGGCGCCATGCAAGCGCCGAAATCGCGGATGCCTTCGCGGCGCGCGCGCAACAGGAAGGCCGCGGTCGTCGACTCCTCGCTGAACACCATGTCGTGGAAGCCCCGGTACGGCTCCGTCAACGTCGGGAACTTCCCATTCGCCGCACCGCCCTCCCAATCGAACCGGCCCGAATCCACCAGCACGCCGCCGACGACCGTGCCATGGCCGGACAGGAATTTGGTGGCCGAATGGAACACGAGGTCGGCGCCGTGTTCGAACGGGCGCATGAGCCAGGGAGTCGTGAACGTCGAGTCGACGAGCAGCGGCAGCCCGAATTCGTGCGCGAGTTCCGCGACCCGGGGAATGTCGAGCACCTCGAGGCCGGGATTGCCCAGCGTCTCGCCGAACAGGAGGCGCGTGTTCGGCCGGATCGCCGCGCGCCACGCATCGATGTTGCGCGGGTCGACGAATGTCGTCTCGATGCCGAAGCGTGGCAACGTGTAATCGAGGAGATTGTGCGAGCCGCCATAGAGCGACCTCGACGCGACGACATGCGAGCCCGCCCCCTGGAGCGTGGCAATGGCCAGGTGCAGCGCGGCCTGACCGCTGGCGCAACCGATCGCGCCCACTCCGCCTTCGAGCGCCGCCATGCGCTCTTCGAGCACCGCCACGGTCGGGTTGGAAATGCGCGAATACACGTGGCCTGCGCGCTCCATGTTGAAAAGCGCCGCCGCGTGGTCGCTGTCGGGAAAGACGAACGAAGTGGACTGGTAGATCGGCGTCGCGCGCGCGCCGGTCGCCGGGTCCGGCTTGGCGCCCGCATGCAGCGAAAGCGTGTCGAAGCGGTGCGTTTTGGGCTTGCTCATGGCGGACCTCGCGGTGGCGTGGATTCTAGGCGCAAACATCGGAAGCCGCCATTCTAAGGAGGCGTAAAATGACCGCATGAAACGCGGTCAACCTTCCATCGACGACGCGCCGCTCGCCGCGCCCGATCCGCTGCGGCGCGCGCCGGGCGAGGCGCCCGAACGTGGACGTGGCGCGACGTTCAATCCGCAGAACCGCTATCGGCGCGAGGGCCGCGAGGCGTACGACGACGGATGGCGCGCCACCTCCGCGGAGGAATCCGGCGAGCCCGCGCCGCTCAGGACGACGGTCACGATCCAGCCGGCACGCACGATCATCGCCCGCAACGCGTCGCCCGACATCCCGTTCACGCAGTCCATCAATCCCTACCAGGGTTGCGAGCACGGCTGCATCTACTGTTATGCGCGGCCGACGCATGCCTTTCACGATCTTTCGCCGGGCCTCGATTTCGAGACGAAGCTCTTCGCCAAGCCCAACGCGCCGGCGCTGCTGCGCGCCGAGCTCGCGAAAAGAGGCTATACCTGCGATCCCATTGCGCTTGGCACCAACACCGATCCGTATCAGCCGATCGAGCGTGAATGGAAGGTCACGCGCGGAATTTTGGAAGTGCTCGCCGAACACGAGCACCCGTTCACCATCGTCACCAAGTCGGCGCTGGTCGAACGCGACCTCGACTTGATCGCGCCGATGGCGGCGAAGAACATGGCGCGCGTCTACGTCTCGATCACGACGCTCGACAAGGAGTTGGCACGCTCGCTCGAACCGCGCGCGGCGACGCCGCCGCGCCGCCTGCAGGCCGTCAAGGCATTGAGCGATGCCGGCGTGCCGGTGGGTGTGCTTGCGGCGCCGGTGATCCCGCAACTCAACGACCGCGACCTCGAGGCGATCCTCGAGGCCGCGGCGGCGCACGGCGCTCGTTACGCAGGCTGGATCATGCTCCGCTTGCCGCTGGAGGTGGCCCCGCTCTTTCGCGACTGGCTGGACGCGCACTATCCGCTGCGCGCCGACCACGTGATGAGCGTGCTGCGCCAGTTGCGCGGCGGCCGCGACTACGACGCGCGGTTCGGCGAGCGGATGCGCGGTACCGGTCCTTTTGCCGAACTGATCGAAAGGCGTTTCGCGCTGGCGTGCAAGCGCCTGGGGCTCAACCGCGACCGTACCCCGCTCGATATTTCGCGCTTTCGCCCGCCGGTACCGGAGGGTCCGCGCCAGCTTGACCTTCTGTAGGCTTGCCCAACCAAACGGGTGGGTGCGAAACTCGCGACATGACGCAAACCACGCTCACGGAGCGCCTCGCCGCCTGCTATACCGGCGCGGTGCACGATGTCCTGCGGATGATGGGACACGACAACATCGTGCTCCCGCCGGAGATCAAGGCCATCGCGCCGGAAACGCGGCTGGCCGGGCCGGTGTGGACCGTGTCGGGTCACATCGACCGGACCAGGACACGGCACGAAACACTACTCGGCTGGTGCACGCTGCTTGCGCGCGCGCCGGCCGGCCACGTCATCGTGTGCCAGCCGCATAACCACGAAGTCGCACTGATGGGCGAACTGTCCGCGCAAACGCTGCAGGCGCGCGGCGTCCTGGGCTATGTCGTCGATGGCGGGTCGCGCGACACCGACCTTGTGCTCGAGCAGCGCTTCCCCGTGTTCTGCTCTTTTCTCACGCCCGCCGACATCGTCGAGCGCTGGATTCCGGATCGCTACGGTGAGCCGGTCACCATCGGCACGGTGACGATTGCGACCGGCGATTACCTCTTGGGCGATCGCGATGGCGTCGTGATCATTCCCCGCCTTCTCGTCGAAGATGTCATCGTCAAGACGGAGGAAGTTGTATCGACCGAGACCGAGATGCGCCGCGCGCTGATCGGCGGCATGGACCCCGTTGACGCGTACAACAAGTTCGGCAAGTTCTGACGCCATGAGGCCGACCGACGCGCGACCGGACACGTCGCAGACATGGCCGGAGCGTGGCGCGAGCATCCTGAACGGGATGTTTGGGGACTACCTGCAACGGCGCGGCAACGACCTTGCGATCACGATGTCGTTCCATCATCGCGGACGGCCGCTGGCGTTGCATGAGACTAGTCTTCGCGCCGCCCATCCCGTGCTCTCACCCAAGCTGTGCATACTCGTGCACGGCTATTGCTGCAACGAGAGCGTCTGGGCGTTTCCCGCGTCGGCGGATCAGGAGGAAGGATCCTATGGTGAGCGCTTGCAACGCGATGGCGCCTACACGCCCTTCTACCTGCGCTACAACACGGGCCTGCCGATCGCGGAGAGCGGTGGACACTTGGCGAAGCTGTTGCGCGCCCTGGCAGCCGCCTACCCGCTGCCCATCGAAGAGATCGTTCTCATCGGGCACAGCATGGGCGGCCTCGTGATACGCGGCGCGTGCGACCCCGCACGGGCCGAAACGGGAATCTGGTTGAAACACGTCAAGCGCATCATCTATATCGGCACGCCGCACGACGGCGCGGACCTGGAGCGCTTCGCGCACCTGACCGCCGGGACGCTGCGGGCAATTCCCAATCACGTCACGCGCCTCGTGGGCGACATCCTCAATCTGCGCAGCGCAGGCGTAAAGGACCTGCGGCAAGGCAAGCCGCTCTCCGACGCCGGACCGCTGCCTTGGCTCCCGTCGGCGCATCACTACCTGCTCGTGGGGACGTTGACCAAGGATCCGGAACATCCGGTCGGGCGCCTCTTTGGCGACGCGCTCGTCAGGGTGCCGCGCGCGGAGAGCCCGATGTCCGCCAAAGTTTCAGTGGAAGTATCATCGCCTCAAATCACCGTCTTCCCGGGGGTCCATCATTTGCGGCTGGCGCACGACACAACGGTCTACCAGCGCATCCTGGAAATTTGCACCTCCGAATGACGGGGAACAGGCAATGGAAAAGACGACGATTCGCTACTTGCGCGGTCTCAACGATCTGGTCGCGGATGCGCTGGATGCCGGCGTCGCGCGCACGGAGGAGATCCACCGTGGAATCGCCCGCTATCCGTATGGCGTGTTGAAGCGGATCGGGCCCGTCGCATTCCCCGTTCGCGCAGTCGAAATCGTCGAGACGACGATTTCCGGATCGGTCTATTGGACGTTGCGCCGCGTCACGCGCGCTTCCGGCGCGCTGGTCGCGCAGGTCCTCGACCGGCTCGACACCCGCGGTTCCTGAGGCGAGCCGCCAATGCAAGTCGAATCCAAACTCCTGGAAATGGGACTGGTATTGCCTGCGCCGATCATCATTCCTCCCGGCGCGCGCCTGCCGTTCGCGTTCGTGCGCGTTCGCGGCAACCGCGCATTCGTCGCGGGGCACGCGCCACAGAATGCGGACGGGTCCGTGGCGCGGCCGTTGGGCAAGGTCGGCCGGGACCTGACCGTGGAACAAGGTTACGCCGCGGCGCGCATGGTGGCCCTGGCGATCCTGGGCAGCCTGCGCCGCGAATTGGGCGACCTCGATCGCGTCACCGCGTGGCTCCGCGTGTTCGGCATGGTCAATTCGGCGCCAGGTTTCTCGGCGCAGCCTTCGGTCATCAATGGCTTTTCCGACCTGATATTGGAGCTCTACGGCCCGGACAGGGGCGCTCATTCGCGCTCGGCCGTCGGCATGGCGGAACTTCCATTCGACATCCCGGTGGAGATCGAAGCCGAAGTGGAGATCGACGGGCAACACGGACTCCAATGAGACACGCGGAATCTGCGCAACGAAACCGGGAAATTGCATGCAATACATGAAGCTCAACGACGTCGAGCGCAGCGAACTCATCGCCTCGCTCGCGGCAATGAGTCAATTCCTTCGCGATTCGCTTGGCTCGCTCACCCAGGAAGAGGCGCGAGTTCCGGGTCCAGCCGGGTCGTTCTCTCCCGTTGAGCAGGTATGGCACCTTGCGGACCTAGAGCGCGAAGGCTTCGGTCTTCGCATCCGGCGGCTGCGGGAAGAGGCAAACCCTCATCTGGCCGACTTCGACGGAGCGCGAATTGCGGCGGAGCGAAACTATCGCGCCCTTTCATTGACCGAGGGGTTGGACACGTTCGAAGCCGCTCGTGCGGAGAACATTGCCACCCTGCTGGCTCTTGAACCGGAGGCGTGGTTCCGTAGCGGAACGCAGGATGGCGTTGGGAACGTCTCCTTGTGCGACATGCCCGTGTTCCTGCGCCAGCACGACGAGGCGCACATCGCGGAAATCCGCGATTGGCAAAAGTGTGAACGGCAACACGATGTTCTGACGTGAGATGGCCGAGCCGCTCATCCGCACAGCCACCGAAGCCGATGCATCCGCGCTGCTGGCCATTTACCGCCCGTTCGTCGAGTCATCCGCTGTGTCGTTCGAAATGGTTACGCCGACCGTCGAGGAGTTCGCCGTGCGCATCGCCAAGGCCGTGGCCGGCTGGCAATGGCTGGTCGCCGTTCGCGACGGCCAATGCATCGGTTACGCTTATGGCTCTTTGCATCGCGAGCGACACGCGTACCGCTGGTCGACCGAGGTCTCGGCGTATGTACACCCGGATTGCCGCCGCCAGGGAATCGGGCGTGCGCTGTATTTGCGTTTGTTCGATGAATTGGCGGGCAAGGGCTATTGCAGCGCCTATGCGGGCATCACGTTGCCCAACGCAGGCAGCGTCGCACTGCATCGCAGCGTCGGATTCGAGCCCATCGGCGTGTTCAAGGACGTCGGTCACAAGTTCGGCAAATGGCATGATGTCGGCTGGTATCAGCGGAAGCTTCGCGACTCGCCACCATCGGATTGACCCCATGACCTTCGCCGCATTTCTCGAAGCCGCCTGGAACGATCATAGCGATCGTCCGCAGGAAGTCGCGGATCGGCTGGCAGCCTCGTTGTCCGTTGTCGAGGCGCCCGAAAACATCGCGCCGTTTGCGCGTCTGCTGACGCACGTCTTCGGCGAGCACCTCGGACAATGGCATCGTGGTGTCGAGCTCCTCGATTCGCTGCGCGCCCTGCCCGCGTACGATGGCAGCTCGGTCGTGGAGGGCGCTCTGGCCCGAAGCGTTGCCACGTTGCGCTATGCGGGCGGCGAGAATTCGGTATTGGCGTCGCTTTCCACGGAAACCCGCGTCGAGGTGTTGGCGACCGCAGCTTCCGCCTTCGCAGGTCGCAAGGAGTTTGGCCGGGCCATCGCCGCGTACGAAGAGGCCCTGCAGCTTGCGCACACAGCCCTGCCTTCGAAGTCGCCGGCCATTCGCGCGCTCGCGGTCGGGGGCAATAACCTCGCGGCGGCTCTCGAGGAGAAGGCGGACCGCGACATCTCCGAAACGGAAGGAATGATCGTCGCTGCCAATGGCGGTTTGACGTATTGGAAGGAAGCCGGCACCTGGCTGGAGGAAGAGCGAGCCCTGTATCGACTTGCACGAAGTCACTTGCAGGCGGGCAACCTGGCGGCAGCGATTCAAAGCGCCTGGCGGTGTGTCGACATATGCAAGGAGAACAACGCGCCCGCGTTCGAGCAATTCCGCGGCTACGCCGTCCTTGCGCTGGCGCAGCGCGACGCTCAAGACGCCGATCCGTTCGAGGTCTCGCGCCGGCAAGCCTTGGCGCTTTTCGAGCAACTGCCACAAGATGAGAAACAGTGGGCTCAATCCGAGGCCAATGAACTCGCGCCGCGCCGTTAACAGCTACGGGAGAAACCGATGGCCAAAGGGTACTGGATCGTCCGAGTCGATATCACCGATTTCGAAAAATACAAGGGCTACATCGCGGCCAACGCCGCGCCGCTTGCGAAGTACGGCGCCCGCTTCCTGGTGCGCGGCGGCCAGTTCGAGAATCCGGAAGGAAGTAGCCGCACTCGCAACGCGGTGATCGAATTTCCGACGTACCAGGCGGCGCTCGATTGCTGGAAATCGCCCGGATACCAGCGGGCGATCGATTTGCGCCGTGATGTCTCGACCGCCGATCTCGTCATCATAGAAGGCTACGAGGGGCCGCAGCCGGGTTGACCTTGGTTGTCAGTTCGATTCCAGCTCGCCCGCGCTGCACATGGAGGACTCCCGATGCGAACGATTCGGTCCACGATTCTTTCCATTTCCGTTTCCGCGCTGACGGTCGGCCTGCTGGCTCTCGGCTCGGCCGCAGCGACGGCGGCCGAGAGCGACGACAAGAAAGCCGTCGCCGACTTGGACACGCAATACCAACTGGCCGTGAAGAACAACGATGCGGCCACGATGAGTCGCATCCTGGCCGATGACTTCGTGCTCGTCACCGGCCGCGGCAAAACGTACAACAAGACCGATTTGCTCAAGTCGGCGAACGGCGCGACCGTCTACGAGCACCAGGAGGACACCGACCAGACGGTCCGCGTGTGGGGCGACACGGCCGTGGTGACCGCACTGCTGTGGGTAAAGGGCACGGACAGCGGAAAGCCCTTCGACTACAAACTGTGGTTCAGCGACACCTACGTGCGCACGGCGAAGGGCTGGCGCTACGTGTTCGGCCAGGCCTCGCTGCCGCTTCCTAATGCCCCCTGAGGCCGCCTGAGCCGCGCTGACGGATTCAGCGTAGCGGCGCCTCGAGCAGGCACCCGAATTCGCGCGCGAAATCCACCGACACGCGCGCATGCACGGCGCCCTGCTGGTCGAAGAAGCGCTGCGTGCCCGCGCACGTGAACACGCCCTCGTGCCAGATATCGGGATGGATGTAGAGGCCGCGCGTGCCGTCGAAGCGGAAGCAGACGAAATTCTCCGGACGCACATCGTCGCCCGGCAGCGCCAGCGGGACGAGGAACGGCTTCGCTTCGAGCGGGAAGAAAAGCTGGCCGCCGTCCGGATGGTAGTTGGCGTGCCATTGCAGCATGACGTCGGGTTCGCGCCGGTGGGTGTCGTCGGCGCGCGACGGCTCCTGCGCGTAGGCGAGGATGTAATGTCCGCCGACAGCCTCGTTGCGCCCGTACAGGATGTCGCCGCGCCATTCGCTGACGAACACGCCCTCGGTCGTGCCGCCCTCGTCGCCCGTGTCGTCGTCGACGGGACGCCAGCCTTGCGCGCGCCAGCGGACGATTTCGATTTTGCACGCCTTCGGATCGTCGACCAGAAATCCGTAGCCTTCGAGCGCGGCATTCGTAGCATCGACGACCGGCATGCGGACGCGCCGCAAACCACTGGGTAAATTGGGGTTGAGGTAGTCCGGCACGGCTGGCCGGCCCTAGTGGCTGACCTTGCCCACTTTCGAGCCCGACTTGCCGACCAGGAAATCGAGGTCGACGCCCCGGTCCGCTTGCAGCACCGTCTCGCAGTAAAGCTTGACCCAGCCGCGGTCCGCGTGCGGCGGCAGCGGCTTCCACTTGGTCTTGCGCCGCGCGAGCTCGGCGTCGGTGACGTGGAGGTGGATCCTGCGCTTCGCGACATCGAGCTCGATCAGGTCGCCATTGCGCACCAGCGCGAGCGGCCCTCCGGCCGCGGCTTCCGGCGCCGTGTGCAGCACCACCGTGCCGTAGGCGGTGCCGGACATCCGCGCATCCGAAATGCGGATCATGTCCGTGACGCCTTTTTTCAGGAGCTTGGCGGGTAACGCGAAGTTGCCGACTTCGGGAAAGCCCGGATAGCCCTTCGGTCCGCAATTCTTGAGCACCATCACGCAGGACGCATCGACGTCGAGCTTCGGATCGTCGATGCGCTTGTGCAGGTCGTCGATGTTCTCGAACACGACGGCGCGGCCCTTGTGCTTCAGCAATTTCGGCGTCGCGGCCGATGGCTTCAGCACGCAGCCGTTGGGCGCGAGGTTGCCGCGCAACACCGCGATGCCGCCCTGCGGCTTGAACGGCTTGGCGATAGGCGTGACGACCTTCTCGTTGTAGTTGGTGGCGTCCTTGCAGTTTTCCCAGAGCGTCTTGCCGTTGACCGTCAGCGCGCGCTTGTGCAGGAACTTGCCGATTTCGCGGATGACCACCGGCAGGCCGCCCGCATAGTAGAAATCCTCCATCAGGTATTTTCCCGAGGGCATGAGGTCGACGAGGCAGGGCATGTCGCGGCCCAGCCGGTCCCAGTCGTCGAGCGTCAGCTTGACGCCGATGCGCCCGGCGATGGCGAGCAGGTGCACGACGGCGTTGGTCGAGCCGCCGATCGCGCCGTTGACCATGATCGCGTTCTCGAACGCGTCCTTGGTAAGGATCTGCGACATCCGCAGGTCCTCGTGCACCATGTCGACGATCCGCCGTCCGCACATGCGCGCCAGCAGCCTGCGCCGCGAATCGACGGCCGGAATGGCGGCGTTGGTCGGCAGGCCCATGCCGAGCGCCTCGACCATCGACGCCATCGTCGACGCCGTGCCCATCGTCATGCAGTGGCCGGCGGAGCGCGACATGCACGACTCCGCCTCCTCGAGGTCGGCCATCTTCATCTCGCCGGTCTTCAGCATCTCCGTGAATTTCCACACGTGCGTGCCGGAGCCGATGTCCTCGCCGCGGAACTTGCCGTTCAGCATCGGGCCGCCGGAGAGTCCGATCGTCGGCAGGTCGCACTGACGCCGCGCCCATCAGCAGCGCCGGCGTGGTCTTGTCGCAGCCCATCATCAGCACGACGCCGTCGAAGGGATTGGCGCGGATCGACTCCTCGACGTCCATCGCCGATCTGGTTGCGAAACAGCATCGTCGTGGGCCGCATCAGCGTTTCGCCCAGGCTCATCACCGGAAACTCGATGGGGAAGCCGCCGGCATCGAGGACGCCGTCGACGCACGTGCTGCGGCCAGTTCGCGAAAGTGCGCGTTGCAGGGTGTGGCCTGCGACCACGTGTTGCAGATGCCGATGACCGGCCGGCCGTCGAACTGGTCGTGGGGGATGCCCTGGTTCTTCATCCACGAGCGGTGGACCAGCGCGTCGCGGTCGTGGCTCGCAAACCAGGTCTGCGAGCGCAGCACGCGCGTCTTCTTCTTCGCTTTCCTGTTCATCGTCGTTCAAGCGGCCAGCCGCGCGCCGGTGCCCTGGTCGAACACGTGCACTTTGGCGGGATCGATCGAGAGGCCGATCCTGTCGCCGGGATTCACGTTGGGCCGGCCATGCGTGACCAGGATCAGCTGGTCGTTGCCCGCCTGGATCAGCAGTTCGGTCTCGGCGCCCGTCGGCTCGACCACGACGATTTCCGCGGGCACCGCGCCGTCCGCATTGGCGCTCGCGAGCCGCAGGTCGCCGGGGCGGACTGCCGTACGCAACCGCCTGCCCTTCCGCGCCGGGACCCTTGCTGCAGCGGCCAGCGCACGCCGCCGGCGACCTCGACATGGGCTGCGCCCGCCGCCGCGCTTGACGTGGCCGTTCATGACGTTCATCGCCGGCGAGCCGATGAATTGCGCGACGAACAGGTTGTCCGGATGGTCGTACAGCTCGAGCGGATCGCCGATCTGCTCGATGCGGCCGTCGTGCATGACGACGATGCGATCGGCCATCGTCATCGCCTCGACCTGGTCGTGCGTCACGTACACCGTCGTCGTCTTGAGCCGCTGGTGCAGCGCCTTGATCTCCGCGCGCATCGCCACGCGCAGCTTCGCATCGAGGTTGGACAGCGGCTCGTCGAAGAGGAACACCTTCGGGTCGCGGACGATCGCGCGTCCCATCGCCACGCGCTGCCGTTGCCCGCCGGAGAGTTCGCGCGGAAAACGTGCCAGGTAGGGGTCGAGGTTCAGGATCTTGGACGCGTGCGCCACGCGATCGGCCATCATCTTCGCGATCGGCCTTGCGCAGTTTCAGGCTGAACGCCATGTTTTCGCCGACCGTCATGTGCGGATACAGCGCGTAGCTCTGGAACACCATCGCGATGTCGCGGTCCTTGGACTCGATGTCGTTGACCACCTTGTCGTCGATCGCGATGGTGCCGCCGGTGATTTCCTCCAGACCCGCCAGCATGCGCAGCAGCGTCGACTTGCCGCAGCCCGACGGGCCGACGAGCACCATGAACTCGCCTTCCTTGATGTCGAAGCTGATGCCCTGGATGACCTTGGTGTGGCCGAAGGATTTCTCGATGTTCTGGAACGATACGGTTGCCATAGTCGGGTCTCGAAGGTCGATACGTCAGGATTTCACGGCGCCGGCGGTCAGCCCGCCGACCATGTAGCGCTTGAACGTGTAGTAGATCGCCGCCGGCGGCATCGCGTAGATGAGGCCCGTCGTCATCAGCAATTCCCACGGCGAATCGTCGGCGGCGAGGAAGTTGCCGAGCGCCACGCCAAGCGTGATGTCGGTGTCGCGGGACAGCAGCAGGAACGCGTAGAGGTACTCGTTCCACGCGAGCAGCAGCGCGTAGGTGCCGATCGCGACCAGCGACGGCATCATCAGCGGCAGGTAGACCAGGCGGAACAGCTGCAGCGGCGACGCGCCGTCCATCTTCGCCGCCTCGTCGAGTTCGTACGGCAGCTTGTCCGACGCCTGCTTCAGCACCCAGATCGAGTACGGCGCCGCGATCGTCGTCATCGCCAGGATCAGCGACCACTGGTTGTTGAGCAGCCCGTACACGCCCATCGTCTTGTACATCGGAACGGCCAGGAACGCGGCCGGAATGAAGTAGGTGAAGAGCGCCAGGTTCATCACGGTGCGGCCGCCGCGCACCTTGAGGCGGCTGATCGCGAACGCTGCGCACGTGGCGACGATGAGCGTGAGCAAGCCCGTCGTGACCGCGATGAACAGCGAATTCCACATCTGCAGCCAGAAGTGATTCAGATAGTGATGCTGCTCGCGGAACACGACCTCGAAATTGTGCAGCGTCGGATGGTCGGGCAGCAGCCTTCCGCCCATCGCCTCGTCTTTCGACGAAAACGCGAAGAGGCGCGAGATGGTAAATCGGCAGCATCGTCCAGATCAGCACCGGAATGCCGATCAGCAGGAGCTTCGCCTCCGTTCCCGCCTGGCGCCACGTGTTCATTTTCATGGCGAGGCCGATGCCCGACCGGGCCGCCCCAAGGGAGGCCTTGCTCCCCCTCTGGGGGCAGCGAACGAAGTGAGCGTGGGGGTTCATTTGACAGCCGCTTCATCATGAAATACACGAGCGGCAGCACCGCGGGCAGCGCGACGATGATCGCGGCCATCGACATGTCCACTTCATCGAGTCGCAGATACCGGATGCCCAGCGTGGCGAGCACGTGCGTGAGGTCGGCCGGGCCGCCGCCGGTGAGCAGGTAGACGCTGTTGAAATCGCCCATCGTCCAGATCATCGACAGGATCGTGCACGTCAGGTAGAGCGTGCGCATCGACGGCCACGTGATGAAGCGGAATTTCTGCCAGTTGGTGGCGCCGTCGACCGAGGCGGCCTCGTAGTGTTCCGCGGGTATCGCCAGGCGGCCGGCGACGAGAATCAGCGTCCAGAACGGCAGCGACTTCCAGATGTGCACGAGCATGGCGATGCCGAGCGCCAGCGATCGGGTCGTTGAGCCAGTTGGGGCCGTCCCCGCCGGTGAAGCGGAAGATCAGCGAATTGACGAGCCCCCACTCCGGATTGAGCATGAAGCGGATCGACAGGATGGTCGGGATCGAGGGTACTGCCCACGGCAGGATGAAGAGCAGCGACAACCATTTGATCCACGTGCGCGCCGTCACGAAGAAGCCCGAAAGGATCAGTGCTACGATCATCTTGAGGTTGATGCCGATGATCACGAACGCGAGCGTGTTGTAGACCGAGCGGAGGAAGATCGGATCGTCGAACAGCTTTTGGTAACTGACCGGATGACGTGCGAGCCACAGGCCATACCCGACCGGGTAGAGCACGAAGACCAGGAAAACCACGACATAAGGGGTGAGGAGGATCAGCCCCCATTTCTGCCAGGGCGACAAACCTTTCTTCGCCGGGCCGGGCGGCAGCCGTTGCACGTCGGGAAGAGCCAGCGTGGACACTTGCGGGTTTGCTCCTATCCGGCGGAACCGTCAGGGTGGGCTGGAGCAGCCCCCGAACCCACCCCGCGGTCACATGTTGCTGGAAATGCCGGCGGACGTCAGCCGGCCACCTGCTTGATGCGCGCGATCATTTCATCCGTCGCCTTTTCAACCGAGACGTTGTCGTTGACCACGCGGCTCATGGCCTTCGCCCAGACGTTTTCGTTGTTGAGGATCGTGAACTTGTAGTTCTTGGTGAATTCGAACGTCACCGTGCCGGCGCCGAACTGGTTGTAGACGGCCTTGCGATGCGGATCCGCCTGCCAGAACGCGCTTTGCGTACCCGACTTGGTGACCGGGAACCAGCGCCCGAGCGAACCTTCCACATAGGGCTGCAGGTTTTCGTCCTGCAGCAGGAAGGTGACGAATTCCTTCGCGCGCTTCTTGTTCTTCGACGCCTCGAAGATGACGCCGACTTTCACTGCAGCACGATAGACGTACTTGGTTCCGTCCGGCTTGTTGGGGAACCCGGAGGTGGCGATCAGCTCGTAGTAGTTCTTCTTCGCCTGCGCGCGCTGTTCCGGCGTGAGCGTTTCGTTGTTGGCGTCATCGAGCCACTTCGCGGCGATCGAGATGGTCGCGTTGTGCGTCATCAGGATCGTCTTGTTGTGGAATGACACGTTGTTGTCCGGGTCCTTCCAGCTCGTCGACGACGGCGGCGTGCAGCCGCGCGTGCGGATCGACGTGTAGTCGCGCAACGCGTTGATCAGGCCTTGCCGCACCTTTGGATCATCCACCAGCAGCTTGCCGTTGTCGTCGACCAGCTTGACGTCGTAGGCATCCATGAACGTCAGGAACGAATAGAACGAGTCGCTGGAATCGACGCCCATCGGCTGGCCGATGGCATAAGTCCGCTTGCCGGTCTTGGTTCGGTGCGCGGGCTGCACCTTGTCGCACCAGAAATCCCAATAGGCCTTCCAGCCGGTCGGAATGTCGGATTCCTTGTAGCCCGCCTCGCCGAGCATGTCCTTCCAGTACTGGATGTGCATCGTCTGCTGTTTCAGCGGAAACGCGTAGTACGCCTTCTTCTTCGTCTTGTCGTTGTACAGGTAGGTGGTCTCGACGGTGTTCTTGAGGAATCCGCCCTTCAACGGCGTGATGACGTCCGTGATGTCCTCGAGCTTGCCGTCGAACGCCCACTTGCCCGCGACCTGGAAGTCGTAGACGTCGGCATAAGCAACATCGGGCGGCGTTCCCGCATCGAGCGCGGCGACCGTCTTCGGGATCATGTCCTGGACCGGATACTGCGACAGCTCGACCTTGACCTTGGTCTTGTCCTCGAATTTCTTGATCGCCGCATAGAGCGCGTCGTCTTCGGACTTGTAGAAGCCCTTGACCCACCACACCACGAGTTTTTCCTGCGCGGCCGCCGGGGCGGCGGCGAGCATGCCGGCCGCGATCAGCGCGGCGGCGAGTTTGCTGAACAGCTTCATGCGACTCCTCCGTTGTAAATAAAGCTGCGTTGGGCGGTTTCGGCCGTCTTGTTTCGCGCAGTCCGTTTGCAGCCTACGGGCGGCGGTAAAGTGTGTCAACTAAGGCGTCAGACCTACATCACCGCGCCCAGATACCATGGCACGAATTCGCTCTGGCCGTAGCCATGCTTCTCGCTTTTGGATTTGGCGCCGGAGGCCGTCTCGAGCATCAGCCGGAACAGTTTTTCGCCGGTGCCATCCACGGACGCCGTGCCGTCGGCTATTTCGCCGCAGTTCAAGTCTATGTCCTCCTCCTGCTTGATCCACAGCGGCGTGTTGGTCGAAAGCTTGAGCGACGGGGCTGGCGCGCAACCATAGGCCGAGCCGCGGCCCGTCGTGAACACGATCATGTTCGCGCCACCGGCCACCTGGCCCGTTGCCGAAACCGGATCGTAGCCAGGCGTGTCCATGTACACAAAGCCCTTGGCAGTCGCGGGCTCAGCGTATTCATAGACGGCGACCAGGTTGGTCGTGCCGCCCTTGGCCACAGCGCCCAGCGATTTTTCGAGGATCGTCGTCAGTCCACCGGCCTTGTTGCCCGGCGAGGGGTTGTTGTTCATCTCGCCCTTCTCGCGCGTCGTGTACTCCTCCCACCATTTGATGCGGGAGACGAGTCTTTCGCCGACGTCGCGGGAGATCGCGCGGCGCGTCAGGAGGTGCTCGGCACCGTAGATCTCCGGCGTCTCCGAAAGGATCGCCGTCCCGCCGTGGCGTACGAGAAGGTCGACGGCCGCACCCAGCGAAGGATTCGCGGTGATGCCCGAATAGCCATCCGATCCGCCGCACTGCAGGCCGACCGTGATATGCGAGGCCGGCACCGGCTGCCGCGCTACCTTGTTGGCGAGCGGCAGCATCTCCTCGATCAAGCCGATCCCATAAGCGATGGTCTTGGCCGTGCCGCCGGTATCCTGGATGCTGAACGTGCGCAGCAGCGGGCCCTCCTTCAGGTTCTGCGCGCCCATCAGCGAACTGATCTGGTTCGCCTCGCACCCCAACCCGATCATCAGCACGCCCGCGAAGTTCGCGTGCCGTGCGTATCCGCCCAGCGTGCGCCGGAGGAGCTGCATGCCTTCGCCGTGCGTGTCCATGCCGCAGCCCGAGCCGTGCGTGAGCGCAACCACCCCGTCGACATTGGGAAATTCCGCCAGGCGCTCGCGCGTGAAATAATCGGCGATGCCGCGCGACACGGTCGCCGAGCAGTTGACCGTGGACAGGATGCCCAGGTAGTTGCGGGTGGCAACGCGCCCGTCCTCGCGCACGATGCCCATGAACGTTGCCGCCGGCGTCACGTACTGCGTCGGCTTCACGTCGGCGCCGAACGCGTAATCGCGGTCGAACGAGCCCATCACGAGATTGTTGAGATGGACGTGCTCGCCGGGCGCGATGTCGCGGCTGGCGAAGCCGATGATCTGGTTGTAGCGCTGACCGGCTCGCCTTTCTTGATCGCGCGCGTCGCGATCTTGTGCGCGGGCGGGACCAGGCCCACGACGGTGATCTTCTCGTCGAGCAGGTGGTGCCGCCGACCAGCTGCGAGCGCGCGATGACGACGTCGTCGTTCGGGTGGAGGCGGATCGTGAGCGAGGTTCGGGTCAGCATGTGGTATCTCCTTCGCTCGACTACTGCACGGTCATTCGGGCGACGGCCAGCCGGTCGATGGCGGCGAAAGTCCCAGTCGATTCCTAGACCCGGCGCATCGGGCGGTATGGCGAAGCCGTCGTGCAGCTTCATTCGCGACGTGGTGACGGCGTCGAGCTGCGGGATGTATTCCACCCAAGTCCCGTTCGGCACGGCCGCCGACAGCGAGACGTGCAGTTCCATGAGGAAATGTGGACAGACCGGCGCATTGAAAGTTTCCGCCATGTGCGCAACCTTGAGCCACGGCGTGATGCCGCCGATCCGCGCGCAGTCGACCTGCACCACCGAACACGCGCCGCGCTCGAGGTATTCGCGAAAATGCGCCGGGTGATACAGCGATTCGCCGATTGCGATCGGCATCGAGGCGACTGCGACGCGAGTTCGACGTGGCCGCCCAAGTCCTCGGCGGGCAGCGGCTCCTCGAACCACGCCAGCATGGCCGGTTCGTAAGCATGCGCGCGGCGCCGGGCCTCGGCAACCGTGAACGCCTGGTTGGCGTCGACCATGACTTCGAACGCGTCGCCGACGGCGCGCGCGCACCGCCGACAACCGCGCGACGTCTTCCGCGATCGACGGCTTGCCGACCTTGACCTTGCAGCCTTTGAACCCTTTCGCCTTCGCGGCGACCGCCTCGTCGACCAGCTGCTGCTGCGAATGGTGCAGCCAGCCGCCTTCGGTGGTGTACACCGGCACCTTCGCCTGCGCGCCGCCCGCCATCTTCCACAGCGGCTCGCCCGCGCGCTTGCATCGCATGTCCCACAGCGCGGTGTCGATCGCCGCGAGCGCCAAGCTGGTGATCGCGCCGACCGCCGTCGCATGCGTGGCGAAAAAGAGGTCCTTCCAGATCGCCTCGATCTGCGCGGCATCGCGGCCGATGAGCCGCGGCGCGAGATGATCGCGCAGCAACGCGACGACGGACGAGCCGCCGGTCCCGATCGTGTACGAGTAGCCCACGCCGACGGCCCGTCGTCGCAGGTGATCCGCACCAGCGGCGTCTCCTGCGTGACGAAGGACTGGATGGCGTCCTGCGCACGACCGGCGGCGGCAGGTTGACCTGCAGGATCTCGACAATTTTGATTGCAGCCATCAGTGGTAGAACATCCGGGGCAGCCACAGCGAGATCGACGGAATGTAGGTGATCAGGATCAGGCTTCCCAGCAGCGGCACCAGCCATGGCACGATCGCCATGGTCGTGCGTTCGAGCGACATTCGCGCCACCCGCGCGAGAACGAACAGCACCATGCCCATGGGCGGATGCAGCAGCCCGATCATCAGGTTCAGCACGACGATGAGGCCGAAATGCACGGGGTCGATGCCCAACTGCAGTCACCGCCGGCATCAGCACAGGTATCGCGATCAGGATCGCGGCCGTAGGCTCGAGGAAGCAGCCGACGAAGAGCAGCAGCAGGTTGACGAGCAGCAGGAACACCCACTGCGAGTGCGTGAATCCCAGCACCCACGCGGTCACCATGTCGGTCACGCGAGTCGCCGTGAGCAGCCAGCCGAAAATCGACGCCGCCGCGACGATGAACAGCACCGTTGCCGTGGTTTCGATGGTCTCCATCGAAACCTTGATCAGCATCTTGTAGGTCAGCGTGCGGTACCAGAACAAGCCCAGGAACAGCGCCCAGATCGAGGCGGCGACCGCGCCCTCGGTCGGCGTGAAGATTCCGGTGGTCATGCCGCCGATCAGAAGCACCGGCGTCATGATCGGCAGCACCGCCTCGAACTTGAACTTCCAGTCGGCGGCAAAGAGCACCACCATCGAGATGAAGGTCGCGGCCACCGGGTTGGCCCCGGCCTGGACGGCGAACCAGATCACTAGTGGAAACGCGATCACGACAGCCAGTTCCACGGTTGCCTTGCCGACGCGGCTCCACAGGAACTTGATATCGGCGCCCCAGTTGTTCTTGTGCGCATAGTAGCCGACGGTCAGCATCATCAGCACCGTCATCACGGCGCCCGGGAGGATGCCCGCAAGGAACAACTGGCCGATCGATACGTTGGCCACCATGCCGTAGATCACGAAGGGCAGCGAGGGCGGGATGATCGGGCCCAGGGTCGCCGAAGCCGCGGTGACGCCGACGGAAAATTCCTTCGAATAGCCGTGATCGCGCATCGCCTTGATCTCGATCGTCCCGAGACCCGCTGCGTCGGCGATGGCGGTGCCGGACATGCCCGCGAAGATCACGGATCCGATGATGTTGACGTGACCCAGCCCGCCCTTCATCCATCCGACCAGCGCCAGCGCGAAGTTGTAGATGCGGTTGGTAATGCCCGCGTTGTTCATCAGGTTGCCGGCCAGGATGAAGAACGGAACCGCAAGCAGCGGGAAACTGTCGATGCCGCTGATCATCCGATGGACGACCACCATCGGCGGCGAAGTCCCCGACAGATAGAAGTAGATCAGCGATGCGCCGGCCATCGCGATGGCGACTGGAATCCCGGTCACCATCAGCAGCAGGAATCCGGAAAGGAGCCAGCCGGTCATATCAATGGACCCCCACGCTCACTACGTTCGCTGCCCCGAAGGGGGCGCAGTTCGCGCCTCGGGGCGGCCCTTCGGCGCTCACGTCCCCCGCTCACTCGATGTGCTCCTCGATCGCGTGCTCCGGGCGCTCCAGCAGGCTGAAACCGCGCCGCCAGTTCTCGATGGCGACCTGGACCGAGCGCGCGGCGGCCGCCGCGAATCCGAACGCGCAGACGCCATAGACGTAATTCATCGGCAGATTGACGATCGTCATCTTGAGGCTGCCCATCCGCAGCATCATCTGGATCGTGAGCCCCACCGCCAGCGCGAAGAACACGATCCGCATGACATCCACCGCGGTGGACAGCGCGCGGCCCGCCTTGGCCGGGATCAGCCGGTACACGAAGTCGACGTGAATATGCCGCGTCCGGCGAACCGCCGCCGCGAGAGCGACGAACACCGTGCAGATCAAGAGGTAGCGGGCAATCTCCTCGGTCCACGCCGCCGAGTCGTTCATGACGTAACGCGTGAAGAACTGGTAGAACACGCACAACCCGAGGAGCCAGAAAAAGCCGAGCGAAAGCCAGTCTTCGAAGAGATAGTGCGAAAGGTCGATCGGGGCATCCTCGACATGGAAATGGCCTTCCGCGTCGAGGACGTGCTCTGCGGTGTGAGGTGCAACGGTCGTGTCGGTCGTATCGGACATGGGGTTTTCGTCACCCGCCCTCGTGGAAACGCTTTGTGCGCGCGCGGCCCGCATTGCGGCGGGCCGGAACGCGACGACTACTTGATCGCGACGATACGGTCGTAATCCTTCTTGTCGAACCCCATCGACTCGAGCGGCGTATTTTTCAGCACCGCGTCGGCAAAGCTCTTCCGGTCGACGACGACGATCTGCAGGCCCTTCTTCCTGAACTCTTCGGTGAGCTCCGCTTCCCGTTTCTTGATCTTCTCGGTGGCGCGTGCCGCCGCCTCCCGCGTGACCTCGGTGAAGATCTGCTTTTCCTGGTCGGTCAGCTTGTTCCACACATGCGGCGCCACCTGCGTCGTCAGCCCGTCGACGATGTGCCCGGTGAGCATGATGGCTTTTTGCACCTCGTAGAATTTCTTCGCCTCGATCGTCGTCAGCGGATTTTCCTGCGCGTCGACCGTTCCATTCTGGAGCGCGAGATAGACCTCGGCGAACGCGATCGGAGTGGGGTTTGCGCCGCACGCCTTGGGCGTCGCCATGTAGACCGGCACGTCGGGCACGCGGATCTTGAGGCCCTTCATTCCGGCGCAGTCCGTAAAGGGCTTGTTCGACGTCGTCTGCCGGGCGCCGTAATACGTGTACGCGGTGATCTGGATGCCGGTCTTCTCCCGGTACCCGTCGACCATCTCCTTGAAGACATCGCTCTTCGAGTACGCGATCAGGTGATCGCCGTCCCGGAAGATGAACGGATAGTAGGCGATGCCCAGCCGCGGGTAGCTGCGCGCCGCGAACGAGGGCCCGCTGATGATCATATCGACCGTGCCCAGCGTCATGCCGGTGTTGATGTCGGTTTCCTTGCCGAGCGTCGATGCGGGGAAGACCTCGATGTCGAACTTGCCGTTGGTGCGCTTCTTGATCTCCGCGGCAGCCCATACCGACTCGGTGTGGTAGGGCTCCGACGTCTCGTACACGTGCGCCCATTTGAGTTTCTGCTGCGCCAGCGCAGGTCCGCCGGAAATTACCGCGACGGCGGCGACGGCCGCCAATGCCAGTTTCACAATCAAACGCATGACTTCCTCCTTGAAGCTTGGGATGGATGCGCGTTCCCGCTGCGCACCGATTGACTGCCGGTTATGAACAGACGACCTGAACTTTGGTGCTCTTGTTCTTGTCGGCCGCCGCATGAAACGCGGCAACCGCATCCTGCAACGGATATTGGCCCGACAGCAGCGGGCGCACGTCGACGCGGCGCGACGACAGGTATTCCACCGCCCAGTCGAATTCGATGCCCCAGCGGAACGCGCCGCGCAGGTCGAGCTCCTTGGCCATGATCTCGTTGACGACGAAAGGCAGCGGTTCGTGCGGCAGCGTGCCCACCTGCACCACGACGCCGCCGCGCTTGGTCGCCGCTACGCAGGTCTTCAGAGCGTTGAAGTTGCCCGAGACCTCGTAGGACACGTCGAATTGCGGCGTCACGAGCGCTTCGCCATCGCGATCGGCACGCAACGTGACATCGGCGCCGACGAGCTTCGCCTGCGTGAGCGGCCGGTCGAGGACGTCGGACACGGTGATCTTCTTGGCGCCGGCGAGCCGTGCCGCAAGGACCGTGACGCACCCGATCGTTCCGGCGCCGGTGATGAGCACCGACTTGCCAAGCAGATCGCCTCCGCGGTTGACGCCGTGCAGCCCCACCGCCAGCGGTTCCGCGAACGCGAGTTCACCCAGCGTGATGTCGCCTGCGACCGGATAGCACTGCCGCTCGCCCATCACGAAATACTCCTGGAACATGCCCTGCACGTGCGGGAAAAGACTCGCGCTGCCGAGGAATTTCATCTGCGTGCAAAGATGCTCGCGCCCGTCGCGGCAATATTCGCAGCGGCCGCACGCGTGCGACGGTGAGATCGCGACGTTGTCGCCCACCTTGACGCGCGTGACGCCAGGACCGACCGCGGAGACGACGCCGGAGGCCTCGTGTCCGGGAATCAACGGCTCGCGCACGATGAAACTGCCGTTGCGGCCCTCGAAATAATAATGAAGATCGGATCCGCAAATGCCGGCGGCGCCCAAACGCAACAGCACTTCCCCCGGGCCGGGCGTCGGAGCCGCGACGGGCTCGATCCGAAGGTCTTCCTTGGCGTGAATTCTGCAAGCTAGCATGGTCGTTTCCTTTTCACTTTTGCCCGGATACCGCATCCCATCCGGTGCTGAAGCGTTTGTAAGCCTGGTTCAGGTGGCGCTGCATCGCGGCGCGCGCGCCCGCGGCATCCTTTGCCGCAATGGCTTTCAACACCGCGCGATGTTCGGCCATCGCCGATCGCCACAGGGCCGGCGAATCGTAGTGATGCTCGAGCTGCTTGTAGAGCGGGCTGGTGCGATCCTCCCACAGCATTTCCACCACCGCCACCAGCGCGCCGTTCCCGGTCGCCTCCGCGATGCGAACGTGGAACATCCGGTCTCCGCCCAACGGTTGCTTGTCTTCGTCGAGCTCGTGCTGCATGGTCTCCAGCGTTTCCTCGATTGCCTGCACCTGCGCTTTCTTGGCGGACTTGGCCGCGAGTGCCGCGGTTTCGCCCTCGATCACGTAGCGCGCGCGCAGGAGTTCGAACGGGCCCGAAGTAGCGCCACCGTCGCCTTCGTTGCCTGTCTTGGCGCCACCGTCGGCTTCGTCCCCCGTCTTGGCGCCGCCCTTGCCTCCCTTGCCGCCATCCACGGGCTGCACGTAGATTCCAGACCCGATCCGCACCTCCACCAGTCCTGCCACTTCGAGCGCAATCAGCGCCTCGCGCACCGAAGGCCGGGAAACGCCAAGTTGCTTGGCGAGGTCGCGCTCGGGCGGCAACCGCGATCCCGCCGGAAATTCGCCGCTCCCGATCAGCGTGCGGATCTGGTCGGCGATCTGGCGGTACAGGCGGCGGGGTTCGATGCTCTGGAACGGCATGGCGCATGGGACGCTTTTGACACGTGGCGCCACTCATCCGAGGTTGGATTTCGAAGGCTAACCCCCACCCGATAACTGGTCAAGTGGTATGACCAATTGCCCTAGCGGCTTCCGTTGACGTATGGAGGCTTGCTTGTATACTAGCATACAAGATGTCCGCGCCAACGCCCCTCGCCGCCTCGCTTGCCACCTCATTGGCCATCTCTCCGCGCTCCACGACCGGTCGCCGTCGTGGGGCGTCCGGCACGGCCTACGCGTGGCTGCGCGACGAAATCCTTTCGGGGCGGATGCGCCCCGGACAGTCACTGTCGGAAAACGAGATCGCGCAGCGGCTGGGCGTCTCCCGCACGCCGATTCGCGAGGCCATCATCCGCCTCGAAAGCGAAGGGCTGCTGGCGGTCCGCCCGCAGGTCGGCACGACGGTCGCACCGATCGACGTCGACGCGGTCTCCGACGTCCAGTTCCTGCGTGAAGCCATCGAATGCCGCACCGTCGCGCTTGCGGCGGAGCGCGCATCCGCGGCCGACGGCCGCGACTTGCACGCGCAACTGAAGGAACAGGCGCGCGCCGCTGCCCGTGGCGATCACGTGGCGTTCATGCCCCTCGACGATCGCATGCACCGGAAACTGGTGGCGATGGCCGGCCGCCCCCGCGTCTGGCGCGCGATCGAGGACGCGAAGGCGCAACTCGACCGCGTGCGCTTCCTGTCGCTCGAGGATCCCGCGTGGCTCGCCACGATCTGTCGCCAGCACGAGGAGATCGTCGAGCGCGTTCTCGCCGCCGATCCCGCAGGCGCGCAGGCCGCGATGGCGCGCCATCTGCGCGCAGTGTTCGCGTCGATCGAGACGATCGCCCGGACGAGTCCCGAATATTTCCGCAGCGCGCCGGTCCCACCGGTCGACCGCGCCGCGTCCCGCACATAACTGGCCGGTCGAGGAGAAGCCGTTCATGAAATCTTTGCGCAAATTGCTCGTGCCGCTGATGTTCGCGCTCGCCGCCGCGTTTCCCGCGGCCGCGCAGACCGTGCTCAACGTCAACACCGCGCTGACCACCGACGACCCGATGTACGCCGGCCTCGAGCGCATGAAGGCCAACGTCGAGAAACGCAGCGCCGGCAAGCTCACGATCCGCATCTACCCCGGCTCGCAACTCGGCAAGGACGAGGACGTGCTGGAACAGGCGCGCGCGGGCGCCAACGTCGCGGTATTGGTCGACGGCGGACGCCTGGCGCCGTTCGTGAAGGAATTCGGCATCATGGGCGCGCCCTACCTCGTCGACAACTACGACCAGGTGTTGCGGCTCACCGCATCGCCGCTCTTCAAGGGCTGGGTGGAGAAGCTGCGCAATGCGGCGAACCTGCAGGTTCTGTCGTTCGACTGGTTCCAGGGGCACCGCCACGTGCTGACCAATGTGCCCGTCAAAACGCCGGCCGATCTGAAGGGTATTCGCATGCGCACGCCCGGCGCACCGGTGTGGCTGGAAACGGTGCGCGCGATGGGCGCAACACCCACCGGCATGCCGTGGTCCGAGGTCTATTCGGCCCTGCAGACCCATGTGATCGACGGCGCCGAGGCGCAGCACCCGGCGGTCTACGGCGCGCGGCTGTACGAGGTGGTCAAGATCATCACCAAGACCGAGCACATCTACCTCATCACGGGCATCGTCACGTCGCGCACGTGGTTCGACAAGCTGCCCGCAGACCAGCAGGCGATCCTGAAGGAGGAATCCGACCTGGCCGGCAAGTGGGCGTCCGAGAAGACGATCGAGTCGCTCGCCGACTACGAGAAGAAGCTGCGTGAGAAGGGCGTGGCGGTCGTCGAGATCGACAAGGCGCCGTTTCGCACCGCCACCGCGGGTGTCTATCAGACATTGGGCTACACCGACCTGCGCGTCGAAGTGAACAAGGTGCTCGGCAAGTAGGCCATGGGCGGATTCTTGAGACGCCTCGCGCGCGGCGAGGAGATCCTGGCGCGCGCGTGCCTGGTCGGCTGCTCGGCGCTGGTGTTCGTCGCCGCGGTGAGCCGCGCGTTCGGCAGCCCGGTGCTGTGGGCGATCGACATCGCGATGCTTCTCTTCATCTGGTGCGCGTTCTTCGGCGCCGACGCGGCGCTGCGCGCGCGGCAGCACATCATCATCGACATCGTCGTTCGCCTTTTCCCGCAGCGCATGCAGCGGGCGCTTTTGATCACGCACTGGACGATCATGGTCGCGTTCCTGCTGACGCTGGTCGTGCTGGGGACGCAGTTGACGCTGCTCAACGTGCAGCGTCCGATGGGCGACACCGACATCTCCTACGCCTATGTGACGGCGGCGGTCCCGGTCGGCTCGCTGCTGATGTCGATTACGGCACTGGTTCAGCTCGCAGGCTTCTGGCGCAACCGCGGCCTGACCTTCGGCGGCGGGGAGAGTCCGCTATGACCGTCGCGCTCACCGGCCTCTTCCTCGCGCTGATGTTCCTCGGCATGCCGGTCGCGTTCGCGGTCGGCGTGTCGAGCCTCGTGTTCTTCCTGACGTCCGACACGATTCCCGCGCAGATCGGCATCCAGCGCATCGCGTCTGCGACGCAATCGTTTCCGCTGCTCGCGGTGCCGCTGTTCGTGCTGGCCGGCAACCTGATGAACGTGTCCGGAATCACCGATCGCATCATCCCGCTCGCCAAGGTGATGACGGGATGGATCACCGGTGGCTTGGCGCAGGTCGCGATCGTCGTGTCCGCGCTAATGGGCGGCGTGTCCGGCTCGGCGGTCGCCGACGCCGCGATGGAGGCGCGCATCCTGGGGCCGGCAATGCTGAAGCAGGGGTTTTCCCGCGGATTCTCGTGCGCCGTCATCGCCGTCGGGTCGCTCATCACGGCAACGATCCCACCGTCGATCGGGCTCATTCTCTACGGCTTCCTCGGCAACGTGTCGATCGGCAAGCTCTTCATCGGCGGCGTGATTCCCGGATTGCTGATGACGGCGGTGCTCATGGGCACGACGTGGACCATCGCGCACCGACGCGGCTACAAGCCGGACAGCAAGTCATTCCCGGGTGTCCGCGAACTCCTGCGCGAGCTGAACTACAGCAAATGGGCGCTCTTGTTCCCGGTATTCCTGGTGATCGGCATCCGCTTCGGCATCTTTACGCCGTCGGAGGTCGGCGCGTTCGCGGTGGCGTACGCCATCGTCGTCGGCGTGTTCGCCTACCGGCAACTCGACTGGAAACGCTTCAACGAGGCGCTGGGCCACAGCGTCCACGACATCGGCATGATCATGCTCATCATCATGCTCTCCGCGATGATCGGCTACGTCATTTCGCTCGAGCAGGTGCCTGCGCACGCGGCGGAATGGATCGTCGGCGTCACGCAGAACCAGCACGTGCTGCTGTCGATGCTGATCGTGTTCATCCTGCTGCTCGGCATGTTCCTGGAGAGCACCGTCATCACGCTGCTGCTCACACCCATCCTGGTGCCGATCGTGATCAAGGCCGGCATCGACCCTGTGCATTTCGGCCTGGTGATGATGACCTCGACGACGCTTGGCAGCATGACACCGCCCGTGGGCGTCGCGATGTTCACCGTCTGCGGACTGCTTAAGACGCCGCTCGACGAGTACACGCACGAGGCGATCCCGCTGATCGCCGCCGTCGTCGTGCTGATCTTCGCGATGGCGTTCTTCCCGGATATCGTGTTGTTCCTTCCAAACCTGCTGATGCCCTAGTATGAAACGACCGCCACGCTCGCTTCGCTCGCTGCCCCCCGAGGGGGCGCGCCAGTCGCTTGGGGCGGCCCTGCGGGAATGGAAACGACCGCCACCCTCGCTTCGCTCGCTGCCCCCCGAGGGGGCGCTTCAGTCCCTTGGGGCGGCCCTGCGGGAATGGAAACGACCCCCACGCTCGCTTCGCTCGCTGCCCCCCGAGGGGGCGCTTCAGTCCCTTGGGGCGGCCCTGCGGGAATGGAAACGACCCCCACGCTCGCTTCGCTCGCTGCCCCCCGAGGGGGCGCTTCAGTCCCTTGGGGCGGCCCTGCGGGACTGACATGGCTGCCACGACAATCGCCTCCATTCGCGCGACGCCCGTGACGGTGCCGCTCGAAGCGCCGCTCTTGCACAGCAACGGCGCGCATTGGGGCCGCTTCGTGCGGACCGTCGTCGAGGTCGAGACGGCCGACGGCTTCGTCGGCCTCGGCGAAATGGGCGGCGGCGGCGAGGACGCAACCCGCGCGTTCGCCGGCCTCGAAGCCTACCTGCGCGGCCACGACGTCTTTGCGCTGGAAGCGCTGCGCTTCAAGGTCTGCAACCCGACCGCCAGCCTCTACAACAACCGCACGCAATTGCACGCCGCGATCGAATTCGCCTGCCTCGACATCATGGGGCAGAAGCTGGGCGTCCCGGTACATGCGCTGCTCGGCGGCAAACTGCGCGAGTCGGTCGACTTCGCGAGCTATCTCTTCTTCCGCTACGCGAATCCCGAAACGGGCCGTGGCGAAGTGCGCACCGCGGAGCAGTTGGTCGCGGAGGCTGCAAAGCTTAAGGCCACCCATGGCTTCACGTCGCATAAGTTGAAAGGCGGCGTGTATCCGCCCGGCGCACGAGCTCGCGTGTTATCGCGCGCTCGCGGCGTCGCTGCCGGGCGAGCGCTTCCGGTACGATCCCAACTCGGCGCTGTCTCTGGCCGACGCCATCGAATTCGGCCGGCGGATTGTCGACATCCGCAACGACTATTTCGAGGATCCCGTCTGGGGAATGCCGCAGCTTTCGCGGCTGAAGGAATTCGTGCCGCTGCCGATCGCCACCAACAGCGTCATCGTCAATTTCGAGCAGCTCGCGGCGAACGTGCAGGCCAAGGCGGTGGACGTGATCCTGCTCGACACTACGTTCTGGGGCGGCATCCGGCCCTGCATCAAGGCGGCCGGCGTCTGCGAGACGATGGGCCTGGGCGTCGCGGTCCATAGCTCCGGCGAACTCGGCATCCAGTTAGCGACGATGCTGCATTTAGGCGCCGTGCTGCCCAACCTGGGCTATGCTGCCGATGCGCACTATCATCACCTGACCGATGACGTCATCGCGGGCGGCCTGATGCGCTATGAGAACGGCGCGATCCGCGTGCCCGACGCTCCCGGCCTCGGTGTCTTGCTCAACCGTGACAAGCTGCGGCAATATCACGAGCTGTATCGCGAGTTGGGAGGCTATCCCTACGATCGCGATCCGGGGCGTCCGGGGTGGTTTGCCCACGTGCCGAACACTGATTGGGCCGACCCGGATGTTTCGCTGCGCCCTGCGCTAAACTAACAAAACCGAGGCGCCGCGCTTCAGAGCGGCAAGCCTCGGGCTACAGGAGAAGTTTTCCATGCGGCTGACAGGAAAAACGGCACTGGTCACCGCCGCGGGTCAGGGCATCGGCTTTGCCAGCGTCATCCAGATGGCGCGCGAAGGCGCAACCGTATATGCCACCGACGTGAACCCGAAACTGCTGGTGAACTATTCGGGCGTGGCCAATGTGCATCCGCTCATCCTCGACGTGCTCGATGACGCCGCCGTCGGAAAAATGCTCGGCGAGCTGCCCGCGCTCGACGTGTTGTTCAACTGCGCCGGATACGTGCATCACGGAACGGTGCTCGAATGCACGCCGAAGGACTGGGATTTCAGCTTCAATCTCAACGTCCGCGCGATGTACGTCGCCATCAAGGCAGCGGTACCGAAGATGCTCGACAAGTATCAGAAGGCAGGAAGCTGGGCGTCCATCATCAACATGGCCTCCGTCGCCGGCGCGCTCAGGGGCCTTCCGAATCGCTTCCTCTACGGTGCGAGCAAGGCGGCCGTGGTGGGCCTCACCAAGGCGGTCGCCGCCGATTACGTGCAAAAGGGCGTGCGCTGCAACGCCATCGCCCCCGGCACGGTCGACACGCCGTCGCTCGGCGACCGGATCAGCGCGTTCGACGACCCGGTCGAAGCGCGCAAGATGTTCATCGCGCGGCAGCCGATGGGGCGTCTTGCGAAAGCCGAGGAAATCGCGCCGATCGTCGTCTACCTCGCATCGGACGAATCTGCATTCGCCACCGGGCAGGTCTTCACCGTCGACGGCGGTATGACTATCTAAAACTTCTCGTGGGCCCGGGCCGGCGCGGCCACGGAAAACTTCAAGTGGACTCGGGCCGGCGCGGCCGGCCCGTTTTTAAAGCGATGATCCAATAAACTCGGAGAAAACATGAAACTCGTTCGTTACGGTCCCGCCGGCAAGGAAAAGCCCGGCCTCATCGACGCGGAAGGCAAGCTTGCGCGACCTGTCGAAGAAAGTGAAGGACATCGACGGCGCCACGCTTGCACCCGCTTCGATCGCGAAGCTGAAAAAACTCGACCCGAAGAAACTTCCGCTCGTGAAGGGCAAGCCGCGGCTGGGACCTTGCGTCGCGAACGCCGTCGAAATTCGTGGCGATCGGCTTGAACTACATCGACCACGCGAAGGAGACCGGTTCCCCGATTCCGGAGCATCCGGTCGTGTTCTTCAAGGCGGCGACGTGCATCGTCGGCGCCAACGACAACGTGATGGTCCCGAAGGACTCGACGCAGATGGACTGGGAGGTCGAGATCGCCTTCGTGATCGGCCGCACAGCGCGACACGTGGAGAAGAAGGATGCGCTGAAGTACGTCGCCGGTTATTGCATCGTCAACGACGTATCGGAACGCGACTTCCAGCTGAAGAAGAGCGCATCGCAGTGGAGCAAGGGTAAGGGTTGCGACACGTTCGGGCCGCTCGGCCCCTGGCTGGTCACGACCGACGAGATCAAGGATCCGCAGAACCTCGACATGTGGCTCGACGTGAACGGCGTGCGCCGGCAGACCGGCAACACGCGCACGATGATCTTCGGCATCGCCGACCTGGTGGCCGATGTCTCGCGTTACATGACGCTGTTGCCCGGAGACGTGGTCACGACCGGCACACCGCCGGGCGTCGGAATGGGCATGAAGCCGCAGACGTGGCTCAAGGCGGGCGATGTCATCACGCTAGGCATTCAGGGATTGGGCACGCAGCGGCAGGTGGTCGTGCCGTTCAAGGAGAAACGTTAGGCCGCTTTCCCACTTCCCTGCTAGACAGCTGCAGCAAGGCTTGCCGCCTGATCTCATTCCGCGGCAAGCCACAGCGTCAACTGCGAGCGCGATCAGGGACCCGATTGGATCGCCCCACGGAAGATCGTGCGGGCTCCGCCAATCCTAGACCTCTACGGCTTCGGCGCGTCACCTGATCTGACGTCACGAGAGTCTTTGCGACCTTCCTGCTTGGTGTCGCGCTTGTCCTGACGACATTGGGCATTGTTCTTCTGGTCGGCCTTCTTGCAGTCCACCTTTTCCTTTCGGGCTGTCTGCTTGGCGTCCTGCTTCGTATCCCTTGCGTCGCGGCGTTCGTCGGCGTTTTCGGTTGCAAATCCCGGCGCTGTAGACAATAAAAGTCCCGCTGCTACCAAGACGGCCCTGGCAACTGCCGCCGTCCTAAACTTCTGCACATTCATAGGAACCTCCCGGCCGCAGCCAGATTGTTAATGAATTGCATCTCTCGCCGTCGTCGCCCAAGCACCGGTCCCCCGCACTCGCCAGCGAATTGTTGACGATACCATGTTCCATCTGCATTGGTATTGCGCATGATCAAGGGGGATTCTGCCGTACCGCCTTCGGCGCGTGCGAGTGGCGTGGGACTTCAAGCGAAAAGTCGTCGACGCGGAGTCGACGTTCTTCGTGCCGCCTAGTGGCGATAACCTTTCACACGAACCTTGAAGTCCATCGCCGGACCAGGCGTGGGCGCGGTCTTGGTCTTGAGCACGTAGTCGGGTGATTCCAATTCCAGATCGAGCTTGTGGAACACACGGGCCATCGACAGTGCCATCTGCACTTCGGCCAGGCTCTTGCCCAGGCAGGTGTGCGGGCCGCGGCCGTAAGGTGAGTACACGCCGGGCTGCAGATGCTCAGCGCGTGGCTTCTGATAACGGTCGATGTCGAAGGTCTTGGCCTTGGGCCAGTATTCCTCCATGAAGTGCGGCACGCTGGTGCCGATGTAGATCATCTCGCCTTCATAAATCTGATGGCCTTCGAACACGAAGTCCTTGTTGGCGGTGCGCATCTGTGCGACGGCGATCGGGTAGAGACGCATCGTTTCCATGATTGCGCCGTTGAGTGCGGGCAGCTTCTTGAGCAGACCTTCTTCATCCAGGTCGCCAGCTGCGAACAGCTCATCCACTTCCTTTAGCACGCGCGCTTTGACTTCCGGATGCTTGAGCACGGAGTAAACGACGGCGGAGGTGGTGTTGGCGACGGTGTCGAGGCCCGCAACGTAGGGGCCGGTCAGAGACACGATCAGATCGCTCTCAGGCATCTTCTCCGGCGTTTCGATGTGCGCCGCCATGATGTCGTCGATCAGGTTGCGATCTTCCGGCTTGGTCGTGGCATACCGCGCTTTGGCGTCCTTGATCATCTGGTAGCCCAGCTCCATGACCTTGCCCTTGGCTTTCTTGTATTCAGGACGCTTGAGCAAAATCCTGGGGCGTTGACGCGTGACCAATACGTTGAGGATGTAGATGATCGCGGTGCGGATGTCCTTCACATATTCCAGCGGCGCCGCGCCGGTGAGAATAGTGCCGAGCTGATCGACGACCATGTACTGCATGGCTTCAACAACCGGCACTTCCTTGCCTACGGGCCAGTCGCGCGTGAGCGAGCCGTCGGTGATCGCGACGAGTTCGTTGTAGCGGCCCTTGATCGATTCCTTGGAATAGCCATTGCGCATGATGTCGCGCAGTTCTTTGTGGCTGTCGCCGTCTTCGCCGGTGAGCATGCGCTTGGCGCCGTACTCGCCCAGCAGGCCTTCCCAGAATTCCTTTGAGCGCAGGCAATCCTTGCCAGCGCGCGTGCCCATGAAGTTGGCGGCTTCAACGCCGGAGATCAGGACGTATTTCTCGCCGAGAATGCTCAAGCGACACACTGGACCGTAAGTGCGGTAGCAGTGAACGAAAAAGTCCGCAGGTCCTTTGACCATGCCGAAAAGGCTGCCCAGCAACGGCAGTCCGGGTACTTGAGGCGTCTTTTTCAGCGCAACGGGTCCTGGAGTAGCACTCACGGCGATCCTCCGATCATGGATGCCCCGGACGGAGGACGATCATACGGAACATTTCGCGGAAAAAACAAAGGCCCCGGTTTGGGCCTTTGATGGTTCGTTCCAGGGCCAGGTCGCACCATCCGCGTAATCAACGGGCGCGCAGCTGACGCATCAATCCGGCAGCTTCACGATCCAGGCTTCGGTTTGTCCTTGGGGATTGGTTCCGGAACCAGCAATCGTGCGGCCGTCCCCGGAAATGGCCGTTGCTCGAATGAGCTTCCAGCCTTCGATCTGCAACCGGTAATCGGCGAGCAGCGCCGCGGTGAGCTGACGCAAACCATGGTCGGCGTCCCAGATCAGCGCGACGTCCCCCGCAGCCGTCGTTCCCCATCCCACAACCATGCGACCGTCGCCCGAGATCGACGTGGCGAAACTTCCGAGGAATCCGTCGCCGTCACGGCCGAGGGCGACCATGCCGGTTTCCATGGCCCAGCGAAACGCGTGGTAATTTCCCATGTTGTCCTTTGATGAACCGACGACGACCGACCCGTCTCTGGACGCTGCACTGGCGATCGCTTCGGCATCGCCCGGCAACTTGCCGAGAACGGTCGCGCTGCCGTCCGCCCTCCAAATGACCGCCCCGGTCAACACCGGATGACCGGCGCCGGCGATCACCGCGCCGTCTGCAGAGATGGCGGCCGCGGTGCTCTGCTGATCGGACCCCCCGCCGAATCGGCTCAGGGGGATCGGTCCGGTAGGGGCCATCCAGCGAAACGCCGTGTTGTTGTTCTGCAGGCAAGTCCCTGCGACCGTCGCGCCGTCGCCGGAAACGCCTCCCGCATCGCAGAGCGCAGAACCCGGCAGCGACTCGACGCGCTGCATTCCCACGTCGGCGGCCCACCGGAATGCCGCCGACGGCGTCGCAGCTCCACTGTCAGTCGCATCGCCACTGCCGACGATCACCGCGCCGTTGGCGGAAATCGCCTTCGCATTGCTGTGCGTGCCTCCGGGCAGGTACGCGATCCCGACGACGCCCTCCTGCGCGTTCCAGCGGAATGCCTGGCGATTGCCGGCGGCGGTGGCCGCCGTTCCCGCGGCGACCATTCCATCCGACGACAACGCAACCGCCTCGCTCGACGAATAGCCGGTCAGGAACCCCAGATTGAGAAACGTCGCACTCGGTGCCGACGACGTGTTACCGCCGCCCCCGAGGCAGGCGGAGAGCGAAAATGCGCAGCCCATCAACCACACGCATTTGCGGAGCGACCAAAGCAGCGTATTGCGCCGACCATGCATATAGAAATCTATACTGCAGAAATCGGCTGAACGCGTTGATAGTCGTCAAACTTCCGGGCGTAAGGGTCCTGTGTAATGGAACTTCCACTCCAGCCACCTGAATCGGTCGAGGTTGCATGGCCGGAGAGTGTGCGAACCGACGGAGGCTGAATCGATGAATGTTCACTCAAGAGTCGCCAACCGGGCCCTCGCGGTTGCGACGGCGCTTACGATTCTGGCAACTCATTGTCCCCGACTGCAGGCGCAAACGGCACCGGCCGCACCGCCCTCGATGGGTCCCAGGATCGGCCTCGCGCTCTCGGGCGGCGGGGCACGCGGCATTGCGCATGTTGGCGTGCTCAAGGTACTCGACGAATTGCGCGTGCCGATCTCGTGCATAACGGGAACCAGCATGGGCGCGATCGTTGGAGCGACGTTCGCTGCGGGCCGGACGCCCACGCAGATGGAGAAGATCGTCCTCGAGGCCAACTGGGAGGAGATCTTCCGGGACAAGCCGCCGCGTGGGGAAATCGCGGTGCGCCGCAAGATCGACGACTACAAGACGCTGTTCGCGCCCGAGTATGGCGTCAACGATGCCGGGCTGGCGCTGCCCAAGGGTGTGCTGGCTGGGATCGCGATCGAGTCGGAATTCCGCTCCATGGTGACGCCGGCTTTCGGCATCACCGACTTCCGGCAGCTTCCGATACCGTTCCGCGCGATAGCCACTGACATCGAGACGGGCCAGGAAGTCGCGCTCGGCAGCGGCAGCCTGGCGCAGGCGATGCGCGCGAGCATGTCTGTGCCCGGGGCGATGTCGCCGGTCGAGATCGACGGGCGGCTGCTCGTCGACGGGGCCATCGCCGACAATCTGCCGATCGATCAGGCGCGCAAGCTCTGCGCCGACGTGATCATCGCCGTCAACATCTCGACGCCCCCGTTGAAGCGCAGCGAGATCACCTCGGCGTACTCGGTTGTGTCTCAGCTTCTCAACTTTCTCGGCAAGCAGACAGTCGACGACCAGCTCAAGAGCCTCACCGACAAGGACGTGCTGATCGCACCGGACTTGGGCGACGTTTCCGCGGTCAAGTTCGACCGCTCGAAGGACGCCATCCGCATCGGCGAGGAGGCGACGCGTGCGCTCGCCGACAAGCTCAGGCGCTATAGCCTTCCGCCGGAGCAGTATGCGGCGTTGCGGGCACGCCAGGTGGCCGAGCCGAAGGTCCTCGGCACCGTCGATGAAATCCGCGTCGAGGGATTGGCCAAGACGAATCCGGCAGTCGTGCGCGAGCTGATCGAGAGCCAGCCAGGCGAGCCGCTCTCCGAGGAGAAAATCGGCGCCGACTTGCGCCGCATCTTCGGCACCCGCGACTACGAGAGCATCGACTACCGAATCGTCGGCGGGGGGATCTCGGCCCTCGCGCGATGGTTATCGCGCCGAAGGAGAAGTCGTGGGGATCCGATTACCTGCGCTTCGGTCTCGGCCTCGCCAGCGATTTCCAGGGCGACAACCAGTTCAACGCGCTCGTCCAGTACCGGAAGACCTGGCTCAACCGGCTGGGAGGCGAATGGACGACCGAGGCGCAGATCGGCCAGAACACGCACGTGTTCACCGAGTTCTACCAGCCGCTCAACGAGGAGGGCCACTGGTTCATCGCGCCCAACGCCGTGATCGGACAGCAGACGCGCGGCTTGTTCGTGGGACAGGACAAGGTCGCCAATTACCTGATCAGTTCCGGGGAGGCCGGCGTCGACGTCGGCACGAATTTGGGGACCTGGGGCCAGTTGCGTGCCGGTGCCGTCTGGTCGAAGGTCTTCGCGAGGGTCGACACGGGCTCGCCCGTCCTGCCTACGGTGCGCGAGACGACCGCGGGACTCCGCGCGGCGTTTTTCGTCGACCAGACCAACACCGCCTGGTTCCCGTCCGACGGTTACGGATTCGTCGGGACGGCCTACGCCGCAATGACGTCGTTCGGGTCGGCGCTAAGCTATCAGCGTCTCGAAGGGACGGCGCGCGGCATCCGCAGCTGGGGAGACAACGTGTTCAACGTCGCCGTCAGCGGAGGCACGGCGCTAGGGTCGGACATGCCGGCCTACGAGTCCTTCACGCTCGGAGGACCACTGCGGCTGTCGGGCTACCGCATCAACGAGTTCTCCGGCCGCGAGTATGCATTTGGCCGCCTGATGTATTACCACCGGCTCTATTCGCTGCCGGACATCCTCGGGTCAGGACTCTACTTAGGTGCCTCCGGCGAAGTCGGCTACATCGCCAATCGCTTCGTCAACTCGCCGTCGCCGGGAACGCTATGGTCCGGATCGGCGTTCCTTGGCGCGGATACGTTCCTCGGCCCGGCGTACTTGGGTCTCGGCTACGGCGGGGCCGGCAACTGGAGTCTCTACCTGCTGCTCGGCGCGCCGTAGTCATCGATGCGGATCCAGGCCTGACTGCGCGGACAGCAGACAAGGTACTATGCCTGCCGGCAAACCGTTGGCATTGCGATCGTTCGCCGCTTGAATCCTTTGGGTGCGGCAGCGCGGTCCGGGGAGGCACCTGACGATGACAATATCCTGCTCCATTCCGCGGTCGCCGCTCGTCGCGAGCGCCCTGTTCGCGCTCTCCATCTTTTCCGGCGGCGCCCATGCTGACGACGCCGCGACTCCCCAGCCGCATTGGTCGGGGCTGCCGATATGGGGCGTGGAAGCGGAGGCCAAGGGCTATCAAATTCCACTCCCGTTCGGGATCGGGATCACTGCCTACTCGGCCCGGCAGCCGGTGAACATCCAGGACCTGCAATTGGGACGCAACGGAAAGGATCCGGTATCGGTCAAGAATTTCCTGCAGATCAATACGGTCGACACGTCCCAGCAGAACATCTCGGCGAAGTTCGACGTCCTGGTCTTCCCATTCCTCGATGTCTATGTCCTCGGCGGATACACGACGGGAAGCACCAATGGCCTCATCCAGGTGCCGGCCGAACCCATCCTGGGCATCGGCATCATCGACCCGAGGCAACTGCAGCTTAATGCCAAGTTCAATGGTCCGACCTATGGCGCAGGTGTAACCCTCCAAGGGGGTGGCAAGGTAAGCGACTGGCACGACCTGACTGCCATCGGGGTGGCCGACTGGAACCGCACCCAGACAAAGCTGTCGTTCGAAAACGAAACGTTGATCGCCGACACGAAGCCGATAGCGACGGTCTTCTCCGCCAGAGTGGGCGTTCACGGCACCGTCGGCAACTCCAATGGCGCGGCGGTCTGGGTCGGTGCGATGCATCAGAGCATCCAGCAGGAGGTCGCGGGCAGCGTTGCCAACACCGACCTTCAATTCATCGTGATCCAGTCGCCGACACAACCGTGGAACACGCTGCTCGGCGGCCTGTTCGAGTTCGGCAAGGACGGCTATGTCCTCCTTGAAGGAGGTCTCGGCGCCCGCAAATCGATCCTCGCAGCCGCTGTGTACCGGTTCTGATCGGGTTGCGGCGGAGGCCAATGCGCTCCGCCGGCTGCTCAACCAGAGCGAACTGCGGGCGGGCACAATAGCGCAGCCGCCGCACACGTCCGGCCCGGTCAGCGGCCGCGTCGAACACGCCGTCGAATGAGAGCTCCAAAATGAAAACGGGTGATGCTTTCGCGTCACCCGTTTACTTCCGTCACACGATTGCGACGGCGAATGGAGGGAAGGATTACGTCTTCTTGGCCTTCTTGACGGCCCTGCGCTTGACGGCCTTCTTGACGGCCCTGCGCTTGACGGCCTTGCGCTTGACGGCCTTCTTGACGACTCTGCGCTTGACAGCCTTGCGCTTGACGGCCTTCTTGACGATTCTGCGCTTGACGGCCTTGCGCTTGATGGCCTTCTTGACGACCCTGCGCTTGACGGCCTTGCGCCGGACGGCCTTCTTGACGGCCTTGCGCTTGATGGCCTTCTTGACCAGCGCCTTCTTGACGGCCTTGCGCTTGACGGCCTTCTTGACGATTCTGCGCTTGACCGCCTTGCGCTTGAGGGCCTTCTTGACCATCGCCTTCTTGACGGCGCGACGCACCAAGGCCTTCTTGACGAGCGCTTTCTTTGCCGCGTCGTTAGGCGCGGATCCCATCATCGACATCAGGTCTTCCATCATCGTTTCATTCTCCTGTCTGAGATTATGTTGCTTCTCGTTGCAGCAGGAGCCGTGGATGCGGGCGTTTGCCTCTTGACAAATCCACTGCCATCTGCTGATTCGCATTGTAGCCAGAATCCAACCGATTGCAAGATTTCGTCAAGAGGAAGCAACGACCACCGGTTCGGCTGTGGCTCAACTACGACACGTGCGTGCAGCCGCGCGCCGAGCGTGCGAACCACGTTGGTTCTGCGGCGATGTGTGCATGCTGCCGCACCGTCTCCGTCTGCGCCCGCTCAACTTTTCACCGCGGCATCGGTCTTCTGGGGAGAGGCCGCCACGTCGTCGGCGGTCGCGACCCAACCCGTGAAGATCTGGTAGCCGAGCGCCAGCAGGGTGGCGCCGACGAACATGCCGAGAATGCCCGCGGTCGCCATTCCGCCGAGCGCCCCGAGCAGGATGACCGGCATCGGTGCATCGACGCCCCGGCCGAGCATCAGCGGCTTCAGCACGTTGTCCGTCATCCCGGCGGCAAAGAGCAGCACGGTATAGATGACAGCCGCGGCGGTGCCGTAGTCCCCGCTCCACCAGATGTAGCCAATGGCGGGCAAGGTCACGATGAGCGCCGGCACCTGGGCTATGCCAAGCACCAGCACGATCAGGACAAGGATGCCGGCCCACGGTATGCCGGCGACGAGCAGGCACACGCCGATGATGATCGCTTGGATGAAGGCAACGCCGATGACGCCCTGAGCCACGGCACGGATGGTCGCCGTGGACAGTTTCGCGAACTCTTCTCCCCGTTCTGTGCCGACCAGCCGATCGAAGATGGCACGAGCGCCACGGTCGCCCGCCTCCCCGAAGGCCATGAGAATGCCGGCGATGATGAAGGAGGCCAGGAACTGCAGCAGGCCGCCGCCGATGCTGGCGACGAAGCCGAGAGCCGACTTGGCAATGTTGCCGATCTTCGGCTGCATGCTGCGGACGAGCGCGGGAAGATCCTCGTACGCCCGCGACCATAGCGCGTGCACCTTCGGACCGACCAACGGCCAACCCGCGACGGATTCGGGCGGGGCCGGAATCTCGAGCGTGTCGTTCTGCACGTCGTTGATCAACTCGTGAATCGAGTCACCCAGCGAACTCATGAGGACAGCGGTCGGGACTACGATCACCACGATCCCCAGCAAGACCAGCAACGTCGCGGCGCGGCCTTGCTTTCCCCCCAGCTTTCCCGCAAGGAACTGCTGCGCCGGATAGAGCGTAACCGCGAGTATGAGCGCCCACATCATCAACGTCAGGAACGGCGAAAAGATCTGGAAGCAGAGTATCGCCAAGCCGAGAATGAGCCCGGCACGGATCAGGACATCCAGGAGGCTCGAGTAGTTTTGGGGCTGGACTTCGCCCGGACTTTTGTCGTTAGGATTCATGCATCACTCCTTTGGGTGCGTAGAGCCGCACAGGCCTCCGGGTGTCGCTTGTGCTCCGGCAGATCGAGTTTCGAGTCGGCCGGGGAAAGCGGCTATTGAACGTCAGGATTCGTTTTGAAAAGCCGACGCTCGATTTGCGCGACGGCGTGGTCGCGCGCCTAGATTTCGAGGACTGCCTCTCCCGAGACAGGGTCGGTCACGCCAAGCCCGCCCCCCAAATCCTCCAGCGTATCGCGGAAAGTTTCGAGTGTTGCAATCATCTTCGGTCGCGCGGCGGCGAGGCTTTGAAAGGTGTCCCACTCGCCGATAATGCAGTAGGCCCGGTCGCCGGTCTTGACCATCACAAAGCGCTTAAAGCCCTCGAAGTCAGCTCGGACCTTGCGGTTCGCCTCGAGAAACTCCTGCTCGCGTCCCTGTTTGACCCGCACCCGCACAACATTGAATGCCGTCATGGCTTGTATCCTCTTGGTTGGGCCCGCAATTGCGCGCTCGCCACGAGCGCTCCGCCGGACGGCGGGAGGGGATTTCTATCATGGCATCCGGTCGCTGACGAGGCAACCCTCCGACTCTTCCCGAGTGCGGGGAGCAATACGCGGGGCCGACATAGTGACGCATCCCACGGGTCGGGCTCTTCAGGGCGCCGTGTACGCCGTCTTGACCGTGGTGAAGAATTCCGCCGCGTAGCGTCCCTGCTCGCGCGAGCCGTAGCTCGAGCCTTTGCGGCCGCCGAACGGCACGTGGTAGTCCACGCCCGCGGTGGGCACATTCACCATCACCATCCCCGCCTGCGCGTTGCGCTTGAAATGCGACGCGTGCTTGAGCGACGTCGTGACGATGCCCGACGACAGGCCGAACTCGGTGTCGTTGGCGAGGGCCAGCGCCTCGTCGTAGTCCTTGCCGCGGATCACGGCGGCCACCGGCCCGAAGATCTCTTCGCGCGCGATGCGCATCGCGTTGGTCGTCTCGGTGAAGAGCGCGGGCGACAGATAGTAGCCCTCCGTCGCGCGCTGCAGGCGCTCGCCGCCGGTGACGAGCTTCGCGCCCTCGCCCTTGCCGATGTCCAGATATTTCAGGTCCTGCTCGAGCTGGCTCGGATCGACGACGGGTCCGAGGTCCGTGCCTTGCAGCAACGCGTTGTCGACGCGCAGCGTTTTCAGCTTTTCCGTCACCGCGGCGACGAAGCGGTCGTGGATGCCCGCGGTGACGATCAAGCGCGACGACGCCGTGCAGCGCTGGCCCGTCGAGAAATACGACCCCTGCACGGCGACGTTGACCGCCGTCGGCAGGTCGGCGTCATCGAGCACGACCAGCGGATTCTTGCCGCCCATTTCCAGTTGCAGCTTCGCCATCCGCGCGATTCCCTTCGCCGCGATCGCGCGTCCGGTGCCCACGGATCCCGTGAAGCTGATCGCCGTCACGTCGGGATGATTGACGATCGATTTCGCCGACCACCGAGCCGCGGCCCATGACGAGGTTGAACACGCCGCGAGGCAGGCCCGCGCGCGCAAAGGATTTCGGCGATGGCCCACGCGCAGCCGGGCACGAGGTCGGCCGGCTTGCACACCACCGTGTTGCCATACGCCAGTGCCGGCGCGATCTTCCACGCCGGAATCGCGATCGGGAAATTCCACGGCGTGATGAGCCCGATGACGCCCAGCGGCTCGCGCGTCACCTCGACGTCCACGCCCGGCCGCACGGACGCGAGCTTGTCGCCGGCCATGCGCACAACTTCGCCGGCGAAGAACCGGAAGATCTGCCCGGCGCGCATCGCCTCGCCGATGCCTTCCGGCAACGTCTTGCCTTCCTCGCGCGACAGCAGCGTGCCGAGCTCGTCCTTGCGCGCGATGATTTCGCTGCCGGCGCGGTCGAGGATGTTGGCGCGCTCCTGGATCGAGCCCGTCGACCAGGCGGGGAACGCGTTCTTCGCCGCGGCGATCGCCGTGCGCGCCTGCTCGGCGTCGGCCTGCGCATACTCGCCGATGACGTCGCTGATATCGGAGGGATTGCGGTTCGCCGTCACGGATTTGCCGGCGACCCACTCGCCTGCGATGTAGTTCTTGAAGAGTTCGGCCATGATGTATTCCAGATTGTTAGAGCAGGCGACGGCGCGCGAGGTTTCGCATCAGCGCACCTGCGCCGAAGGTCCACGGCGCGATCTTGTCGGAATGGTTGACGCGGTTGACGAGCGCGCCCAGCGTCGGCGTGGCGACCGTCACGATGTCGCCGACGACATGCGTGAAGCCCTGCCCGGGGCCGAAGCGATCCTTCGTCGGCGCGAACATCGTGCCTAGGAAGAGCATCAGCCCGTCCGGATATTGGTGGTTGGCGCCGATCGCCTGGCCCACGAGGTCGAGCGGGTCGCGGCTGATCATCGCCATCGAGCTGGCGCCCGTCATCTCGAACCCCTCGGGGCCGTCGACGCGCATCGCGAGTTCGCAGCGGCGGACATCGTCGATGCCGAAATGCTCGTCGAAAAGGCGGATGAACGGCCCGATCGCGCACGACGCGTTGTTGTCCTTCGCCTTGCCGAGGAGCAGCGCGCTGCGGCCCTCGAAGTCGCGCAGGTTGACGTCGTTGCCGAGTGCGGCGCCGACCGTGCGGCCCTTGCTGCTCACCGCGAGGACGATTTCCGGCTCCGGATTGTTCCACTCCGATTTCGGATGGATGCCGACCTCGGCGCCCGGCCCCACTGCCGACATCGGCTGCGACTTGGTGAAGATTTCCGCATCGGGCCCGATGCCCACTTCGAGATACTGCGACCAGGCGCCCTGCCGGATCAGCGTCTCCTTGACCTGCGCCGCCTCCGGCGAACCCGGGACGGATCTTCGACAGGTTGTCGCCGATCACCGCGACGATCTCGCGGCGCACGGACTCCGCTTTCGCCGCATCGCCGCGCGCCTGTTCCTCGATCACGCGTTCGAGCGTGCTGGCGACGAACGTCACGCCGCTCGCCTTCAGCGCCTGCAGGTCGCACGGCGCGAGCAGCCACGGCTGCGCCGGGTCGCGCGCATCCTCCGCGGAGTTGGCCAGCACGTCTTCCGTCGAGGCCAGCCGCGGCAACGTTCCCGCGGCGCGAATGGCCGCTGCCGGATTGTCGCGATTGAGCAACTGGCTCGCACGTGGCGGCGACGGCCGAGAGGTCGTAGATGCCGTCGGCCTGCACGCGAACGAGCACGGGGCCTTCGAGCGCCGCCACGAAGACGCGCCCGACGAGCAGCGCGCGTTCGTGGTCGTCGGGAAGGCAATGGGGAACGGTGAGGCGGTCTTTCATCACAGTCGCAAGAGACGGGTCGCTAGGGACCGTGGCCCGACAGAATACCCGACATGGAGCGCGCTGCGCCAGTTCGCAGCGCCTGCCGCTGCATAATCGCGGGATGGGCGCACATGGCCGGGAGGCAAGACGATGACGTTCGAAGGGCAGGAAGCGGCGGCGCAATTCCTCGCTACCGCGCGCAAGTCGGGACGCCCGGGCGCGCGCCTGCCGGAGGCCTGCCGCCCTCCCGACCTCGAATCGGCGCTTGTCGATCCAGCGTCGCGTCGTCGAATTGCTGGGACGAGGCCGTCGGCGGCTGGAAGTGCTCGGTGCCTTCGGAGGCGCGGCCAATCAACGCTGCACCGATCTTCGCCTCGACGATCTTCCGCAAAATCGCCGTGCGCGATCGCGGCGACAGGGCATCACGGCGAAAATCGAACCCGAGGTGGCGTTCGTGATGGCCGCGACCTTCCGCAGCGCGACCAGCCCTATTCGGAAGCCGAAATCCGTGCAGCGATTGCGGAGCCGCGGCTGGTGCTGGAAATCCTCGGCTCGCGCTACGCAGACCCGTCCGTCGTCACGCTGGCCGGAAATGATCGCGGACAGCGTGCAGAACCAGGGACTTTTCATCGGTCCGACGTTTGCGAGTGTTCCCGATACCGCACTTCGCGGCTTCGTGATCACCGTTCGCAGCGCCGGCCGGTGTGCTGTCCACGCACCACGGTCACCATGGCGACGGGCATCCGCTGTATCCGCTGTACTGGCTCGCGAATTTCCTTGCGGAACGCGGCGAGGGATTGCGCGCCGGGCAGGTCGTCACGACGGGGTCCTACGCCGGCGCGATCGAGGTTCCGTTGCATGAGGCGCTCGCCGTGACTTTCGGCGACCTTGGGACGTCCGCATCGAACTCGAGCCCAAGTGAATTCGCTGCCCAACATCGGCAAAGGGATGCAACGGCCATGAGCCTCGCGGGCATGGGCGTGGTCGCGATCTGGCACGACGTGTTGCCGGAGGCGAAGGACGAGTTCTACGAATGGCACAGCCGCGAACATATGCCGGAGCGCGTCGGCATTCCCGGCTTCCGGCGCGGCCGGCGCTATCTCGCGGTGAGCGGCGCGCCGGAATTCTTCGTCCTGTACGAAGCCGAAAGCCCGGAAGTGTTGGGCGGTCTCGATTACCTGAACCGCCTCAACACGCCGACAGCGTGGACGAAGCGCGTCCTGCCGTCGATTCGCAACATGACCCGCTCGATTTGCCGCGTCGCATTCACGAGCGGCGTGGGCAGCGGCGGCGTGATGCTGACGTCGCACTTCGACATCGATGGCGCGCATCGTTCCAGCGCGATCGAGGCGCTCACGCGGAGGATCCTGCCGCCGCTGGCCCAACGCGGCGGCATTGCCGGCGTGCATCTGGGTCTGGCCGACGAGGGCTTGAGCGAGGCCGAAACGGCGGAAGTCGCGGCTCGCACGGGCAAGATGCGGGTGCCGGCATGGGTCGTAATGATCGAAGGCAACTCGGTGGCCGACGTGCGCGGCGCCCACGACGCACTCGCGCCCGGATTGCAGGCCCACAACGCAAGCGCGATCGAAATGGCGATCTACCGCCACGAATTCACACGGCTCAAGACACCGTGGAGCGCGGGCTGACGCGTCTCGCGCTGATCTATACTCAACGCCGTCATGCCCGCCAACGACGCTGCCCGCTTTTCCCCGTCCGACGCTGCGCTCTTCCCCGAGATCGAACCGTATGCGACCGGGCGCATCGCGCTCGATCCCGTTCACACGATGCATTGGGAGGTGTGCGGCAATGCGAAAGGCGTGCCCGCTGTCTTCCTGCACGGCGGTCCGGGCGGTGGTTGCCTGCCGCACCATCGCCGCTTCTACGATCCCGCGTTCTGGAAGATCGTACTGTACGACCAGCGCGGCGCCGGCCGTTCGACGCCGGCCGCCGAACTCGCCGCCAACACGACTCAACATCTTGTAGCGGACCTCGAGCGCCTGCGCACGGAACTGCGCGTGGACCGCTGGCTCGTCTTCGGCGGATCGTGGGGATCGACCCTGGCGCTTGCCTACGCGCAGGCTCATCCGCAACGCGTGCTGGGACTCGTGCTGCGCGGCATCTTTCTCGCCACCGCCGCCGAAATCGACTGGTTCATGCACGGCATGCGCAATACCTTCCCCGAGGCCTGGCGCGCGTTCGCCGACGCGCTGCCGCCGGCGGAGCGCGCGCGACTTGCTGGGGAGCTACTACCGCCGGCTCACGAGCCCCGATCCGAAAATCCACTTGCCCGCGGCGCATGCGTGGGACCGGTACGAAGGGGCGTGCACCACACTGCTGCCCGTGGCGGATCCGCTATCCCGCTTCGACGGCGACACCGCCGCGCTCGCAATCGCGCGCATCGAGGCGCATTACTTCGTCAACCGCGGATTTCTCGCGCCGGGCCAGCTGCTGGACGGCGTCGCGAAGATTCGGCACCTGCCGTGCACGATCGTTCAGGGCCGCTACGACATCGTCTGCCCGCCCGTCACCGCCGACGCGCTGGCGCGCGCGTGGCCCGAAGCCGAGCTCGTCGTCGTGCCCGATGCCGGGCATTCGGTGCGCGAGCCGGGGATCATGCGGGAACTCGTGGCTGCGGTACGGAGAATGCAGGCGAACTGGGGTCCCGCTCGATAGTTGACAACGTCAATTAACAGGTTGACGATGGCAACTGGTTTCGAGCAAGGCAGGAGGCTCCCATGCCTGGAATGGCTCCCGATTTGGCCAACGCAGTCGCTCCCGAGCGCGTCGCCGCGATGCGGCAATTCAACCGGTTCTATACGCGCCGCATCGGCGTGGTGCAGGAAGGGCTGCTCGCGACTCCCTTTTCGCTGGCCGAGGCGCGCGTCCTCTACGAACTGGCGCATCGCGACGGGCTCGCGGCTAACGCCCTCGCCGCGGACCTGGGACTCGACGCCGGCTACCTGTCGCGCATACTCCAGCGCTTTTCGCGGCGTGGACTGGTGACGCGCGCGCATTCAACGTCGGATGGCCGCTTGCGCCCGCTGGCGCTGACCGCGAAGGGTCGCGCCGCCTTCGCGCCGCTCGACCGGCGCTCGCAGCAGGAAATCGCGACGCTCTTAGGCGCCCTGCCCGAGCCATCGCAACGACGGCTGATCGGCTCGATGCATACGATCGAATCGCTGCTCGCCGACAAGCCCCCTTCGCCGGAACCCTGCGTCCTGCGCGCGCACCGTCCGGGTGACATGGGATGGGTGATCGAGCGCCATGGCGCGCTGTATGCGCAGGAGTATGGCTGGGACGAGCGGTTCGAAGCGCTGGTGGCCGAAATCGCGGCGCAATTCATCCGCGAATTCGATCCACAACGCGAGCGGTGCTGGATCGCCGACCGCAACGGCGAGCGCGTCGGATGCGTGTTTCTCGTGCGCAAGTCCGCGACCGTCGCGAAGCTCCGGCTGCTGATCGTCGATCCGGCGGCGCGGGGCATCGGCCTGGGGAAGCAGCTCGTGGACGAGTGCGTCCGCTTCGCGCGCGTATGTGGCTATCGCAAGCTGACGCTGTGGACGCAGGACAATCTGCGCGCCGCGCGTCACATCTACCAGGCTGCCGGATTCCAGTGCGTCAGGCGGGAGCGGCACGAAAGTTTCGGCCACGCGCTGGTGGGCGAGACGTGGGAACTGCCGCTGCGGCCCACGGGCCCGAAGTAATCCCTACTCCTTGACCGCCTCGAAGGGAATGGTGATCTTCACCTCGTCGCTCGCGGCCGCCAGGGCGGCCTTCATGCCGAACTCCGAGCGCTTGAGGGTTGCGCTCGCCTCGCCACCGCACATTGGCGTCTTGTTGAAAGGATTGGGCCCGCATTTGAAACTGACGAGCTTGAGGGCGACCGGCCGGGTGACGCCAAGGAGCGTGAGTTCGCCGTTGGCGCCGACGACGTTGTCGCCATCGAACATGATGTCGGTGGACTTGTAGGTCATCGTCGGAAACTTCTCGACGTTCAGGACATCCTCGCCCTTGACGATGGTGAGCAAGGCCGGAGTCGTCTGGGCCGACGCGGTCATGATCAAAACATCGATCGTGCCCTTCTTCGCTGTCCGATCGAGAGTCACTTTGCCGGTCGCGTTGGTGAACACGCCTCGTTGCGGGGAGAACCCCAGGTGCGTGAACTCGAACATCGGGGCCGTGTGCCTCGCGTCGAACACGTAGACGTCCTGCGCGACTGCCGGCGCCGTTGCGAGCGCCGCGCCGAGCGCGACAAAAGCCAAGGTGTGACGAGACCGCATATTGTCCTCCCAGTCGTGAATTGGTATTTTTTTAGCCCGCACGCGGCAATACCATGCGCACGCGCACGAGCACCTCGTCGGCAACGATGGAGGGATCCCCCCACTGCCCGTCGCCGATCTTGAAATCGAGACGCTTGATCGTGAATTCTCCCGCGGCCACCGAATTGCCCGCGGCATCTTTCTTCATCTCGATCGGTATCGCCAGATTCTGCGCGGTGCCCTTCAGCGTCAGCTTGCCGTCGACCTGGTACTTGTCGCCTCCCAGGTCCTTCATCGCGGTCGATTGGAATTTTGCGACGGGAAACCTCGAGGTGTCGAACCAGCGCGGGCGCCCGACCTCGGCTTCGGACTCCTCGCTCGCAAGGTCGATGCTGGCGAGGTCGATCTCGAATTCGGCCTTGGAGCGCGCAAGATCTTTGGGCCGGAAGTCGACGTTGGCCTTCCACTTGCGGAACCGGCCCTCGACATTGACGCCCATCTGCTTGGAGATGAATCGGATCTCGCTCTTGTCGATGAGCACCGGTTGCGGACTAGCATTGGACGAGGCCAGCAGGAGCATCGCCAGCGAGGGAATGAACGGTCGGAAAAGACGCATGGACGGAATTCCGTGAAAGTCTCTGTGAAAGTCTCAGTTGACACCCAATTCTACGATGAGCGGCCAGGCAGCATGCGGGCCATGACATCGTCGCGGTCGACAAAATGATGCTTCAGCGCCGCGGCGATGTGAAGTGTGACCACGGCGGCCAGCGTGTAGTTCAGCGACTTGTGCAGGAGGAGCAGGGTTTTTGCGGTTTCGCGGTCTTTGGCGACCAGGTCGGGCAGGTCGATGAGGCCCAGGTAGGAGACGGATACCCCTGTCGAAGAGCTGTAGATCCACCCCGACAGCGGGATGGCCAGCATCAGCACATAGAGCGCCGCGTGCGCGACGCGGGAAGCCCGGACCTGCCATGCCGGCATGGTGGCCGGCAGAGGGAGCGCCGGGTGCGCCGCTCGCCACGCGAGCCGCGCCGCGGCGAGCAGGAACACGGTGATGCCGATCCATTTGTGCCACGCATAGTAGCGGAACTTGTCGGGCGTGACCTCGAGGCCGGTCATGAACAGGCCCAGGCTGAAGCCGCAAAAGATCAGCGCTGCGGCCACCCAGTGCAAAGCGATCGCCGTGTGCGTGTAACGCGGTTGCGTCATTCCGGTATCCTTTCCCTCCATCGTGACCCATCGCCTCGCTCCCTTCAACACCCTTCATCCACGGATCGCGTAACGTCCGCAGCACGCTGCCGCAAGGTGAACAGCGAAATGTCCGTCCTTGTTCCCGTTGCCCGCCATGCGCGCCTTCTGGCCGCCGTTGCGATGATGGCGGTCATTGCATTTCCTGCATGGTCGCAAACGCCGCCCGCAGCAGCGCCCGATCCCGCGCCCAAGCCGCGCCCGAAAATCGGCCTCGTGCTCTCCGGCGGCGGCGCACGCGGCATCACCCATATCGGCGTCCTGAAGGTGATGGAACAATTGCGCGTTCCGGTCGACTACATCGCCGCGACGTCGATGGGCGCGATCGTCGGCGGACTCTATGCAAGCGGCATGTCGCCGGCCGAGATGGAAAAGCAGATCACGTCGGTGAGCTGGCCCACGCTCCTTTCCGATTCGCCGCCGCGGCGCGACGTGGGCTTTCGCGTCAAGGAGGAGGACGCGAAATTCCCGCTCGCCTTCGAGATCGGCTTTCGCGACGGGCAGTTCCGCACGTTCAAGGGGGCGCTTTCCGGCAGCAACCTCGAAAGCTTCCTGCACGAGTTGACGCGAAGCGTCGACAACATCGCAACCTTCAACCAGCTGCCGATTCCGTTCCGGGCGATCGCCACCGACATGGTGACCGGCCGCGAATTCATTTTCGATCGCGGTCCGATCTACCGGGCCATGCGCGCCAGCATGTCGGTGCCGGGGATGTTCACTCCGGCGGAAATCGACGGTCGCATCCTGGGCGACGGCGGCCTCGTGAACAATTTGCCGGTCGATGTCGTGCGTGCGATGGGAGCGGACATCGTCATCGCGGTCAACATCGGCACGCCGCTCATGTCGCGCGACCAACTGTCGTCCGTGCTTGGCTACACGGCGCAGATGGTCAATATCCTCACCGAGCAGAACGTGCGCGCGCAGCTCGCATCGCTGCGCCCTTCGGACATACTCATTTCGCCGGACTTGGGCGACCTGACCTTCGCCGACTTCACCAAGGGCGAGCAGTTCATCGCGCTGGGCGAAAAGGCGGCGCAGAGCATGCGTGAAAAACTCGCGGCGCTGTCCGAATCGGAGTCGACGTACATCGCGTTCCAGGCGAGCCTTCTCGTCCCGGTCGAGAAGACACCCAAGACGCTCGATTTCGTCCGGATCGAGGGAACCCATTTCGCCAATCCGCAGGTCCTCGAAGAGCAGATGCAGACCAAGCCCGGCGAGCCGTTTCGCATGAACGTGCTGGAGAAGGATCTGTCCCGGCTGTATGGGCGCGGCGATTTCGAGCAGATCGACTACCGGCTGATCCAGGACGCGCACGAGCAGGGACTCATCATCGACGTCACGGAAAAATCATGGGGCCCCAACTACCTGCGCTTCGGCCTGTCGCTGGCCACGGACCTGCAGGGCGACACGGCGTTCGACCTCATGGTTGGGCACAAGCGAACCTGGATCAACAGCCTGGGCGCAGAATGGATCAACGAAGCCTCGCTGGGCACCGTGAATCGCTATGCAACCGAGTTCTATCAGCCACTGACCATCGGCAATTACGTCTTCGCGTCCGCCCACGGCCTCATCCAGCGCGGACCGGAGTATGTGTTCCAGGGAAACCAGCGTCTGGCGGAATACAGCGTGCTCACGGAAACCGCGGGGCTCGATTTCGGCACGCCGATATCCACGTTCGGGGAACTCCGGCTGGGCTACCTGTGGACGCACCAGCGGGGCAACCCGACCATCGCGGTGCCGGGTTTTCCGTCGGCCGTGTCCACCGAGTCGGGAGGACGCCTGCTGGCGCGCTGGGACAGTCTCGACAATCCGTATTTTCCGCGCAAAGGATTGAAATTCGTCGGCGACCTCTTCATCGGCAGCAATCACCAGAGTGCGCAGGGCATCGCCGATTACACCAGCACCGGGCAGCGCGGAAGCGTGTACGCCAACGCAGGCTTTGCGGCCGGCCCGGCCGATTTCTTCAACGTCGCCGTGCGCGCCGGCGCGATCCACCGGGAACGCACGGACATCATCAACAACCTGACGCTGGGCGGCTTTCTCAATCTTTCCGGCCTGCGCACCGATCAGCTCGACGGCAAATACCTGGCGCTTTCCCGGGTCGTCTACTACCATCAGATCGGGGCGCCACCGCTTCTTGGCGGCGCTATTTTCGCGGGAGGTTCGCTCGAGACCGGCAACGTGTGGCAGCAGCGCAATGACGTGTCGGCCAGTGGTCTCCTTGCCGCAGGCAGCGTCTTTCTCGCCGCCGATACGTGGATCGGTCCCTTCTATTTCGCGTACGGCCGCGCCAGCGGCGGCCAGTCGAGCTTCTACCTCTATCTTGGCCGCCCCTGAAATTCCTTCACCGATGAATGCGCAGTGGCTGGCGCGCAGCCGCGCCGCGGTGTGGCACCCGTGCACGCAGATGAAGGTGCACGAAACGCTTCCGCTGGTGCCGATCGCCCGCGGCGAGGGCGCATGGCTGTTCGACTTCGACGGCAAGCGCTACCTCGACGCCGTGAGCTCGTGGTGGGTGAATCTCTTCGGGCATTCCAATCCGCGCATCAACGACGCAGTGGCGAAACAGCTGGCCGAACTCGACCATGTGATGCTCGCCGGCTTCACGCACCGGCCGGTGATCGAGTTGTCGGAGCGCCTGGCCGCGTTGGCGCCTGCCGGATTGGGCCACGCGTTCTACGGCTCCGATGGCGCGTCGGCAACCGAGATCGCGCTCAAGATGAGCTTCCACTACTGGCGCAACTGCGGCCTCCCCGGGAAGCGCGGGTTCGTGAGCCTTGAGGGCGGATACCACGGCGAAACGCTGGGCGCCCTTGCGGTCACCGACGTCGCATTGTTCCGCGATGTCTATTCCCCGTTGCTCAATCGCAACACGGTCGTCCCGTGTCCCGACGTTCGGCGCAACATCACGCCGGAAGCCGCCGCCGCGGCGCTCGCGGCCCACCTGGAACAGCACCACGCAACGACGGCCGCGCTGATCGTCGAGCCGCTGGTGCAAGGTGCCTCCGGCATGGTGATGTACGACGCGTCCTATCTGCGTCGCGCGCGGGAGCTGTGCACGCATTACGGCGTGCACGTCATCGCCGACGAGATCATGACCGGCTTCGGCCGCACCGGCACGCTGTTCGCCTGGGAGCAAACCCACGCCACGGCGCCGGACTTCCTGTGCCTGTCGAAGGGAATGACTGGTGGCTGCCTGCCGCTGTCGTGCGTGCTGTCCACCGATGACGTATATCGCGCGTTCTACGACGATGACACGGCGCGCGGCTTCCTCCACTCGCATTCCTACACGGGCAACGCGCTCGCCTGTCGCGCGGCACTCGCCGTGCTCGACATTTTCTCGGACGGCGACGTTCTTGCCGCAAACCGGTCCCGCGCGGCGCGCTGGGGCGCATTCGTGGCGCCGATCGCCGCGCATCCCAAGGTGCGCGACTTCCGCCACACCGGCATGATATGGGCCTTCGAGGTCGCCACGGCGCGCCCGGATTTTGTCCACTGGTGTTTCGCCGAGGCGGCTTCGCGCGAGCTGCTGCTGCGCCCCATCGGTCATACGGTCTACTTCATGCCGCCTTATGTCGTGAGCGACGACGACTTCGCGCTGCTTTGCGCGCGCACGCTCGACCTATTGGACCACGCATGATCGGCAAGCATGCCGCCGCCGCGGCAATCCTGCTTTTCGCCTGCGCGGCGCGCGCCGTGCTTCCAGTACCTGTCGCGCGCGCACTCGTGGATGCCGGTGTGCCGTTCTCCGGCGTTGCGCTGGTCGTGCAGGAAGTCGGCGCACCGCATCCGCTCTTCGACCACAATCCCGCGCGTCCGATGAATCCGGCGTCCGTGATGAAACTGGTGACGACCTTCGCGGCACTCGAGTTGCTCGGCCGCGACTACCGCTGGAAAACGGAGGCGTACTTGAGCGGCCCGCTCAAGGGCGGCGTCTTGCGCGGCGATCTCATCCTCAAGGGTTATGGGGACCCGAAGATCACGATCGAGCAGTGGCAGTCGTTCATGGCCGCGTTGCGATCGAGCGGTCTTGATCGGGTGACAGGCTCTCTGGCGCTCGACCGGACCTGGTTCAAATTGGCGCCGCACGATCCGGCGGAATTCGATCACGAACCATTGAAGCCCTACAACGTCGGTCCCGATGCGCTGCTCGTCAGTTTCAAGTCCGTGCGTTTCGTGTTCGCGCCCAACGCGGCCGGCGACGCCGTGGAAATGCGCACGGAACCGGCGATGGCCGAAGTTGCGCTCGGCGCGCCGCCCCCAATTGCCGCCGGCGACTGTGCCGATTGGCGCGGAGCGCTGGGCGCGACGTTCGTCGACAATGTCGCTGACGCCAGGGCGACGTTTGCGGGACGCTACGCGCAATCCTGTGGCGAGCGCGACTGGTACGTGGCACTCCTCGACCATCCGCACTACGTCCACGGCATGTTCACGACCTATTTCCGGGCGGCCGGCGGCGAGTTCGACGGCGGATTGAAGGAAGCGCGCGCGCCGCGCGGAGCGGCGCCTTTCGTGACGCTGGAATCGGCACCCCTCTACGACATCGTGCGCGACGTCAACAAGCTGTCGAACAATGTGATGGCAAGGCAGATCTTCCTGACCCTTGCGACGACACGCCATCCGCCTCCGGCCACTCCCGCGCGCGCGGCCGATGTCGTGCAGCGGTTCCTGAAAGAGCAGAAGATTTCCATGCCGGGCCTGGTGCTCGAGAACGGCTCGGGCTTGTCGCGCCACGAACGCGTGACCGCCGGCGGGCTCGCGCAACTGCTTGCGGCCGCCGAACGCAGTCCCGTGCGCGAGGAGTTCGCGAGTTCGCTCGCCGTCGCCGCGACCGACGGCACGGTCCAGCGTCGCTTCCAGGATGGCAGCGTGGCCGGCCAGGCGCTGCTCAAGACCGGCACGCTGGAAGGCGTCAAGGCGCTGGCTGGCTATGTGATCGACGCCGAGGGCCGGCGCTGGATCGTCGTGGCGATGATCAACCATCCCAGCGCAGCGCGCGGCCAAGCCGCGCTCGACGCGCTCGTGCAGTGGGTCTATCGCAGCGCGGCCACTACCGACGCGGGCTTGCTCCGCTAGATCCTAGACGCCCGGGATCGGCTTGCTGTCCTTGAAGAGCAGGTAGCCGCTGACGACACGGTAGATCACCCAGACCGCCACCACGAACCAGATGGCGAACGCGATCGGGATGCCGATCAGGATGAGCCCGAGTGTCACCAGGATGATTCCGCCGATCACGCACCACAGAAACGACCACCAGAACGTGCGGATGAGCCACGTGAAATGCGAAGCCACCCACGTCGTCCGCGCCTCGTCGCGTTTTACGTAGCAGACGATGACGCCGGCGATGCCCAGGATCGTCATCAGCGGAAACGGCGAGGCGATCCCGCGGCTCAGGATTTCCAGGACTGCCCCAATGCCGAATAGCGCGTAAGCAAGGAGTCCGGCACTGACGGGGGCGGTCGGACTGGCGGAAGCGGATTGCGGTGAGGGGAAGTCGGCCATCGCGCAAGTCTCCTCGGTGCGTGGCGCGCCGTGCGTCGGCGCCCGTGCCGGGAAGATGGGGCCGGCGGCGGGTCCCGTCAATAGTCGCGAGACGAATGGTCGCTCGGGGCTTCAGTAGCGGCGACCATCCTTGTGCGCCGCATAGGTGCCGTTCTCGTCCTCGACCCACATGAGGTCGTCGTCGGGATAGAACGCGTTGTCTCCGCCGATCCGGTCGCCGATCTCGAGATAAACCAACGGCGACGTGCTGCGATTGACGAAATGATGCGCATCGCGCGCGCCCGCCGCATAGCCGGCGCACATCCCCGCCGTCAGCACCTGCTCGCCGGCATTGGTGACGAGCACCGCTTCACCTTCCAGGACGTAGACGAACTCGTCCTGCAGCGAGTGCCAATGGCGCAGTGCCGATTGTCCACCCGGTGCGACGGTCACCAGGTTGACGCCGAAGCGGGTCAGGCCGCAGGCATCACCCAACTTGCGCTTGGCCCGGTCGGCCACGCGCGAGCGGTATGGCTCAGGGTAGCCGGAGCCGCGCTTTTCGGGAACATCCGCCGGGTCCAGCGCCGGCAGTTGCAGGGATTTGGCGGTCATCATGTCATTATGACGCAGCAGTCCCCGGCTGCAAATCGAGCCCGGGAACGAATATCGCCGGGTGGCACGGCGGCGTCTATAATGGGAATCCGTCGTCCCGAAGCCCTACGTTTCCCAAGTTTGCACTTCGCCCATGAACCGGAGGCAGCCATGACCATCGAACAAACCCGCGATCAAATCGTCGATCAGTTCTCCAGTGTGCTGTCGGAAGCCGAAAGCCTGCTCAGCAAGGCCACGCACGAAACCGGCGAGAAAGCGCGCGACCTGCGCTCGCAGGCCGAGGCCCGCCTGCTGTCGGCGAAGCTCAAACTCCAGGAACTGCAGGGCCAGGCGGTCGACCGCGCCAAGGATGCCGCGCGCGCGACCGATGCCTACGTCCACGACAATCCCTGGCAAGCCATCGGCATCGCCGCCGCCGTCGGCTTCGTCGCCGGCCTGCTCATGAATCGTCGCTGAGGCGATCAGCGGGATCTTTCAGGCAATGCTAGACGGCGGCAGCGATCAGCCATCCCCGCGGAGCCTGCGGGGCGCGTCGTCGCGCCTCGCCGCCTCCTTGCTGGGCCTCGCTCGCACGCACATCGAGCTTGCAGCCGTCGAGTTCACCGAGGAGCGGGACCGGATACAGCGGCAACTGACGCTGCTGCTTGCGGCGATGGGATTGCTGCTCTTCGCGGTGCTGTTCGTTGCGGCGTGGATCGTCGCCTATTTCTGGGACACCTACCGCTTGACCGCCATCGCGAGCATCGTGGTCGTATTCGCCGCGACCGGCGCGGCGCTGCTGCTGATGCGCGCGCAGGCCGCGCGTTCCGCGCCGACGCCCTTCGCCGCGACGATGGCCGAACTGGAACGCGACCGCGCCGCCATTGCGGGAAACGACACGGAACCCGAGCCTGCCGCTCCGCCGACGCCATGAACCGCGAAGAAATCGCGAGGCGCAAGTCGCTGCTGGCCGCGCAGGCTCACCTGCAGCGAATCCAGGCGCGGCTGGCGTGGCACGACGTCAGGGAGGAAATTTTTCCGCCGCACCTGACTGCTCCGCACAGTGGTCCCGTCCGCAAGATCGCCACTGCGCTGATCGCCATCGCCGTGCCGTTGTTCGGAATACGGCGCCTGGGGCGCGTCCTGCGCGCCTTTTCCATCGGCATGATGATCATGCGCGTCGTGCGCGGTTTGCGCACGCGGCGCTGAGCGAACGACCCCACGCTCACTACGTTCGCTGCCCCCAAACGCGGCGGCCTGCAGTCCCGCGCCCTGGGGGCGGCCCTTCGGCGCTCATGCCCCTCCTCGTAGCTAAAGCCCCAGATCCCGCATCAGCCCGTCGACGCGCGCCTTGACGGCCGCGTCCATGCTGATCGTCCGTCCCCATTCGCGTTGCGTTTCGCCCGGCCACTTGTGCGTCGCGTCGATGCCCAGCTTGCTGCCCAGGCCCGCCACCGGCGAGGCGAAATCCAGGTAGTCAATCGGCGTCGATTCGACGATGAGCGCGTCGCGCTTCGGATCCACTCGCGTCGTCAGCGCCCAGATCACTTCGCGCCATTCCCGGATATTCACGTCGTCGTCGGTGACGATGATGAATTTGGTGTACATGAACTGGCGCAGGAAACTCCAGACGCCGAACATCACGCGCTTGGCATGTCCGGGGTATTGCTTCTTCAGCGACACGACGGCGATCCGATACGAGCAACCTTCCGGCGGCAGGTAGAAATCCGCGATCTCGGGAAACTGCTTTTGCAGCAGCGGCACGAACACCTCGTTGAGCGCCACGCCCAGCATCGACGGCTCGTCCGGCGGCTTGCCCGTGTACGTGGAGTGGTAGATCGGGTCGCGCCGCAGCGTGATGCGCTCGATGGTCAGCACCGGAAAGCGCTCGATTTCGTTGTAGTAGCCCGTGTGGTCGCCGAACGGCCCCTCGGCCGCGGTCTCGTAGCCGGTCGCATCTTCCGCATCCGGTTCCAGGAAACCTTCGAGCACGATTTCCGCCGACGCGGGCACCTGCAGGTCGTGCGACAGGCACTTGACGATCTCGGTGCGGCCGCCGCGCAGTAATCCGGCGAACTGGTATTCCGACAGCGTGTCGGGAACGGGGGTCACTGCGCCCAGGATCGTCGCAGGGTCCGCACCCAGCGCGACGGCGACGGGGAACCGCTTGCCGCCGGTGTCGATCGCATGGTCGCGGAAGTCCAGCGCGCCACCACGATGGGCCAGCCATCGCATGATGACCTTGTTCGGCGCAATGACCTGCTGCCGGTAGATGCCCAGGTTCTGCCGCTTCTTGTGCGGGCCGCGCGTAACGGTAAGTCCCCAAGTGATGAGCGGCCCGGCGTCACCTGGCCAGCACGTCTGCACTGGAAAGCGCGACAGATCAACGTCCGTGCCTTCCCACACAACGTCCTGGCAGGGCGCGGACGCGCGTTCCTTCGGCGCCATGTCGAGCACTTTCATGAACACCGGACGCGTGTTCTGCCAGGCATCCTTCAGGCCCTTCGGCGGCTCCGGTTCCTTGAGGAAGGCGAGCAACCTGCCGATTTCGCGCAGCGCAGCGTGCCAGTCATCCCCCTCCACGCCCATCGCACGCGCGACGCGCTGCGGCGTGCCGAACAGGTTGCCAAGCACCGGAATCGCGCTTCCGTTCGGCGCGCGAAAGTCACCCTTCGGCTGTTCGAACAGCAGCGCCGGACCGCCGGCCTTGAGCACGCGATCGCACAGCTCCGTCATCTCGAGTTTCGGGTCGACGGGCGCGGCGACACGCTTCAACTCGCCGCGCGCTTCCAGCTGGGAGAGAAAATCACGGAGGTCGCGGTAGGCCATGCCGGAGGTTCCTCGAGTTGCCGCGCATCGAAGCTGTGGCCGCGACGCGCGGGTCGGCAGCGATCGCGAGGCTATCCGTGCGCGAGACTGTCTATCGCGTCAATGAGCGTCAAATGACCGCTGCAGTACCGCCGTCCATCGGGACGATCGCGCCGGTGACGTAACTTGCCGCGTCCGACGCCAGGAACAGCGCAACCCGCGCGACTTCGTCCGGTGTCCCCGCGCGCCGCAGCGGGATCTTCGCCTGCTGCCGCGCGAGGAGTTCGGCCTCCGGCGTACCGGTCATTTTCGCCTCGACCGCCAGGCCTTCCTGCACGCGGCCGGTCAACGTGATTCCCGGGCTGATCGCATTGACGCGCACGCCCTTCGGTCCGTACGCGGCGGCGAGTCCGGCCGTGGCGAGCATCAGTGCAGCGTTGGCCGCGCCCCCCGGCAGGTGAATGGGATTGGCGACCTTGCCGCCCATGCCGATGATGTTGACGATCACGCCGCGTCCGCGCGCCGCCATCTGCTTGACGACGATGTCGGCCGGATGCACGTAGCTGAAGAACTTCGCGTCCATCGCGTCGTGCCACGCCTGCGCGGCCAGGTCGGCCGGCGCCGTGCGCTTGGCCGCACCGGCCGAGTTCACCAGCACGTCGATCGGCCCCAGTTGCGCGACGACCTCGGCCACCATACGCGCCGCGTCATCCGCGCGCGAAAGATCCGCGACGATCACCACCGGCTTGTGCGCCGATTGCGGCAGGCGCGCGAGCGCGGCGTCGAGGTTCGCGCGGCTGCGCGAAACCAGCGCGACCGCGGAACCTTCACGCAGGAACGCTTCGGCGCAGGCGAGGCCGATGCCTTTGCTCGCGCCGGTGACGACGACGACTTTGCCGGCAAGCTCGAGATCCATCGTCAATCAGCCCTTCGCCGCGAAGTGCTTTTCCAGCAAGGTCATTACCGCCGACCAAGCCCTTTCGAAATACGCCTTGGACTTGGCCCAGTCCTCGCCGGCACCGTAGCCGAAATTGCGCAGCGTGACCTCGGTGCGGTTGCCGGGTAACGGCTTGAAGTCGACGTAGACGAGCGTGCGCAGCTTGCGGATCGCCGGATTGTCGGGCGGTGCGTTCCACTCGAACACGAACTGCTCCATCGGCTTGACGCTGTGCACAAGGCAGCCCTCGCTGCCGCGCGAACCTTCGGGATTGTTGACGCCGAACCACAGCTCGAAGGCGCCGCCGGGCACCGGCTCGACCTTCGCGGCCTTGGGTGCCCAGAAGCTCTCGATTCCCTCCGCCGTCGTCCACGCCTTCCATACGTCCGCGACGGGCGCGTTGATCACTTTGGTCACGACGATGTCGGGGGCAAGCGATTGGGCGTTGGCGAAAGACATGGTCAGAAGCCATGGTAGCAGCACGGCAAGCAACGTTGCGAGAGGACGCCTGGACACGATCATGGGCTCCGGGAGGAAGATGGATCGGCTGTTGCACATTCTGTCGCGCATCATCGGGCCGGGTCGTGAGATGCGCAGTCGAGGAAGGCGCAGAGCGCCCGCCATGCCGCGAGCTTTTCCGCAAACGGCCGCGTATAGGCGGGGCTCGACGAGGGCAACGCGAGTGTAGCGTATCCGGCAGCACGCCACGCAGGCGCGGCGCGGGACGCGGTCGCGCCATTGAAGCCGACAAGCCGGATGCTCGGTGCGCGCCTCCTCATCTGCGCGATCTCGCCGCGCTGCGCATTGCGTATCGCGGCATCGAGACTTCCCGCGCGCTCGCAGGCGACGATCGAGTCCCATACCGCAACGCCCCGCGCCTTGAGGCGCACGAGGCGCGCGCGATACGGCAGCTCCGTCAACGGCTCCTCCAGCACGGCCTCGAGCAGCGGCCAGAAGTGATTGCGCGGATGCGCATAATATTGGCGCGCCGCAAGGGATGCCTCGCCCGGGAAGCTGCCGAGGATCAGCACCCGCGCATCGGACGCGACGACCGGCGGCAGGCCGCGCAGCGTTCTCGCAGTCAAAGATTGCGCGGCCACGAAGAAAGCCGCACCGCGAAGTCCAGGGCGACGCCGGCAAATACCGCGAAGCCCAGCCAGTGATTGGAAAGGAAGGCGCGAAAGCAGCGCTCGCGCTCTCGCGTGCGGATGAGCCACAGGTGGTAGGCCGCGAGGGCCGCCGCCAGCGCAAATCCTGCCCAGAACACGGGCCCCAATTTCCATAGCGTCGCGGCCCAGGCGAGTCCCGCGAAATAGGCGACGTAACAGAACGCGACCGCGGCGACATCGAAGCGGCCGAATGTCAATGCCGATGTGCGAAGTCCAAGCCTGCGGTCGTCGTCGCGGTCGACCATCGCGTATTCGGTGTCGTAGGCGACCACCCAGAAGAGATTCGCGCCGAACAGCACCCATCCCCCGAACGGGACGGTGCGGTACACCGCCATGAACGCCATCGGAATGCCGAAGGAGAATGCGATCCCCAGAAATGCCTGGGGCAACGAGAAGATGCGCTTGCAGAACGGATAGGCAATCGCTATCGCCAGCCCAGCCACGGAGAGCTGGACCGTTTGCCGGTTGGTTCCAATCGCAACCAGCAGGAACGCGGTCGCCGCCAAAGCCGCCGCGACGAGCAGCGCTTCCCAGGGTTCGATTTCACCGCGCGCAAGGGGGCGGTCGGCCGTGCGCGCGACATGCGCGTCGAAGTCGCGGTCGGCCCAGTCGTTCAGCGCGCATCCGGCGCTGCGCATCACGATCGTGCCGACGACGAATACGACGATCAATGTGATCGTCGGCATGCCGAACATCGCCAGCCACAGCGCGGTGAGCGTCGGCCACAGCAGAAGCAGAATGCCGATCGGCTTGTCGAGCCGCACCAGCCGCTCGTAGGCATCGATGCGCTGCCTCAGCGTGCGCGAACCCGATGGCGGCGCCGCCTCCGTCATAGAGGCAATGCGAGCTGCTTCTTGAGATCGTGCGGGGCGATTTGCGCGAGCAGCGTCGCCGGGTCCGGATAGCGAAGGCGCACGCGCAGCTCGCGCTTCATCCGGCCGTTGTCGAGCCGGCGCGATTCGCTCATGAACGACAGCAGCATCGGCGCGATGCGCTGCTCGGCTTCCTCCCAGGACACGCGCGGAGGACGCGGCAGATGGAACGCATCGGCGACCGCATCGAACCAGTCGCCCATCTGAATTTGCGCATCGTCGGTCACGTTATAGGCGCGATTCGGAAGGCCGTGGAAGAGCGCAGCCACGGTCGCGCGCGCGAGATCGTCCGCGTGGATGTGATTGGTAAACACGTCGTCGTCCGCGCGGAGCACCGGCGTTCCCAGCCTGATCCGGTCGAGCGGGAGACGCGTTTGCGCATAGATGCCGGGCGCGCGCAATATCGCAAGCTGCACGCCGTAGCCGCGCGCCCACGCACGCAGCCGGTCTTCCGCCGCGACCCGCCGCCGCGCGCGCGGCGTCTGCGCGCGCCTGGGGTGCGTCTCGGCCACCCGCGCGCCCGCACAATCGCCGTAGACCCCCGCGGTCGAGATGTAGACGAAGCGCTGCGGTATAATCCGCGCCCTTGCCAGCGCCGCGATGAGTTTCTGCGTGCGCGGATCGTCGCGGCCCGAAGGCGGCGGCGGCGCGAAGTGCAGCACCGCAAAGGGCGCCGTGCGCAAACGCGCGAGTGTCGTATAGTCGTCGAGGTCGCCCTCGATGCGGAACAATGCCGTGGGCCCGGAGCTTGGGCCCATCCGCAGCGCGCCGGGTGAGGCCTACGAGCCGGACCCGGCCGCGCAATCGAAGTGCGGTACGCAGTGCAACGTCACCGCATCCGACCAACAGTACCCTGATCACGTCCTGGCCTTCCGCTGGCCGTGCCGGCCGCGCGAACGTTTCGAAATGACGCAAAAGATTACCATAAAGCCCAGCGACCATTCGTTCGTCTGCGACGAGGGCGAGACCGTGCTTGCGGCGGCAATGCGCAACGACCTCATGCTGCCCTACGGCTGCCGCAACGGCGCCTGCGGAACCTGCAAGGGGAGGATTCTCGCCGGCGATGTCGATTACGGGCCGCACCAGGCGGCAACGCTCACGGCGGAGGAAAAGCAGTCGGGGCTGGCGCTTTTCTGCTGTGCGCGGCCGCTGACCGATCTGGTCATCGAAGTGCGCGAGGTGCGACGCGCCGGCGACATCCAGATCAAGCGGCTGCCCTGCCGCATCGAATCGATCGCGAAGGCCGCGCCGGATGTCGCGATCGTGCGCTTCAAGCTTCCCGCGAACGAGCGGCTGCAGTATCTCGCCGGCCAGTACATCGATTTCCTGCTGAAGGACGGCAAGCGCCGCAGCTTCTCGCTCGCCACGCCGCCGCACGACGACGCGCTGCTCGAGCTCCATATCAGGCATGTGCCGAACGGCTTCTTCACCGATCTCCTGTTCGGACAATACAAGGGGCGGGAAATCCTGCGCTTCGAAGGCCCGCTCGGCGCGTTCTATCTGCGCGAGGAATCCGACAAGCCGGTAATCTTCGTCGCAGGGGGAACCGGCTTCGCGCCCATCAAGGCGATCATCGAGCACGCGCTGTATCACAAGCTCGACCGGGAAATGGTGCTGTACTGGGGCGCGCGTTCGTTGCGCGACCTGTACATGCCGGATCTGCCGGGCCTTTGGCAATCGCAGCATCGCAACTTCACGTTCATTCCCGTGCTGTCGGAGCCGCTCCCGGAAGACGCGTGGCCGGGCCGGACCGGCTTCGTGCATGCCGCGGTAGCGGCGGATTTTCCGGACCTCTCGGGCTACCAGGTCTACGCGTGCGGCGGCCCGCTGATGATCGACGCGGCGCGCAGCGAATTCACGCACAAGCATGGCCTCCCCGCAGAAGAATTCTTCGCGGACAGCTTTACCTACGCCGCCGAAGTCGAAGCTCGAAGTTAGTGCCGCGCCATGTTCGAGATCGGCCAGCGCCATCTTGAGCGCCGTCGCCAGATGCGCGTTGGCCTGGTCGTCGCGTCCCAACCTTCCGTGCAATTCGCCCAGCGCTACGTGGGCGCGCCAATGGTCGTCGAGCGCCAGGCTCGCCTCGAAGTACGTCTGCGCCTTGCCCCACAGGCTTTCCCGCTCGCACAACTTGCCGAGCGCATACAGCAGCGTGGCATCCTGGCTGTGTTGCAACAGCCAATGCTCCGCCGTCTCGAGTTGTCGTGTCGCTTCGGGCGTCCGGCATTGGGCGTACAGCGTCGTGAGATGCGGGTCCCATTCCCGGTCGAGACAGCGGACGATGATTTCCGCCGCCTCGCGATCGCCGCCCAGCGCGAGAAAGCTGGCGGCTCCGGCGCGCGCGACTCTCGGATTGTGCTTGTCCGCGTCGGACAGGCGATTCCAGTAGGCGCGCAAGCCCGCCGCGTCCTGCCGCAGTGCGCCCAATGCCTCCGCGTGGGCGCCGGCGCGCACGAGGTCTCCCTGCGCGGCGTCGTACACCTTGCGCTTGACCAGTTGATCGACGAGCGGCGGGATTTCGGCGTGGCGCCCTGCCGCGGTGAGCGCCCGCAACTCGAGCCGCAGCGCTGCCGTATGCAAGCCCGCCTCGCGTTTGAGCTCGCTCAACCGTGTCAGCGCTTCGCCCGGTTGTCCCCGCTCCAGCGCCGTTTCCGCCGTGAGCATTAGACGCGGCACCGCAAGACTTCCCACGGCCGCGTCCGCCCGACCGAGATAGGTTTCGGCGAGATCGAATTCGTGCGTGTCGATGGACGCCCGCGCGCCGACCAGCGCCGATAATCCCGAAGACTGCGGGATCGCGAGCGCCTCGTCAGCAAATTGGCGCGCCTTGCCGTAGCGCCCTTCGAGCAGCGCCACCACCGCTGAATCCTGTTTGCCGCGCGCACGTTCGACATTGCGGCGGCGCCGCGCGTCGCGCACTTCCTGCGGCAGGCGCGCGATCCGTGCAGACAGGCGCAGCACTAGGTAGAGCACGGCGAAGGCGCCCAGCATGAAGAGGATGAACGCGTTGAGCGAGAGCTCGACGCGATAAGGCGGCGCCACGAAGACCGCGTAACCGGCGTTGCTCTTGAACAGCAACGCGAAGAGCACCGCAAGCACCGCCAGGAACAGGAACGCGAACAGTGCGCGCATCGCTTCGCTAAGTCCCGTCAGGGCTTGCGTTCCGGCGACGGCGTTGCGCCGGAAGACCTCGCGCCACTTCGCTCGCGCGCCGCGTTCAACGTGCGCAACGCGGTTAGGCTCTCGTTGACGTCGGGGATTTCAGCGGGCATCGCCGTGGTGCCAAGTTGCGCCAATGTCACCGCGAGCGCCTGTACGGCCTTGGCGCGAGTGTCGAAATACTTCGTGAGCCAGGCATTGGACGCATTGATATCGGACTTGAAGCTGGTTTCATCGCGAGAGAGGAGCGCCACGCGGGCAGACAGCAGGCGCAGGCGCAGGTTCTCGCGCAGGAAATATTGTTGCGACGGCGGCACGAGCGGCGCCGCGGCACGGTCGGTAATTTCGATGCGCACGAGTGATCGCACGTCGGTCCATAGGCTGCGCAGGAACGCAAGCCACGCGGACTCGTCCAGAGGCGCCGGCGCGGCCGGCGGCTCGGGCAAGCGCTCGTCCTGCGCGAGCGGCAGCCCGTCGATCGTGGCGAGCGCGCGGTCGAGCTTCACCGCGATGCCGGGCACATCGACCGCCGGAACGGCCTTCAGGCGCTCCATGTCGCGCGCTATGGCGCGGCGCAGCGGCAGGAACTGCGTGCGATTCGTGCCCGCCAGCCTGCCATCAGCCAATTGCAGCGCGGCGATCGCGGCCGGCACGTTGGCGGCGAGCGAAAGCTGCTGGCTTGCAAGCAGCAGCGTCTGCTCCATTTCGCTGAGCAGGATTTCGTCGCGTGACGGCGCAATATCGTGATACATCGCCTCGAGCGACGCCTGTTGCGCCTGCAACTCGGCCATTCGAGTCTCGACCAGCGCGAGCTTGGCATGGGCTTCACGAAGCTCGCCGGTCTGGTCCGAGTCGCGCGCCTTCGCCTGCGCCAGCGCGGCATCCTCGTCCACCAGGCGCCGCCTCATTTCGCTGCGCAGCGCGTCCGCACTGTTGTGTCCGTCCAGCCAGGCAAGCCCCGCGATGGCGGCGAGGGCGATGGCAACGACTGCGGCGACGCCTCTGCTGACGGGCTTCCCGAGCGGCGTGGCAGGCGGCACGGCAGACGAAAATGCGCGCGCCGGTTCGTTGCCGGACGTGCCTTCCTGCATGCCGCTGCCTGAATTGGGAGGGATGGGGTCCATCGCTAGCGTGTCAACTGAGGTGCCAAATGAAGAGTCCGGGCGAGTTTGATTTTAGCAGTCCCCTGTTGCGCCCCGGGTGCAGTGCTGGCCGGGGAGCCACGGGGTCGCTTACAATCCGCCTCAACCGTCGCCCCCGCGACGTGCCCGTTCAACCAAACCGTTCAGCCAACCCGCACGGACGCCACCTAAGTGAACGGCCTCATTGTGCTCGTCGTGATCGCGCTCGCGATCGGCGTCTTCGTCGCGTATCGGATGGGCGCGCAGCGCGGCCGCCGCGAAGCCGAGGCGGCGCTACCGCTACGGGCGGCGGTGGCCAACGCACCGGTGGCGGCTCCAACCCCGATTGCGCAGCTGCCTGCTGCTGCTGCGTCGGCCGACGTTCCGGAACGCGTTGGTGCAAACGAGGGGGAAAATGAGAACCGCGTCGGCGTCGAGAAGGCGCGGCTCGTGCGAAGCCTCGTGGTGGAAAACGATGCGCTGCGACGTGCCGCGACGACGAGCGAAGCGCAGCGCGCCCAGTTCGCCGACTTCGCCGCCGATCGCCGGCGGCTACTGCGCGATTGCGCGCAGGCGCGAGCGGACACGGCCCGCTACCGCGAATTGGTCGTCGAAATCGAGAACAATGCGCTTCCGGCGCTGCTCGATGGACCCAACATGTTCGACGATCTCAAGCTCATCGTCGGCATCGGCCCGGTATTGGAGCGCATGCTGCACCGCCTCGGTGTATCGACCTTCCGGCAGATCGCGCATTGGAGCGACCGCGAGATCGACGAGATCGACGCCAAGCTGCCCGAGTTTCCGGGACGCATCCGCCGCGACGGCTGGGTCACGCAGGCGCGTGAGCTGCACCAGTCCAAGTACGGCGAGACGCTGACTGTGCGTTAGGCATCAGACCGTACGTCGTATGCCCGATCAAGCGCGACGCAGACAGCTCCTGATCGTCGCGGGCGCGCTATTGGCGTCGCCGCTCCCAGGCTTCGCCCAGCAGCGAACTGCGGCCATCCCTCGGATCGGATTTCTGGGAGTGTCCACGCCCGCGGCGTGGGCTCCCCGCATCGATGCATTCCGGGCAGGACTGCGCGACTTGGGCTACGTCGACGGCAAGAATATCGTCATCGAGTTTCGCTTTGCTCAAGGGCAGTACGACCGGCTTCCCGAACTCGCGGCCGAGCTCGTTCAGCTCAAGGTGGATGTCATCGTGACGCACTCGGTACCTGGCGCCCTCGCCGCGAAGCAGGCAACCGCGACGAATAAGATACCCGTCGTCATGACCAATGTTGCCGATGCCGTTGGATCGGGCATCGTCGCGAGCCTCGCCCGCCCTGGCGGCAACATCACCGGTGACACCTTCTTCGTTCCCGAGCTCACGGCGAAACGGCTCGAGTTGCTGAAGGATACGATCCCACGCCTGCGCCGGGTGGCGGTCCTCGCGAATCCGGACAACGTTGGAACGGGGCAATCCCTCCAAAGCATGGAAATTGCGGCCAAGGCGCTGAACTTGGCGCTGCTGAAGTTCCCTGCGCGGAGCCCCGCGGACCTCGACGGCGCCTTTGCCGCGATGGCGAAGGAGACTGTCGACGCACTCACAATAATCGAGGACGTGATCTTTATCGCCAGCTTCAAGAAGATCGCGGAGCTCGCCGTCGAGCAGCACCTCCCCTCGATTAGTTTCATCGAGTATGCTGACGCAGGGGGACTCTTCGGGTACGGCGCGAATTTCCTTGCCCTCTATCGGCGCGCCGCCGTTTTCGTGGACAAGATCCTGAAGGGCGCCAAGCCCGCCGATATTCCGATCGAACGACCGACGAAGTTCGAATTCGTGATCAACATGAAGACGGCGAAGACGCTTGGATTTGCCGTTCCATCCACGATCCGTCTGCGCGCGGACCGGGAAATCGAATGAGAAGTGTTACGCGATGGTAAATCGGACTTCGCGTGGCGCCGCGCATCCGTTGGCGCACGCGCTGCTGCCGATCCTCGTGCTGACGCTCGTCTGGGGTTGCAACTGGCCGGTGCTGAAGATCGGCGTGACCGAGATCGCACCGCTCACTTTCCGCTCGCTCACGCTACCTTTGGCGGCGCTGGGCATGTTCCTGATCACGCACTGGAGCGGCGAGTCTATCCGCATACCGCGCGCGTGGTGGAGCAAGGTTGCGGTCCTGGCCTTCCTCAACATCGCCGGCTGGAACGGCTTTGTGCTCTTCGGCGTGCAACAGCTTCCGAGCGGCCGCAGCGCGATCATTGCCTACACGATGCCGATCTGGGCCACGCTGATCGCGATGGCCGTGCTGCACGAGCCACTCAATCGCCGCAAGTTCGCTGGCTTGCTGCTGGGAATGATCGGCATGGCGATCCTGCTGGGCGACGACATCCGGCACATTCGCACCGCGCCGACTGGCGCACTGATGATCCTTGCTGCGGCGATCCTCTGGGCCTGCGGAACCGTGCTGCTGCGCAAATGGAGGCCGCCGTTCGCGCAGAACGCGCTCTCCGGCTGGATGATGCTGCTGGGCTGGCTGCCGCTCGCGATCCTCGCGCCGTTCTTCGATCCGCATCCGGCGTCGTACCTGACCACGCTGTCGGGCAAGGCGTGGTTCGCGATCACCTACAACATCTTCCTGGCCGGCACCATCGCGCACTGGGCATGGTTCACGCTGGCGCGCACGCTTCCGGTGGCGGTGTCGTCGCTGTCCTCGCTGCCCGTGCCGGTTGTCGGCGTGTTCGCCGGCATGCTGTTCCTGGGCGAGCGGCCGGGCGTCACGGAATTCACGGCGCTGGCGTTCGTCCTGGCGTCGCTTCTTGCCGTGCTGTACCAGCCGGCGGAGCGCACGCGGCCGCCGGCGACGGCGTCGGAGCCATCGCCCTAGTGTCAGGCAAGTTCAGGGATCAGCGTCAGCACCGGCTTGCCGGCGAACCATGCGTCGAGGTTCGCCTTGCACAGGTCGCCCATCGCCTTGCGCGTCTCGTGCGTCGCGCTGCCGACGTGCGGCAGCAGCACAACGTTGTCCATCGAGAGCAGTGGCGCCGGAATGTGTGGCTCGTCGGCGAAAACGTCGAGTCCCGCGCCCTTGATCGTGCCGGCCTGCAGGGCAGCGACCAGCGCCGGTTCGTCGATGATCGAGCCTCGCGCGATGTTGACGATCGTGCCCTTCTTCCCCAATGCGGCCAGCACGCCCGCGTTGACGATGTTCTTGGTCGCCGCACCCCCGGGGCACGACACGACGAGGAAGTCCGATTCGGCCGCGAGTCCGCGAAGATCCGGCACGAAGTGGTAGGGGACGTCCTGCGGCTTGCGGCCGGTGTAGGAGACGTGCATGCCGAGCGCACTCACACGCTCCGCAATCGCCTTGCCGATGCGCCCCAGCCCCAGGATGCCGACGCGCTTGCCGGCCAGCTTGGTCGTGAGTTCCGGGCCGCGCTTCTCCCACTCGCCCGCGTGCACGAAACGATTGGCGCGCACGAACCCGCGGCCGGTCATCATGATGAGGCCGAGCGCCGCGTCGGCGACGTCTTCGGTGAGGACGTCGGGCGTATTCGTCACCTTGATGCCGCGCGAACGGCAGTAGTCGACCGGCACGCCGTCGTAGCCGACGCCGAACACCGAAATGATCTCGAGCTTCGGCAGCGCATCGAGCAGTGAAGTCGGCGTCACCGTTCCGCCGCCTTGCACCAGTCCGCGAATGCGCGGGCCTTCTGCCGCGAGCAATCCCGGCTTGTGGCTCGCCTGATAGTAATCGTGGCAGCGGAAATCGGCCTTCAGCGGCTCGTAGAGGAAGGGCGGCAGCGGTGCGGTGACGATGAGATCGGGTTGGGCCATGGAGTTGTTGTCAGTGCAAAGATGAGTGTCAGGTGACCGGATGTTGCGCGAACCATTCTAGCAACCCGGCAATGAGGCCGGCGTCGGCGCCGCCGGTTTCGATTGGCGTGAAGCCCAGGCTGCGGGCGTGTTCTGCGATGCGCGGGTGGGGCACGAAGGCCGGAATTTGCTTGAGTCGCAACAGGTCCGCATCGTCGAGGAGCGCGCACAGGTTGTCGAGACCTTCGCTCGATGTCAACGTCAGTGCATGGGCGCGCGCATCGAGCAATACCTCGCGGAGTCCAGCCGCGACGGTGGTCGGCGCCGCGCGCCGATAGCATTCGACATAAGTCACTTCGGCGCCGCGCTGCCGCAATGTTTCCCCGAGCTGGCCGCGCCCACCCTCGCCACGGAAGATCACGACGCGCTTGCCGCCGACGTCGCGCAGTTCCGGCAATTCGAGCAGGCCGTCGCTGTCGTACGTCGAGGCGGGAATTCGTGCGCCGGCGATGCCCGTCGCGGCCAGCGCTGCGGCAGTGCCCGGCCCGGGGGCCAGCGTCACGAGTTGCTCCGGCCACACATGCGGCGGGGGTACGCCGTATTCGACGGCATTGGCGGAGACGAAGATCGCGATGTCGTATCGGGCGAGCGCCGCATGCGCCGCGTCCAGCGGCGCGCGATTGGCGGGCGGAAGGATCACGATCGCGGGAATCACGATCGGTGTCGCACCCAGCACGGCAAGTTGTTGCGCGAACAGGGCGGCCTGGCGCGCGGGCCGGGTGACGATCACGCCGACGCCGGCCAGTGGTCCGCGCGACGCGGGCGCGTTCGCCGACGAATGCCTGCCCATGGCGCGATGAGCCAAGTCAGGTCGCCAGGAAGCGCGCCGCGCCACGGGCGAGGAAGTCGTCGGCCAGTTCCCTTCCCAACTGTTCCGCGGAGTCACCGTCGGCGACTTCCGCCTCGACTTCACCGCGCAGGACCTCTTTCCCATCGCGAGCGGCGAGCAGGCCGCGCAACCAGAGCGCGCCCTCCTCCCATTCCGCGTACGCCGCGAGCGGCGTGTGGCAGCTGCCGCCGAGCGCACGCGAGAATGCGCGCTCCGCCAAGGTGGCCAGCGTCGTGCCGATGTCGGCGAGCGGCGCCAGCGCCGCCACGATGTTGGCACGGTCACTTCGGCACTCAAGCGCCAATGCGCCCTGGCCCGGCGCCGGAAGGCTCTCGTCCGGCTCCAGCAACGCCGCGATGCGCGTCCCGAATCCAAGGCGCTTCAGTCCCGCCGCGGCGAGGATGATGGCGTCGTACCGGCCCTCGTCGAGCTTGCGCAATCGCGTATTGACATTGCCGCGCAGCGGTTCGACCTGCAGATGCGGATGGCGCTCGCGCAACTGGGCTTCGCGGCGAAGGCTCGACGTGCCGACGACCGCGCCCTGCTGCGAGATCCGCGAGCGCGGTGCAACGATTGGACACGAAGGCATCGCGCGGATCCTCGCGCGCGGTGATGCACGCCAGCACGAAACCCGCCGGCATTTCCATCGGCACATCTTTCAGCGAATGCACCGCCAAATCGGCGCGGCCTTCATCCATCGCAACTTCGAGCTCCTTGATGAACAGGCCCTTGCCGCCGATGGACGCGAGGGGCTGGTCGGCGATGCGGTCACCCTGGGTCGTCAATCCCAGGAGGTCGACCACCATGCCCGGATATTGCGCGACGAGCCGTGCGCGAATGTGTTCGGCCTGCCAAAGCGCGAGCGCGGACTCGCGGGTCGCGATCCGCAATCGGCGCGGCACCGGCACAGAAATGGTCGATTGGGGCATCGGGCCGGATATGATAGCGCCTTTGAGATCGGAGCCTGCTTAGGCTCCCTGAGGACCATCATGCGCATCGTGATCACCGGCGGCGCCGGATTCCTCGGCCGCCGCTTAGCGACCCGCCTTCTTTCGCGCAGCGCGCTGACGGATGCGCGCGGCCAGGCGCGCGAGATTTCCGCACTCGTGTTGCTCGATGTCGTTCCGGCGACAATGCCGGCCGATCCGCGTCTCACGATTGTCACGGGCGACCTTTCGGATCCCGCCATCATCGAGCGCGCGGTAACGCACGACACCGACACCGTGTTCCACCTGGCCGCCGTCGTGAGCGGCCAGGCCGAAGCCGACTTCGACATCGGCATGCGGGTGAACCTCGACGCCACGCGTCTCATTCTCGAGCGGTGCCGCACGCTGGCCGCGCCGCCGAAGTTCGTGTTCACGAGCTCCCTCGCAGTCTACGGCGGACCGTTACCCGATCCGGTGCTCGACGACTCGCCCGTCACTCCGCAAGCGTCCTATGGCGCGCAGAAGCTGGTCTGCGAATATCTCGTCTACGACATGACGCGCAAAGGGTTCATCGACGGCCGGTCATTGCGGCTGCCGACGGTTACCGTGCGTCCCGGCAAGCCGAACCTCGCCGCATCGTCATTCGCGAGCGGCATCATCCGCGAACCGCTGGCGGGCGTCGACGCGCCCTGCCCGGTGGCGAAGACGACGAAGGTGTGGGTGCAGTCGCCGCGCACGGTGATCGAAAACCTGATCATCGGCCACGAGGTCCCCGCATCGTCGTTCGCCCACACGCGATCGATAAACGTACCCGGCATCTGCGTTTCGGTGGTGGACATGGTCGCGGCGCTTCGCCGCGTCGCGGGCGATGCGGTCGCCGACCGCGTGAAATGGATCTACGACCCGGTCATCGACAGGATCGTGGCGACGTGGCCGTCGAATTTCGCGCCGAAGTTGGGTCCGGCGCTCGGCATGAAGGCCGATCCGGATTTCGAGAGCATCGTGCGCGCGTACATGACGGACGACATGCCGAAATCGTAATCAGTCGACGAACAGCTCGCTCTCCGCGGGCTCCACCGCCGCGAGCGCTTCCTCCAGCAGTTCGGGCCCTGCGTTCTGCAGGCGCGAAGAATCCGAGAGGATCTGCCGGAATCGCCGGCCGCCGGGCCGGCCGTGATAGAGGCCGAGGATATGGCGCACGATCGATCGCATCGGCGTGCCGCGTTCGCGCTGGGCGGCAACGTAGGGCATCAGCGCGCGCAGCACCGCGATGCGCGTCGGCGGCGGCGATTCGTCGCCGAAGAGGCGCCAATCCACCGGCGCCAGCACGAAAGGATCGTGATAGGCCGCTCGCCCGAGCATCACGCCATCGACGCGATCGAGTTCGCGTTCGATGGCCGGCCAGTCGTTGAGCCCGCCGTTGAGCACGATTCCAAGATCCGGAAATTCGCGCTTCAGGCGATGCACGACGTCGTAGCGCAGCGGCGGCACCTCGCGATTTTCCTTGGGAGAGAGCCCTTTGAGCACCGCGTTGCGCGCATGCACGATGAATACGTCACAGCCCGCGCGCGCAACGGTTCCGACGAAATCGCGGACGAAGCCATAGTCGTCGCCATCATCGAGGCCGACCCGGTGCTTGACCGTGACCGGGATCGCTACCGCATCGCGCATCGCCTTCACGCAATCCGCCACGAGTTCGGGATCGCCCATCAGGCACGCGCCGAAACTCCCCGTCTGTACGCGCTCAGACGGACAGCCGCAATTCAGGTTGATCTTCGTCGTAGCCCCATTGCTCGCCCAGCCGCGCCCCGTGCGCGAGCATCTGCGGATCGCTGCCGCCCAATTGCAGCGCGACCGGATGTTCGGCGCGATCGAAATCGAGATGGCGCGGAACGTCGCCGTGCAGCAGCGCGGGCGCCGTGACCATTTCCGTGTAGAGGCGCGCGTGCCGCGAGATGAGGCGCAGGAAGTACCGGCAATGCCGGTCCGTCCAGTCCATCATAGGCGCAACGCAAAATCGGTGCGATAAGTTATTCATTCGCTTGACGTTTTCGATGCTCGGTCGGTCCAATAAATCATTGGAGCGACTGGTCATTTTATCGCCATGCGAGCAACGCGCTTCGCTCCGCTATCGCGTGGTACTCACAGATTGGATTTGGAATTCGTCAGGTGCGGTGAACAGCTTCTGGTTCGCGATCACATCGCGGACTGAACAATAGGGCATGGCCACCTCACGAAGGATCAGGGCGACACTCGCTGCCACCACTTTTCGGTAAGGCGCGTGACGCCCCACTTGTCGTAGGCCGGTCCCTGGAAATCGGCCTGATAGGGTCGCACCCACGTGTTGATGCCGGCGGGCGCACCGGCAATGGGCGCCGTGGCTGTGCTCCACGCGGCGAATGCGTATCCACCCGCACAGCCCAGACCGTTGTAGTCGCCGTACTTGGGCTGGCCATTGTTACGCGCCACGCAAGTGAAATTGACGCCGCAGGTGCCGGGGACGGCCCCCGGCACGCAATTGCCCGCCGTCGCGGGCGGCGTTGCTCGCTGGTGCAGATGCCGTAGGCCTGTGGCTGGATCGTGCACAGCGTCGCCGACGAGGCGTCTCGCGTGCCGCTGGGCCATCCCGAGGAGCACTGACTGTCGGCATTAACGGACATGTTGATATTGGCGGACACCTTCGGTCCGAATGACGCGAAGTCCATGCGGCCCAGGTAAAAGTCGGTGAGCGAGTTGTCGGCCCCGACGTTGTTGGAGGGGCGACGATCGAACCAGCTGGCGAACAGATGCTTGCCGGTGACGCAGACCCACGGCATGAACTTGCGCCCCGGGAACGGTATCGCTGATCTCTCGCCACCCGAAGAAGCTGGCTCCCCCATCGCTGGACATCGCCACGATGACGCGATCGTTGTTGGCGTCGCTCGGAAACGATGCGCCGATCCAGACGAGGTCGCCGAAATCAGGCGACACGGCGATCGTCGGGCTTGCCAGGTTCGAGCAGCGATCGAGGCCCACCGGGCAGGTCGGCGTCTGGAGCCATCCCACCACGTGCGGAAACCCGGGCCCCACGCACGAAGCCGTTCATCCAACTGGTGAATTGATCGACCCAGATTTCGGTCCATCCGTCACCCTTGTCCAGCGCGCTCACCATGTACACCCGGCCGTCTTTGCCCACCGTGATCTTGGAGAAATCGAAGGTCGGAGCCGTCGAGACGATCGGCGCGGCCGTCCAGGTCCGCCCTCCATTGTTCGAGCACGAGGCGCGCGAGACCCGTGCGACGGCGGCGTTCGCCGTCCGGATACCGTTGCAGGTCGTCGGCGCGCCGGGCGTCGCCGTGCTGGCGAAGAAGTCGCGCCAGACGGCGTATACCTGATCCGACTGAACGAAGCGGTGACCGACGCGACGCCGGCCAGCGTTGCGCGCATCGGCCGCAATGTGTTCCTGATCGGCGAAGCAATTGGATGTCGTCGACACGGCGTTGGCGCACTGGCGCGCATCGCCGCGATAGTTCCATGTGGTGCCGCCGTCTGTTCGATGCGGCCATGGGCACGGTACAGCCGTTGAAGCTGTTGGCGCCCACTCCTCCGCCGGCAGGGTTACCGAGATAGGAGAGATAAAGTGCGCCGGTCGCGCCCAGGGCGGTCGACGGATCGCCACGCGTTATGATGCCTGCAAACGGCGTCGCGCCAGCGCCGGCGGTGAAGGTCGTGCCGAAGTCGGTCGAGTTGGCATAACCGCCGTTGGTGCCGATCACCACGTTCTTTCTGCTCGCCGAAGCAATTTAGCTCCAACTCTCCGAATCCTGTCACCGCGAGAAACGCCGGCCTGCAGCCTCGATCCCGGAACCGGTCGACGTCGGAGTTCTGCGTAGTCCGGCAACTTGATCGGGCTGACCTCACCCGACGGCTTTCATGCCAATGTCCCGCATCCGCCTCCAACTCGCGCGCATTGGCCTCGGGATTTTTCGCCTTCGGGATGGTGATCGAGTCCAAGAAGGGACGAGACTCGCGCCCGTTGCCTCACCGCCTTGTTCGAGTAGTCGCTGACGGTCGATCGTGATAAACGTGGATCCGGCTGCAACGGCGAGTACATCGGTGTCGGTAGGCAGCACTTGGTCGTCACGCCTCTTACGCGTGCTAAGTCTGTTGCGTGGTCGAGCTCCGGAACGCGGGCCATCCCTGGAACAGGAACAGACTAGCCGTCCCGCTTCTCTTCCACGGGGCCTGCGGTGACGAGCAGGCGTTGCCGCGCTCGCGCCGGGCGTCTTCTGGTTCTCGCGAGTGATGACGGTGTGCGCCATCACCAGTTCCGCATCGTTCCTGATCCGGAGCTTGTTCACCGAGTCCCGCCGCTCACCGACGAGCTGCCATGGTGGGGTCAATGGCGTGAAGCTCAGGTCCCTGGCCATAGAAGAGCGTGCTGCTCCTTCGCGAGGCGCCGAGGACTGGGCGGCAACGCCAACGCTTGCGAGAATGCCGAAGAGCAGGCCCAAGCAGGTCGTGGGCTTGCATTGGAAGTGATTTCATGGAATCTCCCGGGGAGCGAGCCGAGCTCGTGCAGAACTCGCGGATGCGATGAGTCTACGCCAGCTGGCCCGCATCGCAATCTGCGTCTCATGTGGGATTTAGGACGAACTCCGACACGCTTGGTGGCGTGTGCTGACATCGCTCGATGCGCGATGCGCCTAGACTGGGTCGAGTTCCAAAGTGGATCGACCGAGCCCCCACCCCATGAAACGCACGCGCGTCCGGCAAAATCTGGCCTGGCGATACTTCGCCGTCAGCGCGCATCCACCGCCACCGCTACTTCGGCGTGCTGGCGCGAACGGCCCCTCATGGGAATTTTCCGCGGCGACCCCCGAACGGCGGGAGTTGGCCGGTTTCCGACGGTCGGAGCGTATAAAAGGCGCGACGATTGTTGTGTTCGAACGCTGCGAGACGGCAAGCCAATAGCTAGCCCACCTCCCTCCAAACTCGCAGCGTGCAGTATTTCGCGGCGACGACAAAATCGTTGTCGGTGGTCAGCAACTTCAGTTGGTGACGCACGCAGAGCTGCGCAATCACGGCACACGTCGCTGCGCAAGCGATTGATGTTGAGTGTGAATCCTACCGATCCATCATAGGCGCAATGCACAATCGGTGCGATAAATTATTCATTCGGTTGAAGTGTTAGACGCTCGGTCGGTCCAATACATTATTGGAGCGACGGATCATTCTATCGCCGTGCGAGGACGACCGCCTTCGCTCCATTGCGCGGCCTTTCCGTTGATTCAACTGGCGAACGGGCGCTTGTAATAATTGCTACTCGGTCTCGGCGGTTGGTCGGCGTCCGCCCCTGAATGGAGCGGGCCGGCTCTGCGCCGGCCCGCTCCGCTCGCTTGCAGCTCCTTCAGCCTACGGCCCGAAGAAGGTGAACGTCCGAGTGATCAGGTCGGCCTTCTGGGCCGCCGTGCCGTACGCCTCGAGCGGGAAGGCCAGGAAGACGACCTTGTACGTCCCGCTGAAGGACAGCGCGTTCGGCGCTCCCGTGTCGTCGGTGAACGCAGTCACCGCCGTGCCGTTCGGCGTGATCCGGTCCTCGAACGCGGCGCCGAGGACAGTATGATCAAGCGGAACTGCGCCGATCCCGTTCGAGACCGGGCTGCCCGCCACGCCGTTGACGTTCGCGGTCGCCTTGTCGTTCTGCGTCTCGCTGCCGTCCCACGTGATGTGCAGGTAGTCGTGCACGAACGTCGTCGTTCCGGCCGCCTGGTCGAGGATGTCCTGCCCCGACATGAGCAGCCGACCGCCGTTGTCGAGGAACGCCTTCAGCGTGCCCTCGTACGGGCCGATCGGCGCCGGGTAGCTGTTCCCCGTGAACCACACGACGTTCTTGAACGCGAGCACGTAGTTCCGCGGCAGGTTCGAGTCCGCCGCCAGGTCCCACTTGCTGAACGCGACACCGGCCGTCGTCAGCGCGGTCGTGTAGTACGACTGGACGTCGGGGCCGTTGCCGTCGTTGTCGACGAGCAGCGTGTTCACGCCAACTGCGACGGCGATCGTCTTCAGCGTCGCGGTTGCACTGACGCTCGGGCTGCCGACCGACGTCGCCGTCACCGTGCCCGTGTTGACCGTGTCGTTGGCGGCAGCCAGCCGGGATCGCCACCTTCGCGCAGACGTCGAGCGAGCCACCGGACGGGACGCTGGGCGTCGTCGTCAGCGGCGTCGTGCACGTGGCGTCGAAGAACGTCGTCGTCCAGGCGTTCGTGGCCGAGAGCGAGTAGCTGTCGGCGTTGAAGCCGTCGTTCTCGATCGTCAGCGTGTACGGAACGCTCGTCCCCACCCTTCCGCCGTCCGTCTGCGTCGCCGGGCTGAGGGTGAGCGCGTACGGAGGAGCGAGCGGGGTGACGACCGGCGAGCCGGTCGTGGAGAAGCCGTCAGCGGTCTTCGCGACGACGCCGTCGTTCACGATCGACGTCACCTTCTTATTGAGCGCGTTCGAAATGCTGACGGTGAGGTGCACCGAGACGGCTGCGCCCGGCGCGACGGTCAGGCCCGACCAAGTGACCACACCCGCCGACGTTCGTCCCGCCGGAGTCGGCCGAGACGAAGCTCGTGTTGGCGGGCACCGGATCGGTGATCGTCACCCCGTTCGCGGGGCGTTGCCCTCGTTCTTGAGCGTGAGCGTGTAGGTGATGTGGCTCGACGGCCCGACCGGCTTGCCGTCGTCGACCTTCGACAGCACGAGCGCCGGAGCGGCGGGCGCGTCGAAGATCTTGTATGCGCCCCGTCCGTGGGTGCCCGCTGCGAGCAGCCGGTTGGACGAGTCGAGGTCGAGCTGATCGACGGCGACGAGCGGGAAGCCCGTGCCGAGCGCCGACCAGTCGGTGCCGCCGTTGTAGCTCACGAACGGCCCGACGTCGGTGCCCGCGTAGAGCGTGTTCGGATACGACGGGTCGAGGACGATCGAGTTGACCGGCGTGTCCGGCAGGTTGCCCGAGATGTCCGTCCACGTGTTCCCGCCGTCGAGCGTGCGGAATACGTGGCCCGGATGGCCCGGGGTTGCCCCATTGAATCCGTTGAACGCCGCGTAGGCGATCCGGTAGTTGCTCCGGTCGACGGCGAAGCCGGCAACCGGCCGTTTCGGCAGGGCATCGTCCTTGACACGCGTCCAGGTCGGGTTGTCATTGACTTGGCCGTCGATGCTGACGTAGACGAGGCCGTCCAGCGATCCCGTGTAGACCGCCTCGCCGCCGCCGACGCCGATCGCGGAGATCGTGCAGTTCCGCGCGCCGTTCGGGGCGGTGCCGGTGCAGCCGGTCGTCAGGTCGCCGCTGATCGCCTTCCACTTGACGTCACCGGCGTTCGCCGTCCTGGCGTTGTCCGTGCGGTAGAGCCGGAACGTCCCCAGGAAGAGCTGGTTCGGGTCCTCCTGGTTGAGCACGAACGGCACGTAGAAGTCCGACCGGTCGGTCAGGTCGATCCCGTTCCGGATGTAAAAGGCGTTGAAGAAGAACGCCCCGCCGTCCGTCATCCGGTACGGCGAGATCCCGAAGAACGTCCCGTAGATGAAGCAGGCGGGCGCGAAACCGGCCGGACACGAGGCGCTCACCGGGTCGAAGGTGTGGTCGACGAGTACCTGCCCACCGTCGCCGCCGACAACGTCGAACCACGTATTCGAGCCGCCCGACTTGCGCAGCGTGCCGTTGTCCTGCGTCCCGCCCCAGAAGCGGGCTGGGATCTGCGGCACGGTTGCGATCGAGGTGAACTGCGTGATCGCCAGGTTCGACCGGCCGGTCACGCCGGCGGTCGCCGGATTGACGGTGCCGTTCAGGCTGACCCAAGTGACTCCGCTGAGCGGAGTCGCGACGGTCGGCCGGCCGCCACGGTCGTTGCTGTACCAGACGCCGCCGTCGCTGCCGATCAGCACCTGCGCCGTGTTGGCCGGGTTGAAGGCGAGCGCGTGGAAGTCCGGATGCTGGTCGTACCCGAGGTTGATCCACGTCTGGCCGCCATCGTCGGAGCGGAAGATGCCGCCCGAGCCGATGTCGTAGTTGAACTGGCCGGCCGCGAACACGATGTTCGGGTTCGTCGGGTCGACCTCGATCACGTTGTCGTAGAAGCACTGGCCGCCGCAGTAATCCTCGACGCTCTCCTGTCCGGGAGAGCCGGCCGGCAGCATCGTCCAGCTTGCCGCTCCGTCGGTCGACTTGAAGACGCGGCTCGGATGATGTCCGGCACCGTCGATCCAGTCGAAGCCCGCGTAGAGCGTGCCGGAGCCCGCCGGCGACGGATGCGAGATCGCAATCGAGAACCGCGTCTGGGCGCCCGCGTAGTCGGCAATCGGCAGGCCGGTCATGACCTGCTTCCACTTCTTCCCGCCGTCGGTGCTCTTGTAGATGGCGTCGCCCCAGAACGACGAGTAGAGGATCAGCGGGTTCTGGGGATCCATCTCGAGGTCGGTCGCGCCGAAATTGTCCTTGACCTTCTGGATCAGCGCCCAGTTGACGCCGCCGTCCTTCGATTCCCAGACGCCGAACTTGGTGGGATCGGGCGGGCTCACGCGCCGCGCCCCGCCGCGGCCGCGTAGCACTGCCGCGTAGACGTGGTCCGCGTTCGTCGGGTCGACAACGATGCGGCTCATCGAGACGCCGTTGAAGTACGTGTCCCCCGAGATCTTGGCCCACGTATTGCCGCCATCGGTCGACTTGAACACGCCGTTGCCGAAGTAGGAGTCGCCCGAGAGGGCGCCCTCGCCCGTGCCGGCGTAGACGATCGCGTCGTTCGAGGGCGCCACCGCGAGCGCGCCGATCGACTGCGTCGTCTGGTCGTCCGTCTTCGCCGACCACGTGCCCGTCCCGGCGTCGTACAGCCAGATGCCGCCCTGAGCGGCGCCCAGGATGAACTGGCCGTTGCTCGGGCGGATCGCCAGTGCGCCGATCCGGCCGCTCATCGCGCCAAACCGCTGCGGCCCCGGAGTGCGGAGCCCCTGCACGATCGGGTTCGGTCCGATCTGTGTCCAGGCGCCACCGAAGGTGGTCGTGCCCGACGGGATTTGCTGGTCGCGCAGCTTCTTGGCTGCCACCGCGGCTCTGCCGCGGAGCTCGCCCGCCTGCGTGAGGTCGATTTGCGTCGAACCGGCCGTTCGCCGGCTCGTGAAGGAGAGGTCGAGCTGGAGAAGCTCCTCCTCGGCCTCCTCGTCCTGCGGGAGCGGCCCGCGGCACCGCGGCGCGTCCCGTTGCCGCGACCGCCGCAAGCGCAAGGACGCCTGCGATCAGCCAGGCTGTTTGCGTCGCGCGCACCCAAACTGTGAGCTTGGTCGACATGTCACTCCTCCCTGTTGACAGATTACGGTTTAACTTCTATTGGTATTATTTACGAGTGTTCGATTGTGTCGCTTCGGCAGACTTACCGTCAAGCTCTCATGGCCACGACCGCGCAGCTCGCTGCAACGACCCTAGCCGTCTCCCTCGCCCTCGTCGCCGGCGCCGCCCAGCCGCCGGTGGTGCGCGTCGCCGCCGATGCACCGGTCACGGTCGTGGGGAGCGGCTTCCGGGAGCACGAGCCGGTGCGCGTGACGATCGTGATGGGGGGACGCGCCGGTTCGCCGGCGCCGCGGTGGCGTCGGCAGCCGGTGAGTTCAGTGTCCGCTTCGCCGGGACGAGGCTCGACCGGTGCGCGACACCGCTCGTCATCTCCGCACAGGGAGAACTGACGGGGCTTGTCACCGCCACGCTGCCGCCGCGCGAGTGTGCGGCACCGTAGCTGCCTCCATTTCACAAGGCCCCGTTTGAAGAGCCCGAGCGTCCTTGGATACCGCAGCGCAGCGCACTGCAGCGTAGCGCCATCGCGCCGCTCCGGCTGCGAATCGTTGACCCGGGTCGTATCGCCCCAACTATCCATGAGCGGACGCGGGAAAGTCGCGAACGATCATGCACTTGCGGCAGTACAATGAAATTGTCGCGGAGTGAGGTATCCCGCGTCCGTTGCAGCTCGAAAGTCCCTCGCCCTTGGGCACACTTTGAACCTCAAGGAGACTGGACATGGGCATCTTCGATCGCTTTCGCCGCGTCGACGAAACGCGAGGGCAGACCTACGAGGGGCAGCGAACGCAACGGTCCGAGGACGAGCGGGCGCTGGCCCGGTACCGCTACATGCTGAAGACGGCGCCGCCGGAAACAATCGAACAGGCGCACGTCGAGGCCTTCGCCAAGCTGACGCCACAGCAGCGTCGGATGCTGCTCGAACAGCTGCGCGCCGAAATGCCCGAGGCGGAGCGCGCGTACGCGACCGAGAATCCGCAGGCGCTCGCGCAACTCGCCACGCGCGCGGAAGTGCGCCAGCCCGGCACGCTGGAGCGGCTCTTCGGCGGCATTCCCTCTGCCGGCACCGGCTTCGGCGGCATGATGACCAGCAGTCTTTTGGGGAGCATCGCCGGCACGGTGCTCGGCACGATGATCGCGCAGAATTTCCTGGGCAGTCACGGTTTGGCGGGCAGCGATCTTGGCCAGGCGCCTGGGATGGACCCTGGACATGACGCCGACCAGCCGCACGACACTGGTGACATGGGTGGGGTCTTCGACGATATCGGTTCCGGCTTTGACGGCGGCTCGATCGACGTCTGACACCGGAGTTTGACCATGCGTTATCGCAACGATCCGGCGGGAACACGCTTACCGATCAAGCTCGACACAGCCACGAACGGCGAGTTCGAGCCGATTCCGCTCGAGGCGATGCATCACCATGCGCGGCGCCTTGCGCTCGACGCCGCGACCGCCAACGCCAGGCGCGTGGGTCTCCCGCGCCGCGCGTTCCTCGTGTCAGCCTGCGGAGCGGCGACGACGCTGCTCGGAATGAATGCCGCCTACGCCGCGGCCAACCGCCGCGGTGGCCACTATGAGCTGCCGAGCGAAGCTGCGCTGGATAACCAGGTCGCGCGTTCGGCGCTCGATCGCAACGAATTCATTTTCGACGTGCAGGGTCACTTCGTGAACCCGACGGGCGCCTGGACGCGCGCGCTGCCACCGGGCGCGCAGCCGCTCAAGAGTTTCGGCGAAAACAATCGCTGCATCGCTCAGTCTGCCGGCCCTGGCCTGGGCTATCTGCAATGCCTCGGTGCGGAAGAATTCATCAAGGACATTTTTCTCGATTCGGACACCGACTTGATCGTGCTGTCGTTCGTGCCGTCGACGCGCAAGGGCGAGCCACTGACGATCGAGGAGGCGGCCGAGACCGCGCGCATCGTCGAGAAGATGCAGGGCACGCATCGCCTGCTGCTGCACGGACGCGTAAATCCAAACCAGGACGGCGACCTGGAAGGCATGGATGCGCTCGCCGAGCGCTACAAGATTTCCGCGTGGAAAACGTACACGCAGTGGGGACCTGGGGGCAAGGGGTTTTTTCTCGACGACGACGCCGGGATAGCGCTGATCGAAAAGGCGCGCAAGCTCGGCATCCGCAACATCGCAGTTCACAAGGGGCTGCCTTTCGGACCGCAATCGTACGAGCACTCGACGTGCGTGGACGTTGGCCGCGTCGCGAAGCGTTACCCCGATCTGAATTTCCTCATCTATCACTCGGGATTTGTCACGACCAAGCCCGAGGGACCGTA
>CAVWIM010000022.1:0-18051 GCA_963755065.1 uncultured beta proteobacterium
TTCCCTTGAGCAGTCCGCCCAGGATGTCGCGGAAGGTGCCAGAGTCCTTGCCGAGCAGGAAGGCGACTTCCGGGTCGATTTCGTCGGAAGAGGCGAGCGAATTCGCGTTCTTCGCAATCCGCTGCGACAACACGGCGAGCTGGTTCGCGTAATCGATCTCGCGCAGGGACCCGCCACTCTGTCCGATCTGCTGGGCGGCCTGTTGCGCGAGCTCCAGGATGGCGCTGTTGCCGGTGTTGAGCGAATCAAGACCCTTGGCCAGCGTGGTCAGGCTGGTCTCGTTGGCGAGCAGGCGGTCGGCGGCAACGTCCACGCGTTCCCAGCGCTTCTTGACATCGTTCAGGAGCTTGACCGTTTGCTCGTCCTGCGACACATCCAGGCTCACGCCGCGGACCGTGCCCCCGGTCAGCAGGGCGTCGAGGTCGGACTTGAAGCGCTCGCGGCTGTCCTTCACGCCGGCAAATGCCGTGGCCTGTCCCTGAGATGCCAGCGCGGTGCCCCGCGCAAGGCGCTGCGACAACATCTGCATTTCCGTGGCCGTCGCCGACGCGGCGGCGTTTTGTGCCGATTGCCTGCCGTCCAAGAACAGCATCAACGCGGCGAACACGAGAAACGTGACTATCAGCACGCCCAGTATCTGGAACTGCTTGGTCACCGGCATATCGCCGATCAACGGGATCTTCCTCGGCGCGGCCGAGCCGGTCGTGGCCGTGCGCAGCTGGTCCATGATCGACACCGAGGCGAGCGGGTCGTAACCCTGCTGGGCAGCCTGGTTCATCTTGACCTGCGTGGTCGGCATGTCGAAGTCAATGTCCGACGCCTTGCGCCGTTCGCTGCCGAACAGATTGGGCAGTTTCAGTGCCATCGCTTTTCGGCCCTCAAATGCCTACCTGCAAGAATGTGGAATCGTTCGCGAGCTTTGCGAGATCGATTTCCTGCCAAGCGTTGCCGTCGCCGTCCATCCAGCGCTGCGCATACCACGCGGGCGCATCATGCGGCGGCGCCGCCGGCGCCAGCTCGACGATGTTGCGCAGACCCAGAACGTGCTGCACGACGATGCCGACATTCATTTCGCCCGCACGTGGACCAAACAGCAACAGCCGGCTCTGCCCGCTCCCAACGCCAGGGTCCCGGCCCAGGAAGGCCGAAAAATCGATGACCGAAAAGAGGTTGCCGCGAATATTGGCGATGCCGAGATACCAGGGCCGGGTCAGCGGCACGGGAACCACCATCGGCAGCGTCGTGACCTCGCCGGCATCGGACAGCCGGACCAGCCAGCGCTCGCCGCCGCTCGCCAGACCCAGCCGCGACGATTCCACCTGCGCGGCGGTCTTGGTCGTCAACCGGGCCGCCAGCTCCTGCTGGAACGTGCGAAGGTCGAGTTTTGCGCGGCGGGCCATGGATTTTGACGTCAGTCCCGAAGGGCCGCCCCGAGGGATTGACCAGCCCCCTCGGGGGGCAGCGAGCGAAGCGAGCGTGGGGGTCGTTTCATCGCTTCAGCCGATCGCGGCGATCTTTTCCAGGAGCTCGTCGCGGTTGATGGGCTTGACGATGTAGTCGCGCGCGCCCTGGCGCATGCCCCAGATCTTGTCGGTCTCCTGGCTCTTCGACGTGCACAGGATGATGGGGATCGCCCGGGTGTCCGGATCGCGGCTGATGGCGCGCGTCGCCTGGAAACCGTTCAGCCCGGGCATGACGACATCCATGAGGATGAGGTCCGGCTTCAGCGACTTCGCCTTGAGGATCGCGTCCTCGCCGTTGTCGCTCGCCACGACTTCGTAGCCCGGACTTCGTCAGCATGTCGTTCAGCACATGCCGCTCCGTCGGCGAATCGTCGACGATAAGGATCTTTCTGATGGCCATGGCTCCTACCCTGTTCTGCGCCCCAGCAAGTTCGCGCGCCTTTGCCGACGCGCGTATGTCGACGGCCACCATCACGCAGCCGCGCGATTGACGTGCGCGGCGACCGCCTTGAGGAGACTGTCCTTTGTAAACGGCTTGGTCAGGTACTGGTCCGAACCGACCATGCGGCCGCGCGCCCGGTCGAACAGGCCATCCTTCGAGGACAGCATGATCACCGGCGTGCGCTGAAATTTGCCGTTTTTCTTGATCAGCGCGCAGGTCTGGTAACCATCCAGGCGCGGCATCATGATATCGACGAACACGAGATCAGGCTGGTGGTCGGCGATCTTGGCCAGGGCGTCGAAGCCGTCCTCGGCCAGGATGACCGTGCAGCCTGCCTGCAGCAGGAAAATCTCGGCGCTGCGGCGGATGGTGTTCGAATCGTCGATCACCATCACCTTTACGCCTTGCAATGGATTCGGCTCCGCCAATTATATTCACCTTGCTCCATACGGCAACGGTTGCGGCGGCGCCCGTCGGCGCCCGCACTTGTCGTGTTCAAGTTTGCCACGGCCCAAGCGAACTGACTAGAGCATAAAGCTTGCCGGAATCGGCCCGCGGCGGCGAATTCGCTCAAAATGCAACACGGCGGCAATTTTTGGGACGTTGTCCTGCCGTGGCGCGTCAGGGTTTGCCGTCTGGCGGCGGGCTTCCCGGGCCTGTTCAGGAACCCAGGAACATTCGATAGGCAGGATTGTCCGTCTCGTCCACGCAGGTATACCCCAACCGGTCCAGAAACCGCCGAAAATCGGCCTTGTCGGCCGCCGGGACCTGCATTCCGACCAGGACCCTGCCGTAGTCCGCGCCGTGGTTGCGGTAGTGGAAAAGGCTGATGTTCCAGCCGGCGCTCATGCTGTTCAGGAAGCGCATCAGCGCGCCCGGCCGCTCCGGAAATTCGAAACGGTAGAGGATTTCGTCCTTGGCCGCCGGCGCGTGGCCGCCGACCAGGTGCCGCACGTGCAGCTTGGCCATTTCGTTATCGGTCAGGTCGAAGGCCTCGATCCGGTGCCGGTGGAACGCGGCGAGCAGTTCGCGCGACTCGTGGCGGTTGGCCACTTCCACGCCGACGAAGAGGTGCGCCGTTCTCGCGTCCGCGAAGCGGTAGTTGAATTCGGTCACGCTGCGATTGCCCAGCAGCGCGCAGAACTCGCGGAAGCTGCCCGGGCGCTCGGGGATGCTGACGGCGAAGATGGCCTCGCGCGCCTCGCCCAATTCCGCGCGCTCGGCGACGAAGCGCAGCCGGTCGAAATTCATGTTGGCGCCGCACGCGATCGCGACCAGCGTGCGGTCGCGCGACGCGATGCGCGTTCGCACCAGGCCTTCATGCCGGCGACGGCGAGCGCCCCCGCGGGCTCCAGGATCGAGCGCGTGTCCTCGAAGACGTCCTTGATCGCCGCGCAAATGGCGTCGGTGTCGACACGGACCATGTCGTCGACGTACTTCTGCGCGAGGCGGAACGTCTCCTTGCCGACCTGCTTGACCGCGACGCCATCCGCGAAGAGGCCCACGTGCGGCAGCGTCACCCGGCGCCCGGCGGCGAGCGAGCGCGTCATCGCGTCGGAGTCGACCGGCTCGACGCCGATGACCCTGATTTCCGGGCCGCACGCGCTTGACATACGCCGCGATGCCCGAGATGAGGCCGCCGCCGCCCACCGCGACGAATATCGCCTCGATGGGTCCCTGGCACTGGCGCAGGATTTCCATGCCGACCGTGCCCTGGCCGGCGATCACGTCGGGGTCGTCGTAGGGATGCACGAATGCCGCGCCCGAGGACTTCTGCAGCGCCAGCGCCTTGCATGTAGGCGTCGGAGTAGGAGTCGCCGTGCAGCACGACCTTGGCCCCGCGCGCCTCGACCGCGGCGATCTTGATGTGAGGCGTCGTCACCGGCATGACGATCGTCGCGCGGCAGGAGAGCTTCTGCGCGGCGAGCGCCACGCCCTGCGCATGGTTGCCCGCCGAGGCCGCGATCACGCCCTTCGCGCGCTGCGCCGGCCGTGAGGTGCGCCATCTTGTTGTAGGCGCCGCGCAGCTTGAACGAGAACACCGGCTGCTGGTCCTCGCGCTTCAGCAGCACGCGGTTGCTGCAGCCGCTGCGACAGCGTCGGCGCCAGGTCGAGCGGGGATCTCGATCGCGACGTCGTAGACCTTGGCGGTCAGGATTTTCTGCAGGTAGTCGATGGGCATGGCGCGTAAAGGTCAGAACGGCGGCGCGAAAGCTTCCGAGCCTAGCAGATAGGCGGTTCCGCTAAAAACGCTTGGCCAAGCATCGAGCACTTTCTGCTAGGCTTCGCCGGGCCCGCCTACTGCCTTTCCGGCCCATGCCGCACGCGCCCCACCGTCCACGCAAGGCTGCATCCACGCCCGCGATGCTCGCGGTCGTCGACCTCGGCTCGAACAGCTTCCGTCTCGAGGTGGGCCGCGTCGAAGGGCGACCAGATATTCCGGCTGGATACGTGGCGCGAAACGATTCGCTTCGGCGCGGGCATGGACGACAAGGGACGCCTGACGTCCGCGGCGCGCCGCGCCGCGCTGGCTTGTCTCACGCGCTTTCGCGAGCGGCTGTCCGGACTTCATCCCTCCGCCGTGCGCGCCGTGGCGACGAACACCTTCCGCGTGGCGAAGAACGCCGCGACGTTTCTTCCGCAGGCAGAGGCGGCGCTCGGGTTTCCGATCGACGTGATCGCGGGTCATGAGGAAGCGCGCCTCATCTATCTCGGCGTGGCGCACGTGCTGCCGCCGTCCTCCGCGCCGCGCCTGGTGATCGACATCGGCGGCGGCTCGACCGAATTCATCATCGGCCGCGGCCTCATCCCGGAGCGCCTCGAATCGCTGAAGCTCGGCTGCGTCAACCTCTCGCAGCGCTTCTTCGGGGACGGAGCGCTGCGCGCCGACGCGTTCCTGGCGGCTGAGACCCACGCGCGCGCGGAGATCGAGGCGATCGCCAGGGAATTCGGACCGCGAGCGTTGGCAGGAAGCCTATGCGTCGTCGGGCACCGCGCTGGCGCTCGCGGCCATTCTCGAGGAGAACGGCCTGTCGTCAGGAGGGATCACGCCGGACGGACTCGCACGCTTGCGCAAGCGCATGGTCGGCGCCGGCCACATGGCGCGGCTGACGCTCAACGGCTTGAAGCCCGAGCGCGCGCCGGTATTGCCGGGGGGCTTCGCGATCATGGCCGCCGCGATGGCGGAGCTATCGGTCCCGCGGCTCAACCCGGTTGGCGGCGCGCTGCGCCTGGGCGTGCTGTACGACCTTCTTGGCCGCACAGGACGCCGCGACAGCCGCGTGACCACCGTCGAGCGCTTCGTCGAGCGCTATCACGTGGATCGCGCGCACGCGCAGCGCGTTGGGGCAATGGCGAAGGCGCTTTACATGAAGGGCGCGCCGCGGCCGGATCCGGCAGTCGCGCAACGCGTGGAATGGGCCGGCCTGCTGCACGAGGTCGGATACACGGTCTCTCACATCGGCTTCCACAGGCACGGCGCGTACATTCTCGAGAACGCCGACATGCCAGGCTTCTCGGCGCAGGAACAGCGGCAACTTGCGGTGCTCGTCCACGGCTGCCGGGGGGGCCTGTCGAAGATCGAGCCCGCGCTGCACGACGCCCAAATGATGGCGCAGGTGCTGGCACTTCGGCTCGCGGTGCTGTTCCACCACGCGCGCCGCGCGATCGATGCGCCGCGCATCGTACTCAAGGCCGGCCAGGACGATCCACTTCGCCGTGTCGGCAACGTGGTTGAAGCGCCATCCGCTGACGCTGCACCTCCTCGTCAAGGAACGCGAGGAATGGGCCGCACTGGGCTTTCGGTGGCGCAACCCCTAGCAAGGATTGGCCGCGGTCGCTGGGCGGTCAGACGAAGTCCGGCCCGACCACGACCTTCAGCACGACCGCCGCGCCGCCTTCCCTCGCGCGATTGGACAGCCACCACACCGCGCCCTTGCGCACCGACCAGTACGCCTCTTCGCCGGAAAGCAGGAAGGAGGCAATGGCGCCGAGCGTGGGCTGATGGCCGACGATCAGCACCGGCTCGCGCGAATCGGGCCAGTTCGCCGCCGCGAGTGCGGCGGTCACCGTGGCCCCGGGTGCCAACTCCGGCACGGTCTTGAATTTCCGCTTCAGCGCGAGGGCCGTCTGCTGTGCGCGATCGGCCGGGGAAACCAGAACGCGACAGGTGTCGGGCAGGTGAGAGTCCAGCCACTCCGCCATTCGTTCGGCCTGCTTCAATCCCTTCGACGTCAGACGCCGACCAAGATCAGGTTCGCCGGGCTCGGCTTCGCAATGGCGCCAGAGGATGAGATCCATCATGGTTCTCCGTCGGGTGCACGCATCTTCGCCAGCAGTATCTCCTGCGCAGACTTGGGTCTGGCGCCGCGCCGGCGCGAGACCTTCGCCCAGTGGCCGTCTTCGTGCAGTTGCCACGCATCGACGTTGTCGGCGAGATAGGCGCGCAGTCCCTCGTCGATGACGCGCTTCCGCAGAACGGGGTCGCGCACCGGGAACGCAACCTCGACGCGGCGAAAGAGGTTGCGGCCCATCCAGTCGGCCGATGACAGCCAGACGTCGGGATCACCGTCATTGGCGAAATACCATATGCGATGATGTTCGAGAAAGCGCCCGAGGATCGAGCGCACGCGAATCTTCTCCGACATTCCCGGCACGCCCGGCCGCAGCGCGCAGGCGCCGCGCACGATCAGTTCGATCGTCACGCCGGCGTTGGACGCGGCGTAGAGCGCGCGTATCACGCCCTCCTCGACCAGCGCGTTCATCTTGGCGACGATGTGCGCGGGCTTGCCCTCCTTCGCGTGGCGCGTTTCGCGGCGGATCATCTCCAGCACGCGGCGGTGCATGGTGAACGGCGCGAGCAGCAGCCGCTTCATTCGCGCCGCCCGGGCGAGGCTCGTGATGTGCAGGAACACCTCGTTCACGTCGGCGCAGATGTCCGGGTCCGCCGTGAGCAGCCCGAAATCGGTGTAGAGGCGCGTCGTCCGGGGGTGGTAGTTCCCGGTGCCCAGATGCGCGTACGGAACCAGCCGCGACTCGCCTCGCAGGTTGCTCTCGCGGCGGATGAGGAGCGCCAATTTGGCGTGGGTTTTCAAGCCGAACACGCCGTACACGACCTGCGCACCCGCGCGCTCCAGCCGCTCAGCCCAGTTAATGTTCGCCTCCTCGTCGAAGCGCGCCATCAATTCGACCACGACGGTCACTTCCTTGCCCCGCTTGGCCGCCTCGATCAGCGCTTCCATCAGCACCGAGTTCACGCCGGTGCGATAGACGGTCTGCTTGATCGCGACGACATTCGGATCATCGGCTGCGCAGCGGATGAATTCGACCACCGGTTCGAACGACTGGTAGGGATGGTGCAGCAGAATGTCCTGCTGCCTTATCGCCGTCAGGATGTCGGGCGCATCACGCAGGCGGTCGGGTAACCCGGGCACGAAGTCGTCGAACGTGAGCTCATCGATGTCGACCTGGTCCGCCAGCGACGACAACCGCGTGACATTGACCGGCCCATCGCACCGGTACAGATCGGCTTCCGTGAGCTCGAACTGCTGCAGCAGAAAGTCCGCAATCGGGGCGGGACAGGCTGCGGCGACTTCGAGGCGCACGGCCTTTCCGAACTGCCGCTCGGGCAACTCGCCCTTCAATGCCTGGCGCAGGTTCTTCACTTCCTCCTCGTCGATCCAGAGGTCGGCATCGCGGGTCACCCGGAATTGCGAGTAGTCGACTACGTCGCGTCCCGGGAAGAGCTCGTGCAGGTGGGCGTGAATCACCGACGACAGCATCACGAAATCATTGTCACCGCCGCTGACTTCGGGGGGCAGCTTGATGATCCGCGGCAGCACGCGCGGCGCCTTGACAATCGCAATCCCCGTGTCGCGGCCGAAGGCGTCATGTCCCGAGAGCTGGATCACGAAGTTGAGACTCTTGTTGACGACCTGCGGGAACGGGTGTGCAGGGTCGAGCCCGATCGGCGTGAGCAGCGGCCGCACTTCGCGCTCGAAGTATTTCGCTGCCCATGCTTTTTCGGCATCGGTGAATTCGGTGCGGCGGATCAGGCGAACGCCGGACTCGGCGAGCGCCGGCAACACTTGATCATTGAGGACCCGATACTGGTCCGCGATCAGCGCGCGGGCGCCATCGCCCAGCTGGGTGACGAGTTCTCGCGTTTCCGGCAGCGTCATCCCCAGCGGCGGAACCTTTGCGCGCAACTGTTCCTTGACGCCGGCGATGCGGATTTCGAAGAATTCGTCCAGGTTGCTGCCGACAATGCAGAGAAATCGGAGGCGCTCGAGGAGCGGGATCGACGGGTCTTCCGCGAGCGCCAGCACGCGCCGGTTGAATTCGAGCAGCGACAACTCGCGGTTGATCGGCGGAGGGACGGGCGGGCTCACGGCGTCGGGAACAGCCGCCGGCGCCGCCGTTCCGGTGAGGACTGGCAGCGACATGGGTGGAGTGGCAGATTGTTCCATCAGCGTCGCAGGCGAAAGTTACGTTGACGTGACAGCGGCAACTCTCATCACGCCGCCGCCGCGACGGCCACCGCCGCGCGCAGCCACATGCAGCGGCCTTTCGTTTCGCGGTCGAGCGCATCCAGGTAGGCCTCGTGCGCAAGTGCCTCGTCCTCCGTCGGCACGATGACGATCAGCGCGGGCCGCGACGCACGCAGATCCGCCACGGCAACGGTCACGGCCACCACAGGGCCCGCTCCCATGTCGATGGTGAGCGATTCCTGTCCGCGCGTCATCGCGAGATACACCTCGGCCAAGAGTTGTGCGTCGAGCAGCGCGCCATGCAACGTGCGATGCGCGTTGGATACGCCGAAGCGCTCGCACAACGCATCGAGGCCGTTGCGCTTGCCCGGAAAGGCTTCGCGCGCGAGCGCCAGCGTGTCGATCAGCGCGGCATACATTTCCGCGCAGGCCGGAAATCTGGCGTTGGCGAACTCCTTGTCCAGGAACCCGATATCGAACGGCGCGTTGTGGATGATCCAGGTAGCGCCGCGCGCGAAGTCGACGAACTCCGGCGCAATGTCGGCGAATTTCGGCTTGCCCTTCAGGTCTTCCCAGGTCAGCCCGTGCACTTCCGATGCCCCGGCATCGATCTCACGCTCGGGATCGATGTGAATCTGGAGGCTGCGGCCGGTGGGGCGGCGGTCGACGACCTCGACAGCTGCCAGCTCGATGATGCGGTGGCCCAGATTGGGGTCGAGGCCCGTGGTTTCGGTGTCCAGGATTATGTGCCGCATCTTTCGATTCTACCCCCGGCGACAAGCGCGGCCCGGGGCCCGGCTCGTTGGCGCGTCGTCGGAAAACGCGTCCGAACGACGCGCAACTCTCGCGAAATGAACGAAGCCATCACATGATGCTGCGGCGCAGCAACATCGCGAGGTCCACAGCGCGAAAGTTGAGCCGCTGCGAGCGAGTCAGCGGCAGACGCCCCAACGAGCTACTCGACCGTCGCGCTACTTCCGATATTTCTGGATGGTGGACTGAATCTCCTGGATCGCGTGCTCGATCTCGTCGTCGGTCAGGTCGCGCTGCATGCCCTTGCGGTCGGTGAGGGTCAGCGTGCGGTCGATCTGGGTCTCGAATTCGCCCAGTCCGAGCGTTTCCGTGATCGTCGTCGACGGCTCGTCGGTCAGCGTTTCGGGGCCCCAGCGCACGACGATCGCGGACAGGTTGTCGCCATCCGGGCCACCGCGCTTCTCGCCCTCGCGCATCATCTGCGGCGCGGTCTTGAGGATCGGCGTGGAGGTGAGCCACGTCGACATTTCCTTGTGGTCGAGCACCGCCCACAGGCCGTCGGTGCACATGACGATGATGTCGCCGTTGCGCAGAGGCGTGCGCCGCGACAGGTCGATGACCGGATCGACCAGGCCGCCCAAGCAGCTGAATATCTTGTTGCGGTCGGGGTGGTCGATGACTTCGTCCACGCCGATGATGCCCTGGTCGACCAGGTACTGGACCTTGGAGTGATCTTTGGTGGAGCCGATCAAGCCGCCCTGCCGGAACAGGTAGAGGCGCGAGTCCCCGACATGCGCCCAATAGGCATGGCCGGCCTGGACGATCGTGCACACGCACGTCGTGCGCGGCGTCTCGAGCATCGAGAACTGGTTCGCGTAGGAACCGAGCGCGGCGTGCGCGCGCAGCATCGTGTCCTGCAGGAACTTGAGCGGATTCTTGAGGACCGGCTTCGCCTCCTGCTGGAAGCGCTCGATGAAAAGTCGCACGGCGATCTGGGCGGCAATCTCCCCGCCCGCGTGTCCGCCCATGCCGTCCGCGACGACAAGCATCAACGTGTCGCGGCTGTAGGTGTAGGCAAGCCGGTCCTGATTGACCTTGCGCGAACCCTTGCGGGATTCCTGGAAAATCGTGAAGCGCATGCGACGAAGACTCTGGCGCTTAGTGGCGCTTAGGCGCCGATTTGCGAGAACAGCATCTTCTTGAGGTTGCCCATGAACGTGAGCTTGCGCTTCGTCTGTGGGATGTCCCGGATGGCCTTTTGCAGCGCGAAGACACTCTGCGGCCGTTCGAGGGGATCGAGGCGTAGGCACCAGTCGATGACCTCGAGAATATTTTCGGAGTATTGCCCTGCCCAGATCTTCTTCGCAGACACGAGGTGGTCCTCCTGCACGCGCGCGTCGGCCGCCTGCGGCGCGAAGGCCGCGAGGCACGCGAACATCGACGCGCCGACGCCATAGACGTCGGTCCAGGGTCCCAGCCGGTCGGGCTCGCGGTATTGTTCGGGTGCCGCGAATCCCGGCGTGTACATCGGCGCCAGCTTGGGCCGCGCGCTGGTCAGCGTCTGGCGCGCGGCGCCGAAGTCGAGCAACACCGGCGTGCCGTCGGTACGCAGGTAGATATTGGCGGGCTTGATGTCGAGGTGAAGGAGCTTGTGCGTGTGCACTTCGCGCAGGCCGTTCAGCAGGTGCATGAACACGTGCCGCACAAGGCGCTCGGACATCTGGTCCTGGCGCATCTGGATCTGCTGCTGCAGCGTGCGCCCGCGCTCGTAGCGCATCACCATGTACACGGTCTCGTTGGCGCGGAAGAAGTTCAACACGCGCACGACGTTCGGATGGTTGATCTTGGCGAGCGCGCGGCCCTCTTCGAAGAAGCACTTCATTCCATACCGGAACGACGTGAGATTCTCCGCCGAGCTCGCGCGCACGATGTCGCCCTCGGTGCGCAGCACGAGCGAAGACGGCAGGTATTCCTTGATGGCGACCGGCGCGCCGGTGTCGTCGAACGCGCGGTAGACGATCGAAAAGCCGCCGCGGCTGATCTGCCGGTCGACCCGGTAGTTCAGAAGCTGATAGCCCCCGACGAGGGCTTGGTTGGTGACGGCCATTAGCGCATTTTTCGTGAATACGGGACGGTTCGAAGCGGGTCCAAGGGCCGAAATTCGGAACGGCCGGGCCATGTTCAACCGCAAACAGGCGCAAATCGCATGCCAGCGGCCGTCGCCCCAGCTTGCGCCAAGGGCGGTTAGCGCTTACATTCTCGGCAACCCGGCAGCCAAAGTAAAGGAAACATCGTTGCGAGTCGTGCCTGCGCTTGCAAATATGTCTCCTGGACCCGAAAAAGTGCCAAAACGTCGCCGGAACCTGACGTTGCACGGCCAAGGAATCTAATTTTCCAATGATCCTCAGCATGACCGGCTTTGCAGCGGAGGCCACCGAATTGCCTGGCCTGTCGCTGTCGGTCGAATTGCGATCGGTGAATCACCGATATCTCGACGTCACCGTAAAGCTGCCCGACGAATTGCGTCACCTGGAGCCCGCGCTCCGCGAGAGGCTCTCGGAGGAACTTCGGCGCGGAAAGGTGGAATGCCGGGTGGGAATGAGCCGGACGGCGCCGGGCGCGGCGACGCTCGCGGTCAACGCCGCCAGGGTGAGCCAGCTGGCGGACGCGGCCGACGAGGTCCGGCGCCTCGTTCCCGCTGCCTCGCCGTTGACGGTCAACGAGATCCTGCGCTGGCCCGGAGTCCTGGCCGAGCCCTCGCTCGCCCCCGAGGAGTTGGCCGCGAAAGTCGTGGCGCTGGTCGACCAGGGCGTGACGGACCTGGCGGCGTCGCGCCGGCGCGAAGGCGCCAAGGTGCAGGCCATGCTCGAGGCCAGTTGCGACGGCATCGAAGCCCAGGTCGCGCGCGTGATGCCGCGCATCCCGCTGATCCACGCGCTGTTCAATGAGAAGCTCGCGCAGCGGCTCAAGGAAGCGGGGCTCGATCCGAACGAGGATCGCCTGAAGCAGGAATTCGCCGTGTTCGCGACCAGGATCGACGTGGCCGAGGAACTGTCGCGGCTCACAACCCATGTGGCCGAAGTGAGGCGCGTGCTCGGCGCCGGCGGCAGTGCCGGCAAGCGCCTGGATTTCCTCGCCCAGGAATTGCACCGCGAGGCGAACACGCTGGGCAGCAAGTCGGTGGATGCGGAAATCTCGCAGGCGTCGCTGGAGCTCAAGGTGCTGATCGAGCAGATGCGCGAACAGGTTCAAAACGTTGAGTAAAAGCGTTCCGCCTATGGTCACCAAGGCGCCGCCCGCGTCGGGTTGCCTGTTCGTCCTCGCCGCGCCATCGGGCGGCGGCAAGACCAGCCTCGTGCGCGCGCTGCTCGAGCGCGAGCCGGGCATCCGGCTCTCGGTGTCCTACACGACGCGCGCGCCCCGGCCCGGCGAGCAGGATGGCGTTCACTATCACTTCGTCGACCAAGCCAAGTTCATGGCGCTCAAGGAGGCCGGGGAGTTCCTCGAACACGCCAACGTGCACGGCCATTGGTACGCGACTTCGGCAACATGGCTCCGCCAGCAGGTGCAGCAGGGCCACGACGTCCTGCTGGAAATCGACTGGCAGGGCGCGGCGCAGGTGCGCAAGCTGATGCCGGATGCCGTCCAGATCTTCATCCTGCCGCCGTCGCTGGCGTCGCTCAAGGAACGGCTGGAAAAACGGGGCCAGGACTCGAAGGAAGTCATCGCGCGCCGATTGGATGCCGCCCGCGAAGAAATGCGGCACTGCGGCGAATTCGATTATGTTATTATGAATCAGGACTTTGCGAGAGCCGTCGACGATCTTTCGGCGATCGTCCGTGCCGCGCGCCTTACCGCGTCGCGGCAACAGGTGCGGCACGCGGCGCTCATCACCCAGCTTCTGAACCGTTAAACGAGGTAACCATGGCCCGCATCACCATCGAAGACTGTCTTGCCCGCATTCCGAACCGCTTCGAGCTGACGCTCGCGGCGACCAATCGCGCCCGCCAGATCACGTCGGGTTCGCCGCCCATGGTCGACGCCGATCGCGACAAGCCCACCGTCATCGCGCTGCGCGAGATGGCCGCCGGCAAGATCGGCATCGAAATGCTCACCAAGACTGCGCCGATCATTCCACCGCAGCTCTGACGGCAACAAGGAGCGCACCATCGAACGCATTACTCGCGTCGCTCCTTCGTCGTATTTTCCGCCATGAATCGTCGGGCTCCGCCCGCGATTCATGGGTGACGATCCCGGCCAAAAGTAGGTTTTTACTTTTGGCCGAATAATTATGTCTGAGATCGCCGAGTTCACGAGACACCTGGGCCACTACCTGCCGGCGCCGGACGTCGCGCTCGTTTCGCGCGCGTTCGAATTCTCCGAATCCGCCCATCGCGGCCAATACCGGAAGTCCGGCGAGCCGTACATCACGCATCCGCTGGCCGTCGCCAGCATTCTTTCGCAATGGCGCTTGGACGCCCAGGGGCTCGCCGCCGCGCTGCTGCACGACGTGATGGAAGACACGTCGGTCACCAAGGTCGAACTGGAGAAGAAATTCGGCAAGCCCGTCGCCGACATGGTCGACGGCGTGTCCAAGCTGGACCAGATCGAATTCGATTCGCGCGAGGAAGCGCAGGCCGAGAGTTTCCGCAAGATGCTGCTGGCGATGGCGCGCGACGTGCGCGTCATCCTCATCAAGCTGGCCGACCGGCTGCACAACATGCGCACGCTCGATGCGATGGCGCAGACGCACAAGAAGCGCATCGCGAAGGAAACGCTCGACATCTACGCGCCCATCGCCAATCGCCTCGGCCTGAACGCGCTGTTCCTGGAGCTCCAGGACCTGTGCTTCAAGCACCTCTACCCGATGCGCCACCGGATCCTCGCCAAGGCGATCAAGGCCGCGCGAGGCAACCGGCGCGAAGTGATGAACCGGCTGCTGGACGTGATCCGCGAAGGCTTCGCCAAGTCCGACCTGATCGCCGTGGTCACCGGCCGCGAGAAGACGATCTTCTCCGTGTACAAGAAGATGCGCGAGAAGCACTACACGTTCTCGCAGGTGTTCGACATCTACGGCGTGCGCGTGCTCGTTCCCGACAAGACCACGTGCTACGCGGCGCTGGGCGTTCTGCACGAGCTGTACAAGCCGATCCCGGGCAAGTTCAAGGACTACGTCGCGATCCCCAAGGCGAACGGTTACCAATCGCTGCACTCGACGCTGTTCGGGCCGTTCGGCACGCCGCTGGAAGTGCAGATCCGCACGCACGACATGCACCGCATCGCCGAGGCCGGGGTCGCGGCGCACTGGCTCTACAAGGCCGGCGGTGAACTGGATCTCGCCGAGGCGCAACGCGAGACGTCGCGCTGGCTGCAGAGCCTGCTCGAGATCCAGTCGGAGTCGGGCGACTCAAAGGAATTCCTGGAGCACATCAAGGGCGATCTTTTCCCGGACGAGATCTACGTGTTCACGCCCAAGGGCAAGATCATGGCGCTGCCGCGCGGCGCGACCGCCGTGGATTTCGCGTATGGCGTGCACACGGACATCGGCCACCATTGCGTCGCCGCGCGCATCAATTACGAGCTGCTGCCGCTGCGCACGGAACTGAAGAATGGCGACCACGTCGAGATCCTCACTTCACCCACCGCGCGGCCAAATCCGTCTTGGCTGTCGTTCGTGTCGACCGGCAAGGCGCGATCGCGCATCCGCCATTACTTGAAGGGTCTGCAGCAGAAGGAATCCGCGGCGCTGGGCGAGCGCCTTCTCAATCAGGCGCTGGCAACGCTCAAGGTCGAACCCGAATCGATCACCTGGGACCGCTGGGAGGCAATCGCCAAGGAGTACGGCACCAAGACCCACATCGAGATCTTGGCCGACATCGGACTGGGCAAGCGCCTCTCGTTCGTCGTCGCGCAGGCACTGACCAAGGTACCCGGCAAGGCCGACGATCCTCAAGCGGTCACGGGCACTCGGCAAGGATCGCTGACGTTGCGCGGCGTCGAGGGCGTGGCGATCCAGTATGCGAAATGTTGCCGCCCGATCCCCGGTGACACCATCATCGGCCAGTTTCGCCGCGGCCAGGGTCTGCTCGTGCACAGCCGCGATTGCGTGACCCTCAAGAAGCAGCGCGTCGATTCGGCGGAATTGGTCGACGTCGAATGGGCGCCCGACGTGCAGGGCACGTTCGAAACCGGCATGCGCCTGCTGGTGTCGGACCGGCGCGGCCTCCTGGCGGACCTCGCCACCGCCATCGCCGACGCCGAAGCGAACATCGACACGGTGTCGATGGAGCGGCCCGACGGCGGCGAGGTGCTGGCGATGTTCTTCGCCGTGCAGGTGTGCAACCGCGGCCACCTGGCGCAGGTGATGCGCTCGCTGAAGCGGATTCCCGCGGTCAAGCGCGTGCATCGCACGCGGACGTAGCCGGGAGCGCCCCAAGGGTTAGAGGTCGGGGAAGGAAGCCACTCCCGAGGACGCCGTGTTACCGCCCCGCTTGGGCCCGACGTCGTGAGTCTCGACACCGATCATGACAATGACATGGACGCGACGCCCGCAGCGGTGCGCGCGACACACCAGGGAATGCGTAACGGAACGCTTTCCTGATCCTCGTGACCGATTGCAGCGCTCATATCGGGCATGGCGAATATTCGCATTGCGGCGGACCCCGAAATCGCTAAAATCGCCTCATTGACCCGTCGGGAGCGGGAAGTGGTAGTCTTGATTGCGACTGGTCTCAACAACAAGGCGATCGCTGCCAATCTCAAGATCAGCGACAACACCGTGCGCCACCATCTAACGTCGATTTTCGACAAGCTCGACACCCATGACCGACTCGAGCTGCTTGTGTACGCGTTGCGGCACAAGCTCACCCAGGTGCGGCCCTGAGCGACAGTTACCGTGAGCCAACCAGGAAACCCCTTTCTCCAACCTAATTCGTCCGAAATGACGCCGGGCGCCGAAATGCTCGCGGACGGCTCGACGCGACGGGTGATGGCCGACATTTCGCGGTTTTTTTCCAAATCCAAGGTCCAGCGCGACGCCGTGGAGGATGAGCGCACGCGCCTCGCACGCGACCTGCACGACGGCGTGCTGCAGACGCTCACCGGGGTGACTCTGCAGCTCGAGCACGCCTCCAGGCTGATCGCGACCGACCCGGACGGCGCACGCGCGCATCTCATGACGATCGGAAATCTGATCGCCGCCGAGCAACGTGAACTGCGCACGTTCATAGACCGGCTGAAGCTGGTCGCTGGCAAATCGCTGGCATCGTCCGCGGAACTGGCCACGGCTCTCGAGAAACTGCGCGAGCGATCCGAGCAACTGGGCGGCGTGCGCGTCGCGCTCACGGTCGACGGCCGCGGCAGCATCCCGCGGAGCATGGGTGACGAGATCTATCGCATCGTCCAGGAGGCGCTCGCCAACGTCGCTCGCCACGCCCACGCGCAATCGGCTCGAGTGAAAGTAACGATAGGACTCGACAAGGTGCGCATTGCGGTAAGCGACGACGGCTGCGGGTTTCCATTTCACGGCGAGCACGACCTCGCCTCGCTCGCCGCGAGGAATCGGGGGCCGGTATCGCTGAGGGGAAGGGTCGCCAATCTGCGCGGCGAACTCGTGCTCACGTCGAGCCTGTCCGGATCGTCGCTGGACATCTCCTTGCCGATCGATCAGCCCGCGCTCGACTGGGTCCGTTCTCGAACGGACCAGTCGGGCAACTCGGCTGATACCCCACGCAATTAGACGTGCCGATTCGCCTCGTTCTGGCCGACGATCATCCGATTGTCCTGGAGGGCCTTGCGCAGCTCTTCGCGTCCGAACCCGACTGCGAGGTCGTCGCGCGAGCGACAGACGGCGACCAGGCCCTCCTGGCCGTTCGCGAACTTCGGCCGGACATCCTCGTACTGGACCTGCGCATGCCGCGCAAGGACGGTCTCGCGGTGCTGCGCGAGATGCAGCGCGAGGCGTCGCGCACGCGCGTCGTCGTGCTCACCGCGGTCGACAACGACGATCTGCTCGAAGCCATCCGTCTCGGTGTTCGCGGCGTCGTGCTCAAGGACATGGCGTCCAAGCTGCTGCTGCGCGCTGTGCGCGCGGTTCATGCCGGAGGCAAGTGGATCGAGAAGGATACTGCAACACATGCGATGGACAAGTTGCTCGAGCGCGAGGCCGGCTTGCAGGATCTTTCGCACGCGCTCACGTCGCGAGAGCTCGAAGTCGCGCGGCTGATCGCGAAAGGTCTCTCGAATAAGGAGGCCGCTAAGCAGTTGACCATTACCGAAGGCACTGCCAAGCTGCATCTGCACCATGTCTACGAAAAGCTCAACATCGACGGCCGCATGGCGTTGGTGCGGTACTTGCGAAGCAAGGGGTTGGACTGACGACGGGGAGCACACACGTTTGTTCTCGTCAGCGAACGTTCGTCCCCGTTTAGCCGCTATTTGCGCCGAAACAAGGTCGGCCCCGTTCGTAAGTCGAGTTTGACCCCAATTTTTGCCCCTTCGGTGGTAAGTCGAGTCTGACCCACCCTTTGTGGCCCCCCTTTTGTAACCCCATTTTTGCCGCGGTAATGCCCCACCACCCTGTCTCGCCGTCAGCCCGATCGCGTCAACCCGTGATGACCTGCTCCGCGGGTGCTTAGTGGGCTTGAATTTCCTATCCGTCGCGCCCGCCTGTGATATAGAATCGATCGTCTATAACCGAGGGGATCCAGCAATGATGAGAATCCTGGTGATGGCAGCTGTGTTGGGACTGAGCCTGTCCCATGCCGGTTTGGGTCTTGCTCAAACCACGAAAGAGACGGGCGAACTGAAGCGCGAGATCGAGGCCCTGAAATCGGGGCAGCTCGCCATACAAAGAGATCTCGCCGAAATTAAGAACATGCTGTTGCAGCGTGAGGTACAAAACCTC
>CAVWIM010000023.1:0-29955 GCA_963755065.1 uncultured beta proteobacterium
GAATCGGCAACGCCGTAGCAGTCCGGGTCTTGCAGTTGGGCTTCTAGCGCAGTTGGGCCGGGCCTATGGTGAAGTAGGCGTCGCAAGCGGTAAGCTGCCGGTTTGTCCCATGCCGCCGGGATTCCCGTGCACGCCTTCGCGACCTTATTCGTGCTGTTCCTGTCTCCGTTCGCCGCGAATGCGGCTGCGATTGCCGAAGGCGAACGCGCGCCGCCGTTCGAAGCCCGGCTGTTCGACGGCACGCATTTTCGCTGCCAGACCAGTCGGCAAGGTCGTCGTGATCAATTTCTGGGCGACGTGGTGCGCACCGTGCCGCGAGGAGATGCCCGCGCTGGACGCGTACTACCGCTGCATCGCGACGAGGGCCTGGAAATCGTCGCGATCAGCATGGACAACCCGAAAGACGAAGCCAAGGCGCGCGCAATGATGCAGGCGTATTCGTTTCCGGCGGCGTTCGTACGCGAGACGAGCTGCAAGGGCTATGGCAGCATCTGGCGCCTGCCGCTGACATTCGTCATCGACCGTCAGGGCATCCTGCGCAAGGACGGCTGGTACGGCGACCCGCTGCTCGATACGGCCACGCTCGAGCAGACGGTCACGCCGCTGTTGCGCGCGCGAGACGAATGCGGCGTTGCGGACCGCGCGCGCATTCGTCGCGCGTCTCTGCCAGTGTTCACATCGTGTAGTAGACCCCGAGGTGACCGTGTACCGCGGCTCGATCTGCCAGCCGTTGACGCGCTGGTAGATCGGCACCTGCGCATAGACGTAGGCGTGCAGGTTGTCCACGACCTGGAAATTCACGCCGGGACTCAGGTACACGAGCGTTGCGCCGCTGTTGTCGACGTCCGCGTTCGGGCCCGATTCGCGGCCTTCGATGCGCGCGTTGATCTGGATGCGACGGAATGACGTGCTCGATGCCGACATAGCGGAAGCCGGCGTTCAGGTTGAAGCCTGTGCCGGGACGGAAGCCGTCGCGCGAATTGAGCGGCTGCTGCAGCATGCCCTGCGCGAAATAGTCCCAGTCGCGGGACAGCGCGCCGAAGGTGAACGCGCCAACCAGCAGGTCCGTCGTGCCGGTGCCCGGCTGCAGCCCGCGGTCGAGCGGCTCGCCTGTCTGCGGTCCGGCGATGAAGTTGTTGTCGAAACTGCCGGTCGCGAATTTGAGCCCGAATTGCACGCCGATGCTGTGGTCCTCCGTGAATCCCAGGTAGCGTCCGACGAGGCGCACGTCGCCGATGCTCTGCGTGTGCGACGTCGAGATCTCCGTGTCGCCTTCCGCGATCGTCGTGTGGTAGCGGTTGAAATACGGCAGCTGGAAGTTGACGCCCCAGTCGACGTTCGGGCTGTAGTCGAAGCCCAGCGCGTAATTGCGGTTGATCGTGGTCTGCTGGATCTCCGCTCGTTCGGGACCTCGAGGCTGCCGCGGTCGACGGTGCGCGTTCCCGAGCGCAACTGGTCCTGGTTGAAATAGTCGAACCGGAAGTCGAGCGCGGAATCCCCCGCCCGATGGCGCGATCCCCTGGCTCGACCAGTCGGAACTCAGCGAGCAGCCGCAACTCGAGCAGGCAAGCGCGCCGTCGGATGCGCCCGCCGCGATCACAGCAAGGCGGCGACCAGTAGTGCATTGCGTTGTGTCATGGTCTCGTATCCATTGCGGCCTCAATGGGCGTGTGCGCCGCGGCGCCCATCGCCTCGACGTCGACCATTACTTCGATCGACCCGGCCTTCTCGAAGGTCAGCGTCAGCGGAATTTGGTCGCCCTGCTTGAGCGGCTGCTTCAATCCTTCGAGCATCACGTGATAGCCGCCGGGCCGAAGTTCGGTCGTGGCGCCGGGCTTGAGATCGACACCCTGCACGGCGCGCATTTTCATGATCCCGCCGTCGACGGCCATTTCGTGGATCTGCACGAGGCCCGCGGCCGGCGACGCCACCTTGATCAGCCGGTCCCCGTCCTTTCCCTGGTTGGCGATGGCCATGAACGCGCCCGCGACCTTGGCGCCGGGCGGCGTCGCGCGCGTGAAAGGATGATCGATGCGCAGCGTCTTCAATTGGTAGTCGTGGGCGAACGCGCCGCTGGAAACCAGGAGGGCGGCGAGTATTGCTGGCGTGAGCCGTGACATGGCTGGGAACCTTTCTTGCACAAGTCGCGATGTGCGCATCCGGTGACGACGCGCGAATGGACGCGACCGCCGCGCTCGATCAAGCGTGGCCGCGTAACGAGGAAGCTCAGATGGCTTGCGGAGGGCCGCGCGGTTGCGCGGCCATGATCGCCGCAGGAGGGGCGGCAACCGGTGCGGATTCCGGCGCGCGAAAGCCGGCGCGCGCAATGCGAAAAACGATCGGCAAGGGCGGAGGTGCGGCCGCGTCGACCGCGCCGCCCGCGCAACACGGCGCGTGTGCGCAATGATGCTCGCCGGACGCAGGCAAGGGGAAATTGCCGGGCATACCCGCGCCGGCGGGAATCATGGGGACGCTGCGTAACGCCGAACAGAAATCGCCGGCCGACGCCGGCCGCGAGGCGCTCCCGTAGGCCGTGACCGGCGCCGCGATGTGCATGGCCACCGCCAGCACCATCAATCCGGAGCGCAGATTCAACTTCATCGCGGTCATTCTAGCAGTCAACCGCGCCACGATTCGCGATGACCGGCATGCGCATCCCGGCGCTTTGCTGCAGGGCACAACGGAATTCGCGTTGACACGCTACGGGCAACGCGGTTCAATTGGTCCGGCCACTTGACCAGAGCGTCGCTACAGGAGCCCACCGCAAGGCGCCTCGCGTGGACCCATTACCCTTGAGGAGGAATTCATGCGAGACCTGATCCGCGTTGTGTTGCGCTGCCTGATGTTCGCCGGGCTGGCGGTGTCGGCTGCCGCGTTTGCGCAGGCACCCATTACGTTGCACGGCGCCGTGCAGTTCAACGACGGCCATGCGTTCAACAGAGCGCTCGAGAAATTCCAGGAGTTGACCGTCAAGTACTACGGCAAGCCGGTCAATTTCGTCTTGCACAAGAACAGCGAGCTGGGTCTCGAGAAGGACTACTTCGCATACATGAACCAGGGCATCTCCGTCGACTACGGCATCGTATCGCCGGCGCACATGTCCACGTTCTCGAAGGCCGCGCCGTTCATCGACGCGCCGTTCCTGTTCCGCGACCTCGATCACTGGAACAAGGTGCTCGACGCCGACACGCTCAAACCCATCGCCGACGAAGTCTCGGCCAAGGGTGACGTGATGCTGATCGGCTTCGCCGGCGGCGGCACGCGCAACATCTTCGCCAACAAGCCGGTGCACAACCTGGCGGAAATGAAGGGACTCAAGGTCCGCGTGCAAGGCGCGCCGATCTGGAGCAAGACCTTCGCCGCCGTCGGCATGTCGCCCACCGTGATCGCCTACGACGAGATCTACAACGCGATCCAGAACGGCGTCATCCAGGCCGGCGAGAACGAAGCCGCCGGTGTGGAGGCCATGAAGTTCTACGAAGTGGGCCCGAACCTCAACATGACGCAGCATGCGATCACGATCCGACCGATCTGCTTCTCCGGGAAGACGTTCAAGAAGCTGCCGCCCGACCTGCAGGCGGCGATTTTGAAAGCCGGCAAGGAAGCCGGCATCTATGGTCGCCAGATCGAGTCGGGCGAAGACCAGAAGAAGCTCGAGGCAATGCAGGCGGCCGGAAAGCTCAAGATGATCCCGTTCGCCGACCGCGCGCAGATGAAGAAGCTCGCCGACCCGGTGATGGCCGATTACGCCAAGGAAATCGGCGCCGAAGCGATCTACAACAAGATCAACGCGATGTAGAAACTGTAGGAGGATCCGGCGGAGGCGACGCTTCCGCCGGTCTTTTTTTGGGACGTTTGTCCGTGGCCGGCGGCGTCGGGGAGTGACATGCGGAAGTTCATCAACGGCTACTACCGGTTGCTCGACTGGCTGCTGGCCGCCACGGTCGGGATTCTCGTCATCCCCGTCACCGTGCAGATGGTCGCGCGCTTTACGGAGTGGATTCCGCACTGGATCTGGACCGAGGAGATGGCGCGGTTCCTGTTCATCTGGATGGTCATGCTGGGCGCCATGGTCGGCATCCGCGACGGCTCGCATTTCGACGTTGACGTATGGCCCGAGTTGAAGCCGCGGGCGAATGCGCTGCTGCGAATCGTTTCCAACGTGTTCGTGCTGCTGTTCGCGCTCGTCTTCATCTGGTACGGCTTCAAGTTCGTGCAATTCGGATGGAGCCAGACCTCCGAGCTTGCGGACCTGCCGATGGCGTTCATCTTCGTCGCGTGGCCGATCGCCGGACTCACTTGGGTGCTGTTCCTCGGCCCGCGGTTCCGGGCGGACCTGCGGATATTCGTATCGGAGGGTGAGAAATGACCGGCGCCGCGCTGACGCCGGGGGTAGCCGCAATGCTGTTGTTCGGCACTTTCTTCGTGCTGATGGTGCTGCGCGTGCCGGTCGCCTTCGCGCTCGGGCTCGCGTGCCTGCCGGTTCTGTTCATCGAGCCGCGGCTCTCGCCGATGGTCGTGTTCAACACAACGTTCAAGGCGTACAACTCGTTCATCCTGCTCGCCGTGCCATTCTTCCTGCTGACCGCGAACCTGATGAACGTCGGCGGCATTACCGATCGCCTCGTCAAGCTGTCCCGCACGATGGTCGGCAACTTTCCCGGAGCGCTGGCGCAGATCAACGTCCTCCTGTCGGTCTTTTTCGCGGGCATTTCCGGGTCGTCGACTGCCGATGCTGCCAGCCAGGGCAAAATCTTCATCGAAGCGCAGGTCAAGGAAGGCTATGATCTCTCGTTCTCGATCGCGATCACCGCCGTGTCGGCCGTGCTCGCGGTGATCATTCCGCCTTCGATCCTGATGGTCGTCTGGGGCGGCGTCTTGTCGGTGTCGATCGGCGCGCTCTATTTGGCCGGCGTCATCCCCGGGCTGTTGCTGGGCCTGGCCCAGATGGCCACCGTGCACGTCTACGCGAAGATCCGCCACTACCCGACGTACCCGCGCGCGACGTTCCGCGAATTCGTGACCGCGGCCGCGGTCGCGATTCCGGCGCTGTTCACGCCATTCATCGTCGTGGGCGGCATTCTGCTCGGCTGGTTTACCGCTACGGAGTCGGCGGCGGCCGCGGTGCTGTACGCCGCCGTGCTGTCGATCTTCTTCTATCGCGAAATGGACCGGCATCACCTCTGGACGGCATTGCTCGAAACCGGCAAGTTGTCGGCGATCGCGCTGTTCTGTGTCGGTACCGCTTCGGTTTTCGGCTGGCTGCTCGCTTATTTTCAGATCCCGAAGGCCCTGCTCGAGAACGTGACGTCCTGGGGGCTGGGACTCATCGGGGTCGGCTTCTTCATCGCCGGCGTGTTCCTGGTCGTCGGTTGCTTCCTCGACGCGATTCCGGCGATCATCATCGTCGGCACGACATTGCAACCGCTAGCGGCTTCGGTCCACATGCACCCTGTGTCGTTCGCGATCATCGGCATCGTCGCGCTGGCGTTCGGCCTGGTCACGCCGCCCTACGGCCTGTGCCTGATGATCTCGTGCGCGATCGCCAAGGTACGGCTTCGATTCGCGCTCAAGGACACGATGATCATGCTGGTGCCGATGTTGCTCGTCCTGGCGATGCTCATCATCTGGCCCGAAATTCCGTTGCTCCTGCCCAAGCTGATCCGGCCGGAGTTTTTGAAATAGAATGTACCGTGGTCACGGCCGAAGAAGCAGGCTGCGACCACACTCTAAAATGAAGTCAAGGCCGCTTTCCTCCGGGTTCGGCGTCGAAGTCGACGCCGACCTGTCGCAACCTTTGACCGACGCCGCGTTCGCGGAACTCGAGCGCGCGTTCTTCGAAGGCCAGGTGCTCGTGCTGCGCGGACAACAATTGACACCCGCGCAGTTTGTCGCGTTCGCGCGCCGGCTGGGCCCGCCGCAGCCTCACGTGATCGACCAGTTCCACCATCCGGCCGATCCCAACATCCTGATCCTGTCGAATCGCAAGAAGGATGGCCAGCCGATCGGGTTGGCCGATGCCGGGACGTACTTCCATACCGACTATTCGTACCTGCAGGTTCCGGCGCGCGCGACGACGCTCTATTCGATCGAGGTGCCGAAGGTCGGCGGCAACACGCGCTTCGCGAACCAGTATGCGGCGTACGACGACCTGCCGGACGCGATGAAGCATCGCGTCGAACCGCTCGTGGGCATCCATCATTACGGCAACCGGAACGACCAGGACGACGCGAGCCGCACGGCAGCGTCGCAGCTGACCGACGAGCAGAAGGCGAAGATGCCGCTGATCACGCACCGGATCGTTCGCCCGCACCCCGTCACCGGCCGGAAGGCGTTATATGCGGTGTCGGGGAGCTCCTTCGGGATCGTCGGCATGCCGGAGGACGAGGCGCGCGCGCTGCTGGACGAACTCGCTGCTCATGCGACCCAGTCCAAATATCAGTACAGCCTCGCCTACGGCGTGGGAGACGTCGTCGTCTGGGACAACGCTTCGCTGCTGCACGCCGCCACGCTGGTCGACCCGGACGATCCGCGAACGCTGTGGCGGATCACCGTGCTGGAACCCGCGCCGGTCGGCATGGCGCCGCAGGTGCTCGCCCCGGCGTTCGCCGGGCAGCGCATGTAGCCGCGCATGCGCGCTGGCGCTGCCGCTTGGTCAGCGTCAATCCTCGACGATGAAAGTCCCTGCCATATCCTCGTGGCCGCTGCCGCAGAAGATATCGCACAGGAAGGCGAGCGTGCCGGCTTTGGTAGGAACGATACGCAGCCGCGCCACCTTGCCCGGCAAGATGTCGGCGCGGGCGTTAAGGTCCGGAACCTTGAATCCCATGACGACATCCTCGGTCGTCAACTCGAGGATCACGGGCACGCCCTTCTTCAACTTGATCTGGTTGGGCGTGTAGGTGAATTTCTTCGCCGAGATCTTGATCACCTGCTCGGCCGGCTGCGCGACGGCATAAAGACCGCACGCGGCCAATCCGAGGGCCACGCTGCCGGCCGCAATTCGTACCTTCAGTCGCTGGGTAGTCATGTCATCAGGCCTTCACGACGGGGAGTTCGACGATCTCGAATTTCGCCGGACCTTCAGTCTCGACGTCGCGAAATCCGAGGCCGGCATAGGGATGCGCCGGGTCCCACGGCATCGGCGTGCGCTTCGGCTGGGACTTGGCTGCTGGCAGCGCAAACATCAGGCCCTTCGCCGCGTGGTGGGCGATATGTCCGGTCATGTAATGATGTTCCTGGTGAATATGCCCGTAGAACACCGTGACATTGGCGTGCGGCAGCAACAGCTCGAGCGCCTTGGCGCCGTCGCGCGTCGCCCAATCCCATTCCGGCGCGAGGTCGAACAGCGGCCGATGGGTGAAGACGACGATGTTGGCGTCGGGTTTAAGCTTCGCGAGATCCGGCCGGAGCCAATCCATCTGCTCGTCGCCGATCGCGCCGGTCGGATCGGAGACGTTGTCGACGACGATGAAGTGCACGCCCTTGTGGTCGAACGTGTAGTGGGTCTTGCCGAAGTATTCCTGGAAGGCTTCGCCGCGGTCGAGCGAGGCGTCGTGCTCACCCGGCATGAAATGGACGTTCTTCACCTTGAGGTCGGCGACGATTTTCTTGAATTCGGCCAGCCGTTGCCGGCGCTCCTTGGGGTCGTCGGTCGTGTGGGTAAGATCTCCGGTGAACATGATGAAGTCCGGCGCATGTTCAAGCGCATTGACGGTGGCCACGGTCTTTGGCAGCGTGACCTTGGCGTCCGGGTTGGGCGGACCTTCGAAGCCCCAGTGAGTGTCGGACAGCTGGACGAAATAGAAGTCGTCGGTCACCGCCGCACCGGCATTGCGCGCCAAGCCCGACGCGAACACGACGCCGCCCAGGCCCGCCAATTTGAGGAATTGCCGCCGATCGATCGGGTGTTTCATGGCATTCTCCTTGTACTGGTCCCGAAAGGGCCCATACCGTGCATGACTGACTCCAGCGGACGGATATTCCCCAATATGACCTTGTCACCGAAATTTCATTTGGCGGGAATAAATCGCGTCCGCCGCCGGTATGTGGGAAATGGAGACGGAGAGCGCAGTTGAGCGAGCAGGGAGGTTCGGAACGCAGCAACCGGCGCTTTGGCGACTTGGCGTTGCCGCACCTCGACTCGGCGTACAACCTCGCACGCTGGCTGACCCGAGACGACCACGACGCACAGGACGTCGTGCAGGACGCGTACCTGCGCGCGTTCCGGTCGTTCGGCGGCTTTCGCGGCGACAACGCGCGGCCGTGGCTGCTCGCGATCGTTCGCAACACTTGCTACACGTGGTTGAAGCAGCACCGCCGGGCGGAGGTCGAAGTTCCCTACGACGATGACGTCCATGGCGGCGAGGGCTGTGCCGCGGGCAGCGAGGGCGCGAACGACATCAACCCGGAAGCGATTCTCGCGCGGCTCGATGATGTGCGGCTCGTGAACGAAGCACTCGCGCAGCTTCCACTGGGGTATCGCGAGGTCGTGGTGCTGCGCGACATCGAGGACATGTCGTACAAGGAAATCGCGTTGATCGCGGGATTGCCGATGGGGACCGTCATGTCCCGCCTCGCGCGCGGGCGCAAGCTGCTGGTGACGCATCTTACGCGGTTGCGGGATGGAGACAGCCATGGAATGTAAGGAAGTGCGGGCGCTCTTGCCCGCCCACGTCGATCGCGAACTTGGAGCCGGCGACGCCGACGCGCTCGATGAACACTTGCGCGGCTGCGCCGATTGCCGCTCGCAACAGGCGGCGTTGCAATCGGTGCGCGCCGCGGTGTCGGTCCACGCGACGCGCTTTCGCGCGCCGGAGGAACTCGCCGACCGCATCGGTGACTCGCTGTCGGCGGTGACTCCGAGTCCCGGCCGTCCGAAGTCGCGATTCTGGCAAGGCGCCGGCATCGGCGCGGCGACGACCGCGGCGCTGGCGATGGTGCTGGGCATCGGCGTGATGCTCACTCGGCCTTCGCACGACGAGCTCCTCGCCGACGAAGCTGTGGCAAACCACGTCCGCTCGCTGCAGGGCGGCCACGTCGTCGATGTGACGTCCTCGGACCAGCACACGGTCAAGCCATGGTTCACCGGCAAGCTCGACTACGCCGCTCCCGTTCTCGACCTGACGGCGGAGGGTTTCCCGCTGGCGGGCGGCCGCCTCGACTATTTCGACAACCGGCCGGTCGCAGCACTGGTCTACCGCCACCGCCTGCACACGATCAACGTGTTCGTCGAGCCGGCGAAGCCCGGCGTGACGCCGGCCGCGGCGCGCGCATTCAACCGGCAGGGCTTCGCGATCGAGCGCTGGTCGAAGGATGGCATGGACTTCTGGGCCGTCTCCGACGCGGACGCGGCGACGCTCTCGCAACTGCGCGCGCTGTTCGTGGCGCCGGGCAACGCACGCTGACCGCCCGATATCCCACTACAATGGCCGCTTCCGGTCGAATGCGGCCACGATGCCCGTCCCGCTCACGCCATTTCCGATTCGCTCGAAGCTCCCGGCTACCGGCACGTCGATTTTCAGCGTGATGTCGGCGCTGGCCCAGCAACACGGCGCGGTGAATTTGGGCCAGGGCTTTCCCGATTACGCGATCGATCCGGTTCTGATCGACCTGGTCGCCGCGGCGATGCGCGCGGGGCACAACCAGTATCCGCTCTCGGCGGGCGTCATGGCGCTGCGCGAGGCGATCGCGGCCAAGGTCCTGCGGCTGTACGACCGCGCATACGATCCGGAATCAGAGGTCACGGTGACGACCGGCGCGACGCAGGGAATCTTCACGACGATCGGCGCGCTCGCGCATCCGGGCGACGAGGTCATCGTCTTCGAGCCCGCCTACGACAGCTACATCCCGGCGATCCGGCTGGCCGGGGCCACGCCGGTGCCGATTCCGCTCGCCGTTCCCGGCTACGACATCGATTGGGCAGCCGTGCGCCGCGCCGTGACATCGCGCACGCGGATGATGCTTGTCAACACACCGAGCAATCCGGGCACCGGCATCCTTTCGGCGCAGGACCTGCAAGAATTTGCGGAGATCACGCGAGGCACCGACATCGTGATCGTCAGCGACGAGGTGTACGAGCACATGATCTATGACGGCGCGCGGCACGAGAGCGTCGCGCGCAATGATGAACTCGCCGCGCGCAGTGTCGTGATCGGCTCGTTCGGCAAGACATTCCACGCGACCGGCTGGAAGGTCGGCTACACGCTGGCACCGCGCGAGATCACCGCAGAGATCCGCCGCGTGCACCAGTTCACCGTGTTCACCGTCAACAGCGCGGTCCAGCACGGGCTCGCGGCCTTTCTTGCCCAGCCTTCGCACTACGAGCAATTGCCCGCGTTCTTCACCGCCAAGCGCGATCTCCTGCGTGCGGCGCTCGCCGAAGCGCCTTTCGATCTCCTGCCCTGCCGCGGAAGTTACTTCCAGCTTGCGACGTACGGACACATCAGCGAAGAGCCTGCTTCGGACTTCGCGCAACGGCTGGTGCGCGAATATGGGGTGGCGACCATTCCGCTGTCGGCTTTCTACCAGGACGGCACCGACCATCGCGTGATCCGGTTCTGCTTCGCCAAGCGCGACGAGACGATCCTGGCGGCCGCCGAGCGGCTGTGCCGCATAACGAGCCGAGGTTAGGTCGAAGGACCGATTTGCAGGCACTTTTCGTTCGCGTACACTCTGCCTTCCATGCGCCGTCCGGTCCTCTACGTCGTTCTGTCGTTCCTGCTGCTGGCCATGCAGCACGAAGGGTTGGTCCATCCGTTCGCGCATCTGGGTTCACAGCTAGAACGGCTGGACAAGACGGAATTGGCGCTTCCGCACGCCGGCGCTGCCTGTGCCGAGTGCGCGTTGCTGGCGGCGGGATCGAGTGCCGTCCTCGGCGATCTGCCAGCACTGCAATCCTCGGTGCCGGTCGTCGAACGCGTAAGGTTCGCGTTCCTTTCCCGCGTCACTGACGCCCCCTCCTACTACTCGAGCCGCGCCCCGCCCGTCCTCCTCTGACGTCGTCGCAGTGATCGCCGCAAGAATTTTCGGCGATCCCCGGATTCATTCCTGGCGACCCTTAGGAGGTCCACCGTGTTCAAGCCAATGCTGGTGCTCGGCGCATTCGCGCTCGCACTGCTGCCGACGGCCGATGTCCGTGCCGCTACCGATGCCGATCTCGCGGAAATCCGCGCCCAGATACGGCAACTGAAGGAAAATTACGAAGCGCGCATCCAGGCGCTCGAGCAACGGCTGAAGGACGCCGAGGCGAAGACAGCAGCCGCGGCAAGTGTCCCACCCGCCTCGCCGGCGGCCGCGCCTTCCGTGGCGAATGCCCCGTCAGCGCCTGCCTCAGGCATCAGCGCCTTCAATCCGGCAATTTCTGCGGTGCTTCAGGGCGCCTACGCGAACCTTTCACAGGACCCGAACAAGTATGCGATCGCGGGCTTCGCGCCGAGCGGCGACATAGCGCCGGCCAAACGCGGATTCAGCCTCGCCGAATCCGAGCTGAGTCTGTCCGCCAACGTCGACGACAAGGTGTACGGCAACCTGATCGTCTCGCTCTCCCCCGAAAACACGGTGGAGGTCGAGGAGGCCTACGGACTGTTCACCGCTGCGCCCTATGGCATTGCGCCCAAGTTCGGACGCTTCCTGTCCTCCATCGGCTATCTCAACGATCAGCACCAGCACGTGTGGGATTTCTATGACGCTCCATTAGTCTATCAGGCGTTTCTGGGCGGCCAGTACCAGAACAACGGGCTGCAGGTGAAGTGGATCGCACCGACCGACGAGTTCCTCGAGTTCGGCGCGGAGTTGGGCAGTGGCGAGAGCTACCCCGGCAATTCGCGCAACAAGAACGGTGTCGGTGACGGCGTCGCCTATGTGCACGCGGGCGGCGACATGGGCGCGAGCAGCAGCTGGCGCGCTGGGCTTTCCTACCTGCAGACCGCCGCGAAAGACCGCAACTTCGCGCAGACAGACTTCGCCGGTAACGACGCGCAAGTCTCTTTCACCGGACGGTCGAAGGTAGCCATCGCCGACGCCGTCTGGAAGTGGGCGCCCAACGGCAACGCGCAGGAGCGCAACTTCAAGCTGCAGGGCGAATATTTCTGGCGGCGCGAGAGCGGAGACCTGACCTACGACGCGACGGCGCGCTCGGCCTCACGCAGTCCGGCGGGTACCGCTCGCGACCAGAGCGGCTTCTACGTTCAGGGCGTCTACCAGTTCATGCCGAATTGGCGCGTCGGCGCACGCTACGACTGGCTCAATCCGGGCAGCGTCGACTACGGCCCGAACGGCGTCTATCTCGCCAACGGCGTCGTTCAATCCGCAGCGCACGGCGATGATGTTCGACTGGACGCCATCGGAATTCAGCCGCTTCCGCATTCAATACCAGCAGGCGAAGCTGCGGTCGGACTTCACTGACAACGAAATCTTCGTGCAATACATCCTGACACTCGGCGCGCACGGCGCGCACAAGTTCTAGAGGAGTCAGACCATGCAATCGATTTTGCGATTGGGATGCGCCGTCGCGCTTCTTACCGTCGGCGGCACCGGCACTGGCCGCGCTCAACGTGTTCGCGACCGTGCCCGAATGGGGTGCGCTCGCCGAGGAGATCGGCGGCGACAAGGTGAAGGTGTACGTCGCCACGAATGCGGTGCAGGATCCGCATCATGTCGAAGCGAAGCCGAGCCTGATCGCGCGCGCTCGCGCCGCCGACCTCGTCGTCGCGACCGGCGCCGAGCTCGAAATCGGCTGGCTGCCGCTCGTACTGCAGCAGGCCGGCAACCCGAAAATTCAGCCGGGCCAGCCCGGGTACTTCGAGGCGGCGGCCTACGTGACGATGCTGGAGAAGCCGGCGCGGCTCGATCGCGCCGAAGGCGACGTTCATGCCGGCGGCAATCCGCACATCCAGACCGATCCGCGCAACATCGCGAAGCGTAGCGCCGCCGCTCGCCGCGCGCCTGGCGGAACTCGATCCCGCAACGCCGCCTATTACGAGGCGCGCGTGCAAGGCCTTCGCCGAACATTGGAAAGCGGCGATCGCGCAAGCTGGGAGAAGCAAGCGGCGCCGCTCAAGGGCATGCCTGTCATCGTCCAGCACAAGGCCTTCATGTATCTGTTCGACTGGCTCGGGCATGAAGGAAGTCGCGGCACTGGAGCCGAAGCCCGGCGTCGAGCCCACCACGTCGCATCTTTCGGAAGTACTCGCCGCGCTCGCGCACGATCCCGCGAAGATGGTCATTCGCGCGGCGTACCAGAGTGACCGCGCATCGCAATGGATTGCCGAGCGCGCGAAACTCAATGCCGTCGTATTGCCATTCACGGTGGGCGGCGACGCCGAGGCGAAGGATCTGTACGGGCTGTTCGACGATACCGTTGCGCGCCTGCGCAAGGGGGCGGAGTGAACCTGAACGCAGTCGATGTTTCAATTCTGCTGCCGGCGATGGTCGCCGGATTGCTGGTGACGGCCACCCATGTGCCGCTCGGTATGCAGGTTTTGGCGCGCGGCATCGTGTTCATCGACCTGGCCATCGCGCAGATCGCGGGCTGCGGCGTGCTGTTCGCCGACCAGCTGGGATTCGAGGCGGAGGGCGCCGCCGTTCAGATCTCAGCGCTTGCCGCCGCGCTGGGGGGCGCATTGCTCCTCACGTGGACCGAGCGCGCTTTCGCCGATGTGCAGGAGGCGGTTATCGGGGTCGTATTCGTACTGGCCGCGACCGGTGGCGTGCTGCTGCTCGCGAGCAACGTGCACGGTGGCGAGCACCTGCGCGACCTGCTGGTCGGCCAGATCCTATGGGCGCAGCCGAGCCGGCTGGTCTGGGTGGGCGTCGCGTATGCGGCGATCCTCGCACTCTGGCTCGGCGCGGGCGCAAGCCTGGGACGCGCGGGTTTCTATGGAATATTCGCCGTCGCCGTCACGTTGTCGGTGCAGATGGTCGGGCTCTATCTCGTGTTCGCGACGCTGATCGTCCCGCCGCTGGCTACACGGCGCATGATCCGTTATCGCCTGCCCGCCGCGTGGGCGCTCGGTGCGGTCGGCTACGTGTTGGGCTTGCTGCTTTCAACGTCGGCCGACTTGCCCAGCGGCCCGATGATCGTGTGGGTGCTGGTTGCCGTTGCGCTTGTCGTGGAAGGGCTGTCACGATGGCGGAGCAGGCAAGTGGCGAATGCGACGGCGCAGTTGCATACTTGATGGGCAATGGCACATTTCACGTTCAGCGCGTAACGTCTCGCAGGTGATGGATTCCGGATTCACTCGCAACGCCATGAAACGGGGCATCGCATACGCACTCGCGGCGGCAGGCTTGTTTGGCGCAAGCACGCCGCTTGCCAAGCGCCTGGTCGGCGACATGCATCCGCTCGTGCTCGCCGGGCTCCTGTATCTCGGCTCGGGATTAGGTCTTTGCTTGGTGCTCGGCGTGCGCAAGCTTGTTGCCCACGGACCACTCGACGTCGCATGGCCGGGGCGACCGGCTTGGGGTTGGCTCGCCGGCGCCATCCTATTCGGCGGCATCGTCGCGCCCGTGCTGCTGATGTACGGTCTCACGACGAGCGGCGCGGCGAGCGCATCGCTGCTTCTCAATCTGGAGGCAGTGCTGACCGTGCTCCTCGCCTGGTTCGTGTTCCGCGAGAATTTCGACCGCCGCATCGCGGTCGGCATGGCGTGCATCGTTGCCGGCGGCGGCGTGCTGTCCTGGGCGCCGGACGCTGGCTTCGCGACGGGCTCGCTGCTCGTCGCCGCCGCCTGCTTCTTCTGGGCCGTCGACAATAACCTGACGCGCAAGGTCGCGGCGAGCGATGCGGTCGTTGTCGCCGGCTTGAAGGGCCTGGTCGCCGGCAGCGTCGCATTGGCCTGCGCGAGTTGGTCAGGCCATTCGCTGCCACCCGTCGCCGTCGTGACCGCAGCCGCCACAGTCGGCTTCCTGGGCTACGGCGTCAGTCTCGTGTTGTTCGTCCTTGCATTGCGTCACTTAGGTGCCGCTCGCACCGGCGCGTATTTCTCGGTTGCGCCATTCTTTGGCGCCGCCTTGGCCATCCTGATGCAGCACGATCCCGTGACACCCCAACTCATTGCCGCGGGCCTATTGATGGCGCTGGGCGCCTGGTTGCACGTGTCGGAACGCCACGAGCATGAACACGTGCACGAGGCGACGAGCCACGAGCATCCGCACCGGCACGACGAGCACCATCGCCACACGCATCCCTTCGCGTGGGACGGCAGCGAGCCGCACACGCATCCGCATGTCCACGACGCGATCGTGCATCGGCATCCGCACTTTCCGGACATTCACCACCGCCATCCGCATTGATGCTCAGCGGCGGCGAGCGCTGCGAGAAGCGGCAGGTCGAAGGCGCGCTCCGCCAGCCAAACGCCGGCGATTGCGACGATGACCGTCGACCCACCGGCGAGCACAAGGCGCCGGTATGCCCACGTCGACCGGAGCGCGAACGCGACGGGAAGAAACGCCGCAACGATCGCAAGTTGCCCCAACTCGACGCCGATGTTGAAACCTGCGAGCGAGAGCGCGAGCGATCCCGTCGGCAAGCCCAGGTCTTGCAACGCACCGGCGAATCCGAAGCCGTGCAGCAATCCGAACGCGAACGCCGCGATCCAGCGGCCGCGTTCGACGATCGGGAAGACATTGTTCAGCGCGGCGAGCACGACCGAGAGCGCAATCGCCGATTCGACCCAGCGCGAAGGCAGCGAGACGAGCTCAAGCGCCGCGAGCGTCAACGTGATCGAGTGCGCCACCGTGAACGCCGTCACGATTCTTGCGACATCCCAGAACGACGCCTTGAAATCCGGCGCCGCCTGCCATGTGCCGTCGCGCCGCACCAGGACGGCCGGCAACAACAGCGACATCAGGAACAGGATGTGGTCGAAGCCCAGCCAGATGTGCCAGATGCCCTCGCGAACATAGGTTGCGAACTGCGCCATTGCGCCACCCGCCTCGCCACCCACGACTTGTCGAGCATGGTCGACACCGAACACGACGCTCCGCGATTCGCCACCTTCGACGAAGTTGAGCAGTCCGCGATGCTGCGGGTCGAGGTCGAACAGCAGCGAATACTCGATGGCGACCGTCGGTCCGGAATGCGCGCAGGTTCCGGCAAGCGGCAACACCGCGTAGGCGCCATCCGTGTGCGTATCGATCTGCAATCCGGCGACCCGCAGCGTACATTTCTCGCCTCCCGACGACAGCGCGAGGCGCTGCGTCGCCAAAGCAGCGATCGCGTCCTGTTTCGCGCCGCACTTCGCCCCACGTGATCTCGCCGTCGCCGTTAGCATCGAGGCCGAGCGCCAGGTCGAGGTCGCGCAACGCGATGTCCCACTGGCCACTGATGTTCGCCTCATCGCGAAACACGGTCAGGTAAGCGTCGCTGGGCTTGTGGGCAAGGGCCGGGACCGCAAGAAGCGCCGCGAGCAGCAGTGTGACGAGGAGTTTCATTGCGCAGGCTCCGCGGCAAGCGCGACCAGAGCGGCGTCCTCGATCCGGGTGGCCGCGAGCCAGTCGGCTACCGTCTTGCGCGCGGCGGCGTCGCCGGTCGCGCGCGCCGCCGCCGCCAGAATGCGCAAGTCAGCCGGTTCGCGCTGGACTTTCCAGTTCTTTTTCGCCAAGGCAAGCGCCGCGGGCGCATCGCTGTTCGATGTCCAGGCGAAAGCGCGCCTCTTCGCGAAGATGCAATGTATCTCCACGTCGCTTCGCGGCCGCAAAGCGGTCGGCAAGATCCCGGCGGTGGGCGACAAAGTCGGTGCCAAGTTCCGCAATGCCTTGCTCCGCCAGCGACAGCCGCAACAGCAGCATGTCGTTCTGCGTCTTGGCTGTGAGCAGCGGAACGACCTCGTGTGCGCGGCCCTGGCCCAGCAGAAAGTCGGCGTAGGCGCCCAGCAGATACGCGTCGTGCGAATCAAGCGCCAACGCCTCGCCGAAATGCAATTCCGCCGCGGCCGCATCGCCGCGGCGTTCGGCAATTTCGGCCGCCAGCGTCAGCGCCCAGACGCGCGCATCCGCCGACTCGCCCGGCCGCGCCAGCGCCTCCAGGAGGCCGCGATAGGCGCCCGCCGCATCGCCGTTCAGGCTGGAGGCGCCACGCGAAACATGCGGTCGTGATGAGGCCGGGCGCCAAGCGAAGCAATTTCGCGCAATCACGCTGAGCATCGGCGTAACGGCCTTGCACCGTCAATACCGTGGCCCGCGTCAGCAGCGCCTGGCCATCCGTGGGACGCATCGCTATCAGCCGACCGAGGTCCGCCAATGAGCCGGCGAAATCGTGCTGGCTTTGCTTCACGGTGGCGCGCAGCAGCAGCGCCGGCGCGGGTGGGTCGACCGCCGTCCACCACGGCGCAAGGGCCGCCTGCGCCTGTCCGAGGAAGCGCGGGTCCCCGCTCGCGCGTGCCGCTTCGATCGATCGCCGCGCGACCCGCGTCGCGATGTCGAGGTTGTCCGGGCTTGCGCGCAGCGCGGCGCGCATCCGCTTTAGTTCCGCGAGCGACGGATCCAGCTTTTCGGGCAGCCGTTCCAGCACGGCGCTGTCGTCCGTCGGCGTGTATGGCTTCGCGAGCGCGCCGCCGGTGAGCCCGAACGCGCCGAATGCGGCAAGCAGGACGATCACCAGCCGGCGTGCATCGCGTCGCATCGCGCTCATTTCCGTTTTCCGTTATTTCGCCCCGCCCTACCTGATCGCGTTGTCGTCGTTGGGCGAACCCTTCAACGGGGCGCGAAGGTACGGGAAGCTCTCCTCGAAGAACGCCCAGCTCGTATACGCGCCGTCGGTGTAATGCAGCGAACCCGCGGGCGCGTCGGACGGTGTGCAACCGCCGATATTGAGTGTGCACAGCACACCCATGGCGACGCGCAGTTCGATGTCCACCACGTCATCTCCTGGGCGGCGACCATTCGGGAAGCCGGCATTGTCGCCGCCGATGACACCGAAGCGGCTCTGCAGCATCATGGGCGTCGGCGCGATCGCCGTGTTCAGCCGCAATTGCTCGGACACCACGACATTCGGAGGCTGGTTCAAGCCGGTGATGCCGGTCAGGAATGCCGCCACCAGGTCGGTACGTGGAAAGTTGGTTGGCGCCTTCACGCCCGCGCTGCCGAACAGGATCTCGAGCAGCATCGGCAACGTCGGGTTGGTGACGTAGTCGGCGAACTGGCCGTCGTCCTTCGGTTGACTGGCGTTGAACTTGTTCTTGTCCTTGAGACCGATGACGACCTCGTTGACCAGCGGCGCACCCAAGCGCGACACCTGAACGTAGTTGCCGACTTGCGACGTGGGATCGAGGCCACTGCCCGGTGTGGCGAGGAGCGAGCGAAGCGCGGGCACACTGGAGGTCGTCCAACCGCCGATGATGTCGCCCTTGCCCTGGGTCAGACACGCGATCGGCAATTCGAGGGCCAACGCAGTCACGTTGGAGTCGTGCAGCGAATCGACGGTCGCGAACTCGGCGCCGGCCAGGATTTCCGTTGCCGGATACTTGATGTCGACCAGGTCGAACGTCTCGCCGAGATTCACGCGGAAGGGGTCCTTGCGCTGGCCGACGAACACGCGGCCGGTGCCGCTGCAGCCGGGAATCGAAATTTCCCAGATGTGCTGGTTGGCATAAGCGACGTAGTTTGAGATGGTCTTGTTGCCGATGTAGTCCACCGGCTTGTCGAACGTCGTGCCGCCCTTGGTGACGTTCGTCACCGGCGCCGGGGTCGTCAGTGCGCGCGGACCGTAGTACACGAAGAGCTGGTACGTTTCGTGGACATTGAGCGCGCTCGAGCCCGGCGCGCTGACGTCGGCCGAGCCATTTTGCGCGAGCGGAATCGACACCTTCCTGCCGCCGACCGTGAACTGGTTGTCATCCAGCTTGTTCTGGAACTTGAACATGAACGAGACATTCTCGACGGCGCCGCCATTGTTCGTCACATGGATTTCATAGATCGCGTTCGGGTCCAGCTTGAAATAGTTCGGGCCGCCGTACGGCGCCTGCAGCGGCAGGTAGTTCGCGACGAGCGTGACGTAGCCTTCGCGGCCGGGCTCGTAACTGCGGAACATGTAGAAGTCGGTTCCATCGAGCTGCGGTTGCGTGGCAATGAACGGCGCCTCGCGGTGGCTTGACGCAACCGCGGGTGCCGCCCATCCCGCGACCAATGCGGAGCCGATAAGCAGGGGCAGCAACGCGCGCCGGAACGCCGGACGCAACGGGGGGCAAGTCGGTTTTGCGGTGGTCATGGGGACCTCCCAGGGTGTTGTTCACGAATCGCGTGGCGGTCGAATGCCGTCCCGCGTGCAGTTCAATCAATGGCCATCCCGGCATCCCAACCGGAGATCCAGCGGCCATTGGCCCCTATACGAGGCATTGCGCCGGCCGGATGCAACCCGCCATCCCTGGTTAAGTCCGCGTTAAGCGCCGGCCGGTAGAATCCGGGGCGTCGCCACACGCAGCGTCAACCCATGCGCATCCTCCTGGTCGAAGACGACCCGATGATCGGCAAGACCCTGCACACCGCGTTGCAGCAAGAGAGCTACACGGTGGATTGGGTGCAGGATGGCCAGGCCGCCAAAGTCGCGCTGGACACGGCCGACGGCGCCTACGCGCTGGTATTGCTCGACCTGGGTTTGCCGAAAAAGACCGGGCTCGAAGTGCTGCGCGAAATTCGTCGCGCGGGAAACCGCGTGCGCGTGCTCATCGTGACGGCGCGCGACGCCGTTGCCGATCGGGTGGCGGGCCTGGACGCCGGCGCCGACGACTATCTCGTCAAGCCGTTTTCCCTTGACGAGCTCGCGGCGCGGATGCGCGCGCTCCTGCGCCGCGACATCGCGCGCGAGGACAACGTGCTGCGCAATGCCGAATTGGCACTCGACCCCGCTTCGCGCACGCTGACCCAGCGCGGCGTCCCGGTCGACGTGTCGGCACGCGAATTCGCGCTGCTCGCCGCACTGCTGGAACGGCCCGGAACTGCGCTGTCGAAGGCGCAGCTGGAAGAGAGGCTCTACGGCTGGGGCGAGGAAGTGGAAAGCAACACGGTCGAAGTGCACGTCCACAACCTGCGCAAGAAGCTCGGCGCGGAAGCGATCCGGACTATCCGTGGCGTCGGTTACCTGGTGGCCAAAGCGTGACGTCGATCCGGCGAACGCTGCTGGTGTGGCTGCTGCTGGGTCTCGCGTCGGTCGCCGTGCTAGCTACGATCGCGACTTACTTCGATACCCGGCGGGAAATCGGCGAGCTCTTCGACCTGCAGCTGAAACAGCTCGCCTATTCGACGCGCATCGACGACCTGATCCGCGGCCGGCAGCCGAGCCTGTCCGAGCCCGGCGCGGACCGTGCCGCGGGCGTTGCCGAAATCGTTACCAAATCTGGGACCACGACGGCGTGCTCGTCTACTATTCGCGCCCCGGCATGGGCTTGCCGGTGCCGGCAACCGAGGGTTACAGCAATGTCGTGCAGCGGCGGCCGCGCATGGCGGGTATACACGCACGTCGAGGGCCGGCACGCGCTCCAGGTGGCGCATGCGCTGGACGAGCGGCGCGCGATCGCCGCGCAATCCGCCTTGCGCACGCTGTTGCCGCTGGCCGCGCTGATTCCGTTTCTCGGTGTTCTCATCTGGTTTGCCGTCGGACGCGGCCTGCGCCCGCTCGAAACGATGTCGCGCGCCGTGGCCAAGCGTCAGCCCGACGCGATGGCGCCGCTGGCGGAGAGCGGATTGCCGGAGGAGTTGCGGCCGCTGGCAGGGAGCCTCAATGCGTTGCTCGCGCGCCTTGACGACGCGCTGAATGCGCAACGCCGCTTCACCGCGGACGCAGCGCACGAACTGCGCACACCGCTCGCCGCGCTGAAGCTCCAGGTCGAACTCGTGGAGCGCGCGGCCGATGCGTCGGCGCGCGCAGCTGCCCTCGCCCAGCTCGAAGAAGGCGTGGACCGGGCATCGCATCTGGTCGAACAGCTGCTGGCGATGGCACGGCTCGAGCCGGATGCGCTGGCGCGGAATTTCAGCGATTGCGATCTCGTGGCGCTGGCCAAAGAAGGAATCGTCGCGCGCGCCGTGCTTGCCGCCGGGAAACGGATCGACCTGGGCCTCGCGCGCGCGGCCGCCGTGCCGGTGCGCGGCGATGCGGCAAGCCTGTCCATGCTGCTCGCGAACCTGCTCGACAACGCGCTGCGCTACACGCCGGAAGGGGGACGCATCGACGTCGCCATCGACGATGACGCGGGGCACGCCGTGCTGACGATCGCGGACACGGGTCCTGGCATTCCGGCGAGCGAGCGCGAACGCGTGTTCGACCGCTTCTATCGCGGCGCGAATACCGGCGAGTCGCTGGCATGCACGAGGCAAACCGGCAGCGGACTGGGGCTCTCGATCGTCAAGCGCATCGCCGACGCGCATGGCGCCTCGGTGACACTCGACGCGGCGAGCGACGGGCGCGGACTCGTCGTGCGCGTGCGCTTTCCGTCGCCGGGCGCCTGACAGGGGTGTTGAAAAACGAAGCGAGGACAGATTCACCCCGCAGCGGTTTTTCAACATCCCTGGCAGGCGCACTCTTTCGAGGCGCTTCTTTCACCACCCCGTTAAGGCGCCCTTAAGCCGACGTCCCTACATTGCATCTTGCGGGCCGGCACATTCGGCCCTTTCCCCACAAGGAGAGCACGATGCAATTACGAAAGGTCACTTACGCATTGATCGCCGCGGGCATTGGCGCCGGCCTGGCAACTGGCTACTCGCACTTCGACACGCAAGCGATGGCCAACGCGCAAGCGGCTACCGCGCCTGCCGCACTGGCGGCGCCAGCCGTGGCCACGAACGCGGCCGCGAATCTTCCCGACTTCACGGTGCTGGTCGATCGCGCCAGCCCGTCCGTCGTCAACATCAGCACCGTCGCAGACCGCGAAACGGGGCATGCCCGACCCGAGACGACGAGGACGACGATACCCGCTTATCACGAGTTCTTCAAGCGTTTCGGTATTCCCAACGTCCAACCGAACGGCCCGCAACCGCAATTGCGCGGACTGGGGTCGGGCTTCATCGTCAGCCCGGACGGATACATCGTGACCAACGCGCACGTCGTCGACGGCGCCAGCGAAGTGACGGTCAAGCTGACCGACCGCCGCGAGTTCACCGCGAAGGTCATCGGCGCCGACAAGCGCACCGACATCGCGCTGATCAAGATCGACGCCAAGAACCTCCAGGCACTCGACCTCAATGCCAAGCCAGCCATCAAGCGCGGCGAGTGGGTCGTTGCGATCGGTTCGCCGTTCGGCTTCGAAAGCAGCGTGTCCGCCGGTGTTATCAGCGGTGTGCATCGAGCGCTGCCTAACGGGCAGATGGTGCCGTTCATCCAGACCGACGTCGCAGTGAACCCCGGCAATTCCGGCGGCCCGCTGCTCAACGCCGCCGGCCAGGTCGTCGGCGTGAATTCGCAGATCTACAGCCGCTCGGGCGGTTACATGGGGCTGTCGTTCGCGATTCCCGCGGACATCGCTGCGAAGGTCGCAGATCAGCTGAAGACCTCGGGCAAGGTGCAGCACGGCCGGCTCGGCGTCGGAATCCAGGGCATGGATCAGTCGCTCGCGCAAAGCTTCGGATTGCCGGATTCGAGCGGCGCGCTGATCGGAACCGTCGAGAAGGACAGCCCGGCCGAAAAGGCGGGCATGAAATCCGGCGACGTGATCCGTTCGATCGATGGCGTGGCGATGGTCGACAGCACCGACGTCACGAGTCGCGTCGGCAACGCGGCACCGGGAACGAAGCTCGCGATCGAAGTGTGGCGCGACCACAAACCGGTCACGCTGACGGCGACCGTGGGCGCGCTGGATGACGGCAAGGTTGCGAAGGCCGACGCCGACAAGGGCGAGCCGAAGGGCAAGCTTGGCGTGGCGGTGCGTCCACTGACACCCGAGGAGCAAAAAGCGGCCGGCAAGAAGGGGCTCGTGGTCGAGCAATCCGGCGGTGCGGCGGCCAAGGCCGGCGTGCAGCCGGGCGACCTGATCCTCGGCGTGGGCTCGACCAAAGTCACGACGCTCGAAGAGCTGAAAGCACAGGTCGACAAGTCGGGCAAGACCGTCGCGCTCCTCATCGAGCGCGAAGGCCGCCAGATCTATGTACCGGTGAAGATCTCTTAAGCGATCGCCGACAGCAACGTCGATCAGAAGGCCGCGGGGGGAACCCTGCGGCCTTTTTTTACATTTACCTTACGGCGCGAGGCAAACGCGAACCCCTAAAGTTGTGAGGGCGGTCGTAGTCTTTTATGATGGGGGCGGATGCAACGCTCACGGGAGTGTGCCCGGATGACACGAGCGCACCGCGATGGCTGATAGCCTGAAGCTCTGTGCGCAACGCGTGGCTGCGATTCGTGAGGGGATCATTATGCAATCGAAGCAGTGGTCGTTCGTGAAGTCGCCCGTCGGCATCGTGGTCGCCGCAGTGTCGATGCTGGCCGTGCTCAGTTACTTCGCAACGCCGGGCGCCCAGGAAAAGCCCGCCAACGAGACGGTCGTGGCCCAAGCCGCCGCTCCGGCGGCATCGGTATCGGCACCTGCGGCGCCCAAGCCGAACCCCGAGCGCAACGCCTACTTCGGCGAAACGCACGTGCACACGAGCTGGTCGCTGGACGCGTTCAGCCTCGGGAACACCGTTACCACGCCGGCCGATGCCTATAAGTACTTCAAGGGCCAGCCGATCAAGCATCCACTAGGTTACGACGTCAAGATCGATACGCCGCTCGACTGGGCGGGCATCACCGATCACTCCGAATACGCCGGCGTGGTCCAGCTGGCGAACGATCCGAGCTCGCCGGTCAGCAAGCTCCCCGCTGCGCAGCCGCTGATCCTGAAGGCCAAGACGAAGGAGGACATGCAGAAGCTCGCCCTGTACATCATCAATAACCTGGGCGGCGGACCGCCCGTCAAGGCGCTCATGTCCCCTGAGATCGCCGGAGGGGTCTGGAAGAAGATCATCGAGATGGCCGACGCTGCCAACGAGCCGGGGAAATTCACGGCATTCTGCTCCTACGAATGGACCTCGATGCCGAACAACATGAACCTCCACCGCAACATCTTCTTCAAGGAGTGCAGCAAGGTGCCGGCGCAGCCGTTCAGCGCGCTGGACTCGTTCCACCCCGTGGATCTCTGGAACTGGATGGATGGCCAGCGCAAGGCCGGCAACGAATTGCTCGCCATCTCGCACAACGCCAATCTCTCCGATGGCCGGATGTTCCCAATCGAAGTCGACACCAAGGGCCGTCCGATCGATGCCGCCTACGCCGCTTCGCGCGATCGCAACGAGAGGCTGATCGAGATCCACCAGCTCAAGGGCACCTCGGAGACGCATCCGTTGCTTTCGCCCAACGACGAGTTCGCCAGCTTCGAGATCATGTCGATGCTGCTCGGAAATCCGCCCGGTCGCATTCCGCACATCGTCGGCAGCTACGCCCGGCAGGCGCTCAAGGACGGGCTCGCCATGCAGGACGCCAAGGGCTTCAACCCGTACAAGTTCGGTTTCGGTGCCGCTTCCGACTCGCACAACACCGCCGTGCCGTACCGGCAGGACAACATGTTCGGCGGTCATTCCTTTCCTGGACGGGACGATCGAAGCGCGCATGTCCGGCAATCTCGTCGGCGGGATGTTCGACGCCCGCATTGAAAGCACTTCCGGCCTGACCGGCGTGTGGGCCGAGGAGAACACGCGCGCGTCGCTCTTCGAGGGCATGCAGCGCAAGGAGACCTTCGGCGTGAGCGGTCCGCACATCAAGGTCCGCCTGTTCGGCGGCTGGGAATACACGGCGGACATGCTCGCGGGCGCAGACTGGGTGAAGACAGGCTACGCGAAAGGCGTGCCGATGGGCGGCGATCTGCCGCCGGCCAAGGCGAAGGCGCCGACGTTCATCGTCTGGGCGGTGAAGGATCCGACCTCCGGCAACCTCGACCGCATCCAGATCGTCAAGGGATGGGCCAAGAACGGTCAGAGCTTCGAGAAGATCTTCGATGTCGTCTGGGCCGGCGATCGCAAGCCCGACAAGTAGACCGGGGTGGTGCCGCCGATCGGTAACACGGTCGACGTCGAGAATGCGACGTACACGAACACGATCGGCGCGTCGGAGCTCAAGACCGTGTGGACCGATCCGGAGTTCGATCCGAGCGTGCACGCGTTCTACTACGCGCGCGTGCTGGAGATCCCGACGCCGCGCTGGACGACGATTCAGGCGAAGCAGCTCAAGATCGCGCCGCCGGACATGGTGGCGGCAACCCTCCAGGAGCGGGCGTGGGGCTCACCCATCTGGTACACGCCGAGCGCCGAAGCGAGCAAGAGCGCCAAGCCGGGGGTCACCGTAGCGGATCTGAAGAAGCAAGGCGCCGTTGCGCTCAACGACGCCCAGCTGAAGGCGCTGATCGTCGAGAAGTCGACCTGGCTGCAGAACACCGTCACCGGCGACAAGTACATGATCATCTATGGTGCCTTGGGCAAGGGTGCGGCCGCGAAGCCGCTCACGTCCGCCGAAAAGGGGTTCTTCACCCAGCGTTTCCCCGTCGACCAGGGACAGCTCCAGCTGCGCTACGTGGGGAAAAAGATGACGCTGCCTGCGCTGGCCGGCAATGCGAACGAGTCGAGCGAGCTTGGCCTACGCGGGAATACTTCCTGAAGGACGGGAAGATCGTCACTCGCTGGCCGGCACGCCCATCGAGATCACCATATACAAGATGGGCGACAAGTATCGTTGGCGCGCGCAGCAACGAATTCGGGTATGCCAACTACGAGATCACAAAGGCGCAGGCGGAAGTGAGCCCGCTGCGGTGACCCGTACATGATTCGGTGGCTATTCGCAGCGCTGTTGCTTTGCACGAGCATCGGCGCCGGCAGCCTGTCCGCTCTGCCTCGGCGCCTTTCAGTCGTCGCAGGCGGACCAGCTCGTCGCGCTTTCGCGCGCCGTGCTGGCCGTGCCGGCCGGTAGCGGCTATCGCGTCGTGGAGGTGATCAAGGGCGGGCGCCCAGCGGGCGGCAGCATCGAGGCAGCTGCCGTGCAGCTAAGGTCGTGCCCGCGGGAACGGCAAGCCGCTGCTGCTGGTGAAGTGACGAGGCGTGGCCCATGTGGGTCAGCGTCGGCTCGATCGGCGTCGAGCACGCGCGCTGGCTGCGCGTGATCGCCGCAGGGAAGCGCTCGTCGGACATGAACGCGGACGAGTGGCGCGATCGCGTCGCGCTGATGGCCCCGTATCTCGAGAATCCCGAGCCGCTCGTCGCCGAGATCGCCTACGGCGAGCTCGCGGCCGCGCCTTACGCGGCGTTGCTCACGGTCCAAGCCGCATATCGCCGCACCCGCGGTGCGGCGGTGGCTCGGCGATCCTGCGCTTGCCTCGCGGCAATCGCTCTATCTGCTGCTGCTCGGGATCGCGGGTGATGCGAAGGATGCCGCGAGGCTCGAATCACGGCTCGACGCCGCGTGGCAGGCGGGGGACGCGACGAATCTAGGATCGTTGATCGCCGCCGATCTGCAGCTGCGCGGACCGGCGCGCATGGCATGGGTCGACGAGCATTACCTCCGCGATCGCAAGCGCACAACGCCGGAGATCGAGGCGGCGCTGCTCGCGCTCAGCGTGCACGGCAACGCGAACGTGGCGATTCCGCGCGAGCGGGTGATCCAGTCGTACCGCTTGTTCATCAGGGAGCACAAGGACATCGCGGGATTCGTCGCGCAGGACCTCGCGGCATGGAAATACTGGGACGTGGTGCCGGAATATGTTGCGATCATGAAATCGGATCTTCGCCAGCAATATCCTTCGCGACTCGCCATCGTCGCGTACCTGCGGCAAAGCCCGCGCGCAAACGCTCTCGGCATCGCGTTGCCGGAATCTGCAACCGCGGCTCGCGCCGCGAACGGGATTACGGTGGCTCCGCAATGATCGCTTGAGCCGTCCCGATCCAATCTAGGCGCAATCCGCGCCGTCACATTTCCGGACTGCGCCGATTTGTTTCCCACATGAAGAGACTCCTGCGCGAACCGCTCGTTCATTTCTTGCTGCTCGGAGCCGTGCTGTTCGCGGTGTACGTCTACACCGAACGCGGACGTGGCGGCGTCGAGCCGTCGAAGCAGATCCAGCTCACGCTCGACGACCTCACCCAGCTGGCGGTGGTGTTCCAGTCGCAGTGGCGGCGCGACCCGACGCCTGAGGAGTTCGGTCGGCTGGTGGAGAACCGCGTGCAGGAAGAGGTGCTTTATCGCGAGGGCCTCGCGATGGGCCTCGACAAGGACGACACGATCGTCAAGCGCCGGATGGCGCAGAAGGTGCAGTTCCTCGCCGAGGATGTCGGCGCGGCGCACGAGCCGACGACTACCGAGCTCCGGGCGTGGTACGAGAAGAATAGCGACAAGTTCCAGCAGCCGCCGAGGGTCAGCTTCCGCCACCTGTACTTTTCTCCCGATCGGCGCGGGGCGCGCGCCCGCCAAGATGCCGAAACCGCGCTCGCGAAGCTCGCCGGACAGCCCGAGGACTCAAAGCTCGCGGCCTCACTCGCCGACCCTTTCATGTTCCAGGAGTATTACCGCGAGCGGGCGCCGGAATTCCTCGGCAAGGAGTTCGGCCCGCGCTTCGCGATTGCAGTCCCGAAGCTCCCGCCCGGATCATGGCAGGGACCTCTCGAGTCCGGCTTCGGCTGGCATCTCGTATTCGTCGACACGCTCATCCCCGGCCGCGTTCCCCCGTTCGAGGAGATCGAAGGCGACGTGAAGACCGCGTGGCTCGCCGAGCAGAAGACGATCGCGTGGGAGAAGGCCTACAAGGACATGCGCGCGAAGTATACGGTGCTCGTGCCGGCACCACCCGAGGCGGAGTCAGCCGCGCGTATCGTCGCGACGCCGCGCAGGAAGGAAGTCCCGACCTCGTCGGGCGAAGGCGCGCAATGATGAAGACCGTGCGGCGCTGCGTCGGCGCGCTTGCCCTGATTGCACTTCTGCTCGCGCATCTCAATGCCTTCGCGCACGAGTCCCGGCCTGCGTATCTCGAGCTCAAGGAAACCGCGCCCGGCCAGTTCTCCGTGCTCTGGCGCACGCCGGTACTCGCGGGCATGCGGTTGCCGCTCGTGCTGACGATGCCCGACGGCGTGAAGAACGTGAAGCAGCCCGTGGTCCAGGAGCTCGCAGATTCGCTCGTCGAGCGCCGATGGATCGATGCCGGGCCCGAGGGGCTCGCCGGCAAACGCATCGAGATCGCGGGTCTTCAGCTCACGATCACCGACGCGCTCGTCCGGGTCGAGCTCCAGGACGGCAGGACGATGCAGACCATCGCGCGCTCGTCGCAGCCGTGGGTCGAGATTGCCGCCTCGCAATCGCGATGGGAAGTGATGGGCAACTACATTGTCGAGGGCATCCTGCACATCCTGACCGGCGCCGACCACCTGCTGTTCGTATTCGGCCTGCTGCTCATCGTGGGCAACGGCTGGATGCTGGTGAAGACGGTGACTGCCTTCACCGTTGCGCACAGCATCACGCTTTCCATCGCCACGCTCGGCTATGTCGCCGCACCCGCGCCGCCGATCGAGGTTGGGATCGCGCTGAGCATTGTTTTTCTCGGGCCGGAGATCGTCCGCGTGTGGCGGGGCGAGACGAGCTTCACCATCCGCCACCCGTGGCTGGTGGCGTTCGCGTTCGGGCTGCTCCACGGGTTCGGCTTCGCCTCGGCGCTGACCACCGCCGGACTGCCGCGGCAGGACGTGCCGTTCGCGCTCTTTTCCTTCAACGTCGGCGTCGAACTGGGGCAGCTCGGCTTCGTCGCCGTCGTGCTGGCGACAGAGAGAGCGCTTCGCCTGCTGAAAACCCGGTGGCCGCACTGGGTGCGGATACTACCCGGCTACATGGTGGGTACGGTGGGCGCGTTCTGGACCATCCAGCGCGTGGCGCTGATGCTCGGCGCACTTCGATGATTAAGAATGCCGCACTTCGCACCGCAAGCCCGTGGCCGCTCTCGGGCAGGCTGCTGCGGTATTCGTGCTGGTCGTCCTCGTCGCCGCGCTGATCGTTGCGCTGCGGGCGCATTGGGTGCGAATCGCCGTGCGCGTTGGAGGAAGCTGGATCGCCGCGAGCGGCCTTCTCATGCTCGTTTGGTCCATTCGCGGGACTTGAAGAGGCTGGTTGGGAAAGAGGAAAGCCATGAACATGACCGCAGTCACCGACGCGGGCGCGAAACGGCCAGTCTGGCGCCGCGTCTTCGACTGGTGGCTCGAGCAATTTCTGCACATGCTGCCGGCGGTGATCTTCTTCTTCGCGGGCTTCAACCTGATCCTGTGGACCAAGTTGCTGATCCTCCAGGAGCACGGCATCGAATTCAGCGGCTTCGTCACCGCAACCCTCGCCGCGGTGCTGGTCGGCAAGGCCGTGCTGGTGGTCGACAACCTTCCGTTCATGCGCCGCTTCGACGGCGCGCCGCTGATCCAGCCGATCCTGTTCAAGACCGCGATCTACTGGGTCGTCGTGCTCGCGTTCCGTCTCGGCGAAGCGCTGGTCTATTTCATGATCGACGGCGGCGCTGTCGCAGATTTCCCGGCCTTTCTCGCCGCGAGATTCTCGTGGCCGCGCTTCCTCTCGATCCAGCTGTGGCTAATGGTGCTGTTCCTGCTCTACGTCACCATCCATGAACTCGACATACTGTTCGGCGATGGCGAGCTCTTCCGCCTGTTCTTCCGCTGGCATTCGTCCGAGGCCAAGCTCACCCGCCGCCAGCGCATCCGCCTGCTGACAAGGCTCAACCGTCTGACCCAGGCCAACACCGTCGAGGCGATCAGCGAACGTGGTTCGCCCGCGAATCTCGAGCTGGTCGGCATCCTGCGCCAGCTCGCCACGGGCCCGTTGGTATCCAAGACCCACGCATAACCTCGCGGAATCGTGTGCGCGCTGCAGCGAGGAATCCCGCGTGCCAGTAGAATTGACTAACTGACTAACGGGGAACCAGTCATGACCAAAGCCACCCAGCGAAAGCGGACGGTTGACGCGCCGCG
>CAVWIM010000024.1:0-47951 GCA_963755065.1 uncultured beta proteobacterium
CCGATTGTGCCGCAATGCGGGAGCTTACGGGTTCGCGGCGTTCCAGCGATCGACGGCGATACGAACCTCCACCGGCTCGACGTCCGGGTACTTGAGCACAAGGCGAGCCGGGCGCGCCGACGGCGCATCATCGGGATAGGCGTACGCGATCTCCCACGCCTGTTGCCGCAGCACGAGCACCCGGCCCTGCGCATCGCGCTCGACCGAAGCACGCGTTCCCGCGCGCGCCGCGCCGCGAATCCAGAACGCCAGGTCATCCATCGGAACCGGCGCCCCGAGCAGCGCAACCGTCATGGCGCTCCAGTCGGAATAGGCCTCGGTCGCGCCACCGGGACGCTCGACGACAATCCGTTCGGGCGCCCCGTCGATGCGAGCATAGACCTGGCCGAAGGGGGAGGCGAGATCGATGCGGTCGCGGTTGACCGCATGATCCCATTCGAAGTTAGCGGTAGCGCCCGCCGTGCCGCGCTTCGCCGACAGCCGCCCGTCGATGTGAAACGGTTGGTCGGCCGCATCGAGCGTGGCGGCATCTTCCGGCAGGTGCGGCGCTGTCGTGCAGGCACCGATGAGAAATGAGATGACAAACGAGAAGGTGAGCGCCAGGAACGGCGGCGCGATGCCAACGATGCGGCGTGGCGATGCGCCCCGCATGCGGCGAGCAGCACCGACGCCGTCGCGAACACTCACTTCGAATAGCGGCGAACCGTTTCGAGCAGGACCGCGTTGTCGGGCGTGGTCTTGAGCTGCGACTGCCAGACTTCCTGCGCGCGCTCGCGATCGCCCTTCGCCCACAGCACCTCGCCCAGGTGCGCGGCGATCTCGGCGTCGGGCCGCTCCTTCATCGCGCGGCGAAGGTAGGTCTCGGCCTCGTCGTAGCGGCCGAGCCGGAACAGCGCCCAGCCCATGCTGTCGAGGATGAACGGGTCGTCGGGCGAGAGCTTGTGCGCCTTCTCGATCAGCGCCAAGCCTTCGCTGGTGCGCGTCGTGCGGTCGACGAGCGTGTAGCCGAGCGCGTTGAGCGCCTGCGCGTCGTCGGGCTTCAATTCGACGACGCGGCGCAGCTGCGCTTCGGCTTCGTCGATCTTGTCGAGCTTCTCGGCGACCATCGCCGCGTCGTAGAGCAGGTCCGTCGAATCCGGGTGCTCCTTCAGCGCCTGCGTCGAGCACGTCGTAGGCGCCCGCGTAGTCGTTCGCGTCGCGCAGCAGCTGCGCTTCGGCCTGCCGCACCTGCACGCGCTGCTCGATCGTCACCGCCGGCAGATCCGCCAGGTACTTGCGCGCCTCGCGCAACTTGCCCTGCTTGCCCAGCATCGCCGCGACGCGCAGCTTGCGCGAGCCACGCGCGCTCGCCTTCGGGCACGGCCTTGTAGCGCTCGATCGCGTCCTGGTAGCGGCCCGTCTCGTCGGCGACCTGCGCGAGATAGAGCTCGACGGCGCCGTTCTCGCCGTAGTTGGCGCGCTTCAGGTCGTGGAACAGCGCCTCGGCGGTGTCCCAATCCTTCATCTGCATCGAGATGCGCCGCGACGCCGAACTCGAACTCGCGCGCGCTGCGATCGCTGTCCCACAGCGTCTGGAAGATCGCGCGCGCCTCGCCGTAGCGCTTTTGCTCGACGTAGAACTGCGCCAGCGCGCCGGCCGCGGCCTTGGCGTCCGGATTGGCCGCGACGAACGGCTTCAGGAAGGCGATGGCCTCGTCGGCGCTACTTGCGCGACAAGGATCTCCGCCTTGAGAAGCGCCGCGCGCTCCCAGTCGGGCTTGAGCGCGAGCGCGCGATCGACCTCCTCGAGCGCGGGTTGTCGACCGCCCTCGCTCGGGGGCACTGCCGGTGTAGGCCGCGCAGCGCCACGGCGAAATGCGCCTCGGGATTCTTGGGATACGGCTTGGCGAGTCGCGGACGAGCTCGTAGATCTGCCTGCGCTCCGGCTGCTGCGCGAAGAAACGGTTGAGCTGCAGGAAGATTTCGCCGGCACCTGCGCCGGTCAGCGCGGCGTCGGCGATGAGCTTCTCGAGGCGGACTTCATTTCGTTGTCGGCGCTCGTATCGGCGATGTCCTTGCCCGGTGGTGCCGCGCGCGAGCGCCGCCAGGATCTGCTTCGGACGTCGGCGGCCTCGGGATCGAGCGCCGCCCAGAGCTTCGCGGATTCCTGCGCGAGGCCGCGCATGCGCGCGGCCAGCGCGACTTCGGTGGCGCGCCGCGCGAGGCGCGGGTCGCGCGCTTCGCGCGCGGCCTCGAAATACGCGCGCGCCGCGAGCGACGTTTCGCCGCGCTGCAGCGCGACGTCGCCCAGGATCAACCGATAGAAGAGTCGGCGGAGATCCGCTGTCAACCTGCGCGGCATCGGACTCGGGTCCGGCGGTGCGCTCGGCGAATCCGGCGCTGTTGAGCCACCGCGGGCGGCGACGCCAGCCACGCGCAAGCCAAGGCCGCGCGACCATGGGCGGCGCGAAGCGGAGAATCGGAAACGGACCAGGCGACTTGCGGATGAACGCCATACGAACTCGCGAGGTGCAGACGGAAGACGGCTAATGAGGGACCGTAAGCGGTCGATGTTAGGCTATATCCGGCAGCGCAACAAACAGTCGCATCAAACCACGCCACCCGAGCGCCGCCGCGATGCCCGAACTGCCCGAAGTGGAAACCACGCGCCGCGGCGTCGCGCCGCACGTCGTCGGCCGCCGGATCGCCAAGCTGCACGTGTACGACTCGCGTTTGCGCTGGCCGGTTCCCGCCGATCTCGCGAAACGGCTCGGCGGCCAGACGATCGACGGCGTCGATCGCGGCGAAGCAAGTACTTACTGTTCCGCATCGGCGCGGACACGCTGCTCGTCCACCTCGGCATGACCGGCAGCCTGCGCGTGCTACGCGCGCCGCCGCCGCGCCGGCCGCACGATCACGTCGACATCGTGCTCGACGACGGGACGCTGCTGCGCTACCACGACCCGCGCCGCTTCGGCGCGATGCTGTGGGCTGCCGGACCCGCGCCCGCCGCATCCGCTGCTGCGCGAGCCTCGGACCCGAGCCGTTCGACCCGGCGTTCGACGCCGACTACCTCTGGCGCGCGACGCGCCCGCGCACGCGCGGCGATCAAGCTCGCGCTGATGGACAACCACGTCGTGGTCGGCGTGGGCAACATCTACGCGAACGAGGCGCTGTTCCGCGCCGGCATCCGGCCGACGATCCCGCGCGCACGGGTGTCGCGGCCGCGGCTCGCGCGGCTGGTCGACGAGGTCCGCGCCGTGCTGACCGAGGCCATCGCCAAGGGCGGCAGCACGTTGCGCGACTACGTCGACGCCCGCGGCGAGCCCGGCTATTTCCAGCTCGACTACTTCGTCTACGGCCGCGAAGGCGAGCCCTGCCGGGTCTGCGGGACGCCGATCCGGCACCGGCGGCTGGGCGCCCGCGCGTCGTTCTATTGCCCGGGCTGCCAGCGCTGACGGCGAAGCCACGCGACGGCTTGGCGCCTCGCGGCACAGGGCGACGCGTTTGGGCACTCGGCGGCGGCGCTCGCGCTGGACCACGCCATGGCGGGCGTCGAGCGAGTAAAGTCTCCTGCGCAGTCGTCTCCGGCATTACTGCCTGGGCGCAATCGCCCATTCGGCATGAGTTGTGCTTGAGCCTCAGTTCGCCGATAGCTGCGAGTCGCTCGCCCTTGGCAAACTGGCAGACCCGCGACCCAGACCCGAGGACCGATCATGGTCCCCTCCCGCGATCTCGCGGCCCGTTTCGAGGCCTACAGCGACTGGCGCCGCCGGCTGTCCGGCCGGCGTCTCCGGCGCTGCACGAGTGGCTGCAGGAGCAGGACCTGGCCGACGCGCAGGTCGACCTGCGGTCCAGCAGCTGCTCGAGCGCCTGCACCAGGACAAGCTCGATCGTCGCGTTCGTCGCCGAGTTCTCGCGCGGCAAGTCCGAGCTCATCAACGCGATCTTCTTCGCCGACTTCGGCCAGCGGCTGCTGCCGTCGTCGGCCGGGCGCACGACGATGTGCCCGACCGAGCTCCTGTACGACGCCTCGCGCCCGCCGTCGATCCGGCTGCTGCCGATCGAGACGCGCCTGAAGGACGCGACGGTCGCCGAATTCAAGAACTACGCGGACGAGTGGGTGACGTTCCCGCTCGACCTGGCGTCCGCCGAGAAGATGGGCGAGGCGCTGTCGCGCGTGTCGCAGGTCAAGCGCGTGCCCGTCGAGCTCGCGCGCAAGTACGGCCTCTACGGCGAAGGCGAGGACGACATCCTGGCCGCGCTCGAGCACGGCGACGAGGGCAGCGTCGACATCCCGTGCTGGCGCCACGCGGTCATCAACTTCCCGCATCCGCTGCTGCAGCAGGGCCTCGTGATCCTCGACACGCCGGGCCTGAACGCGATCGGCACCGAGCCCGAACTCACGCTCAACCTGCTGCCCAACGCGCACGCGCTGCTGTTCATCCTGGCCGCCGACGCCGGCGTGACCAAGACCGACCTCGAGGTGTGGAACCAGCACCTGGCCGGCGACGATCCCGCGACCAAGGCCGGCCGCATCGTCATCCTGAACAAGATCGACGGCCTGTGGGACGACTTGAAGTCCGAAGGCGAGATCGACGCCGAGATCGAGCGCCAGGTGCGCAACACCGCGCAGATGCTCGGCATCCCGGCGTCGCAGGTGTTCGCGGCGTCGGCGCAGAAGGCGCTGCTCGCCAAGGTCAACGGCGACGACGCGCTGCTCGCGCGCAGCCGGCTGCCGGCGCTCGAGCGTCGCTGTCGCAGAAGCTCATCCCGGCCAAGCGCGACATCGTCGGCGCCGCGTCGCAGGGCGAGGTGCGCTCGCTCGCCGCGGGCGTGCGCGCGATCCTCGACGCGCGCGTCGCCGGCATCGCCGAGCAGCTCGCCGAACTGACGGCGCTGCGCGGCAAGAACCAGGACGTCGTCGGGCACATGATGGAGCGCGTGCGCGAGGAGAAGGAACTCTTCGAGCGCGGGCTCGCGCGCTACACCGCGCTGCGCAACGTGTTCACGCAGCAGACCAACGAGCTCTTCGACCACATCGGCCTCGAGGCGCTGCGCGCCAACGCCGGCCGCACGCGCCGGCAGATCGAGGACAGCCCGTTCACCCGCGGCGTGCGCGGCGCGATGAACGACTTTCTTCGCGCCGGATCCGCAGCGATTTCGCCGCGGCGGCGCGGCAGTCCGGCGAGATCCACGACATGATGCGCGCGATGTACGCGCGCTTCGCCAAGGAGCACGGCCTCGAGCCGTTCAATCCGCCGCCGTTCTCGGTGCTCAAGTACCAGAAGGAGATCGAGCGCCTCGAGCGCGCGTACAACACGCACTTCAACACGCTGTGGAACATGGTCAGCAAGGCCAAGTTCGCGCTGATGAAGCGCTTCTTCGAGACCATCGCGTCGCGCGTCAAGCACGTCTACGTCATCGCCAACCGCGACGTCGAGGCGTGGCTCAAGGCGGTGATGTCGCCGCTCGAGACGCAGGTGCGCGAGCATCACCTGCAGCTGCGCCGGCGCCTGGACAGCATCAAGCGCATCCACCACGCGAGCGACGAGCTCGAGGAGCGCATCGCCGAGCTCGAGCAGCAGGAAGCGGCGATCAGGCTGCAGATCAAGGGACTCATGCAGGAAATCGCGGGCATCGACGCTGATCGTCCTGCAACCCGACGCGTTGCCGCTGGCCGCCAACGCCTGACAGGCTGCGGAGAAGCAACGGCCCGCACGCGCGGGCCGTTTTGCTTTGCGGCGTGGCGTCAATCAGCTAAATTCAGCCGGCTGTTCAGTTGGGTACCCCGACCTTCACCGCCATCAGGCCTTCGTATTTCAGCCGCAGCTGCACCGGTGTCTCGACGTGGTCGGGGGATACCGGGATGCAGTCGACCGGGCACACCTCGCGGCATTGCGGCACGTCGAAATGGCCGACGCATTCCGTGCACTTGGCCGGGTCGATCACGTAGATCTCCGGTCCTTGCGAGATCGCGGCGTTCGGGCACTCTGGCTCGCACACGTCGCAGTTGATGCATTCGTCGGTGATCATCAGTGCCATGGCGATGCCGTGTTCAAGTCCTCACTTTTCAAGTCGGCTGTTCAATTCCGCGACCCGCGCGCGAATCCGGGCGCCGACCGCCGGGGGCACGAAGTGAGAGACGTCTCCGCCGAACCGCGCGATCTCGCGGACGATCGTGGCCGAAATGAACGTGTACTGCTCCGACGGCGTCAGGAACAGCGTTTCGACATCCGGATACAGGTGGCGGTTCATTCCGGCCATCTGGAACTCGTATTCGAAGTCCGACACGGCGCGCAAACCGCGCAGGATGATCTTCGCCCCCTGCACGCGGACGAAATCCATCAGAAGGCCGGAAAAGCCGTGACCTCGACGTTCGTGAGCGGGGCCAACGCCTCGCGCGCCATCGCCGACGCGTTCCGCCGCCGTGAACAACGGGCGCTTGGATTCGCTGTCGGCCACGCCGACGACGACGCGGTCGAACACGCGGGCCGCGCGCCGCACCAGGTCCTCGTGGCCGCGCGTGAACGGGTCGAAGGTGCCGGGATAGACGACTTTGATCATGAGGGCGGGTGGGGAGGCGCCGCGCCGTCGGCCCGGACGAACAGATGATAATGCACGGCACCCGCCTTGGCGTGGCGCCAGACCGTGAGGCCCCCGGCGGCTTCCAGCGCACGGCCGGCTTCGGCGTAGACATATCCGCCGGCCGCGAGCCGTGCGGCGCACGCGGGCAGCAGCCAGGTCCACTCGTCGCTCGCGAAAGGCGGATCGAGGAAGATCACGTCATAGAAGCCGGGGTCGCGCGCGAGATATCGGCGCGCGTCGGCGGCGTGCGCCTGCAATCCGGCGGCGCCGATCGTCTTCGACGTGTCGAGAAGCGCACGCACGAGTGCCGCATCGCGATCGACCGCGACCGCGATTTCGGCGCCGCGCGACAGCGCCTCCAGCGTCAGCGCGCCGCTTCCGGCATAGAGGTCGAGCGTCTTTTGTCCGGTCAAGTCCTGTCCCAGCCAGTTGAACAGCGTTTCGCGCACGCGGTCGGGCGTCGGGCGCAGGCCTTCCGCGGAAGGAAAGCGGATCACGCGGCCGCGGAACCGGCCGCCGATGATGCGGACGCGATTCGCGGTCGCGGCGGGATTGGACATGGTGGGGCGAAGGGAATGCAACGAAGGAACCGGTAGAATTCTAGCTTCGTTGCCAACTGCCTTTAGCGTTCGTCGTTCCTGCCGCTTGGGTTCCCGATGTTCGACCTTTTCAAGAAAACGCCCGCGGAGACCGGCGCGCCGGACAAGCTGCTCCTGGACCGAGCGGCTCAAGGCCGGGCTTGGGGCTTGTCGCGCGAAAAGTTCGCCGGCGCGCTGACCGACGTCTTCGCGCGCCGCGAGCTGGACGAGACCGCGCTCGACGGAACTCGAGACGGCGCTTCTTGCCGGCGACGTCGGCGTGGACGCGACGCAGCACCTGCTCGACGATCTCAAGGTGCGCTGGCGGCGTGCGGGCGCGAATGCGGACCCGCGTTCGACGCTGGCCGACGCGATGGTCGACCTGATCGAGCCGCTCGAGCAGCCGCTGGTCGTGGGGCCCGCGCGGCCGTTCGTGATCATGCTCGCCGGCGTCAACGGCGCGGGCAAGACGACGTCAATCGGCAAGCTCGCGAAGTGGCTGCAGCCGCAGAAACTGTCCGTATTGCTCGCCGCGGGCGACACGTTCCGCGCGGCCGCGCGCGAGCAGCTCACCGTTTGGGGCGAACGCAACGGCGTCGCGGTGATCCAGCAGGCGGGGGCGATCGCCGCGGCGGTCATGTTCGACGCCATCGCTGCGGCGCGCGCGCGCGGCATCGATGTCGTGCTCGCGGATACCGCCGGGCGCTTGCCGACGCAGGCGAACCTGATGGACGAGCTGCGCAAGGTCAAGCGCGTGATCGGCAAGGCGCAGGAGGGGGCGCCGCACGAGGTGCTGCTCGTGCTCGACGCGAACACCGGCCAGAACGCGCTCGCCCAGGTCAGGGCGTTCGACGAGGCCGTCGGCCTGACCGGACTCATCGTCACCAAGCTGGACGGCAGCGCCAAGGGCGGGGTCGTCGCCGCCATCGCCAAGCAGCATCCGATCCCGCTCAAGTTCATCGGCGTGGGCGAAGCGGTCGACGACCTGCGCCCTTTCGCCGCGCGCGAGTTCGTCGAGGCGCTGCTTCCGCCGGCCGGCTGACGCGGCATCCATCGCCGCGGGCCGCCGTTCGGGGCGGCCATTCACCCATCCGTCGCGCAGCGCCCGTCTTCCGGCCTTCCGGTCGTAACATCACTGATTACTTGGATTTAGTCGCCGGGGCGGAGCGAGTGGAGCCGGCCAATGACACCCAATCCCGACCCTATATCCGAGTGATTTGATCGGGAACTTGTCCGGCGGCTTAGCACTCAAAGCTCCCGAGTGCTAAAATTGCTGCGGGTGCCGGCGGTCCGATTCTGCGAAGTTCGACCGCGGCGCCTTTTCATTGGAGGACTGGCATGACGAGTACCACGCTGGCTTTCCCGACCCCTGCTTCCCTGGGCAGCCTTGACCATTACATTCAGGCCGTCAACCGTTTCCCGCTGCTGACCGCAGGAGCAGGAGACCGCGCTCGGCCGGCGCCTGCAGGAGAACGGCGATATCGACGCCGCCCGCTCGCTCGTGCTGTCGCACCTGCGACTGGTGGTGGCCGTCTCGCGCAACTACGTGGGCTACGGCCTGCCGCAGGCCGACCTGATCCAGGAAGGCAACGTGGGCCTCATGAAGGCCGTCCGCCGCTTCGATCCCGAGCGCGGCGTGCGCCTGGTCTCGTTCGCGCTGCACTGGATTCGCGCCGAGATGCACGAATACATCCTGCGCAACTGGCGGCTGGTCAAAGTCGCGACGACCAAGGCGCAGCGCAAGCTCTTCTTCAACCTGCGCAGCATGAAGGCGAGCTCGGCCGCGCTGTCGGTCGCCGAGGCGAAGGCCATCGCCAAGGACCTGGGCGTGAAGCCCGAGGAAGTGGTCGAAATGGAAACGCGCCTTTCCGGGCACGACATCTCGATCGACCCGACGCCCGCGGACGAGGAAAACCACGTCTCGCCGATCGCCTACCTCACCGACAGCGACGACGAGCCGGCCAAGATCCTCGAAAGGAAGCAGACCGCGCACAATCGCACGCAGGGCCTCAACACCGCGCTCGCAAAACTCGACGACCGCAGCCGCCGCATCATCGAGGCGCGCTGGCTGCGTGAGGACGATTCGACGTCGACGCTGCAGGAATTGGCCGACGAGTACGGCGTGTCCGCCGAGCGGATCCGCCAGATCGAAAGCAAGGCGATGAAGACGATTCGCGTGCAGATGACGCAAATGCAGATGTCGCAAATGCCGGCGACGCAACCGCGGACGATGCAACCGAACATCGAGCACGCGTCGTAACGACACTGTTTCGCTGCTTCCTAACGCCGGCCTCGCGCCGGCGTTTTCATTCCACCACACGCGGACCTAGAGCTCGACCTGCGTTCCCAACTCCACGACCCGGTTGGAGGGGATGCGGAAGAAATCGGAGGCCTTGGTCGCGTTCTTCGACATCGACACGAAGAGCCGCTCGCGCCACAGCGCCATGCCCGGCGCGACGGTGGCGATCAGCGTTTCACGCGACACGAAGAACGACGTCTCCATCATGTCGAAGACCAAGCCACGCCGGCCGCACTCTTCCAGCAGTTCCGGCACATCCGGGTCTTCCTTGAAGCCGTAATCGGCGACGACCTGGAAGAATGCGCAGCCCAGCGGCGTGATTTCGCAGCGCTCGTCGACGGCTACCGCGGGAATGTCGCGCGTCAGCAGCGTCAGGAGCACGACCCGCTCGTGCAGCACCTTGTTGTGCTTCAGGTTGTGCAGCAGCGCGTGCGGAACGCTGTTCGACGCCGAGGTCAGGAACACGGCCGTGCCCTCGACGCGCGTGGGCGGCGACTCCGTAATGCCCTGGATGAAGAGATCGAGCGGTATCGCGTCGTCGGAGAGCCGCCGCATCAGCACGGCGCGTCCTTTCTTCCATGTCGTGAGCAGCGTGAACACGACGATGCCGCTCAGGATCGGGAACCACCCTCCCTCGGGAATCTTGAGCGAATTCGACGCGAGGAACGAGACGTCGATAAGAACGAACGGGACAGCCACGGCCAATGCCGCGGCGATCGGCCACTTCCACAGCCGCCGCATGACCACGAACAGGGAAATCGAGTCGATCAGCATCGCGAGCGTCACGGCGATTCCGTATGCGCCGGCCAGATTGCTCGAGCTCCTGAAGCCGATGACGAGCAAGGTGACCGCCGTCAGCAGCGCCCAGTTGATGAACGGGACATAGATCTGGCCGATCTGCCGCTCGGACGTGTGCAGGATCGTGAGGCGCGGGCAGTAACCCATCTGGATCGCCTGCCGGGTGAGCGAGAACGCGCCCGAAATCACGGCCTGCGACGCAATCACCGTCGCGCAGGTCGCAAGGACCACCAGCGGGAACAGCGACCACGCGGGCGCCAGCAGGTAGAACGGATTCTTCACGGCCTCGGGATCGGCCAGGATCAGCGCGCCCTGCCCGAAGTAATTGAGCACGAGCGCCGGCATGACGAAGAGGATCCACGCGCGGCGGATGGGCGACTTTCCGAAATGCCCCATGTCCGCGTAGAGCGCCTCGGTGCCGGTCACCGCGAGCACGATGGCCCCGAGCGCCAGGAACGACAGCAGCGGACTTCCGACGAAGAAGGCGACGGCGAACTCCGGATTGAGCGCCGCCAGCACGCCGGGCGCCCGCACGATGCCCGACACCCCAAGCACCGCAATGGTCACGAACCAGATGCACATCACCGGCCCGAACAGCGCGCCGACGCGGCCGGTGCCGTGGCGCTGGATCGCAAACAATGCGACGAGAATGGCGAGGGTTGTCGGGATCACGAAGTCCTTCAATGCCGGCGCCATGACTTCGAGCCCCTCCACCGCCGACAGCACGGAGATCGCTGGCGTGATCATGCCGTCGCCGTAGAACATCGCCGCGCCGAAGATGCCGAAGCCCACCAGCCACCAACGGCGCTTGGGCTGCCCCTCGAGGCCCCTCGACACCAGCGCGGTCAGCGCCAGCACACCGCCCTCGCCGCGGTTGTCGGCGCGCAACACCAGCGTCACGTACTTCAACGTCACGACGATGACGAGCGACCAGAAGATCACGGACAGCACGCCCAGGACGTTGGCGGCCGTCAACGGCAGTGCGTGCGGGCCGTGGAACGCCTCGCGCAGCGTATAAAGCGGGCTCGTCCCGATGTCGCCGTAGACGACGCCAATCGCGCCGACAACCAGCGCAGCCATGCGTTGCTTGTCGGGCGAGGGATTGCTCAAGGCGGTGCAGCCGGACGCTGGAGGATGTCGCGCGGCTACGTCGGGTTTTCGTCGGTGCGGCGCGAGAAGCGGATGTTGAGCTGCTTAAGCTTGCGATAGAGGTGGGTGCGCTCGAGTCCCGCCTTTTCCGCGACCTTGCTCATGTTGCTCTGCTCCTTGCCCAGCAGTTGCTCGAAATAGATGCGCTCGAAGGCCTCGCGCGCTTCGCGCAACGGAAGATCGAAGAAGCGCGCGGTGATTTCGGGCGCGAGCGCGGGATTCGGCGCGGCCGCCTCGCCCAGGAGGCGCTTCACGAGATCGACCGTGACCTCACCGCGGAGGAGCACCAGGTTGTTCACGACGCCGGCCAGATGGTCGAGATTGCCGGGCCAGAAGGCGTTGGAGAGCGCGGTCAGCGCGGCGGGCGGCAGCGCGGAGAGGAGCGGCGGCGTGGCGGCGCCTTTGTTCGCCTCACGCCAGAAGCGCTCGATCAGGGGCGGAATGTCCTCGCGCCGCGTGCGCAGCGGCGGCAGCATGACCGCGCCCGGCGACAGTTGCGCGAGCAGCGCCGCGTCGAACTTCCCCTCGGCAGCGAGATTGCCCAGCGGCTCCGCGCTCGTGCAGACCAGCGTGACGTTGTGCTTCTCGAGCTTGGGCAGCAGGAACGCAAGGCCCTTCTGCTCCGCCTTCGAATATTGGCCGATCTCGGCGCAATACAGCGTGCCGTCGCGCGCCTCCTCGATGAGCGCGAGCGGGTTCGCCGCGAGGCGCGCGCCGCTCCCGAGCGCGACCCATGGCGCGTCGGGCAACTGCAGCGCGCGCGCCGCGAGGTCGTGGCCCGAGCCCGGCTCGCCGATGATCAGGATCGCGCGGCGCGCCGCGACCAGCTGGTCCAGTGCGCGCTCGGTCTCGCGCACGGCGGCGCCGGTGCCAAGCGCCGCCAGCGAGACGTGGCGTGGTTCCTGCGCGGACGCAAGTTTGAACGCCCGCGCGATCGTCGACAGCAGTTTCGCCAGGCCGATCGGCTTCTCGAGGAAATCGAAGGCGCCAATCTTGGTCGCGTCCACGGCGGTTTCGATCGTGCCGTGCCCGGACATCATCACGACCGGCATGGTGAGAAGGCCGCCGCCCGCCCACTCGCGCAGCAGCGTCACGCCGTCGGTATCCGGCATCCAGATGTCGAGCAGGACGAGCGCGGGTTGCTGGCGCAGGCGGTACGCCCGCGCTTCGCTCGCGTTTTCCGCGGTGGCGACGCGGTAGCCCTCGTCCTCGAGGATCTCCGACAGCAGTTCGCGGATGCCGACTTCGTCGTCGACGATGAGAATTTCGCGCAGCAGCGCCATGGCCCGTTCCTCTTTAGTTCCCTTTAGGCCGCGGCGGCGGAAGGCTTCGCGGCCGGGATGGCCGGGAAGTGGAGTGTCACACGCGCGCCGCTTGGCTGCACGTTGTCGAGCACGACTCGCCCGCCATGCTCATCGATGATTTTTTTCACGATCGCGAGCCCCAGGCCCGTCCCTTTCGCTTTGGTCGTCACGTACGGCTCGAACGCGTGTGCCAGCACATCTTCCGCAAAACCCGGGCCCCCGTCGGCGAAAGTGAGCGTGGCCTCGCTGCCGTTCGCGGACAATGCGATCGCGAAATGCGGCTCGGCAACGTCGGCCTGCGCATCGACCGCGTTCGAGAGGAGATTGTGGAACACCTGGCGCAGGCGGGTGGGCTCGCCTTGCACGATGACCGGCGCTTCCGGCAAGGATAATGCAACGTGAGGGCGCAGATTGTCGTACAGACCCAGCACGTCCTGCAAGAGCGCCGCCAAGTCTACCTGCTGCAGCTGTCCCGGCCGCGGTTGCCGCGCGTAGATCGCGAAATCGTCGACCATGTGCTTCATCGCGTTCACCTGCGACACGATCGTCTGCGTGCCGCGCTTCAGCGCCTCCTGGTCGGGTCCTTCGAGCTTTCCCGCCAGCTTGACCGCCAACCGCTCCGCGGAGAGCTGGATCGGCGTCAGCGGGTTCTTGATCTCGTGCGCCAGGCGCCGGGCGACCTCCGCCCAGGCGGCGTCACGCTGCGCCTGCACCAGCTCCGACACGTCGTCGAAGACCACGACGTAGCCGCCGGCGACCGGCGCCCCGGGCAGCCGAGTCCCGCGCATCAGCAACGTTCGGGAAAGCGTCGCCACACCGACTTCCGCTTCCCGCTGCCATTGTCCGTCGCGACTGCCGCGAAAGCCCTCCGCGACCAATTCGGCAAACGACGCCATGGCCGGCAGTCGTTTGCCCCAGTCCGCGAGAGGCATGCCGATCAGCTCCGCGAGAGGCTGCTGCAGGATCACCGCCGCGCTGGGATTGACAGTGCGCAGGCGGCGGGCCTCGTCGAAGGCCAGCACACCCGACGACAGGTTGCCGAGAATACTCTCGAGGTAGGCGCGCGTCGTCTCGGTCGCGCGCCGGCTCTCCTCCGCCTTGCCCTGCTCTTCGGCAAGTTGCGCCGTCATCGTGTTGAACGATTCGGTCAGCACCCCCAGTTCGTCCCGCGACACGACCGGTTGCCGCCGCGTAAAATCGCCCTGCGCGACGGCGCGCGTGCCCTCGGCCAGCAGGCCCAGCGGTGCTGCGAACCGCTCGGACAACACGACCGCCAAGCCAAGCGCCGCCGTCAGCGCGAGCAACAAGGTCAGGAGCAGCGTCAGCTGGTAGAGGCGCTTCAGGCCTTCGCGCAACAACGTCAATTCGCGGTAGTCGCGCACGCCGCCTTGCACCCGTTCCGCCTCCTGCGCCAGCGAGCGCGGCACGGGCTCGATCACCTGCAGGAGCTTCAAAGGATTCGCCGCGTCGTCGGTGTTCACCGGCACGACAACGCGCGCCGCCAGCCCGCCTTCGCCGGCCTGCTCGATTCGCTTGTAGGGTTGCTGCAGGCGCGCCAGGCGCAGCGCTTCGGGCGGCGGTGGCTCGGGGGTCGCGCGCAAGCCGCCGGTACCGGCGACCGCCAGCACACCGCCGGACGGCGTGAACAGCGTCGCCTCGAACACGCTCGCCTGCTCCGCGGCGCGATTCAAGGCCGTTGACAGGTTGCCCTGGTTGTCGGACAGCGCGATGGCAAGTTGCGTAGCTTTGTTCGCCGTGTCGTTGAGCAGATAGTCGAGGGAGCTCTTGGCCAGCGTCAGTCCGCTGTCCAGCGCACGGTCGACGCGCACGTCGAACCAGCTCTCGATGCTGCGGCCGATGAATTGCGCCGACACGGCGTAAACCAGTGCGCCCGGCAGTCCCGCGACGAGCGCGAACAGCAGCACGAGGCGTACCGCCAGGCGCGAGCCGAAGACCCCGGCCTTCAGGTTGCGCCGCAGTTGCCACAGCTGCCAGCCGACGACGAGCATCAGGAGGCCGACCAGAACGCCGTTGACCACGAGCAGGATGTCGTAGCCCTGCGCGAACAACGACGTGTTGGCCGTCGCCGTGGCCAGCAGGAATACGGCGATGGCCGACAGCGACGCCGACACCAGCAGGAGCCAGCGAAGGCCGCGCTTTCCTGGCAACGCATTCATGGCGTGAAACTCCAGCGCTCCCACTCGGAAGCGAGCGTCCATTCCCGGGACGCCAGCGCATCGACCTGGAACGGCTTCGGCAACTGGTTGACGTCCAGGCGAAGGCGCACCGCGGCATCGTACTTGGCGCCCTTGGTGAGCGCGTCGGCGCCCGCGACCGGCCGAGACGTGATCCGGCCGATGAAGCGCTCGACCTCTTCCAGCGAATTGAACGTCTGCGTCAGCAATCCGCTGGCGACCCGGTATTGCCGGGTGAGCGCGTTGTACGAGACGCGATAGACGACGGCCGTCTGCGCGACTTTGTCGTCCAGCCAGTACCAGCGTGCGCGCTTCAACTCGAAGTCGACGATGAAATAAAGCGGGATGCCCTTTTCGAGCGCCTCTTCTAGCGTCGGATTGAGCGAGAACTCGAATTCGGCGTTGAGCAGGACTTCGCCTTCCTCGATCCGCAATTCGGCCGCCTTGACGGGAATCGTGTCCGCACGCGCCGGCGCCGGCATGGCGAGCCAGCACGCGGTCGCAAGCACCGCCGCGACGAGTGCGATCACGTGCCGCCGGCTAAGGCGGCGCGGCGAACGAGGCAGGGCGGGGAAGGGGAAGCGATACGGCATGCCGGAGACAATCGCGGTTCGGGAGAGCCAAACCAGCCCGCGTCATGCCTTGCGGAGCAGCGCGTAGAAGAAACCGTCATGATTGTGGCGCGCGCCCTTCCCCGAAGGCAAGAGTTGGCCGCCTTCATGGCAGATATCCGGGTCGATTCTGATGGTTTCGCGCAACGCTCCGGGCATTCCGGCCATGAATTCGCGCACCCGCAGCTCGTTTTCGCCGGCAAACACGGAACAGGTGACATAGAGCAGGAGTCCGCCGGGCGCCAGCAGCGGCCACAGCGCGGCCAGGATCCGTTGCTGCAGGCCGGCCAGATCGGCGAGGTCCGATTTGCGGCGGAGCCACTTGGCGTCGGGATGCCGGCGCACGATGCCGGAAGCCGTGCACGGCACATCGGCCAGGATCCGGTCGAAGGCACGCCCGTCCCACCAGGAGGACGGGTCGGCTGCGTCGCCGGCAGCGACCCGGACGTTGCGGCCCGCGTGTCCCAAGCGCGTCAGGTTTTCGCGGACCCGGTCGAGGCGCAATTCGTCGCGGTCGAGCGCCGTCAGGTCCACGTCGGCCAGTTCGAGGATGTGCGAGGTCTTTCCGCCGGGCGCGGCGCAGGCGTCGAGAACGCGCATGCCGTCGCGCAGGTCGAGCAACGGCGCGGCCAGCTGCGCGCCCAAGTCCTGCACCGCGAACGCCCCCTCGGCGAAGCCCGGGAGCGCGGTGACCGGCGCTGGGGGGTCGACGATGAGGCCCTGCGCTCCCACGGGCGTCGCATGAACGCCACTCGCGCCGAATCGCGCGAGGAGCGCTTCGCGGGTGCCCGCACGTGGATTGACGCGCAGCGTAAGCGGAGGCCGCTCGTTGCCCACGGCGAGTACCTGCTCCCAGTAGTGCGGATGATCCGCTTCGACGCGGCCGATCCACCATCGCGGATACGACCAGCGTGCGACCGGGCTCGCTGCAATCACCTGCGCATTGAGCGCCTCGCGTTCCCGGAGGTAACGGCGCAGCAGCGCGTTGACCAGCGCTTTCGCCTGCGGGCGCGCGATCAGTCCCGCGGCGTCGACCGCGCGGTCGACGACGGCAAACGGCGGCGCGTCGGTGTGGTCGAGTTGGTAGAGCGCGACGGCGATCAGCGCGGCCAGCGTCGCATCACCGACCCGCTTGGTGGCCAGCGTGCGCGTCAGGGCGTCGTAGCGGCCCCAATGCCGGAGCGTCCCGTAGCAGAGTTCCTGCACGAGCGTTCGTCCGCGCAGCACCGAACCGTCGTCGACGGAGGCCAGCGCCGCCGGCAGCGACATTCCCTCGAATACGCGCCGGACGGCGAGCGCCGCCTGCTGCTGTTCGGTCTGCATGCTTGCGGCGCGCGTCAGCCCGGCTTGGCGGTGTCGAAGCACGCACCCGGCGCGATGCCGCGCCCCGCGGCAAACGCCGGCGCGGACATCCGCTTGCCGCTGGCGGGCTGCACTTCCAAGAGGCGCAACGCGCCCTGTCCGCAGGCAACGTCGATGCCCGCTTGGCTTACCGCGAGGACGGTGCCGGCGCTTGCCGCATGCGATCGTGCAACAGACTCGAGCGCCAACGGCTCCGCGCGCCAGACCTTGACGCCCGAGCCAGCGAAGGCTGCAGCAGCACCGGGCACCGGATCGAACGCGCGCACGGCGCGGTCGATGGCGTCGGACGCCTGCGTCCAATCGATCGCCGCATCCGTGCGCCCGACCTTGTTGGCATAGGTCACGCCAATCGCGGGCTGCGCAGTGCTGGACAACGCGCCATCGCGTGCAAGACGCGTGAGGACTTCGACGATCGCGCGCGCACCGGCGAGCGCCAGCTTGTCATGCAGCGTGCCGGCGGTTTCGCGCGGCGCGATGTCGACGTCGATGCATTCGATCATCGGTCCGGTGTCGAGTCCCTCATCCATCTGCATGATCGTGATGCCGGTGGCGGCATCACCCGCTTGAATCGCGCGCTGGATCGGCGCCGCGCCGCGCCACCTTGGCAGCCTCGATGCGTGGATGTTGAGACAGCCGTGCCGCGGCCAGGCTAGGACGTCAGGCGGCAGGATCAGGCCGTAGGCCGCCACCACCAGCACATCGAGCGGCACGGCAAGCAGGGGGGCAACTGAGGACGCGCGCGCTTCGGCCGACCTGAGCGTGGCCGGCTGCAGCACCGGCAAGCCGCGGCCCGCAGCGAGGCGTTTCACGGGCGAGGCTTCGGCCTTGAGCCCGCGCCCCCTGGGCTGGTCGGGGCGCGTGAGCACCAGCGGAAGGTCGAATCCTGCCGCGATGAGGGCGGCAAGCGCCCGGGCGGCGAATTCAGGGGTGCCGGCGAAACCGACCCTCATCGCGCGAGCTGCCGCGATATCAACCCGCAAGCCGCTGTTTCTTGCGCTGTTTGGCTCGAAGACGGGCGCGCTTCAGCGGCGACAGGTAGTCGACGAACATCCTGCCCACGAGGTGGTCCATTTCGTGCTGCACGCATACGGCCAGCATGTCCTCGGCGGTGCGCTCGAACGGCTCGCCGCGCTCATTGCGGGCGCGCACCGTGACGCGGGCGGCGCGGACGACCTTGTCGAAGTAGCCGGGGACCGAAAGGCAGCCCTCTTCGCATTCGATCTCGCCCTCCGAGGCGATGATTTCCGGATTGACGAGGACGACCAGCTCATCCTTGCCGGCGGAGACGTCGATGACGATGACGCGTTTGTGGATGTCGACCTGCGTCGCGGCCAGGCCGACGCCGGGGGCGGAATACATGGTCTCGGCCATGTCCCGGACGAGCCGGACCACCTCCGGGGTGAAGGCATCGACCGGGGATGCGACTTTTTTGAGACGCGGATCGGGGTATTCCAGTATGGGGAGGAGCGCCATAGCTTGCCAAATGCAGGTGCCGGATGCAGAATCCCTGTTAAGTCCTTATTTTGCGGCGGTTTAGGACGTTGGTTTAAAGACCTCGTCAGGGGCTGCCTTAAGGAAGAGCCGTTATGGTTCAACAGTTTACCACAGCGAAACACGTGCTCGCGGCCGTTGCCGCGGCGGTTATGCTTGCCCTCCCGGCCGTCACCGGGGCACAGAACCCGCAGAATATCCAGGTCGTCGACCGCGCCCCGTCGAGCTATACGGTGCAAAAAGGCGACACGCTCTGGGGCATTTCCGGCAGGTTCCTCAAGGATCCCTGGCGCTGGCCTGATATATGGCGCCTGAACAAGGATCAAATCAAGAACCCGCATCTCATCTACCCCGGCGATGTCGTCAAGCTCGATTACGTGGGGGGACAGCCGCAGCTTTCCCTGACGCGCAACGGCATCCGGGTGTCGCCGTCGACGCGCTCGTCGGCACTCGACGTCGACGTCATCCCTTCCATCCCGCCCGGCGACATCGAGCCCTACCTGTCGAAGTCGCTGGTCACCGGACCGAACGGATTGGCGAACGCCGCCGAGATCCTCTCCGGGCGCTACCCTGAGCGAATGATTCGCGGCATCGGCGATATCGTCTACGTTGGGGGCATTAGTTCCAGCGCCGGAGATTACTATTACATCTACCGCCCCGGCGGTCCCATCAACACGTACGACGGCTCGGACGTGCTGGGCTACCAGAGCAAATTCGTCGGCACGGCGCGCGTCGAAAAATTCGGCGAGCTCTCCACCGTCCGCATCGAGTCGGCCGACCTCGAGGTGCTCATCGGCGACCGGCTGCTGCCGGCGCCGCGCGAAACGCTCGCGAACTACATCCCGCGCGCACCGGACAAGCCGATCGACGCGCGCGTCCTGGAGGTTCCCTTCACGAACACCGAGACCGGTCGCGGGTATGTCGTGACGCTCGACAGGGGCAGCATCGACGGGCTCGAGCCCGGCAACGTGCTGGCGGTGTATCGCGCCGTCGAGCCCATCGTCGATCCGCGTGCGTCGAAACAGCAGGCGACCATTCTTCGCTTTCTCGACCCGACGACGATGTTCACGCCCGCCGTGCTGGTCTCCCCGGCCGACGAGCGGACGGGTCTCATGTTCGTGTTCCGCACGTTCGACCGCGTGTCGTACGCGATCGTGCTGAATACTACCGAACCCGTTCGCCCCGGCGACTGGGCCCGCACGCCCTAACACGCGCGCCTTCGACCGTTCGTCCAATACCGGCGGGCCCACCCCGCCGTTCATCCTGTCCCGATGTCCGTCGCCGCCTCGACCCCGGAGGCCTGGGCGACGCTGTCGCTCAAGGCCCTGCCCCACGCCGCGCTGGTCGCGCTGTTGCGCGCGTTTGGAAACCCCGGCGCGGTCCTGGCCGCGACGCGCGCCCAACTCGGCGCCGTGGTGCCGGATGCGATCGCGGCACGCGTAGCGGAACCTGTCGATGAGGCGCCGCTGGCGGCGACCCGCGCGTGGCTTGCCGAACCGGCGCACGAAATCATCGCCTGGGACGACGCCGACTACCCGCGGGCGCTGCTCGACCTGGGCTACGCGCCGCCGGCGTTGTATTTCGTGGGGCGCCGGGAGCTCCTCAACCGCCCGGCGCTGGCCATCGTCGGCAGCCGCAACGCGACGGCGCAAGGCGCGCTCGACGCGCAGGCGTTCGCGAAGGCGCTCTCCGATGCGGGCCTCACCATCGTGTCCGGCCTGGCGGTCGGCATCGACGCCGCCGCGCATGAAGGCGCGCTGGAGGGCCGGGGCTCGACGCTTGCCGTCGTCGGCACCGGGCTCGATCGTGTGTATCCGGCACGCAACCGCGAGCTCGCGCACAGGATCGCCGCACGCGGCGGACTGATCTCCGAGTTCCCCCCCGGGACTCCGCCCAAGGCCATGAACTTTCCGCGCCGCAACCGCCTGATCAGCGGCCTCGCGCGTGGCGTGCTGGTAGTGGAAGCCGCTTTCAAGTCGGGATCGCTCGTCACCGCGCGTCACGCCGGCGAGCAGGGACGCGAGGTCTTCGCCATTCCAGGGTCGATCCATTCACCGTTGTCCAAGGGCTGCCACAAGCTGATCCGCGAGGGCGCCAAGCTGGTCGAGACCGCCCGGGATATTCTCGAGGAACTCGGCATGGCGGCACCGGAAGGAGGCGCGGCTCAACAGGCCGCAAGTCCCGCGACCGGCGCGGAAGCCGCGCTGCTGGACGCGTTGGGTGGCGATTGCACCAGCGTGGACGCGCTGGCCGTCCGCACCGGCCTGACGTCGGCCATCGTCATGGCCGCGCTCACCGGACTCGAATTGTCCGGACAGGTGGCCGCGATTCCCGGCGGACTGTGGCAGCGCCTGCATCGCACGTGACAAGGAAACCTCCGCCGGGGTCGCGCGCAGCTGTAACGGAAGTTCGCTGCCCCGCCTCGCGTGCGCACGCGTGCGCGTCGCGCGCGCTCGCGCGTTGGGCCGTCGAGAAAATTCGTTTTCTTGCCGCCGTCATCCGACCCCGGTTAGTATCGGCGTCCCTTTGCATCGGCCTTTAGATACCCTTAGCTGGCCTCAACTGCGCGAATTCCCCTTGTCCAAGAGCCTCATCATCGCCGAAAAGCCCTCCGTCGCCGCCGACATCGCGCGTGCGCTGGGCGGCCTCACCCGCCACGACGACTACTTCGAGAGCGACAGGCACGTCGTTTCCTCTGCGGTCGGGCACCTGCTCGAAATCGGCATGCCCGAGGACGAGGAGGTGAAGCGCGGCAAATGGACGTTCGCGCACCTGCCCGCAGTGCCGTCGAAATTCGCGCTGAAGCCCATCGAGAAGAACGAGGGCCGCCTGCGGACGCTGCTCAAGCTCATCAAGCGCAAGGACGTCACCGCGCTCATCAACGCCTGCGACGCCGGGCGCGAGGGCGAGCTCATCTTTCGCTACATCGTCCAATACGCGAAGACCGGCAAGCCGATCAGGCGCCTCTGGCTGCAGTCGATGACGCCGGCGGCGATCCGCGACGGCTTCGCGCAGCTGCGCAGCGACGAAGCCATGCTTCCGCTTGCCGACGCCGCCGTCTGCCGCTCCGAGTCCGACTGGTTGGTCGGCATCAACGGCACGCGAGCGATGACCGCGTTCAACTCCAAGTCGGGCGGCTTCCAGCTGACGACCGTCGGGCGCGTACAGACGCCGACCCTCGCCATCCTGGTCGAGCGCGAGGAGAAGATCCGCGCGTTCCGGCCGCGCAACTACTGGGAGCTGATCGGAACCTTCCGTGCCGCGGGCGGCGAATACACGGGGCGCTGGTTCGACGAAAATTTCAAGAGGAACGACGACGATCCCGACGTTCGCGCCGAGCGTGTGTGGGACGAGGTGCGCGCCCGCGAGATCGCGCAACTCACGCAGGGTAAGCCCGGTATCGTCAGCGAGGAGTCCAAGCCGTCGACACAGGGCGCGCCGCTCCTCTACGACCTCACCAGCCTGCAGCGCGAAGCCAACGGCCGCTTCGGTTTTTCCGCGCGCACCACGCTGTCGCTCGCCCAGGCGCTGTACGAAAAGCACAAGGTGCTGACCTATCCGCGCACCGACGCGCGCGCGCTGCCCGAAGATTACATCGGCACGGTCAAGGCCACGCTCGAGGAACTGGGCGAGACCAACGCCTTCGGCGGCTTCGCGCGCGAGATCCTGAAGCAGAAATGGGTGCGGCCCAACAAGCGGATCTTCGATAATTCGAAAATCTCGGACCACTTCGCGATCATCCCCACGCTGTCGCGGCCCAAACACCTGAACGAGATCGAGACCAGGCTCTACGACCTCGTCGTGCGGCGTTTCCTCGCGGTGTTCTATCCGCCCGCCGAATTCCTGCTCACGACGCGGATCACCCGGGTGGAGACGCAGCCCTTCAAGACCGAGGGCAAGGTGCTGGTTTCCCCCGGCTGGCTCGCCGTCTACGGCAAGGAGGCGCAGGGAGACGAGGCGACACTCGTCCCGGTGCAGCCCAACGAAAAGGTCGCGACGGAAAAAGTCGATGTCCTGGCGCTCGTCACACGCGCCCCGCCGCGACTGAACGAGGCGACGCTCCTGTCGGCGATGGAAGGCGCGGGGAAGCTGATCGAGGACGACGACCTGCGCGAAGCGATGCGCGAAAAGGGGCTGGGCACGCCCGCCACGCGGGCCTCGATCATCGAAGGCCTGATCGCGGAGCGCTACATCTATCGCGAAGGCAAGGAGCTCGTGCCCACGGCGAAAGCGTTCTCGCTGATGACGCTGCTGCACGGCCTGGGCGTCCCCGAACTCTTCTCGCCCGAGCTCACGGCCGAATGGGAGTTCAAGCTGGCCCAGATGGAGCACGGCAAGCTCGGGCGCGACGAATTCATGCGCGAGATCGTCGCGATGACCGAGCACATCGTGATGCAGGCCAAGGGCTATGAGAGCGATACGATCCCGGGCGATTTCGCCACGTTGTCGAACCGCTGTCCGAAGTGCGGAATCGGCGAGGTCCACGAAAAGTACAAGAAATTCCAGTGTGTCAATCCGGCGTGCGATTTTGCGTTCTGGAAGATCCTGGGCGGGCGGCAACTCGAGCCGCACGAAGCCGACGCGCTCATCAAGGACCGCGAGATCGGGCCGCTCGATGGCTTCCGCAGCAAGTTGGGCCGCCCCTTCTCGGCGAAGCTCAAGCTGACCGACGCATTCGAGGTCACGTTCGACTTCGGCAACGACAGCGGCACCGATGATGGCGAGGCGCCGGACTTCTCTGCGCAGACGCCTCTCGGCGCGTGTCCCAAGTGCGCGGCACGGGTGTTCGAACTGCCCAATGCATACGTGTGCGAAAAGGCGGTCGGGCCGGAAAAGACGTGCGACTTTCGCTCGGGCCGGATGATTCTGCAGCGTCCCATCGAACGCGCGCAGATGGAAAAGCTGCTCGCGACGAAGAAGACCGACCTGCTCCAGTTCGTGTCCGCGCGCACGCGGCGGCCATTCTCGGCTTACCTCGTCGTGCAGAAGGACGGCAAGGTCGGCTTCGAATTCGAGCCCAAGGATCCGACCAAGGCGCGCGCTCGCGGAGGTCGCCCCGCGGGCGCGCTCAAAGTCCTGGGCGCGCATCCCGGGACCAGGCAGCCGGTAGAACTGCACAGCGGCAAGTACGGGCCTTACGTCAAGCACGGCGCCGTCAACGCGACGCTCCCCGACCGCGACAAGGTCGACACGCTGACGCTGGACGAGGCGCTCGAACTCCTCGCCGCGAAGTCCGGCAAGTCAACCGGCGGTAAAACGCGGCGCACCCCCAAGGCACCGGCGAAGGCAGCGGCCCCCGCGCAGGCGGCGATGCCGGCGGTGAAAACCACGCGCAAGCGCCCCACTGTAAAGACGACGCCGCGCAAACCGCCGGCGAAGAAGCCGACGGTCACGACCGCCGCAAAGACCGTGAAGCGGACAGCCAGGAAGCCGGCCGCCAACAAACGCTAGCCGAACTTGATCCCCTGGGCGAGCGGCAATTCGCGGCTCCAGTTGATCGTGTTGGTCTGCCGGCGCATGTAGGCCTGCCACGCGTCCGACCCGGATTCGCGTCCGCCGCCCGTCTCCTTCTCGCCGCCGAACGCACCGCCGATTTCCGCGCCCGAAGTGCCGATGTTGACATTGGCGATGCCGCAATCGCTGCCGCCGTCCGCCAGGAAAGCTTCGGCCGTGCGCACGTTGAGCGTGAACACCGCGCTCGACAAGCCTTGCCGCACACCGTTGTTGAGCGCGATCGCCTCGGCAACCGTGGCGAAGCTCATCACGTAGAGAATCGGCGCGAACGTCTCGCGCTGCACGCACGGCCATTCGTTGCGCGCATTCGCGACGATCGCGGGCTCGACCCAATGTCCCGGTCCGGGCAGCACGCGGCCGCCGCAGACCAGCGTGCCGCCGGCGTGCGTTGCCTCGGTGATGGCGGTCACGTAGTTCTCGACCGCGGCCGCGTCGATGAGCGGCCCCATCAACGTGGCGGGTTCCAGCGGATCGCCGATGCGCACTTGCGCGTACGCCGCTTTCAATCGGCCAAGCAACTGTTCGACGCACGATTCGTGCACGATCAGCCGTCGCGTCGTCGTGCACCGCTGCCCCGCCGTGCCCACCGCGCCGAAAACGACTGCGGGAACGACCAGGTCGAGATCGGCGTCCTCGGCGACGATGATGGCATTGTTGCCGGCGCATTCGAGCAGCGCCTTTCCGAACCGTCCGGCAAGGGTCGTCGCGATGTCGCGGCCCACGGCCGATGATCCGGTAAAGGAGACCAGGGCGATGCGCGGGTCGGCGACAAGTGCGCGCGTTCCGGCGTTGTCGGCGATCGCCAGCGTGAAGATCGGAGGTAACGACAACTCCGTCACCACGCGATTCGCCAGTGACTGCACCGCGAGTGCGGCGAGCGGCGTTTTCGGCGACGGCTTCCAAATGACGGCGTTGCCGCAGATCGCCGCGAGCATCGCATTCCAGGCCCAGACGGCGACCGGGAAATTGAACGCGGAAATGACGCCGACCACGCCGAGCGGATGCCACTGCTCGTACATCCGGTGCGCCGCGCGCTCCGAGTGCATCGTCTTGCCGTAGAGCATCCGCGACTGGCCGACCGCGAAATCGGCGATGTCGATCATCTCCTGGACTTCGCCGTCGCCTTCCGCCTTGATCTTGCCGTTCTCGAGCGAGACCAGCGTGCCCAGCGCGTCCTTGTGTTCGCGCACCAGGTTGCCGAAGCGGCGCACCGCTTCGCCGCGCTGCGGCGCCGGCACGTCGCGCCAGGTGTGCGCCGCGCTCGCCGCAGTCTTGATGACCGCGGCGAGATCGTCCGCGCTGGCGGTGGCGACGCGCGCCAACGGCTGCTCGTTGGCGGGATTGGTCGAAACGATTACCGCGCCGCCGCCGCGCCACTGACCCGGCCCAAGGCAAACACCTTTGTTGTCGGCAGCGATGCCAAACGCTTCCAGCAGTGCGTGCAATTGGCTTTGATCCATGGCGTATTTCGGTCCCGCGAGACCCTACCCTCGGATCAAACGTCGAGGTTGCGCACGCCCAGCGCGTTGGACTCGATGAACGCGCGTCTCGGCTCGACCTGCTCGCCCATCAGCGTGGAGAAGATTTCCTCGGAGGTGATGGCGTCCTCGATCTGCACGCGCAACAGCCGGCGCACTTCCGGGTCCATCGTGGTCTCCCACAACTGCGCCGGATTCATTTCGCCCAGGCCCTTGTAGCGCTGGATCGTCGTGCTGTTGTGCGCCTCGGCCAGCAGCCAGTCGAGCGCTTCCTTGAACGAACGCACCGCCAGCTGCTTCTCGCCGCGCTTGATGACGGCGCCCGCGTGGATGAGGCCTTGCAGCACTTCGGCCGCGCTGCGGATCTGTGCGGCGTCGCCACTCGCCAGGAAGTCTCCGTCGATCGCCGTAACGTGCGGCGTGCCGTGGTGCACACGGGTGATTGCAAGGCTGCGCGATTCCTTCGCCGCGTCGTAGCGCGCCTCGACCGTGACGTCCGGATCGCCGATCGCCTCCTGCAGCGCACTCGCGCTCCGGTGCGCAGCGCCCTCGGACGTCAAGTCCACGCGTACGCCATTCAGCATCGCGTGCAATGCCTGCGGATCGGCGATGCGCGCGGCGCGGTCGATGACCGCTTCGGCCAGCAGGAACTCGCGTGCCACACTGGCGAACGTGGTCACGGCCAGCGGCGGAAGTCCGGTGCCTGGCGTGAGTTCCGCACCCTTCATCGCATACCGGAGCAGGTGCTGCTTCAATTCATGGTCGTCCTTGAGGTAGACCTCTTCCTTGCCCTGCTTGGCTTTGTACAGCGGCGGCTGCGCGATGTAGATGTGGCCGCGCTCGACCAGTTCGGGCATCTGCCGGTAGAAGAACGTGAGCAGCAGCGTGCGGATGTGCGAGCCGTCGACATCTGCGTCGGTCATGATGATGATGCGGTGGTAGCGCAGCTTGTCGGCGTTGAAAGCATCCTTGTCTTCCTTGTCGCCCGCCGGCTTGCCAAAGCCCGTGCCCAGCGCCGTGATCAGCGTGACGATTTCCTGCGACGAGACGAGCTTCTCGAAGCGCGCCCGCTCGACGTTGAGAATCTTGCCGCGAAGCGGAAGGATCGCCTGGAATTTGCGGTCGCGGCCCTGCTTGGCCGACCCGCCCGCGGAATCGCCTTCGACCAGGTACAGCTCGCACAATGCAGGATCGCGCTCCTGGCAATCGGCGAGCTTGCCGGGGAGCCCCATGCCGTCGAGCACGCCTTTGCGGCGCGTCAGGTCCCGGGCCTTGCGCGCCGCTTCGCGCGCGCGCGCAGCGTCGACGATCTTGCCGCAGATGATCTTCGCGTCGACCGGCTGCTCGAGCAGGAACTCGGACAGCTTGGCCGACACCACTTCCTGCACGATGGGCTGCACTTCGGAGGAGACGAGCTTGTCCTTGGTCTGCGACGAGAACTTGGGCTCGGGAACCTTGACCGAGAGCACGCAGCACAGACCTTCGCGCATGTCGTCGCCGGTGGTCTCGACCTTCGCCTTTTTCGCGATCTCTTCCTTTTCGATGTAGCCGTTCAGCGTGCGCGTCATCGCCTGGCGCAGGCCCGTCAGGTGCGTGCCCCCGTCGCGCTGCGGAATGTTGTTGGTGAAGCACTGGACGTTCTCGGCGTACGAATCGTTCCACTGCATCGCGACCTCGACGATCACACCGTCCTTTTCGCCGACCGCGTGGAAGATCTTGGGGTGCAGTACGGTCTTCGCCCGGTTCATGTACTCGACGAAGCCCTTGACGCCGCCCGAGTAGGCGAAATTCTCGCTCTTGCCGTCGCGCTGGTCGATCAACTCGATCTTCGTGCCGTTGTTGAGGAACGAGAGCTCTCGGATGCGCTTGGCGAGAATGTCGAAGTGGTATTCGATGTTGTTGAAGGTTTCCGACGAGGCCATGAAATGGACCTCGGTGCCGCGCCGGTCGCTGGGTCCGATGACCGCGAGCGGGGCCACGGCGACGCCGCGCCGGAATTCCATCTGGTGGAATTTTCCGTCGCGCCAGATCTTGAGTTTGAGCCAGTTGGACAGCGCGTTGACGACGGACACGCCCACGCCATGCAGGCCCCCGGCCACCTTGTAGCTGTTGTTGTCGAACTTGCCGCCGGCGTGCAGTTCGGTCATGACGATTTCCGCCGCCGAGCGCTTCTCCTCGTCGCCTTCCTTGATGTCCGTGGGAATGCCGCGCCCGTTGTCCTGCACGCTGATCGAATTGTCGGCGTGGATGATGACCTTGATGTCGTCGCACCAGCCGGCGAGCGCCTCGTCGATCGCGTTGTCCAGCACCTCGAACACCATGTGGTGCAAGCCGGTGCCGTCGGACGTGTCGCCGATGTACATGCCGGGGCGTTTGCGCACCGCGTCCAGACCCTTCAGAACCTGGATGGATGACGAATCGTAGTCGCCGCCGTTGCCCTGTCCGGACGGTTGGGGCTGGGATTGCGGCTGGGGTTGAGGCAGAGGTTGCGCGGGTGTCATTCAGTCTTTCGCACCGTCAGATGCGCATGGGCATCACGACGTATTTGTAGTCGTCGCGATCCGGCATCGTCACGAGCGCGCTGGAATTGGCGTCGCCAAAGGCGAAGTTCACCTTGTCGACGGCAACGTTCTGCAGCGCATCGAGCAGGTAAGTCACGTTGAAGCCTATGTCCAGCGGATCGCCCTTGTAGGCAACCTCGAGTTCCTCCTCAGCCTCTTCCTGCTCGCTGTTCGTGCAGATGATCTTCATCTGATCCGTGCCCAACACGACGCGCACGCCGCGGAATTTTTCGTTCGAGAGGATCGCCGCGCGCTGGAGCGCGGCGAGCGCGACGACGCGGTCGAGCTCGACTAACTTGGTGTGGCCGACCGGAATGACGCGGTTGAAATCCGGAAACTTGCCGTCGACGACCTTCGACACCAGCTCGACGTTGGCGAAGCGAAAGCGCACCTGATTGGCGAGGATGTCCAGCGTGACGGGATCGTCGCTGTCGTCCAGCAGCTTGCCCAGCTCGAGCACCGTCTTGCGCGGCAGGATCACTTCCTGGCGCGCGAAGTCGCCGTCGACCGCGAGGCTGGCCCACGACAGGCGATGCCCGTCGGTGGCCACGGCCTGCAGCGTCCCCTTGTCGATGACGACGAGCATCCCGTTCAGGTAATAGCGGATATCCTGCTGCGCCATCGCGAATTCGGCGAGTTTCAGAAGCTTGCGCAGATCGCGCTGCGGCAGCGAAAGCGTCTGCAGTTGCTCGGTGCCTAGGCTGATGCGCGGATAGTCTGCGGCGGGCAATGTCTGCAGGTTGAAGCGCGACCGGCCCGCGCGCACCGTCATCTTGCTGCTCGTGACGTCGATGTTGAGCGTGGCGTCGTCGGGCAGTGCCCGCAGCAGGTCCTGCAGCTTGCGCGCACCCACGGTGATCGCCTGGCCGTCCTTGCCTTCGAGCGTGCTGTGCGCGGTGATCTGCATTTCGAGATCCGTCGCGGTGACGTAGAGGTGGCCGTCGCGCTGTTCGAGCAGCACGTTGGCCAGGATCGGCAGCGTGTGCCTGCGTTCAACGATTCCGGAAACGGCCTGCAAGGGCTTCAAGAGCGCATCACGGGCGATCTGCTTTAGTTGCATTTATTTATGGGTAAGATCAGTTAATAGGAGGCGGCGCCGATTCGGTATGAATGCCAAAAGCGATTCTTTTTCATGCGGTTTTCCGCAACCCAAACCCGCGGGATAATTGCTGTCCTGACGGTGGATCGATTGGGGATGGAAACGTCCTCGGCACAAATACGTTCTTAGTTCACACTCAGTTCACACTCAGTTCACATTTCGTACACAAGTTATTCGGCGCAAACCTTTGAGATTATACCCGCAAAATGCCGTTTTTCATAGGGAAAAAGTGTTCTGAATCGGGGTTTCCCAAAGCGCTTTGCGGAAGGCCCCGGGGCGGTGCTTCAGCTTCGCAAGACCTGCAGCAGGAAGTTCACATCGTGGTTCATGTCGGGCAGCGATTCGCGCAGCTTGGCGACCTGCCGGCAGGCGTGCAGAACCGTGGTGTGGTCGCGCCCGCCGAAGTTGCTCCCGATCTCCGGAAGGGACATCTGCGTCAATTCCTTGGCCAGCGCCATCGCCACCTGCCGCGGCCGCGCCACAGCGCGCGAGCGCTTCTTCGAATGCATGTCGGAAATGCGGATCTTGTAGTAATCGGCAACCGTCTTTTGAATGTTGTCGATCGAGATCTGCCGGTTCTGGACGGCGAGCAGGTCGCGCAGGGCTTCCTTGGCCAGCGCCAGCGAGATCTCCTGGCCGTGAAAATTGGAATACGCGAGAACCCGCTTCAACGCGCCTTCCAGCTCGCGCACGTTGGAGCGGATGTGCTTGGCGATGAAAAACGCCACCTGCTCATCCATCCGCATCCCCGTCGACTGCGCCTTGGCAAGCAGGATCGCGACCCGCATCTCGAGTTCCGGCGGTTCCAGCGCGACCGTCAGGCCCCAGCCGAAGCGCGATATCAGGCGCTCCTCGATGCCGGCGATTTCCTTCGGGTACGTGTCGCAGGTGATGACGACCTGTTTGTGCGCCTCGATCAGCGTATTGAAAAGATAGAAGAACTCCTCCTGCGTGCGACTCTTGCCGCCGAAGAACTGGATGTCGTCGATGAGCAGGAGGTCGAGCGAGCGGTAATGCCGCTTGAATTCGTCGAAAGCCTTGTGCTGGTAGGCACGAACCACATCGGAGACATAGGTCTCGGCGTGGATGTAGCGAATCTTGGCAGCCGGGTTCTGCGCCAGGATGTGGTTGCCGATCGCCTGGACCAGGTGCGTCTTGCCCAGGCCGACTCCGCCGTACACGAAGAGCGGGTTATAGGACGTGGGATGGTCGGCGACCTGGAGGCCCGCGGCGCGCGCCAACTGATTGGCCTTGCCCGCCACGAAGGATGCGAAGGTAAAACCCGGATTGAGGCTCGTGGCGTCCTGTTTCCGCGGCGCCGCCGGTCCGGGGAGCGCCGCCCGGACGGGACCGGCAGGCCCCGGGCGCAGCAAGGTATCCACAGGGGCGGCCGGTGGGGCAAGCGGGCTGCCGGCGGGCGCTTCGCTGCGCCTCTGGAGATCGGTCGCGGCATCCGCGACCGCGAACTCGAGGGTGACCGGCGCGCCGGTCGCCTCGCGCGCGAGCGCCTCGATCCGGGTGCTGAACCGGTCCCGAACCCATTGCAGGACGAAGCGGTTGGGCGCGAGCAGTTTCAGCGTCCCGCCCTCGTCGGCGCAGGAGAGAGGACGAATCCACGTCGCGAACTGCTGGGGCGTCAATTCACGCTCGAAGGCGGAAAGACACAGCGCCCAGGCAGGGGATAGCAGGTTTGCATGCATGCGGTGAACGGGTCGTGGGCGACTCTTGGTTTGGGTGGAACGGCCCCTGGCGATCGTATCGGCAGGGCCCGCGCGTCCGGCAATTCGGAGGCTCGGGGTTGTGGATTGTATTCCGCGACGCTCCAGTTATCCACAGGAATTCGAGGTGGCGGAAATACGACAGGCCCCTGTCGGACTCGCCGCGCCCGCCGGCGAGAGTAATCGCTCGCACCCGCGCCGCGCGGAGGGGATGCGCTGCGCCAGGATTGACAGACAAGGTCATAACGCGCTCTAATATAAGGCTTTTGCGCCACATTTCGGCACGATACTTTCAGTCAAGGCAAAGCGATGAAACGCACCTACCAGCCCTCCAAGATCCGCCGCGCCCGCAAGCACGGCTTTCGCGCGCGCATGGCGTCGGCCGGCGGCCGCAAAGTGCTCTCGGCGCGCCGCGCCAAGGGCCGCAAGAACCTGACTGCCTGACAATCGCCCTGACGAACCCGTGTGCAGTGCCCGACGCCCGGCTCCATGGCCGGGCGTTTCGTCTCACCAGCCCCGGCGCATTCGAGGCGGTGTTTCGCGAAGGGCGCCGCAGCGAACGCCTCCACGTGCAACTGGTTGCCGCCACCGCCGCCCGGATACCCGGTCGCGTCGGCTATGTCATCGGACGCAAGACGCTCCCCCGTGCCGTCGATCGCAATCGCCTGCGTCGCCGCCTGCGCGAACTCGTGCGCGCGTTACGCCCGGCCCTCGCCGCGTACGACGTCATCCTGCGCGTGAAGAAAGTCGCCAACCCCGTCGAACTCGATGCGGCGGTGGCCGAGGCGGCGAGCCTTCTGGCTGAGCTGGTTGCACAGCGATGAAGGCGGTCCTGCTGACCGGCATACGCGGGTACCAATACCTGGTGCGGCCGTTGCTGGGTTCGCATTGCCGGTTTGCGCCGAGTTGCTCCGAATACGCACGCGAGGCGGTCGAGAAGCACGGTGCGCTGACCGGCTCGTGGCTTGCGGTCAAACGCGTTGCGCGCTGCCACCCGTATAACCCCGGTGGCTATGATCCCGTTCCCGATTGATTGCGCATTGATCACATCACACCGCGCGCCACGCACCCGCTAGAGTCTCCATGGATACGCAACGCATCATCCTGTTCATCGTCTTTTCCTTCTCCGCCTTCCTGCTGTGGGGAGAATGGCAGAAAGCGCACGTGCCGGTCGCGCCGCCGGCGCAGCAAGTCGCGCGCGGTGGCAACGAAGCGCCGGCGGCGAAAGACCTGCCGACACCCTCGGCCGGCATTGCGCCCGGAACCGCGGCCGTGCCCGGTGCTGTTCCGGCGCAAGTCGATGCGGCGCCCAAGGGCCAGACGATCACCATCCGCACCGATCTCTACACGGCCGAAGTCGATACTGCGGGCGGCGTCATTGCGGGGATCGCGCTCAGCCAGCACCACGACATCAACGACGAGACGAGGCCGTATCTGGCGTTGCAGCGCAATGCCGAGCGCACCTATGTCGCGCAGGCCGGCCTGCTGGGAGAGGGATTGCCCAACCACCGCACGGTCTACGAAGCGCTTCCAGGTCCGCGCGACCTCGCCCCCGGTGCGGATCGCGTCGAGCTAAAGCTTGTCGCCACGGCGGCGAACGGCGCCAGGATCGAACAGATATTGACGTTCCATCGCGGCAGTTATGTCATCGACGTGGCCTTCGATGTGACCAATGCCGGCAGCACACCGTTGTCGCCGTACGCGTATTTCCAGCTGACCCGCGACACCAAGCAGCCGGTGGCGCCGAGCTGGGGCGCGCCATCGGCGTTCGTGGGTCCGGCCGTCTACACCGAGCAGGGCAAGTACCAGAAAGTGGAATTCGGCGACATCGACAAGCTCGCGGCCGACCCGTCACGCAAACTCCCGTACCAGAAGACCGCGGACAACGGCTGGGTGGGAATGATCGAGCACTATTTCGTCGCGGCGTGGCTACCGTCCGACGAGAAGAAGATCCCGCGCGAGTTCTACGCGAAAAAGCTCGACAACGGGCTCTACGCGGCCGGCGTGATCGTACCGGTCGGGACCATCGCGCCGGGCGCGACCGGCGAGCTTCGCGTCCCCCTCTACGTCGGTCCGCAGGACCAGGAGTCGCTGGCAAAGACCGCCAAGGGGCTGGACCTGGTCGTCGACTACGGCATCTTCACCGTCCTCGCCGCGCCGCTCTTCTGGCTGCTCAAGTGGCTGCACGGCATCCTCGGCAACTGGGGCTGGGCGATCGTGGTGATGACGATCATGATCAAGAGCGCGTTCTACCCGCTCAATCACGCCAGCGCCCGCTCGATGGCGAAGATGAAAGTCATCGCGCCGAAGATGAAAGCGCTGCAGGAGCAGTACAAGAACGACAAGCAGCAGCTGCAGATCAAAATGATGGAGATGTACAAGACGGAGAAGATCAACCCGCTCGGCGGCTGCCTGCCGATCCTGGTGCAGATCCCCGTGTTCATCGCGCTGTACTGGGTGCTGCTCTCGGCGGTCGAGTTGCGCCATGCGCCGTGGATTTTCTGGATCAAGGACCTGTCCGCGCCGGATCCCTATTACGTGCTTCCGGTCATCTACGCGGTCACGGCGTACCTGCAGGTCAAGTTATCGCCGACCCCTATCACGGACCCGGTGCAGGCGAAGGTGATGCAGATCATGCCGATCGCGTTCTCGGTGCTGTTCCTGTTCTTCCCGTCGGGCCTGGTGCTGTACTGGCTTATCAACAATTCGCTGCAGATCTTCCAGCAGTGGCACATGAACCGGGTGATCGGCGGCGAAGCGGCGGCCGCGGCGGCGAAGCGCCGCTGACCGGGAATACTGCGCATGCGAACGGGCCGGCGCGATGCTGGCCCGTTTCGCGTCTGGCGGGCGATACGCTATAAACGCGAAATGCCGCCCGTCGTTGCGCCGCCCACCATCGCCGCAATTGCCACGCCGCCCGGGCGCGGCGGCGTCGGAATCGTGCGCGTATCGGGCGCCGACCTTGGTGCATTGATCGAGGGGTTGGCCGGCGCGGTCCCGGCGCCGCGTGTCGCCACGGTGGCAATGTTCCGTGACGCGCTGGGCGCGCCGCTCGACCAGGGCCTGGCGCTCTATTTCCCGGCGCCCTCCTCCTATACCGGCGAAACCGTTTTCGAATTGCACGGGCACGGTGGACCGTCAGTTTTGCGGCTGGTGCTGGCACGCTGCGTCGAGTTGGGCGCGCGCATCGCGGAACCCGGCGAATTCACGAAGCGCGCGTTCCTCAACGGCAAGCTCGACCTGGCGCAGGCTGAAAGCGTGGCCGATCTCATCGACGCGGCCACAGCCACCGCCGCGCGTGCGGCGGCGCGCAGCTTGAGCGGCGAGTTTTCGCAGCACGTGCACGGGCTCGTCGATGCGCTGACCGAATTGCGGATGTTCACCGAAGCGACCCTCGACTTCCCGGACGAGGACATCGAGTTCCTGCGTGCCGGCGATGTCGTCGCGAAACTGGCGGCGATTCGCGCGACGCTCGCGCAAGTTCTCGCACGCGCGAAGACGGGCGCGCTGTTGCGCGAAGGCCTGACGGTGGTGCTGGTCGGACGTCCCAACGTCGGCAAGTCGAGCCTATTGAACGCGCTCGCGCGCGAGGAGGCCGCGATCGTCACGCCCGTGGCCGGCACGACGCGGGACACGGTCGAGCGGCGCGTGGAGATCGCGGGCATCCCGTTGACGGTCGTCGACACGGCGGGATTGCGCGACACCGACGATCCGGTGGAAACGATCGGCATCGAGCGCGCCTGGGCGGCGGTGGAACGGGCGGACGTCGTGCTGGTGTTGGTCGATGCGCGCGCGGGTGCGGACGCGCTCGAGGCCGAGGATCGCGAAATCCTGGCGCGCCTGCCGCCCGCGATGGCACGCGTGGTCGTGCACAACAAGACCGACTTGGCGGGCATTGCGCCGATGTCGGCAGTACGCGAAGGCCAGGGCGCCGCGCGCCGGCATGTATGGCTGTCCGCGCACGTCGGCGCGGGTGTCGATCTGCTGGAACGCGAAGTGCTCGCAGTCGTCGGCGCCGAGGCCACGACCGAGGACACGTTCCTCGCCCGCGAACGCCATGTGCAGGCGTTGCTCGCGGCGTCGGCGCATCTCGCCGCGGCCGCCGCGCAAGTTGCGCTGGATCCTCCGCCGATCGAACTTTTCGCCGAGGAATTGCGCGAGGCGCAAAGTGCGCTCTCCGCGATCACCGGCGAATTCAGCGCCGACGACTTGCTGGGCGTCATCTTCGGGCGTTTCTGCATTGGCAAATAGCGCCGCCGCAGCGAAGCAAGGGGCCCGGTAATGACGCGCCGCGGGATCGGCAACGCCCTGCTGGCGCTCGCTATCGGCGCCGCAGCAGGCTATGTGTGCGCGTGGATGCGCACGCCGATTCCGTGGATGCTGGGGCCGCTGTTCTCGCTTGCGTTCCTGCGCGTCTCCGGCTTCGATCTCGGCGTCCCGGCGCCGGTGCGCTACGGCGGACAGTGGATCATCGGGACATCGCTCGGCCTTTATTTTACGCCGCAGGTGGTACGCGAAGTCGCGGGACTCTGGCATCTGCTGCTCGCGGGCGCGGTGTTCGCGGTGGCGGTGGGCTACGTGTCGGCGCTCGGGCTGGCGCGAATGGCCGGACTGGACCGCACGACGGCGCTTTTCGCCAGCGTCCCTGGCGGCGCGGCGGAAATGGCGGTGCTGGGCGAGCGCTTCGGTGCACGCGTCGATCGCGTCGCCGCCGCGCAGAGCCTGCGCATCCTGATCGTCGTCGCCGTCATCCCGGCCATCTACACATTGCTGGGCGTGCACGGTGCGGACCCCTATGTGCAAGGGGCGAAGTCGTTCGTTCCACAAGGGTTCGTGCTGCTGATGGCCGTCACGTCCATCGGCGGTTTCGTCTTCCATCGCTTCCGCGTTCCCAACGCATTCGTGCTGGGCTCGCTGGCGGTGGCGATCCCACTGACCGCGATGCAAATCGACCTCTCCGCCATGCCGCAATGGGCATCGAATCTCGGGCAATTCCTACTTGGGTGCGCATTGGGTTCGCGCTTTCAACGCGATTTCCTGCAGGGCGCGCACCGGTTCGTCAGCGCGGTGGTCATATCGGTCGTGCTGGCGATGGTGCTGTCCGCCGTTTTCGGCGCGGGCCTCGCGTATGCGTCGGGATTGCACCCGGCGACGCTGGTGCTCGGCACTGCGCCCGGCGGCATCGCCGAGATGTGCATCACGGCGAAAGTGCTGCAATTGGGCGTGCCGCTGGTCACGGCCTTTCACGTTGCGCGCGTCGTGGTCATCCTTCTCACCACCGTGCCTGTGTTCGCGCGCCTGCAACCGTGGTGGATCGCCGGCGAAGCAGGGATGAACGGAAATGAAGAAGGGAACGAATAGGTAGCGACGGACATAAGGAAAAGGAGAAGCAAGATGCCGTGGCAACCCGCGCAATACCTGCAGTTCGCCGGCGAGCGCCTGCGGCCGGCGCTCGATCTTCTGGCGCGCGTGCCGCTCGACCGGCCGCGAACGATCGTGGATCTGGGGTGCGGCGCGGGCAACGTGACGAAGATCCTGGGCGAGCGCTGGCCGGACGCGCGCATCACCGGCGTCGACAGTTCGCCGGAAATGCTCGACGCTGCGCGCACGGCGACACAGTCCGACCCGCGCTATACATTTGTCGCGGCGGACCTGGCCCAGTGGCAGCCCGGTGCGCCGGTGGACCTGGTCTACAGCAATGCGGCATTGCACTGGCTTCCCGACCACGCTGCGCTGTTCGCGCGCGTTTCGGCGATGGTGGCCCGTGGAGGAGTGCTGGCCGTGCAGATGCCGGACAACTTTCGCGCGCCGTCGCATACGAGCATCGCGGCCCTCGCGCGCACTGAACGCTGGCGAGCGAAGTTGGCTTCGGTGGTGCGCGAGCCGCCGGTAGCCGCCGCCGCCGATTATTTCGGCTGGCTCTCGCCGCTGATGACGAGCATCGATATCTGGCTGACTGAATACCTGCAGGTGCTCGCGCCGCGAAAGGATGGCGAGCATGCGGTCGCGGCGTGGACCAAGGGCACGTGGCTCGTGCCGTTCCTCGCCGCGCTGAGCGAGGGCGAACGCATCGAATTCCTGCACGACTACATGCGGGAATTGGCGCTCGCATATCCCGCGCGAAATGACGGGAGCACCCTCTTTCCCTTCCGGCGCCTGTTCATTGTCGCAAATCGGTAAGGCCGCCCAACCAGTGCGCTGGGACAATCCGGCGGAGTAAAATCATTCGTTACCGCTGCGCGAGTTTTCCATCGAGACAGCGGCGTAGAAGTTCTCCCGCCGCGGTCTTACTTCAGTTGCCCCTCAGTTTCCAAACGTCACGATGAACCAACCCGAATCGCTGGACACCCTCGCGGCATCCGTTGGTGCGCCCTCCTACGTGCGCCATGCCCGTCTCATGGGCTGGGTGCGAGAAATCGCCGCGCTGACGCAGCCCGACCGCGTCGTCTGGTGCGACGGCAGCCAGCCCGAATACGACCGGCTGTGCGCGGAGATGGTCGCTGCAGGCACGCTGACGAAGCTCAACCCTTCGAGGCGCCCCGGCAGCTACCTCGCCTGCTCGGATCCCTCCGACGTCGCGCGCGTCGAGGACCGCACGTTCATCTGCAGCGAGAAGCAGGACGACGCCGGGCCCACGAATAACTGGGTCGCGCCGATGGAAATGCGGCGCACGCTGAACGGCCTCTTCGCCGGCTGCATGCGTGGGCGGACGCTCTACGTGGTTCCGTTTTCGATGGGGCCGTTGGGCAGTCCGATCGCGCACATCGGCATCGAGCTCACCGACAGCCCCTATGTCGTGATCAACATGCGGATCATGACGCGCATGGGCCGCGCGGTGTTCGACGTGCTGGGCGCAAGCGGCGTGTTCGTGCCGTGCGTGCACTCCGTCGGCGCGCCGCTGGCCGTCGGGCAGCGCGATGTCGGCTTGGCCGTGCAACAAGGACCAGAAATACATCGTGCAATTTCCCGAGACGCGCGAGATCTGGAGCTATGGGTCGGGTTATGGCGGCAACGCGCTCCTCGGCAAGAAGTGCTTCGCGCTGCGCATCGCCTCGGTCATGGGTCGCGACCAGGGCTGGCTCGCCGAGCACATGCTCATTCTCGGCGTCACATCGCCGCAGGGCGACAAGAAGTACGTCGCGGCGGCGTTCCCGAGCGCCTGCGGCAAGACCAATTTCGCGATGCTGATCCCGCCGGCGGGATGCGAAGGTTGGAAGGTCACGACCATCGGCGACGACATCGCCTGGCTGAAGCCCGGGCCCGACGGCTATCTGCGCGCGATCAATCCGGAGTCCGGCTATTTCGGCGTCGCGCCCGGCACGTCGTACCAGTCCAATCCGAATGCGATGGATACGCTGCGGGCAAACGTCATTTTCACCAACGTCGCGCTGACCGACGACGGCGACGTATGGTGGGAGGGCATGACGAAGGAGCCGCCCGCGCATCTCATCGACTGGCAGGGCAAGGATTGGACGCCCGAAGATGGCAGGAACGGCCGCAAAGCTGCGCACCCCAATGCGCGCTTCACCGTCGCCGCGGCGCAGTGTCCGTCACTCGATCCCGCCTGGGACGATCCGCAAGGCGTTCCGATTTCCGCGTTCATCTTCGGCGCACGCCGCTCCGACACCATTCCGTTGATCAGCGAAGCGCACACGTGGGAAGAGGGCGTGTACAAGGCGGCGACGATGGGCTCGGAAACGACCGCCGCCGCAACCGGCGCCGTGGGCGAAGTGCGGCGCGACCCGTTCGCGATGCTGCCCTTCTGCGGATATCACGTCGGTGATTATTTCCAGCATTGGCTGAACATGGGCCGGCGCGTCGCGCACCCGCCGCGCATTTTCAGCGTGAACTGGTTCCGCAAGGACGCGAACGGCAAATTCGTGTGGCCCGGCTTCGGCCAGAACATGCGCGTGCTGCAATGGGTCGTCGAACGCTGCGCCGGGCGCGCGCATGCCGAAGAAACCGCGACCGGTCTGGCACCCTCCTACGCCGACTTGAACTGGGCCGGTACGGATTTCGACGCGGACCGGTTTGCGGGCGCGATGAAAGTCGACTGCGCGCAATGGCAGCGCGAACTCGCGTCGCATGACGAACTCTTCGCCAAGCTGGGAGCCAAACGCCCATCGGCGCTGCAGGCCGAACGCGAGCGGTTGGGCACCAAACTCATGTCTTGAACGAAAGCGGAAGGCGGTGGCGAGTGAGCAATCACTGCCTCGCAGCGCGCCGCACGCTGGCCTTTCAAGAAATACCCCTCCGCTTCAGGCGCCTGGCGCGGGGCGTGTTCCACGTGGAACCTTGACAGGCAACGCATCGTTTTGGGAATTCGCCCCCGAGGCCGGCGCGCAGTTCCACGTGAAACAAGCCGCTATCGGCGGACGTCCGGATCGCGTAAAATCAAGCCCGCGAGGCCGGTTCGCGGTGGCAACGCAATTCCCATTTAAAATCATGGACTTCAAGCAACGTTTCGAGGTGATTGTCGTCGGCGGCGGCCATGCGGGCACCGAGGCCGCGCTTGCGGCCGCGCGGATGGGCCGCGCCACGCTGCTGCTCACGCACAACATCGAAACGCTGGGCCAGATGTCCTGCAACCCTTCCATCGGTGGCATCGGCAAGGGCCACCTGGTCAAGGAAGTGGATGCGCTGGGCGGTGCGATGGCCATCGCAACGGACGAGGCGGGCATCCAGTTCCGGATCCTCAATTCGAGCAAGGGGCCCGCGGTCCGGGCGACCCGCGCCCAGGCCGACCGGATCCTCTACAAGCAGGCAATCCGCACCCGCCTGGAAGGCCAGCCGAATCTCACGCTCTTCCAGCAGCCCGTGGACGACCTGCTGCTCGCGGGCGACACGGTGGTCGGGGTCGTGACCCAGATCGGCTTGACCTTCCATGCGGATGCCGTGGTGCTCACGACGGGCACGTTCCTGTCGGGGCTGATCCATGTCGGCCTCGACAACTACGAGGCGGGCCGCGCCGGCGACCCGCCGGCCAAGCGCCTGGGGGCCAAGCTGCGCGAATTGAAGCTGCCCGCGGGGAGGCTCAAGACCGGCACGCCGCCGCGCCTGGATGGCCGCACGATCGACTTCTCCGCCTTGGCCGAGCAGCCGGGCGACGACCCTGCGCCCGTGTTCTCGTTCATGGGCGACGCGCGCGATGCACCCGAGGCAGGTCCCGTGCTGGATTACGCACACCAACGCGCAGACGCACGCGATCATCCGCGCCGGGCTCGATCGCTCGCCCATGTATTCGGGGGTGATCAAAGGTGTCGGGCCGCGCTACTGCCCGTCGATCGAGGACAAGGTGGTGCGCTTCGCCCAGCGCGAGAGCCATCAGATCTTCCTCGAGCCCGAGGGCCTGCACACGCACGAGATCTATCCCAACGGGATCTCGACGTCGCTGCCCTTCGACGTGCAGCTGGAACTCGTCCGCTCGATGCCGGGCTGCGCGGAAGCGCACATCCTGCGGCCGGGCTACGCGATCGAATACGATTACTTCGATCCGCGGGCACTGAAATCCACGCTCGAGACCAAGGCGATCCGGAGCCTTTTCTTCGCCGGCCAGATCAACGGCACGACGGGCTACGAAGAAGCCGCCGCCCAGGGCCTCCTTGCCGGCATCAACGCCGCGCTGCACGTGCGCGGCGAAGACGGCTGGTGCCCGCGCCGCGACGAGGCCTATCTTGGCGTGCTCGTCGACGACCTGATCACGCGCGGCGTGTCCGAGCCGTACCGAATGTTCACGTCGCGCGCGGAATACCGGCTGCAACTGCGCGAGGACAACGCCGACCTGCGTCTGACCGAACACGGGCGCCGAATGGGGTTGGTCGATGACGCCCGCTGGGACGCATTTGCGCGCAAGCGCGACGCCGTTGCCGCCGATCTCGAACGCCTGCGGACGACGTTCGTCAATCCCAACATCGTTGCTCGCCATGACGCCGAACGCGTGTTGGGGCAACCCATTGACAGAGAGTATGCGCTTACTGACTTACTGCGGCGGCCAAACGTGACCTATGCGTCGCTGCACACGTTGCCGGGCACGGGCGCGCCTGCGCCGGATCCGCAAGTTGCGGAGCAAGTCGAGATCGCGACCAAGTACGCGGGCTACATCGACCGCCAGCACGACGAAATCGCGCGCAACCTGGAGTTGGAATCATCGCGGCTTCCAGCCGATCTCGACTACCGCACGGTGCGCGGGTTGTCGGCCGAGGTGCAGCAGAAGTTGAACCTGCACAAGCCGGAAACCATCGGCCAGGCCGCGCGCATTTCCGGCATCACGCCGGCCGCCATCTCGCTCCTGCTCGTTCACCTCAAAAGCGGCGCCGCCGCGAGGCGTGGCGCGGAAGCATTGTCCGCATGACGTCGGTGGCACAGGTGGAGGCGCCGGCGCACGACGTCGAACTCGCTTCGGGGGTCAAAGCGCTCGGATTGGCGTTGAGCGCGGCGCAACGCGCGCAGCTCACCGCGTATCTCGAGCTGCTGGCCAAGTGGAACAAGACGTACAACCTGACGGCGATCCGGGAACCGCAGCGAATGGTCACGCATCACCTGCTCGATGCCCTGGCGGTGGCGCCGCATCTTCCCGCAACCGCCGGATTGCGCATCCTCGATGTCGGGTCGGGCGGCGGCGTTCCCGGAATTCCGCTCGCGATCGCGCGGCCCGATGCGCACGTCGCCCTGGTCGATGCGAACCAAAAGAAGGGCGCGTTTCTGCTGCAGGCGACGATCGAATTGGGACTTGCCAATGTCGAATCGCACGCGGTGCGCATCGAGGATTACGCGCCGCCATTGCCTTTCGATATCGTGATTTCGCGCGCGTTCTCGGACCTCACGGCGTTTGCGACCGCTGCCGCGCGACATGTGGCGCCTCGCGGGAAAATGTTCGCGATGAAAGGCGTGCATCCGGACGAAGAGCTCGCGCACTTGCCGAAAGCATTCGCCGTGCTGGCATCACCGGTGTTGAAGGTTCCCGGCCTCGATGCGGCGCGGCACCTGATCATCCTGCAACGCAGCGCAACCGATGAAAGCAAAGCGCGATGACGCGCATCATCGCGGTGGCCAACCAGAAAGGCGGCGTGGGCAAGACGACCACCGCGGTCAATCTCGCCGCAAGCCTGGTCGCGATGAAGCGGCGCGTGCTGCTGGTCGACCTCGATCCGCAGGGCAACGCGACCACGGGTTCGGGCCTCGACAAGCGCGCCTTCGAAGCCACGGTCTATCAGGTGCTACTGGGCGAGCGCAGGATCGCGGACGTGCGCGTGGCCTCGCCGTCGGGCGGATTCGACTTGGTACCCGCGAATCGCGAACTGGCCGGCGCCGAGATCGAGTTGGTCGACCTCCCTGAGCGCGAAACGCGGCTCAAGGATGCGCTCTCCGAAGCGTTGTCGCAGATGAAGGCCGCGATCAGCGAAGTCGCACCCGACTACGACTTCATCCTGCTCGACTGCCCGCCCTCGCTGTCGCTCCTCACGCTCAACGGCTTGTGCGCGGCGGACTCCGTGCTGATACCGATGCAGTGCGAGTACTACGCGCTCGAGGGCCTCTCGGACCTGATCCAGACGCTGAAGAAAGTGCGCGCGCACTTGAATCCAGGGCTGGAAATCGAAGGCCTGCTGCGCACGATGTACGACCCGCGCAACACGCTCGCGCTCAACGTCGCCGCCGAGCTCGAAAAGCATTTCGGCGAGAAGCTTTATCGCACGATCATTCCGCGCAACATCCGGCTCGCCGAAGCGCCGTCGCACGGCATTCCGGTGTTCAAGCTGGAGCCGCAATCGAAAGGTGCGCTCGCGTATCTCGCGCTCGCCGGCGAAATGCTGCGCCGGATCGAGGCGCGCGAGGCGGCCACCGCGGCCGGCACCGCCGCATCGGCCGCCGCATGAAGACCCTCATTTAGCTCATTTGGGTATATTCCGATGATTCGACCGAAGGGATTGGGCCGCGGACTCGATGCGCTGTTGTCCGGCGGCCACGAGGAGGCGCCGCGCGAGGCGCTGCAGACGCTCGCCATCGGCCGGATCAAGGCGGGCAAGTATCAGCCGCGAACGCGAATGGATGAGACGGCGCTGAACGAGCTCGCCGATTCCATTCGCGAGCAAGGCCTGATGCAGCCGATCCTCGTGCGCCCGGTGGAAGGCGGCAGCTTCGAGATCATCGCAGGCGAGCGGCGCTGGCGCGCGGCGCAGCGCGCGGGACTCACCGAGGTGCCGGCGCTGGTCAAGAACGTGCCGGACCAGTCGGTGCTCGCCCTTTCGCTGATCGAGAACATCCAGCGCGAGGACCTCAATCCGCTGGAGGAGGCGATGGGGCTCAAGCGGCTGGTCGAGGAATTCGGCCTGACGCACGAAGCGGCGGCGAAGGCGGTCGGCCGTTCCCGCAGCGCGGTCACGAACCTGCTGCGCCTGACGTCGCTCGCAAAGCCCGCGCAGGAATATCTGCTCAACGGCGGAATGGAAATGGGCCATGCGCGCGCGATGCTGGCGCTGCCGGTTGGACAACAGGCGGCCATGGCCGCGCGCGTCGTCAACGGCAATCTCTCGGTCCGCGAAACGGAACGGCTAGTCGCCGCGCAGCTCGATCCGGCGAAACGTGCGGCGCGCCGCAACGTTCAGCGTGGCCACGATACCGATACCGCGCGCCTGGAAACCGAACTCGCGGAAAGGCTTGGGGCGAAAGTAAGGATCGAAGCCGGAAAGAAAGGCGCGGGCAAACTCGTCATTACGTACGCAAGCCTCGAACAGTTGGACGGGATTCTCGCCAAGCTGCGTTGAACATGCGGCCGCGAAAACAAGAAAACGGCGGCCCGCGAGCCGCCGTTTTCGCAAGGAAGGAACAGCGCTAAACCTGCGTCAACATCGTGTCGCCGCCGGACACCTCGAACTTGCCGGGCGCCTCGATGTTCAGCGCCTTCACGACGCCATCGTCGACCAGCATCGAAAAGCGCTGGCAGCGCATGCCCATGCCCCGCGCGGTCAGGTCGAGTTCAAGACCGAGCGCCTTCGTGTAATCGGCGCTTCCGTCGCCCAGCATGTGGACCTTGCCGCCAGCCTTCTGGTCGCGCGCCCACGCGCCCATCACGAACGCGTCGTTGACCGACATGCAGTAGATGTCGTCGACCCCCTTCGCCTTCAGCTTGTCGTAGTTCGCGAGATACGAGGGCACGTGCTTGGCCGAGCAAGTCGGCGTGAACGCGCCCGGCAGCCCGAAGATGACGACCTTCTTGCCGCGGGCGAGGTCCTCGACCTTGAACGTGTTGGGGCCGATCGTGCAGCCATTGCCTTCGACTTCGATGTACTCCGATAGCGTGCCCGCGGGCAGCTTGTCGCCGACCTTGATCGTCATGGATGCTCCTTTCAAGTGCGTCACGGAAAACGTCGACTGCGCAGGATTGCAGCCAATGAAAAAAATTTCAAGCCTACGCCTTGCGGGGGCAATCGCGAAGCGGTAACTTTCGAGGTTTCGAATTCGTCGCGAGGAGAGCACGATGGCGCGCATTGCAGCGAAACGCCCGGGAGGCAAGCGCGTCGAGGCCCCGAAGCGCGCGCGGCTCCTGATTGCGACGCGCAAGGGGCTGTGGACGCTGGCAACCGATGCCAGACGCCGCACGTGGAAACTCGCGGGCCCGCAGTTCTTAGGCCACATCGTCCATCACGCGGTGCTGGATCCGCGGGACGGCAAGACACTGCTGGCGGCCGCACGCACCGGGCACTTGGGACCCACGGTCTTTCGCTCGACCGACAACGGCAAGACATGGAAAGAGGCAGCCACGCCGCCGGCGTTCGAACCCGGCAGCGGGCGGGTCGTCGATCACACGTTCTGGCTGACGCCGGGACATGCGTCGCAGCCGAACGTTTGGTTTGCCGGTTCGTCGCCGCAGGGGCTGTTCCGCTCCGACGATGGCGGCGTCAACTGGAAGGGCGTGGCGGGGTTCAACGCGCATCCGCAGCGCAAGGCATGGTGCGGCGGCGACCAGGACGGCACGCCTGACGGGCCGAAGCTGCACTCGATTCTCATCGACCCGCGCGACGCCGCGCACATGTACATCGGCATGTCGAGCGGCGGCGTGTTCGAATCCACCGACGGCGGCGCGGACTGGCATCCGCTCAACGCCGGCGTGCGCGCGACGTTCCTGCCGCAGCCGGATCCGGAATACGGGCACGATCCGCACTGCATGCGTTTCGCGGGCGGCAACCCCGATCGCCTGTACCAGCAGAACCACTGCGGTATCTATCGGCTCGATCGCCCGCAGACGCGCTGGCAGGACATCGGCACCGGCATGCCCAAGGCGGTCGGCGATGTGGGCTTCCCGATGGTCCCGCACCCGCACGACGCGGACACGCTGTGGGTCTTCCCGATGGATGGCAGCGATGTCTGGCCGCGCATTTCCCCCGGCGGCAAACCCGCCGCCTACCGTTCGCGCGACGGCGGCAAGACGTGGAAGCGCCAGGCCGAAGGGTTGCCGAAAGCGCAGACCTGGTGGACGGTGAAGCGCCAGGCGATGACCGCCGACCGCTTTCCCGCCGTCGGCGTCTATTTCGGCACCACGTCCGGCGAAGTGTGGGGAAGCCGCGACGAGGGCCGGACGTGGAAGTGCCTGGCCGCGCACCTCCCGCACATCTACGCCGTCGAGGCGGTGTAGCGTCGCTAACGGCAGGAGCCCGCGTCTTGGAATTTCATGTCGCGATTCCGTCGCCGCTGCGGTCCTATTGCGACGGCGCGTCCGCGGTCACAGTCGCATGCGCTTCCGCGTCCCCGACCTTGGGCGACTTGCTGGCGGGGCTCGAGTCGGCGCATCCGGGCATCCGCTTCCGGATGCAGGACGAGCAGGGCAAGCTGCGTCCGCACATCCAGGTGTTCGTGAATGCGACCGTGCAGCGGGATCCGGGTGCCGCGCTTCCCGTCGAAGCCGACGTCATGATCGTGGCCGCGCTCTCGGGCGGCTGACGCAAGCTTCGTCCGTCGAACGGCCGTGCGTCATGGCGTCGCAGCATCTCGTTGCGAGCATCGGCCCAAACCGGCTAAAATCAACGGGTTTGCTTCGCAGTTCAGCGACGCGGATTCAAAGGATGTCGCTGTGGCAACTGCGTGGCAATTTTGGGCGGCGATGGAAGCGCCACTTTCGACCAAGCCGATCCGCCGGGTGCTGAAATGGCAGGCGGGAGCGTCCGTTGCGATGGCTGCCGTGGCCGGGCTTTGGCTGGGGTGGCACGGGGCGCTGTCGGCCGTTTTGGGAGGCGTGGTCAATATCACCGCACTCGTCGTTTCTGCGGTGGTGATGGGGATTTCGAATCCCGGGTCCGCGGGAGGCACCGTGGCCGCGTTGTTCCGGGCCGAGGCGAGCAAGATCCTCGTGATCATCCTCCAGCTCTGTCTGGTGATGCTGACCTACAGGGATGTCGTCCCGGCGGTATTTTTTGGAAGCTTCGTGATCACGGTGTTGCTGTTCCCTGTGGCCCTGTTAGAGCGCAACTGAGCGTATCACGATCACTCACACGCACCACTCATTGCGACCCATTTCATGGCCGGCCCCACCTACGAATCTCCCTCCGAGTACATCGCCCACCACCTGACGTTCATGGTCAAGCAGGTGGGCGACACGAGCTTCTGGAGCGTCAACACCGATACGATCGTGACGTCCATCCTGTCTGGGGTTCCTGGGTTTGGGCTTCATGTGGCTGGTGACGCGCAAGGCGAGCGCGGGCGTGCCGTCGAAAACGCAGGCGTTCGTCGAGCTCTGCGTGACCTTCGTCAACGACCAGGTCAAGGGCATCTATCATGGCGAAAGCTTCTGGGTGGCACCCATCGCGCTGACCGTGTTCGTCTGGGTCGTCCTGATGAACGCGATGGACTTCCTGCCCGTCGATATCGTCTCGGCCGCGCTGGGCGCGATCGGGCTGCATAACTGGCGCCCGGTGCCCACCGCCGACATCAACACGACGTTCGCGCTGGCGCTCTCGGTGTTCGCGCTGATGATCATCTACGGCATCAAGTCCAAGGGCATCGGCGGCTGGACCAAGGAGCTCTTTGTGGCGCCGTTCGGCAACCACTTCCTGCTCTGGCCCTTCAACTTCATGTTCCAGATGGTCGAGTGGATCTCGAAGCCGCTGTCGCACAGCCTGCGGCTTTTCGGCAACATCTACGCCGGCGAAATCATCTTCCTGCTGCTGGGAATGTGGGCGGCGAGCGGCCTCTACGGCACCTTTTTCAGCGGCGTCCTCAACCTCGGCTGGTCGATCTTCCACATCCTGATCGTGCTGCTGCAGGCCTACATCTTCATGATGCTCACGATCGTCTATATCACGATGGGCGAGGAGCATCACTGATCCTGTCTTGGGCGGTTTGTATCCATTCTCCCGGTCACCGTCATTTCGAGTTCGATAACGTTTCATATACCCGCAACTGAAAGGAAAGCACCATGGAAAATGCGCAACTGCTGGCGATGATCCAGTCCAACACGGCGATCGGCATCGGCCTCATGATCGGTCTGGGCGCGCTCGGCGCGTGCGTCGGCGTCGGCATCATGTGCTCGCGCTTCCTGGAAGGCGCCGCACGTCAGCCGGAACTGATGCCGCAGCTGCAGGCGAAAGTGTTCCTGCTGCTCGGCCTGATCGACGCGTCGTACATCATCGGTGTCGGCCTCGCGATGTTCTTCGCGTTCGCCAACCCGCTGCTGAGTGTTGTACCCAAGTAAGGTACCCAAATAAGGTACCCAAGTAAGGCTACGTAGCAAATCTCCTTATCCGTACAGGCATCGCCATGAACTTCAATCTCACGCTGATCATGCAGGCCGTGGCGTTCACGGCCTTCATCTGGTTCTGCGCGCGTTTCATCTGGCCGCCGCTGATGCGCGCCATCGAAACGCGCCAGAAGCAGATCGCCGACGGGCTGGCCGCGGGCGAAGAAGGACGCAAGGAACTTGCCAACGCGGAGAAGCGGATCGCCGACATGTTGACGGAATCGAAGGCCAAGTCCGCGGAAATCGTCGCTACCGGCGAACGCTTCAAGTCCGAGACGATCGAACAGGCGAAGATCGAGGCCAAGGCGGAGGGCGATCGCATCGTTGCCGCGGCCAAAGCCGAGATTGCACAGGAAGTCGCACGGGCCAAGGAGCAATTGCGCGATGCGGTGGCAGACCTTGCGGTGGCGGGTGCCGCGAAGATCCTGCAAAAGGACGTCGATCTCAAGGTCCACGCGGAATTGCTGGCGCAGTTGAAGCGGCAGCTCTAGGCGACCAAGT
>CAVWIM010000025.1:0-146508 GCA_963755065.1 uncultured beta proteobacterium
AAATACAAGTACGAGATGATCGCCGACGCGCGCGAATACGAGCGCCCCGCCAACCACGCGCTCGTGCGCATCATTCCGCCCGAAGGGCATCGTCGTCGACGACACCAAGCGGCCGTTCGTCATCGTCGACCCGCGCGCCGGCCACGGCCCGGGCATCGGCGGCTCCAAGGAAGATTCCGAAGTGGGTGTGGCGCTCTCCGCCGGCCATCCGGTCTATTTCGTGATCTTCTTTCCCGATCCGTCTCCGGGCCAGACGCTCGCCGACGTGACCGACGCGGAAGCCGAGTTCATCCGCATCGTCGCCGAGCGCCATCCCGGCAGCCAGAAGCCGGTGATCATCGGTAATTGCCAGGGCGGCTGGGCGGTGATGATGCTCGCGGCCGCGCGGCCGGATATCGCGGGCCCGCTGGTGATCAACGGCGCGCCGATGTCGTACTGGTCGGGCAACGACGGCGATTCGCCGATGCGCTACATGGGTGGGCTTCTCGGCGGCGCGTGGCTTTCGCTGTTCTCGGCGGACTTGGGCGCAGGCAAGTTCGACGGCGCGAATCTCGTGTCCAATTTCGAGTATCTCAATCCCGCGAATTCGCTCTGGGACAAGTGGCATCACCTGTTCGAGAACATCGACACCGAGCCGGAGCGCTTCCTCGAGTTCGAGCGCTGGTGGGGCGGCTTCTACGCCTACAACGAGGAGGAGATCCGCTGGATCGTCAACAATCTCTTCGTCGGCAACAAGCTCTCCGCGGGCGAAGCGCGCCTGGGGCCCGGGCGCTACTTCGACTTGAAGGCGATCAAGCAGCCGATCATCGTGTTCGCATCGATGGGCGACAACATCACGCCGCCGCAGCAGGCGTTCAACTGGATCGCCGACGTCTATTCGTCGACCGAGGAAATCAAGGCCAACGGCCAGACCATCGTCGGCCTACTGCATGAGGACGTGGGCCACCTGGGCATCTTCGTCTCCGGCAAGGTGGCCAAGAAGGAGCACGCGCAGATCGTCGAGGTGCTGAAGTACATCCAGCAACTGCCGCCGGGCCTGTACGGCATGGACATCGAGGAGCACTTCGATGCGCACGGGGAAGTCGAGCTACGAGGTCACGCTGAAGGAGCGCAAGGTCGAGGAACTGCGCTCGCTGCAGAAATTCGACCGCGTCGACGAAAAGCCGTTCCAGGCGGTGGCCGCGCTGTCGGAACTCTGCGAGCGCGCGTATTCGCTGCTGGCGCGGCCGTTCGTGCGCGAGTTGTCGCCGGAATGGCTGGCCAAGGCGAGGCGCAATTTCCACCCGCTGCGTGTCCAATATTGGGCCTTTTCCGACAAGAATCCATTCCTGTGGGCGCTGCCGTACATGGCGAGTGCGGCTCGGAGCAATCGCCAGCCGCGATCGGAGGACAACGACGGCGTCAAGCTGGAGAAACTGGCGTCCGAGTTCGTGAGTGCGTCGCTCGACAGATATCGCGAACTGCGCGATGCGGCGTCGGAGGCGGCGTTCTTCGAGGTCTACGGCAACATGCTGTCGCTGCACATGGCCGACGAACGCGAGGAGATAAGGCGCAAGGGCAAGTTCGATCCGCGCTCGCTGCCAGCCGTGCGCGAAGTGCTGGACACCATCGAGGAGGGCAGCGCCATCGAAGGGCTCGCGCGCATCGCGATGCTCATCAGCAAGGCCGGACCGGGCCAGCGCCGCCTGTCGCAGATGCAGCGGACGCGCGAAATCCTGTCGCCAGAGGGCGAGATCGCGCATTTGTCGGAAGACGAGCGCCGGCGGCTCCTGCAGGAGGAAACCATCGTCGTCGAATTCGAGCCTGAACGCGCCAAGCGCTCGCTGCCGAAGCTCCTGCGCACGCCGGCGGAAAGGCGCCACGCGCGCGCGTTGCTCGACCGCATCGAGATCCATGGCGATCTCGACGACAAGCAGCAAAAGCTCGTGGCCGAACTGCGCGCGTTGCTGCCGGTTGCCGCGGCGCGCGTTGGAGCAAGAGCGCCCGCAGCGTTGCCGCCTCCGCAGCGCAAGGCCCGCACGCGCGCTGCGCCGCGCGGCCGCGCGGCGCGCACCTGAAGACTGCGACAGCCATAGCCATTCGCGCAATGCGGCAGCTCACGAACCGGACGTTTGACGAGATCGAGGTCGGAGCGAGCGAGACCGTCAAGCGCACGCTGACGGCAACCGACGTCGAAGCTTTGGCGCTGGCAGCGGGCGACGTCGAGACGTTTCACTTGGACCTCGCCCCCAACGCTACCGCCGAAGTCGCCACTGCGCCCGGCGCCGCCGCAATTGCACTGGTCGCCGGCGTATTGAATCGCCGCCTGCCGGGCCCGGGCAGCGCGATCGTCGGCACGCAGTTCCGGTACGCCGGGCGCGTGCGCGCCGGCGACACCTTGACCGTCACCGTCACGGCGCGCGTAAAGCACGCGGAGGGCAACCGGATCGAATTCGATTGCCGCTGCACGAATGCCGACGCCATCGTGCTGGTCGAAGGCACGGCGACCGTCGCGGCGCCGTCGAAGCGCATCGCCTACACCGACATCGCCACGCCCGATGTCGTGCTGCGCCGTAACGACGGCCTCGCGCGGCTGTTGCAGCGCTGCGAGGCGCTGGAACCAGTCGTCTGCGCCGTCGTCCATCCGTGCGACCACGATTCGCTGGTGGGTGCGATCGAATCGGCGAAACGCGGCCTGATCGTGCCGATCCTGGTGGGTCCGGAAGCGAAGATCCGCTCGGTAGCGGCCGAAGCCGGCGTCGACGTCACGCCGTATCGGATCGTGAGCACGCCGCACAGCCACGCGGCCGCGGATCGCGCGGTCGAAATGGCCCGCGAAGGGGACGTCGAGGCGCTGATGAAGGGCAGCCTGCACACCGATGAGCTCATGGAGGCGGTGGTGCCCGCCGCCGCCGGGCTGCGCACCGCGCGCCGCATCAGCCACGTCTTCGTCATGGATGTGCCTGCGTATCCGCGTCCGCTTTTCATCACGGATGCGGCCATCAACATCGCGCCAGATCTGGATGCCAAGGCCGACATCTGCCGCAATGCGATCGACCTGGCGCACATCCTCGGCATCGAGCAGCCGAAGGTCGCGATACTTTCCGCCGCCGAAACCGTCAACGCCAAGATCGAGTCGACGTTGCACGCCGCCGCATTGTGCAAGATGGCCGACCGCGGCCAGATCACGGGAGGCATCCTCGATGGCCCGCTCGCATTCGACAACGCCATCTCGCCGCAGGCGGCGCGGACCAAGAATATCGTGTCGGCGGTGGCAGGCGTGGCCGACATCCTGCTGGTGCCCGATCTGGAATCCGGCAACATGATGGCCAAGCAGTTGACCTACCTGGCCGGCGCCGACAGCGCAGGCATCGTGATGGGCGCACGCGTGCCGATCGTGTTGACGTCGCGCGCGGACAACGTGCGCACCCGCTTGGCGTCGGCGGCCGTGCTGAAGATGGTTGCCCACGATCGCCGCGGCCGGCTCCTGCCCAAGGAATGACCGGACGCGCGATGGCGGATGCGCTGGTCGCGGGCTTAGAATCATGCATTGCTGCGGCGAATTAGCGCACGGAAGGACACGATGAACGCGGAGGGCACGCGAATGGAAAAGGACGCGCTCGGCGAAGTCCGCGTCGATGCGTCCCGGTTGTGGGGTGCGCAGACGCAGCGCTCCGTCGAAAATTTTCCGATTGGCCGCACGCGCTTCGGCTGGGGGCGGCCAGTCATTCGCGCGTTCGGGCTGGTCAAGCAATGCGCGGCGCGGGCGAATGTCGAGCTGGGCGAGCTCGCAGCGGACAAGGCCGACCTGATAATTCGCGCGGCACAGGAAGTGATCGACGGCCGCTGGGACGACGAATTTCCGCTGGTCGTGTTCCAGACCGGCTCCGGCACCCAATCGAACATGAACGCCAACGAAGTGATCGCCAACCGCGCGATCCAGTTGGCCGGCGGCGTCGTGGGGTCGAAGAAGCCGATCCACCCGAACGACGACGTGAACCGCAGCCAGTCGTCCAACGACGTGTTCCCGGCCGTGATGCACATCGCCACGCTCGAAGAAATCGACCGCAACCTGTTGCCGGCGGTCACCGGGCTGCATGCAACCCTCGACGCGAAGGCGCGCGAATTCGCCGATGTCGTGATGCTGGGCCGCACGCACCTGCAGGACGCGACCCCCGTCGCACTCGGGCAGGTGATCGGAGGCTGGGTCGCGCAACTCGACGACGGGCTGCGCTATGTGCGCGACGCGCGCGAAGGACTATGTCCGCTGGCGCTGGGCGGCACGGCCGTGGGCACCGGCATCAATGCGCCGGCGGCCTTCGGCGAGGCCGTTGCGAAAAAGATCGCGGAGGCCACCGGCAAGCCCTTCGTCTCGGCGCCCAACAAATTCTCGGCGCTGTCGGCCCACGATGCGATGGTGAACGTCAGCGCGGCGTTGCGCACGTTGGGCGGCATATTGATGAAGATCGCCAACGACGTGCGCTGGTATTCAAGCGGCCCGCGGGCGGGATTGGGCGAGCTTAAGATCCCCGACAACGAACCGGGGTCGTCGATCATGCCGGGCAAGACCAACCCGACGCAGTGCGAGGCGCTGACGATGGTCGCCGTGCAGGTATTCGGCAACGACGCGGCGGTCGCGTTCGCCGGCTCACAGGGCAATTTCCAGCTCAACGTGTTCAAGCCGATCATCCTGCACAACGCGCTGGAATCGATCGAGCTGCTCGGGGACGCCGTGCGCTCGTTCGACCTCCGGTGCGCGCGTGGGATCGAGCCCGACCGCGAGCGCATCCGCGAGCACGTCGAGGGCTCGCTGATGCTGGTCACGGCGCTCAACCCGCACATCGGCTACGAGAACTCGGCGAAGATCGCGTTGTATGCGCATCACCACGGAACGACGCTGCGCGAGGCCGCGCTGAAACTCGCCCTGGTATCTGCCGAGGATTTCGACCGCTGGATCGATCCGGCGGCGATGACTCGCCCGAGCTCCTGAGTTGTGGTAAATTAGCGGTTCCCCCCGGAGATTGACCGACGCCTATGCGCGTCGCGAGGCCAATTCTCCTGCCCACAAGAGATGGTGACCCGTGATCGAAACCCTGGAATGCCTGAAAAAATACGGACAACGCCTCGATTTGGAGATTGCCAAAGAGATGGGCGTGCCTCTTGCAACGGTTCGCCGGCGGTTGATCGACCTTGAAGCGACGCGGGAGGTCATCACGTGCAGCCTGACCCGCTTCGAAAACGGCAAGAGGATCGACGCTTTGCAATGTCGTGTATCGGGTTATGTGCCGCCTGCGGGTCCCGGCCGCAAGGCAAAGCCGACGGCGTAGTTCGCGCCGGGCGCCGCTACTCGCGCGCCACCTGCGGTTTTGTAGCCGGCGCGGATCCTGTCCGCACGCGCTCGGTCCATTCGAAGACCAACATGCCGGCCAGCATCGCCGCGACGAACACGGCTGCTTTGGCATAGCCCGCTCCTAGCGCAACCAGCGCCGGGCCGGGGCAAAAGCCCGCCAATCCCCAGCCGACGCCGAAGAGCAGGCTGCCGAGCAGCAGGCGCGGCTCCACATTGCGGGCGGCGGGCAACAGCATCGGTGTGCCAATCAACGTCGTGCTGCGCTTGTCCGCGACCGCGAAGACGATGCTGCCGACGGCGACTGCTCCGGCCATCACCAGAGCCAGCGATGGATCCCACGGACCCGCGACGTCGAGGAATCCCAGCACTTTGGCCGGATTGACCAGACCCGATACGATGAGGCCCGCACCAAACACCAGGCCCGCCAGCAGCGCCGTCAATGCCTGCATCGTTCGCCTCAACCGTTCAGCGCATGGCGCACGAGATAGACGGTGACGAATCCCGCCGCCATGAACGTCAGCGTCGCGACGATCGAGCGTGGAGATGCGCGCGAGATGCCGCAGACGCCGTGTCCGCTGGTGCAGCCGGCGGCGTAGCGCGTTCCCACGCCAACCAGCAGCCCCGCGACGATCAGCGTCGGATGCCCGGCATCGATCGTCACTGCGGGGAGCGCGCGGAAGACCGCGTAGGCCGCCGGCGCCAGCAGCAATCCCGCGATGAACGCGGCGCGCCACTTGAGGTCGGGGAACACAGGGCGCAGGAGTCCGCCGACGATGCCGCTGATGCCGGCGACGCGACCGTTGCACAGCACCAGGATCGCCGCGGCGATGCCGATGACCACGCCGCCGATCAGCGCGGGCCAGGGTGTGAAAGCGGTCCAGTCGATCGTCACGGGCTAGATCTCCATTTCGAGCAGCGCGGCCGACAGCGGGCATCTCCATCGTACAATCGGCCGCTCGGCGACTGCAACCGAACCGATGAACCTGGCCCACCTGCTGCTTCGCCACGCGCGCCTGTCGCCCGCGCGGCCCGCGATCTTCTTTGGCACGGACGTCCTTGCTAGCTACGGCCAATGGGCGCAACGCAGTGCCGGGCTGGCGATTCGCCTTCGCGAAGCCGGCATGCAGCCCGGCGATCGCGTGCTGCTGTTCATGCGCAACCACCCGCGCTACCTCGAGTTGCTCTGGGCAGCGTGGTGGGCCGGGCTTGTGGTCGTGCCGGTCAATGCCAAGCTGCACGCGAAGGAGGCCGAGTGGATCATCGGGAATGCGCAGGTCCGCTGGGGCTTCGTTACCCGCGATGTGGCGCCCGAGCCGCTGGCCGGGTTGCAGCGGCAGATCGACGTCGAGTCGGTCGAATGCGACGCCTTGTTGGAACCCGTCAGCGACGCCTTTGCGGTGCCCGTCGCCGAATGCGCCGCCGACGATGCGGCGTGGCTTTTCTATACCAGCGGTACCACCGGCCGGCCCAAGGGCGTCCAGGTCACGCACCGTAACCTGATGACGATGGGCCTGACCTATTTTGTCGATGTCGACCCGGTGTCACCGCAGGACGCCATCGTTTACGGAGCTCCCATGTCGCACGGTGCGGGCCTTTACGCCATTCCGCATGTGATCGCCGGCGCGCGGCATTTGGTGCCTGCCTCGGGCGGTGTCGATCCGGCTGAACTATTCGAGCTCGGTTGGGCGCTGGGGCCGATGTCCACTTTTGCCGCGCCTACCATCGTCAAGCGGCTGGTCGACCACGCCGAGCATAAGCAGATTTCCGTCGAGGCGAGTGCGGCCGCCTTCAAGACGATCGTGTACGGCGGTGCGCCGATGTATGTGGCCGACATCCAGCGGGCGTTGCGGGTCATGGGTCCGCGGTTCGTGCAGATCTACGGACAGGGGGAGACGCCGATGGTCGCCACCGCGCTGTCGCGCCATCATCTGGCTGACACCAATCACCCGCGTTATCTGCAGCGAATTGCGTCGGTGGGCGTCGCGCAGACGCCCGTGCAAGTGCGCATTGCCGACGAGCACGGCGTGTCGTTGCCGGAAGGCGAGGTGGGCGAGGTGCTGGTCAAAGGTGACAGCGTGATGGCCGGGTACTGGCGCAACCCCGACGCAACGGCCGCCGCGATCCGCGACGGCTGGCTTTACACGGGTGATGTGGGCTGTCTCGATGCCGAGGGATTCCTGACCCTCAAGGACCGCAGCAAGGACCTGATCATCAGTGGAGGCTCCAACATTTATCCGCGCGAGGTCGAGGAAGTGCTGCTGACCGCACCCGGCGTGGCCGAGGTGGCAGTGGTCGGCGCGCGCGACCCGGAATGGGGCGAGGTCGTCGTGGCTTTCGTGGTCGCGCAGCCGGGTGCCTGCGTCACACCGGAGGTGCTGGACCAGCACTGCCTGGCGCAGATGGCGCGGTTCAAGCGACCCAAGCGCTATCAGATGGTGCCCGAGTTGCCGAAGAACAACTACGGCAAGGTGCTGAAGGCCGTGCTGCGCGAGCGGCTGCAGGCCGAGCCGGCCTGAATTGATGCAATTCGGCCGCTAGGCTGCCCGGCGCACCGTCGCCTTCGCGGGTAATTGCTGCTCAGCCAGCGTCACCCAGTAGCTCGCGCCGATCGCAAGCGCTTCGTCGTTGAAATCGTAGTGCGGGTTGTGCAGGCTCGGCGTGTCCGGTCCGCGGCCGCCACCCAACCAGATGTAGCAGCCGGGCTTGGCTTGCAGCATGAACGCGAAATCCTCGGAGGCCATCGCCGGCATCGGGTCGGTGTCGACATTGGCGGCGCCGACCAGCGCGACCGCCGCCGCCAGCGCATGCTTGGTCTCCTCCGGCGAATTGACGGTCGCCGGATAGCGCCGCTCGTAGCGCAGTGTCGCGCTCATTTCGAAAGTCGATGCGATTCCCGCGACAATTTCCCCCATCCGGCGCTCGATCAACGCCTGAATTTCTTCCTTGAACGTGCGCACCGTGCCGCGCAGGACCACTTCCTGTGGAATCACGTTCCACGTGTCGCCGCCGTGCACCTGCGTGACGCTGACCACGCCCGCTTCGAGCGGATGGATGTTGCGCGCGACGATCGTCTGCAGCGCATTGATCACATGCGCGGCGAAAGGCATGGGATCGCGGCCCAGGTGCGGCATGGCGGCGTGCGCCCCTTTGCCCGTCGCGACGATCTCGAAGATGTCGTAGGCGCCCATGAACGGCCCGGAACGGAGCGCGATCGTACCGGCCGGCATGCCCGGCCAGTTGTGCATGCCGTAGACGGCCTTCATCGGGAACCTGTCGAAAAGACCCTCCTGCACCATTACGCGGCCGCCGCCTTCGTTTTCTTCGGCGGGCTGGAAGATGAAATACGCAGTACCGTCGAAGTTCTTCCGTTGCGCCATCGCCTTTGCAGCGCCAAGGAGCATCGACGTGTGGCCGTCGTGGCCGCATGCATGCATCTTGCCGGCATGCGTCGATGCGTGCGCCACGCCCGATTTTTCGAGAATGTGCAGCGCGTCGAGGTCGGCACGCAATCCCACCGCGTCGCTCGACACGCCATTGCGCAACACGCCGACGACACCGGTCTTCGCGAGGCCGCGATGAACCTCGAGCCCGAACGACTCCAACTTTTCGGCGACGAATGCGGACGTCTGCGCCTCCTCGAACGCAGTTTCGGGATGGGCGTGGATGTGATGGCGCCAGCCGCGCATGTCGGCGTCGAGGGCGGCGATTTCGGGGACGATGTTCATGGGAAGCCTCCTCTCGCAGGACCGAACATCCTACCGCAAATCGCGCGCGTTACAATCGACCGCTTTGCCGCCGCTTTTCGCCATGACGTCCGCCGCTTCCCCTATCTTCGATCTGCTCGTCATTGGCGGTGGCATCAATGGCGCGGGGATCGCGCGCGACGCCGCGGGACGCGGGATGTCGGTGCTCCTCGCGGAGCAGGACGACCTCGCCGCGCACACATCGTCCGCGAGCACGAAGCTCATTCACGGCGGGTTGCGTTACCTGGAATATTTCGAATTCCGGCTGGTGGCGGAGGCGTTGAAGGAGCGCGAGGTGCTGCTCGCCAATGCGCCGCATCTCATCGAGCCGCTCGCGTTCGTCTTGCCGCACGAAGCGCACCTGCGTCCGGCATGGATGATCCGCGCGGGCCTGTTCCTCTATGACCATCTCGGCGGCAGGATGACGCTGCCGAAGTCGTTCGGCGTGACGCTTGCGGGAAGCCCCTGGAGCGCGGGCCTGAAGCCTCAATTCGCGCGTGGGTTCGTCTATGCCGATGCGCGGGTCGACGATGCGCGCCTGGTCGTGATCAATGCGCTCGACGCGCAGGCGAAAGGCGCCGATATCCGCGTGCGCACGCGCGTCACCGGCGCGCGCCGCGAGGGCGGCCTGTGGCGCGCCACGCTGCAGGCTCGCGATCGCGCGCTGGAGGATGTAACCGCGCGCGGGATCGTCAACGCCGCCGGCCCCTGGGTGAGGCAGGTGCAGGACAGCGTCAACGCGGCGCCCGCGAAGGAAGGCGTGCGCCACATCAAGGGCAGCCACATCGTGGTTCCACGTGTGCACGCGGGAGAGCACGCGTACATCCTGCAGAACGCGGACAAGCGGATTGTCTTCATCATTCCTTACCACGAGCATTACTCGCTGATCGGCACCACGGACATCGCGGTCGACGCCTACGAGCATCCGGTGATCGCGGAAGAGGAGATCGACTATCTGCTGCAGCTCGTCAACTCGTACCTAGCGAAGCCGCTCGCGAAGCAGGATGTCGTGTGGACGTACAGCGGCGTGCGGCCGCTGCATGACGACGGGTCGACCGATCCTGCCGCGGTGACGCGCGACTACGTGTTCCGCGTCGATGCGCTGGACGGCGGAGCGCAAGGTGAAATGAAAAATGAATCGGGCGCGGGACGGGCGCCGGTCTTGTCGATCTACGGCGGCAAGATCACGACCTACCGCAAGCTGGCCGAAGCGGCGCTCGCGCACCTGGCGCCTTTCTTCCCCGGCATGAAGCCTCCGTGGACCCGCGCTGCGCCGCTGCCCGGCGGCGATCTTCCCAATCGCGATCGAGCCGCCTTCTTGACCGCATTGCGCGCACGCTATCCCGAGCTGCCGGCCGAATTGCTGCAAGGTCTCGCCCACCGGCACGGCACGCGCGTGGCGCGCATTCTCGGCGACGCGCGCGCGATGGCCGACTTGGGTCAGGATTTCGGCGCCGGGCTCACCGCGCGCGAAATCGACTACCTGATGGCCGAGGAGTGGGCACACAGCGCAGATGACGTGCTGTGGCGACGCACCAAGTGCGGCCTGCCGATGACGGACACGCAGCGCCAGGCGGTCGTGGCGTATTGCGACGATGCGCGCGGCAGGTGTCCGCCGTGAGTACGCAGCCGCCCATCGTGCGTGTCTGCCTCTTCTGTGGATCGAATACCGGAACGCGGCCCGCCTATGCGGCTGCGGCCCGCGAGATCGGCCACGCTCTGGCGGCGCGCGGCATGACGCTTGTCTACGGGGGCGGCAGCGTGGGTCTGATGCAGATCGCCGCGCAGTCCGCGCTGGACGCTGGCGCGCGCGTGATCGGCGTCATCACCCAACAACTGATGGTGCGTGAGGTCGGCCACCAGGGTCTGCACCAGCTCCATGTCGTCGCCACGATGCACGAACGCAAGGCGCTGATGGCCAAGCTCTCCGATGCATTCATCGCGCTGCCCGGCGGTTACGGCACTTTCGACGAGCTGTGCGAAATGGCCACTTGGGACCAACTCGGCATCCACGTGAAGCCGGTGGTCATCGTCAACGTCGAAGGTTTTTTCGACGCCTTCCTGGCGCAACTCGATCGCGCGGTGACGGATGGATTGCTGAAGCCGGAACATCGCGCGCTCCTGGCCTGCGCGGCCAATGTCGATGATGCGCTGGCGGCCGTTGCGGCGTGGCAGCCGCCGCCGGTGCCGCAATGGCTGCGCGATGCGGCGCCACGGCCGTGAGCGCGCGCACGATGCGACCGCTCGCCGAGATGCCGCAATACGTTCGCCGGGACATTCGCGGTGTGTTGGCCGACATCGACGAAACGCTGTCGACGCATGGACGCGTCACCGCGGACGCCTACGCGGCGCTGGCGCGATTGCGCGTGGCGGGAAAGCTCGTCATCCTGATCACCGGCCGGCCCGCGGGCTGGTGCGACCACATCGCGCGCATGTGGCCGGTGGATGCCGTCGTCGGCGAGAATGGCGCGTTCTACATGCATCACGATGCCGCGGCGCAAAAGCTCGTCAAGCGCTTCGTCGTATCCGACGCGCAGCGCGCCGCGAATCGCGCCAGGCTTGCGGCCATCGGGGAGAAGGTCCTGCGCGCGGTGCCGGGCGCGGCGCTGGCGTCCGACCAACTCTACCGCGAGACCGATCTGGCCATCGACTTCTGCGAGGACGTGCCGCCGCTGCCGCGCGCGGCGCTCGATCGCATCGTCGCGTTGATGGAAGGGGAGGGCTTGACTGCGAAGGTCAGCTCGATCCACGTCAACGGCTGGTTCGGCGATTACGACAAGCTGGCGATGACGCGCCTGCTCCTGGCCGAAGTCTTCGGCATCGATCTCGACGAACAGCGCGACCGCTTCGTGTTCGTCGGCGACTCGCCCAACGACGCGCCGATGTTCGCGTTCTTCCGCAATGCCGTGGGGGTCGCCAACATCCGCCCGTTCCTGGATCGGATCCCGACGCCGCCCGGCTATATCACGCAGCAGGAAGCGGGCGCAGGGTTCGTCGAGTTGACCGATTTCCTGCTGGGCTGAGGAGGCAGCCGACAGCTCCTGGGGGTTGCGACTATTCCGGACGCAGCGAGCACGTCGTCGTCATCCGCACGCGCGGCGCACTGGCGTCCAGCGGCGCGCCATCCACGCTCGCGGATCCGGCAAACATGACAACGGATTGCCCATTCACCGTATAGGGTTCGCGCACCGCCACGGACCGTATCGCAATGCGCGTGGGCGCCCCCGCTTCCGGCACGACGACGATGCGCGCGTTTCCCGCGACGGGTTGCCGCGCCAGCAGGGCGTCGAGGCTCGTCAGGAATCGCGATTGGCACTCACCCTGTTCGTACAAATCGCGCTGGATCACGAGGCTGTGGGCAAAAAGCGCGATGGCGCCCGCGGTCATCAGCAACGCTGCACCTTGGCGCCTCGCGGCGAGCAGACGGGTCAGCGTCGCGGCGATGGCGAGCGCCATCGCGAGCGCCGCGCCATAGAGGCACTGCGTACCGGGATTGGGGAGCGCCAGCACGGGCAACAGGAACAGGAAGTAGGCCGCGACATACGCGAGGGCCCAACGCCATCCGAACAACGCGTGCACGGCGCCGACCAGCAGCAAGTGCGCGGTGCCTGCCAACAGCGGCTGCCAGGGCGAGCGGAACACGGCCGGGGAAATGTCGACGAGCTTCAGGCGAAACGGGTACGCAAAAAACCGCCATGCATTGTCGGGGGCGTTCCAGAAGTCCGGCGTGTACTCCTGGGTGGAGTGCCCTGCAAATGAAGCGGTAATCGCCGGCGCGCGATAGACGAGATACGCGACGATCGGTATCAGCGTCACGAGAAACGCCGCGCCGAAAGGCCGCCACGCAAAGCGTTCGCGGTTCGCGCACCACGCGAGATAGCCCAGCAACAGCACCATGCCCGGCGCAACGATGGCGGTTTCCTTGGCCAGCAGCGCGGCCGCCGTCGCGAGAAGAATCCACGCGGCGCGCGCGGCTGACATGCCTTCCTCGGGAAGCCGCACAATCGCGGCGGCCGCGACCAGCAGAAAAAAGATGTACAACTGGTCGAACGACGCGCCCGTCCAACCGGTGGCCATCGCTGTGAGCGGCGACAGCACGAAGAGCGCGCTGGCAAGCGCGGCGGTTGCGCCCGGCACGCCCGCGCGGCGCAATACCCAGACGAAGACCAGCGCGACGGCCGCGTGATTTGCGACGGAGACGAGGTGCGAGGCAAGCGGCGCTGATTGCATCCAGAGCGCGCCGATTCCCTGTTGCAGGAACCCAATCGGCCGTACGGGATAGCCGAATTCCGGTCCCGGTCGCGGAATGCCGTACGCGCGCGCGAAGTCGGCGAAGCCGTGCAGGCGAATGTGGTCGAACTTCTGCCACTCGTCGTGGGAGTGGAACCCCGGCGTGGCCAGGACGATCGCATGCGCCAGCAACGTCAGCGCGACGAGTCCCAGCGCGGCGACCCACGAATTGCGCTCGACCAGCGTGCCGAAGGACCGGAGCAGCGTTGTCGGCGACTTGTCCACGTGTGCGGGCGATGCGCTGGCGCGAACGAATTCGACTATTTGGGCAGCGCCGACGCGCCGGCATAGCGCGCTGCGCCCCCTTGCGCTTCCTCGATGCGCAGCACCTCGTTCCATTTCGCCGTGCGCTCGCCGCGGGCGAACGAGCCGACTTTCAGCTGGCCCGCATTCCAGCCGACCGCCAGGTGGGCGATGGCGACGTCTTCGCTTTCGCCGGATCGCGCGGAAACGATGGTCCCGAAGTTCGCGCGCTTGCCGGCATCGAGGGCGGCCTTCGCCTCGGTCAGCGTTCCGGCCTGGTTGACCTTGATCAGCACCGCATTGCACGAGTGGTCGGCCGCGGCCTCCGTCACGCGCGGCGCATGGGTCGAAAGATAGTCATCGCCGACGATCTGCACGCGTCCCGCGGCGGCGCGCGCGAACGCGATCCAGCCGTCGCGGTCGTCTTCCCCGAACGGATCCTCGATCGACGCGATCGGGTAGCGGTCGAGCCAATTCAGGAACATCCGCAGCATCTGGTCGTGGTCGAGCGTGCGCTGCTCCAGCGCCAGCGTGTAACGGCCGTCGCGGAGGAGTTCGGACGCCGCGACATCGAGCGACAGCGCGGCGTCGACGCCCGGGCGAAATCCCGCGCGTTCGATGGCGCCCACCAGCGTGACGAGCGCCTCTTCGTTGGTCGTGAACGCGGGCCAGAATCCGCCTTCGTCCGCGACGCCGGCCAATGTTCCTGCGTCCGCCATCAATGTTCCTGCCGCACGGTAGATTTCGGCGACCATGGCGATCGCGTCGCTGAACGTGGTCGCGCCGACGGGCATCACCATCAGGTCCTGCAGGTCGAGTGCGCGCGACGCATGCGCGCCACCACCGAAAATCTGGATCTCGGGAAGCGGCAACGATACGGCGCTGTCGCCGGCGACATGACGCCACAGCGGAACGCCGCGCGCGGCGGCCGCGGCTTGTGCCACCGCGAGCGACGCCGCGACGGTGGCGTTGCCGCCAAGTTTCGCCTTGTTGGACGTGCCATCGAGATGGATGAGCGTGGTGTCGACGGCGAACTGGTTGCACGCGTCGAGGCCCGCGAGCGCCTTGGCGATCGGGCCGTTCACGTTGGCTACCGCACGATCGACGCCGTAGCCACCAAAGGAGCTTCCGCCATCGCGCAGGTCGACGGCTTCACGCGTGCCGCGCGATGCGCCGGCGGGCGCGATCGCGCGACCCTTGGCACCCCCTTGAAGCGTGACCTCGGCCTCCACGGTCGGCCGGCCGCGCGAGTCCCAGACGCGGCGGGCGTGCACGCGGGCAATCGCCGTGCCGCTCATTGGCGCCTCATTTGCCACTCACTTGCCGCTCATTTGCCAGTTCACGGCGACCAGGCACGCGCCAGCGCCGTCAGGCTTTTCGCCGGTTGCTGCAGATGAGCGCGCGCGAACACGCGAATCGCCTCCCGGTCACGCTCGTCGGTCACGTATTCGACCGGGGACTTGCCGTCGACGCGAGCCAAAAGCAAACCGGGCAGCAGCGCCGCGGTGCGTGCCTCCAGGTCGGTCCACGGCTCCCAGGTCACGCGCGTGCGATATGCCGCGCACAGCGCCGCGAACATCGCCAGGTAGTCGCTGCGCCGGTCGGGGCGCCACACGCCTTTCAGCAACAGGTGGTTCAGCACGAAGGCCAAGTCGAATGCCGGATCCCCATACCACGCGCATTCAGCGTCGAGGATGACCGGCCCTTCGCCGCCGACCAGGATGTTCTTGGGGCTGAAGTCGCCGTGGACCAGCACCCGTCGCGTGGTACCCGTCGTCGCCACCAGCGCCAGCAACGGGCGCGCGAGATCGGGGTGCGCGCGGGCGGCGGTCACGAGGTAGGGGTCGAGCCTCAGGGCCTGGAACAGCGCATCGGTGGCAAAGCGCGCCGCGATGTCCGGCTTGTCGGCGGTTCCGGCATGGACGCGCCCGAGCACGTCGCCGACGGCCGCGGCGGTTCGCGTATCGGCTTCGCCTTGCGCCAGGAGCTTCTTCCAGACTGGGTATTCGTCCGGAGGCAGCCAGGCCATGGCGAAGGCCGGCAATTCGCGGTCTTCACCCAGAATCTCGGGGACGGCGCCCGGGACGATGCCGCCGGCCACCCGCATCCACTCGACTTCCCAGCGGTTGCGCTCGACCGGCACCCGCCAATCGGCGGCGACCTTGAGCCGGGGTAGCGCGCGTTTGACGCAAATGACGCGCCCCGGCAGCTCGGCGCGATAGATATCCGACGAAACGCCCCCGGCCAGCGACGTCAAGGCCGCCGGTTGGTCAGTGCTTACTAACCCCATTCTCCGCAACGAATCAAGCAGTTCGGAGTCCCCGTCGGGCGACGGCTGGACGGAGGGGCGGGACGCGTGATCCGTCATCAGGATGAAAATGGGTGGCGGTACGCTATTTGCATGTTGTATCTGTCCATCATATCAGCGCCCGGACCTAACGCCTTGATGCGGCTGGGGTCGGCCCTGAATCTGGGGTCGGCGATCCGGAAAAGGGGAGGCAGTCGTGATTCGCTACGGCTTCAACATCAAGACGCGGCACGGCCAGCGGGTGGAGAACATCCTGATCATGGCCGCAACGCAGGGCGATGCCGAGCGGCGCCTGCGCCAGATGTATCACTACTGCGAAATCATCGAATGCCGCGAGCAGGCCGTCCCGCGTCGCGTCGACACGCTCGATATCGAAGGCGTGATCGGACTGATCAGCGCCGCCTCGCCGTCAATCCATAAAGCCGGCACCCACTAGCTCGTCGTACAAGGCCGCGTAGTCGTGCGCGCCGCGGCTGTCCGGCGCGTGGCGGAAGATGTCCAGGCCCACTGCGGGACTCTCGGCCAGCTTCACATTCTCCCGAATACGCGTGACGCAGACCTCGTCTGCGCGCAATGCCTGCGCCATTCGCGCGACGACCGCCGCGCTCATCCGCCGCCGCGGGTCGTAGCGTGTGAGCAGATAGCGCCGCCGCAGGCGCCGCTTGAACACGGGCTCGAGTGCATTGAGCGCACGCTCGACCTGCTCGGCGCCCTGGAGCGAAAGGAAGTCTGCCGACACCGGCACCAGCAGGAGGTCGGCCGCGAACACCGCGTTGAGCGAGAGCACGTTGAGGAGCGGGCAACAGTCGATGATCACCGGCCCCGGCGCAGCGTCGCGCGCGTGCAGCGCCATCCGCAACTTCGTCACGACGTTCACGCCCTTGCCCAGCAGCGTGTCGAGCTTGGACAACTCGAGATGGGAGGGGCACAGCACGACGCCGCTCCTCGAGATTTGTGCGATCTCTTCCAGCGGGCGCTGCCGGATGAAGAAGCTGTAGACCGTATCGTCCGCGAGTCGCGGCTGGACCCCGAAAATGTGCGACAGGTGGCCTTGCGGGTCGAGGTCGATGCCCAGCGGACGCGTTTTGTGCTGGGCGACGGCGGCGAGCAGGTTGAGCGCGGTCGTGGTCTTGCCGACGCCGCCCTTTTGATTGAAGACTGCGATGACCGCCATGGCGCGCAGGATACGCCTAAGGGAATCGGAGGTGCTCAAATGACGCGCTTGCGCACCTGCGTGACGACGACTTCGGCAACGATCACGATGACGACGATGGCGATCAGGATCAGCGCGACACGATCCCACTGGAAGAGATTGAGCGCCGCATCGAGCGCCATGCCGATGCCGCCGGCGCCGACCAACCCGAGTACCGCGGACTCGCGCACGTTGATGTCCCAGCGGAACAGCGCGATCGACCAGAACGCCGGGCGTACCTGCGGCCAGTAGCCGAAGGTCATCCGCGACATCCAGGGAGCGCCGGCGGCGGTCAGCGCCTCGATGGGGCCCGGCTGCGCCTCCTCCAGCGCCTCGCCGAACAGCTTGCCGACGAAGCCGATCGAACGGAAGGCGATGGCGAGCGTGCCCGCCAGCGCACCGGGACCGAAGATGCCGACGAAGAGCAGCGCCCACACCAGCGAGTTTACCGACCGCGACGACACGAGGATCAGCTTGGCGAGCAGATTGACCGGCGTGAACGGCGACGAGATTGTGCGCGGCGAGCACGCCGACAGGCAGCGCTAGAACGAGCGCCAGCAGCGTGCCCAGCGACGCGATGTGAATGGTCTCCATGAGGGCAGAATGCACGTCGCCTTCGTAATGCGACCAGTCGACCGGCCACATGCGCGCGAAGAGATCGACCACTTGCTCGGGCGCGTCGGCTAAGAACTCGGGGATGATCTCGACGGACTGCGCCGACACCACGATCGCCGCGACGATCACCAGATACACGACGAAGCGCGCGAGACGCTGGCCGCGGGTAAACCTGTGCCAGGCGATGCCGGTGGGCGTGGCGGTCGCTGCATGCGCCATCAGTCTTCCTCGAGGTGCCGCTCGCGGCTGGCCGTGCCGCCGCGCCGGAGAAAGTCGCGCAGCGTCGCGTTGTCGATGAAGATCGCGCGCACTGCCGTGGCCAGCAGCTCGCCGACCATGATGAGCGCAATGATCGAGATCAGGATCGCGCAGACGTAGTCGTAATCGAAGCGCTGGAACGCCGCGAACAGCGTGCCGCCGATACCACCGGCGCCGACGATGCCCACCATCGTCGAGTTGCGCAGGTTGGAATCGAGCTGGTAGGTCGCGAAGCCGATGAAGCGCGAGAACACCTGGGGCAAGACGCCGAACCACAACACCGAGGCGAACGGCGCGCCGGTCGCGCGCACCGCTTCAACCTGCTTCTCCGAGATTTCCTCGATCGCCTCGGTGAAGAGCTTGCCGATAAAGCCGATCGAAGCCACCGTCAACGCGAGGATGCCGGCGAGCGCGCCGAAGCCGACCGCCTTGACGAAGAGGATCGCGACGATCACCGGATGGAACGAGCGGGCCATTACGATGACGATGCGCGCCGGCCACGTGACCCATACCGGCATCAGGTTGCGCGCCGCGGCGAGGCCGATCGGCAGCGCCAGCACGATTCCCAGCGTGGAGGCCAGCACGGCGATCTGCAGGCTCTCCAGAAGTCCCTTGACCAGCAGTTCCCAGCGCGCGAAGTTGGGTGGAAAGAGCCGGCTGAAGAAATGCGCGGCGTTGTGGAGGCCGACGTCGACGCGCTCCCACGAGATCTCCATCTGCGCGCAGGCGTAGATCACGTAGACCGCGAGGAGGACGCCGGCGACTTTCGGCCAGACGCTTCGCGCGAATGGATCCAATGAGGGATCCGACGTGGGCAGGGTGGCCGTACTCATGCCTCGGCCTCCTTGCGCGGTCCTGCCACGCGAATGACTACGCGTCGGCCTCGCTCAATCGCGCGCCGACGCGCCCTTTGGGCCTTCGCTCGACCTTCGGTCTCGCGCGCCTTGCTCATTCGAGCCAATCTTCGCCGCCGTAGATCTGCTTCAGAATGGCATCGGACAGCGTGCCCGGGGAACCGTCGAAGATGATCCGCCCGCCGGACATGCCGATGATGCGATCGGCGAACCGCTTGGCGAGCTCGACGTCATGCATGTTGATGAGCACGGGGATGGCGCGCGCGCGCCCGACGTCCGCCAGCAGTTGCATGATTTCGACCGAGGTCTTCGGATCGAGCGACGAAGTCGGCTCGTCGGCCAGCAAGAGCTTCGGCTCCTGCATCACGGCGCGCGCGATGCCGACGCGCTGCCGTTGGCCGCCCGACAGGGCATCGGCGCGGCGGTGCGCGAATCCCGAAAGGCCCACCACGTCGAGCAGCTCGAAGGCCTTGCGGATATCGTCCGGCGGAAACTTGCGCCGCCACGCGCGCCACGAAGAAACGTACCCCAGCCGGCCGGACAACAGATTTTCCATCACCGTCAGGCGTTCCACCAGGTTGTATTCCTGGAACACCATGCCGATGTGCCGGCGCGCGCGGCGTAGTGCGGCGCCGGAAAGCCTGGCGAGATCTTCGCCGTCGAATAGAATTTCTCCCGCCGTCGGCTCGACCAGGCGGTTGATACAGCGGATCAGCGTGCTCTTTCCAGTACCGGAAGGCCCGATGATCGCGGTGATCCCCTGTGCAGCGATCTCGACGTCGATGTCGGTCAGGACGGGCTTGCCGGCGACATACGATTTCGAGAGATTCGCAAGCTTCAGCAAGAGCAGGGGTCCCGCGCCGCCATCACTTCTTCTGCTTTGCCGCCGCCTCGGACTCGGTCTTTGCAAGGGCGTCGAAGGCACCCTTGTCGAAACTTTCGCCGGAACCTTTCGCGACGACACGCACGACTTCCCAGGTTGTCCTGTAATTGATCGGGAAGAACCGGTCCGCGCCCTCGAACGCCTTTTGCATCTCTGCCGGGAAGCGGAAATCGTAGAAGCAGGACAGCATCTTGTCGGCGAGTTTCGGATCGAGATCGTGCGCGTAGGCGAACGACGAGGTCGGGAATTTCTGGCTGCGATAGATGATCCGGAAGTCCGCTTCCCTGATCTGCCCCCGATGAGCCATTCGGATGAATACGTCGGAGGCGACGGGCGCCGCGTCGTAGTCGCCGGAATTGACACCCAGGATCGACTGGTCGTGCTTGCCCGAGAACAGCACCTTGTAGTCTTTGTCCGGCACGAGCCCCTCGGCCGGGAACAGGGCGCGCGGCGCAAGGTTGCCGGAATTCGATGACGGCGACGTGTGCGCGACCTTCTTGCCCTTGAGATCCGAGAGTTTCTGATAGGGAGAGCCGGCCTTCACGATCATGATCAGGTTGTATCCCTGAAACTCCTTGTCCGTGCCCTTGACCGCAAAGGGAATCGCGCCCGCGAGATTGACGGCGAACGCCGTCGGACCCGTCGAGAAGCCGCCGACGTGGAGCCGGCCCGAGCGCATCGCCTCGATCTCGGCCGCGTTGCTCTGCACCTGGTAGAAGACGACCTTCTTGTCGAGGCATTTCGACAGATAATTCGTGAACGGCTTGAAGATGTTCTCGTACACCGCCGGATCCTCGACGGGCGTGTAGGTGAACACGATCGTCGAGGGGTTCTTCCACTTCTTGGGATCGCTCGGCACGTCGGCGACCATGTCCTTGTTCGCATCGCAATACATGGCGTCGAGCTCGCCGCGATTGCTGCAGGCGTCGGCTGCCCACAGCGGCGTCGCCGCCATCGCGGTCGCGGCCATGGCCAGGATGGCGAGCGCATGCAGCAAATGGTTCGGTTTCATGCCGTTCCTCCTAGAGAATGCGACCTGCGAGTGGCGGAAGGCCTTTTTCGCGCGTCGGCTGGCGCAAGACTGTAGCACCCGGCAGCGGCCGCTGCACGCCGCGGGGATCAACGGCGGCCAAGGGGCGGTGGCGTATCATGACGTGTTCCTTATGACCTCCCCGCTCAACGTCGCGATCCTCGCCGCCGGGCAGGGCAAGCGCATGCATTCGGCGCTGCCGAAAATGTTGCACCCGCTGGCCGGCCGCCCGATCGTCGCTCATGTTCTGGCTGCCGCGCGCACGCTCGCACCGCGCGCGATCGTTGTCGTAGTCGGCCACGGCGGCGACGCGGTTCAGGCGGCCCTTGCCGCCTCCGACCTTCGCTTCGTGGAACAAAATCCACCCAAGGGCACCGGCGACGCGACGCGCCTCGCCCTTGACGCGCTGCCTCAGGATGGCGTGACGCTGGTCACGATCGGCGACATCCCGCTCGTTCCGCCCGCGGCGCTCGCCGCGTTGGTGCGCGAGGCGGAAGGCGGCAAGCTGGCGGTCCTGACGGCGCATGTGCCGGACCCGTCGGGACTCGGCCGTATCGTCCGCGATGGCGCGGGCGCGGTGCGCGCAATCGTGGAAGAGAAGGATGCGGATTCTGCGCAACGTGCGCTCGACGAGATCAACGCCGGAGTAATGGCGGCGCCCACGGCGTTGCTGCGTCGTTGGGTCGCGGCGTTGAAACCGGACAACGCGCAGGGGGAGTACTACCTTACCGACATCATCGCCCTGGCGGTTGCGGATGGTACCCCGGTGGTGGCGCACGTCGCCGCCGATGAGCGCGACGTGCGTGGCATCAACGACCGCGCGCAACTTGCGGCGGTCGAACGGATCGTGCAGACGCGGTTCGCAGGCGCGCTGATGGCAGCGGGTACAACGCTCGCCGATCCCGCGCGCATCGACATCCGCGGCACCTTGAAATGCGGCCGCGATGTGCGGATCGACATCGGCTGCGTCTTCGAAGGGGACGTCGCGCTGGCCGACGGCGTGGTCATAGGGCCCTACTGCGTGCTGCGCAACGTCGCCATTGGCGCAGGCACCGCGGTTGCGGCGTTTTCACACCTCGAAGATTCGACCGTCGGCGCCAACTGCCGCATCGGCCCGTATGCGCGATTGCGGCCCGGCACGTCGCTGGACGAGGACGTCCACATCGGCAACTTCGTCGAAGTGAAGGCGAGCAAGCTTGGCCGCGGCACCAAGGCCAACCACCTGGCATATATCGGCGACGCGACTGTCGGCGCACGCGTCAACTACGGCGCAGGCGCCATCGTTGCCAACTACGATGGTGCAAACAAGCACACGACGATCATCGGCGATAATGTCCACATCGGGTCGAATTGCGTCCTCATCGCGCCGGTGACGATCGGCGAAGGCGCAACGATCGGCGGCGGAAGCACGATCGCGCAGGATGCACCCCCGCGCGAGCTCACGGTAGCGCGCGCAAGACAACTGACGGTCGCGGGCTGGCGGCGACCGACCAAAAAGACAGGCGTGGACGGAAAGGACTAAGGCGCATCATGTGCGGCATCGTCGGCGCGAGTTCGTCGCGCAACGTCGTCCCGATCCTGATCGAGGGCATCCGGCGCCTCGAATATCGCGGCTACGATTCGACCGGGCTCGCGGTCATCAACGGCGGCACCACCCCGGTACTCGAGCGGCTGGTCTCCGTCGCGCGCGTGGCGGACCTGGCGGCCCAGGCGGATGCGCGGCAACTTACGGCCACCAGCGGCATCTCGCACACGCGCTGGGCGACGCATGGCGCGCCCTCGTCGGTCAATGCGCATCCGCACACGTCGCGCGATGAGGTTGCGGTAGTCCACAACGGGATCATCGAAAACTACGAAGCATTGCGCGAACGACTCATCGCACAGGGCTACGAATTCCGCACGCAGACCGATACGGAGGTGATCGCGCATCTCGTGCACTCGCACTGGCACGGGCTGGCCGGGGGCAATTTGTTGCGCGCGGTGCAGCTCGCGGTTGCCGAATTTCGCGGCGCGTACGCGATCGCGGCGATCACGACCCGCGAGCCCGGCCGCGTTGTCGGCGCGCGGCAGGGAAGCCCGCTCGTCGTCGGCCTCGGCGTGGATGATCACTTCCTCGCCTCGGATGCGGCCGCGCTGGTGTCGGTGACGCGCCGCGTGGCCTATCTCGAGGAAGGTGACGTGGCCGATGTCCGGTGCGAGTCCTACGCGATCTTCGACGCGCAGGGGCAGCGTGCCAACCGCTCCGTTGTCGAAATGCCCGCGGGCGGCGCCGCCGTCGAATTGGGTCCCTATCGCCACTTCATGCAAAAGGAGATCTTCGAACAGCCGCGCGCGGTGTCGGATACGCTCGAGGCGGTCGGAAAAATCGAGGCGACGTTGTTCGGGGCGCGGGCTGCGGAAATACTGCCGCGCGTGAATTCCGTTCTGATCATCGCCTGTGGAACGAGCTATTACTCGAGTCTGGTTGCCAAGGAGTGGATCGAAACCCTGGCGCGCATACCCTGCACGGTCGAGATCGCCAGCGAATATCGTTACCGCGACAGCGTGCCGCAGCCCGATGCACTGGTCGTCGTGGTGTCCCAATCCGGCGAAACCGCGGACACGCTCGCGGCGCTGAAGCACGCCAAGTCGCTCGGGCACGCGCACACGCTGGCGATCTGCAATGTGGCAACGAGCTCGATCGTGCGCATGACGGAACTCTTGTTCCTGACGCGCGCCGGCACCGAGATCGGCGTCGCGTCGACGAAGGCGTTCACGACGCAGCTCGTCGTGCAATTCCTGCTCGCGCTGACGCTGGCAAAATTGCGCGGAAAGCTTTCTGCGAAAGATGAGGCGAAGTGGCTGACCGCGCTAAGGCACTTGCCGGGCGCGATTCAAGGAGCCCTGGCACTCGAGCCCCACCTCATTGGCTGGGCCCAGGCGTTTGCCAAGAAGCAGAACGTGCTATTCCTCGGACGCGGCCTTCATTACCCGATCGCGCTAGAAGGCGCGCTGAAGCTGAAGGAAATCTCGTACATCCACGCCGAAGCCTATCCGGCCGGCGAGCTGAAGCACGGCCCGCTCGCGCTGGTGGACGCGAACATGCCGGTGGTCGCGATCGCACCCAACGATGCGCTGCTGGAAAAACTCAAGTCCAACCTGCAGGAAGTTCGCGCGCGCGGCGGCGAGTTGTACGTGGTGGCGGACTTGGACAGCCAGGTGACCGCGGGCGAAGGCATCCATCTCATCCGCGTGGCTGAGCACGCCGGATTATTGTCGCCGGTGGTGCACGTGATCCCGCTGCAGCTGCTCGCGTATCACACGGCGGTGCTGCGCGGAACCGACGTCGACAAGCCGAGAAATCTGGCCAAGAGCGTCACGGTTGAATAGGCAAGGGCGAGCCGTGCATGATCTGAGACGACGACAGGTATTTCGCAGTGCCGCCGCGTTGCTTGCCGGACTTGCGCTGCCGACGTTGGCGGAAGCCGCGGACGCCGACCCCGCCATCGCGCCCATCCGCGCGTTCTACGATGCGCTGCTGGCCGCAATGAAGCAGGCCGAGCAACTGGGCGTGCGCGGCCGCTACGACAAGCTGGCACCCGTCATTCGCTCGACGTTCGACCTGCCGGCGATGACGCGCATCGCGGTCGGACCGGAATGGACGTCGATTCCCGCCGAACAGCAGACGGCGCTGCTCGACAGTTTCGCGCGCATGACCATCGCCACCTACGCGAGCCGCTTCGACGGCTTTTCCGGGCAGAGTTTCGAGATCGATCCCGAAGTTCAGCCGCGCAACAATGGCCGCATCGTTCGCACCAAGCTCACTCGGCCGAAGGAGGAGCCGGTCACCCTTAACTATCTGATGCGCGGCTCCGGCGACGCCTGGAAGGTGGTCGACATTTATTTGAGCGGAACCATCAGCGAACTGGCGACGCAGCGTTCGGAATTCGGCGCGATCCTGAAATCCGGCGGCCCCGCCGCATTGATCGAGAGCCTCAAGCAGCAGACCGACCGGCTGATGAAAAAAGCCTAGTGATGAAAAGGTGGGGGGCGGCCGGTCATTTGGCCGGGGCGCCCGGGTCGATCAGTTCTTCCGGCGCGTCGGTCAAGCCGCGCGCCGCGCGCAACTGCGCTTCGCGATGCTGCCGGACGATGCTCCGGAATTGCGCGTAATAGTCGAGTGCATGGGCCTTGATCTGGTCGAGCGTTTCGATGTTGCGCGAGCGGAGGTCGAAACCGCTCACCACGTCGACGCCGACGTTGAACCAGATTCCCGAATTGCCCGGGAGAAGGTGCGCCGGCGGCGTCGTGTACAGGTCCACGCCAAGGCCGAACAGGTCGCGAGGGTTCGAGGGTCCGAACAGCGGCAGCACGAGGTATGGCCCGCTGTCCACGCCCCAAACGTACAGCGTTTCGCCGAAATCCCCGGTCTGCTTGGGCAGGCCGTGTTCGCTCGCGATGTCGAACAGGCCCAGAAGCCCCAACGTCGAGTTGACGTAGAAGCGGGCAAACGTGAAGCCCGCGTCGTTGATGCGCAGCTGCAGCAGATTGTTGGCAAAGATCCGCGGCTCCTGCAGATTGTCGACGAAGGCCTTGATCCGGTCGCGGACGAATTGCGGGACGGCCGTCCGATACGCCTCGGCCATCGGCCGGATGACTGCCGTGTCGACCGCGTCGTTCGCGTTGAACACGATGCGGTTGACCGGTTCGAACGGATCGTCGTTCCCGCTGTCGCGCGTGCCCGGCGCCGTAGCGCAGCCCGCAAGCGCCGCGCAGAGCGCCATCGCGACGAAACTTGCCGGAAACGGCCCTTGGACGCTCACCGGCGCCTGCGCACCAGGCTCAGCAGCGCCGGCAGGAAGATGAGGGACGCCACGAGCGTGAAGGCGAGCGACAGCGCAAGCAGCTTGCCCATGCTCGCGGTGCCGGGATGGTGCGAGCCCCACAGGCTCCCGAACGCCGTTCCGGTGGTCAGTGCACTGAAGAGTACGGCGCGCGTCAGGCTCGACTGCAGCAGGTTTTGCGACCCTCCGCGCCAGGCCATGACGAAGTAGATGCTGAACGCCACGCCGATGCCGAACAATAACGGCAAGGCGATGATGTTTTCGAAATTCAGAGGCAGGCCGACCGCGACGCACGTGCCCAGCGTGACAAGACCCGCGAGCGTCAGCGGTGCAAGCGTGAGCAGCACGTCCGTCACCCGGCGCAGCGTAAGCGCCAGCAATATCGTGATCGACAAGAGCGCCCACAGGCCCGCCTGCAGGAATGCCTTCACGATGGTGCGGCTCGATTCCTGAATCCCCACCGTGGTGCCTGTCGCCTCGGGCGCCACCTGCCGCACTGCGGCGGTGAAACGCTGCAGCGTCGCGTTGTCGTTGGCGTCGCCCTTGGGGAATGCCTCGACGCGCACGCGGCCATCCGGCGCAATCCAGTCGCGCTTGAGATCGGCGGGCAATGTTTCGAGCGTGACCGGCTCGGCCTGCAGCGCAGAGCGCAACTGGTCGAGCGTCACGACGAGCCCCGGGATCAACGCCGCCCGCGCCCGCTCGCGCGCCGCGGGATCGCCCTTGGCGAGAACGGTCAGCGACCGTGAAAGGCGCGCCGCATCGTTTGCGGCAGCGCCGACCGGCCGCGGCCCTGCCGCCTGTTCGAGCGCCTGCGCCGTGCGCAACATGGCGGCCACAACTTCCGCGTCACTCGGAGAAGGCTTCACGGCCAGTGGATTGAGCGCGGGATCCATCAGCATCGCGGCATCGGCCAGCAGCGCGAGCTTTTCTTCCTGCCGTTCCGGAATGAAGCTCGCCAGCGTGATCGCGCGACTGACTTCCGGCAGTGCTGCGAGGCGCTTCGCGAGCGCCGCGGCGTCGTCCTGCGTCGGGGCAAGGACCTCGATCGTGTTGGGCGTCGTGTCGACATTCTTCATGAGGTCGAGCAATGTCGCTACCGATTCGGCGCGCGCGCTGCGCAGGTTGAGGGGGTTGAAGTCGAACGTCAGTCTAGGCAGCAACAGGAGGCTGCCGACGGCAATCGCTGCGGATGCGACGAGGATGCCGAGCGCGCGCCGGGTGAGAAAGCGATCGAGTGGTGCGAATGCCCGGTAGCCAATGGCGCCGCGCTCGCCGCCGGGACGCATTACCGCGAGCAGTGCCGGCAACAGCGTGACGCTGGTCAAGAATGCGATCACCATGCCGGTTCCCGCGATCAGCCCCAGTTCCGACACGCCGCGGTATTCCGTCGGCAGAAACGCGTAGAACCCCGCGGCGGTCGAGGCGCCGGCAAGCGCAAGCGGGACGCCGACTTCGGCTCCGGCCTCGCGCAACGCCCGTTGCAGATCGTTGTGCAGGTGCCGCTTGGCGCGATAACAGACGCAGAATTGGATGCCGAAGTCCACACCCAATCCGATGAACAGCACGGCGAAGGCAACCGAGATGAGATTGAATGCGTGGAGCATGAAAAGGCCGAACGCCGCCGTGACCGCCATGCCGACCAGCAGGCTCAGCAAGATGGCAAGAATGAGTCGACCGGAGCGCAGCGCGACCCACAGTAGGAGGACGACGACGGCCATCGTCACGATGGCGTTGAGGCCCGCCCCTTCGGCGAGTGTCGCGAACTCCTCGTCGGCCAGCGGCACGGGACCGGTGAGGCGAACGCGAATGCGCGGGTCGGCGCCGAATCCCGAATCGCGCACCGCGTCGCGAATCGCCGCGACCGCGCGCGCGCCGGGTTCGAGCGCCCCGAAGTCGAGCACTGGCTGCACGAGGATGAAGCGACGCAGCTCGCGCGGGTCGGGCGCGCGGCCCATGATCAGCGTGCGCCAGGAAAAGCGCGGCACCTGGCCGGCGTTGACCGAATCGAGCGCATCGGCGAAGGCCGCGAGGGGGCGCGCCAGGTCGTCCAACTTGATCTGTCCTCGGCGCACGCCTTCCAGCACCAGCGACAGCGCATCCATCACGCCGCGCATCGACGGATCGGCGGCCAGCGTCCCCAGCAAAGGCTGTGCAGCGATGATCTGCTGCGTCGTGCGCGCCACTTCTTCGGTCGGCGCGAACAGCAACCCCGCGCGATTGAAGAACGGCCCGCCGTCAGGTCGCCGCAGCGCGTGGAACGCCTGCGTGTTGTTGGCGAGTCGCTGCGCCAGCGCGGCCGTCGCCTCTTCCGCCACGTCGGGTGTGGTGCCGTCGACGACCACGGCGATCACGGCGACGCGTTGCGGAAACGATTTGGCGAAGTCGATCTCGCGCTGGCGCCACGGCAGGTCCGGCGAGATCAGGTTGGCGGTATCGGTGTCGATCGCGATGTGCTGTACCGCATAGACGGACGCGACCACGCCCAGCATCGCGGCAACGACGAGCACGCGCCACGGGCGTGCGGCGCACACGCCGACTACACGCGTAATCAACGCTCGCACTTGCGTTCCCTCCCGAGTCCATGCCGCGTGCGCTTCGGTCGTCCCGCCGGCCCCTTGCCGACTTGTCGGCGGCGCCGCAAAGAGGCATGATTGTACCGATGGGGAACGTTCGGGCGAACTGCGGATCGGCGATCGTCGGCCAGGCCGCGGACGGGCAACCCGTTCGTCAACGCGGTTGGCGATTCAGTTGGCAACTGAGTTGGCAACCGATTCGGCTGACAAGGCGGTCGCGGCCATGCGCGTGATCCTCGCGCAGCCCCGCGGGTTCTGCGCGGGCGTCATCCGTGCGATCGAGATCGTCGAACAGGCGCTGGAGCGGTTCGGGGCGCCGGTCTACGTCCGCCACGAGATCGTCCACAATCGGCACGTCGTCGAGAGCCTGCGCGCCAAAGGGGCGCGTTTTGTCGAGCACCTCGCGGAAGTGCCCGCCGGCGCCATCTCGATCTTCAGCGCCCACGGCGTCGCGCGCAGCGTCGAGGACGAAGCGCGTGCGCGCGGCCTGCATGTGCTGGACGCGACGTGCCCGCTGGTCGCCAAGGTCCACAACCAGGGCAAGCGCTACGTTGCCGCCGGCCGCCAGGTGATCCTCGTCGGCCACGCCGGCCATCCGGAGGTCGAGGGAACGATGGGGCAGATTCCGGGGCGCGGTTTTCCTCGTGCAGACCGTGGCCGACGTCGCGGCGCTCGATCTTTCCGCCGACACGCCCGTCGCCTATGTCACGCAAACGACGTTGAGCGTCGACGACACGCGCGCCGTCATCCGTGCGCTCGAAAGCCGTTTCACCGACATCGTGGGGCCGAACACGAACGACATCTGCTACGCCACGCAGAATCGGCAGTCGGCGGTGCGGGAGTTGGCCAAGGTGGCCGACGTGATCCTGGTAGTGGGCGCCAAGAACAGTTCCAATTCCAACCGCCTGCGCGAGATCGGCGTGGAAATCGGCGTGCCGAGCTACCTGATTGCCAATGGCAGCGAGGTCGACAGCGGCTGGTTCCGCGAGGCCGATGTCGTCGGCATCACGGCCGGTGCTTCCGCACCCGAGGAGCTGGTCGACGATGTGGTCGCGGCGCTCCGGAGCACAGGTCCGGTCGAACTATCGGTGCTTGCGGGGATCACAGAGAATGTAGAATTCAGGCTCCCCGTCGAGTTGCTCCGCGGCCGGTTGGCGCGAACCGCAACCTCCTGACCGCCCTCAACTTCCGAAACCGCCCGCACTTACGACCGAGCCCCCATTGGCCATCCCTCTGCTGCAAAAGATGCGCATCGGCGCGTACATCGTCCGCCAGCAACTGGCCGGTCGCAAGCGCTATCCGCTGGTGCTGATGCTGGAGCCGCTCTTCCGCTGCAATCTGGCCTGCGCGGGCTGCGGCAAGATCGATTATCCGGAAGAAATCCTGAACCAGCGGCTGTCGGTCGACGATTGCCTCGCCGCGGTCGACGAGTGCGGCGCGCCAGTCGTCTCCATCGCCGGCGGCGAGCCTCTCCTGCACAAGGAACTCGACACCGTCGTCGCCGCGATCATCGCGCGGCGCAAATTCGTGTACTTATGCACGAACGCGCTGCTGATGAAGAAGCGGTTGTCGCTCTTCAAGCCGAGCCCCTATTTCGTCTGGTCCGTGCATCTGGACGGCGACCGCGAAATGCACGATCGCTCGGTGTGCGAGGACGGCGTCTACGAGCGGGCGGTGGCCGCCATCGCGGAGGCGAAAGCGAACGGGTTCCGCGTCAACATCAACTGCACGCTCTTCAACGACGCGGATCCGGAACGCGTTGCGCGGTTTTTCGACAGCGTCGCGGCGCTGGGCGTGGACGGCATCACGGTGTCGCCCGGCTATGCCTACGAGCGCGCGCCCGACCAGGCGCACTTCCTGAATCGGGCGAAGACGAAGCAGCTGTTCCGCGACATCTTCCGCCGCGGCCGCGGCGGCAAGGCGTGGTCGTTCAGCCAGTCCGGCTTGTTCCTCGACTTTCTCGCCGGCAACCAGGAATACAAGTGCACGCCTTGGGGCAATCCGACGCGCACCGTCTTCGGTTGGCAGCGTCCCTGCTATCTGCTCGGCGAAGGTTATGCGAAGACCTTTCGCGAACTGATGGAAGAGACCGACTGGGACGCTTACGGAACCGGCAATTACGAAAAGTGCGCCGACTGCATGGTGCACAGCGGATTCGAAGCGACCGCCGTGCAGGACGCGGTCCGGCATCCGTTGAAGGCCTTCGCGGTCAACCGGCGGGGCGTTGCAACCGAAGGGGCGATGGCCAGGGAAATTTCCCTTACGCGCCAGCGTCCGGCGCAATACGTGTTCTCACGGCACGTCGAGCAGAAATTATCCGAGATCCGGGTAACCCAGGCGCGGACCAAGGAGTCGACGGCCGCGTGACAGCGAACGCAGAGCAATGCGCGCGTCGATTGCGTTTCGCATCAGCGCTGCGAGTTGTCCCGGCGAGCGCAGCACGGACCCCAGCACCGCAAATTGATTGATGGATCCGTCGGGGCGCATCCCGCGTGAAGCGGCGTCCGATAGCGCGCGCGACACAGGGTCCGCAATGACGCGGAACGCCGCGAAGGGCAGGCCGTGGGCCGCGGCGAACGCCGCGACGATGTGCGACTCGGTGTCCACGGCGAATGCGCCGGTCGCGGCCTCCAGCGCGCGTTTCGCCTCCGGTGCCGCGACGATGGCGTCGGCGCCCGCAAGATCCGCACTCGTCGCGCCCGGCAGGCTGCGCAACAGCGCTGCTGTCCACGCCGCATCGGCCGGCCAGCGTCTCGTGCGCGTGACGATGTTATTGGCGACGAGCCAGGTTCCCGGCGTTGCGGCATTGGCGAGACCGCCGGCAATGCCGAAGCTCATGAACGCGATCGCGCCACGCGCCAACTCGCGCTCGAGCGCCGCGGCGAGCTGATCGCCGTCCCCACCGCCGGCCAAGGTCCTGACGCCGGGACCCGCGGCAATGCGCGACTCGAGGGCCAGACCTGAAACCGCGACGACAGCCCTTGGGTCGCCGCTCATGTTCCTAACTCAATTCGTACATCACATGCCGAGTCGAGCCGGGAGATCGCCCTGGTTCTTCAAATTGCGGTAGCGGGCCAGCGCCCAAAGCGGAAAGAACTTCGAGTAGCCGTGATAGCGCAGGTAGAACACGCGCGGAAAGCCGACGGCGGTGAATTGCGGCTCGGGCCAGTGCCCGTCGGCGTCGTTGCCGCGCATCAGGTATTCGATGCCGCGCTCGACCACCGGATGGTCCACTTGGCCGGCGGCCATCAATCCCAGGAGCGCCCACGCGGTTTGTGACGCGGTGGACGGCGCCATCTGGTGGCGGCGGTGATCGAGCTCGTAACTGCTCCCGTGCTCACCCCAGCCGCCATCGGGATTGTTGATGAACAGCAACCAGTCCACGGCGCGGCGGATTTCCGGCGCGTTGGAATCCACGCCGGCGGCCTTGAACGCGCACAGCGCCGACCACGTGCCGTAGATGTAATTCATTCCCCAACGCCCGTGCCACGATCCGTCCGGCTGCTGCGTCCGGCGCAGGAAATCGAGGGCGCGGTCCAGCGCCGCACGATCCGATTCAAGGCCTAACTGCGCGATCATGCTTGCGCAACGCGCCGTCACGTCGGCGGTCGGCGGGTCCAGCAGCGCGCCGTGGTCGGCAAACGGGATGTGATTCAGGTATTCGCTGGTGTTGTCCGCGTCGAACGCGCCCCAACCGCCATTCCGGCTCTGCAATCCCAGTACCCACTCGCGGCCGCGGCTGACGGCCTCGCTGAAGTCCGTGCCTCCGGAGATTTCGAGACGATGCGCGACGCGGTCCATCGCCATCACCACGACCGCCGTGTCGTCAAGGTCCGGATAGTGCGGATTCGTGTACTGGAAGGCCCACCCGCCGGGCCGCACGTCCGGCCGCTGGAATGCCCAGTCGCCGACTACATCCAGCACCTGCCGCGGCGCCAGCCACACCAGGCCTCTGCGAGCGCTGGCCAACGCAGGCTCGCTGCCTTCTTCGATCAGCGCCTGGCACGCGAGTACCGTATCCCACACCGGCGACACGCACGGCTGGCAATAAGCCTCGTCGCGCTTTAACACGATCAGCTTGTCGATGGCGTTGCGCGCGGCGACGACATCCGGATGATCGTGTGGATAGTCGAGCGCGTCGAACAGCATGACCGTATTCGCCATGGCCGGGAAAATGGCGCCGAGGCCGCCCTCGCCGTTCAATCGCTCGGTGACGAACGTAACTGCCTTGGCAATTGCCCGCTTGCGCGGCCCGGCCGGAAAAAAGGGCTCGGTGAATCGGATCATTGCATCGATCAGCGCAAAGACGGCGAACCACGGGCGTGACTGATGCAACGCGCGCGGTGCGCGGCGGATGCGCGCGGATCGGCCGGGGAAGAGTTCGTCGATCGTCACGCCATGCGGATGGCGCGACTTGGGCTTCATCGCCTGGAGAACCAGGAGCGGCGCCAGCACCGTTCGGCCCCAATAGGAAATCCTGAACAGGTGGAAGGGAAACCACCCCGGCAGGTACATGATCTCGACCGGGATCGTCGGCACCGCCTGCCACGGGATGATGCCGTGCAGCGCGAGGAGCATGCGCGTGAAGACGTTGGTCGTCCCGGCGCCGCCATGGGCGAGGATCGCTTCGCGCGCGCGGCGCATGTGCGGCGCATCCGGGGAATCGCCGATGACCTTCAGCGCAAAGTACGCCTTGACGCTGGCGCTGATATTGAAGGCGCCGTCGTGGAAGAGCGGCCAGCCCCCGTGCGGCCCCTGGATCCGCCGCAGATAATTCGCGATCCTCGCCTCGAGCGCGGGATCGGTCTCGCCCAGGTAATACCTGAGCAGGACATACTCGGCGGGAATGGTGGCATCGGCCTCGAGCTCGAACACCCAATGGCCATCCCGGCGCTGCTCCGCGAGCAAGGCGCCCACCGCGCGTTGGATGCACGCGCCGAGTCTCGACTCGGCGATGTCGAACGGAACGCCTGGCTCGACGACCGACTGCCGGACCGCGCTCTCGACGCCACGCAGGACGTGCGCCATTACATCAAAGCCGGTGGAAGAGCATTCAAGACGACATTCTCCATGCGTCGATCCGGTTCCGCAATTGCGGCATTATCGCCTGTCCGGCACCGGAGCATGCGCCCGGCCCTTCCACAAGCCGCCCCGCCCGCGCCAATGCTGGTACGCCGAGTCCAGCGTGAACGCGAGGTAAACGGCCGCAATCGCGGGCAAGCCTGCGCCCCACCATCGCGAGACGGCATAGAAGCGCAGCGTCGGCTGGAAGGCCAGCGCCATCAGTGCCCAGGCCGCTGCGCCAAGCCATCGGGCCGTCCCCGTGGCGCCAACCGCCAGCAGCGGCGGGGCGAGGCAGGTCACTGCGATCGCCAGCACCGTGGCGACCAGCATCCAGGGCGAGTAGTGCAGTTGCGCGTAGGCACAGCGGCTAATCATCGGGCGAATGTCCGCCAGCGAGCGAAAGGCGCGCACGCTGTGCGCGCGTTCGGTCAATCCCAGCCAAATCGGCCCTTGGCCTTTCAGCAGGCGCGCCAGCGCGCAATCGTCGATCAATTCGCCGCGAATCGACGCGATCCCCCCGGCGGCCCGCAACGCGTCGCGCCGGACCAGCATGCAGCCGCCGGCCGCGGCCGCGGTCGCATGATCGACACGATTGACCCAAGCAAACGGATAGAGCAAGCGGAAGAAAAAAATGAAGGCCGGAATCAACGCGCGCTCGCCAGGACTCTCGCAGTGCAGTTTCGCCATCAGCGAGGCCAGCACCAGTCCGTCGCGTTGCGCCCGCTTGACGAGCTCGGTCAGCGTTTCCGGCGCATAAGCGATGTCGGCATCGGTGAACAGCAGGTAGCAAGGAACCTGCGGCAGGGCCTCGACGTACGTCAACCCACATTGCATCGCCCAAAGCTTGCCGGTCCACCCCTCGGCAAGATTCGGCGCGCTTATCACCCCAAAGCGTACCGCCAGGCGATCCGCCGTTGCCGAAGCGGCTTCGCGCGCAATGGCGGCCGTGCCGTCCGTGCTGTGGTCGTCGACCACGATGATCGCGAAGTCGCCGCGATAGTCCTGTCGCAGGAGCGAAGCGACACTGGCCGCGATGACTGCGGCCTCGTTGCGGGCAGGCACGATGGCGACCACGCGCGGCGATGCGACGGGCGTCGCGATGTCCGCGCCGTCATCGCGCTCGGCGGCGCGCCAGAATCCGCCGCGAAAAAGCAGCAGGTAGACCCAGGCTGCGCACGCGAGCGAGGCGACGACGAGCGCCGTCATCGCAGGTGTCCCGCGCCGCGAAACCACTCGACGGCGTCGCGCAGTCCTTCAGCGTAAGGTCGGGCGACGAAGCCTAAATCCCGTGCCGCTTTCGCGCTGGTAAAGAACATTCGGTGCTTGGCCATGCGCAGTCCATCGAGCGTCAGGAACGGTTCCCGCCCCGTCTTGTTCGCGATCATCTCGGCCATCGCGGCCGCGGGAAAGAGAAGGCGGCGCGGCACCCGCAGTCGCGGTGGCTTTCGCCCGACCAGGTGCGCGATGTCGCGCAGCATGTCCGCGAGCAGGACGTCCTCGCCGCCGAGTATGTAGCGCTCGCCGATCTTGCCGTGCACGAGCGCGGCGAGATGTCCTGCCGCCACATCGTCGACATGGACCAGATTGAGCCCGGTGTCCACGTAACCGGGCATGCGTCCCGACGCGGCTTCGACGATGATGCGGCCCGTCGGTGTCGGCCGGATGTCGCGCGGCCCGATCGGTGTCGAAGGATTGACGATGATCGCCGGGAGATTGTCGCGCGCGATCATCGCCTCCACCAGGTCCTGCGCCGCCACCTTGCTGCGCTTGTAGGCGCCGATCGCCGCCGCCTCGGCCAGTGCGGTGGCTTCGTCGGCTGCGCGTCCGTCGGATCGCAGCGCCAGCGCGGCGACGCTGCTGGTGTAGACGATGCGCTCCACGCCGCCGCGCAGCGCCGCCTCCATGACCGTGCGCGTGCCCGTCACGTTGTTGTGCCGGATCTCGGCGCGATCGAGCGACCACAGCCGGTAATCGGCAGCGACGTGCATGACGTAGCGAACACCCGCCATGGCGCGGGCAACCGATTCGGCGTCCCGCATGTCGCCCTCGACGATTTCGACGTCCAGGGCGGCAAGGTTGCCGCGGGGGCTCGTGACCCGCAGGAGCACGCGCACCGGATATCCGGCGGCAAGGAGCGTCCGGACAACCGCGGAGCCGACGAAGCCGCTCGCGCCGGTCACCAGTACCCGTCCGATTTGGGTCATGGATTGATGGCTTTCCGCAAGAATTCTACCTGAGGGGATGCGGTCTTACGGCCAGGCGCTTCCCGTCCCGCCTTTTGTACACGGGACTTTAAGAATAGCGCCCAGGCGTCGAATTCGGCCGCCGCCGTTCGACTAGCCAGTATGGGGTAGCGTGGCCGGTCCAGCCGCCCTTAAGGCCGCATTTTCGAACCAACCCAAGGAGACACTGCGATGCGATTCATGATCCTGATCAAGGCCGACAAGAATACCGAAGCGGGCGTTCTTCCCAGCGAAAAGCTGTTGACTGAGATGGGCAAATTCAACGAGGAGCTGGTGAAAGCCGGCGTCATGCTCGCGGGCGAGGGGCTGCAGCCTAGCGCGAAGGGCGCGCGCGTCAAGTTCTCCGGCCGGAAACGTACGGTGGTCGACGGTCCGTTCACGGAGACCAAGGAGCTGATTTGCGGCTTCTGGATTTGGCAGGTGAAGTCGAAGGAGGAGGCGATCGAATGGGTCAAGCGCTGCCCCAACCCCCTCGAAGGCGACGCTGAAATCGAGATTCGCCAGGTCTTCGAGGCGGAGGACTTCGGGGCGGAGTTCACCCCCGAATTGCGCGCGCAAGAGGAGCGCCTCCGCGCGCAAATCGCCACCAAGTAACAACAATCCACGACAAGGACACGCCATGCCCCGATTCAATTCGTACCTCTTCTTCGACGGCACCTGCGCCGACGCAATGCGATTCTACGAACGCATGCTGGGCGGCAAGATCACCATGTCGATGACCCATGCGCAATCGCCGATGGGCGCCCAGGCGTCGGCCGCGAACGCCAACAGGATCATGCACGCCAGCCTGGACATTGACGGCGGCACGTTGATGGCCTCCGATACGATGGCTGGCGAGGCTTACGCAGGGATGAAGAACTTTTCGCTGTCGCTGGTGTATCCGACCGCCGCCGAGGCGAAGCGCATATTCGACGCTCTGGGCCAGGGTGGCAAGGTAACCATGGCGTTCGAGAAGACATTCTGGGCCGAGGGATTCGGCATGCTGGTCGACCGCTTCGGCACGCCGTGGATGGTCGGCGGCGCAATGACGCCGATGTGAATATTCGCCAAAGAGTTCCGCGGCGCGCCGTAGAGTGAAGGCGTTATGATCCCGGTTGCGCGGCGATCGCCGCAGTGATCGTCCAAATCCCAAGGAATCGAGTCATGCCCCAGCGTGGTTATCTGCGTCAGCCGACGCTACGAGGTGACGCCATTGTCTTCGTCTGCGACGACGATCTCTGGCACGTTGATGCCGGCGGCGGCACCGCGCGCCGCCTTACAGCAGGATTGGGCGAGCCGGGAACGCCGGCGCTGTCGCCGGATGGCAAGTGGATCGCCTACGTGGGCCGCGACGAACAGCATCCCGAGGTGTACTTGATGCATCCGGACGGCGGCCCCGCGCGGCGCATGACGTGGCTCGGACCGGACGTGCTCGTGCGCGGGTGGACGCCGGACGGGCGCATCCTGTTCGTCACCACGCACGGGCAGCCGTTCTTTCGCAATTACCGTGCGTTCACGCTCGGCGTCGATGGTGGACTGCCCGAAATGTTGCCGTACGGCCAGGTCAACCACCTGGCCTTCGGGCCGGGCAAGGCGAAGGTCATCGGCCGCAACACGGCCGAGCCGGCGCGCTGGAAGCGCTATCGCGGGGGAACCGCGGGCCATTTCTGGATCGACGCGGCGGGGACCGGGACGTTCCGGCGCATGGCGACGCTGACAGGCAACTTGACGAGTCCCATGTGGATCGGCAAGCGCATCTATTTCATTTCGGACGGCGAAGGCGTGGGCAACCTCTATTCCTGCCGGCCGAATGGCTCCGACCAGCGGCGCCATACCGATCACGACATCTACTACGCGCGCAACGCGCAGACCGACGGCGCGCGCATCGTCTACCAGTGCGGTGCCGATATCTGGCTGTTCGACCCGGCAACCAATCGAACCGCGCGCGTGGAGATCGACGTGCCGTCGCATCGCACACAGGCGACGCGCAGATTTGCCAACGCCGCCGATCATCTCGGCGGCTGCAACGTGCATCCCGCCGGGCACAGCCTCGCGATCGACGCGCGCGGCAAGCTCTTCACCATGGGGTTGTGGGAGGGCGCGGTTCGCCAGCATGGCGTGGCGGATGGCGTTCGCTATCGCCATGCGCAGTGGCTCGCCGACGGCAAGACGCTGGTCGCAGTGAGCGACGAGTCCGGCGAGGAGCGCGTCATTGTCATGCGCAACGGCAAGACGACCGCGCTGCCGTGGGACGTGGGCCGCGTGCAGACGATGCGCGCGGCGCCCGCCGGGCAGGGAATCGCCCTGACCAACCATCGCAACGAAGTCATGCAAGGCGATGTCGCGACGAAGAAGGTGGCGCTGGTCGACCGCAGCGACTCAGGGCGCAGCGAGGATCTCGCGTGGTCGCCGGACGGCGCGTGGCTCGCGTACTCGTTCTGGACCGACCCCAGACATTGCGCGATCAAGCTGTACGACGTCGCGAAGCGCAAGAGCACGCTGGTCACGCAGCCGGAGTTTCGCGATTACTGTCCGGCGTTCGGACCCGAGGGCAAGTACCTCTACTTCCTGTCGGTGCGCACATTTGACCCGGTGTACGACAGCGTGCAATTCGAGCTGAGTTTTCCGCGCGCGGCGCGTCCCTACCTGATCGCGCTCGCGAACGACCAGCCGCCGCCGTTCGATCCTCCACCCAAGGGGCTCAAGCCTCCTGAGGACCGGAGGAAGGAGGACAAGATCGATCCGCCGTCGCGCGCGGTCCGCGTCGACCTCCCCGGGATCGAGCGGCGCGTCGCCGCATTTCCGGTCGCCGAAGGACGCTTCGGCCAGATCGCGGGTGCGGCCGGCAAGGTCGTGTGGACGACGTTCCCGATTCCCGGCGCGCATGGGCGCGGCGGACACAAGGACACGCCCGGCCGCCTGGAGCTCTTCGACTTCGCTACGTTGCGCACCGAGACGCTGCTGGACAAGGCCGACAGCTTCGTCCTCGCCGCCGACCACGCGACGCTGGTCGTGCGCGAGGGCAAGCGCCTGCGCGCCATTCGCGCCCATTCACGGCCACCGGAAGCCAGGGACGCGCCGCCATCGGATGAACCGTCGCGCAAGACCGGCTGGATCGATCTGGGGCGCATTAGGCTGTCGGTCGACCCGCGCCTGGAGTGGCGGCAAATGTTCCGCGAAGTCTGGCGGCTGCAGCGCGACCAGTTCTGGGTGCCCAACATGTCGGGCATCGATTGGGACGCGGCGTTTCGCTGCTACGAGCCGTTGCTTGCGCGTGTCGCGACACGCGGCGAGCTCTCCGATCTCATCTGGGAGCTGCACGGCGAACTCGGGACCTCCCACGCCTACGAGTCGGGAGGCGATTACCGCCGGCCGCCGCAGATCGCGCTGGGCCACCTGGCCGCGGAACTGCGCACCGTCGACGGTGGCACGGGGTACGAAATCGTGCGCATCGTCGATGGCGATCCGTGGGACGCTGCGGCGGATTCGCCGCTCAATGCGATCGGCGTTCAGGCGAAGGTTGGCGAGCGTATTGTCGCGGTGAACGGCCAGCCCGTTGCGCGCGACCGGCCGCCGCAGGCGCTGCTCGTGCATCAGGCTGGCGCCAAGGTCGAGTTGACGCTGGCCGCCGGGAAGGGCACGCGATCGGCGAAGACCACGCGCACGGTGCTGGTGACGACCTTGGCGGACGAAGTGCCGGTGCGCTATCGCGAATGGGTCGAGCGCAACCGCGCTTTCGTGCACGCGAAATCCGGCGGCCGCGTCGGCTATTTCCATCTGCCCGACATGCAGTCGGCCGGGTTTGCCGAATTCCATCGCTACTTCAGCGTGGAGTGCGACCGCGATGCGCTGATCGTCGACCTTCGCTACAACCGTGGCGGACACGTCTCGCAGCTGCTGCTCGAGAAGGTGGCGCGCAAGCGCCTGGGCTACGCGCTGCCGCGCTGGGGCCGGCCGGAACCGTATCCCAGCGAGTCGCCTGCCGGGCCGCTCGTGGCGCTGACCAACGAACAAGCGGGCTCGGATGGCGACATCTTTTCCCACTGCTTCAAGCTCATGAAGATCGGCAAGCTGGTGGGCACGCGCACATGGGGCGGCGTGATCGGCATCTGGCCGCGTCATGCGCTCGTCGACGGTAGCGAGACCACGCAGCCGGAATTCTCGTTCTGGTTCAGCGACGTTGGCTGGGGTGTCGAGAATTACGGCACGGATCCTGAAATCGAGGTCGACAACGCGCCGCAGGACGCGGTCGCGAAACATGACCGGCAACTCGAGCAGGCGCTGGCAACGGCGCTGCAGCTTGCGAAGACCACGCGCTCGCTCAAGCCGAAATTCGGGCCGCGACCCAACCTTGCGCGCAAGCCGCTGCCGCCGCGCGGCTGATTGGCCAAGATGCCGAGCCACTCCGAAGCGAATTTCCGCCTGCGCATCACGCGGGGCGAGGACATCGCGGTAGGCCCCGGCAAGGTCGACCTGCTCGCGGCGATCGCCAGGACCGGGTCGATCACATCGGCGGCGAAGGCGCTTGGCATGTCGTATCGCCGCGCCTGGCTCCTGGTCGATACGATGAACCGTTGCTTCAAGACTCCGGTGGTCGACGCCGAGGCCGGCGGCCGCCGCGGCGGCGGGACCGCGCTGACGCCGGTCGGCGTCGAGGTCGTGCGGCGCTATCGGCGGTCCGAGGCGCTGGCGAAAAAGGCCGCGGCGGCCGAGCTCTCCGCGCTCAAAAGGCTGCTCCGACGCTGATTTGGCAGGTCCTGACTGGCCCGCCGCCATGTTCGTCGGTATATTGCGCCTGTCGTCATATCGGGCGAAATACGGCGGAGGCTTAAGATGCGGGGCTGGATCGGCGTTTTCGTCGTGGGCTTCTCCGCCATGGCCTTCTCCGCCAATGGCATGGCGGCAGGACCGGAACTCGTCGTGTCGGCGGCGGCGAGCTTATCCAACGCGTTTCGCGACATCGGCGCCGCATTCGAGGCGGAGCATCCCGGACTGAAGGTGGTGTTCAACCTGGCCGCGTCCGATGTGCTGCTCGCGCAGATCGCGAAGGGCGCACCCGTCGATGTCTTTGCGCCCGCCGACGAAGAAGCGATGAACCGCGCCGAACGCGACCAACTACTGCTGCCTGCGACGCGCCGCGATTTTGCCGCGAACCAGCTCGTGCTGATCGTTCCGGCCACCGCTGCGTCCGTCGGCGACTTGTCGGCGCTCACCCAAACACGATTCCGGAGGATTGCCCTGGGCAGCCCGCAGACCGTTCCGGCCGGCCGCTACGCCAGGGACGCGCTCGAGCGCGCCAATCTGTGGGCCGCGCTGGCGCCGAGGCTCGTGTTCGCGCAAAGCGTGCGGCAGGCACTGGACTACGTCGCGCGCGAGGAAGCCGATGCGGGATTCGTCTATGCGACGGACGCATTGATCGCTCCGGGCGCCGTCAAGGTTGCCCTCGCCACGCTCGCTACTACACCGATTCGCTATCCGATTGCCGTCGTGAAGGACTCGCGCAACCGCGCATTGGCGAGCGAATTCGTGGCTTATGTCGCGGCAGCGGCGGGACAGCGAATTCTCGCGCGCCACGGATTCCGCGCAGTCTGATTCTCATGATCGAAACAACGCTCACGCCGCTCTTGTTGACGCTGAAGATCGCCGTCTGGGCGACGCTGGGTGCGGCCCTGGCCGGCATTGCGGCCGGCTGGCTGCTCGCGAAGTTCGACTTCGCGGGCCGCGACGTCATCGACTCGATCCTGCTGCTGCCGCTGGTGATGCCACCCACCGTGCTTGGTTATTACCTGCTGGTGGTTCTCGGCCGCAAGAGCGCGCTCGGCCATTGGCTCGAAGCGAACCTCGGCCTCGAACTCGTTTTCACGTGGCGCGGTGCTGCGATCGCGGCCGCAGTGGTCGCCTTTCCGCTCGTGTTCAAGGCGGCGCGCGCGGCGTTCGAAGAGGTCGACCCCAACCTGGAAAAGGCCGGCCGCACGCTCGGCTATTCGGAAGTGACGCTGTTCACGCGCGTCACCTTGCCGTTGGCGTGGCGCGGGATCGTCGCGGGAACGATGCTCGCGTTCGCGCGCGCGATGGGCGAGTTCGGCGCGACGCTGATGGTGGCCGGCAACATTCCCGGCCGCACGCAAACCATTTCCATCGCCATCTACGAGGCGGTTTACGCCGGCGACGACGCGCTTGCCAACGGGCTCGTCCTGGTCGCCTCGGCGGTGTGCATCGTGCTCCTGGTATCGGCCGGCGCGCTCGCCCGTCGCGGGCACATGCGCGTGCAACGGCTTTGACCATGCGCTTCGACGTCGACATCGGTAAACGTGTCGTGGCGCAAGGGGGCGTGTTCGAGCTTGCCGTCCGGTTCTGCGTCGAGACCGACCGGCTGGCGCTGTTCGGTCCTTCCGGCGCCGGCAAGTCGCTCACGTTGCAGGCGTTGGCCGGGCTCGTGCGCACCGACCGCGGCCGCATCGCGATCGACGGTCGCGTCTGGCTGGATCGCAACGCCGGCATCGACCTGCCCACGCGCGAGCGCGGCGTCGGTTACGTGTTTCAGGACTACGCGCTGTTTCCGCACAGGACGGTCGAGCAGAACGTCGCGGCGGCGCTCTCGCGCTGGGTGCCTGCGCCGTTGACGCGCGCGGAGCGCCGTGAAATCGACACGATGCTGGAAGCGTTCGCGCTCGCGGATGTGAGACGAAGCTATCCCGAGCAGTTGTCCGGCGGACAGCGGCAGCGCACGGCGCTGGCGCGCGCGCTGGCGGCGCGACCGGCGCTCCTGTTGCTCGACGAGCCGTTTGCGGCGCTCGATGCAACGCTAAGGCTTCGCTTGCGCGCGGATCTGATCGACGTGCAGCATCGCTTTGCGATTCCGATGGTCCTCATCACGCACGACCCGGACGATCTCGTGCAGTGCGCGGACGCCGTGGTCACGCTGGCGCACGGCCGGGTTGCCGGCGACCCGTGCAGCGCCGCATCGTTGCCCGCCGTCGCGGCGCAGCTTGCGTCCGCCATTCATCCATGACGCACGCAAGGTCATCGTCATTCCGCTCCCGCCGATCGATGTTTGTGTAAGCAGATATTTCGGCGACATCACCGCATCCCGCTTTCTCGCGGGCGAATGTCAACCATCGCGGCGCACGCGCGTTTGAGAATGGTTGTAGTCGCGTTGCCTCGCTGCCTTCCTGGACAAATGAAAAGATAGCGGGCGCGCACGAAGTCGCAGGCGGGAGAGCCTCGTGTGGAGCGGTCGCCTTGTAGGACATCCTTGTAGGACGCCGCGCCGGTGAGCGTGCCCTCCACGACGTTCGCGACGACGGCATCGCCGTCGGCCAGCGTTCCCGCGCGCGCCGCTGCGATGCCGGTACTCGTCGCGTGGCCGTCGCTGGCCGAAACGGTTCTGGCCATCGCGGCAATCGTCGTTATTTTCCCCTGGTTCGCGGTTTTCGCCGTCGACGAATCCGGGCGCGATTACCGGTTCGCCGAAGCCACGTTCAAGAACGAGGCGATGCGCGACCTGCTGGCCACCGCGGGTTGGCAATGGGGCGCCTGGATGCTCGCGGGCCTGGTCCTGGTGAAACTGAGCCGCACGCGACTGCCGGCGTCTGTAGGTGTCGCGTTCGCCCTCGCCACGTGGGCAGTCGCCGCGTGGGCGGGGCGCGTGCCGTGGCCGCTCGCGCACGATCGAACGTTCGTGGTCGGGACGCCTGGATGCGCGCTGGGACGCGATGCCGGCCAATTTCGTGATCGCGATGGTCGGCGCGGCGGCCGTGCTTCTGGCGTTGTCCCGTGGCTGCGCAAGCCTTTGGCCCCGGTGCCGCAAACGCTGTCGTCGCGCATCGGCTACCCGGGTTTCGTCGTCGCCACCGGAATCGGCTGGTTGCTCTTGCTGGACCTGTCGGCAAACGGCAAGCCGGGCAACCGATATCTGGCGCTGTATCACCACGGGCATCTGTGGCTTGCGATGCTCGTCTGACGGTCGTGGCGTTTCTTCGGCCTGCCATCGGTCGCGCGCTTGCGTGGCTGTTGTCGGTGGGCGAGGAGTTTGGGGGCGGGTGGGCGCTCTGCTCGGACCCCTATTTGCGCCTGCCGCGGTGGTGCTCGCTGTGTTCGTCATCGTTGGCGTCATCGGCGCGATGCTCTCGGGCATTCGGCAACTGACGTCGGAGCTGGGACGCGTGTGGCTGATGGTCGGCGTCGCGTGGTTCTTCTTCCTTCGCGGCGCGCCCGTTGCCGAACGCATGGCGAGGAGCCGGAATGCGCTCGTATCGCTCGATACGTTACGCGTGGCCGCTCGGTTCGTGGGGCTCGTGCTCGTCGGCGCGATGCTCGTCCTGCGCGACATGGGGCCGCTGCTGATCGCCTCGTATGCGGCCGGGCGCCTTTCTGGCGGCGTCGATCGCGATGTGGTGGCACGTGCGCAGCGGCGCGAGGTATGCGCCCGCGGTGTTCGCCGTCTGCGCATTCGCGTCGTGGATTGCGATCTTACGCTCGCGGTGTTCCCGTTCGGCGCAGTCCACGAGGTCACCGCGGGCCGCCTGGAAAATCTCGCGGCGCCGCTTGCGTCCGCCAACGATCAGCTGGCACTCGTCGACCTGGTTTCGCCAGGCGGCGCCGGCGAACGGGTTCGGCTTGGGCGCCGTGCCCTGGTGCGGCTTTACCAGCGCTCCCTGCGCCGGAGTGCCGGCCCAGATCCACAGCGACTACACGTTTACCGCGTTGGTCGGCGTGTTCGGCTGGTCCGCCGCATGGGCGCTCACGCTCGGCTGCGCGCTGTGGCTGCACCGGTTGATCCGTCATCACGGCCGCGTGACGCGCGGCGAGCCGCGCTTTGTAAAACGGGCGGGCCGCGTCGTCGCCGACAACCAGGCGTTCTTGAGCTGGGTCGGCGTGGCCTGGGTCGTGCTCACGCTGTGCCAGCTCGCCGTCACCGTCGCGGGCAATGTCGCCGTGCTGCCGCTTACCGGCGTGACGTTCCCTTCGTGAGCTTCGGCATGACCTCGCTCATCGTCAACAGCGCCCTGCTTGCGCTTTGCATCAACGTGAGCCTGCCGAGGTACGGACAATGCGTGACTCCGCGCCGCGCGTCGCTCCTCGATTTCGCGATAGCCGCCAGCATCGCGGTCGTGCCCGTGCTCCTCGCCGTTTTGTTGAGCCTCGGCACCATCGCGCCGTCCGAGCTCCACAGCGCCGTCGGCGACAGTCACGTGAGCGTGCGACAGGTGGCGGCGTTGAAGACTTTCGAGCGCGCCATCGTGAAGCGCGATTCCGTGCAGGCCGGCCCGCCGGACGCGCAAGCATTGATCGCGCGCATCCCCGAGTGCGGCGCCGAATGGGGGCCGCGGGAGCACTCGTTTGACTATACGTTCGATCGGGTGAAGGAAGTTTTCGGCCGCGCGACGCAAGAGTGCGCGCACTTCCGCGCAGCGCATCGCCGGCGAGCTTCGGGACGTCGACGAAGCTCTGGATCGCATGAGCACCGGCGGCAATCGCCGCGTCGTCGATGCGGTCGGCTTCGACGGGGTGCGCTGGGCCGAGGCGGCGCAGGCGGGCGCTCGCGACGCCGATCGAGACACCGCTGTATCCGGGACAGACGTTCAACGTGCGTTGCGCCGACCTCGCGGCCGCCGTCGCCATGCTTTCCCGCGGAAGCGGCCGGATGCTCGCCACCCTTGCGTGGCGCGGAACCGAGGTGGAACGGACCATCGCGTCGTGGCAGCCGGAACAATACGTCCAAATTTCCGCGCGCCATCTCGCGCGCACCAATCCATGGCGCGGCCTTCCGGGTTGCGTGTACCTCGTGAATGCCGGCGGCGACGGGAAGGACGCGATCCCCGCGTTCTTCGTAAGAGTGCCGGCGCGGCGAGCCAGCGAGTCTGCACGCAGCCCGCGGTGTTCGATGTCGCCGCCGACAACGGCGTCGCAGTTCCCATCGCCATTGCGGGCGAGCCGGGGCAGGACGCAGCCGCCGACGACTTGCGTTGGGACGTTCCGCCCTCGCTTCAGGCGTTGCTCCAGCCGCTCGATACGCTGCGCCGGCCCTGGGGCTCGCTCTACAGAAACGTCACCGAAGCCGCGCGTGCATCGGATGGGGCGACGGCAAGCGATCGCGACGCGTCGAACCGGATTACGCTCGACGGCGCGCAAGTCGACGTGGGCTATTCGGTGGACCTCACGATCGATCCCGCGCTGCAGGCGCTGGCGCAGAAGACCGCGGCCTGCTACACGGGGCGGCAGGACGTCTGCCGGTCACTGGGCGTGCATCGTGGCGAGGATGGCACCGACGCGATCGGCCATCGGCTGCTCGAGCGCGCCGTCGTGCGCATGGCGGCCATCGCGATCATCGACGTCGCCAGCGGGCGCATCGAAGCGCTCGCCGGCGCGCTGTCCCCGTGCACGCGCCAGGAATACGATGGTCCCGGCCGCGAGGCGATATGCGATACCCGCTTGCCGTACGTGGTCCGCTATCGTCCGGACCAGCTGTTGAACCCGGCCGTGTTCCACGATGCGATGCCGGGGTCGGTCATCAAGCCCGTGATGGCGGCGGCATTCCTTTCCAACGCGAACGTAGGATCGCGCTGGCTCGCGGCCGAGCGCGCCGCGATGCGAACGTCTGCGCTGCCGGCGGCCGACAGCCTGCGCGGGCAATTGATGCGGTCGGATTCCGCGCGCTTTCTCGATCGCATGTTCTGCGGCGATCAGGGCTTTCGCCCCTGCGAGCGTCCTTGGGAAGTCCAGGCGATGGCGCGCGCATTCGGCTGGAACGGCGGATGCGCCGAGCCGAACGAGCGTTGCGGCAAGCGGGACCTGCTCTTCGGGCGGTCGGTCGCAGCAGCTTCGGATGACGCCGAACTGGCCGAATGGGTCCCCTATGGACGCCTCCTCGTCGAACCTGTCGGCGGAAAGCTGGGCGCGCCCTTCGGCACGCGGGCCGCAATCGCCCTCGATACGGCGAAGATCAAGCGTTGCGCCGCGGGCGCCGATGGCCGGCCCGGGAGCAAGGACGACTGGGCGAAGTGTGGCGGCGGCGTGATCGTCGACATCGTTGCTGAAGGCTGGGGGCAAGGGCACGCGCGGTCCACGGCGCTGGGAGTCGCGGGCATGATGTCCGCGCTCGCGGCCGCGGCGAACGGGCAGGACGAAGTTCACGAGCCGCACCTGGTGCAGGCCGTGCGCGCCGTGGGCAACGCCGCGCCATCGACCTTCGGATCCGCAGCGACACGCTGGGCGGCAGCGGGAAGCGAACCGAACGCGTTGTCGCATGACGCTGCGGAAGTGATCTTGAGCGGCCTCTCGTACAGCCATCGCAGCGGCACCGCGCGGCTCGCGTGCGAGCAGGTGCTCGACGCACGCACTTGTCGCGAGATCGACTGGATCGCCGGCAAGACCGGCACGCCGACGTTCCCGAACGATGACCGCTCGCTCGACGAGTTGGCGAAACTCTGCGCGCCGGGCGTACAGCGCACGACCGCCGAGCAAAAGGCTTGCGGCGGACTGCGCCCGTACAAGTGGTACGTCGCCGCCTGGCGAACCGACCCGGCCAGCCCGACGTGGACGAAGGTCATCGGCGTGCTCACCGAGCGTAACTGGCTCGCGGACAGCGGCCGCATCCACGGGGCGGGCGACCATGGACCGAACCCCGCGGCGGAGATTGCCTTCCAGGTGGTCGCGCGGCATGCGGGCGTGCTTTCGGGAGACGGCCGGTGAGCCGCACCGCCGATCGCGATCGCCGCGCCGCGCCGCCACGCGGCGCGCCAATTTCGTCGCCGCGCGCCGCACCGTGTTCGCCGCCGTTGACGTGGACATTCGACGGTCCGTTCGCCGTGTGCCTGACCGACGTCGAGGACACGCTGCGCCGCGCGATCGTGCAACTGGGCGACATATCGGGCGTCGCCATCGCGTTGGACCTTTCACTTCCCGCGCTCGCCGCGCGGGTCGCGGCGGGGGACTTGATCCAACCCGCATGGAGTCGCTTCCTGACCCGGGTGTCGCAGCGCTACGGCTTGCCGTGCCCGCTGCGCGTCCGGCCTCGCAATGACACCGGCCCGCTCGCGACGCTGGTGATCGTCTACCGGAGCTAGCATGGCGCTCAAGACCTGGATTCTGCAGAAGATGAACCGGATCGGCCGTCCCGATTTGCCGCAACGCACATCGCGCGCGGGAGCGATGCCGGCCGGCACGGAACTGCGCGAGCCGTCACTGCGCGGCTTGGCCGACGCAAAGGAGCAGGCGCCGCCTTCGCCCGAGCATCTGGGCGCCTATGGGCCGCTGGTCGGCGCCATCCGCGACGAACTCCTGCATTTCGTGGCGAGCGAATTGCGGCTGCACCTGGCGATCGCCGAGCGGGATCGCTACGTGCTGACGTCGATCGAGGTCGACTGCGCGGACGATGCCGACGGCGCGGACCTCCTGCATCGGTTCACGGAAGAATTCACGCCCGAGCAGACCAAGCGCTTTCTCGCCCGCGACGTGATCGGGCGCCTTCCCAATGCGAGCGCCATCGACTTGACGCAGTTCGGCGGACTCAATGCGACGCGCCTGCACGGCGATCTTCCGGTTGACGACGATGCGTATGCGGAATTGCGCGCGCAGCTTCGCGCGTCCACACCCGGCGAGGCATCGCATTCCTTCGACGTGACGTTGCTCGGTCGCTGGATCGAGACGGAGCCGGGCGCCGCAACGACGACGCGAGGGCTCGAGGCGAAGGGCGTGGCAGCGCCGCACACGCCGCTTGCCGGCAGCCGGCTGGAAATCGAAATCGACGACGCCGATGGCCACCGCCACTTGACGCTGTCGTCGGTCGTGCCGAACCGCCGCTATGCGATCGGCAAAGGCGAGGGCTGCGACATCGCGGTCAATGGCACGTTCGCGAGCCGCAGGCATTGCGAAATCTGGCTCGAGAACGGCTCGTGGTGGGCGGGCGACGCCGGTTCGACGAACGGCATCCGCGTGGAATCCGCGCAGAGCGTGCTCGGCCGCGCAGGCGTTATCGCAGGCGGCGCCAACGCCAAGGCGGTGATCGAGATCGTGCCCGGCGCGCGAATCGTCCTTTCGGCGCTCGCGCGGGGAGAGCCGGGCGACTATCCGCGCATTCTGTTGAACCAGGCCGAGGCCGCGGTATCGCCGGCAACCCCGGTCAGCCCCGCCGACAAGGCGCCCATTACGGCGATCACGCCGATCGCCGTGATGCGCCAGCGCGGTCGGGAACCAGCAACGGAACTGACGCTGACGGCCAGCATGGCTTCCGGGACGCGCACGCTCACGCTGGGCGCCAAGGCGGGGCCGGTGCGCGTTGGCCGCTCGCGCAATCAGGACCTGATCGTGGATTGGGCGCACGAAGGCGTGTCCGGACATCACATCGACCTTTGGAACGTCGACGATACCGGGGCCGAGGTCGCAGTCCACGGCGATAACGGCGTCACGGTCGACGGAACTGCGCACCCGTCCGGACATCGTTTCCGCTGGCGCGTGAACGAGCGCATGACCCTCGGGCGCGCGTCGGGCGAGGAGCCGGAATGCACGCTGATTCTGTCCGGCCGGTCATGACGGACTTCCTGACTCCGACGCCCGATCCGATGGCGGCCAGACCCGAGCGCGCATCGCCCGCGCCCGCGACGACATTCGAGCGCGGCACAATCGCGACGACCTGGGCGCGGCTCGATCTCGCCGCGGCGTCGTGCTGCGGCCTGAGGCACGATGTCAACGAGGACTCGCACAGCGCACTGGACGGCCCCGCGCCCGTGTACGTGGTCGCGGATGGCGTGGGTGGCGGCGCGATGGCATCGCGCGCGAGCCGCGAACTCGTGCGCCGCGTGCATCGGGTGCTCGACAGCCGGCCCATCGAGGATGGTTCGGTGCGCGCTGCACTGCTCATCGCGGACCATGAGGTCGCACGCAGCATTGCGAGCGAGACCGACCAGCTTGGCGCCGCGACCGTCGCGCTGTGCGCATGCGCAGGGGCAGATCTGTCGAACTGGCTCGTCGCATGGGTCGGCGATTGCAGAGTCTACCGTGTCGGCGCGGAAACCGGCCGCGACGCTGAATTGTTGACGCACGACGATACGTACCGGCACCTGGCCGAGACGCCGCCGCCCGGGGGCTCCCCCGACGACCCCGCCCGCATGGTCGGCAACGGCGCCGTGAGCCTTCCCAATCTCTTGCAAGTCGAGTTGGGCGCCGACGAGATGCTGATGCTCTGCAGCGACGGCGTGCACAAGCACTTGGACGCACGCGATATCGCGCGGCTCCTGCATCGCAACACGCTGCCGCTCGAACGCCGGTGCGCGCGACTGGTCACGCTGGCCCGCGCGCGCGGCAGCACGGACGACGCCACCGTACTGGTAGTGCATCGCGCTGTCGTTGCGCGGCCGTAACACTGATGCAAGGTGCCCCATGACTCCCGAGCAGATCGATCACGTATTCGGACGCGGCCGCTTGAAGATGGAGACGGGCGCGCACGTGGAAGTGTTCCGCGAGGCGGCGCCGCCGGGCGAGAGTCGCCGCTACACCAAGCGCTTCCTGACCACGGCCGACGGCGACTATGCGCAGTGGACCGAGCGCGAATGGCGCATCCTCGCGCTCCTGGTGGGGCACGGATCGCGCTGCGTGCCGGACATCGTGCAATACGACCGCGACGCGCGCGGGACGAAGCTCGTGCAGACCTACGACGCGGGCGCGACCGTCGACCAGTGGGCGACGCTGCTGCCGGTCGAGCGCGGCGGCGGCGTGTACGCGCGCGTCTTTGAGGACTGCGCGCACTGGTGGGCGCTGGCGCATCATTGCCTCGTCGCGCTGGACGAGATCCATTCGCTGCAGTTGGTGCATCTCGACATCAAGGGTGACAACATCTGCATTCCCATCGGACCCGCGGAGTTCGACCCGACGGCGACCGAAGGACGGCTATTCCCGGTGTTCGGCAAGCTCCGGCTGATCGACTTCGCGTTCTCGCTGGTGTCCGGCGAGAGCCTGCCCACGCCGTTGCCGATCGGCTGGCAGCAGGATTACGACTACCAGTCGCCGCGGCTCCTGCACGCACTCGAAGCCGGCCGCGCCGGCGACCTGCGGCCGACCGAGAATCTCGATTGGCGGTGCGACATGTACAGCCTGGCCGCGATGCTCAAGCGCTATCTGCCGGGCGCGCAGCGGTTGTGCCAGCCGGAACTCGCGTGCGGATGGACCGCGGCTCGATACGACGCGGCGAAGGCGCTGATTCTCCGGATTCGCGAAGCGCACGACCGCGAGCTCACATCGCGCCGCCCCCATGCCGAGTTGATCGTGGAAACGAGCGCGCATGTGCGCGCGAACGAGCTCGCGCAGTCGCTGGAACAAGGCTGGACGCTGGCGCGCGATGCGCAACCCTTCGCAGTGCCCGCAACACCCTTGACGCCGGTCACGCGCTTGGCGCTGCCGCTGCGGCTCGTGATACCGCCGCGCGACGACATCGTCGCCGTCCCGGATGCCGTGTGGGCGGACGAGCATCGCGGCGCGCCGTTGCGTTCGGCGAAGCGGCGCGACAGAGTGCCGCTCGTCGCCGCGGCAATGGGCATCGCCGCCGTCGGCATTCTTCTTTTCGTCCCGGATAGCGGCGCTTTCCTGGGCGACGCGGCCCGGCTCGTCGCGGACACCGGTCGCGCGCTCCACGCCGCGATCAATCGTGTCATGGGTCCGGATGCGGCAACCGGCGCAACCGCGTCGTCGCAACCCGGCACGGACGCAAGCTCGGCAACAGCGCCCGCCGGATCGGTCGTCTCGGATGCAGCCGCCCTGCCTGAAGCCGTGGCGGCTGCGGGGAGCGGAGCGGCGGAACCGGACACCGCTCGGACGGTCTCGTCCGAGCCATCGCCATCGGCGGATGTGGCGCAATCGCCGGCACTGGAACCCGAGTCGACCGTGCCATCGGATTCACCGTCCGCGTTGCCGACGCCGGTGCCACCGTCGTCGTCGCCTCCCGTGGGTGGTTCGCGCAGCAAGCAAAGCGAAGGCTACCGCTCCAGGCCGGTGCCATCGCTGCCGCGCGTCGCCAAGGCGCCGTCGTTGCCGCCGCCGACAGCAGCGCGGACGCTGCCATTGCGACCCGCGGAGGCCCCGCCGCGGACGCAACTCGCCAGCGTCAACAAGGCGCCACCCGTGACGACCGCGACGCGTGTCGTCGTAACGCGCTCTCCCCAGACTGTCGCGGCAAAGAAAGCAGGCGAAGCCGCGTTTGTGGCGTCGCGAGTGCTGCCGGTCGCGCCGGCGACACCGGTTGCGACCGGTGCAACGACGGCACCGGCGTCCGGTTCCGCGGCCGACGAAGAGCGGCTGCGCGCATCCATAGCCCTCAACGGCGGGACGACCAGCGCCGGCATGGCGGCGCAAAGTGCACCAACGGCGCCTTCGGCACCGCAGATAGTCGCTGCCATTTCACCCCCGTCCCAGCCAGCACCGGCACCCCGCGTCATTGCCTCGTCATTGGCGACGCCGCAAGCGGCGCCCGCGCTCGAGACGCCACGCACATCGCCTGTGGTGACGAGCGCGGCGCCGAATTCATCAGCGCCGGCGCCAATCGTGGAAGCGTCGCCGGCGCTCGCAGCGCCGATCCCCCCCCCAGCGCGGATCTACACGCCGCCGATGGTCGAGGCGCCGCGACCTCCTCCGCGCACGATCGCCGAGCAGCCCCGTTCCCGCGCATCGCCCGGCGAGACCCGCGATGGCGACGCTTACCGCGCGCAGGCGCGCTGGATAATCGAAAACATCGTTCCGCGCACGTCGGCGCAATCGCATGCGCAGATCTCGCGCGTGCTGCTGATCGCCGCGAGCGCCTATCATCCCGATCAGGATCGCGCGGTGATCGCCGCGGCGGCCTCGCCAGGTGTCGTCAATGACCTTACATTCGTGGCGCGCGATTTTGCGCCTCTCGACGCGCGGCGATTCCACGACGAAGCGCGGCAAGCCTACTGGTCGCGCCGCGACATACCGGACGCTCTCGATCGGGAACTCACGGCGTTCGGCGCCAATCCCTACGATCCGGAGATCGCGGGCCATCTGGCGTTCCTGTACATGAAGGTCCTGCCGGCGCAGGCCGACCGCGCGCGCCAGCTTGCGCTGCACGCAATCGGCATGCGCAATGGACAAAATCAGACCGGCCGCACCGAGGACTGGACGACGTTCGCGATCGCGAGCGCACTCACCGGGCGCGCGACGGACGCCAAGTATGGGTTTTACGCATTGGTGGCATTGACGCGAAACGCGGACCGGGTCTGTCACGTGGCGCGAAGCGCGCTCGCAAGCTACGGCGAGCAGTTGCGCGAGCCGGTCGATGCATTGTTGTATCGCGTGCATGCGCAGGGGCGCGGCGACGAATCGCCGAACTGCGCGTGGCCGGTCACTCGCGTCACACGCAACCCATGAATGTGCTGCAGTTACGCTGCCGCTTCGTGCCGCGCAGATAACGAGATACCCGCCTCCGCCCTCGCAGCAGCGAAGCCGGCGGCGGTGGTTCCCGCGTGGCGATCGCGTCCCGGCAATGCGAATTGCCGGGACGGGTCCCCTATGAGATTGACCGAGGCACGCGCCGCCGGTTCGGCTTCCGGCCACCGCCGCCGTTCCGAAAATCCGAATTTGTCCGACACCCGCGCCGTGCTGTTGTCCGACACGCGCGATAGTGCGTTACGATGCTCGCCCGCATGCCCTCTCGAAAAAATGCCATGGACGTCGCCTTCATCCTTGACCCGCTCCCGGAGCTCAAGGCCTACAAGGACTCGAGCGTCGCGATGATGCGCGCGCTCGACCGGCGCGGACATCGCCTCTTCGTCCTCGAGCAGGGTGACCTTTTCTGGGATGCCGGCGTCACGCGCGGAACTGTGCGTTCGCTGGCGCTGTTGGCCGACGACCACGCCTGGTATCGCGAAGGCGCGCGCGAAACGCGGCCGCTCAAGGATTTCTCAGCGGTGATCATGCGCAAGGACCCGCCGTTCGACATGGAGTACGTGTATTCGACGTATCTGCTCGAGCGCGCCGAGCGCGAAGGTGCGCGCGTCTTCAACCGCCCGAGCGCGATCCGCGACAACAATGAAAAGATGGCGATCCTGAAATTCGCCGAGTTCATCGCGCCCACGCTCGTTACGCGCGACGCCGCGCGGATCCACGAATTCATCGACGCGCATGGAGACGTCATCATCAAGCCGCTCGACGGAATGGGCGGGTCGTCGATCTTCCGCATCGGCAAGGCCGATCCCAACCGCAACGTCATCGTCGAGAACGTGTCGCATTGCGGCCGGCAGACGGTCATGCTGCAGCGCTTCCTTCCCGAGATCGTCGACGGCGACAAGCGCATCCTGATTATCGCCGGCGAGGCCGCGCCCTTCACGCTCGCGCGCATCCCCAAGCCCGGCGAGACGCGCGGCAACCTGGCGGCCGGTGGGCGCGGCGAGGCCCGGCCGATCACGACGCGCGAGCGCGAGATCGCCGCAGCGCTCGGCCCGAAACTCTGGTCGGAAGGCCTCATGATCGTCGGCCTCGACGTAATCGGACCGTGTCTCACCGAAGTGAACGTCACTTCCCCGACCTGTTTCGTGGAAATCGCCCAGCAGTCCGGGTTCGACGTGGCCGGCATGTTCGCCGACGCGCTGGAGCGTACCTGCCGATAGGCGATTTGTTCCATGACGGGTGCTGCCGGAAAGCCGGCACAGTGGAATCCGCGATGACGACAATTGCCCGCCGCGTTCTAACAATTGCCATTGCGGTCATTGGGACCTACTCCACACCGTCGCCCGCGCAGGATATCGTCGACAAACCGGCGTTGAATGTCGGCGACCTGTGGGTCTTTCACGAAACCGGTACCGAGGCCGGGAGGCCTGTCGATCGTCAGTGGCGGCGACGAATTGCCGAGACGCTTGCAGACGGCATGGTCCGAGTCACGCCGAAATACAAAGGGATCGATGTTTTCGACGCATCGTGGAACCCGCGAGACCCGAACCATCCGGAATCCTGGGCGCATGACTTTGAATTTCCGTTGCGCGTCGGCGCCGAATGGACGTTCGATTCCCCCATCGGCGCCTCCGACAAGGAGGGATTGTTCTACCGCCTGCACGGTCACCAAAAAGTCGTCGCCTTCGAATCGATCACAGTCCCGGCGGGCACCTTCGATTGCTTCCGCCTGGAAGGCGCGTCCTATTTGACCAGCGCCACAAGCCGCTCTCACCAAACGTGGACGAACACCTACATGTGGCGCATGACGCGCTGGTACTGCCCCCAGGTCAAGTACCTTGCCAAACTTCGTATCGACTACAGCGCCGCGGGAGCCTCTATTGGCGCGGTTGGCGGCACGCTGGACTCGGAGCTTGTTCGTTTCACGCCCCGATGCGAGACACCGCGGCCGGGAGCGCGAGCGGGAACCCGCCCTAGCCCCTATGACGGGGAATGGGGGGTCGCGCGATCGTGCGAGGCCTTCCAGGAGCGGCCCGCTTTTACCGATGACCTTCGCGCGGACCTCCAGGGCGGGGAGATCGTCGTCGAGTACGGCACGCCCGGCCGACCCGGATACTCATGCGTCTCCGGACGCGTGTCCGCGAACGGTGATCTGGCGCTGGATGGGACGGGCATTGCGGCAGCGAAGGCGGTTTTCGGCCGGGAGTTTGCCGCCCACTTCGACGGTAGATTCGACGGTGACCGGTTCGTTCTCAACGGGAACTACGGCGCCCGCAAATGCTCGCTGGTGCTGACCCGAGGCGGAGCGAGATGATGCGTTGATGGCGCGGCAACGATGATCAGGGAACGTTCGGTCCGCCGAATCGCTCGCCCGGGGGCCGAGGGCTTGTCCTACAGCCATCGTGCTACCATTTTGTAGTGGTCTTCGCGGGCGTCACATGCCCGTCACCGGACGGCCTCATGATCGGCATTCTCATCATTGCGCACGACACGCTGCCGGATAGCCTGGTCAAGGCGGTCACGCACGTGCTGGGATCGCGTCCGCCGCAGTTCGAGACGTTGTCGGTCTCGGCGAGCGACGACCCGTTCACCTGCTCCCGGCCGCGCGCGAAACGCGTGGCGCAAGCTCGACACCGGCGACGGCGTGCTCATCTTTTCCGACATTTACGGCGCGACGCCGTGCAACCTCGCGGGCAAACTGCTTCGGCCCGGCCACGTGGAGGTCGTCGCGGGCGTCAACCTGCCGATGCTCGTGCGCGCGTTCACCTATCGCGCGAAGGGCATGGACACGATGATCACGAAGGCGATCTCCGGCGGCTGCGACGGCGTGCTGCGCATCGAGGTCGATCCGGTTTATGCAGCAGCGCGAGGTTGAGATCATCAACAAGCTGGGCCTGCATGCGCGGGCGTCGGCCAAGCTGACGCAACTGGCGGCGCGGTATCAAAGCGACGTGCAGATGTCGCGCAACGGCCGCAAGGTCAACGCGAAGAGCATCATGGGCGTGATGATGCTGGCCGCGGGCAAGGGGGCGAAGGTCACGATCGAGATCGACGGCCCGGACGAGAACGGACGCGATGGATGCGATCGTCGCGTTGATCGGCGACTATTTCGGCGAGGGACAGTAAGCGCGTTACACCGCATTCGTTACAATTGCTTACCGCATCAACGGGCTTGTGCGACCGAAAAGTCGCTCCCTGTCAGATCGGGAATCACGGCGGACACGAAAGAATTGCGGAACCATCGGGTGAAACCGCCGACCAACAGGTATTCTCCAGTCGCTGTGCGGCGGGATTTTTCATATTCACCAAACGCCGGAGGTGTCCCATGCAGACTCGCGAACGTGGCCATCACCAATCCGCTCGGCCTGCACGCCCGCGCGTGCGCCAGGATCGTCCAGATCGCCTCCCGCTTCCGCTCCAACGTATCGCTGGTGGTGAAGGGCAGGCGCGCAAGCGCGCGCAATATCGTCGCCGTGATGCTGCTGACGGCCTCCGTCGGCACCACGGTCCGCCTCGAGATCGACGGGCCGGACGAAGTCGGAGGCGATGCGCGAGATCGCGGCGCTCTTCCACGACGGTTTCGGCGAGCGCTCGTAGCGCCCTACCCCTGACCGCCCCCGGGCGCGCGCTGATGGTCAGCTTCGCGCTCCACGGCGTCGGCGTCTCGTCCGGCATCGCGATCGGCCGCGCGCAGCTCGTCTCGCACGCGACGCTCGAGGTCGCCCACTACAGATTCCCGCCGCGAAGGTCGAGGCCGAGATCGCGCGCTTCAACTTCGCGATCAAGGAAGTGCAGAAGGAACTCGAGGGCCTGCACGCCGCGATGACCAGCGGCGACGTGCCGGGCGAGTTCGGCGCGTTCCTCGACGTCCACTGGATGATCCTCAACGATCCGACGCTGTCCGAGGCGCCGCAGAAGATCATTCTCGAGCAACGCTGCAACGCCGAGTGGGCGCTCACACAGCAAATGGGCGTGCTGGTCGAGCAGTTCGAGCAGATCGAGGATCCCTACCTGCGCGAGCGCAAGGCGGACATCGTGCAGGTCGGCGAGCGCGTCTGAAGCGGCTGATGGGCAAGCCGGGCGCGCTGCCGGCGCCGGTGGCGGAGGAGCAGACGATCCTCGTCGCGCACGACCTCTCGCCGGCCGACGTGATCCAGTTCAAGCACCACCACTACGGCGCGTTCCTCACCGACGTGGGCGGCGCGACGTCGCACACGGCCATCGTCGCGCGCAGCCTCAACGTGCCCGCGGTGGTCGCGACGCACAACGCGCGGCAGCTGATCCGCGACAGCGAAATGCTGATCGTCGACGGCGAGAACGGCGTGGTGATCATCAATCCCGACCGCGCGGTGCTCGCCGAATACCGGCTGAAGCAAAGCGAGCTCGAGCTCGAGCCGGCAGAAGCTGAAGCGCCTGCGCACCAAGCCGGCGGAGACGATCGACGGCGTGCACATCGAGCTGCACGCGAACATCGAGCTGCCCGAAGACCTGGCGCAGACGCTCGAGAACGGCGCGACGGGCATCGGGCTCTTCCGCTCCGAGTTCCTGTTCCTCAATCGCGAGGGGCTGCCCACCGAGGACGAGCAGTTCGAGGCGTATCGCGCGGTGGCCGAGGGCATGAACGGCCAGCCGGTGACGATCCGCACGTTCGACCTGGGCGCCGACAAGCACAAGGAGGGTCTGGACGGCCTGGCGCGCGTCGCGCCCAATCCCGCGCTGGGATTGCGCGCCATCCGCTTCTGCCTGGCCGAGCCGCGGCTCTTCCTCACCCAGCTCCGCGCGATCCTGCGCGCGTCGCACTACGGCCGCATCCGCATCCTGGTGCCGATGCTCGCGTCGTCGGGCGAGATCGACCAGACGCTGTTGCTGATCGAGCAGGCGAAGGAGTCGCTGCGCGAGCAGAACGTGCCGTTCAACTCCGGAGTCGAGGTCGGCGGCATGATCGAAATTCCCGCCGCGGTGATCGCGATGGACGCGTTCTGCTCGAAGCTCGACTTCCTGTCGATCGGCACCAACGACCTCATCCAATACACGCTGGCGGTCGACCGCGCGGACGAGGCCGTCGCGCATCTGTACGACCCGCTGCACCCGGCGGTGATGCGGCTGCTGGCGCTGGCCATCAGCACCGCCAACAAGGCGGAAGTGCCCATCGCCGTGTGCGGCGAGATGGCCGGCGAAGTGCAGATGACGCGGCTGCTGCTGGGTCTCGGGCTGCGCAATTTCTCGATGCACCCGGCGCATCTGCTGACGGTCAAGCAGCGCGTGCTGACCTCCGAGGTCGCCGCCGCCAAGCCGCTCGTCGATCGCATCCGCCGCGCCGACGACCCGCTCAAGGTCGCGGCGATGCTGCAAGCGCTTGAACGCCCTGTAGCATCGTCGGCCTTGCGCGGAATGTTGCCTGCCGCTGCCATGTTCGACATGGCGCAACAGGCCGCGGTTTGGGCATAATGCCAATGTCATGAAATTCAACGTCTTTCCCGCACTGCTTGCTCGCCGTCGCTTTGCTGGCGTCCCGGCGCCGCGCCGGCGACCGATGCCGGCCAGCCGGCGCCGAACTTCGCGCTGCCCGACGCCAAGGGCGAGCACGGTCGCCCTCGACAAGCTGCGCGGGCAAGGTCGTCTACGTCGATTTCTGGGCGTCGTGGTGCGGGCCCGTGCCGCCGCTCGTTTCCGTGGATGAACGAGATGCAGCAGAAGTACGGCGCGCAAGGGCCTCGCGATCGTCGCGATCAACGTCGACAAGAAGCGCGCCGACGCCGACAAGTTCCTGGCGCAGATTCCGGCGAGCTTCACCGTCGTGTTCGACGAAGCCGGCACCACGCCGGCCGCGTACGGCGTCAAGGGCATGCCGAGCTCCTATCTCATCGACGCGCGCGGCAACGTGGTGTTCGTCGAGCGCGGATTCCTCGACGAGCAGCCGGGCCGAGCTCGAGGAGCGCATCAAGGCACTGCTGGCCGCCGCTAAAGACGCTGAACCGCGACCGGAGACCGCCCCATGCGCATGCTCCTGCTGCTTGCCTGCGCCATCGCGCTCGGCGGCTGCGCGATCGATGACGCCGCCGCAAGCCATGGGAAAAGGGCGACCTCGCCAGGCCCGACGATGCAGTTCGACTACGACCGGCTCGACGCGCGCGACGCAGCAGCACATCTACACGAGCAAGGAAGCGGCGACCGGCGGCTACGGCGTCGGCGGAGGCGGGTGTGGCTGCAACTAGACGCAGGCGCTCGCGAGCGCCGCGGCACGCCTGCCGACGCGGCCCATGCGCGACCGACAGCGCGCCCGCCGGCGCGCTGCTGGCCGCGGCGCTGGCGCTGCCGGGCATGCTTCCCGCGACCGCGCACGCGCAGGCCGCGCCCGACCAGGGCGTGTTCCAGCTGCAGTACCTCGAGCTATCGCGACTGGCAGCCCGGCCAGGCACCGGATGAAGGTCGAGGCGCCGGCGTTCTACGCGCTGTATCCGGTGTCCGATACGCTGGTGGTCGAAGGCGGCGCTGGTCTACGACGCGATGTCGGGCGCGTCGCCGCTGTACTTCAACGTGCTGTCGGGCGCGTCGATCGGCGACTACCGCACCGCCGGCGACGTCAAGGTCACCAAGTACTTCGGCCGCTACGCGGTCAGCGTCGGCGGCGTCGTCTCGTCGGAGCAGGATTTCCTGTCGCGCGGCGGCGTCGGTCGACGTGCAGATCTTCAGCGACGACCGCAACCGCACGTGGACGCTGCAGTTCGGCGGCAACAGCGGACCGGATCAATCCGACCAACGACGTCGTCGTCGACGCCAAGCGCAACACGCTGGAGTTCATGGTCGGCGTCACGCAGGCGCTGTCGCCAACGCGATCATCCAGTCGAACCTCACGTACTACACCGGCCACGGCTACTACTCCGACCCGTACAAGCCGCTCGACACGCGGCCCGACGCATCGCAACGTCGTCGCGTGGCTCACGCGCTACAACCAGTATTTCGCCGCGTACGACGCGACGCTGAAGCTCGGCTACCGGCTGCTGTTCGATTCGTTCGGCAGCATGTCGAACACGTTCGAGGCGTCGTGGGTGCAGGCGCTGCCGTGGGGCTTCACGGTGACGCCGGCGCTGCGCTACTACACGCAGAGCGCCGCCGACTTCTACATGAATCCGCCGTTCCCGAAGGGCTACGTCGAGGGCCAGGACTACAGCGCCGACACGCGGCTGGCGGCGTTCGGCGCGTTGACCGCCGGCGTCACGTCGGCAAGACCTTCGAGAACGGCTGGAGCGTCGACGTTCCGCGCCGACTACTACCGCCAGAGACCCGACTGGCGCTGTCGGCGGCAGCGGCAGCCCCGGCATCGAGTCGTTCTCCGCGCGCTGGCTGGAAGTCGGACGTCACCAAGACGTTCTAACCGTCGTGCCGGCGGCCTCGCCCTCGGCACCGCCCGATGCCGGCCCGCTGTTGCGCACGACGTTCCGCGCGATGGCGGCGGAGAACGAAATGCAGTTGTGGTCGCCGGATTGGGCGCGCGCGCAACGCGCCGCCGACGCGGCGATCGCGGACGTGCGCCGCATCGAGGCGAAGTACTCGCGCTATCTCGCCGACAGCGTCACCACCCGCATCAACCAGGCCGCGGGCGGCGCCGCGGTCGCCGATCGACGCCGAGACCGCCGCGCTGCTGCGCTACGCCGACCACTGCTTCGCGTTGAGCGGCGGACTCTTCGACATCACGTCGGGCGTGCTGCGGCGCGCGTGGGATTTCAAGCGCGAGCCGCCGCAGCTTCCGGACGCCGCGGCGCTCGCCGCGACGGCGCCGCTCGTCGACTGGGCCGGCGTCGAGTGGGACGGCCAAGTCCATCCGCCTGCCGCGAGCCGGCATGGAGATCGACTTCGGCGGCATCGGCAAGGAGTACGCGGCCGATCGCGCGGCCACCATCTGCATCGAGCACGGCATGCGCCACGGCCTCGTGAACCTGGCGCGGCGACGTGCGCGTGATCGGCCCGCAGGCGGACGGCACGCCGTGGCGCATCGGCATCCGTCCATCCGCGGCGTCCGCGAGCGCGACGATCGCGGGCTTCGACCTCGCGGCGGGCGCGCGTGGCAACCAGCGGCGACTACGAGCGCTTCTTCGAGATCGACGGACGGCGCTATTGCCACATCCTGAATCCGCGCACCGGAATGCCGGTCGCGCATTGGCAATCGGTGAGCGTCATCGCGCCGCTGTGCGTCGTCGCGGGCAGCTGCGCGACGATCGCGATGCTGCTCGAGGACGAACGCGCGCGCATTCCTCGACGCGCAGCAGGTGCAATGGCTCGGCGTTGCGCCCGACGGCGCGCTGCACGGGAACGCGGCAATAGCAAAATGAGTTTCGCCAAATGAGTTTCGCCAAATGAAAACGGAACGGGGCCCGTGAAGGCCCCGTTACTTGTTGCTACTGCGGCAAAAGTCCTGCTACGGCGGCGCACACATGCCCACGCCTTCAGCCGCGAAGCCCTGGTTGACCATGTTCTGCCGTTCGACGAGGCTGGTGACGAAGCGGTGGTTCGGCGCGCCGCCCATGCCCTGGTTGTACAGGCGGTAGACCGGAATGGTCCCCGCCGGGCAGTTGCCGCTCCCGTCCGGCAGCATCGCGTTGAAGAGCTTGTCGTCTTCCAGCACCCAGTCGGGAAACAACGCAAGCGTCTTGATCGCAGCTCCAAGCCGCGCGGCCCATAGAAATGCGAACTCTTCGGCGCGAAGTGGTCGTTGAAGAAGCGGCAGATGGCAACCGAGCCCGCTGGCGCGGTGGCGTTGACATAGACATTGAACGTGAAACCGGTCCGTGACCAATCCTGGAACGGCGGCGCACGGGCATCGAGCAGGGCTATATCGGTTGCGGCCGGCGTGATGAAGTAGTGATCGAAGATGGCGTGGTGGTACTCGACCACGGTGACGGTCGCACCCGTCCCTGAAGTCCCACCCGACGCGCCGGTGCCGCTCACGCCGATGGTCACGCCCGCGCCGCCGCTGCGGTTGACGACGACGCTGCCGCTGCGGCTTCCCGAGGCCGACGGCTTGAACGCCACGCTGAATCTGCAGGTGCCGCCGCCGGCCGTGATTGTCCCCGTGCACGGTGGGCTGCCAGCGGTGATGAGGAATTCCGCTGTGTTGGTGTTGGTCAGGCTGACACTCGTCGCGTTGGCGGTGCCGACGTTGGTGACGGTGACGGCGATCGAGGCGCTCGTGCTTCCCACGGTCGTTGAGCCGAAGACGACGGGCGCCGGTGCAGCCTGCAGGAATGGGCGAGGCGGCCGGGCACGTGGTCGGGGTTGGCGTAAAAAATGTAGGTGGCGAGATCGTCGATGTCTTGCGCCGAGAGCGGGAGGTTGTTGCGCAGGTCCAGCGCGGTCATCGTCGGCGTTTTGCGCGGTTCCATCGAGCGCGTTGTTGATGCCGCCCGGTGTCTGCCCGTTCTGAATGTTCTGTATGTTGTTGGAAGGACTGCTACCGTGGCAGCTGGGATTCGAGCAGGACGTGGGTACGTTAGGCAGTTCGTCTTGTTGTAGACGGTTCTGCCGTTCGCGCAACTGCCCGGAAACACGGCGAATGCCGGCAGCGTCCAGACCAGGGCGGCTCCGGAAAGCAACGCGAGAACGAACGGACGCGCACGGGGCATGCCGGATCTCCAAACGGCGGCCGGGATTGCAATGCATGTCCAGCGCCGGGACTGCCAACTATACGCGAATTATCCCATCGTCATAGAACATTGTCATAGTGCACCGTCGGGACGGCCGACGAACGGTGGCGCCGCGGAGAGGCTCCATTTCCAAATCCGGCGTTTAGGGTCTAGACTTCGCCATCGCGCCGATTTGACCCGGATTGCGGGCGCCGAAAAGCCGGTAACCTGCGGTTTTTAAAACGAATACGGACAACTCGGACGCGCGGGTTTGTTCCCGGCCCGGAAGGCCTCGCAAAGGCTGGCCGGGCCTTTTGCTTTTACGCTGAGATTATGCCCTTGTCAGACGCCCAACCCAAAACGCAGCGCCAACTCGCGAGCCTTCCCCGCTCGGTGGGTCCGGTGGTATCGCGTGCGGCCTATTTCGACCGGCCGCTGCCGCTCGCGTGCGGCCGCACGCTCGATGTCTACGAAATCGCCTACGAGACCTACGGCGAGCTGAACGAGGATCATTCCAACGCGGTTCTCATTTGCCACGCGCTGAACGCGTCGCACCACGTCGCCGGTTATTACGCCGAAGATCCCGACAACGTCGGGTGGTGGGACAACATGATCGGGCCGGGCAAGCCACTCGATACCAGCACTTTTTTCGTCATCGGCGTCAACAATCTCGGCAGCTGCTTCGGCTCGACCGGCCCGCAGTCGCGCAACTTCGCCACCGGGCGGCCCTGGGGCGCGGATTTCCCCCTGCTCACCGTCGAGGACTGGGTCGACGCACAGGCGCGCCTGGCCGACCATCTGGGGATCGCGCAGTTCGCCGCGGTCATGGGCGGGAGCCTGGGCGGAATGCAGGCGCTGGCCTGGGCGATCCGCTATCCCGAACGGGTCCGTCATGCACTGGTGATCGCGGCGGCGCCCAACCTGTCGGCGCAGAACATCGCGTTCAACGAGGTGGCGCGCCAGTCGATCCTCACCGATCCCGACTTCCACGAGGGGCATTTCGAGGCGCACGGCACCAAGCCGCGGCGCGGCCTGCGGCTGGCGCGGATGATCGGCCACATCACGTACCTGTCCGACGAGCAGATGGAGGAAAAATTCGGCCGCTCGCTGCGCGACGGGCTGAAATTCACCTTCGATTCCGAATTCGAGATCGAATCGTACCTGCGTCACCAGGGCGAGAAATTCGCCGACTACTACGATGCAAACACTTACCTGCGGATTACCAAAGCGCTCGACTATTTCGATCCCGCGCACGCCACCGGAGGCAATCTCGCGCGCGCACTGGAACCTGCACGGTGCCAGTTTCTCGTCGTGTCCTTCACCACCGACTGGCGGTTCTCGCCCGCGCGCTCGCGCGAAATCGTCAAGGCGTTAGTCGACCACCAGCGCGATGTGTCCTATGCCGAGATCGAGGCACCGCACGGCCACGACGCCTTCCTGCTCGACAATCCGCAGTACCACGCCGTCGTCGGCGCGTATTTCGATCGCATCGCGCCCGACACCAAGGGCTACTCGACGTTTCGTTTCGGCAGTGAAGTGAAACGCAAGATCGAGGAGCGCGAAACCGAGGCCCAGCGCGCCGACTACGCGACGATCGCCGCGTGGATGAGCGAGCGCGCGCGCGTGCTCGACCTGGGCTGCGGCGACGGCGGGCTGCTCTCGTACCTGATGCGCGAGAAGAATGTCCGCGGTTACGGCATCGAGATCGACGACATGGGCGTCTTCGCCAGCATCCGCAATGGCATCAATGTGCTGCAGAGCAACCTGGAACAGGGACTGGCCGGCTTCGACGACGCATCGTTCGACTGCGTGATCCTGTCGCAGACGCTGCAGGCAATGCGCCATACCGAGGAGATCATCCTGGAAATGCTGCGCGTCGGGCGGGAGGCGATCGTCACGTTTCCGAATTTCGGCCACTGGTCGCACCGCTGGCAGATTCTCAAGGGGCGCATGCCGGTGTCGTCCCGGCTGCCCTACCAGTGGTACGACACGCCGAACATCCATTTGTGCACGGTGGCGGATTTCGATGCGTTCCTGGCCGAACGCCGCTTCGTCGTCGAGAATCGCGTCATACTCTCGAGCGGCCGCGCGGTGACCGTCCTTCCGAATCTGCGCGGCGGACTCGCGATCTATCGGTTCCGCCGCGGGTGATCCGGGCGTGTGAACTGGGCGTGTGAACTGAGCGGTGATCTAGAATGCGCGGGTGACCGACGCCGCAACGCCCGCCCCCGAATCGCCGAAAGAGACGTGGCGCGAAGCGCTCTTCAACCGGCGGATGCTGATCTGTGTGTTCATCGGTTTCAGTGCCGGACTCCCGCTCTACCTGCTGATCAATCTGCTGCCGGCGTGGCTGCGCTCGGAGGGCGTCGATCTCAAGATGATCGGGCTTTTTACGCTCACCGGCGCCGCGTACATCTGGAAGTTCCTCTGGTCGCCGCTGCTCGACCGCTACGCTTTGCCTTGGCTCGGCCGCCGGCGCGGCTGGATGGCGGCCACACAGGCCGCGCTGCTTGTCTCCATCGCATCGCTGGGATGGCTTCATCCCAAGCTCGACATCTGGACGATAGCCTACGTGTCGATCGCGATCGCGTTCTTTTCCGCGAGCTATGACATCGCGGCCGACGCATTTCGCCGCGAGTTGCTGCCTGAAGCCGAGCTCGGCCTGGGCAACTCGATCTACGTCAACGCGTACCGCATTTCGAGCCTCGTGCCGGGATCGCTCGCGCTGATCCTCGCCGACCGGATGCCTTGGTCGTCGGTGTTCGTGATCACCGCGCTGTTCATGCTGCCCGGACTCGTGATGACTCTGATAGTGGACGAGCCGCAGCGCTCCGTTCACGCACCGCGGACGTTGCTCGAGGCCGTGGTCCTGCCGTTCCTCGAGTTCTTCAAGCGCTCGGGTTGGCAACAGGCGCTGCTGGTCCTCTCGTTCATCTTTTTCTACAAGTTGGGTGACAGCATGGCCACGGCGCTCGCCACGCCTTTCTACCTCGACCTGGGGTTCACGAAGACGCAGATCGGCGTCGTGGCCAAGAACGCGGGCCTCTGGTCGAGCATCATCGGCGGCATGCTGGGCGGCCTGTGGATGGTCAGGATCGGGATCAACCGTGGGTTGTGGCTCTTCGGCATCGTGCAGATGGTCTCGATCCTGGGCTTCGCCTGGCTGGCGCGGCTGGGGCAGCCGGACATCCTGGTGTTGGGGTTCGTGATCGCCGTCGAGGCGTTGGGTGTGGGGCTCGGCACCGTGGCCTTCGTGGCGTTCATCGCCCGGGCGACCGATCCCCGCTACACGGCAACGCAATTCGCGCTGCTGACCAGCCTGGCCGCGGTTCCGCGGACGGTCGTCAACGCGACCACGGGCTGGATTGTGGCGGAGACTGGCTGGTTCAATTTTTTCCTGCTGTGCACGCTGCTCGCCGTGCCAGGGATGGCATTACTCTTGCGTGTAGCGCCTTGGCACGACCGTGCCAGGGAGGGAGTTCGGCCATGAATCCGCACAAGTTCAGCGCAATCGCCCACCGCGATCACGACTATTGCAACCCCATCGAAGCGCCAAAGATCGAGCGCCTGCTCGACCTTCTGCCGCTCGATGAAGCGTCGCGCATCCTGGACCTGGGCTGCGGACGGGCAGAGCTTGCGCTGCGGATCATCGAGCGTTTCGGCTCGACGGTGGTGGCGATCGACCGCTCGTCGATGATGCTCGACGCCGCGCGCGAGCGCGCCGAGTGGACCGGCGCGCTGGGCAAGCTGCACCTGGACGACGTTGACATCGCCGACTACCGCGCCGATCCGGAGACGTTTCATCTTTCCGTCATGCTGGGCGCAGGCGGCATCAAGGGAGGCATGGCCGGCATCTGCGCGCAGCTAAAACAGTGGACGCGTCAAGGTGGGTACATCCTGATCGGCGAGGGCTTCTGGCGCCAGAAGCCGCATCACGAGTACCTCGCCTTGTTAGGCGGTCCGGACACGCAATACCTCGACCATCGCGGCAACGTGCAAGCCGGCATCGACGCCGGACTCATCCCGATGCACGCGACGACGGCATCCATGGACGAGTGGGACGAATACGAATGGAAGTACTGCCGCGCGATCGAGCGCTACGCGCGCGAGCAGCCCGAAGACCCCGATATTCCGGCCATGCTCGAGCGCAGTCGGCGCTGGCGCGACGCGTACTTGCGCTGGGGACGCGACACGCTCGGCTTCGCCGTCTATCTTTTCTACCGGCCCGGCGCGCGGATGGGCTGATGGCGGTCGCCATGCCCGCCGGTCACGGGACAAAACCTACGCCCTGTGCTCGCAGGCGCTCGATGTCGGAAGCGGAAAATCCCCAGTCCGCCAGCGCTTGCCCGCCGCGCACGCCGCGTTCGGGCGGACCTTGGCGAGCGGCGCCCGGCGTGCGCGAAAAGCGCGGTGCAGGAGCGGGCTGGTCGACACCGCCGACGGCAACATGGCTTCGCCGCGCAACGCTGTGCGGGTGATTTGCAGCCTCGGCGAACGTCAGCACAGGCGCTACGCACGCGTCCGATCCTTCGAAGATGTCGCTCCACTCGTCGCGCGTCTTTGCGGCAAAGACCTGCGCGAAGCGCTGCCGCAGCGCCGGCCAATGCGCGCGGTCATGCTGAGCGGGCAAAGTCTCGTGCGCGAGGTTGAGCCGGGAAAGAAGCTCGGCGTAGAACTTGGGCTCGATGGCCCCGACCGCGACGAACTTGTGGTCGCGGGTCTCAAAGACGTCGTACCACGGCGCTCCCGTGTCGAGGATATTTTCGCCGCGCACATCGCTCCAGCGGTCGCCGGCCTGCATCCCCCAGAACATCGTGGTTAGCAGCGACGCGCCTTCCACCATCGCCGCATCGACCACCTGTCCCTGGCCGGAGGCTCGCGCTTCGACCAACGCACACGCGATGCCGAACGCCAGCAGCATGCCGCCGCCGCCGAAGTCGCCGACCAAGTTGAGCGGCGGCACGGGGGCGCCACCGGCGCGCCCGATCGCATGCAGGGCGCCTGACAGCGCGATGTAATCGATGTCGTGTCCAGCGCGCGGCGCCAGCGGGCCGTCCTGGCCCCATCCGGTCATGCGCGCGTAGACGAGCTTCGGATTCGCCGCGAGCAGCGCATCGGGTCCTAACCCGAGGCGCTCCATCACGCCGGGCCGGAATCCTTCCAGCACGACGTCGGCTTTGCGCGCCAGGTCCCGCGCCGCGAGGACGCTGTCGGGAGCCTTGAGGTCGAGCGTGACCGAGCGCCGGCCGCGCAGCAGGAGGTCGAACCAACGCTCGCGCTCGAGGCCGAGTCCCGGGTCGTGCGCGCGATCCACGAGCAGCACATCGGCGCCCATGTCCGCGAGCATCATGCCGCAGAACGGCGCCGGGCCGATGGCTTCGAATTCCAGTACCTTGACACCCGCGAGCGGCCCCATGATTGCGTTCCTGTGGTCGGGAGGCCTGCACGGTGCGGCCTTCGTGGCAAGAGATTGCCGATCAGCCGTGGGATTGTACTTGTCCCCGGCCGATGGGGCGCTGTCCGCCGACACTGCGACGCCCCTGCGATATACCGCTGGCGCGTTCGATCTCATCGGCGAGCGCCTGGAACTGGCGGGCGATATTCTGCTCCACCACCGCCTGCTCGATCTGGCCGAAGATCTCCCAACCCGGTGCGACGTGCCCGACATAGTCGAGACGCACGCCTGCCGTGGTCGGCGTCAGCGCGTAGCTGCTCGCAAGCGCGCGCACGCTCCCAGCCACCGCGCGCGAGCGCAATCTGTCGGGCGGGGACTCCGTGATTTCGAAGGTGATCGCGATGGGTATCCGCAGCTGCCAGAGCGCGGCGTCACCGGATTGTTCGACCGTGACGTTCGAACCGTGGCGTGAAACGATCCGGCTCGAGCGCAAATCGGGGATGAATTGCGTATAGCGGTCGTAATCGGTCAGCACATGCCATGCGGTCGTGGCGTCGGCGTTGAGCACTGCGGTGGCATGGATGTCGATCGTATCGCCGCGGCGTTCGGCGTCGACGGTGATCGTGGCCGCGCCGACGGAGGGCGTGGCCGCGACGCAAAGCACCAGTGCAACCACGGTAATCGTTTGCGCGAGCATAAAGGGATAACAGTGAACGGGCTGAAACTAGTCCCGAAAGGCGCGAGCGGCGGAACAATTTCGCTGGCCTCGCTGTTGGCCAGAGATGTCCCGCTTGCGCATGCCCCTCGCTGCCTTTGTCATCGCCGCGCTCTTGTCGGCCTGTGCGGCGCAAGTTACGCGGCCGCCCGAGGCGACCCGGCATCCGCCGGAAAACTTTCCCGAACAATTCTACGTGCAGGCGATCGCGCGCCACCAACCGGTGTTCCGCATCGATTCCGCCCGGTCGCTCGTGGTGATCGAAGCACGTCGAGGCGGGTCCCTCGCGCGCGTCGGGCATGACCACGTCGTCGCAAGTCACGACGTGCACGGATATGTTGCGCCGGAGGACGGCCGGTCCGACCTTTATGTCGAACTGGACCGGTTTGTCGTGGACGAGCAGCCGCTGCGCGCGGAGGCGGGATTCGACACGCATCCGTCGCAAGAGGACATCGATGGTACGCGCAAGAACATGCTGAAGATGCTGCAGGCTGAACGCTATCCGTTTGCGCTCGTCGGCGTGACCCGCGCCGGGAAGGCCGGCGATTCGAAGATGAACGTCTCCGTCACGCTGCACGGGATGACGCATGCCTATCCGATTCCGTTGCAGATCGACGCCACGTCCGAAGAAATCAAGGTGACCGGACGGCTGGTGCTCAAGCAGACCGAGTTTGGGATCGTACCGCTATCGATCCTGGGCGGCGCCATTCAAGTGCAGGACGAGGTGAGGATGCGGTTCGATATCCGGGCTCGCCGAACGGAGCGTTGACGCGTCGCGCATGTAGGCCACTTAGGCCACGATCCTTTCCAGCGCCTCCGCGAGTTCCAGCCATTCCGTCTCGAGGCGCGCCAGCTGCCACGACAGTTCGCCCTGGCGCGCAACGCGAGCCTTGAGGTCGTCCCGCATCGCTTCGGCGTAGGCAATGGGTGTGGCAAGCCACGCATCGAGTTGTTCGCGTTCTCGCTCGTGAGCACCGCCATTTGCTTTTCGACCGCGGATTGCCTGGCGACGAGCGGACGGCGGGCGTCCGCAAGGCGCTGGCGCGCAGCCGCTTCCTCGCGCTTTTGCGTCTTGCGATCGCCGGCGCAGCCGCGGGATCCGCGACCGGATCGGCGCGCTCGCGCCGACGCTGGCCCAGCACCCAGTCGCGATAGTCGTCGAGATCGCCGTCGAAGGGTGTGACCTTTCCGTCCGCGACGAGCCACAGCGCGTCGGTCGTCGCGCGCAGCAGATGGCGGTCGTGCGCGACAACGATCAGCGCGCCGCCATAATCCTGCAGCGATTCGGTCAGCGCTTCGCGCATCTCGATGTCGAGATGGTTGGTCGGCTCGTCGAGCAGGAGCAGGTTGGGTTTCTGGCGCACGATGAGCGCCAGCGTCAGGCGCGCCTTTTCTCCGCCCGAAAAGTGGCCCACGGCGGCTGTGGCCATGTCGCCGCGAAAATCGAAGCCGCCCAGAAAATCGCGCAACTCCTGTTCGCGCGCGTCGGGCTCGATCTGCCGCAGATGCCACAGCGGCGAATAGTCTTCGCGCAGTTGCTCGACCTGGTGCTGCGCGAAATAGCCGAGCCGCAGGCTCTGCGCCGTCGAGCGCTGTCCGGTGCGCGGGGCGAGCGTGCCGGCGATGGCCTTCAGCAGCGTCGACTTGCCCGCGCCGTTGGGCCCCAGCAGACCGATGCGGTCGCCTGCCAGGATGCCCCAGTCGACATGCGGCCAGCACAGGCGGCTTGCCGTCGTAGCCCAGCGTCGCGCGTTCGAGCAGCACCAGTTGCCGCGCGGTCGCGTCGACCGGCGGGAAGCGAACTCGAAGGGGCTGTCGACGTGCGCCGCGGCGATGAGCTCCATGCGCTCCAGCGCCTTGATCCGGCTTTGCGCCTGCTTCGCCTTGGTGGCCTTCGCGCGGAAGCGATCGATGAACGCATGCAGATGCGCGACCTGCCGTTGCTGCTTGGCGTAGGTGGCCTGTTGCAGCGCGAGCTGCCAGCGCGCGCTCGCGCTCGAACTGCGCATAGTTGCCGGTATAGGAGGCGAGCTTGCGCGAATTGACATGGACGATCCGGCCGACGACGCCATCGAGGAAGTCGCGGTCGTGCGTGATCAGCAGCAGCGTGCCCGGATATCTTGCCGAGCCAGTCTTCGAGCCACAGCACGGCATCCAGATCGAGATGATTGGTCGGCTCGTCGAGCAGCAGCAGGTCGGAGCGGCACATCAGCGCCTGCGCGAGATTGAGGCGCATCCGCCAGCCGCCGGAGAAGCTCTGCACCGGCTCGTTGTGGCGCGCTTCGGCGAAGCCCAGCCCGGCGAGCAGCGTCGCGGCGCGTGCGCGGGCGCTGTAGCCGCCGACGGCGTCGAAACGATGATGCAGGTCGGCCAGCGCTTCGCCGCCGTGGGCCGGGTCGCGATCGGCGGCGGCGAGCGCGGATTCGACCTGCGCGCAGTTCGCGATCGCCGTCGAGCACGTAGTCGAGCGCGCGGCGCCGCCACGGCGGGCGTTTCCTGCGCGACGTGCGCGATCGTCCACGCCGGCGGCAGCGTCGATCGTTCCCGCGTCGGGAAGGAGCTCCTGGCGGATCGCGGCGAAGAGGCTCGACTTGCCGCAGCCGTTGGCGCCGACCAGCCCGAGCTTGTGTCCGGCGTGGACCGTCAGGTTGGCGCCTTCGAGCAGGCGCTTGGTGCCCCGCGCCAGCGTGAGATTGGTGATGCGCATCACGAACTAACGCAACTCGAAGTCGTAATCGATGATCAGCGGAGCATGGTCGCTGAAAAGCGCCGGTTCTTGTAGATCGCGGCCGCGCGCGCCTTCGCGGCGATCGCCGGCGTGGCGATCTGGTAGTCGATGCGCCAGCCCACGTTGTTTGCCCACGCTTCGCCGCGGTTGGACCACCACGTGTATTGCTCCGGCGCGCGGGTCGACCTTGCGGAAGACATCGACGAAGCCCAGGTCGTCGAAACATGCGTCAGCCACGCGCGCTCCTCCGGCAGGAAGCCGGAGTTCTTCTGGTTGCTGCGCCAGTTCTTCAGATCGATCGGCTGGTGCGCGATGTTCCAGTCGCCGCACAGGATGATTTCGCGCTGCTGCTGGCGCAGCTGCGCAAGATGCGGCAGGAACTCCTCGAGAAAGCGGAATTTGGACGCCTGCCGGTGCGGCCCGCTCGAGCCCGACGGCAGGTACAGGCTGATCACGGACAGTTCCGCGAAATCCGCCCGCAGATAGCGGCCCTCGCCATCGAATTCGCCGCTGCCGAATCCTTTCGCGAAGGTCGCGGCCGGCGCTTGCGTGTAGACGACCGACGCCCGCATAGCCTTTCCGTTGCGCCGGGTGGAACGCTGCCTGCATTTCCGCGGCGCCCGCAAGGCGACTCGGCACGTCGGTCTCCTCCGCACGCAGCTCCTGCAGGCACACGACATCCCAGGGTTCGACCCGCGCCAGCCAGCGCGAGAGCCCGCGCCGGTCGGCGGAGCGGATGCCGTTGACGTTGAGAGTGATGACGCGCATGAAGGCCGGCGAGTGTACACGACGCGCCTGGTCAAAACCGGTCGGCCTTGCCGGATGCCTGATCGCTGCGTTTGCGTGCCCTTCGCGGGACCGACGTTATACTGACTGTCCCGCCTGCTTGCACACTTCATGACCGACTTTCGCCAGGATTTTCTCGCCTTTGCCTTGGCACGCGACGTGCTTCGGTTTGGGGAATTTGTTACCAAGGCGGGGCGCAAGACTCCTTATTTCTTCAACGCGGGATTGTTCGACGACGGTGACAGCCTGCGGCGGCTCGGGCGCTATTACGCTGAAGCCCTGCTCGCATCGGGGATTGCCTTCGACCAGCTGTTCGGACCGGCCTACAAGGGGATCACCTTGGCGGCCGCGACCGGTATCGCCCTTGCCGAAAAAGGGCACAATTTGCCGTTCAGCTTCAACCGCAAGGAGGCAAAGGACCACGGCGAAGGCGGAGTCATCGTCGGTGCGCCGTTGCGAGGCCGGGTGGTGATCGTCGACGACGTAATCACCGATGGCGGCGCCAAGCGCGAGGCGATCGAGCTTCTTCGCTCCCATGGCGCTAACCCTGCCGGCATCCTGATTGCGTTTGACCGAATGGAGCGGGGTCGCGGGGAGAAGTCCGCGGTTGCGGAACTGCAACAGGAATTCGGCATTCCGGTGATCGCGATTGCCACGCTGGACGACCTGATGACCTTCATCGGGACCCGGCCCGAGCTGGCGGCGACGGCGGCCGCCGTGACGAATTACCGGCAACAGTACGGCGCTGCCCAAGGCGTACTAAATAAGGGATAAATGCGGTGGTAAACGAGGCGGCAAGACGCAACGAGCGGGCCCTCGCAGGGACCTCGGGCAATGCAACCTGGTCGCGCGCATTGGCGACGTTGGCGCTGCTCGTCCTTGCGGCGTTGATCCTCCGGGCGCCTGCCGTCCACGCAACGACGTACAAGTGGGTGGACGACAAGGGCGTCGTCCATTACACCGACAAGCTTCCGCCGGAAGCGATCAACAAGGGCAGCGTCGAGCTCAACAAGCAGGGGCTTACCGTCAAGAAGAACGATCCCGCGCTGACGCCGGAGCAGCGCCGCGCACGCGAGGCCGAGGAAGAACGAGCGAGCCAGGCGCAGAAGGCTCGCGACGAACTCGCGCGCAAGGACCGCGCGCTGCTGCAAACCTATACGACCGAAAGCGAAATCGACCTCGCGAAAAGTCGCGCGCTCTCCACGATCGACGGGCAGATGCAATCATCGCAAGCCTATTCCGCGACGCTCAACAAGAAGAAGCAGGAACTCACGGCGCGCCTTGCCGCACTCGGCGACAAGCCGGCGCCTGCGGCGCTCGATCGCGAACTCGCGAACGTCATCGACGAACTGGCCAAGCAGGCGGACCTCATCGCCGCCAAGCAAAAGGAAATCGCGGTGGCTACCGCGCGGTATGACGCGGACAAGCAACGTTGGCGCGAATTGCGGGTGATCGCGGAAACCGAGGCTGCCCGCAATGCGCCTGCCGGCGGACCGATGGCCACCGGCGCCAACGGCGCCAGCGGCGCGACAACGCCGGCCGCGAAGAAGAAGTAGCCTAAGCAAATCACGAGGGGAAGACGGAGGGGCGGCCTGGTGCGGGCCGCCCCTCTTCAGTTGCGGCGCGCGTCCGCAAGCCTGCGATAATCACGGCCCACCGCAATCTCAACGCAGCTTCAGGCAACGATGGCCCAATACGTCTACACGATGAACCGCGTGGGGAAGGTCGTTCCCCCCAAGCGCGTCATTCTCAAGGATATTTCCCTGTCGTTCTTCCCGGGCGCCAAGATCGGCGTCCTCGGCATGAACGGCTCCGGAAAGTCGAGTCTGCTGCGCATCATGGCGGGCGAGGACCGCGAATTCGAGGGCGAAGCGGTGCCGATGCCGAACATGCGCATCGGCTTCTTGCCGCAGGAGCCGCAACTCGACTCCGGCAAGACCGTGCGCGATACCGTCGAAGAAGGATTGGGCGATATCCTCGACGCGAAGAGGAAACTCGAGGAAATCTATGCCGCGTATGCCGAACCCGACGCGGACTTCGACCGGCTTTCGGTGGAACAGGCGAAATACGAGGCGATCATCGCGGCCGCGGGCGCGGACTCCGACCTGCAGATGGAGATCGCCGCCGACGCGCTGCGTCTCCCGCCGTGGGACGCGAAAATCGAACACCTGTCCGGCGGTGAGAAGCGGCGCGTCGCGTTGTGCCGCCTCCTGCTGTCGAAGCCGGACATGCTGCTCCTGGACGAGCCGACCAATCACCTGGATGCCGAAAGTGTCGATTGGCTCGAACAGTTCCTGCAGAAATTTCCGGGCACCGTGATCGCGGTCACGCACGACCGCTATTTTCTCGACAACGCGGCGGAGTGGATCCTGGAGCTCGACCGCGGCTACGGCATCCCCTGGAAGGGCAACTACAGTTCGTGGCTCGAGCAGAAGGAGGCTCGCCTCAAGACCGAGGCCAAGCAGGAAGGCGCACGGATCAAGGCGATGCAAACCGAGCTGGAATGGGTGCGCTCGAACCCGAAGGCGCGGCAGGCGAAGAGCAAGGCGCGCATCCAGCGCTTCGAGGAGCTTTCGTCGTACGAGCACCAGAAGCGCAACGAGACGCAGGAAATATTCATTCCGGTGGCGGAGCGCCTGGGCAACAGCGTGATCGAATTCAAGAACGTGCGCAAAGGCTACGGCGAGCGGCTCCTCATGGACGAAGTGAGCTTTCTGGTCCCGGCTGGCGCCATCGTCGGCATCATCGGACCGAACGGCGCGGGCAAGTCGACGCTGTTCAAGATGATTGCCGGCAAGGAGAAACCGGATGCCGGCGAGATCGTCATCGGGTCCACCGTGCAACTCGCCATCGTGGACCAGACCCGCGAAGCGCTCCCCAACGATAAGACCGTTTTCGACGCCATATCCGGCGGCCAGGACATCCTCACCGTAGGGAAGTTCGAAATGCCCGCGCGTGCCTACCTCGGGCGCTTCAATTTTAAGGGTGGCGACCAGCAGAAGATCGTCGGACAACTATCGGGCGGCGAGCGCGGGCGGCTGCACCTCGCGGCAACGTTGCTGCGCGGCGGCAACGTACTACTGCTGGACGAGCCGTCGAATGACCTCGACGTGGAAACCCTGCGCGCGCTCGAGGACGCACTGCTCGAATTCGCGGGTAGCGCGCTGGTCATTTCGCATGACCGGTGGTTCCTCGATCGCATCGCCACGCACATTCTCGCGGCGGAGGGCGATTCGCAATGGTCGTTTTTCGTGGGCAACTACCAGGAATACGAAGCGGACAAGCGCAAGCGCCTGGGCGAGGACGCCGCGCGGCCGCGGCGGATCCGGTACAAGGCGTTAATGGCTTGAAATGAGTAGCTTGAAATCAGGAGCGCGACTCGCGAGGCAAGCGGGGTAAGTGCGGAGCGACTGGTTCATCGGAGCGCAGCGCTTACCCAGCTTGCCTCGCGAGCAAATCGCGCCGCACTTACCCCGCCTGCCTGCGAGCGAAATCAGCCGAGCTTCTTCCGGAGAATCGTGTTGACCTGCGCCGGGTTGGCCTTGCCCTTGGACGCTTTCATGACCTGGCCGACGAGCGAGTTGAAAGCCTTCTCCTTGCCGGCCCTGACCTCGGCGACGATGGCGGGATTGGCGGCAAGCACTTCCTCGACGATCCTGCCGATGGCGCCCTCGTCGGAAATCTGCGTAAGTCCCTTCGCCGCAATAATGGCGTCGGCGTCGGCGCCATGTTCGCCCGCCCACATAGCATCGAAGACATCCTTGGCGATCTTGCCCGAGATGGTGCCGTCGGCAATGCGTTTCAAAAGGCCCGCGAGTTGCGTAGCGGCGACGGGGGACTGCGCGACTTCAAGCTCGGCTTTGTTCAGCGCGGCCGACACCTCGCCCAGAACCCAGTTCGCGACAAGCTTGTTCGCGGGCGCCGCGCCCCCTTGCCACGCCTTTACGGCTTGGCCGTAGTAATCGACCAAATCACGATTGGCCGTCAGCAAGGCGGCATCGTATTCGGTAATGCCATGCTGCTGTACGAGGCGGCGCTTCATCGCCTCCGGCAACTCCGGCATCGCCTCCCTGACCCGCGCGATCCAGGCATCCTGAATGACCAGCGGCGGAAGATCGGGATCGGGGAAATAGCGATAGTCCTGTGCGTCTTCCTTGCCGCGCATCGACCGCGTCTCGTGCTTGTCGGAATCGTAGAGGCGCGTTTCCTGCACGACGGTGCCGCCATCCTCGATCAGCGCGATCTGCCGCCGGATCTCGAACTCGATGGCCTCCTGCATGAACCGGAAGCTGTTCAGATTCTTGATCTCGCACCGCGTGCCGAGCGCGGTCGATCCCGAGGGGCGCACCGAAACGTTGGCGTCGCAGCGGAAGCTTCCCTCCTGCATGTTGCCATCGCAGATCCCGATCCACTGCACAAGCCCGTGCAGCTGCTTCGCATAGGCGATCGCCTCGTCCGAACTGCGCAGGTCAGGCTCGGACACGATCTCCAGCAGCGGTGTTCCTGCCCGGTTGAGATCGATGCCGCTCATGCCGCGACCCATCTCGCCCAAACCCTCGTGCAGCGACTTTCCCGCGTCCTCCTCGAGGTGCGCGCGCGTGAGGCGCACGACCTTCTCGCCGCCCTTGGTCGCGATCGTCAGCGAACCGCCTTGCACGACGGGAATCTCGTATTGCGAAATCTGGTAGCCCTTGGGCAGGTCGGGGTAGAAATAATTCTTGCGCGCGAAAACGCTGCGCTTGTTGATGGTCCCGCCGACGGCGAGGCCGAACCGGATCGCCCGCTCGACCGCACCGCGGTTCAACACCGGCAGCACACCCGGCAGCGCGATGTCGACTGCCGACGCCTGTGTGTTCGGCGCCGCGCCGAACGCCGTGGACGCGCCCGAGAAAATTTTCGCGTTGGTGGAAAGCTGCGTATGCGTCTCCAGCCCGATGACGACCTCCCAGGCAGCCATTACGCCGCTCCTTTGGGGGCTCTTTGATGCCAGTCGGTCGCCTGCTGGTACTGGTGCGCGACGTTCAGGATCCTCGCTTCGGTGAAATAGTTGCCCTGGACGTGCAGTCCGATCGGCAGTCCGCGCCGGTCGAAGCCGCACGGAATCGAAATCGCCGGGGCGCCGGTCAGGTTGCCGGCGATGGTGAAGATGTCGTTCAAGTACATCTGCACCGGGTCGTCGGTCTTGGCGCCGATCTTGAAGGCCGGCGACGGCGCCGTCGGCCCCATGATGACGTCGCATTGCTCGTAGGCGCGCCTGAAATCGTCGGCGATCAGCCGCCTGACCTGCTGCGCCTTGAGGTAATAGGCGTCGTAATAGCCGTGCGACAGGACGTACGTTCCGACTAGGATGCGCCGCTTCACCTCGGCGCCGAAGCCCTCGGCGCGCGACTTCTTGTACATGTCCATCAAGTCCGTGTACTTGTCCGCCCGGTGTCCGTAGCGCACGCCGTCGAAGCGCGACAGGTTCGACGAGGCTTCGGCCGGCGCGATGACGTAATAGACCGGCACCGAGAGATTCACATTGGGCAAGGCGATGTCAACGGTCGTGGCGCCCAGCGTGCGAAACTGGGCGAGTGCAGCCTCGACTGCCGCGGCGACGTCGGAGTCGGTTCCACTGCCGAAGTATTCGGCGGGCTTGCCGATGCGCAATCCCGACAATGGCTTCGCGAGGTCGCGCGTGTAGTCCTCGCGCGGCCGGTCGAGCGACGTGGAATCGCGCGCGTCGTGACCCGCCATCGCGTTCAGCATGAGCCCGCAGTCCTCGGCCGTGCGCGCGAACATGCCGGGCGTGTCGAGGCTCGAGGCGAACGCGACCAGGCCATAGCGCGAGCACACGCCGTAGGTCGGCTTCAAGCCGCAGATGCCCGAAAGCGACGCGGGTTGGCGGATCGAGCCGCCCGTGTCGGTGCCGGTGGCGCCCGGCACCAGGCGCGCAGCCACCGCCGCGGCGGATCCGCCCGAGCTGCCGCCCGGCACGTATTCCGTATTCCACGGGTTCTTGACCGGGCCGTAGTAGGAGGTCTCATTGGACGAGCCCATCGCGAACTCATCCATGTTCGTCTTACCGATCAGTACGGTGCCTGCGCGCCGCAAGCCTTCCACCACGAATGCGTCGTAAGGCGCGGTGAAATTCGCCAGCATGCGCGAGCCGCAGGTCGTCTTGAGGCCCGCGGTCATGATCACGTCCTTGTGCGCGACCGGAACGCCGGCGAGCGGCGGCGCGTCGTCCTTCGCCAGCGCCGCGTCGGCCGCGCGCGCCTGCGCCAGCGCACCCTCGGCATCGACGGTCACGAACGCATTGAGCACGCCTTGCGCGCTGTCGACGCGCGCAAGCACCTCGCGCGTCAGTTCGACGCTCGAGAGTTTTCGCGCGCGAAGCGCGGCGGCGGCCTGCGCGAGCGTGCCGGTGACGACGTCGCTCATTCGAGGCGCCCTTCGTCCGCCCTCTTTGAAGCGTTGGCGCAAACTCTATGCACTGAGTGTCGGGCGGCACCCGCGCTCGCGGACGCGCCCTGCGGGCCTTGGCTTCGCCCCGCTCGCACAGGTGTCCTCGTCTTCGCCACCGCGCTCATTCGACTACTCGCGGAACGAGGTACAAGCCGTCCTGGACGGCCGGCGCGGCACTTTGAAAGAGTTCGCGCTGGTCCGCTGCCGTGACGACGTCTTCGCGCAACGGCAGCATGACGTCCTGCGCATGCGACATCGGCTCGATGCCGCTCGTGTCGACGGCCTGCAGCTCGTTGATCATCGCAAAGATCGCTTCGAGTTTCTTGTGCACCTCACGTGCCGCGGCCTCGTCGATTTCGATGCGCGCGAGGTGGGCGATGCGGTGGACGTCGGCGAGGGTCAGGGTCATGGTGACAGGCGCCCGAAGGTGAAGGCTGAGCGAAGCAGTCGTATCGAGGCGGGCGGCGAGGGACGGCTTGAGGCGTTGCCCCCTGCGGAAGGCTACGGGCCGCGGGCGCCCTCAAATGTCCTGCAATGGCAAAAAACCTCGCCAAATCAGTGCAGAAGACAAGGTCATGATGCTATCATAATCGACATTCTTTGGTGCAGCCTGAGGCCTCTCCGATCGGCGGGGACGACCACCTTGCTGCCGGTCAAGCAGGCTTTGCGTACATGCTAGATTTTTTCAAGGGTTATTTCGGCAGCGACTTAGCGATCGATCTCGGTACGGCCAACACGCTGATTTACGTGCGTGGCAAAGGCATCGTCCTGAATGAGCCGTCGGTCGTAGCCATCCGCCAGGAAGGCGGTCCCAACGGCAAGAAGGTGATTCAGGAAGTGGGGCTCGCGGCCAAGCAGATGCTCGGCCGCACGCCGGGGAACATCACAGCCATCCGTCCGATGAAGGACGGCGTCATCGCCGACTTCACGGTGACGGAGCAGATGTTGAAGCAGTTCATCAAGAAGGTGCTCGACTCGCGCCTTTTCTCGCCGTCGCCGCGCATCATCATCTGCGTGCCGTGCGGGTCGACGCAGGTCGAACGCCGCGCGATTCGCGAGTCGGCGCTGGGCGCGGGCGCATCCAAGGTCTACCTCATCGAGGAGCCGATGGCCGCCGCCATCGGCGCCGACCTTCCGATCTCCGACGCCACGGGCTCGATGGTCGTCGACATCGGCGGCGGCACCACCGAAGTGGGCGTCATCTCGCTGGGCGGCATGGTCTACGCGGGCAGCGTGCGCGTCGGTGGCGACAAGTTCGACGAGGCGATCGTCAACTACATCCGCCGCAACTACGGCATGCTGATCGGCGAGACGACCGCCGAGACGATCAAGAAGACGATCGGTTCGGCGTTTCCCGGCTCCGAAGTCAAGGAGATGGAAGTCAAGGGGCGTAACCTTGCCGAAGGCATTCCGCGCAGCTTCACCGTGTCGTCCAATGAAATTCTCGAAGCGCTCACCGATCCACTCAACAGCATCGTGTCGGCGGTGAAGAGCGCGCTCGAACGTACGCCGCCGGAATTGGGCGCCGACATCGCCGAGCGCGGCATGGTGCTGACGGGCGGCGGCGCATTGCTGCGCGATGTCGACCGCCTGCTGATGGAAGAAACGGGCCTGCCGGTGATCGTTGCCGACGACCCGCTCACGTGCGTCGTGCGCGGCTGCGGCAAGGCCCTGGAGAACATGGACAAGCTCTCCACGATCTTCACCTCGGACTAGCGGTCAATGCAGTCAGACTCGACCTTCGCTGGCACCGACAATAGCGAATCGGGTTGCCGCAGCAGCGAATTCCGGTTCTCACTCGGCCATGAGTGAATCCGCAATGCGCCACGTTTCGGTCGAACCGCCGCCGTTCTTCCACCGCGGGCCATCGCCGCTCGCCCGACTCACGTTCTTCGGCATCCTGTCGCTGGCGCTCCTCTTCGCCGACACGCGCTATCGCTACCTCGAGGGCATCCGTTCGGTCGCCGCCGTCGCTCTCTATCCGCTGCACCGCGCGGTGCAGGTTCCGGGCGAAGCGATTGCGTGGATCGGCAGTTACCTTGCGGCAAAGCAGACCCTCAACGCCGAGAATGCCGCACTGAAGCAGGACCTGCTCGAGCGCGCGCCGGCCGCGCAGGGTTATGCGCATCTGCAGGACGAGAACGCGCGGCTCAAGGCATTGATGGGCGTCGAGGCCCGTTACGCGGGCGCGGCCATAGCCGTCGAAGTCCTGTACACCGGGCGCGACCCGTTCACGCAAAAGCTCTTCGTCAACCGCGGCACGGAGTCCGGCATCAAGCCGGGCGAGGCGGTCATCGACGAGATCGGCGTGGTGGGGCAGGTGACGCGCGTGTTTCCCAACATGGCGGAAGTGACGCTCATCACGGACAAGGACCACGCGGTGCCGGTGCGTGTCGAGCGCAGCGGTGTGCGCAGCGTGTTCTTCGGGGCGGGCGCGGGTCATGCGCCGGAGCTGCGCTTCATGGCGCCCACGGCCGACATCCGCGCCGGCGACAAGCTCTACACTTCGGGCATCGACGGCACCTATCCGGCGGGACTGTCGGTGGCGCAGGTGGAAGCGGTCGAACGCGATACGGGACAGATGTTCGCGCGCATCACCTGCAAGCCTTTGTCCGGCGTGGATCGCAGCCAATTCTTGCTGGTGCTGGGGCAAGGCGCCGTGCAGCCGCCCCGGCCGGACGAACCTGCCGATCCCGACAGCCCGAGGAAAGCGGCGCGCGGCAAAGCGAGGCGTGGCGGATGAGAGTCCTGGGCAAGCCTGCCGCTTTCACGCCTGCGGCGCCGGAGGAAATCCTCCGGCCGGTGAATCCGTGGGTCATCGCACTCACGTTCCTGCTGGGTTTCCTCGCCAATATTGCACCGGCCTCGGGCGTGGTCCTGGCACTCAAGCCGGATTTCCTGGCCCTAGTCATCCTGTACTGGTGTATCCAGGAGCCGCGCTACGTGGGCGTGGGTGTCGCCTGGATGCTGGGGCTGGCGATGGACGTCGGCGATGCGACGCTTTTCGGCCAGCACGCGCTGGCCTATGCTGTGCTCGCCTATTCGGCCGAATACTTCCGTCGCCGCGTGCTGCGCTTCCCGCTGTGGCAGCAGGCGCCGCAGGTGGCGGTGCTGCTCATGATCTGTGCGCTGCTCGTCCTCCTCGTGCGCGTCGTCGGCGGCGCGCCGCTGCCGCGCTGGACCTATGCGGTGCCGCCGATCGTCGGCGCATTGCTGTGGCCGCTCCTGTCGGTCCTGCTGCAATGGTCGCAGCGGCCGACGCGCTCGCCTTCGGAACGCTGAAGGATACCCGGATGAAACGACCCCCACGCTCGCTTCGCTCGCTGCCCCCAAGGTGGGCGGGTCAGTCCCTTGGGGCGGCCCTGCGGGACTGACATGATGCGGCGGCGTCTTTTCTCTTCGCGCAGCAACGGCTTCGGCGGAAACCGGGGCTTCGGTTCTCCGGAAATGCGCAATCCGGAACGCGAACTTTTCCTGTTCCGGCGCCGGCTGGCGGTGGCCGGCGTGCTGGTGCTTTTCGCGTTCGCCGGTCTCTTCGCCCGCTTCGTGTATCTGCAGGTGTTCGAGCACGACCACTACCGGACGCTGGCGGAGTCGAATCGTATCGCGATCGTCCCCATCGTCCCGAATCGCGGCGTCATCACCGATCGCAACGGCGTCGTGCTCGCGCAAAGCTATTCGGCATACACGCTGGAACTGACGCCGGCGAAAATCGCGAACCTGGACGCGACGATCGACGAGCTGGCGGAAATCGTGGACGTGCAGCCGCGGGACCGCAAGCGCTTCCGCAAGCTCCTCGATGAGTCGAAGAACTTCGAGAGCATGCCGCTGCGCACGCGCCTCTCGGATGAAGAGGTTGCGCGGTTCGCGGTCAATCGCTACCGGTTCCCCGGCGTGGAGATCAAGGCGCGCCTCTTTCGCCAGTATCCGTACGGCGAGATCGCCGCGCACGTCGTGGGCTACATCGGGCGCATCAACGACCACGACGTGGAACGCATCGCGAAATGGGACGATGCCGCCAACTACAAGGGCTCCGACTACATGGGCAAGGTCGGCGTCGAGCTTTCCTACGAGCGCGAGCTGCACGGCACCACCGGCTGGGAGGAAGTCGAGGTCGACGCCGCCGGGCGCGCCGTGCGTACGCTGTCGCGCACGCCGCCATCGTCGGGCAACAACCTCCGGCTGTCGATCGACATCAAGTTGCAGGAAGTCGCGGAAGCCACCTTCGGCGACCGGCGTGGCGCGCTGGTCGCGATCGATCCCGCGACCGGCGACATCCTGGCGTTCGTGTCCCGGCCGGCGTTCGATCCGAACCTGTTCGTCGACGGCATCGATCCGGCCAATTGGGCCGCGCTCAACGATTCACCCGACAAGCCGATGTTGAATCGCCCGTTGCGCGGCGCGTACCCGCCGGGGTCGACGATCAAGCCGTACCTCGGGCTGGCCGCGCTCACGTCCGGCAAGCGCACGCCGCAGCAGGTGACCTTTGACCCCGGCTTCTATCAATTGCCCGGAAGCTCGTATCGCTTCCGCGACGACAAGCCTGGCGGCCATGGTTCGGTCGACATGTACAAGTCGATCGTCGTGTCGTGCGACACGTATTACTACACGCTGGCCGGCGAAACCGAGATCGACGACACGGCGCGCTTCATGTCGCAATTGGGGTTCGGCCGGGAGTCGGGCGTGGACATCGAAGGCGAGTTGTCCGGCGTGCTGCCGTCGCGGCAGTGGAAGCGCGCGCGATTCGCCGGCGCGAACTACCGCGAAGAGCATCGCAAGTGGTACCTGGGCGATTCGATCTCCGCCGGCATCGGACAGGGCTACAACGCGTTCACGCCGATGCAGCAGGCGCAGGCGATCGCGACCCTCGCCAACGACGGCGTCGCGTTCGTGCCGCACCTCGTCAAGAGCGTCGTCAACCTAAAGACGGGTGAAGAACGGCAGATCGCGGCGCAGCCTTCGCATACGATCCCGGCAAAGCCGGAGGACATCGCCTTCATCCGCAACGCGCTGGTTGGCGTCAACAAGGAGGGCACGGGCGCTGCCGCCTTTGCCGGAGCAAAGTACGTTTCCGGCGGCAAGACCGGCACCGCGCAGGTGTACTCGTTGAAGGGTGAAAAATACAGCGCGTCCAAAGTCGACGAACGGCTGCGCGACCACGCATGGTTCGTCGCCTATGCGCCCGCGGATCGGCCGAAAATCGCCCTTTCCGTGCTGGTGGAAAATGGCGGATTCGGTGCGCAATCGGCCGCGCCCATCGCACGCAAGGTATTGGACTATTACCTGCTGGGCAAAGCCGAGCCGGGTCCCGCGCCGGTCCCGGGCGGCAAAGAAACTGAAGACGAGAGCGACTGATGGCCGAGGTTCTTGCCCGCGCGTGGGAAGCGCTGACGCGCCGCATCGACAATTTTCTTTTCGGCTGTGCGCTCGCGCTGGTCGGCGTAGGGCTCGTCACGCTCTTCTCCGCCTCCGACCAGAGCGTTGCGCGCATCACCACTCAGGTCCTGTCCCTGGTCTTCGCGCTGGTGCTGATGTGGGTGGTCGCCAATATCCCGCCGCAGACGTTGGCTCGCTCGGCGGTTCCGTTGTATGTGCTGGGAATCCTGCTGCTCGTCGCCGTCGCGCTCTTCGGCGTCATGGTCAACGGCTCGCGGCGCTGGCTCAACCTGGGCTTCGCACGCATCCAGCCTTCCGAACTCATGAAGATCGCGCTGCCGCTGATGCTGGCCTGGTACTTCCAGAAATTCGAGGGCCGGATCAACTGGAAGGACTTTGCCGTTGCGGCCGTATTGATCGTCGTGCCGGTCTACCTCATCAAGCGCCAGCCGGACCTGGGCACGGCGCTGCTGATCGCGGCATCGGGCTGCTATGTTCTGTACCTCGCTGGTTTGTCGTGGAAGGTCATCGTCGGATATCGGCGTACTCGCCAGGTGCTGCGGGCCCGTATGTCTGGGCGCACCTGCACGACTACCAGCGCGAGCGCATTCTTACGTTCATCGATCCGACGCGGGACCCGCTCGGGACCGGCTACCATTCGTCGCAGGCGTCGATCGCCATCGGCTCCGGCGGCGTCATCGGCAAGGGCTGGCTCAACGGCACGCAGACGCACCTCGATTTCCTCCCCGAACGCCACACCGATTTCATCTTCGCGGTGTTCGGCGAGGAATTCGGCCTGATCGGCAACGCGCTGCTGCTCGTGCTCTATCTGCTGCTGATCGGCCGCGCGATGATGATCACCGCCAATGCGTCGACGCTGTTCGCGCGCCTGATGGCGGGCGCCGTCACGCTGATGTTCTTCACCTACGCCTTCGTCAACATGGGCATGGTGAGCGGCCTGCTGCCCGTCGTGGGCGTGCCGCTGCCGCTCGTCTCCTATGGCGGGACGGCGCTCGTATCGCTGTTCATCGGGCTGGGCATCCTGATGAGCGTGCAGGCGCACCGGAAGCTGGTGACCACCTGATCTCTCAGAGTTACGGCGCGCTTCAAGCCGCCGCGGATATCGCCGGTACTGCGAGACCCTTCGCCGAACGCCCGTTGGGATCGCGGCGTCCCATGTAGTCGCGGGCCATTTCCAGCGCCGAACGTTCGCACGGCGGCAATTCGACACTGCTTTGCGCGAGCGGCGTCACCCGTTCGCCCCAGCGGATCACGTGTGAGCAGAACGTCAGGCCGCCGCCGAACGCCGGCGTGAGCAACAGGTTGCCCGGATGCACACGGCCCTCCTCGAGCGCTTCGACCAGCGCGACGGGCACGGTGGCGGCCGACATGTTGCCGTATTTCTGCACGGTGACGAAGACGCGGTCCATCGGCACGCCGGTTCTCTTGGCGACGAACTCGATGATCCGCAGGTTGGCCTGGTGCGGCACCACCAGGTCGATGTCCGCCGCAGTCTTGCCACATCGGGCGAGCGCTTCCGCCGACGCCTCGCACATGCCGCCCACGGCGCGCTTGAATATCTCCTGTCCGTCGAAATCCCAGATCGTGTCGCCGAAGGTCACGTCGCCTTTCATCGCATACGTGAACCCGGCGCCGCGAACGCGCAGGATTTCCCGCGCATCCGAGTAGCAGCCCAGCTTTTCGGCAAGGACGCCCTGCGGCTCCTCGCAAGCCTGCAACACGACTGCGGCCGCGCCGTCGCCGAACAGCACCGCGACATCGCGGTTGCGCCAGTCCAGGAAAGGGCTGATCACCTCGACGCCGACCACGATGGCCGTCTTGACCACGCCGGTGCGAATCATCGCTGTCGCCGTCGAAAGCCCATAGAGAAAGCTCGTGCACGCGGTGTTCACATCCATCGCCGCGGCGTTGCCCGCGCCGAGTTTCAACGAGAGGCCCGAAGCGGTGTTCGGAATCTGTTCGTCGTTGGAACAGCTGCCGTAGATGATGAGGTCGACATCACCGGCATCGATCCCCGCGCAAGCCAGCGCGCGCGCCGCGGCAACGTAGGACAATTCGAGGCCCGAAACGTGGGACACGCGGCGCTCGTGAATGCCGGTGCGCTGCATGATCCATTCGTCGGTGGTGTCGACGAAGGTCGCGAGGTCGGCGTTCGACAGCACGGCCGGCGGCATGCACTTGCCCCAGCCGGTGATGGCGGCGTACGTCATGAAATCCCCCAAGGCCAATGCCGCGCCGTGCCGGGGCAACTCGCCCGGCCGGGCGATCGTGTTGGCTGATTCTACCTGCGTCGAAGCGCCCACGCGTACACACCTACGTTCAGCGCGACCACGACGATGCCGAACAGCAATTGGATCCGCGGCGTCAATCCGGCCGGATACAGCACGGGAATGAGATAGTGTTCGATGAATCCGCCGTCGTAACCGGCGAAGCCGGCGCGCCGGCGAAGCGCGTTCTCCCAGGGCGTGAGCGGGCATATCGTCGCGGTGAATTCGACGAACGCCGCCCACGCGACCGCGGGCAGGTGCAGCGCCGCCCACGCGCGCCGGTGCAGCACGAGCAAGCCGCCGAAGAGCACGAACACGATGAACGCGAAATGGAGCGCTACGAGCCCGTCGGCCAGGAGACGGTCCGACATCGCGGTGTCGGGCGCAGCCGGAAGACTACTTCTTCGACGCGGATTTCTTGGAACGCGCGGACGCGCGTTTCGCGTCCTTTTCGTCCGGCTTGTAGTCGCCGATCACGGACTTCACCGGACATATTCCAAACACCGGACATTTCTTGCAGCCAACGGCGATGGCAACGGGGCAGAGAACCATGGAAGCACTCCGGAAAATACGGTACGGAAAAACGGCATCATGGGCGCAGTTCACGCCGAGCGCCAGCGCCGATCTCCCGCGGGTCGAAAGCCCGGATGCCGAAGGGGGCGCTAGCCCGCGGATTTATCGTCCGGGGGTTGGGGCGGCGGCACATCCCCGGTGGCCGGAACTTCGGTCGCAGCGGCCTTGCGCAGCCTCTTCTCTTCCTTCTTCTGCTTCTTGGCGAGGTCTCTCTGGCGCTTCGCGAACTCGTAGTTGGGCTTGGCCAATTGGCGGTCCTTTGAAATTGACGGTAGGCCGGAGAGTATGCCATTTCGCGCGGCGGGGCCAAAGACCGCCTGGATGCCCGATCCGGCGCGGGACTGGGGCGACATCCGCTGAGCCAACGCCTGCCGCCTTGAGGGGCGCGGTCAACGGCGCGCGTCCCTGACCTCGCCCAACGGCTTCCCAGTCAGGCGCTCGATCAGGACTCGCTCGCAGACCTTGAAGAGAACGTAGAACACGATACTCAAGTAACTGGAGCCGATGATCTCGGCCAGCTGTTGCAGCGCACCGTCCGCGATGACCATTGCCCCGTACTCGAGAAACAGGTCGATGTTGGCCTTGAGCACGACGAACAGGTTGACGGAGGTGAAGCCGAACAGCAGGAAAAACGCGCCCATCAGCAGGAAGGTCAGCTTCGGATGCCGGTAGAGGAAGCCGATCCAGCGTCGCGGCAACGGTTGTGCCAGCGACCGGTGCAGCCCGCCGATGCGCGTCGTCCAGTTTTTTCCGGACAACGGCGCCGGTTGCGTCGGCGGTGGGGAATTTGCCGGGGCGCTCATGTGCCTCCTCATTTGCCTCCTCATTTGCCCTAGTGCCCCCTTGTGCCCCTCTGCTGCGCGCCCACCAGAAAAGAGTGCGGACTCCCTTGGCGCCGAGCAGCAGCCAAAAGCCGAACGCCAATTGGATGGCATAGTAAACCCACCCGAATTGAGGCATTCCGGTATCGTACTCATTGCTTCGCTGGGCCATGTACGCGACGAAAAAGTTGTAGAGCAGCGATGTGGTGGCCGGAACAATCAGCCACAGTCCGATGAGCGCGCAGCCAACGGCGAACCAGGTATCGACGGTTGCAGGTGCGGCGGGGACGGCGCTCTCCGTAGCAAGCAAACCTCGCGCTACGGTTCGCGGAAAGAACCAGAGGAACAACAGGAATGCCGCCATGACGATCGCGATAGCGACGATCACGGCGCCGGCATAGGCATCATCCGATCGGGCTGCCTCGCGGAAATAGAAAGGCGCGCTTCGCGCGACGTAGACGGCGAGCCAGACGGCAAACAAGCGAACCACGACGGCGAGGATTTGGTGCGGCGACATTTTGAGTCTCCTGGCGAGAGGGCCAAGCCGTGAGCTTGCGGAGAGTCGGCGGGTGTCGATGTTGGCCTACCGCGCCGGAGGGTTCTGGCGCAGCAGGCCCGCATAGATTCCAGGACTCGAGCCTGCTATCGGAATCGCTCCGACGCATTTGGCATAGAACTCGGCGGGCCCGACGCCCCCGACGATCGCATAGGCGTGGCCTTGCGCCCGCTGCGCATGCAGTGCGGCCAGAAGCAGGGCCCGTCCCAGACCGTGCCCGCGTTCTTCCTCGCTGACTGCTTCAGGGCCGAAAAAATTCCTGGCTGTCGCGTCGTAGCAAGCGAAACCGAGGATCTGCGGGCCACGCAGCGCAAGGAAACACGCGATGGGCAAGCGAGTACACGCGATTTCGACTTCGGCTGCGAAAACCGGGAAATGCGACTGCACCCACGCGGTGACGACAGGCTTCTCCGGAGCCAGTGCGCGACGAACCGTGGCTCCCTGTCCTGATGCTGCCGCGAGGGCAGCCTCTAGGCTCGGAAGCTCGTAGAGTTTTACGAGCATGTCGTGCATCGCTTGTCTGCCCCTGTCCCGGCCTTCAGGGCAACCGCAATTGCATCAGCGAGGGCCGATGGGGGGAAACATCTCGGCGCACACCTCGGCAATGGTCCGCGCATTGACGGTGGGAATGAGCGGATCCTTGGTGAGGACTTCGATCTGCACCGGGTTCATGAAGAAGATGCGCTTGACTTCGGCTTCCCGCCAGAACTTCGCTGCCGTAGTCCCCTCCGCGCCGGAAATGGCGACGCAGATGATGTCGATCTGGTCATGGCCCGGGGTGTCGATCCATTTGACGAAATCATCGATTCCCGAATCCGCATTCGCGAATTCGCGAATCTGGTACTCCCCGGCGAAAGGCAGCGCAACCTGATACGTGGAAGCCGACGCAATCCAGATCGCTAAAACCAGTGTGGCGCCCATGTGCGTCCTGACATATCAACGCAAATCAGATTCGAATTTCCGGCACGGAACAATTGGGACCATTCTCCCAAAACGCAGCAACGCTGGCAACGAGCGGCGAAAGACCGCGATTGGGCGCGAATCATCCCGCCTTCGACTCAAGGTAGGGCGCACAGGACAGGGAGAAGACGCGATCATTAGGCTCCGTCTTCCCATGCGGATAGCCCGAAGGCGCTACTTCGACGAATCCAAGCCGCTCCAACAAGCGGATCGACCGGGAGTTCTTCGGATCCACGGTCGCGAAAAGCCCGGTCACGCCGAATTCACGCGCGATCTGCGGAATGGCAGCCTGACACGCTTCGAATGCGACGCCACGGCCCCAGAATTCCGGGGCCAGGACGAACGCCAGGTCTCCGGTGCGCCCTGGGTAGATTGTGGCTTGCACGAAGCCCGCGCATTGGCCGGACCTGACCCGGATGATCCAGTTCAGCCATATTTGGCGATCATCGGAAGACCTTCCCCGCTCGAGCATCGCGTAGCGCTCCCGAAGAGCGGCTGCGGACGAAGGGGGGCCGCCAGAGATATAGTCGTAGATCGATTGCGCCGACAGCGTCTCGAACATTTCTCCGGCGTGCGCAACGGTGAGCGGCTCGAGGCGCAGCGAGTGCGATTCCATAATGTTCATTCCATCGCGGCGCCGGCGGTCCGGCGCACGGGAATGCCGTGCAAATCGACGTCATGAAGGCAGAACACATTGACGCCGAAGTAGTCGGGAGCGACACGCTTGCGGTGAAAGGGATAGATGCCGCACGTCCTGCAGAAGAAATGGCGCGCCGTCATCGTGTGGAACCGGTACTCGGTCAGTGAATCCTGACCGGAAAGCAGCTTGAACCGGTCCTCATGCACCTTCACCATGAGCGCGTTCTTGCGCCGGCAAATCGAGCAGTCGCACGTGGTCAGCTCCGGGAAATCAGTCTCGATTTCGAAGGTGACCGCACCGCAATGACAACTACCGCGGTACTTTTGCGTCGGCCGGCTGCCCATGCGCCTAGCGGATCTCGGCCATGAGCGCTAGAAGATTCCCATCCGGATCGCGGAAAAACGCCATCCACAATTCGTGGTCGGGCATCCTCGCGATGAGGTGAGGCTTTTCCTCGAAACGAACCCCGCGGCCGGACAATGTTTCGAACGCTTCATCAAGGTCGGCGACCTTGTAGTAGATGACAGAGCTCTTCCCCACCTGCGCTTTAGCCGGAGCGTCCAGCATCAGCCGGACGCCGCCGCAATCGAAGAAGGCCAGCCCCGGCGGCACTTGGAAGAGGAAGCGCATGCCCAGGACGTCGCGATAGAAGCCGATGGCGCGCTCAATGTCGCTGACCGGAACCGCAATCTGTCCTATCGGACCGAGTCCAAAACTTCCCGCCGAGTTGCTCAAGTGTGTCACCCCTTGCCTGGATCAACCGCCATTACCAAGCGCCTCTCGACAGCCACTCCAAAGCGTCGGCTTCGGAAGTGTAGATATCTGAGATCAAGCCGAAATCCGCGGCCACGCGGACTCCGAATTTCTTGGGATGAATGTATTCGGCCTGGATGACCAACACCACCACCACTTCGCTTCGCGCCTTCTGCGCCCACTCTTCAGCAGCCAGGAAGCGGTCAACCAGCGTCGGCACCGGAACACCCCGCAATCCAGTCGCATTGACGAGCAGCCTGTTTACACGATGATTCCTGCAATAAGTGATTGCGCTCGAAATCAACTCCACCGCTTCGACAAGCGTGCACTCGCCGCATGGGTGAAACCGGCAGATGCCGCCCTTGACTTGCAGATCTCCTGCCAAGCGCATTTATCGAACGCTCAGGAGCGCGTTTCACGCCGAAGCATGAACGCAAGCACCGCCGCGAGCGCGCAGGCAATGATGCTCGCCCAGACCGGAATGACGACGCCGTTCACCGTCACTTCCCAACCCAGAACGACGCGGAGCAATTGCAGCAGCGCGACCAGCGAGAAGACGATGATGGCCAGGGTGGTAAAGGGTTTCATCGGCAACCTCCGCTCTCTTGCTTGGACTTGGCCCCGGGTCGCGAGACCACTGCTCCGTTGGCGTGTCCCCGGTCGAATGTAGCATCAGGCCGGTCGTCGCGCTATTTTTCGGCGAGGACCTTCAGGCTAGCCAGCCCTTCCTCGAACTTGGGTCCGACCATCCGTTCCATGTTGAAGAACAGTCCCATGACCTTGGAGATGAATGGACTCCGGCCGAACATCGCGTGCGTGACTTTCGTGGTCTCGCCTTGCGGCTCCAAGGTGAATTCGATTGTATTGTGCGCCTCGAAGGGCTTGAAGAAGTCGATCTTGATCACCAGCCTGGAATTGGGCATTGACTCGATGATTTCCATGCGCCCCTCTCCGATGTTCTTGTTGCCTTGCCACGCATAGATCGCGCCTCGCCCGGATTCGGTGCCGCCGTAAGTACGCTTGATTTCAGGATCGACCTTCTCCCAGGGCGACCAGATTTCCCACTGATGGAAGCTGTTGAGCAGGGGAAATATCCTTTCCGGCGGAGCCTTGATGCTCGTCGAACGCTCGATGCGGAAACTGTCGGGCCGCGTCGCCGCATAGATGAGAACGGCGGCGATAGCAGTGGCGATGATTGCGATGATCGTGAGCATGGGCTTCTCCAATGCGTTCGCGCGATGGCCAGGCAGATCCGCGGACTCGCTGGCGCACGGTTATTCGGAATCTCTGGAACTGGGGCGACTGCTCCCTCGAAAGGGTTGCAGGTTCTCGTTTGCGCTCTCCCACGCCAGTTTGTGGTCGAGCCAGATCTCCCGCGTCGGCGGGAACGCTTCGGGGAGATCAAGTGTCGCGGTCGTTATGTCGATCGTATCCGGGCTGTCATCATTCTGATAGGTCAGCGGCGTACCGCATTTGCCGCAAAATGTCCTGACCACTGACGGTGATGAGCGAAAGCGCACGGGATCACCGGTGAGCAGCGTGAAATCGCTCCGCTTGACCACGATCCAGGCAACGGAAGGCGCGCCGGCAGCGAGTCGGCACGACCGGCAATGGCAGAGACTCCGGGCAACCGGCAAGCCGCTGATCCGATAGCGGATGGCGCCGCAAAGACAACCACCTTCGTGCTCGCGGTCAGACATCGATTATGGAGAGATCGAGGCTACGCATGCCAGATGGTCGAACCATGGCTGAAGTATGCGCGGGTGGGGGAGAAGGCGTGCAGCGATCGAAGCGACTTGGTCACGAATACCGCCACCACACGGCTGCGGCAACCGCTGCGGGGATGATGAAAATCACAAGAAAAATCGGAAGCTCTTCGGCGACCGAATATCCAGCCCTGGAAACGCCCAGCCACATGTTGACGAGCGATGCAATGAGCCAGACCGGGATGAAGATCCCTGCTGCGATTCGCATTGAGCGGGCGTCGCCGCCGAGGCGCCATCCGGAGAGCGCGAAGACCCCGAGGATCGCGAGCCCGGCGACGATGATGATTACGGTCCGCATGCATGCTCCCGAATCAGCAGGATGGGTGGTCCAGCGGCTAGTATGGCAACTGAGGCAGCACTACGCGTCCACTTTTTTGGGTATCAGCTGCGCCGGGTCGTAGAAGAACGTTTCCTCCGCGATGCGCTCGCCTTCCCAGCGCTGGTAGGCGAGCTCCTCCATGTGAGTTACCGTTCCGTCCAGCCATCCAAAGCGAAATATCCAGCGAATGACGACCCTGTCGCCATTGACGAATACGGGTCGGACGCAACTAGAAATCAGGGTCTTCGCCTTCGCCAGGACGCGGCGTTCGTTGGCTGCGTGATTCTCGCGGCCGACGCGTGGCACGGACTGATTCTCCTGCATCGTCGCATCGACTGCGTAGAACTCCTCCACCGCCTCGACATGGGCGTTGCGTTCGACTAATGCGATGAATCGCTCGAGCGTTTCGGTGGTAGGCATGCGCTTCGTCTTGCCGAGGGTCCGAACCGCGCCACAGGCATTACATTCCGCGCGACCACTTTTGCAGCCACACGGAGAGGCCGGCTGCCAGACACCAACCCACGCCCGCAAGCGGCATGCCGGATATGAATGTCCAAATCAAGGCATTGAGCAGGCAAAGCATGACCGCAAGCAGGGTGACGAGAATATTGGCCATTGACTTAGTCGGGCAGTAGCGGTCGATTCGGGGGAGCCTTCACGTCGCGGATTATGCGCACGCCTTTGGACATAACTCAATGGACGCTGTGCGTCGCAGTTCCCGCCAATACCGAGGGTACCGCCGCGGGATAACCCAGGACGCGTATGAAGACGGCGCCCGCGCTCAGCGCCACGAGCGCGAACGAGAGAACGAGCCACTGTTTACGGCGAATCAGCTAGGCATCTCCGGTGGGAACGATCGACGCCGTTTCGACCATCAGAACGACGGCACGCTCTGGGGCGCGCGTGCGGTGAGTCACCCCCTTCGGCACGACAAAGCCCTGTCGCGGTTGCAAGTCGATGGACCGGCCTTCGAGGTCGATGATGAAGTGGCCTTCCAGGACGAAGAAGAACTCGTCATCGTGGTCGTGCTTGTGCCAGTGGTACTCACCTTGCAGGACGCCGAGACGAACGACGGAGTCGTTCACCTTGCACAGCGTCTGGTTGTACCAGCGGTCGGTACACGCGTCGACCAGCGCGGGAACGTCGACCAGGCTCAATGCCGGGAACTGGACATTGAGATATGTGGCATAAGGATACGCCTGCGGTTCACTCATGATGCACTCCGTCGCGGTGAATCACTGGAAGATTGGGCCACCTTCGTCAAGCTTGTCTGTCGCCCGCGGGGTCGCAGCAGGCCTAGGGTGTGATGAGTTTCACTTGTCCATCCTTGTTGTTCAGCTTCAACGAAGTGTTCGCGCCGCGCGCCAATATCTGGACGTGGGTCGGGTTCGATTCGCCGCCGAGAACCAGGCCCGAGCCATCCTCGGATGCCGCGAGCTTGACGTTGGGCCCGCCCTTCGAATTGATCAGCCGAAGCAGTACCGTCTCCGGATATCCGGTTGTGCCGTCTGGCATCTTGACGGCAGGATCGGCCGGCAACACCGTGATGCTGGCGCGGACCTGTCCGCGCTCATCCACGATTTCAAGTGCGCGGCCCCGGAGGACCTGCGCGGCGTCCTCTGCTCCTGCCGCGCCCGGCCGGGCGAGCGAAAAGGTCAGCAAGGCGACATTGACGACGGTGAGCGCAAACAGGAAACGCTGCGTGCTCATGACGCTCCTTTCTGGAACCGCTGGGCGTAACGTTCGCGCGCCTTGGCGGCTTCCACCTCCCGATATCGGGGCGGCGCGCTCGTTTCAAGCGAGCCGAGAAGCTTACTGGAAACTGCGGTGATCCCTTCAACCGCGGCGAGGAACGCCGCCTCGTTCGCTTTGGATGGCTTGTTGAAGCCGCTGACCTTGCGGACGAATTGCAGTGATGCGGCGCGAATCTCCTCCTCCGTCACCGGAGGCGCGAAATTGAAGAGGATCTTGATGTTTCGACACATGTCGGGCACCTCGATGGTTTGGTGGACGCCTTCAGTTGGGATACACCGCAATGACTTTGACGCGGCGCCGGTGCCGCCGCAGCAGGTAATCGACAAAGTCGCCGATGATCAGGTTGGGCTTTCCGGAACCCTTGTTCACGACGCGACACGATAAAACCTTGGTGGCGGCGCTCCATTGGAGGTTGATGGAGCCGCGGCGACCTTCCGCCCGGCTCCGCAATTTGGTCCAGCCGGGCGCACGGCCCGCCTTTCGCTCGAGAACGATCTCGAATGCGTGCTTGTCGAGCTTCGGGTCGTTGGCTATCGCGTCGCGCAAGCTCAATCCCGGCGTACAGACGACCTGGACCAGTGTTTGCACCTGTGCCCTCCGAGGAATGTGATCAGCGTCAGGCCACGAAACCGTTCTTGCGGTGGGTCCCGTCGCAGAACGGTTTCGTGGAAGACCCACCGCAACGACACAGGCGGATGTCGTGCATCTCGCGAATTTGTCCGTCGGCGCCGGACACCGCCACGGGACCCTCGCATTTCAGTGGGCCATTCGGCGCCGGAACGATCGTCAGCCGGACAGCCTCGGATGAGAATTTCGGCTCTCCGCCTGCGGACGCCAAGCCGGGATCGACAAAGCCGACATGCCTGTGCGTGCCGTCGCAATACGGCTTGTTCGACGAGTGGCCACAACGGCAGAGCACGACACTCGCGTTGTCGCGCGGCGCACTCCGCGCATCGAGTGAAAACTCGCCGGTCACTATGTACGGTCCATCGGGTCGCACGTAGACCGTTGTCGCGATCATGGCCTAGGTCGCCTCACCGGCGCCTCCTTCAAAGATGCGAACCTTGGCGATCCAGTTGCGCTTTCTCCGCGCGAGGCGGGATTCGATATCTTCACCCTCGAAGCTGGACGGGGCTCGGCGAAGCCACGCTTCGTCGACATTGGCCAGCACGTTGACGTTGACCACGGCATAGAGGTGACCGGCGATCTCGCTCGAAACAAACGGCACGGCGCCGCAGCGCGAACAGACGTGAAACGTGGCGGTCTGGGTTCCGAAGACGTATTTTGACACGAGTGCGGGGTCGCGAATGACGACCGCCAAGCCGGAACTCGGGTTGGATGTCCAGACCCCGCCATGAGCCACGCAGAACGAACAGCCGCATGCGCGCGCCGGGATTTCGGGCGGGTCGCCCTGCCATTCGAGAATGAAGGAGATGTTGCCGCAGTGGCATTTGCCGTTGATGAACATGCGGATCGGATCCGACCTTCAGCGTTCTACGGTGACGGTGTGCGCCTGGATCTTGCCGTCAACGGGGCCGGTCCCGAATCGCCGCGCAACCGCATCTTCCGCGATGTCGGTCGCCTCTGCGAGTCGCGACCTGTCGCGTGCCTCGATCTCGTTGCGCAGAGGCGTGCCCTGGCAATAGGCGACGGCAGGAACTCGAGGAGATGCCGCGCGGCTGCGCGCCGCGAAGGTATCGATACGCGGGGAGAGGAAGCCGCCGCTCGCAAGATCGCGCTCGATGGTGGCGACGTCGTGGTAGCCGTGCGGCGTTCGCGCCATGAAGCGGGGAGGATCGTCGGGGAAAAGCGATTCGAGTGCGGTTGTCACGGTGTCCGCGAACTCATTCTCCTCGATTCGATCCCATGCGTTGAAGAGGAGTACGCCGCCCACCTTCAGAACTCGGCGGGTCTCCGCGAACGCCTTCGCCTTGTCGGGAAAGAACATGACTCCGAACTGACATACGACGGCATCGAATTCGCCGTCGGCGAAGGGAAGTTGCATGGCGTCTGCCTGGCGCCATTGCACGGGGCGGCTCGTCCCGACTTCGGAAGCCATGTCGAGCATCGACTGATTCAAATCCGTCGCGACAATGGAAACACCGGCGGGCAGCGTGGCGGCAAGTTTACGGGTCACCACACCGGTCCCGGCGGCAACCTCGAGTACGCGCGCGAGGGGCCGGGACGCCAGGCGACCTGCCAGGTCCTCGGCGTACGGCGCGAAAATCAGTGGAACCAGATACTCTTCATAGATCTTCGCAACCGAGCTACTGAAGACTTTGTCGGCGTCCGGACTGCCCATGATGGTTTCTATCGTACGCTTGCGCCTCTTTCCGTCAGCAATTCACGGAGGACCGAGCGATGACAGCGGGACTCCTCCGCGCAATAGCAGCCCACCGAAAAATTTGCATGGTGCGACAGCGCAGCAAGAAGATCAAGCGTCCTGCTGTTCGCTGGAGTTCCCATCTCGGCCCGGTATTTTCTTCGGAATGCCGACCATTCGCGCTCGGTCGCGGCGTGTTGCCCCAGTTTGACCGTTTCCGCACTTGGCGCAAGATTCGGAAACCAGATGTCGTACCAGTTTTGCGAGGCGTGGTCGGTTTTGGCAACGCCACGAGGGGGCCGCCGAACCGTGCCGATCCTGAGGCCCTCGCCGCGAGCCCTGGCGGAGCCGAGCCGAACAATGCAAACGGTCACTCGCAACTTTCAGTCAAGGAATTTCCAGGTCGACGCCCCATCGAGCAAACGAATTCGAACGGACTCGATGGAGCCGGGCTCGAAGTTACGCGCGTTGACCCCCATCTTGCTGTCTTCCTTGGGATGGGTTGGCTCCCAGTGAGTGATGCAACCGCATGTGCTGCACCTGACGAATCGCAGCGACTTGTCACCCCAGGCGTAGGTGCTGGTTGCGTCACGGCTGCAGATGACGCGTACCTCCGACCGCTTGTAATACGCCCACAGGGTTCCGTAGCGGCGGCAGATCGAGCAGTTGCAGTTTGTGAGCCTGCGTGGCCGACGAGGCACTTCGACGCGAACGGCTCCACAATGGCAGGTAGCGGTAATCATGCGGCGCGCTCCTTGTGTACGGATCAGATTTCTTCATCCATTGCGCGCACCAGCTTGGGTGGCGCTGCAAGTCGATAGCTGGATTTCACGATTGCTGCTACCTCGCCCCAGTCGATGTGCGCGAGGTCGAGGCGTAATCCGAACCACCCGCGCGGCCCGATATAGGCCGGAAGATAGAATCGATCGGGGTCCCGCGAGACTCTGTCGACATTCTCCCCGAGCTGCGATTTGCAGCACACGGCGACGATGCCATCGCCGTGATGGTTGTTCAGGAAGTACGCAAAAACGCGGCCGCGAACCCGGAAATCGGCGTGGTTCCCGCTCACCTTCCGCTCGGCTTCCGGAAGCTTCATGCAAATCGCGGAAACCTTGCGAAGGCGCGCCTCTTCTCGTTTCGTCGCGGTCATGGGACTAATGGTTCTTGTTCATTGTGAATTTCGTTCCCAGAGTATCCATGCGGCTGCGATGGCGATGCCGCCGAACGTCAGCGGGCCACCCGGCCACGCGTGCGTCTTGAAGATGCTGATGCCGAAGCCGGAAACCGCCAGCAACGCAATCGGCCCCCACGAGCTGCCTGTGCGCTTGAGCGCAAATGCCGCGGCGACAGTGCCGACCGACAATGCCACCGAGCCCAGCACGGCGAGAAAGGGCGCGGCAAGGAGCGGTGACCCGCCCACGACAGGGTTGGTCCAAATGGCGTCGATTGCAGCACGCCAACCTTCGGGACTGCGCGATTTCTGCGCGGCGTCGGCCAGGATTCCCGTCACGACGCCCGCGGCCGTGTCGAAGGCGACAAAGCTCACGGCGAATACGAACATCGCCACCCGACAAATCGCGCCGGCGATGCCCGCCTGATCACGGACCAACGCGGTCACGGCCAGCGCCGCGAGCGGGAACAGCGCAATTTGGGCGTAGTGAACCGCAAGCCAGGCGTCGACATCGAGGCTCAGCAGATCGCTCGGGTGCGGATGGAACAATTCGACGACCGCCAGCAACAGCGGCGCGCCCACGCAGAGCGCGATTGCCCACGCGGTCTCACGGCTGAAGGAACTCATTCCGGCCGAGCTTTCTCTGACCAGGAACGTTTGAGGCGGCCCTGTCAACCGCCGATCACGCCACACGCAATGCGGGCGCCACCGCCACCCAGCGGATCCGGGTGATCGGAATGATTGTCGCCACCGGCATGGACCATCAGCGAACGATTGACGACGTCGGCAAACTTGAGTCTCGGCGCCAGCACGGCGTTGTTCGCACTGCCGTCGGATGCCACGTAGAGCGCCGGCAGATCTCCCAGATGACCATCGCCCCAAGGTTCACCGTGTTTCTTCGTTCCCTGGGGGTCCAGGTGGCCGCCGGCAGCCATTGCGGCTACCGGTCCGCCGTCCCGCTCCCCGGACGCACAGGATGGATTCTCATGGACGTGGAAGCCGTGAAGGCCAGGCGGCAGCCCCTTGAGCGCGGGATAGAACACCAGCCCATAGCGCGTTTCGACGATGCGAACTGTTCCTACGGAAGCGCCCGCGCCCTTGGCCTCGGCAATGCTCAGTGTAACGGTTGTCTCCGCGCCGTAGGCAGCCGCAGCGAACACGAGACCAGCAACGACGGCCGTAGCACGCTTCATCGTTCACTCCTTTGTTTGCGGCGTCCTTCTCGTCTAGCCACGATAGCCGAACAGGCGCGCAGGCAAATATAGCAGGCTCTTCATCAGCGCGAGCGAAGCGCCAATCATGGTGACGCGCTTGCCTGAATGGCAATCTGCCTCGACTTGCGGAGCGAAGTGAACGCCTTCCGGTATGACCACTCGACCAACTCCGTCAGGTAAGCGGCGGGAAATCGGTGCACGTCGACGATGGTGACCCAATGGAAGCGTCCCCGGTATCGGGCCGGCTTTACACCCGGGATATCTGTCAGCTCGAGGAAGCGATCCGGCGTGACTTTGGTGCTGAACCGCCATCGTTCCGGTTCGCTGGTCTTGAAATAGGCGAACGTCCTGCCGCCGACCGAATACACGAGGATATTGCTCGGTTCGCCGTACAACGTTTCTTCCGCTCCGGCAAACCCGCCACAGAACGCTTTGAGTTGCCTGGTATTCATGGCAATGCCGCTTCCGTGCCTGCCACCTACATTTGCTTGAAGAGATGGCTGAAGCTGCGGCTGACTTCGAGCTTTTCGTCGCTGCCCTTCACATGCACGATCTGCTTGCCGCGAAAGTTGCGGCTGACCTGCTCGACCGCATCGACGCGAACCAGGGTGGCGCGATGGATTTGCCAGAATTCGTTCGGGTCGAGCTCGTCGATCAGTTCCTTGATCGGCTTGCGGATCAGCGCCTCGAAACCCGCGGTCTGCACCCGCGTGTATTTGTCCTCGGCCTGGAAGAACAGGATGTCGCTGGTCGGGATCATGCGGATATTGGCACCGACGCTGGCCTGCACCCAGCGCATGTACTCGCGTGGCTTGATACCACCGTCACCGATTCGGTGCGACAGCTGCTCCAGCAAGTCGTTCATCGGATCGGGTTTCTGTTGCAGGCGCGCGCGCAGCCGCTGGCAGGTCAACGCTATCCGATCCGGATCCGCCGGCTTGAGCAGGTAATCGACGGCGCCCTGCTCGAAGGCGCTGATGGCGTATTGGTCGAAGGCGGTGACGAAAACCACGTGGGCCTGCCCGGCCAGCGCCTTGGCCGCCTGGATTCCGTCCATCTCGGGCATGCTGATATCGAGAAAGACGATATCGGGCGTGAGGCTCTGCACCATGGCCACCGCCTCGCGGCCATTGCCCGCCTCGCCCACGATCAGGAGTTCGGGCCACGCTTCCTTCAGACGTGCGACGATCTGCACGCGCATCAGGCGTTCATCGTCGGCGACTACTGCGGTGGGAGCGGGCTTAGCGTGCATTCCAATTGGTATGGTTCATGATTTCGGCAATGGACTGGCTTTGTCGGTTCCACTTGTTGTGCCCGCGGCGATTTCGTAGGGCACCTCGATCGTGGCACAGCTGCCGCCAGTCGGCGGCACACTGATGATCAACTCGGCCCGGCCGTTGTACAAGGCCTTCAACCTTTCGCGGATATTGGCGAGGCCCACGCCGCCCTCGGCATTCGGCTTGAAGCCATTCCCCGAGTCCTGCACGTGCACCGCTAACTTGCCATTGATGATCTCGGCGCTGATCTCCAGGCGGCCACCCTCGGCCTTCGGTTCCAGGCCATGCTTGATTGCGTTTTCCACCAAGGTCTGCAGCATCATCGACGGAAAAATCGCCGATTTCAATCCTTCCGGCACATTCACTACCGGCTGCAGGCGTTCTTCCATTCGCACGGCCATGATTTCCAGGAAGGCGCTGGACAGGTTGGCTTGCTGGCCCAATGTGGGCCGGCTGCCTTCGCGCATCTGCGGCATCGCCGAGCGCAGGTAGCGAATCAGGCTCTGCTGCATCCTGGAGGCGCGCGGCGGGTCGCTCTGGATCAGCTGGTCGATGCTGGCCAATGTGTTGAACAGGAAATGCGGCTCGATCTGGGCCTGCAGCGCTTCCATCCGCGCTTCGAGGACGGTGCGCTCGAGCTGTTCTGTCTCGGCGCGCTCGGTGGCTTGGCTGGCGGTCATTTCCGCGCGCCGCTTTCCGCCCGCCACCACCTTCACGATGAAGGAGGTGACGATGAGCATAAAGGTCAGCGTGGGAAGCTTCAATACGCCGCCACCGAGTATCAAAGCCAGGAACGAAACGAGCAGCAGCGCCTTCCACGACACGACGGCCAACCAATCGAAAAACCCCCACCACATCACGACGATGCCCTTTCGGATCTCGCGGAAGGCTTGCCGGATTCCCATCGGCCGCGAGTCGTGACTGCTCTTGGTGCGCTCGGCGGCATTGCCGGCGTCTGGGCCGGATCGGTCGGTGTTCATCGTGTTGCCCTCGGGTGGCTCATTGGTCAGGGGGCGAGATTAGGGCAGTGGTCCGCGTTGGCTCCATAGCGAAAGGACACAATGCACGCCGGAGGGGATGAAATGCAGGATAGCGCCGTTTTTCCGCTCCTGTTTTTCCATGACTTCAACGCCTGGCGGAGTGAACCGGCTTGCGATCAGGCGACGCGACGGGCCATGACGCCGCCGCGATCACCGATTTCCACGCTTCCATAGCGCTGCGCGAAACACTCTGGCAAGGGCCTGTCTCCCGGCATGGAGAGCCAAAGCCGCAGCAGGTGCCTGCGGCGCGGAATCTCCGGCCAGTCGATGAAACTCGTACGATCGTGGAGGAGGCTGTGGTTGTACACGAACTGCATGTCTCCACGCTCGAGCCGCATGCCGAAATGCAGGCGCGAATCGTTTGCCAGCGCGTCGAAGAGATCGAGCGCCTCGACATGGCCAGCCGTCAACCTTGGAGCGTCGGGAAAGCGCTGCGCCGAATCGATGTACTGACGTTGGTAAATCACCGTCAGAAAACCTGCGTGCCAGCTGAAAACGGGTATGGTGAAAAAGGGCTTTTGGCCTGGCGGGACTTCCCCGCGACGATCGGTGGCAATGCTGCCGAACAGATACGCGAGCAAATCGGGTCGATCGCGACGCAACACGTTGTAGATCGTCACGGCGCTCACCAACAGAGAATCACCGCCCTGGCGGGCCTCGTTCAGGCACAGCAGCCCGACCACATCCGACGAATCGGTGTGGAAGGTTTGACGTTCCCTTGTCTGATAGATTCGGATGTTGGGATCTCGACTGTCCGCGCCGACGTCGCGGACATGACCCAGCAGGTGTCCGTCGGCGTTCTGCGAACGGGCACGACCGAGATGGGCGCCAATGCCACAAAAAATCATTGAGGCCAATTCCACGCCGACTCGATCAACTGGGACCCCGCGTATCACCTGGAAGCCGATCCCGTGAATCAGCGTGTTGCCCAGTGCTTTGAGTTTCGCCCGCAGCGAAGGCACGGCGAAGGTTTCGGCGCGCAAATGGGAACTAACTTGCGACATGTCTCCGTACTGCGCGAGGAACGCGCGTGCGGCGCCCTCCAGCTCGGCAACTTCGGTCGCCGATAGCTGCCATCGCCACGTGTCGGGAGCCTTGCTGATATCCGCGCCCACCCAGGCCGCGGGAATTTCCAGACGCTCCGGCAAGCCGGCAATGTTCATCTTCTCTGTCGCGGTCGCCGTCAATCCGCTCATTTCAGCTTGTCGATGAAGCGATAGACAACGATCAGGAATCCAATTCCGAAGTACAGCGCCAGCAATCCGGCAAGCATCAGTTTCCCCAACGCAAAGCTGAGCACCTCCATCCGCGCCAGAAAAATTATCACCGCAGCGAGAACGGCAAACGATACGGCGATGCCGACCGCGACTATTAGAGCCGTTCTTCTTGGCATGGGCTACTCGAGCTCGCTCGCCGACACTTGTTTATTCGGCGATGTCGATATCGGCCAGTGCATTGGCGATCACCCCAGCATCGTCCGGTCGGACCAGGCGCGTGCGCTCCCGGCCATCGCGCAAGAACACGAGCGTGGGCCAGAGCTTGACGCCGAAAGAGCGTCCCAGCGGGCGGCCCATCGCGTCGGCGATCTTGATATGGCGCACGCTCGGATGCAGGGCGAGCGCGGATGCCAGCAGCGGCTGCGCCGCGCGAGAATATCCGCACCACGGGCTGCCGAATTCGAGCATCGTCGGCCCGGCAAGCCGGTCGACCTCCGCGCGCTTCGGTTCAGGTATCGCATACGTTTCGTTCATCGCCATGTGAACACAGGTCGTCTGACTCGGTTCGACTTTGTTGCCCTCCGGAGCCTGACAGAAGTCGAAGCGTAGTGCACCGAGCCTGATGGATCAAGCCAGCCAGCACCGCGGGACAAAGGCAACGATCGCATCGAGAACCTTGGCAGGAGTAAAGTTCGCGAGGCGATGACCGCCGGCCTTGGCGCGGCGCTTCTCCGAATACAGCCGAAAGGAACCAGTACATTGGAGAGAAGCGAACCGATCCTTTCAGAAGAAGGCTTCCTGAGAACCGTGAGGGCGGCCCTGATCGACTTCGCCCGGAACCAGGGTCTGGGTGGCCTTTCGGACGCGGTCGACATCGAGATTCCGTCCGCATCGCTCGACGCAAACGGGCATCCACGTTTCACTATGAGCCTTCCGGCCCCGCTCATTGTCACCGATCTGGGTGCGGCGCATGTCTTCTATGACGACGTTGCGGGGCGGGGCTTTGAATTCGCTCTGCGGCGTTTCCTCGACTTGCATTTGCTTTCGGACGACGTGTTCCTCGATGTCGGTGCGCACTGGGGAGTCCATTCCCTTACTGCCGCGACTAGTCGGCCCAAAGAGGTCAGCGTCCTTGCGATAGAAGCTCACCCCGCGAATGTTGCAATACTTCGCCGTTGGGTCGAGCGAAATCAGCTTGAGCGGGATGTGGAGGTGATTTCGACGGCCGTTGGCGATCGACAAGGCACGGCACGAATGTGGGTTAGTGGCTCAAGCATGGGCCACAGCCTTAGGGCAGACAGGCTCGAAGGTGGCTCGACCGCCATCGACGTTGATTTGACGACACTGGACCGATTATTGGAGGACCGCCCGCACTTACGCTGGCGACGCTTCATCCTGAAAATCGATGTGGAAGGTTGCGAGCTGGAAGTGTTGGCCGGCGCCGAGCGCCTGTTTTCCACGGAGCTCGTTGTCGCTGTTATCTGGGAAAAGGCCATGTTTCACGAGCGTACCGTCCAAAATCGGCGCGATGATGCCATCTTCGATTTTCTGGACTCCCGTGGATTCGAACACTTTTACATGGAACATGAAAGTCGGGGTGGACGGCTCCTTCCATTGGAAGGAAGGGATGCGTTGTGCAACATATACAGCCTGGCACCGAACTTCGACCGAAAGGAGCGCTATGGATAGACCGCTGAGCGCTCACAGCGCCCGCGTCATGAAAGCGCTGTTGGGATCCTCGATGTAATCCGCGAATGGTGGACAATAGGTAAAGCCGAAGCTCCCATACAACCGTTGAGCCGGTTCGAACGCCTGCATCGCTCCGGTTTCCAAGCTCAACCGGGTGTAAGAGCGCCTGCGCGCCTCCTCGATGATGTGCGCAAGGATCGCGCGCGCGACGCCTTTTCTTCGGTGAGCCGACGCCGTGCGCATGGACTTGATTTCGCCATGAAGCCGGATCCAGTTCCTTGAGGGCGCCGCAACCCATCAGCGCGCCTCCCGACCACGCCGTCCAGAACGTAACTTCCGGTTTGCGCAGTCCGTCGAGGTCCAGCGCATGGACGCTCTCGGGCGGCGATAGCTGACGCATGCTTTGCAAATGCTCGTCAAGCAATGCGTGGACTTCTGGCCTCGAAAGGTCGTCAAGGCGTATCAGCATGGATTGCGGGCGCCGCAGGACGGTGCTGGTTCAGAAAGTCCCTGCCGTTGGGGGATACGGATATCAGAGCCTCGGACCCTGCCACGTGCTCGCGAATGATGTAGCCGCGTGCATTGGCTTCCTCCCACACGGGCAGGCGGGGACATGAAGTGCGCCAGGCGTCCATCACCTCGGCGTAGGGCCTGGCCCGCGGCCCGATCCATTCGAGAAGTTCGATCACCAGCGCATCAACGGGTTCAGACACGGGCACCTCCGCAGATGAGGAATTGAATCAACTGCGCCTTGCAAGGATGCGCACAGCCAAAGCGGCAATATACCAATAGGTTACGGCCCTAAGACACGACCACTATCACCCAGCCCAAATAGGTGGACGGTGCAAAGAACCATCCCGTCGGGTGAAACGGGCCGTTCCTCCCCTATGCAAGCCGTATTACAGCCGGGCGCTGCGGAGTGGCGGCTTCGTGATAGATATCGTCGAAGTATTGCGCGATCTCAGTGTCGAGCAATGAATCGGGGATCGCAATGTTTACGAGGGCGCGCTTTCCGTCCGAATCAATGCGGTACGCTCGCCAAGTCCCCGCATGCCGCTCGACCTGCATCTGCTTGCCAAACACATCGAGCGTCACAAGGGTGGGCATTCCGGGACCTGAAGCGCCGAGGTAGACTAACGACTCAATATGCCGATTCTAAACGGCTGTGCCGGGCGCGTGTTCCCGGCTCGAAAATGGAGGCACTCGCTCATGAACGTTCGTCATTGGTCCCGCATCGTCGCGCTGCTGGCATTCACAGGCCTTGCGAGTTTTGCCTCCGGTCAGACGCCGGAATCGCCCGACGGCCTGGTAAAGGTCACTCCGCGGCGCATGGAATTGGCGTGGTTGCGGCCGGGAGCTGATTTCCGCCCGTACACCAAGGTCATCGTCGGCACGACCCAAGTCGCCTTCCGGCCCAACTGGATGAAGGACTACAACCTCAACGCTTCGTTGGGAAACTGGGTGACGCAGGATCAGGCGAACCAGATCATGGCAGCCGCACAGACGAACTTTGACGAAATCTTTCGTGACGCATTTCGCAAGGCCGGATACCAAGTGGTCACGGCCCCCGGACCCGACGTGCTGCGGGTGAACTCGGCGATCCTGGACCTCGACGTCAACGCGCCGCTTGGCCAAAACACGCCGGGGGTGACGTGGATCATCACCGCCGGTCAGGCTGCGCTGATCGTGGAAGTTCGCGATTCGACCACCAACGCCTTGCTAGGCCGGGTCGCAGACAGGCGCGACACCCAGGACCTCGGCCGGCAGATAGCGAGCAACACGACGAACCTCTACGATTTCCGCCTGCTCTTCAGTCTTTGGGCGGGCATCTGCACCAATGCGCTCGAAGATTTGAAGGCCGCGTCGCCGATACCGAAGGACCTGAAGCCCGGCCAGCGTCTTTGAACACCTCGGGACGGCCCGGGCGAAGGGCTAGGCGGCCGCCACTGAGCTACGGAACGCGGCGCCGGTCTTCAGTGGTCATCGAGCGAGCCGCGCTCTCTCTTCGGATCAGAGGCCGATCCAGCCGGCCTGGTAACCACTGAATACCGGCTCCAGTCCGACTGTCTTTGCATAGCTTGCGACGTACTTGCCTTTTCCTGATATCTCCGGCTGTGTGACAAAGTTGACTTTGTCTCCGGCCAGCACGAATTTTCCCTCGGACGGTGCGTCGTCGACAACCACCAGTGTGTCCGGACCGATCAAGCTCGACGCCGCGACCAGCTCCTTCATGTGATGCAATGCGCTCAGATGAGGATCGCTGAAGTCGACGTCATATGAATCGAGGTAGAGTACATCGAGGTGTAGAAAATGTTCTGGTGGATTTTTCGCCAAATGGCGCAGGAACGAGACGCTGTCCCCAGTATGAATTTGCGTCATCGAGCTGACCAGCGTCTTGCACAGCGCGGTGGCATCGGGGTTGATGTCGACGGTATGCATTGCCGAACCGGGCCATTCCGAGGCAAAGCGGTCAAATAAGACTGTACTCTGGCCATCGCCCGCCCAGTTGTCCGCTTCACGTACACAACCAGTCTCCACGACGAAGACAGGGCGATCCTTGCCGTCGAGATGTTCGAAAACGTATCGAAGCGAGGTCTGTCGAAGCCCAAGTTTCGGGTGGGCTTCGGCTTCGAAAAATTTCCAGAAATTGGGCGTGTTCATCAGGTGCCTCAGGGCCGGGCTCTACGACGTGTGATCATGGACGGCTCGCCAACCAAGTGCCGTGTGTACCCAGACCAGCGTGAACCAACCTGATTGTTCGGGTTCTGTTCCACCCGAGAGGACAAAGCGGCCCGTCACGAGTGCCGATTGTGCGGAAAGCGCCCGAACCCTTACGCTTTCCATGCGAAGGTTTTGCTTCGGCTTGCCGTCCACGAAATAGGTTTTGCCGAAGGACGTCTCGATGGCCTCAATCGTTGGACGGGGACCATTCTTGGTCATGACCGTAACGGACGGGTCGTAGATCGCGAGATGGCCTTTCAGATCGCCGCGATTCCAGGCCTCGACTGAAGCTTGCAAGGCAGCGAGAATTTGCGACTCGTCTTGCTTACTCATGATGTCTGCCGGGTTTTGACGGGTCCCGGCGCAGGCAGCGAGCATGAGGCAGCAACTGGCGAGAAGCGATGCGGCAAAGGCGCGCTTTGTTGCTGTCGCGATGTTCATAGCCCGGAGTTCACAGTCGCATGACTCTTAGTTCTGCGATGTTACCAGCACGTGATCGATGAGTCTTCCGAGGTGGAATTGCACGGAGGCTCCTGGACCCGCACTGCCATCAGGGCGTCTATTCGCGCACTTCTGCGAAGGCACGCACTGGAAAAGCTGCCGCATCCCGTGCCTTCAGCGGTATGGAAAAAAAGCGGAACGACTGGCCGTGGAGACGATTCAGTCCGGTGAGATTCTCCACGATCAGGATCCGTTGTCTCAGGAACGAGGTATGCGCCGGACGCTCCGCGTCCTGTGTCGAGTCGACGTTCGAGCAGTCCACGCCGAACAAGGCAATCCCCGCCTCGCAGAGCCTGGTCACCACCTCACGTGACACATACGGATGGGATCGGTATGTTTCCGTTCCCCAATGACGATCCCAGCCGAAATTCACCAGCACCGCGCGACCTGCGAGGTGTGTGGGAAACGGCAGATCCGTCCAACCTACCTGCTGTCCGGGTCCCGCGTGCCGGGCGTCGATGACGACCCCTTCGAGCACCAGGCGGCCGAGTTCGATGGAGGCGACATCGTCTGCGCCTTCGAACCGATGACGCGGAGCGTCCAGCTTGGTGCCAACCGAGCTTTGGAACGCAACGTCGGAGATCTCGAAGGAAGCCTTGCCGTCGTAGCGCCGCCGCGACTGCGCATGCGTCATGTACGGTCGAATGTGTGCCGTGAGCTCCACCGTCTCTCCAGTTTCGCTGTCGAAGCGAACGCCGGGCATTCCGTCATGGAACACGTGCGAGAGATCGACAATCATTTTCTACCGCCCCTCCGGCCGCGAATCGCTTTGCATCATCATTCCGACAACACTCACTGGCAACAACGTCAACGAAGTGCGGCACACTGCGCATGGTTGACCTGCGCGTCGACAGCCAAGACCGCTGCCTCGGCGGACAGGCCCGATGTGTCCACGATCGCTGCTTCGGGCGGCATTGTAAGGCGCGGAAATGCGCCGCTCGAATACAGTTGCCGAAAGCGTTCAACTTGAGCCACCTTTCCAAAGCGTGCGCGGTCAGCTGAGGCGAGCCGTTGCTCAAGCTCGCCGATGCCGCAGATAAGCTCGACGCAGCACACACGGGCTCCCGCCTTCGACAACTCCGACACGAGCGTGATGAGAAAATCGGCGCGCAACGCTTGATCGCCGGCAAGTGTAAAGACGACATCGCCGACGCGCTCTCGCACCGCGCGCAGGAGCAGTTCGAGCCACAACCGCTCGCGCAACTCGGTAAATGCAGGCGAGCCGAAAGGGAATAGCGCTTCGACCGCGTCGAAGACGAGATGATTGTGAAACACTCGATAACCGCGCAGACGCGCCAATCCCTTGGCAACAGTGAGTTTGCCAACGCCGGGAAGACCGCACAGGATGATTATGCGCATGCGATTGCACATTGTGCGTGAGCAAAGCGCGCCCTTGGGGCGCCGCGCATCAGTTTCTTCCGCGTTTCCCCAGCGGTTCCATCCCGCTTGCCCGGATCGCCGGCGAGGCGCCCTCCGAGGCCAGGAACTCGATCAGCCGTCTCCCCGCATCGGCCTCCTTCGATCCCGCGGCGACCGCGGCTGAGAACACCTGGACGAGCTGGATTTCCGCCGGGATCGTGCCCGCAAAGTCGACACCCGACGCGCGCAGGATTTCGCTCACCGGCATGACCGCGAGTTCCGCGTCTCCCGAAGCCACCATGTCGGTCGCCCCGGTACCACGGGGCGTGACCTTGACGTTGACCTTTTCCGCGATGCCAAGCCGCGGGAAGAGCTCGCTGGTCAGGTAGATGCCGCTCGTGCTCCCCGGGACGGCAACGGCTTTCGCGTTCGTCACCGTTCGCTTGAAGGCTTCCACGGTGCTGACGTCCGGCCTTGCGGCTCCGGCGCGCACCGCCAACCCAAGCGGCACTCGCGCCAAGTCCACATCGGATCCAGCGGCGATCCGGTTCGCGGCGATCAGCTCGTTGAGGCCCTCCCTGGAAAGGATGACTACGTCGGCGGGAACGCCACGCGCGAGCTGGGCTCCGATGGTCTGCGGCCCCGTCCCCTGCGACGCGCCGGATCCGGTCGTGACCTTGGTCCCACTCGTGCGCTCGAACTCTGGCAATAGCTGTTGGTACGCGCCGGTGAATCCGCCCGAGATGAGCACCTTCAACTGCGCCGCCGCCGGGATCGGCCACATCAGCAGCGTCGCGATGACGATGATGAGCCCGTGAGTTGCCGTGAGTCGTGAGAAAGGATTCACGGTCGGCTTCTCCTCCCATTGAGCGCCGGGTTAGGCATTTTGCTTCGGATCCTCGCGGCGCTCCGCATACCAAAGCTCCATGCCCTGTCGTTGCTTGACGGCCTTGGATCCGCGAAGCGCCAAGCGACCCATGATCGCCAACACTTCGCGGACGGAATGCGTGCGTAGTTTCCGTCCGGATGTGGTGACTGCCTGCCGCAGGACCACGAATTTGCCGTGGCGCTTCAACGCTTGGCTCATGACCAACTCCTCGGCACCATAGAACGCTTCGTCGAAGCCGCCCACGGCCACAAACGCGCTGCGAGTACAGAAGAGGAAGCAACCGGCTGCCAGGCGGGCCGCCCGGAACACCCGGACAAAGACTGGCATGAGCAGTCTCGCGTAGAGCGGCACCGATCCATCGAATTCAACTGCGGCGCCACCGCCGACTGCGCCGTCGCGCAATGCCATGACAGCCGAGCGAACAACCGCCGTGTTCACGGTCGTGTCCGCATCTACGAATATGAAGAGGTCGCCAGTTGCCGCTTGGGCACCAGAATTGCGGGTCGCAGCGATCTGGCGGTGGACGACACTGACCACGAGAGCACCGTGGCGCTGGGCGATGAGGGCGGTTCGATCCGTCGATGCATCGTCAACAACCACGAGTTCGTAGCGCTCGTCCAAGGCCTGACCTGCCGCGTGAAGCGCGTCAAGCGTCGTTCCGAGCAACCGCTCTTCGTTGTAGGCTGGGACAATGAACGAGATCATTGAAGTGTGTCGGATGGCCACATGAGCATTCACCAAATGCGCGGCATCCGCACGACCAAGAGGCCATACCTATGTTCCCTTGAGAAAGGCGACGGCTGCCACATTGGTTTCACTGCGAAGCAAATGATCTCGACGTAAGAGAGTACACGGCAAAGAATACGATCGCCAACGTTCCAAGAAAACCAATGATCTTGGCAACGATCATTGGGCTCGACGGAATGCACCCGAGCAGCCAAAGTGGTTGTTCCCAATCGCTCCGCAATCCAAACTCATCCTTGAACGTTTCAAAGTCATCGAAGAAAAACCTTGCCAGCGGAAATGCCGCCATCAAGCACACGCATGCCGCGATAATCATGAGAACCGGGTGTTCGGTGCTGGGCATGTGGCCTACCGTATCAAGCTGACCGGCGTCCCGGTTGAACGAGAGGTCACGTCTGCGAGCATCGCGTCGTTACTTCGCCGGCGAGGGCTGCATCGGACAATTCCGCGCAAACAACTCGATAGAACTGAACGTCGCGCCGGCAAAGCGCGGCTCCAACACTTTTGAGGCTTCCTCGCCCGGCTTCAGGAATATGGCGATGCCACCATTCTGCGTTGACGATTCGGGGTCTGAGGCTAGCGCAGTTCGATCGAAACCCGCATCAAGCGCGAATTTGCGCGCAGCACAAAAATAGAATCCGGTGTAGAGCATCAAGTAGTCAGGGCTCGGCGGGGGACTCGAGTACTGAACCCGATACGTGTGCTCCGCTAGGCGAGTGAAAGTAATCGTCGTCTCGATTACCGGGAAGCCGAGATCTTTCGCGGAGAGAACAAAAGTTGGTGGGTCCTCAGCCAGGTTGACCCCAGACCAACCCAGCAACAAGGCACCGGCAGAAAACGTTGCCCAAGTGTGCAAGTTGTTCATGAGCGGTCCCCTTCACGATCAGATGCGCGTCAGTCAACTGTCCTCTCGGCGAACGGGGTGAATACACGCATGGGTAATCACGATTGTTCTCCTATGACGATATGTCGGCGTCACGCTGCTGGGGGCAACATATTGGCGTCCCGCACAACGACCCACGAGCCACCAGCTTGTTTGCGAAGGATGGACAAGGCGCTTCCCGCGCGAGTGGCAGCGCCACCTCCAGATTGCGGCACGATCCGGACCGTGAGTTCGGTCCAACAGTACGCCAAGTCTCCCGAAACCACGACTTCTTTCACCTCACCTGTTGACTCGATGCGATGCGTGGTAAGCAGCTTGCGAAGTGCGCTTTCGAACAAACTGCGGCCTCGCATCGGCGGTCGACCAGCACCAAGAAAGACAACGTCTTCGGCCATGAGACCAAGTACCGCGTCAACGTCACCGACTGCGGTTGCGCCGTGCCAACGCGCCACCAGATTGCGAACGGCCTGTTCATCAGAAGTCACGGAACCTCCGTGGATGGGATGGCGCCTGGCTCTCAAAGCCTCGGCCCCACGCTGACAGCAGTGATGCCTTCCCGCAGCACGGCACCCGGACGTCCGCGTCGAGCGAGAAGTTAGGCCACACGACCCTAGGCGCAAATGTGTTGACTACCAAAGCTGCTCCGACAGTGTGACCTTAAACGGATGATCGAGCAGCGGCTCGACCGATTCAACGAAGCGCACGGTGTGTGGTAACTGTGCGTGATTTTCAAACGCAGCCATGTCTTTCCAGCGAGTGTGGATGTAGAACTCGTCCGGGTCACGAACGGAGCGGAATGCGCCGTAGCTGAGGCAACCAGGTTCCTGACGTGTAGGTCCTTGTACGTTGAACATAGCTTGACGCACCTCATCGTGCTTCCCAGGGCGGGCGTGAAGCCGGGCGAATAGGAATATTTCCATTGTCACCGCGTTGTGTGTGGCCTAACGGACCAAGCTAACCGGTGGCCTCATTGCATGGCGCAGCGCGCACGCGCGACGCCCGCGTTGAGTGACCGGTTGGGCGTAGATGCCCAAGCAGTGCTCAGTCGATGAATTTCCAAGTGTCAGCTCCGTCGAAGTGGCGGACTCGGACCGCAGCAATCAAGCGCGGGTCGAAGTTGCCAAGGTTGACACCGTGCTTGGCGCCTGGCGTTGGGCTCAGCGGCTCCCAGTGTGTGACGCAGCCGCACGTTTTGCAGTGAATGGTCCGGAGTGTCTTGTCACCCCATATGTACTCGGAGGTGCATTCGGGATGGCCCTCGATCTTGACCGTTCCGAACTCGTAGTACACCCAAGGACCCCCAATGCGGCGGCAGAGCGAACAGTTGCAGTCAGTGGCGACCTCGGGTGGAGAAGGCAGAGTCAAACGTACGGCACCGCAGTGGCATGAACCTTCAAGCATGTCTCTCCTTCCGACGGTGGCCCTTGGCGCGTGAAGCGCGGCATGGCTTGGTCGTGGCGCCTAACGAACCAAGCTAACCGGCGGGCCGCGCCGACGCTCGCCTAGTTGAAGCCGCGTGCCGGCTCGTCCGGTTGAGCGTAGGGTTAGGCCTTGTCATAGCTGGACACCTCGATAAGATTTTGGTCAGGGTCCCTGAAGTACACAGACTGAAGTGGACCCGTCGCTCCCGTTCGGGTGACTGGTCCTTCGAGGATTGGCACTTCACAGCTGGTCAAATGCGCGATCACTTCGGACAAGGGATTCGCGGATATTAGGCAGATATCGGCAGACCCAGGCGTCGGGTTCTCGGCCTTAGGCTCGAGCTCGCGTCCGGATTGATGTAGGTTTATTTTCTGAACACCGAACGCCAGCGCCGTACGTTCCGCGCCAAACGTAACAATGCGCATACCGAGGACCCGCGAGTAGAACTCGCAAGTGGCTTCGATGCTTCGAACTGTCAGAACCAAATGGTCGATTCGGTCGATCTTCATCTTCCGACGCGGCGTCCGCGCGCAAGGCCTAACGAAACAAGCTAACCGGCGGCCACATGCCGCTAAACGAAGCCATGATGCGCCACGATAGCTTTGCCCAGCGCGCGATGCAAACGCGACGATGGATGGGGCCGACGTTACCGCAGGGACGACCCGAACGAGCAAGCGGCAATTTGTTAGTCCGCGGAGAGTGCACTTATCATGACGTAATACCCGTCGGGATCACGCAATGCAAACTCCGTAGTGCCTGTGTTTGGATTCACGTGAGGTTCCTCTTCTAGCGCTGAAACCAGAGCACGCGCCCGAGGTAACGCCTCGGCAAAATCATCAACGCGGAAGAACAAAAGGAGTCCGTTTCCAGGTTGTGAGCTGTCCGGGCTGGTCAAGGGCGGGTGCCCGTGAGCGCCCCACTGGTGCAGGCACAGTAGGACCGTCCCATCCGTGTCGAGGATTTGCCCGAAGTCGTCATGGGCGGGACGCGTTGCCGGTTGACCAAACAGCGACTGATACCACGCGAAGCTGCGGGCAACGTCGGCGACACCGATGATTGTCCATGTGCGCTTCATCGCCTATTCCAAGTGCGAGTGATGTTGACCGTGAGGTTAGGGCCCATACGGTAAGGTATAGGAAACTTTGGTGCCATCAAGTTTGACGATGCCTCGCTTACATAATGACGCGAACAAGGACGAAAGCTGATGCTCAGAAAGTTCTTTCTTGAACAGGGCATGCAGGGTGCTCAGTAAGGTCTTCTGGGCCCGTGGCTTCGCCGCCTTGAGTTTGGCGAGATGGGCGACCACAACGTCAATTTGAGCATCGCTTGTCGATGGAAGCGGAGGTCCAAAGAAGGGAATGCTGGCGATGGAAACGGAACGCTGCGCAAGTACTCCCTTGGTCTTGAGATGTTTGATAAGAGGATCGAAGCCAGTATCTTTCGAAACGATATGAAAGAACGCTGACGATTCGAGGGCGGCGAGCGCGCCAATGTAATAGGCGATGTGGAAGTCGAGCGCATTTGATCCCGAAGAGTCGAGGAGCACGTATTCGGCATTCGCTCCCAGTGCTTGAATTGCAGCAGCGAGAGAAACCGGGATTTTCGATTGATTCGCGCCGAGAAATACTTTCACCTTGAACGGTCCGTCGCGAAGCAAGGCAAGATCCGTGGGCTGCACGTTCTCATAGTCGATCAGGACATAGTTCGTTTTCAACGCTTCGCTCCGGTCATGGCTGCTTGGACCCTAACGAAAGGTAACCGGCGACCCGCTGCGCGGGCGAAGCCGCGCACGCGGGCGTCCATGTTGACCGCCGGGTTAGGCGGCATTTGACTTGGCCAGTTGGGAAGCAATGAATTCAGACCACACCTCATCAGGCTGCCAAAGCTCGCGAAGGAGAGCAAATGCGCGTTCTTCAGGCCAGCCCTCGCGCAAGCGGCGATAGAGCCCGAGAAACGCCGTGACCCGCATGTTCGCGGCGCAATGCACCCACACCCGATGATGCTTGTGGCGGTCCATGGCATCGAAGAATTTGATCAAATCACCTTCTGTCGGGGCGGCGAACTGCACCGGAATGTGGATGTACTCAAGCCCGAGCTTCTGAACGGAAGATGCCTCGTCTTTCAACGAGTAGCGTGGGTCGTCGTGCAGCGCCAGGTTGATTACGACGTTGTAACCCGCCTCCGCGATCGCAGCAAGCTGATCCTCGCGAGGCTGTCCTGACGTCGCGAGATCGGGCGCTGCTTCGCGATAGTTGTAGATATCGCCGACGGAGTTGGACATGGAGATGCCGCCTAACGAACCAAGCTAACCGGCCGTCCGCTGCGCGGGCGAAGCCCCGCATGCGGGCCGTCCGCGTTGAGCGGCGGGTTAGGCGCCGCACCCGATTGCCGGCACGCCCTATTCGACAACGGGCGTGCCTCTTAGCGACGAGACAAAGATTGACGCGTCCGATACCGCGACGACGTCGTGTTCCTCACCGGGACTCGTAAAGAGGTAGTCGCCAGCACTCAGCTCGACGCCGCCGATCCGTACAGTTCCAACCAGAACCACAACTTCCTCGGTACCTTCGTGCGCATGGCGCGGAAATCGAGACCCCTGCGCTAACCGCACAACCGACGACCGGCCACCTGTTTCGTTTTTGCGAAAGAGGCTACGCTCGATCCCTGGATAGTCAGTGGCCTTCCACTCACGATCGGCTGCCCTGTTCACGAGCATCGGCGGTCTCCTTTGAGCGACAGGTTAGGCGGCACAATACCCAATCGGTTCCGTCGCGTCCGAATCGAGTGCGAGCGCGACGGCGTAATCGAACCCCGTATGCCGGCCTTCCTTCCATGCAGCAGTCGCGGCGGCCTCGCCGAGCGCGGCGCGCGCCTGCCCGAAAAATCGTTCGAGCAGCGCATTCCAAAAGGCGATCCCCGACAGGTCGACGGCCACCGCGTCGAGTTCCGCGGCGGCCGCGCCGCCCAGCCGCAGCGCATGTGCCGCTTGATTCACTGGCTAACCGGCGGCACGCTGCGCGGGCGAAGCCGTGCGCGCGGGACGTCCGCGTTCAGCGACGAGTTAGGCCGCACGTTGAACCTCTGATACGCCGACTCGTGGCATCAAGAAGGCCAATAATGCCGCCACCGCGAACAGGGCGGCTACGTCGCCCCACAGATGGCCGATATGTTGCGGATACACCACGGCCTGGATCGCCATCACTGCCGCATGCACAACGCTGGACCAGACCGTGAACCAGATCAGGCTGCGGTGCGCGAGTGGATCGCGGGACGCACGCATGAGGAAAATGCCCAGCGTTGCGTAGATCGCCAGGATCATCTGCAAATATTCGGACTGCCCGGACGTGTGCCACGCCCACCCCGATGGCCAAACGATGGTGAGGGGGTAGACCCCGAGCAAAAAGATCAGACCTACCAGGAACAATGCGAATCGCAAATACTTGACGCGTTCGACCTCAGTCATGATTCTCTCCGGTCGGTTGAGACGATCCCGTCATTGCTGCCCGTGCGCTTAGTGTGCGGCCTGACGAACCAAGCTAACCGGCGTTCGTGCGACCTACTCCTCAAGGCGACCCGTGGCGTCACGATCGCGCTCGTATCGTCTTGTGAGCGGAAACGGCGGCAACCAGGACTCGCGACGGACGATCCAGCTTTCGTAGGTTGGCATCAGTTGGTCAGGGGCATCCAGGGATCCTAGGTTCACTTCGATTTCGTCTGCGGTGCGTGCGAAAATGGACGAGCCGCAGCGGGGACAGAAAAACCGCCCGGCGTAGTCGCGTGTTTCACCATCGATCGTCACCGCATCCTGAGGGAACACCGCGGAAGCGTGAAAAAGGGCCCCATGATGCTTGCGGCAGTCGAGACAGTGACAAAGGCCGACCCGGTATGGGACCCCCGACGCCACAATTCGGACGTTGCCGCAAAGGCAACCGCCCGTGAATCGGTCCATGCTGCGTCTCCTCTAAAATCAAGCGGTCGGAATGTCTACAACGAACCCCGTCGGGCGTCCGTGAAAGATGCACCAGCCCTTTCGGCTGTAGGCTTTACAGCGTCGAGAAAATGAACCTTCGACTGCGCGTGCCGAATTCTTGTGAGCAGTATGTCGAGATCTATAAAGCTGGCGTCCACGATGCTCTACCCAGGGTGCGATGTGCGGAGCAATAGTACCTTGGCTCATGCGCTATCGAGAATTCCGCGTCTTCACTGTGATCGAGTCAATGTGCAGGTCCGGAATGCATGGGAACCTATGCGGCCGGCGCCGCCTTCGGCAACTCCGTGGCCTGCGACCAAACCGCAAGCCAGCCCGTTTCCCGAAATTCATACGTGTCGGTGTGCCAGCACTCCACAACCCGTCCGGACGAGAGTGTAATTCTGGCCTGGTACCTGACGACTGCCATGTCCACTGAGACCCTGACTTCCATCGGTCCGTGCTCCCAAGCGGCATAGAACGGGGCAGCCTTGATCATTTCAAGGTATCTCGTTCGGCTGTAAGTTCGCCCGGACGGAGTTATTAGCTGGTACTCCGGCGCATGAAGCGCCTCGATTGCTTCTAGATCGCGCTCAACAATGGCGCGAGTGCGGCGGGCTTCGAGGGCGCGGAAGAACTCGGGATTCATTGGCAGTCGCGCGGGCTACGGCGTCTCTTTTGTGAGGCCTAACGAATACTAGCTAACCGGCGGCCCGTTGCGCGGGCGAAGCCGCGCACGCGGGGCGTCCGCGTTGAGCGAGAGGTTAGGCCTGGTAATCGAGATCTTCAGCGGTCGTGATCCGAGGGCGTCCTAACGCCACGCAGACAGCCCACAATTTCAATCCCGCTTCGGATTGCTGAACGGAAGCCACGACGGAAGCATCGATTCAAGCACGGCATCCTTGAGGACAAAGTGATGATAGAGCCCCGCAAGTGCGTGGAGTCCAGCAACCCACAGGATCGCATCGCCAAGCCAGGTATGAATGCTCGCGATGGTCGCGCCCGTGTAATGTGAAAGCCCTAGTGCGGGTGGAATCTCAATGCCCGCAAGCAGCGTGACGGGATGCCCCTCGAGCCACGCGCCGGTAATGGCAGTGAGCGGAACCCCGAAGAGAAGCACGTAGAGCGTAACGCGTACAACGTTTACGGCGACGCCCATCCAGCGCGCCACCTGCGGAGGCTCTGGTCGCGCGTCGACCATGTGCCACGCTAGGCGTATTGCGACGAGGGCGAGCACGGACAGACCCAATGTCTCGTGGAGCTGCCGATCGAAGTCGCGGGCGGGAGCGTATACACGCTGCTCGGACCCGCCGGGGCCGTAGATGAACGCAACCAAAACGAGCACCGCGGTGGCCCAATGTAAGGCCTGAGCTACAGCACCGTAGCGCGCGCCCGAACGCTGCTTCATATCGTTTCCGTTCATGGACTCAATAGTTCGAAGCTTCAACACTTGAAAGACATGTACGCCATCGACTAGAGCGCGGACCCGATTACTAGGCGTGTCCACTCAATAGGGAAAAGTGTTTGGCAATGCCGTCCTGACGAGGCCTAACGAATTAGCTAAACCGGCGGCCCGCTGCCAGGGCGCAGCCCCGCGTGCGGGCGTCCGCGTTGAGCGAAGGTTAGGTGCCAAGTGCGAGAAATGATGTCCTGACATGTGCCTAGGAAGGAATCGAAGTGCTGGTATCAGCGCAGCAGCCACCCGCCTGTTGGATAGATGGGCATTTCACTGAGCCATAGGAACAGAAGACGCAGCAGTCGCCGGCCTTGGGCCGAAGCAACGCTTTACAACGTGTGCATTCGTAGAAGTAGAGGCACGCATCGGTGGGCATGGTTTCGACCGCCACGAAGCCGCATTGCGGACAGGTTAGCGAAGACTGAAGAATGGGCGCATGCATTGCTTGGCGCCTAACGAACCAAGCCAACCGGCGGCCCGCTGCGCAGGCGCAGCCCCGCATGCGGGACGTCCGCGTTGAGCGACAGATTGGGCGTCTTTGCAGGCATCGATTACCGCAGGCTGTCTAGATCGGCTTCAAGTGCTGCTCTATCTTCCTTGCGAGAGACCGCGCCTGCCTGCGCGGCGGCCGCAGCAAGGAACTCCTTGTTCTCGGCCGCATTGCCGGCCATCTTTGCCGCTCGCGCCAGAGCTTCAAAAGCATATCCGAGGTAGAACGGTTCCAATTCGTAACTATACGACAGGCATACGTCAGCATATCGACGGGCCTCGATTGCATTGCCCAGGAGTGCCTGGATGCGCGACGCCTGCCAATAACCGACTGAGCGACGTTTGTTATCGTTGTCGGGCCGATGCGACCAGTGAAACAAGGACGCTTGGTTCAGGGCCACCATCATTCGATCATCTTCGGGAGTGCGATCCTTCTTCTCGATGAGATCCCAGGCGCGGTTGAAGCAGTGAGCTGCGAAATACCTGTGCGCGGCTTCTAGATCGAATTCGGGAGCTTTGGCCATGGGCACACCTCGTGCGATATCGAGGGAGAAGAAGGCACCTAACGCCCGGGCGATTGCTATGAATGAGGCGGCGACTTGTCCCGCCGCAAGACCCGAAACCAAGCGATGCCTTCGCACAGCATCCCGACTAGGAACAAAGCGCCGACCCAGCCTGGGCCCGCGCTAGCCGAATAGGCCACAATTGCTGCAATTACAAACGCAACGGTGATGAGATGTGTCATCGGTCAACTCGGCGCGCGTGCGCTGATGCGGTCTAACGAAACAAGCTAACCGGCGGCCCGCTGCGCCGGCGAAGCCCCGCATGCGGGACGTCCGCGTTGAGCGACGGGTTAGCCTTCATGTTCCTGAGCCTCCGGACGCTCCGACGTGATGCACGATAACCGCGACAATCGCTAGCACCGCTACGCCGAACCAAAATCCAACGCCAACGAGCGGCACATAATCCGCATAGAGGAATGTCGCGTCATTCAGTTTATAGGTAAAGCCTTCCCGTTTGGCGTTAGGGTCGCCCAGCACCGCATTCAACGAGGACCCAGGAGCGACACGGCCACGGGTAGCAAGCTTAAGGACGACCAAACCGGTGCCCCGGAATACGCCATCGAAAAGGACGTTGACGAGGAAATACAGAATCAACTCGCCCAAGATGCTGAACATCGATACGCTCAGTGAAGGCTAACGAACGGACCTAACCGGTCCGGTTGAGCGAGAGGTTAGGGCGCGCACGATTCACCTGGCCCTTGCTTTAATGGAGGCCTCCAACTCATGGGACCGGGCAGCAGGGCAGGGCCGCACCCCCAGGGGCAAATGGCGACGCTACGACTTGCGATCCCGTGGCCCGAGGAAAAACCACAGGACTAAGCCCAGTACCGGCAGCAGCACCACTGCAATTGTCCAAATCAGTTTCTTCTCGTTCGATACCGAGCTTTGAAAAATATTGATGATTGCCCAGATATCTGCAGCGAGTATGAGGAGGCCCAAAAGGCTGTTGTATCCGATGCTCATTATTTTCCCTTTCCTGTTTCGCCGAAGCCGCCAATCCAGACTGCCCGTACACATGCGCCCTAACGTACTAGCTAACAGGCGGGCCGCTGCCAGGGCGTGGCCCCGCATGCGGGACGTCCGCGTTGAGCGACGGGTTAGGTCTCGATGAACCAGAGTATATGGCGCCCGCCATGCGAAGAAGGCGACTCACGGCGACTGAATCAAAATGTACCCGCGGTTTTCAACTGTATCGAAGGTTCGCATGCCCCTGATGAGAACTGCCGTTGGCATCCAAACCCAGCCAGCACTTGCAGGATTCACGTCTAGAACAAGGAACGAGTCAGATTCGGCGTCGTATGCGCCAAGCGGGGAAATGTGGCCGCCACCGCTCTGGCCTACGGCATCGCGTTTGTACGCAACGATCACGTAGTTACCTCGACGCTTGAGGTTTTCAACCAAGTCATTTCGAATGTCTTGCTCGATTTTGTTGTCATCAACTATGTTGAGTCGGGTGGTTGCCCCATTTGCTCTAAGCATTTCATCGAGCTGGCGGACCTGGTAACCGAAGTCCGGGACCTGTTTTCCGTTGATCGTAAGAGGTTCGCCGAGTACCTGCGCGCGCGTCTTCTGGCCCTTCAGAATCACGTTGTCTTGTGTGAAGCGCGGGATGGTTGGATCGAAGTTGCTCGGAACGAATTGAAGGTCCTCCGCACGCAGACGGCTCCGATCGCGTGGTAAGTCTGCGCCCCGACCGCGAACGGCGTTGAGTACGATGGCCGCCGACGTAGGACCACAGAAAGCGGCGTTCGATTGCGGCTCGAACTGATTGGCGAGCGCGGGAAAGTCGACTTTGGCAGTCGATCGGGACAGACGAGCAAGGCCCTCATCCGACGAGAATGGCACAAGCTCCTGAACAACGCTCGCCGGCGCGCTGTCCAGTGCGAATGCCGTCGGAAGCTGCGCAGCCGCCAGCAAGAAGGCGATAGCCATGCGGGCGATAAGCGACATCATCGAATTCGAGTTTGGCATGGCAGTCTCCGCGACGTCCGCGTTGAGCGACGGGTTAGGCGCCACCGATCGCAATCTCACTCATCAGCGCCAGTTGATTGCCGTCCGGATCGGTGAATTCCGCCAACCAATGCTCAGTGCTTGATGTTCGATGCACGATGTGGGGCTCGGCTGTGAAACGTACGCCATTTTCCTTAAGAGCTGAAGATACGTCTTGGATGTCTGGAACTTGAAAGTAGATGACCGAACCGCGTTGCGGGGATTGACCGGGCGGGAGCACTCCAACGAGTAGCCTCACTCCCCCACAATCGAAGAATGCCATTTGAGGCGGAGCGACGAACAGGAACGAAAGGCCAAGAACGTCTCGATAGAACGCGACGCCTTTGTCAAGATCATCCACTGGAATCAGGAGTTGGGCGACCTTCGCATTCTCAAGAGACATTTCGACCTCCAATCAGGTAGCGAGAGTCGTTGCGGCACCTAACGTGACCAAGCTAACCGGCGGGCCGCGCCGATGCTCGCCAAGTTGAAGCCGCGTACCGGCCCGTCCGGTTGAGCACCGGGTTAGGCCGCTCATTTCCAGTACTTGAGAAGAACCACGAACGTTATGTAGTGTGTCACCAATAGCGCAGGAACCCAAAATGCAGGTATCCAGTATGCAGGCCCCATAAATGCATCAGCTCCATAGGTTGTAGCCAGTACGATCGCCGCGACGAGATCGATCGTTCCTTCGATTGCGAAGATCCACACCAGCAGTCTTGCACCTTTCCAATTCATCGCTACAGCCGGAATTGCGACCAGCGCGAGCAGCGCAGCTAGCAGGTCACCGAATGCTGCGGGATAGGCAAACGACATTGGGATACCGACATATGTGGCCCCTGGTGCCAGGAACATCAGTCCCAGATGTCGGAATGAATGCAAAAGAAGTATAGGGAGCAGCACGATCCGAGGTTCAAGGCCCTGGAGTCGCGGCAGAAGATAGAGCTTGGCAACAATCCAAAATACCAGCGTACTAAGTAGGAGATTCACCGTAAGAATGTTCATGGCACTGGTCTCGAATCGCAGCCTGGCACCGAGCGGCCTAACGCATCAAGCTAACCGGCGGGCCGCTGCCCGGGCGAAGCCCCGCATGCAGGACGTCCACGTTGAGCGACAGGTTATGCATCGTTATGCAGCCAGACCCGTGACCCGAAGCTGTTTGCGCGATTGCTCGGCATGCCAGAGATCAAACTGGGTTTGCTGATTGAGCCAACTCTCTGCGCTGGTATCGAACGCAATCGAAAGCCGAACAGCCATTTCCGGGTTGATTCCACGCGCGGGCATTTGGGCGTGTTGTCTGCACACCGAAGTTCATGGCGATGAAGAAAGTAGATGCAGGAGGATCTCGTCGGTCGCATCGGGCTGACCTCGCCGATCAGCTCTCGGGGTCGTACTGGAACTCGCGGAGTTCCTGCGAGCAACGGCAGGATTTGGCGATTTTCGCGGCCCACTCGACGGCGGCTTCGCGCGACGGGAGTTCCAGGACGCAGAAGCCGCCGTCGAACTCCTTAGTCTGCGGGTAGGTCTCGTTCGTGACGGTGCCGTCGGCGGCGACCATCAGCGGCGCGACGTCCTCGTTGATCCCACCACCGAACACGTAGACGCCGGCGTCCTTCGCCTCGCGTATGACCGCGTGCGACGCTTCGCCGACGGCGGCCCAGTCCTCGCCGGGGACGTCCATCGCCGGTCCGGGGAAGGAGATCAGATACTTCGTCATCGATTGGTCCTCCGGGTGCGATTTCGGTGTTAGCTGTGAGGCCTAACGTTTGACATGAGGGGCGGCCGCAAGTGGGCGAAGCCCGCTTGTGGACGTCCCCTCGATGGAAGGGTTAGGCGGCACTTCAGTGGTGCCGCTCAGTCGATGAATTTCCAAGTGTCCGCTCCATCGAACCGGCGTACCTGAACGGACTCTTGAAGGCGCGGATCAAAATTGTTCAGATTGACGCCGTGCTTGCCGCCTGGCTCGGGGACAAGTGGTTCCCAATGCGTGGCGCACCCGCAGGTCTTGCAGCGTACATTGCGAAGCGTCTTGTCGCCCCAGATGTACTCGGCCGTATTCTCCGGATGTCCTTCTATCCGAACTGTTCCGAACTCGTAGTACGCCCAGAGTCCGCCAAGGCGCCGGCAGATCGAGCAGTTGCACTTGGTCGCCTTCTCCGGCGCTGAGGGCAGCGTGAGACGAACTGCACCGCAGTGACATGAACCTTGTAGCAGTTGTTCCTCGGACATGGTGGACTCGCTTTGGTTTCCTGTGCCGCCTAACGGACCAAGCTAACCGGCGGCCCGCTGCGGCGGCGAAGCCCCGCATGCGGGACGTCCGCGTTGAGCGACGGGTTAGGCCGCACGACGGTTACGAATGCGAACACGGATCACTCCGACGATGATGCAAATGATGGCAGGCCAGAACGTGAAGAAGAATAGCAAGCCGGGGCCGATTGGATTTGGGTTGGGATCCGGCCATAGCCCAAGCGCGGCCGCGACGATGATGAAAAGGAGCGGAGCCGCGCCCACGATGAGCAAGCCGACGCCGACCTTGACCAGGGCGGATTGAAGATAGGTATGGATGGCGCCCATTCGGAGTCGAGTGAATGCGGCCTAACGAATCAAGGTAACCGGCGGCCCGCTGCCCGGGCGAAGCCCCGCACGCGGGACGTCCGTGTTGACCGACGGGTTAGGGCTCGAGTGCCTTGCGCAGTGCTGCAAGCCAACCCCCCGAGAAGAACAAAGCGCGGAAACGTAACCCAGTGCTCAAAGAAGAGCCGCGATACGAAATTGAGCGGCCCGCTGAAGGGTTCCGGTGGCACGGGCTCCAACCGGTGGCCACGACCTTGTAGCGCGACCGCTACGAGGATGCACCCGACGGCGACGGCGAGAAGCAAAAGCGATAGCTGAGCGATTGCTCCAACGAGAGCTACGGTTCCGAACAGGAATAGCGGCACGGCGACAATGTGGATGAGCAAATTGGGACGAGACTGATGATACTTGGGGTAACCGTCCCACTGCCACCGCAAGAGTTGGCTGATGCCCATGCGCAATGTGGACGAGCCCTAACGGATATAGCTAACCGGCGGCCCGTTGCGCGGGCGAAGCGCGCACGTGGGGACGTCCGCGTTGAGCGACGGGTTAGGCCCCACATGTAGCCAGGGTGGAAGCAGCTGCACGGCGGCACCTCGAAGGGAATTTGTGCGCATGGCGCTGGGCAAATTGGTACGCCTGACCTAGTACCGTTGGAGCAAGGTTACGACGGTTTCTTCATGGCGCGATTAGACAAGATGGCAGGCCATTTCGCCAACAAAGAACCCCACAAATAAGCCGGCCAACCCGAAGTCCCAAGGGGACGCGAGCACGTAGCCCCCGAGGCCAGCGATCAACCCAGCCATCAGGCCAACCACAACAGCGACAAACTTGTCGGCGGCTGATTCAGCAGACATGGGGCCTGACGTGACCAAGCTAACCGGCGGGCCGCGTCGACGCTCGCTAACGAGAAGCCGCATACCGGCCCGTCCGGTTGAGCGAGTGGTTGGGCGTCTCGGTTCACTGAATCACCTCGTCCGCCCGCAGCAGCAGCGATTGCGGGATCGTCGAGGCCAAGTGCCTTCGCGGTCTTGACGTTGATGACCAACTCGAACTTGAGCGGAGCCTGGACGGGGAGCTCATTGGGCATCGCACCCTTGAGGATGCGATCGGCATAGGTCGCCGCGCGTTGAAAGTTATCGAGCAGATCATTCCCGTAGAACAGCAGCCCGCCCAGTTCAACGAAATCACGAAACGGATAGACGGCAGGAAGACGGTAGCGAGCAGCCAGGGATGTGATCTCTGCGCGATGGGTGACTAGGAACGAATCCGTCATCACCACGAGACCGCCATTCGGCGTGCGTGCGTGTGCTGCAAGGGCGGATTCGAGCTCCGAGGTACTGCGAACAGGGGTCGCAATCGCTTCCAAGGCGAAGGAGGCAGCGGCGGCTTTGAAGGGGCCCAGATAATATTCCGCATACGGCGCAGTTTCAGGGTTGAAGAGGAAGGCGACCCGAGCGACATGCGGCGCAATCTCCTTGAGCAGCTCCAACCACTTGCTGGCCATCGTCGGCTCAATGTTGGTAAACCCGGTGACGTTGCCGCCAGGTCGCGGAAAGCTCGCGACGAAACCACTGCCGATCGGATCCGAAACGACCGCGAAAACGATCGGGATGGTGCGCGTGTGTTGCAGCAGAGTCGCAGTGGTGGGTGTGTTATGTAGAAAGAATGAGATCGGGCTGCAGCGCGACGAGCTCCTTCGCGGCTCGTTGCATCGCTGGCGCGTCGGACGTGTCGCCCAGCGAATATCGATGCGGATGTTGCGGCCCTCCGCCCACCCGAGCGTCTGGAGGCCCTTGCGGAACGCCGCGACGCGTGCCTGTGCCTGCGGGTCACTCTCGGCAAGCCCCATCAGCACTCCGATCCGCTGCATCTGACCTGTCTGCTGCGCTTCCGCGGCGAACGGTACTGTAAGAAGCGCAACTGCCGCGATGCAGGAAGTGCCTTCGCTGAGCTCGGTTAAAGCTCTCCCTTCTTGGAACGGCCGCTGGCGCACGTCGCGCCGCTATGACGCCAAACGAAACAAGCTAACCGGCGGCCACCCCGATGCACGCCAATTTGAAGAAGCGTGTCGGGCGACCGGTTAGCCGACGCTTGGTGCGGACAGCAAACTGCGATGAAGCGGCCGTAGGCGTCTACTGGTTTAACGTGAGCCTCTCATCGAGGAACTGCTGAACCGCCTGGAAAAGCTGCATGCGGTTCTTCTCCATGATGACCGTATGCGTGCCTTCGCCGATCTCCACGTAGCGCTTGTACGGCGCGTTGGTCAGCTTGGCGAAGTAGGCGTACAGCATGTAGCTGGGCAGGTCGGCATCCCACTCGGCGTGCGCGAGGAAGGTGGGGACGCGGATCCCGGCCGGGTCGTAGAGCGCTTGCCCGCGCTCCAGAACTCGCGCCCGTCCTGCACCACCCGTTGGGCGCGCGCAGCACCGGGGGCGTCTGCTTCGAGCCCACCGGGTCGGTCGCGAAAGTGGCGTCCGCCCAGGCCTCGAACCAGCCCGGCGGGATCAGGTCCGCCTTCTTGTCCTCGGGCACGCCCGTGAGCCAGCGGCCCTTCGCGGCATCGCGCGAGACCGTGCGGTAAGCGCCGAGCTTGCCGCCCGAGTCGGTACAAGCGACGGCGGTGTTGCGGAACCACTGCGGCGCGTAGAGCACTAGCCGGTTGACCTTGTCGTTGTTCTGCGCGGTGTACCAGCCCATGATGGTGGTGCCCCAGGACCAGCCCAGCAGGTTGATCTTGGAGACGCCGCGCCGCTTGAGGATGAAGTCGACCGCCGCGCCGACATCCTTGACCGCGGTCTCGGTGCGCACGATCGGCTCGTTGTCCGCAGCCGGCTTGTCCATCTCGGGCGGGCGCGTGGACTTGCCGTAGCCGCGCACATCCACGAGGTACACGTCGTAGCCGTGTTGCGCGATGTACTCCATCCACGATAGCCCGTTAAGCTGAAGGTCGAACGCCGTCTCGGAAGGATAGGTCGCACCGTGCACGAAGAGCAGAATTTTTTCGCCCGCGAAGGGCATTCATCCCTTCCGGATGCTTGTTCCGCACATACAAGCTGACGCCGGGGCTCACCGACGGCACCATGAAGTCTTCCGTGACGAGTTGTGGGCCGCCTGCGGCGTTCAAGTCAATGCTCAGAAACAGCAAGAGTAGCGCCGAATAGTTACGGAGCATTGAGTTCATATCGTCTCCTTTGACGGCTAACGAACTGAGTTAAGCGGCACAGCCGGCGGTGGCGAAGCCACGCCGATCTGGGTCCGCTTGAACGAGGTGTTAGGCACCACCTGCTGCCTCAGGATTGGATGGAAGGATAACCTTTCCTGCAGCGTCCTTCAGCACGAGAGTGTCGCCAACGGCGTCGAGCCGCCAACCCTTCATGCGTTGCTGCCATTTGGGCGAAAACGAGAACCAAATGCCACGTATTTCTACGCGGGACTCGATCGGAACATCTTCGCGCGAATAAACGCCGGGAATCAGATTCCACTGGAGCGACGGGGAGTCTGCGCCGTAACGCTCCAACGCGAGATCGTGGAGATTGCTATCGCTCGCGTCAGGATCGATAGCGCGAAGCATCGCGTAAGGGGGTAACGTCGCCCGTGCCGACTGCACGAGGCTAATGATTGGGGATTCGATCGGCGAACCGGCAAGCTCGCGCTGAATCCTGGCGTAGGCGGCGTCGGTGATCGTTAGCGAACACATGGTGGTGCCTAACGGACCAAGCTAACCGGCGGCCCGCTGCCCGGGCGCAGCCCCGCATGCCGGACGTCCGCGTTGAGCGACAGGTTAGGGCGCATAGAGTGAACCAAATCGGCTTAAGCTATGCCGATACACCTGTCATCGCCTGATGCATCGCCGCGCGTGCAGCTGCGAGGGTCTGCGCGTCCGCCAGTTCAGGACGGCCCGACCCATACGGCGGTTGCGGCGCGTACTCCATAATCAGTTCGATGACTCGCCCCATACTTTCTCCAGCCCAGTGTCCCGCCACTGTGATACCGAAGTCGATACCCGCCGTGATGCCGCCACCGGTGAGCCGATTGCGGTCGACACAGACGCGTTCGTCGCTGGGCTCAGCGCCAAATTGGCTCAGCGCTTCGCGAGCACCCCAGTGCACCGCAGCACGGTAGCCTCGCAGCAGTCCAGCGGCCCCTAGCAGCAGGGAACCAGTGCAGACACTGCACACCCAGCGGGCGCGTGACCCACGATCAGCTAGAAAAGCGATTGCGGCGGAATCGCCCAGCAGGTCCAATGTGGGCTTCGCACCGCCGCCGACAAAGAGGACGTCCGGATCAGTCCAAGCGTCCTCAAAACTGTTCGTCGCCTGTACGCTGAGGCCGCAGTCCGTGGGCACCGTACCGGAACGATGCCAAACATACTGAACTTCGTAGCCGGGCAAGAAACTCCACGCCTGAAGAGGACCGACCAAGTCCAGCAGGGTCATGCCCGGATATACCAGGGCCAACACTTTCATCGCACATCCTCCTCAGAGTTAACAAGATCGCGCTACGGCCTTGCCAATCCAGAACCTGGGCCTATGCCGCTAGCGCCCTCACGGAATGAAGCTAACCGGCGGCCCGCTGCGGCGGGCGCAGCCCCCGCATGCGGGACGTCCGCGTTGGGCGACGGGTTAGGCCCCATTTTGCAGAGGTACGACATGCAGAACCTCGAATACGTTGCAGATGACAGGCATGGACTCAGTCGGCTCCCTTCCGATGCGTTTGCACTCGCGGGAGAAGAATGCCCAGTGTGCCTTGCGCCAGAATTCGAGCGAGCCATCGCCTTCGCCCTCAATCGCCGCATACTCGGCAGTTACATCGCAGTACGGCACGAACCTCTGAACTGATGATCTTTGTGACTAGGGCGGGTTCCAGTAGGTGGTCAAGGACTATCTCGATGTCTCCGGCCTTGGCAATGCGCTCGCCGTCGTGCTCGTAACCCCAAAGCAGCCCTGTTCCTGCGCGCTTGCGTCCCGATCGTATGAGGGAGAGCAGTTCTTTCGACAGTTCTGCGGAATCGCCATATCTGTCGGCGTGTACTGGCCCAAGTGGAAGTGTGATGCCGAACGCGCTGAGCTTGGCAATGAGAGATTCGACTGTCGGCGTGGTGGACACTTGTGGGGCCTAACGGACCAAGCTAACCGGCGGCGCGCTGCCGGGCGCAGCCCGCATGCGGGACGTCCGCGTTGAGCGACGGGTTAGGCATCAAGGGATTTAGTGAAGTAAGACCCATATGAAATAGAGAATGGGGCCAGCTAACACGATTAACGCAACGAGCGGTGGTCCATGACTGATGATTGAAAGTTTCTGGCCGGACTGACGCGAAAGGCGAAACGCCAGGAAAACGCCGAGGCCTGAGAAAAGTACCGCCCACAAGTACGCAAACTAAGCGACGTTCATTATGAAGAACGCGTCGGAAAGCCCAATTGCATGTTTGGAGAAACCGCCACCAACCACTATGGCGCCAAAACAAGCGAGCGGCACCAACCCTACCCCGATCACCAAATTTACCAATGTTCGCTCGCGAATGGCCAATTCGATGCCTAACGAACCAAGCTAACCGGCGGCCTCATGCGCGAGGCGAAGCCCCGCATGCGGGACGTCCGCGTTGAGCGACAGGTTAGGCATCGCGCCACAACTGACGAGCAGCCATTGCACTCCCGAACCGACGCCAGGGTTCCAAATACGGCGAGCAATGCCAGGAGACACGATAATAAGTTGGACTAGCCATGTCGCTCGAAAATGCGACGCTTACCCAGAGCAGCGCGCCATCCCAAGGAAAAGCAACGCGGACAATGCCAGGACGAGTAGTTCTTCGCCACGTCGCATATGGCCGACGCGCCCCCCGAAACACACCACGCGCGTGGCGCCGCAATCGGCACGTGGGTGTGCGCGGTCATACATGCGATGCCTAACTGGAAGTAGACCACCTAAACGACGGAAAAAACGAACCGTCGATAGGCTATATGGCTGATTGTGGAGTGACCAAAAATGCGCTAAGAATCAATGTGGAGATCTCCAATTGAGGGACCTAATGGGTTTGCGCTATGGACGCCCCCGATGCGCCCCGCCTGCTCGACCGCGTCCACGACATCATCCGCCGCAAGCACTACAGCATCCGGACCGAGCAGGCCTACGTCGACTGGATTAAACGCTTCATTGTCTTCCACGACAAGCGGCACCCAAAGGATCTCGGTGCAACGGAGGTCGAGGCCTTCCTCACCTATCTTTCGGTGGAGCGGGATGTCGAAGGACCCGCGTGGCGGGACCATTCGCCGCCATCACCTGGGCGACCAGTCCTTCCAGCGCGCGATGCGCCAGGCGGTGCGCGATGCCGGCATCCACAAGCCGGCCACGCCGCACACGCTGCGCCACTCGTTCGCCACGCACCTGCTCGAATCGGGCTACGACATCCGCACCGTGCAGGAACTGCTCGGCCACTCGAACGTGAGCACGACGATGATCTACACGCACGTCCTCAATCGCGGCGGCCGCGGCGTGGTGAGCCCGCTCGATCGCCTTTAGCCGCAGCCGCGAGCGCGCGCCTCCCACAGGTCCTCCAGCGCATCGGCCAGCGTCGAGGGAATGCGCACGCCGGACGAGCGCACGCCCCAGCGAAAGCGCCCGAACGGCGGCATGCGCCAGGTCGTCGTAAGTGACGAGCGGCAGCGTGATGCAGCGATTCGAGGCGCAGCGTCAAGCGTTGTGTCATCGCGCCGGTGGCGGCCTTCTCCGGCCGCCAGTGCCGGTGCGGGACGCGGTGCGGTCAGCGTGTAGCCGGCGCCGAAGATGCCCTTGGGCGGCACGCCGACGCGGACGAGGAACGCGCGGCTGCCGATCTCGATGTTGCGCACGCGGCCGGAGTTCCATTCGGTGTCGACATGTCCGCGGCGCTGGAGCTGGCGGATGTCCGCCGGCAGTTCGGGCCAGGTCCACAGCGAGGGATTCCAGGCAAAAGATAGGTGGCCATTGTTGTTGCGATCCGGTCGAACTTGCATCGGCAATGGTAGATTGTGCCCCCAGGATGCCGAGCTTCTCCCACCTTCCCGCGCGTTGCGCGGCCCTGTGCGCCTGCGCGGCACTGCTGGCCGCCTGCAGCAGCGCGCCGAAGAACGGGTCGCCGCCCTCCGAGCGCATCAACGCCGTCGACCAAGTACTACAAGGACGACGGTCCCGGCGAAGCCCGCCGGCCAATCTCGACACCATTCCGGATGCCACGCCGCGGCTCGAGCCGCTCAGTCGCTTCGCCAATCGTCCGTACACGGTGCTGGGCAAGGATTACGTCCCGGCAACCACGCTGCGCGCCTACAAGGAGCGCGGCATCGCGTCGTGGTACGGCCGCAAGTTCCACGGCCAGAAGACGTCGATCGGCGAGACCTACGACATGTACGCGATGACCGCGGCGCATCCGACGCTGCCGCTGCCGTCCTATGCGCGCGTGACCAACGTCGCGACGGGCAAGAGCGTGGTCGTGCGCGTCAACGACCGCGGTCCGTTCCTGCACGGCCGGATCATCGACCTGTCGTATGCGGCCGCGAACCGCATCGGCATCGCGGCCAAGGGCAGCGGCGAGGTCGAGGTGGAGGCGATCATCCCGGGCGAAGGCGGGACGCTGGCGGCGGCGGCGCCGCTGCCGCCGGTCGCCGCCGTCGCCAGCGACGTCACCACTGCGCACGCGCCGCGGCAGCGCGCCGTGCCAGCCGGCGCGCCGATCAGCGTCGACGCCGCCGGCGGCTTCGCCGTGCAGCTGGGCGCGTTCCAGAACTTCAACAACGCGCAGACGTTCCTGGCCCACGTGCAGGCGCAGCTCGCCACGGCGCAGGTGGAGCCCAAGGTGCGCGAGGCCAACGGGCTCTATCGCGTCTATGTGGGCCCGTATCCGGATCGCGACGAGGCGAGGCGGGTGGCGGACCGCCTCACCAGCGCGTTCGGCTTCGCCACGGCGGTCGCGCCGCATTGAAAGCCTTCGTTGCGGAACTCTCGCGCCCGGTCGGTGGTCAACCCGATTTGCCGCGATTGTGCCCCAGATGCTTCGTTATAATCGGCGAGCGCCACCGCGCTTGCGTCAGCCATGGATGCCGCGAACGGTCACTCAACAACAAACAGGCATGCACCGCTCGCTCCGCCTCGCCGTCGCACTCGTCGCGCTGATCCTCCTGGCCGTGCGCCCGCGCGCGCGCAGCTCACCATCGAGATCGTCGGCGGCGCCGGCACGGCCATTCCCATCGCGATCGTCCCGTTCGACGGCGAAGCCGGCCGGTCCCGCGGGCATCTCGGGCATCGTCGGCGCCGACCTCGCGCGCTCGGGCATGTTCAAGCTGGTCGAGCCCCGACGGCGTCATGCCGCGTCCGTCGCGCGATCGAGGACGTGCAGGCCGCCGTGTGGCGCGCGCAAGGCGCGGATGCGGTCGTCGTCGGCTCGACGCGGCCGCTGGCCGACGGCCGCGTCGAGGTCCGCTTCGCGCTGGTCGACGTGGTCAAGCAGGCGCCGCTGGTGGCGATGGCGTACACGGTCACGCCGGCGCAGTTCCGCGCCACCGCGCACAAGATCGCCGACGTCATCTACGAAAAGATGACCGGCGACCCGGGCGTGTTCTCGACGCGCATCGCCTACATCACCAAGCAGGGAACGCGCTTCCAGCTGCTGGTGGCCGATGCCGACGGCAACGACCCGCAGACGATCGTCACGTCGAACGAGCCGATGCTGTCGCCGCGCTGGTCGCCCGACGGCACGCGCATCGCCTACGTGTCGTTCGAGAGCAAGAAGCCGGTCGTCTACGTGCAGAACCTGGCCACCGGCGCGCGCACGGCGGTGGCCAACTTCCGCGGCAGCAACAGCTCGCCCGCGTGGTCGCCGGACGGCCGCACGCTGGCGGTCACGCTGACCAAGGACGGCGGCTCGCAGCTCTACCTCATGAACGCCGACGGCAGCAATCCGCAGCGCGTGATGAGTTCGTCGGGCATCGACACCGAGGCGATGTTCATGCCCGACGGCAAGTCGCTCCTGTTCACGTCCGACCGCGGCGGCAGCCCGCAGATCTACCGGCTGACGCTGGGCAGCGGCGCGGTCGAGCGGCTCACGTTCGACGGCAGCTACAACGTTTCGCCGCGGCCGTTCCCGGACGGCAAGGGCTTCGCGTTCGTGCGCCGCGACGGCGGCCAGTTCCAGATCGCGACGCAGGATTTCGCGACGCGGCAGGTGCAGGTGCTGACGGCGGGACCGCTCGACGAATCGCCGAGCGTCGCGCCCAACGGCAAGCTGATCCTCTACGCAAACGAGGCCGGGGGGCGTGGTATATTGGCCGCAGTCTCGAGCGACGGCCGCGTGAAGCAGCGGCTCGTCGCGCCGGCCACCGACGTGCGCGAACCCGCATGGGGGCCGTTCCCGCGGTCCTTGACGCACGATGACTTTCCTTTCTCGCGCCGCGCGATTGCACCGCGCCCGCGCATCTTAAGCAGGAGGCTCCATGAAAAAATATCTGTTCGCCGCCGCTCGTGGCCGCTGCTCGTTGCGTCGGCTGTTCCACGCAGCCCACGGCGCCGGTCGAGGACAAGTCGACCGCGGCAACGCCCGACGCCGGCACGACGCCGGGCGCCACGACCAGCGGCGCGACCACCGTCCGGCGTTCGGACCGGCGCGGGTGCAATCCGCTCAAGGATCCCGAACAACATCCTGTCCAAGCGCAGCGTCTACTTCGAATTCGACAGCTTCGTCGTCGAGGACAAGTACAAGCCGATGATCGAGGCGCACGCAAGTACCTGGCCGCCAACCGCACCGCGAAGGTCACGCTGCAGGGCAACACCGACGAGCGCGGCTCGCGCGAGTACAACATCGCGCTGGGCCAGAAGCGCGCCGACGCGGTGAAGCGCATGATGACGCTGCTGGGCGTGCAGGAGATCGTCATCGAGACGGTGAGCTTCGGCAAGGAAAAGCCGAAGCGCGACGGCCACGACGAAGGCGTCGTGGGCGGAGAACCGCCGCGTCGACATCGTCTACTTCGGCGAATAGCCAAGTGCAATCCATGGCTGCACGTGGCTAAGCGGCGAGCGAGTAGTCGAGTGAGGGCGCGCTGGGTTCCGGCGCTCGTCGCGCTGGTGGTCGCGCTCATGTACGTCGCAGCCGCAGTTCGCGCACGCGGGCTGTTCGACGACGACGAGGCGCGCAAGCGCATCGCGGCGACCAACGCGCGCCTCGACCAGCTGCAGAAGGACCTGGACGAGCGCCTCGCCGACGCTCGAGCAGCAGTTGAAAAGCGGCGCGCTGGTCGACCTCGCCAACAGCGTCGAGGGGATCAAGACCGACGTCGCCAAGATCCGCGGCCAGATCGAAGTGCTGACCTACGAGCTCGACCAGGCGCAAAAGCGCCAGCGCGACCTGTACGTCGACCTCGACTCGCGCATGCGCAAGCTGGAAGGGCCGCCGTCGGCACCGCTGACGCTGCGCCGGCGGATGCGAATGCCGCGGCGCAATGCGCCGTCGCGCCGCGGTGCACGCCGCGGATTGTCGGCGCCGGCCGAGCGCCGCCGAGCAACGCGCGTACGACGCCGCGCTCGACCAGTTCAAGCGCGGCGATTACCAGGGCGCGATCACCGGCTTCACGGCGTTCGTGAAGACGTATCCGCGGAGCCCGCTCGCGTCGTCCGCGCAATACTGGATCGGCAACGCGCAGTTCGCGCGCAAGGATTACCGCGCGGCGATCGCATCGCAGCGCCAGTTGCTGCTGGCCGCCTGGCCGGACAGCCCGAAGGTTCCCGACGCGCTGCTCAACATCGCGTCCGCGCAGTCGGAACTGGGCGACAACGCCGCCGCGCGGCGCACGCTCGAGGAACTGATCGGCAAGTACCCGCAGTCCGAGGCCGCCGCCAAGGCGAAGCAGCGGCTCGGCCAGCGCTGAGCTGGGCGCACGCATCGCATGACGCCCACGCCACCGCCGCGGCGACGGCGTGATGCGACGTTCGCGGCGCGGCTCGTCGCCTGGCAGCGCACGCACGGCCGCCACGACCTGCCGTGGCAGGACACGCGCGATCCGTACCGCATCTGGCTGTCCGAAATCATGCTGCAGCAGACGCAGGTCGCGACGGTCATTCCGTACTACGAGCGTTTCCTGGCCGCGTTTCCCGACGTGCGCGCGCTGGCCGCCGCGCCGCATCGAGCGCGTGCTCGAGCACTGGAGCGGCCTGGGCTACTACCGGCGCGCGCATCACCTGCACGCGGCGGCGCAGGTCGGTGGTCGCAAAATTCGGCGGCGAGTTTCCGGGCGACGCGCGCACGCTCGCCACGTTGCCGGGCATCGGCCGCTCGACCGCGGCGGCCATCGCGGTGTTCGCCTCCGGCGCGCGCGCGGCCATCCTCGACGGCAACGTGAAGCGCGTGCTGGCGCGCCATCGCGGCATCGCAGGCTGTCCCGGCGACGCCGCATGTCGAGGCACACGCTCTGGCGGGCCGCCGAAGCGCTGCTGCCCGCGCGCGACATCGAAACCTACACGCAGGCGCTGATGGACCTCGGCGCAACGGTGTGCACGCGCGCGGCAGCCCGATTGCGCGGCATGTCCGGTGGCCGCGGATTGCGTCGCGTTCGCGCGAGCGACCGCATCGCCGAATTGCCGTCGCCGCGGCCGCAGGAAGGCGCTGCCGCAGCGCGCGGTGCGCGTGCTGCTGATCGAGCGCGGCGGCGAAATCCTGTTCGAGAAGCGGCCGCCGCTGGGCATCTGGGGCGGCTTGTGGAGCCTGCCCGAACTGCCGCTGGACGCCGACGTGCGCGCCGCGGTGCAGGACGCGCTTCGCCGCCGATGTCGTCGTGCGCGACGAGCTGCCGCCGATCGCGCATGGCTTCACGCATTTCGCGCTGACGCTGCATCCGCAACGCGTGACGCGCGCGCCGCTGGCCGTCGCGCGCCGAAGCGCCCGGCACGCTGTGGCTCGCGCCCGCCGATGCGCGCGGCGCGGCGCTGCCCGCGCCGATCAAGAAGCTGATGCGTACGCTGGAGCGCTAGCCGGTTTTTCGCGGCGGCGAGGATGCGCTCCACCTCGCGCTCCCACTCGAGCAGCGCGTCGTCGTAGATCGCGTAGATGCAGCTGGACGCAGCCCGAGCCGCAGCAATCTTCCGGCCGCGGCGGCGTGGGGCGCGGCGGCAGCGTACCGGGGCACGGCGTCGGTCGCGCTGGTCACTGATGCTCACGCTCACGGCTTGACCGTCGCCGCCCATGCGCGCAGTTCCGGCGGCAGGCGGTGGTCGGCGTCGGGAACGGCGGCGCGCAGCGCGACGAGTTCCTTCGCCGCGTCCGCGAGCTTGCCGTCGTCGTGCAATTTGCGGATGCGCACGATCCACGCGTCGACATCGACCGGCTTTGCGGCATCCTTCATTACGGAGCCTCTCACTGCAGAGTCTCTCGTTGCAGATGTCCTGCTCTCCGCGCTCGCGGATTTCTTTGCCATCGCGCCCGCGCCGGAGGCGCATCGGCGCCGATTGCGCGACTTCGTTGCGCTGGCGCTTGTCGTCGCTGGCGCGCCGGCCATGCGCTCCGGCGGGAGCTGCCGCGAGCCGCGGGTTGCGGGCGAGCCAAGTGCGCGGCGACTTGCGACGCGCTTCCGGCGCATGGCCTTTGGCGCTGCACTTCGGATGTTGGCGCGTGCGCTCGACTGTGTGGCCAACGCGGCGCGACGCGCGATCACTTGGCGGCACCGGATTCATCGGCATCGCGCTTTCGTTCTGTTCCGCGGGGAACGGCTGCGGCGCGGCGGCACGGCGATGGAGCGCTTGCCGTCACGCTGTCCGCATTGAGTTGCGCAATGATCTTTCCCGCCGGTTTTGCGCGGGACGCTCGCGGGCGGGGCCGCCGGACGAACCGTCGCCGCGGCCGGAGGCGGCACGCCCGGCGAACCGGCTTGCGGCGCTCGATTCAGCTTCGGCGCGCGGAGCATCACTGCGCTGCTGCTGCATCGCCAGCTTGTCGCGCGACGACAGCGACTGGCGAGGACGTCGGTGCGGGCATGTCGCTCGTCGCGGGCGCGCGCATGTCGCTCACCGGGGGCGCCTCCTGGCGGCACCGTCTGCAGGATGCCGAGCGCGATCGCGCCGATCGTCGCGGCGGCGGCGAGCGGCATCCACCAGCGCTGCGGACGCGTCGCTTCCGGCGACGCCCGGCGGCCGCGGCGCGCTTCACATTCCCCTGCGGAGCGCTGCCGACGGCGCGATGCGCGGCGGCGAGGATCGCGGCGTCGAGCGCGGCCGGCGGCATCTCGGCCGAGTGTTCGCGCCACGCGGCGGAAAGCGCCGGGTCGCGTTCGGGATTGTCGGGCGTCGGTCGTCATGGCAATTCCTCGCGCAGCGACGCGCAGTTGCGATCTCAGTGGCGATAAGCTCGCCGCGCAGTTTCGCGACCGCATAGCGCAGCCGGCTCTTCACCGTTTCCATGCCGACGCCGGTCAGCTCCGCGATTTCCGCGAGCGACAAGCCGCCCTCGTGCTGCAGCAGGAACGCGTCGCGCTGCACGGCAGGGAGCGTGGCCAGCGCCGCGTGCAGCTCGTTCGCGCAGCTGCCGCGCGGCCAATGCGCGCCTCCGGCTCCTCGCGGCGCGACGCGGGCAGCGCTTCCACCGCGGCGCGCGTGCCCTCGTCGTCGTCGTCGTCGATCGACGCGAACTTCGCCTGGCCGCTCGCGCGCCAGTGGTCGACGAGCCGGTGATGGGCGAGCGTGTAGAGCCATGTCGTGAATTTCGCCGTCGGTGCATAGCGGTCGCGGGCGCGGATCGCATTCATCCACACATCCTGGAACAGTTCGTCGGCGATGCCCGCATTGCCGCAATGGCGCAGCAGGTAGCGGTACACGCCGCCCTTGTGCCGCGCATACAGCGTGTCGAACGCCGCGGCGCGGCCCGCGGCGTAGGAGAGCATCAACGCTTCGTCGGAGTCCTCGGCAAAGGCGAGCGGCAACTGAGGTCGAAGCTGAGGCGGCAACTGAGTCGGGCGGCGCGGACATGGCGCGCCCATTGTGCAACAAGTGCGCCCGACGGGTTTCCGCGCCGGGCGCGTGCGAAGCGTTCCATCGGCGGGGTCACGGCCCCGCGCCATCGCGCATCATCACCTGGGGTCCGGCGCGAAGCGCATCGCGGCGGGGAACGGATCGGGCTGCTGGCGCCGCGCGTAGTAGGGCGGCGGCAGCACGCCCATCGCGACCAGGTTCTCGCGGCGATCGTATTGGATCGCGACCGTTTCGGCCGGTGACGTCGTCGCGCGCTCGAAGGCGACGGTCGTCACGCGCGACTCCTCGCTGCGGCCGTGGCCGGTGCCGAGCTTGCCCAGCGCCTTGCTGCGCGGATTCGAGCGAGTCCTTCCGGTCCGGCTTCATTGGCGGCGACGTCGGCTGCGTTCGCGCGGTGCCGCGGGCTGCGCCTGGCCCACGCTGTCCGCGGCGGCTTCCTGCCGCGATGTCGAGGGCGCGGGAACGGGCCGCGACTCCGGGTAGGGCTGGGCCTCGTTCGAGCCTTCCGCGCCGAAGCGCTTCCGGAGATCGCGCCACACGATGGGCGGCGATTTTTCCTGGAACACGGCGACGCCGACGACGCCGACGTTCTGCGGCCGGCCGGTGCGCGCGGCGTACGAGTCGCCCAGGTCGGTGAAGTAGAACGCGGCGGTGCGGTCGAGGCTCTTGCGCCAGCCGGTGATTTCCACCGAGCCCCACGGGTCGAGCACGTAGCCGCGATTGCGACGGGCGACGCGGTGTCGCCCGAGATCACGTTCACGCCGTCCACGCTGGTGACGACGAGCACGCGGCCGCTGGTGCAGTTGCGGATGCGCACCGCGTATTCGTGGCCCGGCGTGCCGACGATGTAGCTGCGCCCGTTCTTCGCGTAGACGGGCAGCGCCGTGCCGTTGGCGCGGTCGTACACGTCGACCTGCACGAGACGGCCCTTCACGTAGGGCGACTCGAAGGAATTCGCCTGGGCGGTGCCGGCCGCCAGACCCAGCGCCATCAGGAGTGCCGCGGCTGCGCGCCGCCACGTTGCCTGCCTGCCGTCCATCACGTCGTCCTCCGTTGTCGCCGACCCCGATGGCCGGTTGCTGCTCCCTTGAAACGGACGAGGCCGCGGAAAAGGGGTTAGCGGCGCGAACCCAGGTGCTAGCTGGAGGGTGCGTGAGATAATTTCCGCCATGGACGCAGTCGACCGCTCACTTGCCATCGCTGGTCGCCGGCCTCGCGTTCGCGCTGGCCTTCGTGTTCGGCGCGGTCGCCAACCGGGTCAACTTCTGCACGATGGGCGCGGTCGTCGACATCGCCACGTTCGGCGACTGGCGGCGCATGCGTATGTGGGTGCTCGCTATCGCCGTAGCCATGGCTGGCACTGGGGTTCTGGTCGCGACCGGGCTGATCGATACCGCCAAGACCATCTACACGGCGCCGCAGGTGCGGTGGGTCTCGTGCCTCGTCGGCGGCTTCCTGTTCGGCTTCGGGATGACGCTGGCGTCCGGTTGCGGCAGCAAGACGCTGATCCGCGCCGGGCGCCGGCAACCTGAAATCCGTGGTCGTGATGATCGTGCTGGGCGTCTCGGCGTACATGACGCTTGAAGGGCCTGTTCGCCGTGTGGCGCGTCAACGCGCTCGACCCGTGGCGCTTCGACGTCGTCGAGCTTGGGCGCGGCGACGTCGGACCTGCCGGCGCTGGCGGCGGCGGTCGGTGCGCCGGCGGCGGCGAAGCTGGCGTTGCCGTTCGTGGTGGCGGCGGCGCTGGCCGTGTTCGTGCTGAAGGACCGCGACTTTCGCGCGTCGCCGGAGATGATCGTCGGCGGCGTCGTGATCGGCCTCGTGATCGTCGGCGGCTGGTACGTGTCGGGCCACGTGGGTTACGTGGCCGAGGATCCGGCGACGCTCGAGGAAAAATTCTTCGCGACCAATTCCGGCCGGATGGAATCGTTTTCAGCTTCGTGGCGCCCGTCGCGCTATACGCTCGAACTGCTGATGCTCTGGAGCGACACGTCGCGGATCGTGACGTTCGGCATCGCCGGCGTGCTGGGCATGCTGGCGGGCTCGGCCGCCTATGCGCTGGCGTCGCGGACGTTTCGCTGGGAGGGCTTCGGCTCGGTCGAGGACGTCGGCAACCACATCGTCGGCGCACTGCTGATGGGCTTCGGCGGCGTGACCGCGCTGGGCTGCACGATCGGCCAGGGGATCACCGGCGTGTCCACGCTCGCCGTCGGCTCGTTCCTTGCGTTAGCGGCGATTATCGCCGGAAGCGTAATGGCGGTACGCTATCAGGTCTGGCGGCTGGAGCGCATGGCGTAAGCCGGTTCGGGCCGCCGAGCGTTGATACCCGATGATCGTCTACGACCTCACCTGTTCTGCGCGGCCACGCCTTCGAGGGCTGGTTCGACTCCGGGGACGAATTCGCCCGGCAGAAGGCGGCGGGGCTTGTCGCCTGCCCGGTCTGCGACGGAACCGACGTCGAGCGCCTGCCGTCGGCCAAAGTGCGTGTGGCCAGAGCCCGACCGCGCGCGCCGGCCTCGTCGCCCACCTCATCGTCCACCTCATCGCCCACAACTAGCCCAGCAGCGGGCGACGCCATCGCCGGCATCTCGCCGGAACTGCTCGCACAAAATGCGCGAGATCGTGCGCAACACCGAGGACGTCGGCGAGCGGTTTCCGGAAGAGGCGCGCAAGATCCACTACGACGAAGCGCCTGCGCGCTCCATCCGCGGCAAGGCGTCGCGCGAGGAAGCGGAGGCGCTGACGGAAGAGGGCATCGACTTCTCGCAGCTGCCGCCGATCCTCACGCGCGATTCGCACTGAACCGCCGACGCTCCGACCGCGCGCCGCTGCCGTTCGCGCACCGGCACATCACTCCGACTTCGGCTATAATTCGCCCTCTTTTGTTGCGGGCCGTTAGCTCAGTTGGTAGAGCAGCGGACTTTTAATCCGTTGGTCGTGGGTTCAAATCCCGCACGGCCTACCAATCTCCGAGGCCGTCCGGCGGAGTACGCAGCACAAGACGCCGCAAATCCTGTTACACGTGCAGAAATGGGTCGTTAGCTCAGTTGGTAGAGCAGCGGACTCTTAATCCGTTGGTCGAAGGTTCAAGTCCTTCACGGCCCACCATTCCATTACAAAGGGCCGGGCAGGTCCTGCTCACCCAGCTCCTGAAGCGCAAGGACGTAATGTGGCCGTGGCTTTTTCCCTGTGCCGAGAGTGGAGGCTGACCCTGAGCGGGTATCTCGACCTCTGGGCACGGGAGCACTTTCGCCGGGATACATCCAAGAGATGCTGTGTGATCCCGAGATCACCATTTGCATCTTCAGCCACACCCGTCCGGGCTTGCGCGATGCCGCTACCCATGGTGCCGGCGCCGATAACACCGATCATTTGCAAAGATGTCATATGAATATCCTTCTCCGAGGGAGCAAAATTCCTGCACCGACCGGAGGTCAGGACACTTACGCCATGATGTTCACGCCGCCGTCGACATACATCGTCTCGCCGGATATCCGCCGAGCGTACGGCGTCGCAAGGTAAGCGCAGGCGAAGCCCACGTCCATGATGTCGACCAGCTCGCCGATCGGGGCCCGCTGCGCCGCTTCGTTGAGCAGAAGCTCGAAATCCTTCAGTCCCGAGGCGGCACGTGTCTTGAGGGGTCCGGGGGAGATGGCGTGCACCCGGATGCCCTTGCTACCGAGCTCGTATGCCAGATAGCGGCAGCACGCCTCCAGCGCAGCCTTCACCGGTCCCATCACGTTGTAGTTGGGCACGACCTTGTTCGCGCCGTAGTAGCTCATCGCGAACAGCGTCCCGCCGTCTTTCATCAATGGCGCCGCCAGCCGCGCCATGCGCACGAACGAGTGGCAGGAGACGTCCATCGCCTGCTTGAAGCCTTCGGCGGAGCAGTTGATAAGCGGCCCTCGGAGGTCTTCTTTCGGTGCGAACGCGATCGAGTGAAGGACGATATCGAGCTTGCCCCACTCTTTGGCGATTCTTTCGAACACCGTCTCGAGCATGCCCGGCGTCCCGACGTCGAGCGGCATGAAGATCGGTGCTTCCAGCTCTTTCGCCAGCGGTTCGACGTAGCTCTTGGTTTTCTCGTTGATATAGGTGATCGCCAGCTCCGCACCCAGCTCCCGAAACGCCCTTGCGCAGCCGTAAGCGATGGAATACTGGTTGGCGACCCCGACCACAAGCGCTTTCGAGCCCCTGAGCGGGGCGGGCGGAAGTTCATTGGACATGATCGACCCTCGACCTGCCGGTACGTTGGCGCGTCGCGGCGGAAAGCAGCGCCTGTGTGTGGCGAGCGATCATGGCATCGGCCATTCAGGTCACCACTTTGCTGCTCGCTTCACGGCGCGCTCTCGCCATCAGCGCCGCGACCGCGCACGAAGCAAGGCGGGTCATGACCGAGTCGGCACGGCTGGTGAGAATGATCGGAACGCGCGCGCCGAGCACGATGCCGGCCGCATCGGCGTTGGCGAGAAACGAGAGGCTCTTCGCGAGCATGTTACCGGCCTCCAGGTCGGGCACCACCAGCACGTTGGCCCGACCCGCCACCGGCGAATTGATCTTCTTGATCTTGACCGACTCCAGGCTGATCGCGTTGTCGAGCGCGAGCGGGCCGTCGAGGATCGCTCCCGTGATCTGCCCGCGATCGGCCATCTTGCACAGCGCGGCGGCCTCGATCGTCGACGGCACCATGGGATTGACCGTCTCCATCGCCGAAAGTATGGCGACGCGAACATCCGCGGCGCCAAGCGCATGCGCCAGGTCGATCGCGTTCTGGACGATGTCGACCTTTTCGGCGAGCGTCGGTGCGATGTTTACCGCCGCATCCGTGATGATCAAAGGCTCCGGGTAGGTCGGCACGTCCATCACGAAGCAGTGGCTTACGCGTCGTGCGGTGCGCAATCCGGTGTCGCGCTTGACGACGGCGCCCATCAGCTCGTCAGTGTGAAGGCTTCCCTTCATCAGGGCCTCGGCCTTGCCTTCGCGCACGATCGCGACCGCCTGCTCGGCGGAGGCGTGACTGAAGGGCGCGTCGACGATCGGCAGCCCCGCGATGTCGATCGCGTACTGCCTGGCTGTCGCTTCGATGCGCGACCGCGGTCCGACCAGGATCGGTGAAATCAGACCCAAACGCGCCGCGTCGACGGCGCCTTCGAGCGAGCTCTGGTCGCAGGGATGCGCCACGGCTGTCGGCGTGGGAGGCAGTGATCTGCAGGAGTCCAGCAGGCCCTGATATTTTTCGTGAGGGCGTTCCGCAACAGGTTCTCTCTGGGGCATGGCTAGTTCTCCGCTGCTGGTTTCTTAACCATCGTGACGCGCTGCGCGCGCATTGCGAGCGCAAACCTTGGGACCAGCATAGCGACTCGCTCGCACCGCGTCGTCAGCGAATCGTCGCGATTTCGTCCAGAGTGGATAGGCGCCGCGCCGCCGTCCCGCGCCGCAAACATCGAATTCGTCATGTGAAGCTCCGGAGCAGTCAGGTCATGCGGATCTTCGGTTGCACGAATGCGTTGATGCGTTCGGCCAGCCACAACAGCACGGCGCGGCCCGAGCCGTGAAGCGCCAGCTGATGGCGACGGTAGAGCAGGGCATGACTCAGGCGCGCGAAGTGGCCTTTGATGAAGAGTCCCGTAAAAAAGCCGAAGCGGCCGAGCGTGCCGAAGGCGTTGTAATCGCTCAGCGCTACCAACGCGCCGAGGTCGTGGAAGCGGAAGGAGGGCACTAGCTTGCCCTCTTGCAGCCACGCCGGCAGATGGCGTATCAGGTGCAACGCCTGCTGGTTCGCGACCTGCGCGGTAGGCGGCAAAGGCCGATCCGCGCCTTCCGGCATGAATGTGGCGCAGTCGCCCAATGCAAAGATCGACGGGTCGTTCCTGGCGAGCAGGTTCCGCTGTACCACGACCTGGCCCGCACGATTGAGGTCCAATCCGCTCTCGTCGAGCGTAGTGGACGCGCGCACGCCTGCTGCCCAGACCTTCAGCGCCGCCGGGATTCGTTCACCGCCGTCGAGCAGGAATCCGTGCGCGTCGGCGGCCACGACGCGCACTCCCGTGCGCACGTCCACGCCAAGCGCGCGAAGCTGCGCGGCGGCCGAAGTGGAGACCGCGTCAGGGAATGCTCCCAGAATGCGCGACGCGCTCTCGAGAAGCGTCACCCGCAACCGACGGCGAATATCGACTTCGCCATAACCGGCCGCGAATTCGACCATGCGGCTCAACTCGGCGGTCAGTTCGACCCCGGTCGCGCCACCACCGACGATGGCGATGTCGATGGTCCGATTCTGAAACACGCTGCGCGCTACGTGTGCGCGCAGTCGCGCGTTGAACGTGTCAGCTTGGTCCTGGCTGTCGATGAAGTGACAATGCTCGGCAACCCCTGGTGTCCCGAAATCGTTCGCGCGACTGCCGAACGCCAGGATGAGCACGTCGTACTCCAGTTCACGCGCGTCCGCGATCGCTTCGCCTGCACCCTGCATTGGCGCAAGACGCAGGCGCTTGGCTGTCCGGTCGATTGCGTCGAGCTGTCCCGGAACGTATTCGAAGCGATGGGTTCGTGCATGCAGCAGGTACTGGACCTGCTGCTGATGAACATTCCAGGTACCGGCCGCAAACGTATGCAGCATCGGCTTCCACACATGCGTCCAGCTGCGGTCGACCAATGTGACTCGGCCTCGCATGCAGGCGATACGTTGTCCGAGGCGCGTGGCCAACAGCAGCCCGGCAACGCCGCCACCGACGATGACGATGCGCGGGGTGCGGCATGGAGGCAGCTTCATGGGCGAGCTACAACGACGCGAGAGATCATGGCATCTCCAATGCGGCGAGCCCGGAGGGCGTGTGCCGCGGTTGATTTACGGGAAGGGCGGCAAACGGCATCCGCATGTCGGGACCAGGCGAAACCTGCCTGTCGTCGTTGATTGGCTCCACGCTGTCTAAATGACGCCGCCGATGACATTGATGCTCATCGCGAGCACGGCGATGTTGAAAACGAAGCTGAGGATGCTGTGGGCGAGCGTCGTGCGCCGCATTTGCGCGGTCGTGACCGAGACATCCGAAACCTGCGACGTCATGCCCAGGACGAAGGAGTAATACGCGAAATCGAAGTAGGCCGGCTTCTCGACTCCGGGGAAACTCAATCCGGCGGCCGGACCCTCTTGTACCGATGCCGGCGCGTAATAGCGGCGAGCATAGTGAAACGCGAACACCGTCTGGATCAGCATCCAGGACAGCAGGAGCGCGGCGATTGATAGCCCGACGTGAAGCGCCTTCGGCCAGAAGTCCAACGACTTGACGTCGCCCATCACGAAGCCGATGGCGACGATGCTTGCGCACGCAGCGGTCGTTACAAGCAGGAAGATGACGTGCGCGGCCTGATCGTACGTGCTCGCCCGCCGACGGGTCAGGTCGGCGTCCGCATGCAGGATCGTCAGCCAATACAGGATCAGGTAGGTCAACGACGCTGCGATCCATGTCACGAGCAGCCGGTTCGCAATGGGAACGACGGTCGGCCCGATGGAATAGACCGTTACGCCGACGGCAACGACGATCGCAACCCGTCGCTGGGCAGACAAACGAATGGCCCATGGCTCGCGTTTCCTGTCATTCATCGAGGTGCATGCACTTTACAACGAGTGCCGCGCAGGCACTGCCTCGCGGACGAGATGTTGTCGTCGACCGAAGAGAGGCGCCCCGATCAATTCGGTCATCGGCATGAGCACGTGCTTAGATCCGATAGATGCGGCCGTCATCGATCCGCACACGGTCGCCCACCCGCAGGTCGAGGTCGCGCGTCTCTTCGACGATCAGCGTGCTGCCCGAATCGAGTCGCACGGTGATGCGGTATCGCGTCGCCGGCTTCTGCTTCTTCTCGATTTCGTTTCCGACGACCGCGCCGCCGATTGCGCCGGCGATGGTCGCCGCCGTGTTCCCACGGCCGCTTCCGATCTGGTGGCCGATCACGCCACCGGCGATGCCGCCGATCAAGGTTCCGCCGTTGAGCGGTTTGTTGTCGGGCGCGCGATAGATCTCGATGGCCTCGATCCTGCCCTCGTCGGCGCGGACAGGGGCTTCGGCCATCACCACGCTGCCGGTGGCTGCTACGAGCAGGCATACCGACATCCAGAGCCCCAACCGTTGAATGAATCGAGTCAGCATGTTGATTTTCCTTTGCGTAATGATGTATCGAGTCGATCAGCCCGAAGAGCGTCGCAGCGACGCAAGCGAACAAGGCGGCGGCGTCGCGTCGATCGGATTCTTCGTCAATGTCCGAACGTTCGTCGCGATGCTCGGCTGGTTCTGCCTTGACGCGTTGCGTCGGAATCTCGCGAATGTCTCGCGGATATCAGTGCTCGCGCTGTTCCTGTAATGGAACTCTTGCGCGTTGAGGATACTGTTGGCTGGTGCCGAGCTCAGCAGGGGCTTGTAGTGTTTCATGGTCAGGCTGGCATGTCGCGTCTTGGAACGCTGGGAGAACGGTTCCGAAGACGCCGATCGTTGGGTGGATGTCATGCGGCGTAGGTTAGCGCCCGCAATCCGTGGAGTCGTCAGCGAAACGTCTGCATTGCGTGGGAATTCGATGGAGATTGCCAGTGCCGCCGCCACGGGGTGACCTCGGCATGGAGGGCTCATCGGCGCGGCGCCTTTGCCGCGACGCGTCCGGGCACTTGCCGTCAAGCCAAGCGGGACGCAATCCCGACGTTTCGCTTATGACTTGGATCGGCGCGGC